>SVIZ01000004.1:34428-219772 GCA_015069205.1 Oscillospiraceae bacterium
TTATCCTACTTCGTAGAAATTAAAAACGAACTCTTTAGCATTAGAAACCTTCTTAATGCTGAAAGTTCCTGAACTGTACTGAAGAGCCTGATTGCCGGCTGCGCCAACATTAATGAGGTGCCAGCCGCCTTCAGCCTTTTCAAGTCTCCAGAACTGGTAATTGTCTTCAACGGGCTTATCTGTAAGGATCAGATCACCGGTGGAAGTTGCAGCCAGAAATCTGCCTTGGAGGTCACGAAGCGTAAGATTCTGTCTCTCATCGTAGAATAAAGTGAACTCTAAAGCTTCGGCAGGTATATTTCCATATAGATTGGTGCCGTCGGACGGAATAGTGATCCCGATAAAGCCTTTGTTCATCGCGCTTTCGGTTATAGTTCCTCCGAAAGCTTCGTTATATATAATGTAATTTTTTTTCTCTTCTGGATTCTTTGTATATATGGCAGATATCTCATCGCTGAAAGTGGATGTGGCAGATGTCTCTGAGGAAGCAGAAGACGGAGATGTCTCACTTGCTGAAGTCTCAGTCGTGGTAGTTGTAGCTTCAGATGTTGTTGCCGCTGTAGTGGTTGCAGCAGTTGTCTCTGATGTTTCAGCAGTTGATTCTGATGTGGCAGAAGATTCTGTTTCTGTAGTTACAGTCGTTGGCTCGCCGGTTTCAACAGTAGTAGTTGCTTCGAAAACGTTTGTGATATCTGAAGACTCTGTAGCTGTGGGTTTTGCCGCGCATGACATGAGCGACAACGAGAAACCTGCGCAAAGCAGAAGTGTTGTGAACTTTTCCAATCTATGCATATCCCTAATTCCTCCTAAGGTAAGTTACATTATACCTGAATGGATAAAATACTATCATTAACTCATAAAATCAATCTGATTATAAAATATCATTATTATTTGATGTATAATCATGGCATAACCTTTATTTATCGGCATTTCAAAGAAGTGGAAGCGATACAGATATATCGTAGCCGGCAAGTTATACAGAGATAGATGAGGTTCTGATCTTGGTCTGGTTATTTATTGGCATTTCAGTATTTTTTTCCTTAATGTTCGTAAGCCTTGCGATCTTTTCGTGGCGCAATGTTAAAAGATCCTTAAAGCCGAACACCGTAACACTTGAACGTGAGATCGAATCAAACAAGAAACGCGGCTTTTGGATGGATTTTGATTCATACAATAAGGTCGAATATGAGATAAAAGGGAAGAATGACTATATCCTTCACGCCATGTTTGTTGATAACGAAGATGTCCGTGGAACAGGAAAATATGTGATACTGTGCCACGGTCATACAAATAACCGTTATGGCTCAGTCAAGTATGTTCATTGTTTTATGAAACTCGGATACTCCTGCATTATTTACGATGCGAGGCATCACGGCCTTAATAAACCCGATATATGTACTATGGGCAACATCGAATCTGACGATCTCAAGTGCGTAATAGAAGATACGAGAGCCAGATATCCTGATATTAAGGTTTTGGGACTTCACGGAGAATCAATGGGAAGTTCCACCTCATTATCCGTAACAAGATATAATCCGGATATCGACTTCATCGTTGCCGACTGCGGATTTACCCGTTGCTATGATGTCGTCAAAGACGGTTACGGAAATCTTCACATGGCCTTTGTTGCGCCGCCGATAAACCTGGCCGGCATTATCTTATATCATGTCGATATGAGAAAAACTTGCGCTATTGAGCATCTCGAAAACAATAAATACCCGATCCTTTTCATTCACGGCTCAGGCGACAGACTCGTTAAGCCATATCACAGCCAAAAGCTTTATGATGTCGCAAGAAAGAATGGTGCATACTGTGAGCTTGTTATGGTTGAGGGCGCAGGACACGCCAGAAGCAGGGCAGTAGCCGGGTTCGAGCAATATACCTCATATATTCAGCACTTTCTTGAGCATATTGGATTGTAGTTTCTTTTTCGAGTTCAAAAAATCACATCAAAAGTCACAGTAGACCCGGACGGTTACTGTGATTTTTTCGAGCCTTTATTAAAAAATCACGCTAGAAGTCACAGTACACTATGACGGTTACTGTGATTTTTCCGAAATTATAGAACAAAACAATATTGCTTTTAGACCACATAAAATATAAAATTCAAAAAGCAAAACTTTAAACGGTCCGGCGAGGCCGTAAGTGGCTGTTAATATACTTGTATTTACGGATTCCTTTCTGCCGGACGGGCTTTACATAGCCATATTCTTAGCGGAAGGAGTTTTTTTATGGTTTTAATTCCCGGTCACGAACTGATGGATGAAGCAGCGATCTCCCGTGCGCTTATCAGGATCTCCCATGAGATAGTTGAGCATAACGACGGACTTGAGAACGTAGCTATCATCGGAATCCAGAAAAGAGGCGTGCCTCTGGCAATGAGACTTCGTTCTCTCCTTGAGGAGATAGAAGGCGTGAAAGTACCGATGGGTATACTCGATATCACTTTCTACAGAGATGACCTCTCTATGCTCTCTGCTCACCCTGTCGTAAACGGCACGGACATTCCCTTCGATGTAAATGATAAAAAGATAATCTTAGTAGACGATGTTCTCTTCACGGGCAGAACGACAAGAGCTGCCATAGAGAACATTTTCGATATGGGAAGACCTGCAAACATCCAGCTTGCTATTCTGATCGACAGAGGACACAGACAACTGCCGTTCAGAGCTGATTATGTAGGAAAGAACGTTCCTACCGCAATTACCGAGCACATTGACGTTGAAGTAAAGGAAGTTGACGGTCAGGACCGCGTAATACTGCTTAAGGAGGAAGAAGGATAATGGGACTTAAGAGCAAAGATCTCCTCGGTATGAAGCAACTTACCGCAGATGAGATCATGGAGATCTTAGATACAGCTAAGACAATGAAGCTCGTTATATCGTCTGCTAACAAGAAGACATCACATCTTCAGGGCAAGTCGGTCGTAACGCTTTTCTATGAGAATTCGACAAGAACAAGACTTTCATTCGAGCTTGCTTCGAAGTACATGGGATCTGCTTCTGCAAACATCTCAACTTCGGGAAGTTCTGTAAACAAGGGTGAGTCACTCCTTGATACTGCAAGAACGATCGACATGATGGGTACGGACATCATAATCATGAGGCACAACCAGTCCGGTGCGCCTCATTTTATTGCTCCTTACCTCAAGGCATCTGTCGTAAATGCCGGTGACGGAATGAACGAGCATCCTACACAGGCACTGCTAGACATGCTCACAATGTATGAGAGATTCGATACTTTCGAAGGCAAGAAGATCGCGATCTGCGGTGATATCTATCACTCAAGAGTCGTCAGATCCAATGCAATCGGACTTTCCAAACTCGGTGCACAGGTAAGTGTATACGGACCGAAGACCATGATGCCCATTGGAATCGAGAACATGGGTGTCAGGATCGCCGACAGTGTTGCCGACTGCGTAAAGGATGCCGATGCTGTCATGGGATTAAGAGTTCAGCTCGAGCGCCAGCAGAAATCACTTTTCCCGTCGATCGCAGAATATGCAAAGTTCTACGCGATCACACCGGAGATGCTTGCTCTTGCAAAGCCGGATGCATTCCTGATGCACCCAGGTCCGTGCAACCACGGAGTAGAGCTTCCGACGGCAGTTTACGACTGCGACCAGTCGGTAATTAATGAACAGGTTACAAACGGTGTAGCAGTCAGAATGGCTGTTCTTTACCTGCTCATGGCAAGGAGGAACCAACTGTGAGAATCATATTAACCAACTGCAAAGTATATAACGATGAGAAGATCAACAAGATATTCATTGAAGACGGCAAGTTTGCTGCTGAGTTTGCTGAAGATAAGGCTGACAGAGTGATCGACCTTAAGGGTGCAACTGTAACACCCGGTCTTGTTGACATGCACTGCCATTTAAGAGAACCGGGCGGTGAATATAAAGAAACCATCGCAACAGGTACTGCTTCTGCAGCAAAGGGCGGCTATACATCAATTTGCCCGATGCCTAATACAAATCCCGTAGCTGACAATGCTGCTGTTATCAGCGGAATCCTTAAGAAGGCAAAAGAAGCCGACAACTGCCGTGTATATCCCATCGGTGCAGCTACCAAGGGAATCGACGGTGAGCTCATCTCAGAGATGGGACTTATGAAGGAAGCAGGAATCGTAGCTGTATCTGATGACGGACACCCGATCAAGAATGCCGGAATCATGAGAAAAGTACTTGAGTATGCTTCTGACTTCGACCTTCCTGTACTTAACCACTGTGAAGACAAGAGCCTTTCTGAAGGTGCGATGAACGAGGGAACAGTATCTACTTCCATCGGTATCAGGGGTATACCAACGGCAGCAGAGGACATAATGATCGCAAGAGACATAATCCTCTCCGAATATCTTAATATTCCGGTCCATATCTGCCATGTCAGCACCAAGGGCGGCGTCCGCATGATCAGGGATGCTAAGGCAAGGGGAGTTAAGGTTACATGCGAGACATGCCCTCATTACTTCACGCTTACAGATGATATGTGTGCCACATATGACACGAACTTCAAGATGCATCCGCCGCTCAGGACCAGAGATCACCTTGAGGCAATCATAGAAGGAATCAAGGACGGAACGATCGATGCGATCGCTACAGATAATGCGCCTCATCATGCTGACGAGAAAGTTTGTGAGTTTTCTGTCGCTTTGAATGGTATATTAGGGTTTGAGACAGCCTTCGCTTTGGGGTACACTTATCTTGTAAAAACAGGTGAGATCACGCTCGCAAAGCTCATCGACCTGATGTGCTTCGCTCCTTCCAACATCTTAAAGCTCGGAAGAGGCGGCATGAACGTTGGTGATGATGCAGATCTCGCAGTCTTTGACCTCGATAACGAGTTTGTTTTCGAGAAGGATAAGATGCTTTCAAAATCAAGAAACACACCGTACGACGGCTACAAACTCTACGGTGAAACAATACTTACTGTAATGGGAGGAAAGATCACTTATGAGAAACTTTGCTGACAGCCTGGTTAGAAGAATTGACGAGCTCGAGAACCCCACGGTTGTAGGCCTCGACACAAAGCTCGACTACATTCCCCAGCATATCAAGGATTATGCAGAGACACTTTTCCCGGAAGAACCCACAAAAGCTACGGCTAAAGCTATCTGGCTCTTCAACAAAGAGATCATCGACCAGACATGTGACATCGTTCCTGCAGTAAAGCTTCAGTACGCTTACTATGAGATGTACGGCTACGATGCGATCAAGACTATGCTCCTTACAGCAAGATATGCCCAGAAGAAGGGCATGCTGGTAATCGGCGACTGCAAGAGAAATGATATCGGATCTACAGCTACTGCTTATGCTGAAGCGATCATCGGTAAGACAGACATTCTCTTAAACGACACCATGGAGATGAGCGGACTTGATGCATGCACGGTCAACTGCTATCTCGGTATCGATGGCGTTAAGCCTTTCATCGATGTATGCAAGCGCGACGGAAAGGGTATCTTCTGCCTTGTTAAGACATCCAATCCTTCATCCGGCGACTTCCAGGATCTTGAGCTCAGCACAGGCGGCAAGCTCTATGAATCTGTAGCTGCTAAGGTTGCAGAATGGGGCGAAGATCTCATCGGTGAGGAAGGTTTCTCATCCGTAGGCGCAGTTATCGGTGCTACATATCCCGAGCAGGCTGTCGGACTTAGAAAGATCATGCCTAACGCATTCATGCTCATCCCGGGCTACGGAGCTCAGGGTGCAGGCGCTGACGAGGCAGTTGCAAGCTTTACAGCATACGGCAAGGGCGGTATCGTTAACGCTTCCAGAAGCATCATGACGGCGTGGAAGGCAAGAAGCGATTACTTCGGACCTGAAGACTTCGCCAAGGCAGCAAGATTCGAAGCAGAAGACATGAAGGAAAAGCTCAACGCAGCATTACATAACCGTAAGTACGTATAACTAATGAATTTAAAAAAAGAATATAGAATCAAACTGGTTTCAAAAGATTTTCTCAACGAAGATACATGCTATCTTGGTTTCGAATGTCCCGAAATTGCCGCTAACGCTGTTCCGGGACAGTTCGTTAATATATCTGCCGGAACAGTTTTTCTTAAGAGACCTTTTGGAATTGCAAGTGTAAATAAAGAAAACGGAACTTTTAATATCGGCGTCAAAGTCGTAGGCAAGGGAACGGCCGAGATATCTCAGTTCGAACCCGGACTTTTGGTTGACTGTCTTGGACCTTTAGGCAACGGCTTTGATTTTGAAGGATATGACAATGTTATCCTTACCGGCGGCGGAACAGGTGTTTTCCCGATCAATTTCGCATATGAGACTCTTACGTCAAATGGCAAGAATGTTACTGTCTGTGAGGGATTCAGGAATGCTTCACAGGTCATCCTCAATAAGCCGTCTTATATTCTAACGACCGATTGCGGTGATTGTGGTATCAAGGGTACTGTTATTGCAGGGCTTGATACCATTGATATTTCTGACCCTTCGAAAACACTTATCTGCTGTGTTGGTCCTATCCCGATGATGAAGGCGGTAAGTGCCTGGGCTCAAGAAAAAGGCATGAACTGCCAGGTATCCATGGAACAGAGAATGGCCTGCGGTGCCGGAATCTGCCTTTGCTGCACGGTAAAAGTAAAAGATGAAGGACCTGACGGATTTAAGAATGTCAGATGCTGCAAGGATGGTCCTGTTTTCGACAGCAGGGAGGTGGTATGGTGAGTAATCCATTATCAGTAAATGTCGGTAATGTAAGCCTCAAGAGCCCCATTATCCTTGCTTCAGGCACATGCAATTTCGGAAGAGAGCTTGCAGAATATTATGACCTCTCGATACTTGGCGGAATCTCATCCAAGGGTCTTACCATTAAGCCCAGAGCGGGTAATCCCGGCGTTAGAGTCGCTGAGTGCGATTCAGGAATGCTTAATTCAGTAGGACTTCAGAACCCCGGTGTCGATTACTTCATCGAGAATGACCTGGATTTCATGAAGGATTCAGGTGCAGCCGTTATCGTTAACGTAGCAGGCCACAGCTATGAAGATTACATAGATATGGTAACCAAGCTTAATGAGCATAAGGATAAGATCGATGCTCTTGAGATCAACCTTTCGTGCCCTAACGTAAAAGAGGGATGCATGACGATCGGCAGTGATCCTGCCGCTATAAAGCTCATCACCTCAAAGATGAGAGCTCTTACCGATCTTCCTTTGTGGATCAAGCTCACACCCAATGTCACAGATATTAAGGCTACCGCACTTGCTGCACAGGAGGGCGGAGCTGATGCCGTTGTACTCATCAATACGCTCATGGGTATGAGGATCAACATCAAGACAAGAAGACCTGTACTTACAAACAATACGGGCGGATATTCAGGTCCTGCTGTTAAACCTGTAGCGATCAGAATGGTTGCCGAGTGCAGCCAGGTCCTTGATATTCCGATCATCGGATGCGGCGGCATCTCTGACTATCAGGATGTCGTAGAGTTCATGATCGCAGGCGCTTCGGCTGTTGAAGTCGGAACTGCATGCCTCATTCATCCCGCGCTTCCTGTCAAGATCACTGACGATCTTAAGAAGTATTGCGAAGACAACGGACTTAACTTAAAAGAACTTACCGGCACATTACAACGCTGGTAAAAGAAAAGGAGATAGATCATGGCAGACAAGATAATCGAAGCTTTGTTTGAGACAAAGGCAGTTAGGGTAGCCCCTGAAAACCAGCCTTTCTGGTATACATCAGGAAGACTCGGACCTTTCTTCATCAATACTCACTTCCTGCTTGAAAACGAGGCTGCAGCAGGTGAAGTCCTTAAGAGGATCGAGAAAGCAATCGCTGACAACAAGCTCACTGCTCCCGAAGAGATATTCGACATGATGCTCGCTTATTACAACAAGAGCGGCACGTTTAAGATGGTATCTGACAAGCTCGCTGAAGAAGCATCTAAGCTCGATTTTGATTACATCTCCGGCGGTGAGAGAAGAGATTATTTCTTCTCAATGATGCCTGCATATCTTTTGAAAAAGCCTCATCTCACGATCTATAAGGATATGACATCCGTTTATTCCGAGAGCATTGACGGTCCTGCAGTTGATGTTAAGGACATCGACCTTAAGGGCAAGAAAGCTCTCCATATTGCTGACCTCATCACTGAGGCATCATCTTACGAGAGAGCATGGATCCCCGTTATCAGAGGCCTCGGTTCTGATATTACAGACACCGTTGCTGTAGTAGACAGGCACCAGAACGGCAGGGAAGTCCTCAAAGGTCTTGGTGTTGAACTTCATGCTCTTACAGGCATCAACGAGGAACTTTTCGATGAGGCCAAGGCAAACGGTGTCATCAACGATGCCCAGAAGGACATGATCATGCACTTCCTCGAAAACCCCGCTGACTACATGACTGCATTCCTCAAAGCTAACCCCGGATTTATCGACGCTGAGATTGCCAAGGGCGGCAAGAACAAGGAACGTGCTGAACTTGCTATCGAGAAAGGATTTACAAACGTATGAAAGATCCCTATGCAAATCTGTACGAAGTAACCGAGATCCATGACCTCAGAGACGTCATTAAGAAGAGAGTCAATGAGTTTCCTGAAAACCCCGTATTCCTTGTAAAGGAAAAGAAGGGTGGGGAATACGTTCCTATATCAACAGAGAAATACGATCACGATATCGATTCACTCGGAACGTATTTCATGAATACCGTTAAGAAGGGCGCCAGGATCGCTATCTTTTCCGAGACAAGATATGAATGGTACACATCTTATCTTGCAACGACAAACGGAACAGGATGCGTAGTTCCGCTTGATAAAGAACTTCCCGTTGACGATGTACTGAACATGCTTACAAGAGCAGAAGTTGATATCCTTTTGTTCTCCAAGTCAAAGCTCTCCATCGTTAACCAGGTTTACGGCAAGGTTGATACCTGCAAGCACTGGATCTGCATGGACGAGATCGACGATGACAGATTCCTTTACTATCAGGACTGCCTTAAGATCGGTGAGAAGAAGCTTGCTGAAGGAGACAAGATCTTTACTGAAGCTACCATCGATCCTGAAGAGATGACGATTCTTTTGTTCACATCAGGCACTACTGCCAAGTCCAAAGCTGTTATGCTCTGCCAGAAGAATATCTGCAAGAACCTCATGTCCATGTTCTCGATGCTTTATATCGACAGAAGCGATGTGTGGCTTTCAGTTCTGCCTTTGCATCACACATATGAATGTACTTGCGGATTCTTAGGCCAGGTTTACAGAGGTACTACAGTTGCCGTCTGCGAAGGCCTCAAGTACATCGCACAGAATATTCAGGAAGTAAGACCTACAGCTATACTGATGGTTCCGGTAATGCTCGAACTCTTCTATAAGAAGATCATGAAGGGACTTAAAGCTGATCCCAAGAAGGCAAAGAAGCTTCAGAACGGTATCAAGCTTGCCAATGCTCTGCATTTTTCTCCCAAGATGAGAAAGAAGCTCTTCAAACCGATCCACGATATTTTTGGCGGAAGAATGAGACTCATCATCTTAGGCGGTGCTCCTGTAAATCCCGAGATCTTAAAGTTTTTCCAGGATATGGGATTCCTCTGCGTTCAGGGATATGGTCTTACAGAGTGCGCTCCTATCCTTGCTCTCAATCGTGACGTTGCATTTAAGAATCATGCGGCTGGACTTCCTTTGCCCGGCTGTGACGTTAAGATCCTTGATCCTGATTCCGACGGCATAGGCGAGTTCATTTCGAAAGGTGACAATAACTTCCTCGGTTACTACAACGATCCCGAGAATACCGCACTCGCTCTTGATAAAGACGGTTACTATCACACAGGTGACTTAGGTTATATCGATGAAGACGGTTTCTGCATCATCACAGGCCGTAAGAAGAACGTTATTATCGCAAAGAACGGTAAGAATGTTTTCCCTGAGGAGATCGAGTATCTCTTGTCACTCAGCCCTTATGTAGCTGAATCCGTTGTATCCGGCGTGGAAGATGAAGTTAAGGATGATATCGTCATCACGGCTACGATCTTCCCGGATCTTGAGGAGATCAAGAGCAAGCTCGGTATAGAGACTGATCCTACTGAAGAGCAGATCATGGATATCCTAAAGACTGTTGTTTCAGATACCAATGAAAAGCTCGAAAGCTACAAGAAGATCAAGAAGACAGTACTCAGAATGACTGAGTTTGAGAAGAATACTTCAAAGAAGATCAAGCGTTACTGATAATATTGATTTAATAATGTTAAGGCTGTCTCTGTATTTGAGGCAGCCTTTATATTTGTTCGAAAACGGTACGTAAATCGTACTGTAAAACACTCTATTTACTGTACGAAATATGTATTGCCAAGCAGAAATACCCGATTATAAATTTTCATCGAAAATTGCAGCCTAAGTACAATAAGGTATAATACTTGTGATTAAAAAATAAGGGGTTATTTATATGTTTAACGACAGTGATTGCCAACGTATTTTGGAACAGGCAATGTCAACTACAGCTGATTTTGCCGAAGTTTTTCAGGAAGTAACCGAGTCCAAATCCGTAAGCCTTTTGAATGGCCAGGTTATCCGTGCTGCGACCGGTTTTGATTCCGGCACGGGAATAAGGCTTCTTGCAGGCACTAATTCAGTTTATGTCTATTCGAGTGATAATGACATCGAAGTTCTGTTAAAGCTTGCCAAAGAGGCTGCTGCAGCCATTAAGGGCCAGGATAAGGGCAGGATCGAGGCTTTAAAAGAACTCTGCTCCACATCAAAAGCAACGATCGAGATCGATCCTATGACTGTTCCCAAAAAGGACATGGTCGATTTCCTTAGAAAGTCGTCTGACTTCGCCCTCAGTTACGATCCGCTTATCACTCAAGTTGCAGGCGGTATTGCCACATCTATTAGAACCGCCAGAGTCATCAACACAAGAGGCGTAAACGTCGAAGATACTACAAGACGCATCAGACTCTCTGTTGAGGCTATTGCTACTAAAGATAATGAGAAGCAGAGCGGCAGAGTTGCTCCCGGTACCATGAGAGGATATGAGTTTATCAATGAATATCCTTTGATCGAGAAGACTCAGGAATGCTGTGATACTGCTATCCGCATGGTTAATGCCGGATATGCTCCTTCAGCTAAGATGCCT
The DNA here is from genome assembly GCA_015069205.1 of Oscillospiraceae bacterium. GTDB lineage: Bacteria > Bacillota > Clostridia > Saccharofermentanales > Saccharofermentanaceae > Saccharofermentans. The sequence continues at coordinate 45,508 of SVIZ01000004.1, forward strand.
GTTATTCTGGGCAACGGCTTTGGCGGCGTAATCTTCCACGAAGCATGCGGTCATGCTCTTGAAGCTACATCTGTTGGAATCAAGAATTCTTACTTTACAGACATGCTCGGTCAGCAGATTGCATCTTCTATCGTAAGTGCAAGAGATAATGCAACGATCGACGGAGAGTGGGGCTCATATGCAACAGACGATGAAGGAAATACTTCATCCGACCTGTTACTTATCGAGAACGGCATCCTCAAGAACTATCTTGTTGATGAGCTCGGTGCCAGAAGAATGAATTCAAAGCCTACAGGCTGCTCCAGAAGACAGAACTATTCTTATGCTCCTACATCACGTATGAGTAATACATATATCTGCAACGGCGAATCTGAAGTAAAAGACATTATCGCCAATACAGAATACGGACTTTACTGCACACAGATGGGCGGCGGTTCCGTTGATACATCCACTGGTGATTTCAACTTCGCAGTAAACGAAGCGTTCATGGTAAGAGACGGAAAGATCGCCGAGCCCGTAAGAGGCGCTACGCTTATCGGTAAAGGTCAGGAGATCCTTAAGAATATCGACATGGTCGGCAATGACTTAAAGCTTTCAGCCGGTATGTGCGGCTCAATGTCAGGCAACGTACCGGTAACAGTCGGTCAGCCTACCATCAGAGTATCTTCGATACTTGTCGGCGGAAGAGAGGGGTGATTTAAATGGATATTAAATCAGCTGAAAAATTCATGGAAAAACTCGTTAAGGCCGGCATGGAATACGGCTTTGAAGAGTGCGAAGCATCTTATGCAACTGAAAGCTCAATGAGCATCGACATCTTAAACGGCGAAGTATCCAGCTATGAGAACAGCGCTACAAGTTCTCTTTCATTTAGAGGCCTCAAGAACGGCCAGATGGGATACTGCTCTACAAACATCTTAGAAGATTCTTCAATAGATTTTCTCCTTAAATCTGCCATGGAAAACTGCGAAGTCCTTAACGATGAGGATCCCCAGTTTATCTATTGCGACGAGAACAATAAGGATCTTTATTTCTCACAGGTTACTGACGCTTATTCGAAAAATACATACAAGAGTTTCTCAGAGCTCGGCCTTAAGATCGAGAAGGCTATCCTTGCTCTTGATTCCCGTATTGATGCAGTAGACTATCTTACTATCTCCTGCAGCACCGGACCTTATCTCATCATTAATTCAAAGGGACTCCATTCTTACAGAGATACTGACGGCATCTCACTTATGGCTTCAGCACGCGCTACAGACAGCGACGGAAGTGTTAAGAGCGGCGGACATTACTGGATCGGCAAGGATATCGATGACTTTGATCTCGATAAGTTCCTTGCGAAATTCAAGGAAAACCTCATAGGCAAGATGGGCGCCAAGTCCTGCAAACCCGGCAATTACAAAGCCGTTCTCAAGAGTGAAGCTTTCCAGCAGTTCTTTATGGTATTCTTCGGTAACTTCCTTGCAACCACAATGCAGCGAGGTCTTTCACTTCTTGCAGATAAAGAAGGGGAGACCATCGCATCTTCTGTATTCACGGTAAAGGAAGAGCCTATGTACGATAAGGCACTTACCAAGATACCTTTCGATGACGAAGGTGTTCTTACTACGGCTAAGTCCATTATCGACAAGGGCGTTTTCGCGACCGCATTATACGACCTTAAGTCCGCTAACAAAGCAGGGAAGACATCTACAGGTAACGGCTTCAGATCTGGAAGCGCCGTATCCGAGATGCCTACGAACTTAATTGTTGAACCCGGCGAAAAGTCTTTCGAAGAATTGCTTGAAGAAGTAGGAGAAGGCATTATCCTTACAGATCTTTCCGGACTTCATGCCGGAGTTAACCCCATAAGCGGCGATTTCTCGTTGCTTTGCGAAGGTTATCTCATCGAGAACGGCAAGAAGGGAAGACCTGTCGAGCAAATCACAGTCGCAGGTAACTTCTATGAAGTAATTAAATCAATCAAATCCGTCGGAAATGATATAATTAACCTGCCGTCCGGTGAAGGAGAGTTCTTTACACCGTCGGTCTATGTTGAATCTCTCGCTATTTCAGGCGATGAAGAATAATAGGAAAGAAGGAATACACAAATGAGCACAGTTGACACAATCGCACTTCATGGCGGCTACAATCCCGGTAATGGTGAACCGAGACAGGTACCTATCTACCAGAGCACAACCTGGAAGTATTCTACTTCTGAAGACATGGGTAAGCTTTTCGATCTTGAAGCATCAGGATATTTCTATACCAGACTTCAGAATCCTACCAACGATTACGTAGCTTCAAAGCTTTGCGCTATGGAAGGCGGTTTTGCGGGAATGCTCACATGCTCCGGTCAGGCTGCTAATTTCTTTGCAGTATTCAATATCTGCGAGGCAGGCGATCACTTCATCGCATCAGCCAATATCTACGGCGGCACATATAATCTTTTCGGCGTTACATTCAAGAAGATGGGCATCGAGTGCACATTCGTTGACCAGACACTTCCTCTTGAGGAACTCCAGAAGTACGTCAGACCTAACACTAAGTGCATCTTCGGCGAGACGATTACTAATCCTACAGTTGATATCCTTGATATCGAGAAGTTCGCTGCGCTTGCTCATAACAACGGCATCCCGCTCATCATGGACAACACATTTGCAACACCTGTAAACTGCCGTCCTTTCGAATTCGGATGCGACATCGTTACACACTCGACAACAAAGTACATCGACGGTCACGGTTCATCTGTCGGCGGCGCCATCATCGATTCTGGTAACTTCGACTGGATGGCTCACGCTGATAAGTTCCCCGGCCTCTGCACACCTGACGAGTCTTATCACGGAATTACTTATGCTACTAAGTTCGGCAAGGCTGCTTACATCACCAAGGCTACAGCCCAACTCATGAGAGACTTCGGTTCTATCCAGTCTCCTCAGAACGCTTACTATGTACAGATCGGTCTTGAGTCACTTCCTGCACGTATGGCTCGTCACTGCGCAAATGCCCAGAAGGTTGCTGAGTTCCTCGCATCAGATGACCGTATTGCATGGGTTAAGTATCCCGGACTTAAGACAGACTCACAGCATGAGCTTGCTCAGAAGTATTGCCCTAAGGGAACATGCGGCGTTATGTGCTTCGGCGTAAAGGGTGGACGTGAAAAGTCCATCAAATTCATGGATTCATTGAAGTTTGCTACTATCGCAACACACGTTGCAGATTGTAAGACACTTCTTCTGCATCCCGCTTCGCATACACACAGACAGCTCACTGATGAGCAGCTTAAAGAGGCGGGAATCTCACCTGATCTCATCAGATTCTCTGTAGGTATGGAAGATCCGGACGACATTATCGCTGACCTCAAGCAGGCACTTGATAAGATCGGCTGATATCTGATTAAATGATTTCCTTAAGAGCTGTCTTCAGCGTGAGGCGGCTCTTATTTTTGCCTGATTTCTTGGGAGGATGGTTATCAAGATTATTTATAAATCCGTTATGGTTTCTTAACCCGTGTTTATATGTTTATTGTTACTATAAATCTATAAAACAGAAAGGGTGATAAGACTATGACTATCAATCTAAGTTATTCAAACCTGGTAAATGTAGTGTTTATTGCCGCCGGCCTTGGAATCTGTGGCCTCAGTATTATGCAGATCGGGGCAGGAATGCATATTAGAAAAGAAGCCAAGAAGTATTTACAACTCTTTCTTACGCTGATCAATATCTATATCTCCATGCATTTTATAAGAATGCTTTTGGAAGGACATACGGGAACTGCATTCGCTATCGCTATCAGAGCTGTTACTTTTGTTGAGTTCTTAGTATCCGGATTCATGATTTTTATGCTGTCGCTCCTGATACTTTATATTACCCAGCCCGGTAAATATTCAAAACCAATTTTCTATATATTTCTGGTACTTGTATTAATTCATACATTAGGTCTTATTTTGAATCTGTTTACCGATTTTTATTATTATTTCGATGAATTCAATGTATATCAAAGAGGCCGCGGATATGTTATGTCGAACATCATGCATATCCTTATGCTGTTACAGAATATGTTCCTTATGATCAAATATAAAACAAAGGTCAATAAGAAACTCGCATCGGCATTATGGCTTTATCTGTTATCACCACTTGCTGCAATCGGTGCACAGATCCTTTTCCAGGAAATTCAGTTCGTTATACTTGCTACTGTTATTTCAGCTGCATATCTTTACTATGTTATTGTCAGAATTCAGTTGGAAAGATATTCTGAGCAGCAGAAAGAGAAAGAACGACTTGATACCGAACTTACAATGGCTACAAGGATCCAGGCCGAAACACTGCCGAACATTTTCCCGGCATTTCCTGAACGTGATGATTTCAATATTTATGCTTCAATGAATCCTGCCAAAGAAGTCGGCGGTGACTTCTATGATTTCTTCCTTATTGATGACACGCATCTAGGACTCGTAATGGCCGATGTGTCCGGAAAAGGCATACCTGCAGCACTTTTCATGATGGTCTCGAAAATCCTGATCCAGAACATTGCCATGATGGGAAACAGTCCTGCAGAAGTCCTTCAGTATGTCAACAACCAGTTATGTACGAATAATCCTGAAGAGATGTTTGTCACCGTCTGGTACGGATGCCTTGATCTTGAGACAGGTGTTCTGAAAGCTGCTAATGCCGGTCACGAATACCCGATCTTAAAGAATGCTGACGATTCTTTTGAACTCTTCAAAGACAAGCACGGCTTTGTCATAGGCGGAATGGAAGGCGTTAAATATAAGCAATACGAGATGCAGATGCAGCCTGGCTCTAAGCTGTTTATCTATACTGATGGCGTACCCGAAGCAACAAACGCTTCTAACGAAATGTTCGGTACAGAAAGACTTGTTCATGCGCTCAGAATGGCTGAAAACAAGACTCCCAAGCAGATCCTGGAACAAGTGGATTCTATAGTAAAAGACTTCGTAAAAGATGCTCCCCAATTTGATGATCTTACAATGCTGTGCCTAGAATATGTAGGTCAAAAATCTCCCCGATCTAATCTAGATGTATAAGGTATACAGTTATGAATTCAAATGTTTCATACCTTTAAGAATCAGAGAAAGCTCTATTTAGCTTTTTATTCTTATTCTTCTTATTATATAATACAAAAATGGACAAAATGGGGAGAGAGACAAACGCTGTACGTCACGTGTTTATAATTGGCTCCAAATCCATCGGTCAATACGGTGGATATGAGACTTTTGTAGACAGGCTTATTTGCGAGCATGAGAATGAAACTTCGATTAAATATCATGTTGCCTGTAAAGCAAACGGAGACGGTTTTATGGATGAGTCCAAATTATCCGGAATCAGTAATGTTTTTCGTGACAATGCCGGGAACGTTATCGAGTTCGAATATAAGAATGCTCATGTATTTAAGATATCATGTCCGAATATAGGACCTGCTGTAGCTATTTACTATGATAGAGCTGCCGTTCTTTATTCGATTAGTTATTGTAAGAAACATAATATACAAAACCCTGTATTTTATATCCTTACTTGTCGTATCGGACTATTCATCGGTGGATTAGTCAAGAAAATCAAATCTGTTGGCGGGAAGTATTATCTTAATCCGGATGGTCATGAGTGGATGAGAGCCAAGTGGTCATTACCTGTCCGCAAATACTGGAAGTGGTCTGAAAAACGCATGGTTGGTCTTGCTGATCTGGTTATATGTGACTCTGTGAATATTGAAAAGTATATTAAATCCGAATATGACCATCCGAACACTAAATATATAGCTTATGGTGCTGATATTGAGCCTAGTATTATTTCAGATGATGATGTGAAGTTAACTTCCTGGTTTGAAGAGCATAAGCTGGAAAAATTCAGTTACTATCTGGTTGTTGGCAGATTTGTTCCTGAAAATAATTATGAAACTATGATTCGTGAGTTTATGAGATCAAATTCCGTTCGAGACTTTGCTTTGATCACTAACACTAATGAAAAATTTCTGGAAGAATTGGACCGTAAACTCGGATGGAAGAAGGATAAAAGAATCAAGTTTGTTGGTACGGTTTATGATAAAGAGCTACTCAAGAAGATTAGGGAACTTGCTTACGCATATTTCCATGGACATGAAGTCGGTGGTACTAATCCCAGCCTTTTGGAAGCGCTTGGCAGCACTAATCTGAATCTTCTTTTGGATGTAGGGTTTAATCGCGAAGTTGCACAGGAATCTGCTTTATATTGGACAAAAGATAGTGGTAATCTTGCCGAACTGATAAATAAAACTGATAAGATGGAAGTATCAGAGATTGATGAATACGGATATAAAGCAAAAGAACGTATTAAACAATATTACAGCTGGGAATTTATAGCTGATGAGTATTTAGAATCTTTTATAACTACAAGAGTTAATTGAGGTCTGTTATAAATATGGGTTACAGTATCGATGATGTAGTCATACTTAATGAAGAAGAATTAAGAGATTATCAAATGCATATTCTTGATATGACAAAAGAAGTAGTAGCTTTTTTTGACAAGAATTCAATTGAATATAGTCTAAGTGGCGGCAGCATTCTCGGTGCCATACGTCATAAAGGTTTTATTCCTTGGGATGACGATATAGATCTTAATATGCCAAGAAAAGATTATGATAGAATGCTTGAATTGTTTGATAGCGAATTAGGTGACAGATATTATCTTCAAACTCCCAAAAAGAATCCTGAACTTGGCTTAATGGTAACTCAGATAAGAAAGAAAGGGACTGTAGCCAGACGCAAATATGATTGGAATTCCACCGAATGCGGATTATCTATTGATATATACATTATTGAAAACTTGTTTGACAGCAAATTCAAAAGAAAGATCCAAGAGATTTTCAGTATGGGATTATCTTTTGCAATATCTTCTATAAGATTTTGTAATAACAGAGAATTACCGGAAGATATTCAATTGTTGGAAGGCAGAAAAACGAAATATTCCAAAGGTAAGATCATTTTCGGAAAACTTCTTAAGATAATCCCTTTGAAGACTTGGATACGTTGGTGTGATTATTGGTATTCTAAATGTAAAGACACTAATACAAAACTAGTTGGCATTCCATCCGGAAGAAAGCATTTTTCCAAAGAGATATACAAACGCGAAGATATATGTCTTTTTAGGAAAACAACGTTTGAAACCGAGCAGTTTAATGTGCCTTTAAATGCAGAGAGTTATTTAACACAGTTCTATGGGGACTATATGAAGATTCCGCCTAAAGAACAAAGGGAACAACATATATTTCTTGAACTTAAGTATTAAGGAGGTAGATTATGGCCAATATAGGACTTTTGATAGCAGGCGGTTCCGGTAATCGAATGAATCAGGATATTCCGAAGCAGTTTAACATGAAAAGGGATTAATGTATCAGGAAAACTTACTAGTAAGGGCTATGAAACAATAACAAAACCTATAATCAATCGAATTCGAATACTATGATAGGAGGATTACAAAATGTCAACGATTGCAATATTAACAGCTGCAGGTTCTGGTACACGTACACATCAGGATATTCCTAAACAGTTTATTCATGTTGATAATAAGCCAATTATTGTTTATACACTTGAGGCATTTCAACAGCATCCTAATATTGATGAGATATGTGTTGTTATTCTTGATGGCTGGGAAAAAATCCTGTCAGCATATGCAAAACAATTTAATATATCAAAACTTAAATATGTAGTTAAAGGCGGCGATACCGGACAAGAATCAATTTATAACGGTCTTGAAGCTATAAGAAATGATCATGAAGATACAGATATTGTAATGATTCATGATGGAAATAGAGCGATGGTTAGTCAGGACATTATTACTGATAGTATTGTGAAGCAAAGATTTTATGGTTCAGCTGTAGCTTCTATTCCTTGTACTGAGGTAGTGTTTGTTTCCGATAACGGATTGGAAGCCGAAAATTCTATTCCTCGTGAAACATTACAGAGAACGCAAACTCCTCACACGTATTATCTTGGTGAACTTTGGGATGCGCATCAACAAGCTCGGGAACGAGGAATAAAAAACATGGCGGCATCATGTTCTTTGATGGCGCAATTGGGGAAAAAGATATATTTTTCGAAAGGGTCTGAAAAGAATATTAAAATCACAACAGTTGAAGATCTTGAGATATTTCAAGCATTGTTACATGCTAAAAATGATTCATGGATAAAGTAACTGGAGATTAGAATGATCAGCGGGATTAAATCTATACTAAAATATGCATCGCAACTACTCTTTTCTGGATTATGGAATAGATTATATTAAAGAAGAAATATTGAGGGCACAAAGATAACTTTTCTATGGGCTCTGAGAAAAATGAAAAATTAACTACAGTTGAAGATATAGACATTTTTAAAGCGTTGTTATTGGCAAAAAGATCAGATTGGCTGAAGTAAGGTGTAATATGAGTATCTATGATTGCAAACAATGGATATCCGACATAGATAAAGTAATAGAGTCGTTACCGGAATTATCTGATATGGCAGGGAAGACTGTTCTGATCACTGGAGCAACCGGCCTTATTTGTTCAACAGTTATCGATGTTATTCTCAGGTATAACGATACTAATAAGGATAGTGTTATTCGAATCCTTGCAGCCGGCCGATCTACTGAGAAAATGTCTGACCGATTTGGAGAAATCATTAATCGACCTGATTTCCAATTCGTTTATTTTGATGCCTCTAAACCGGATATCAATATATCGGAAAAAGCTGATTATATTATTCACGGAGCAAGTAACGCTTCTCCTAATAAGATTGTAGAAGAACCTGTTGAAACAATGCTTTCAAACGTTCTTGGTATGAAGTGTTTATTGGATTATGCCAGGAAGAGCAATACAAAACGTGTGCTTTTTGTATCTTCATCTGAAGTATATGGTAAGAAAGATAATGACGAACCTTATAAAGAGGGAGAGTACGGATATATAGATTTACTTAATTCGAGAAATTCTTATTCGTTAAGCAAATGTGCTACGGAAACACTGTGTGTATCATATTATGATGAATATGGAGTTGAGAGTGTTATAGTACGTCCCGGTCATATATACGGACCAACAGCTTCTCCTGATGATAACAGAGTCAGTTCTGCCTGGGCTTATCAGGCCGCAAAAGGTGAAGATATAATCATGAAGAGTGATGGCAGCCAGATTCGTTCCTATGTCTATTCTCTTGATTGTGCTTCTGCAATTATTAAAGTTTTAATGATTGGAAAGAATTGCAGTGCATATAACATTTCTAATCCGAATTCAATTATCTCGATTAAAGACATGGGAGCGATATTGGCAGAAGCCGGTGGCGTTAACGTAAAGATGGTTCTTCCTTCAGAAAAAGAAAAGAAGAGCTTTAATCCTATGAAAAACAGTTCACTTGAAGCCTCAAAACTTATGGATTTGGACTGGAGAGGTTGTTTTACTGCTAATGATGGCCTGAATCACACTGTCAGCATTCTTAAAGAATTGAGAAATCAATAATGGATAATATAAGATTAAGTATAATTGTAATGACATATAAGAAGTTTGATAATCTTCAGAAGAATATCAATTCTATTCTTAGTCAGAATTATTCTAATTATGAAGTTATTGTAAGTGATGATGGATCACCCAATATAGATACTGATTTTATTTATTCTCTTTTCCCCGGTAATTGCGAGAGTGAAAGGTTTCACCTCATAACTAGGGCTGAAAATCTCGGAACAGTAAAGAATTATAATAATGCAGTGTTAAATGCCAAGGGTGATATTATTATTCCTTTGTCTCAGGATGACTGCTTCTATGATGAGAATGTATTAAGTGTTATCGATAAAAAATTTGATGATCCTAAGACCAATATTTGTCTTGGAATAAGAAAGACTGTTGATAAAGATGAATATCTTCCCAACAGCTATCAATGCAATCTTATTTCAGAAGGAAACTACAAGAAAATTTGGTTTAGGAACGCTTGCAAAAACATGTGTTACGGAGCAGCACTTTATTGGCGAAGAGACTTTTTGTTAGATATGGGATTATTTGATGAAGAGTACCGCTTGCTTGAAGATTATCCGATGATAATGAGATGCATAGAGAATAACGAGCGCATTAAGATTATCTCAACTCCTACTGTTATTTGGGACTTTAAAGGCTTATCAGGAATACCCAAGAAAACCGGGCTGCTTGCAGAAGACCAATTTAAATTTGATCAGGTTATATATAAGAAGGCGATGACCCTTCTAAATTCAAAAACATGTCGAAAATACATGTATTTTAAAACTACTTATCTTGATAAAACCGGCTTCAAATATAAAATCTATCGCTATTTGTCTGTTGATTGGATTATTCTTTATACAAAGATAATGACAAAGATCAACAAACAACCATTAATGGATTATCGCTTTGAATTACTTTGGAAATTAGAATGTAAGGCAACAAATAAAAATAAGGGCACTTGATGAAAGTTCCGTTCGTTTCATTTATCCCAATGGAGAGAGAATTAGATAAAGATATTAGAGCAGACTTTGATCGTGTATTTACCCGTTCTTGGTATATTGAAGGTTCCGAAGACTAAGCATTTGAAAAGGCCTTTGCTGAATTTTGCAGCACGAAATATTGTGTCGGTGTAGGAAATGGCCTTGATGCACTTATGCTGATACTTAAGGCTTTGGGAATAGGAGAAGGAGACGAAGTAATCGTTCCTTCAAATACATACATAGCTACAGCACTGGCAGTTACATATGTCGGTGCGACACCCGTATTTGTTGAACCTAATATATCTACGTTTAACATTGATCCTAATCTGATTGAAACTGCAATTACCGACAAAACTAAAGCCATAATGCCGGTTCATCTTTATGGTCAGGCATGTGATATGGATCCGATAATTGAGATTGCCAGAAAACACCGGATAATTGTAGTTGAAGATTGTGCTCAGGCACACGGTGCAACTTATAAAGGGCAGAAAGTCGGAACATTTGGAGATGCAGCAGGATTCTCATTTTATCCCGGTAAGAATCTCGGTGCTCTTGACTCGATGCGGGAGCAGTCATAACAAAGAATTGTCTGATAAGATTCGTGCTCTAAGCAATTATGGATCTGGCTATAAGTATCATCATATATATAAAGGTAACAACAGCAGATTGGATGAACTGCAGGCCGCATTCATATCAGCAAAACTTCCTATTCTTGATAAGATGAATAAAGAGAGAAGACGAATTGCTCAGATGTATTCTGAATTAATTACGAATCCTAAAGTAATAATTCCATTTGTCCCTGATTATACTGTACCTGTATGGCACATCTATGGAATTCGTTGCAAGGATAGAGATTTATTGGAGAAACATTTAAATGATAAGGGTATTGGAACCAATAAGCATTATCCGATCCGAGCATAGCAGTCTTAATCGATCAATGCACATGGAGAGAAATGTTGTGGCTTCAGAAGGATTCTGTTCTTTGTGTTGCTGCATCTGATTTCTATAATCCTGAAGATTACATTCGTGATCATATGGAATTTAAGAGTTATATCGAATAATCGAAAATTATCCGTTTTTTCAATTCGCCAATCCACATCGAACAAATACGAACAAACTTTCGGGTGAGACCGGAACATGAAAAACACGTAAATATGATTACTTACTAAATTATGATTTCTGGTATTCAGTAAGTAAAAATCCCGGCAAATCAAAAGCGAACAAAAACTGATTGCTTACTGAAATTAAATACTGCAAATGATCAGCAGTTTTTATTGAATTCATAATCAGAATTACTAACAGAAAAAAGTTTTTGAAATCTGGTAGTAATTCGGAACTAATTGCAGCTCGAATACATATATAAATTGAAATTATGACTTACTGAGAATATGATGCTTCGAATTCTGTAATTAATCCTGAAAACCCATTAAATCAGATTATTATTGATCCATTTATCTGTATATCCTCTTTAAACCTCTTCCCAATTCATCAAAATTGAAATTATACCGAATTAGATATATATAATAATCCGATTAACGTATGATAACAGGATTGGATTAATCTGAATTTACGGTCAGGTATAAACGACCTCTGTTCTGCCTTTTGATTTTAGATAAATGGTAAATATGATTCTGATTAAGATAAGCACGATGACTATACCGATCATGTCGATCATAACATCAAAGATCGAACCGTCGCGTCCGGTAACGAATAACTGATGATATTCATCAAAGATTGCATTTAATATAGTAAACCATAATGTGAAGATGATATTCATCTCGTTATCTGATCTCATGAGCTTAACAGGGCTCTCTGAATAAGATGTCTTATTAGAAATCTTATTAGTAGATGATAATGCCATATATGTAAAAAATGTAAGCAGGGCAAACTCAGAAGAGTGCGCTGCCATTCTCAATATAGAGTCGTCAACATAATTTGTATTACATAACTCATTGATAAACATGAGTATAGAACCTGACAGATTAGATGATTCTATATCTGATTCTGCGGATAAATAGAATATTACGGCAATCCATCCAAGAGTAAGGATCCAGAATACAAAAGCCATAAGGGAATACCTGATAGATATTTCCTTGCTGTGAACCTTACTGATGAGTTTAGTAGTCATTGCCCTTCCCTGCCGCTTAATTAATTAGATTAATTATATCAATATATTAAGTGTATTTCTTTGAATTCTTAATTGCGCGGTCTATATCTCTTGCAGCTTCTTTTTTTGCCATTACATCACGTTTGTCGTAATCTTTCTTACCTCTGGCAAGTCCGACTTCAAACTTAACTTTACTGTCTTTGAAATAGCATTTTGTAGGAACGAGCGTTAATCCGTCCTGTTTTACCGTTGAATACAAACGGATGATCTCACGCTTATGCATGAGGAGTTTTCTGTTTCTTTCAGGATCAAGATTAAATCTGTTTCCATGATCATAAGGGCTGATATGTACTCCGATAAGCCACATCTCCCCGTCTTTTACCTGAACATATGAATCCTTGAGATTGACCCTCCCTGCCCTGAGACTCTTAACTTCAGTTCCGGATAAAGCCACGCCAGCTTCAAACCTCTCCTCGATAAAGTAATCGTGATAGGCTTTGCGGTTCTCAGCTATTATTTTTATACCTTTTTTAATTGCCATAATGGAGTATTTTACATTCAAAAGCGGAAATTTACAAAAAAATGTCTGAAACGCCTTTATTTACTGCATTTGAAGCGACGGATAAGCGTTAAGGTCTAATGAATCACGCTTGCCGCTCATGAATTCATAGTAACCGCAGGATGCGATCATTGCAGCATTGTCAGTGCAGTACTTAAGCTCAGGATAGTAAAGCTTGATTCCCTTGGCTTTCGCCTGTTTATCGAACTCTGCTCTCAGGAATGAGTTAGCTGATACGCCGCCGGCAAGACAGAGCTTTTTGATTCCGGTCTGTTTGCATGCAGTCATTGTATTCTTGAGTAAAGCTTCTGCAATTGCATGCTGATATGATGCCGTGAAATCTTTTATGTCGATCTCGTCACCCTTCTGTCTTAAACCATTAATCAGATTTAATGCAGAAGTCTTAAGCCCGGAGAAAGAGAAATCAAGGGTATCACCCATATGTGTCTTGGAGAATACATATCTTGTCGTATCTCCTCCCTGTCCTGCTTTATCCATTTTGGGGCCGCCGGGATAACCGAGACCGATTACACGCGCAATCTTATCTATTGCTTCTCCTGCCGCATCGTCTCTTGTTCGGCCTAATACCTTCATGTCGGTATAATCGTCAACGCGGACGATCATGGAATTACCGCCGCTTACGCATAAGCAAAGGAATGGAGGTTCAAGTTCTTCAAAACAGAGATAATTTGCTGCTATATGTCCCTTTAAGTGATTTACGCCAACAAGGGGTTTGCCAGATACTTCGCATAATCCTTTGGCACATGAAAGACCGACAAGCAAGGCTCCTACAAGGCCGGGACCGTATGTAACGGCTACTGCATCAATATCAGATAAAGTAATGCCTGCATCTGAAAGTGCCTTTTCGACGGTCGGATAAACGGCATCAACATGCATTCTTGAAGCAAGTTCAGGAACAACGCCGCCGTACTGTTCATGGAAATCTGCCTGCGAAGCAATAACATTGCTTAATATGACACGTCCGTTCTTTACAACGGATGCTGCTGTCTCATCACATGAACTCTCAATGCCGAGTATTAAAATATCTTCCATATTATACTTCGTCCAACTTATAGTAAGAATTAAGGAAACTGTTTACCGTATCAATATAAAGATTTTTATTGATGCCATATTCCTCAAGATAACCTGCACCGGCTACCATTACGCTCTTTGTAATGCTGGAATTAAGTCTGTTTCTTTCGGTAATAATCTGGTCGATCTTCTCGGCTCCGATGAATGTATCGTGGCCGCCGTACAGGATAAGTACAGGAATCGGAAGTCTTGCGATCTCAGCAGCAAGGCTAGCGTTATCAGCACCTGAAGATACTCTGATCGCATAAGGAACCGAATACTGTGTGATGAAGCCCAGAGGTTCTTTCTGGACAACTTCAGGTCTGATATAGTCATCAGATTCCTTAGCCGGTGAATCAAGCATCATGCCTATAATATAGGATCTGTCGAAGTTCAGATTGCGGATGTTCTGACTGTATTCTGAGAGCGTATTCTCGTTTGCGCCTTCAGGCGGAAGACTTGAATAAGCAAGCAGCGAAGATGTGCATCCTGTTCCGATTCCGAAAAGGATAACGTCAGTAGTAACTGAGATCTGCTTAACAATAGCAATAGCACCCAATACATCCTGCCATTCGAGATATCCGTATGTACAAATATCGCCGCCTGAAGTACCTGAGTTTCTCTGGTCGAAAAGAAATACGTTATAACCGTTATCCAGCCAGCTCTCGATCATATCGATCATTTCGACGCCAAACGGAAGTCTGTTTGATCCTGCATCGTGAACAACGATTATTGTTGATATCGGATTTTTGGTCTTAAAAAACCATCCCTGCAAAGATGTCTGTCCGTCAGCCGACTGAAAGCTTGTCGTACTATATGAAGGCAGAATGTTTGAAGGCACATTGGTAACTTCATAACTGTCAATGTTCATCAGTCTGTTCGAAGAGAAAACTGTTAATGCAATAAAGGAAATGATAAATAACGCAATGAAACTCAATACTAATGCAAGTCTCATTACGAACGGACTTCTACGCTTTGTTGTAATACTGCTGAAGCTGACAAAACCGCTGTTGTTTCTAGCCATAGTTGATCAGTTAACTCCGCTCGAACCGAATCCGCCGCCTCTGTCTTCACCGATTGCCTTAACGTTATCTGTCTCAACAAAATTGCAGTATTCAACTTTGGCTACAACCATCTGTGCGATCCTGTCGCCTTTACGAATCTTATAAGTACCGTGAATACAGCCTTTGCTGTCAAGAGTCAGAGGTTCTGAGACTTCTTCTTCAACCATGAATGAATCGTTATATACGATTACATTTACTTCATCCCTGTAACCGCAATCGATAGTGCCGGGCGCATTGGGGATTCTAAGCGGAGTCTTCAATGAGACACCGCTTCTTGGTCTGATCTGTACTTCATATCCATAAGGAATGGCAAGTTTGATACCAACAGGAACAAGTGCAGTTCTGCCGGGTTCGATGATGACATCTTCTGCAGCATAAAGGTCCATGCCTGCGTCACCGTCGTGAGCATAAGAAGGAAGCTTTGCGTCTTCCCTGCACTTTTCGATATGTATATCAATCATCATTCTTACCTCCCGGTAATATCGTATAGTTGCAGATTACGTCAAATCCCATATCCGCAATCGCTTCAGCATAAGATTCATCAATGAGATTCTTAGCTCTTCCGTAGATCGAGCAGGAACAGTCCAGCGGATGAGGAATGACCTTAAGATCCGTGCCGTCATTTTCTCTCTTGGGACTAAGATCATACACGGCATTTCCGTGGCAGAATCCGCAGGGACGCTGATTTCTACCTGCCGCACAGAAATCTGACTGCATCCAGGGGATCATTCCGTCAGCATGAAGGATAAGCTTTCTGGGCTTTTCTCCGATATCGAAAACCTCAGTAAGATCTCTTATGTTCTGGAGAAGATCATCAGCACTTACCTCATAAGACGGCATTACCGCATCTGCATATTCGAATGCATAAGTAAGCGATTTGCTGCTGTAAATGTTTGTGCCTGCGGAAGCATAATGCTCAAGTCCGTCTTTTAAGAACTTACGGTCAGTGAAAAGTCTTGAAGACATAACTGCCTTAAACCCGTCACCCAAATCCACCTTAAGCAATGCGATAACGTAATCGATTATCTTATTTAGCTTATCATGATGAAAATCAGGAAGCATAAGAACGAGTTCTGCACCCTGATCTTTTACAAATTCGATAGCTCTGGCATATATATCAGGATCTGCAAGATCGTAGATGCTGAAAGCATAAATGTCAGCACCTTCTTCAAGAATATCCTCATTCAGTCTTAAAACGGGATATGTGTACATGTTTTTGATCTCGCCTGATCTCTCAGTCTGTTCGCCGAAGAACTCTGAATCATTAACATAATCAAGACCATGCTTCTTCTTGAAGGAATTAACGACCTCTACTTCCAGTATAGTAAGCAGATCACGTCTTAAAGAATTGATTATGCTGACAGGACAATAGAACTCTTCGTTGCCTTCAAAATCAACGGATATAACCTTAAAAGGCGTATCAAGAGTCTTGGATAACTGCTCAATGATCCTGTCCTTATCAAGCGCTCTGCCGTCGTAATCTTCAGGTATAACGACTTTAGATTCGGATGAGATCTTCTCTGCAATGCCGTCTGATACTACTGCTGTTGCCGTGATCTCTGATCCTTTATTGTTAAGAACGATCCTTACAGGTGTTCTTCTTAATTCCTGCTTCGGAATGGAAATCTCATGATTCATCAGGAATACTTCATAACCCGGTTTAAGTTTCTTTATCATGTCCGGATGAAGTCCCTTGATAGCAAGACCGTTGAGATTTGTGTTGGTCTTACCTACAGGAAAAGAACAGATCTCTTTTGCGTTATCTCTTATGGAGATATAATCGCCTTTCTGAGGCTCCATGGCGCCGTTCTTGATGCCGACAGTAACAATTCCATCCCTGGCATCGAGACGGCTTATACGGCCTATCCTGACGCCATATTTGCCCGGATATTCTCCGGAGAGGAGTTTATCGTCCTTACTGCCGCTCAAATACTGGGATGTAAAAGCGCCTCCCCTGTTAAAGTTAACCAGTAGCTCGTACTTGATCTCCTTAAGAAGATCGCTGTTAAGGTTTCCCTCGTAATAAGCATCGATCATTCTGCGGTAGCAGTAAACGGCTGATCTTACATAATTGGCATCACGCATGCGGCCTTCGATCTTAAGGCTCTTAACACCGCTCTTAATAAGTCTTTCAAGATATTCGGAAACATCTCTGTCTTTGGGTGAAAGAAGGTGTCCGTCTTTAAGCTTTAATCCGTCATTGAAAAGTGAATACTCTTCCCTGCACGGCTGGGCACATGAACCTCTGTTGCCTGATCTTGTACCGCTTCTGTTCATTGCAGAAAAAAGGCAGAGACCTGATGCGCAAACGCAGACTGCACCATGTGCAAATACTTCAGTCTCAAG
Organism: Oscillospiraceae bacterium; assembly: GCA_015069205.1. Lineage (GTDB taxonomy): Bacteria > Bacillota > Clostridia > Saccharofermentanales > Saccharofermentanaceae > Saccharofermentans. Next base: position 63,086 of record SVIZ01000004.1, read on the forward strand.
TCCGTAACCTGAGGCAATCTTTGTTCTTGTCTCTATCTCGTCACAGGATAATTCTCTCGGGAGAACTACTCTGTTGGCACCTATCTCTGAAATCTTCTTGAATTCATCTGCAGAATAGACATTCATCTGCGTGCTGCAATTGATTATTACGTCAGGAAAATCAGATGAAAGCTTTTTAAGTACGGCAAGATCCTGAACTATAAGGCCGTCCACACCGATGTTTACGGCTTCTGCGATAGTGGGATAGAACAACTCAAATTCAGAGTCGCTCATAAGCGTGTTTACCGCAAGGAAAACTTTTGCGGACCGTGCATGTGCATAGTCCACGCCTTCTTCAAGTTCATCAAGCGTGAAGTTATCTGCTCCCGCTCTTGCGGAATATTCTTTTAATCCGAGATATACGGAATCGGCTCCTGTATCAACGGCAACTTTAAGAATCTCAAGGTTGCCTGAAGGTGCCAGTAGTTCAATTCGATTTTTTGTCATCACTATTCTTTAAATGCTCGAATAATCCTGAGCTTACTTTATTTGCGAGTTCCTCCATCGGAGTAGGCTCGATGTCAGCTCTTCTCTCTTCTGCATACTGTGTTGCCTTTGCCCTGTAATATGTGAGCTCTGTCTTGAGTGCATTGTTCTCAGCTCTTAAAGAGATTATCTGGTCACAAGCCTCGAAAAGTGACAGTATTGCAGTCTTATTCGTTGCTATATATGGATTGTTATTCTTTGTGTCGTTATAGATCTCATCAGCAAGCACACCGACTTTCTTGATACGGTCATATCCTGCATCGTCGCTTCTTACGACATACTGGATACCGCCAATTGTGATCTGTGCGCTCTGCTCCTTGGATCCTTCCTCTTCTTCCTGCTTAGCCTTTGAACGGGCTCTGATCTTATCTTCTAATGTCATGAGCTTCTTCTCTGTGACGGTCTTGGCCTTTATCTCACCTTTATATAGCTGCTTATATTCGACAATTGCGGGTGCATCATCTTTCTTACCCTTACGCTTGTAAGAGCCGTCAGAATATTTGCCAAGTAAGCTGGCATTGGATTTTCTCATGTAATGTACCCTCGCTTTAATTAGAAGATATTTAATTATAACACTATTCGCTTTAATGCTTTAGTTATTGCAAAGTTGAGCATACAGCTTTGCAAATTCGTCCGGTCTTAACTCCTCAGCCCTGGCATTTTCGCTTATGCCAGTCTTTTCGAGAGCTTCATTGACTAAATCAGATGATTTGAACGAAGCAAGATTCTTTTTCAGCATCTTTCTTCTCATCGAAAAGCATGCGTTAAGGAATTTGACGAATTCGGGAGAAAGGATATTTGCTGACTCCGTCCTCGAAAAGCTTATTACGGCAGATGTCGTTCTGGGCTGCGGAACAAAAGCCGTGTGCGGAACTTTGAACTCATAGGTATACTTGCCGTAAAGAGAACAAAGTATCGCCAAAGGTCCGTACTGCTTTGTATTTGGGCCGCAGTCGATCCTTGCTATTGCCTCATCTTCCACCATGAATACCATTTTGCGCGCTCCGGAATACTCACCGAAAAGCTTCTTCATGATGTCAGTCATTACATAGTAAGGAATGTTGCTTACCACTACTTCAGGCTTGTCTTTGCACTCATATTTAAGGAAATCACAATTAACGATCTCAGCGTTTGTGATGTTCTCTTTAAGGTAACCTGCAAGCCCTCTGTCGATCTCAACACATGTCAGATGATCAGTCTGCTCAGATATAGGATAAGTAATACTTCCGAGACCGGGACCTACCTCAAGCACGTGGGTCTCCCTGCTCAATTCACATAGAGAAACAATATCGGAAATAATAGTCTCATCACAAAGGAAATTCTGCCCGAATTTCGATTGGGGCAGAATTCCTTCTGATTGCATTATCTCTTTAATGGTCTCTCTGTTCATTATCACAGGAAGTACTGTACGCCTGATTCAAAGATCTTCTGGTACTTGTTGCCCGGTATGTTCTTTGTAAGATCTGACTCATATCTTTCCGTATGACCCATCTTACCGAGTACACGTCCGTCGGGTGAAGTGATACCTTCGATAGCGCAGATAGAACCGTTGGGGTTGAACTGTGTATCGGATGCATAGTTACCGTCAAGATCTACATAGCATGTAGCGATCTGGCCGTTAGCTGCGAGCTTTCTTATGAGCTCTTCAGAAGCTACGAACTTACCTTCACCGTGAGAGATCGGGATCTCATAGATCTCACCGGGATTGCAGAGTGAGAGCCAGGGGCTCTTATTGGTCATGATCTTTGTTCTTGAGTAAACATTCTGGTGTCTGCCGATGTTATTGAATGTAAGCGTCGGGCTCTCAGGTGTCATGTCGCAGATCTTACCGAAAGGAACTAGGCCTAACTTGATCAAGGCCTGGAAACCGTTGCAGATACCGAGTGCAAGACCGTCTCTGTTATCAAGGAGATCGGAGATAGCATCAGCAATGCCGCTGTTTCTCAAAGATGCTGTGATGAACTTACCGGAACCTTCAGGTTCGTCACCGGCAGAGAAACCGCCAGGGATCATCATGATGTTTGCTTCACGGATCTTTGCAGCAAGTTCTGCGAATGATTCATTGATATCATTCTGGTTTCTGTTCCTTACTACGAAGATCTCAGCTTCAGCGCCTGCTCTCTCGAAAGCTCTTGCAGAATCGATCTCACAGTTGTTGCCCGGGAATACGGGGATGATTACCTTCGGCTTAGCACCCTTAAGGACTCCGGGAGCAGCCTTGATAGCCTTGCCGTCTGTATATACTTCAATCTCGAAAGGCATTTCAGCAGACTTGGATACTGTCGGGAAGATCCTCTCGAGCTTGCCTTCATATGCTTCAAGTGCATCCTTGCCTGAAAGTGTGCTTCCAGCGTATGTGAAATCGCCAGTGTCGTTTGTTGTACCGAGGAACTTACCGCCTGCCATCTCAACCTTATCAACTGCATTTCCGTCGTTAGGGATAGCTACGATGATCGATGCAAGGCTCTTTGAGAAGAGATCTGCTTCTGTGAGCTTTTCGGAGAAATCGAATCCGAGCTTGTTACCGAAGCACATCTGTGCAACTCTTGCGGCAACACCAGCGCTTCTTACTACAGCAGCATTCTTGATCTCACCTCTGTCGATCAGTTCCTTAACAGCCTTGATGACTCTTAATATATGATCTTTCTTGTAAGATCCCTTACCGTCTCTTGCACACTTGATGAGATAGAGCTTCTGGCCCTTGCCTGTAAGTGTAGCGGTAATTACCTTATCTGTAGTTGTCATGCCTACTGCGAAAGATACGAGCGTCGGAGGTACATGGATATCATTGAATGTACCGGACATTGAGTCCTTACCGCCGATGGCTGCAGTACCAAAGTCGAGCTGTGCCTTGTATGCACCGAGAAGTGCAGCAAGAGGCTTACCCCAGGATTCAGCACCTGTCATTCTCTCGAAATATTCCTGGAATGTAAGTCTTGCCTTCAGAGGATCAACACCCATAGCAAGGAGCTTGAGCAAAGACTCAACAACAGAATGATAAGCACCTGCATAAGGATTCCATTCAGTGTAGTAAGGATCAAAGCCATATGTCATTACTGAGCAGTCATGTGTTGTACCGTGATCGAGCGGGATCTTTGCAGCCATACCTTCCTCGGGTGAATTCTGCATCTTACCGCCGTAAGGCCATACGACTGTAGCAGCTCCGATCGAAGAGTCGAATCTCTGGATAAGGCCCTTTCTGGAAGCGCCTTCGAGTGAATTAAGTGTTCCCTTAAGGCTGTCAGCAAAATTTCCTGCTGCAAAACCTGTAGCAGGTGTATCAAGGAAGTCGCCTGTACCCTGAGGTACAACGTCTGCTTCAGCATACTGTGTAGCACCATTTGTATCGATGAAAGATCTTGGAAGGTCAACAATTGTGTTGCCGTTCCATACCATCTTCATGACGGGCTCAGCAGTAACCTCGGCAACTACCGTTGCTTCAAGATTTTCCTTGGCAGCTGCCGCCATGAACTTATCAAGATCAGCCGGATGAACAACAACGGCCATTCTCTCCTGTGACTCAGAGATTGCGATCTCTGTGCCGTCAAGACCGTCGTACTTCTTGGGAACTGCATCGAGGTTGATCTTAAGACCTTCTGCAAGCTCACCGATGGCAACGGAAACACCGCCTGCACCGAAGTCATTACATCTGATGATTAGTCTTGTAACTTCAGGATCTCTGAAAAGTCTCTGAAGCTTTCTTTCTGTGGGAGCATTACCCTTCTGAACCTCAGAACCGCATGTTACGACAGATTGTGTGTTGTGAGCCTTTGATGAACCCGTTGCACCGCCGATACCGTCACGGCCTGTTCTGCCGCCGAGGAGTACAACGATGTCTCCTGCCTGAGGTCTTTCTCTTACGATATTTGATGCGGGTGCTGCACCTACAACGGCACCGATCTCCATTCTCTTTGCAACATATCCGGGATGGTAAACTTCATCAACAAGACCTGTAGCAAGACCGATCTGGTTACCATATGAGGAATAACCTGCAGCAGCCGTGCGGCAGAGCTTCTTCTGGGATAGCTTGCCCTTAAGAGTAAGTTCAACGGGTACAGTAGGATCACCTGCACCAGTTACACGCATAGCCTGATAAACATAAGATCTGCCTGAAAGAGGGTCACGGATAGCGCCGCCCAAACATGTTGCTGCACCGCCGAAAGGTTCGATCTCAGTAGGATGGTTATGTGTCTCATTCTTAAACATGAAGATATAATCTTCAGGCTTGCCGTCAACTTCGATCCTTACCTTGATCGAGCATGCATTGATCTCTTCTGATTCATCAAGATCTGCAAGCTTTCCGTCCTTCTTGAGTTTCTTGGCTGCAATAGTGCCGATATCCATAAGACAAACAGGCTTTTTGGAAATACGGTCACCGTAAACTTCTTCTCTTACAGCAAGATAATCTTTGTATGTTTCCTTGATCTCTGCCGTGAGTTCATCGTCGCCTTCGAACTTGATATCTGTAAGGTTAGTAAGGAATGTTGTGTGACGGCAGTGATCTGACCAGTATGTATCAAGAACCCTGATCTCTGTAATTGTGGGTACTCTTCCCTGCTCTTTGAAGAAATCCTGAACGAATTTGATGTCAGCAAAGCTCATTGCAAGGCCCATAGTCTTTCTCAAAGCTTCAAGCTCATCATCGGACATTTCAAGGAAGCCTTCAACATTAGCAACTTTTGTCGGAATATCATATTTATCGATAAGAGTGGAAGGCTTTTCAGCAGAAGCTTCTCTGGCTTCAACGGGATTGATAAGGTAACCCTTGATCTTCTCCTTCTCTTCTTCTGATACAGAACCATAGAAAGCAATAATCCTTGCACACTTTACGATAGGTCTTTCCTTGGCAGTCATGAACTGGATACACTGAGCTGCTGAATCTGCTCTCTGGTCGTACTGACCGGGCAAAGACTCGACGATGAGCACGTAAGCTGCATCACTTAAGTCGACAGTCTCATCGTAAAGGATATCAACCGGCGGTTCGCTGAATACAACAGGCTTTGCGTTATCAAACTCTTCATCGGTTACGCCAGATACGTCGTAACGGTTGATAACACGGACCTTTTCAATGCCGGATACGTTAAGATCGTATTTAACATCGTGAAGGATTCCGCCTGCTTCAACATTGAAGCCTTCTTTCTTTTCGGACAGTACTCGTCTTACATCATTTTCGTTCATAAGGTTTCTCCTATGTAGATATTTAATTACAGATTATCTGCACTTTTAGAGAGCAATTCGGTGTTGTACTTGAGGAATCTCTCAAGGCCTTCGCTGTCAAGAGATCCGTGTGCAAGTTTTGCCTGATCGTAGATGTGCTGTGCCAGGCGGTCAGCCTCATCTTTCTTGGTGCCCATTGATTCAAGAGCTTCAAGCTTTGTAATGAGCGGGCTGTCAGTATTAACAACAAGCTCTTCTGTCTCAGGGAACATGTCATTAAGCTGTTCTTCGGTCATGGTTCCCATTGATGACATCATTCTCTCATACTGGGCACGCATTTCCTTCATTCTTCTGTTATGCTCTGCTTCACGGATGAGAGCAGGAAGATTGTCTTTTCCCATCTCCTGCGCGAAAACAATGAGTTTCTCATCGCCAACAGCGCTTCTGAAGAAATCCTTGAGCTTGTTTTTGGTCTCTTCATCAGATTCCTTGCCCGAAAGCTCAGAGTCGACTCTCTTGAAGCTGTAATCAGGCTTCTTCATCTCAAGATATGACATAAAGTTATTGTCGATCTCTTCATCCATGACGATTACTTCAAAGCCGTCATTCTTGCTCATCTCGACATAAGCAGCCTGAGCTTTGGGATCAGTAGTATATCTGATCGTCTTTCTGTCTTCAGAAGTAAGTTCTTCGATGGTCTTAAATGCACCGTCAACTGTCTTAAACAGGCAGATACCGTCAACTTTCTCGTAGAACTTCTCTTCTTTCATCATGCCGTACTTAACGAATACAGAGATATCTGACCAGTACTTCTCATAGTCTTCTCTCTGCTTCTTGAAGAGTTCATTAAGCTTGTCGGAGACTTTCTTAATGATATGGCCTGAAAGTTTCTTTACGTATTCATCTTGCTGGAGTGCTGAACGTGATACATTGAGCGGCAGGTCTGAGCAATCGAGACATCCCTGCAAAAGGAATAAGAAATCAGGAATGATCTCTTCAATGTTATCTGCTACGAAAATCTGGTGATTATAGATCTTGATCCTTCCCTCAAGAGACTGATAGATGTTGTCAGTCTTGGGGAAATAAAGGATACCCTGAAGCGTGAACGGATAATCCATGTTGAGGTGGATCCAGAACAAAGGATCCCTGCCATCATTAAAAACGCTGTGATAGAATTGCTTATATTCAGATTCAGTGCACTCAGAAGGTTTCTTCGTCCAGAGTGGAGACTTGTTGTTAACGGGGACATAAGATACCGGTGAAGGTGTATATGTCTCACCCTTCTCCTCTGCTTCCTTCTTACGCTTCTGTTCTGCTTCCTCGTGAAGTCTGTCAGATTTAGTATCTACGAAATAGATATCAGCGGGTGCAAAATAGCAGTACTTGCGGATAGTCATTCTGATAGTAGCGGAATCGAAGATCTTGATCGCATCTTCTGAAAGCTTCAGAGTGATTATGGTACCTCTGTCCTTCTTGTCTGAAGGAAGGATCTCGTAATCCATACCGTCGTTGGACTTCCAGATAACAGGTTCAGCATCTTCCATGAAGCTCTTTGTGTTGATAGTAACTTCATCTGCGACCATGAATGCTGAGTAGAAACCGAGACCGAAGTGACCGATGATGCCGGTCTTGTCTGTTGACTCCTGCTGGTACTTGGTAACAAAATCGAGAGCGCCTGAGAATGCGATCTGGTTGATGTATTTCTCAACCTCATTCTCGGTCATACCGATGCCGTTATCCTCAAATGAAATAGTCTTGTTATCGTCATCGTAAACGACTCTGATCGAATAATCGGCTTTGTCAGGCTCTTTCTCAGCCTTGCCCAATTCTACGAGTCTTCTGTGCTTGGCGATAGCATCTGCACAGTTTGATACTAATTCTCTGATGAAGATATCCTTATCCTCATAGAGCCATTGTCTGATGACCGGAAAAATATTCTCGGTTGTTACCGATATCTTTCCTGATTTTGATTCCATTTATACCACCTCCAAATAGTTAGCCGTTCAAAGCGCGCTTTTCAGCGCCAATATATTCAGATGTATATTCCTGATACATCTTAGAGATATTCTTAAGTATTTCATTATCAGCAGATTTGAATTCGTAATCGTCTATATACCTGACAGGCAGGATATCGAAGGGCGTGCTCGATACGAATATCGCGTCGCGTGAAGGATCGAGATCTTCAGGTCTGAATGTGCCGATCTGAAGTTCAAGTCCTGACCTGTTAAGAGATTCCATGACTCTTTTACGTGTAATTCCAATAAGTATCTTATTGTCCGGAGCCGAATACACCTGACCGTCTCTGATGACGAACAGATTGGACATTGATCCTTCATACAATTTGCCTTCATTATCAGCAAGCACAAGCTCAAAAGGAAGTCCGTGAGAGTTTTCCTTTTTGAACTTCTCATTAACTGTTGTCTTGTAATCGCCCCTGAATATCTTAAGATTGGGAGTCTTGCGTTCCCAGTTAAGAAGGCTTGTATTTATTCCCTGCTCGAAAAGCTCTTTGCCGGGCAATGTAATGTCAGCCTGATGTATAAGAAGACTTTCTTTTGTTAATACGATTCTGATCGAACCGTCTGTGATCTTTTCGAGATCGACAAAGCTATAGCTCTCTTCCAGGATCTTGGAAGTATCAACCGGAAAGTCTTCCAGGCCCTTAACTGATTTAACAAGTCTTGCAAGATGATCTTCTGCAAACAAAAGGACTCCGTCTTTTACGCGGATGGTCTCATAGTATGTTCTTATATCTACGGGTTTCTGGAGAGACTCGCAAAGCTCTGAACTTACTCTGTAATATTTGCCGCAAAATAAAAAGCCGTTACCGGTAAGATGTTCCATCAACGGATAAGCCATTGTTATCAAAGTTCCCCTTGAGAATTATTCATGCATATAATGCCACATATGATTTTATACAAAAGCCCCCGCTTTTACAAAATTATAGGTATAAAAACATGCACAAAAAATTAAACTTTTTTCTTACTTGTTTTATTATAGCGACGTTATTAAAATCTTTGTGTTGACTTAAATGGCAGTCAAGTGTATGATATGCGAAGTTTATACAAAGTTATGCATAAATATTCATAAATCGGAGGTGCCTTATGGCAAAAGAAAAATTCTTACTGGCTTATTCCGGCGGACTTGATACTTCTATCATCATCCCGTGGCTTCTTGAGCACTATGACTGCGAAGTCGTAGCTTACTGCGGAGAAGTTGGCGTTGGTGTAGATCACGACTATCTTGAGAAAAAAGCACTTAAGTGCGGCGCTATCAAGTGCATTATCGAAGACATTACTGATGAATTTGTATCAGACTTCGTCTACCCTACACTCAAGGCTAATGCAGTTTACGAGGGCAAATACCTCCTTGGTACATCAATGGCACGTCCTGTTATCGCTAAGCACTTCGTTGAAGCAGCACACGCTAATGGATGCACAACAATCGTTCACGGTTGCACAGGTAAGGGCAACGACCAGGTAAGATTTGAGCTTTCCATCAAGGCTCTCGATCCTGATATGAAGATCCTTGCTCCCTGGAGAATCTGGGACATCAAGTCACGTGACGAAGAGATCGATTACGCTCAGGCTCGTGGCATCGAAGTTCCTGTTACAAAGGAAAACAACTATTCTAAGGATGAGAACCTCTGGCACCTCTCTCATGAGGGTATGGATCTCGAGGATCCAGCAAATGAGCCTAACCTCGATAAGATCCTTGAACTCATGGTATCACCTGAGAAGGCACCTGATACTCCTACATATGTAACCATCAAGTTTGAGAAGGGTATCCCTGTTGAAGTTGACGGCCAGAAGCACTCCCCTGCAGATCTTTTGAGATACTGCAACAAGGTTGCAGGAGCAAACGGCGTTGGTATCGCTGATATCGTTGAGAACCGTCTTGTCGGCATGAAGAGCCGTGGCGTTTATGAGACTCCCGGCGGAACACTCCTTTTCGCAGCTCACAGAGAACTCGAGCTCCTCACAGTTGAGCGTGATACTATCCACTATAAGGATCTCGTTGCCCAGAAGTTTGCTGAACTCGTTTACTATGGTCAGTGGTTCCACCCTCTCCGTGAGGCTCTCTCAGCTTTCGTTGATAAGACACAGGAAGTTGTAACCGGTGAAGTTAAGATGAAGCTCTATAAGGGCAGCTGCACTCCTGCAGGCACAAAGTCACCCTTCTCCCTTTACGATCCTGAGATTGCTACTTTCGAGGCTGATGACGTTTACAACCAGGCTGATGCAGGCGGATTCATCAACTGCTTCGGTCTCCCTATGAAAGTTAATGCTAAGATGAAGCAGAAGAACGGTTTACTCTGATTTACTTAATATAGTTTTTCAAGGGCTGTCTCTTATGTGGAGGCAGCCCATTTTTATTCATTGTTATAGCATCTAAGGTTATTCATATGAACGTACTTTTTACAGACTACATTACACCTGAAGAATATATGGACTTCCGACAGGCCGTAGGATGGTCTGCTTTTCCAATCGAACAGGCCGAACAGGGGCTTAAGAATTCATATGTTTTCTGCTTGCGGAAAGAAGGAAAAGCGATTGCTCTCGGCCGTGTTATCTGGGATCACGGATATGTTGTATATATAGCTGATGTGATCGTTCTTCCCGAATTCCAGGGTTCAGGCTACGGCAGAATGGTAATGGAGAAGATCATGACAACAATTAACAACTGGCTGAAACCTGATTACAAGGTTATGGTTACACTTGTAGCAGCAAAAGGAAAAGAAGAATTCTATGAGAAATTCGGCTTCTTCAAGCGTCCGAACGAAAACTTCGGATGTGGTATGTGCCAGTGGATAATCAACGAAGACAAAGGTTGAGAGGTTGCTAACATGAACATCGAATACAGGTTAATGTCAATTGAAGATTACACTCAGGCTTATGATCTTTGGATCAAATGCGGCAATGGCCTTAATAACAAGGATGATTCCAAAGAAGGCATAGATAAATACCTCAAACGCAATCCTTCTACTTCTTTCGTTGCAGTTTGCGATGAAAAAGTCGTTGGTGTGATATTATGTGGTCATGACGGAAGGCGCGGCATCATACAGCATGCATGCGTTTCACCTGATTACAGAAGATCAGGTATCGGCAAAAAGCTCGTAGATCTTGCTTTGGAAGCTTTAAAGGCTGAAGGTATCAATAAAGTTCTTCTGGTCGCTTTCAAGAAAAACGAAGGCGGTAATAAATTCTGGGAATCACAGGGATTCACACTCCGTGAAGATCTGAATTACAGGAACAAAGCTTTATCAGAAATGATCAGGATCGATCCTGATTATATAAAGGAGTAACTATATGGCTAAAAAAATGTGGGCCGGACGCTTTGAGAAAGCAACCGACAAAGAAGTAAACGATTACAACTCTTCCCTTCCCTTTGACTGTAAGATGTACAGCCAGGACATTGAAGGTTCCATTGCCCATTCACAGATGCTTGCTAAGCAGGGCGTTATTTCACAGAAGGATGCGGATGATATAAAGAGCGGACTTCTTTCCATCAAGGAAGATATCGAATCCGGCAAACTGACATTCGATTCAGATGCTGAAGATATCCACATGTTTATCGAAGAAGAACTCACAAACCGTATAGGTGATGCAGGCAAGCGTCTTCATACCGGCCGTTCAAGAAATGACCAGGTTGCTTTGGACCAGCGTCTTTATATGGTTGATGAAGCCGGAGAGATCATCGAGTTGTTAGATGGCCTTCTTGATACATTAGTTGAGATAGCTAAGGCTAATACCGAGACATATATGCCCGGTTATACCCATCTCCAGAGAGCACAGCCTATTACTTATGCCCACTATCTTTCCGCTTATATCGAGATGTTCAAGAGAGACATCGACAGAATCAATGAAGCTAAGGATCGTGCAAACATTTCTCCTTTGGGAAGCGGCGCGCTTGCAGGAACGACATATCCTTTAGACCGTTCTTTTGTTGCTGAGCAGCTTGGTATGAACGGAGTTACACTCTGCTCACTTGACGGTGTAGCAGACAGGGATTTTGCTATTGAGTTTGCTTCTGCATGCTCTATCCTCATGATGCACCTTTCCCGTATGAGCGAAGAGATTATCCTCTACGCTTCACAGGAATTCAAGTTCTATGAGTTGGATGATGCTTATTCTACAGGTTCATCGATGATGCCCCAGAAGAAGAATCCTGACGTAGCTGAGCTTACACGTGGTAAGACAGGACGTGTTTACGGCGACCTTATCTCACTTCTAGTTATCATGAAGGGACTTCCCCTTACATATAACAAAGACATGCAGGAAGTTCAGGAAGCAATGTTTGACTGCATCGATACTATCAAGGCTGTACTTCCTCCCTTCACAGGCATGATCAAGACAATGACCATCCGCAAGGATAATATGGAAGCAGCCGCGCTTGGCGGATTCACAAACGCTACTGATCTTGCTGACTATCTTGTAAAGAAAGGTCTCCCTTTCCGTGAGACTCACGCAATTTCAGGAAAGCTCGTTCATTACTGCATCGAGAACGGTATCTCATTACTTGATGTTTCACTTGATAAGCTTAAGGAATTCTCCCCTGCTTTTGAAGAAGATGTCTATGATGCAATCTCCCTTAAGACCTGCGTTGAAGGCAGAAGCCTTACTGGCGGTCCGGCTCCTGAGACAGTAAAGAATTACCTTGAGAATCTATAAGTATCACTTTTCGAAAATATAAGCAATTTAAAAGAGGTTGTCACTTAAGACAACCTCTTTTGATCTAAAACATATTTGTTTTTATCCTACCCAGGCACCGCTTGCATTTACATAATAATCGCCGATATATGTATCTGCTGCCATCTTACCGTCTGAATAGAGATAATACCAATATCCGCCTGTATAGATCCAGCCGGTCTCCATTGCACCTGAATCGTTAAAGTAATACCAGTAGCCGTCTAAATAAACCCAGCCTGTTTCCATAGCACCGGAAGAATTCATATAATACCAGATACCATTAACTTCGATCCATCCGGTTGCCATGTCGCCGCCGCTATAGAAGTAATACCACTCACCGTAGTCATATAACCAGCCGGTAACAGCATTGCCGCTGCCGGTGAAGTAATACCACAAACCGTCAATGTAATTCCAACCGGTTACCATTGCGCCTGAAGAAGTCAGGTAATACCTGTATCCTCCGTCTTCAACAAAACCGGTAGCCATCTTACCGTCAGAGTTGAGATAGTACCACTCGCCGTCATAGATCCAGCCTTTATGCATGTTGCCTGAACTTTCAAGATAGTACCAGTAGTCGTTATAGTAAAGCCAGCCGGTCTGCATAATGCCATCAGAATTGAAATAATAGTAACCGCCGTCAACGCTCTGCCAACCGGTTAATCTGGTATCTGATACATCATAGAAGACCCAGCCGTCACCAGTTAATTTCCAGCCGTAAGGTGATTCGAGAAAGTGATATCCGGTGAGGAATCTTCTCTCAGCTCTGTCACCGTCAAATCTGTTCTCATCAGCGAGGATAGTGAAATCTCTGGACATTAATACCTGGTCCATTGCATTGCCTTCAGCAATCGTAAGAACATTACCCTCACGCTTGATAACGATGAACCAGTGAGATGCTGACCAAGTAGTGGGATTACCTACCGAGATAACATCACCAACCGTGATCTCGTTGATGTCGTAAAAAGCGTCACCGCTCGTAGGGCTGGTATTGAAGCAATAAGCAGCATAGTCAGCTACATAAGCATAGCAGCCTGTACCGCTGCCTGATGCAAGTTTTGATCTTGTACTGTTGGTCCATTCATTTCCTTCAGACCATCTGGGATCATTAAGAAAATCATCGATTACGCCTACGCCAGTGTATTCTGTTCTCGTAGCAGCGTTACTCTTATTGGCAAAGACAGGGCTTAACAAAACACCAAAAGCAATAAAGAGTGCCAACGAAAAAGACATAAGCTTTTTTGTAATACTCATCATTTGTCTCCTCATAAGTCTTGTTTTTGATTCAAAGAACCTGTGATAGTACAAATAATTATATATGCTGTTTTAGGCAGAAACTATTATTTTTGTGGCTATTTTAAAGGATTTGCACCTATAATGACGTCATTGGGCAGCTTTTCAGAACAAATTTTTATCGTAGAACTCAACAAAAGATTCATATAGATCCTTGTTTTGATCTACATTCAAAAACTGATTATGTCCTTTTCCTTCAAGTCTGATGAAAGTAAATCTCGGCACATCTTTGAAAGCATCGTAATAAATGTCATAACCATATTCGATAGGAACAATACTATCATCACTGCTGTGAACGACCATGATCTCCGCATCAGTTGCTGCAAATCCGATAAGTGCACTATTGGTCGCATATTCACCATATTGGGCACGCTCATAAACTTTAATTACAGGCATCAGAATTTTAACGACAGGACCGATTACCTTCGTGCCTCCGCCTTCAACAAGATCAGTTGAACTGTTGGGACCTGAGCATTCAATTACAGCTTCTACTTCAGGATGATATGTAAGGACATTGGATACCGAATAACCGCCCCAGCTGTGACCGAAAAGTCCGATCGGAAGATCAGGGAAATTACCACTGTCTTCTACAAAAGAGATTGCGTAATTCAGATCAATAACGCCCTGTGGTACGCCGCCGATTCCTTTTCCGCCGCTCTCGTCATTTCCGGTGGCATCGTAAGCAAAAACAAAATATCCATTCTGTGCAAAATAGTTAATGGCAGGCATATACGAGTTGTGTCCGCCTGCGCCGTAACCGTGAGCAAATACGATTATCGCTTTTTGCTCTTCTCCTGATGAATACATATATCCGACAATGTTTTGACCTTTATCGGAAGTAAATTCATATCTTTTACGTTCAAGACCTTCAAAGGATTCATAATGATACATGAATGCCTTATTAGTCTCAAACCTTCTTCCGAAATATATTGCGTAAAGTCCGAGTGATACACCTATCCATAGTGCTGCAAGCACTACAAGAGATATCAGAATAACTATTATAGCTTTTAATGACTTTTTCTTTGCCATTATATCTTCCCTATTGAGCATTCATTGTAATTCCATAAGCGCCGATAAGATAATCTTCTATTGCGGCAGAGTCATCTTCACCGTTAAGATCGAACCATAGAAATCCGCCGTTTACAGATAATTCTTTCGCACTCATTATATCTCTCAAATATACTTGAGCAACATGATTAGCGCAAACCCTGCAATCGTAAAGATCACGAAGTTCAGCTGCTTTGCTGATATCCTTAAGATCGGAAATCCCTTTCTCTTTCAGAAGATATAAATGAATAATGCGTGCAATATTCTTTCTGTTAATTTCATCGTCACGGTATAGTTTGTCTTCAAATTCAAGCCATCCGTTTTCAAAACCCTTCGAAAAGACATCTTCGTTATCTTCTCCGAAAACTTCAAGAAGTCTTTTAATGAACTGTTCACGTGTCATGCAACCGGTGAGATCCTGTAGACCACACAGTCACAGGCAGAAATGGAATCAACAGAAAATGTCTTATCAGAAGATTCCTTGCAATCTTTAGTGAAAAGGTCTTTCAACTGATAAGATGAAGCGTTCTTGAAGTTTTCAACCACAGACTTACTCATATTATTAGAGATAAAACCAATGATCTGATCAACAGAAACACTTATCCTGGCTGAATGTTCTTCATTTTTAAGGTTAAAGAATGCAAGTGCTACATCACCATTATCAAGAGGCTTTGCTAGAACATCTACCCTGTTGTTATCCCTGATATATTCATTTGAAGGATCCTCACATTTAATGGTTGTAAATATGCGCTTAGCCTGAATTCCAAGCAAGTCCTGATCAAGCGCGATAAGATCTTCGTTTGTGATTAGGTTATACATCCAGTCGCCTTTGTTAACGCGTCTTAGATCCATACCGAGCATGAGCGGTGAATTCATCATGCACCACATGGTCATATGGGATTTGCACATGGTCTCAGTTATACCATCCATGCCGATGACAAGCATGTCGGGATCATTCCATCCTTTGTTCAGACCTGCAAACTCATCCATTATTACTGCTTTGTTATACTGCGAAGTAATGGAAGTCGTGTAATCGCTCTCCCATGCAGCTGTACCGTTATTACCGTCAGCACCGACCTGAAATGTAATGTCATTTAGTATCCGCCATGAATCACCGACAAGGTGTCCCCAGTTCTGCGGCTGGGTCTTACCCCATTCACATATCGAGAATACTATGTCTCTGTCTTTACCGAAGTTCTCAAGTTCCTTACGGATCTCCGTATAAGAATTGAGGGTATTCTCCTGTCTTCTGTGATTCATTATTCTTATCCTATTGAATCTGGAAACAAGCTTTAATTTTATGGGAGCGGAATCTGTAAATGATTCAGGAGATTCGGTCTCAGGCAGCATGTCATCGAAAACGACATCGCTATTTACTGCAATCTGAAGCCATCTGCCCACACCTTCTTCTTTACCTGTAGCATAAGAAACGACAAGCTCATAATAACCGGGTTCATCTATCTGAACTTCAAATACAAGTTCACTGCTTCTAAGTCCGGCAGGACTGTGATCAGGAGCAGTACCATCAAATGTACCGATAAAGGTTACGTAGTCATCTTTTACAGATGCACGTGTTCCGGTGATATCTGCATCGTTTACTGCCGAATAAGTTGAACCCGCTATAGTTATTGATCTTATATTGGGAGCATAAGAATATATGGCATTCTCAGGATCAGCAAATGTTGCGTTATCCCACATGTAATAACAGTTATCGACTTTAATGAAATCAATTTCCCAATTGATGTAGTCTTCACAGTCTATCTTCTCGTGCTTATATATTCCGACTTCAGCACCTGAACAGAGCTTTGTTCCGATATCGTTATACATACCGAACTTAAGACCAGCAGCATGTACAGTATCAGCCATCGCCTTAAAGCCTGACGGGAATTTAACAGGATCAGACTCAAGATGGCCATTAACTCTTTCAGGACGGTAGCATCCGTCATCAAGAACTACATACTTATAACCGAAATCATCAAGACCTAATTCTTTGATCTTCACGATCATAGCCTTTGTCAGTTCTTCATTGTTGCCGCTGCCAAAAGCATTCCAGCTGTTCCAGCCCATAGCCGGAAGACGCTGTTTTTTCGATGGAAACAAAGGCTCATCGCTTCCCTGAAACGAATCAAATCTTAAGCGGTTATCAGTGATCTGTGAAGGTCTTTCAGAATCCATTATCATCTTTCCATTAACCATATCTCTGACGAGAACGGCTGTAATGTTGAGCCTCCGCCGAAGTCATGAATGTTGCCGGATATGAGTTCTTTTGCCTGACCGCATCCTGCATCGAAATGTGCAGTATAAGGATTGGAATCCATGTTGATCGCTACCATAATTCTCTGATCGCCGGAATTACGCTCGAAGATACATTGCTTATTTGTCAGAACAACGATTCGGAGACCGCCATAATTAAGAGCATTGGAATTCCTCTTGGCTTCGGATAATTTAGCAATGTGATCAGTAAGTCCGTTCCATTCAGGCTTTTCAAAGCAAGCTCTTAATGCAGGGTCGCCTTCTTCTTTTCTGGCCTTTGCGCCCCACTCGGAGCCATAGTAAACACAAGGTATACCGGGCATTGTAAATACGAGTGTATAAACAAGAGGCAGGCATCTCTCATCGTTCAGAATCGATGCGATCCTCGTGACATCGTGGTTATCTGCAAACGAGAGAAGATGCGCTCCCCTGCAAACTGTCCAGTCTTCTGGCCCGAAGAGTCTCATGAGAGAATGCATGATCTCAAACATGTTGGCTGAATTAAAGGATGAATAGATTCCCTTGTAACACTGATAGTTTGTAAGTGAATGCAGATGCATTTCATTAAGCATTCTTCCATATTCGCCGTGAAGGACCTCACCCAGAAGGAAGAATTCATTCTTCTTGGAATCTGTAAATTCACGGAGTCGTCTTAAGAATTCATGGTCAAGACAATACGCAACATCAAGTCTTAATCCGTCTATATCGAAGAAATCGATCCAATAGTTTACTTTATCGAGGATGTGGTCGATAACTGCAGGGTTTCTGAGATTGAGCTTAACCAGGTCGTAATTGCCTTCCCAGCCTTCATACCAGAAACCGTCGTTATAGTTTGAATTACCGTCAAAAGAAAGATGAAACCAGTCTTTATAAGGAGAATCCCACTTCTTTTCCTGAACATCCTTAAAAGCCCAGAAACCTCTGCCGACGTGATTGAACACGCCGTCCAGAACTACCTTGATTCCCTCTTTATGAAGCTTTGATACAACCTTTTTGAAATCATCATTCGTACCGAGTCTCGTATCTATAAGGCCGTAATCTCTGGTGTTATATCCGTGTGTATCTGATTCGAATACAGGAGAAAAATAAATAGCATTGATTCCCAGTTTTTTCATGTGGGGGATCCAGTCTAAGACCTTTAAGATCCTTGATTCAGGCTTGCCGTCATTCTCAAAAGGTGCCCCGCAAAACCCCAAGGGATAGATCTGATAAAAAACTGCTTCTTCAAACCACATTTATGCTTTTCCTTCTTTCCGTTCTTTCTTTTCCTTAGCTTTAAGCTTAATGCAGGTAATCAATCCCGCAAAACCCATTATGAAGATAATTGCTACAACAACAATGCCGCTGTATTTTTCGATCATTCTGGCAAAATCTGACAGCTGACCTTCATCCCTGTGAGAAAACGCCCACATAAGAGCAAGTGATGAAACCATCGCATCAACAATACCGATCTTTCTTAAAGACAATGCAGTAAGTGATTTGTGCTTATGGGCCTTAAACAAATTGATCAACGCAAGAGTAACTTTATATGCAACATAAACACCATAAGCATATACAAGAATGCCCGGATAGTCGTGTGTCACATTACCTTTGACTATAAGATAAACAGCATATGCGAAAACTGCATCAAGCAGAATGAGGTTTCTTGAAAACTTACGGTAATTAACTCTCTCGCTGAATCTTTTGCCTTTGAAGATCGCTCCCCTGCCTGCTCTATATAAAATATTGATTCTGAGCATATAAAGAAGGACATGATAAAAGGACATTACGAAAAGCCAGAAAGAAAATGTAAGAACAGCCATCGTAAAAAGAAATATCGAATAAACGATATCGAAGGCTATTGATGGCAAAGCCAGAGCAACCGTCTTACGTTTGTAATCGGTTACATAATCCCAGAAATGCCTGAATTTGGTCTTCTGAGGTTCAGAAGATTCAACCGTTTCCGGATCTGCCTGGATGATGTCTTTGTCCTTCTTCATAAAGATCAGTTACGCATTGAATGGATCGGTGCAGGAATCCTTCCGCCTCTGTGGATAAAATCAGCACAAGAAGCACGATTAACATCCATAATGGGTGCAGTTCCAAGAAGTCCGCCAAACTCAACGCTGTCACCGACATTTTTACCGGGAACAGGAATAAGTCTTACGGCTGTTGTCTTATTGTTGAATGTGCCTACTGCCATCTCGTCAGCGATGATGCCGGAGATCGTCTCGGCAGTCGTATCACCCGGAACAGCGATCATGTCAAGACCTACGGAGCAAACGCAAGTCATTGCTTCGAGTTTTTCGAGCTTCAGAGAACCTGATCTTGCAGCAGCGATCATGCCTTCATCTTCGGAGACCGGAATGAATGCACCGGAAAGACCGCCGACATAAGAAGATGCCATGATACCGCCCTTCTTAACTGCGTCATTAAGCATAGCAAGCGCAGCAGTCGTACCCCATGTACCGCATGTCTCAAGTCCGAATTCCTCCAAAAGTCTTGCGACTGAGTCACCTACTGCAGGTGTTGGAGCAAGTGAGAGGTCGATTATTCCAAAAGGAACTCTTAATCTCTCAGAAGCTTCCCTGGCAACAAGCTCACCTACTCTGGTGATCTTGAATGCAGCCTTCTTAATTGTCTCTGCAACTGTACCAAAGTCCCTGCCTCTGACGCCTTCAAGAGCGTGCTTAACAACACCAGGACCGGAAATACCAACGTTAATTACACATTCAGGTTCGCCGGGACCTAAGAAAGCTCCTGCCATAAACGGATTATCTTCTGGTGCGTTAGCGAAAACAACGAGCTTTGCACAGCCAAGAGCACCTGATTCTTTAGTAGCTTCAGCAGTCTTCTTGATGACTAATCCCATGTCACGGACGGCATCCATATTGATACCGGTCCTTGTTGAAGCGACATTAACTGATGAGCATACGAGTTCTGTTGCTGCGAGCGCATCAGGAATGGATTCGATTAAGACCTTGTCTGAATTTGTATAGCCCTTCTGTACAAGCGCTGAGAAACCGCCGATGAAGTTTACTCCGCAGGTTCTTGCAGCTTTGTCTAACACCTGTGCGAAAGGCGTATAATCCTTAGCTCTGCATGCTGAAGCGACAATGGAGATAGGTGTTACGGATATTCTCTTGTGAATGATCGGAATACCATACTTTTTGCTGATGAGCTCACCTGTCTCGACAAGCTTTCCTGCGTATTTGCAGATCTTATCGTAGATCCTGTTGCAGGATTCCTCAACCGTCGGTGCAGCGCAGTCCATAAGCGAGATACCCATGGTAATGGTACGGATATCGAGATGCTGGTCATTGAACATCTGCATCGTTTCAATTATTTCGCGATCGTTAATCATATAAACCTCTTAAATAATCAGATTGTATGCATGGCATTGAAAAGACCCGTGTGCTGTATCGTGATCTGTACACCGAGCTTTTTGCCGAGTTCACCGAGCTTTTCCGAGATGTCTGATTCTTCAATAACAACGTCTTTAAGATCTACCATCATTACCATCGTAAAGATGTCATCAAGGATAGTCTGAGATATGTCTTTGATGTTGATTCCATAGTCTGCAAGAAGTCTTGAGACGTCAGCAATGATACCGACTCTGTCCCTTCCCAATACTGTTACAACAGCTGTATTCTTTTCCTGATTCATAAATGAAACACCTCCTGCTTTTATGGTTTTGATTTTATCTCTAAAATCGTTAAAACAACATTGATTATTGAGTTTTCGAACAGTTAAGCAAAGAATCGGCAAGTTTATTGGCGCATTTTATGCCGTCTATCGCAGATGACATGATACCGCCTGCATAACCGGCACCTTCGCCACACGGATAGACACCTTCAACTGAAGTGCTCTGAAGTGATTCAGGATCTCTTACGAGCCTTACCGGAGATGAACTTCTGGCTTCAACAGCTGTTAAAACCGCATCCGGATCATCAAAACCTTTGATCTTCCTGCCCATTACATTTATGCCATCTTTAATCGTATCCAAAATTATTTCAGGGAAAACTTCAGACAGATCACCACAGCTAACACCCGGCATAAACGAAGGTTTTACCTTACCGAATTCTGTTGTAATGCTGTTCTTGATTAAATCTCCGTATCTAACTGAAGGCGCTTTGCCGGTACTGCCGCCTGCAATAAACGCTTTATGTTCAAGCTCTTCCTGGAATTTAATTCCGTCTAGAACACCATCACCATAATCATTACTGTCTATAGGGACGAGGATCGCACTGTTTGAATTCTCTAAATCTCGGGCACGGTAGCTCATACCATTTGTACAGACACTTCTGCTGTCACTTTGGGCAGCAACTACTTCGCCGCCAGGACACATACAAAAAGTATAGAGTTTACGGCCTGTCTTTGTATCACATGAAAGCTTATAGATCGCAGGAGTAACATCAGGCGAAAAAGCCGAATCAAATCCGAATTGGGATATATCAATATCAGAACGCAGATGCTCTATTCTAACGCCAACAGAGAAAGGTTTGGACTGCATATCCATTCCGAGTCTGTTAAGAGCCCTGAATGTATCCCTGCTGGAGTGGCCGATCGCAAGTATAAGCTTTTCACATGGTATTTCATATGTTCCGTCGTCTGATTCAACGGTGATACTGTTAAGCCTGCCTTTTGATGTCTTATAGCCGAGAAAAACAGTATTAAACCTTACATCACCGCCTAATGCGATAATGTCTTCCCTGACACCGGTAACGACTTTCCTTAATCTGTCAGTGCCGATATGCGGATGAGCATCGTACATAATGTCTGAAGGTGCTCCATGAGCTATCATAGACTGCAGTACAAAGTCCTTGAGACCTGAACTTATACCTGAGTATAGTTTACCGTCAGAAAAGGTTCCGGCTCCGCCCTCGCCAAACTGTATATTTGAATTTGGTTTGACAGTACCTTTTCCCTGCTTAAATACTTCTGTGTCTTTAATTCTCTGACTCATTTCCGGACCACGTTCAAGAACGATCGGTCTTAACCCGTATTTTGCAAGGATGAGAGCTGCATAAAGTCCTGCAGGGCCTGTGCCTACAACTACAGGACGTTTAAATTCTATAGTAGCATCAAAATCATCAATATAAGGAAGTCCTGTAGAATCGATCTCTTCTGACCTGGTTTTTCTTGATTCAGGCAGGATAAAATCAAACCTGTAATTGATAAACACTTTGCCATGTCTGGCATCGATAAACTTCTTGGTGATATCAAGAACTTTATTTCCTTCTTCAAGCTCTTTTAGACCTGCCCGCATGGCTTTATTGCCTGACTTTTCGATCTCTTTTACTATCAGGACCGAATCAGGATTTTTGGATAAGACGGTTTTGTCTTTTAAAACTTCAGGTTTAACTTTTATCTCAAACATTCTGAGATATACCTTCCGCTGCAAGAGCTGCCGAAGTCCAAGCCCACTGCAGGTTGTAACCTCCGCAGATTCCGTTTACGTTAACTGCCTCACCAATGATATAAAGTCCGGGGCAGTTTTTGACCTGCAAGTTATCATCTAATTTAGAGAGCTTGAATCCGCCTGATGAGACCTGTGCCTTATCAGCATCTCCATAACCCGTAACACTTACGGGGAAAGCGCATAAGAGATTAGAAAGTTTGGCTATCTTCTTATCGTCAAGCTCGCGGAGAGTCATCTTATCGCACTTTAATCCCATGCTCTTCATTACGAAATCAGTGATATTTCTTAAGAGCATGCCGGACAAAGCATCAGCACAGTTTCTGTGAGCATACATCTGACGCCTGATATATATCATCTGGCAGATCTCACCGGCTGATTTGCCGGTAAGATTAAGAACAGCCTTAATATCTGTCTCCCCTTCATCTATGAGCTTAACGACACTGTCAGAAACATCCATTACACATATGCCGGAGATACCGCCTTCTTTGGTAAAAAGGATCTCACCCTCAGACTGAGCCTTTATTATCCCGTCGCTGTTTAATATCTTAACGTCGCCTCTGCACCTGATACCTGCAAGCGCCTTGATACCGGGCGCGTCTGATGTAAGAGATGTAAGCGCTGGTCTGAAAGGAACAAAGAAGGATTCGTCTGCCATGCCTTCCATGATATTTACGACATCACCGTTGGATCCGGTTGAAGGATATGTGATTCCGCCGGTTGCTATGACTACATTCTTAGCCAGATAAGTCTCATCAGAATCAGATGTCACTTCGAAAAATTTGTTTTTGACAATTGAAGCAACATGTTCTTTGAATACAGTTTCAATATGGAAATCTTCAAGATAGAACCTTAAAGCGTCGACAACGGTGGAACTCTTTAAAGTAGAGGGATAAATAAGAGTACCTTTCTGTTCAAGAACAACGCCGAGAACATTTTCATAGAAATCAGCAGTCTCAAGATATCCGTATCTGTTAAGACATTTTTCAAGTTTAAAAACATCGTCAGTGTTATACTTTGAGATCTCTATTGCGGAATTTGACAGATTACATCTGCCGCTTCCTGTAAGGGCAAGCTTCTTGCCTACTCTGCTGCCGCCTTCAAGAATAAGGACCTTCTTACCGGCAAATGCAGCCCTGGCAAGCCTGGCTGCACAGTAAAGACCTGCAGCACCTCCTCCAATTATCAGACAATCGTAGATGTTATTACTCATAATCAGTTCCCGTTGCTAACTTTAATGTTCGTCCGTACTTGGTATTATCAAGCGGAACACAGCCTGTCTTACCGGATATTTTTTTCGCAAGCTGATCAATATCAGCAGGTTCACCTGATTTTAATTCCAGTTCAAGTTCACATATCTCGTCAGTTTTGGAACCGTCTGAATTAGTTATCAGACCATAGTCAAAACACGCTTCTATAGTACTATCAGCAAAAGCAAGATTATATATGATCCTGTTAAAAGAATTGGAACATATGGGCTTAAGATCTTCATCTTTAATGCCGCAGAAGACTTCAGACAGCATATCCGAAGGATCACTGTCAGTGGTAATCAGAGACTTAAATCGCTCAATGGAGAACTGATCATCTTCACTTCTGGCATTCCACTCATAACGTTTGTGGAAACCTTCCGTTACTCCTCCACCGTACTTTACGGTGAATTCATAGAAATCTTCTTCGGAACCCTTATAATGTCTTACTCTGATCATACCTCCGCGTTTTGTTATGTCCATGCCGAGAGTATCAATGTAAGTGTTTTCAAGAAGTACGGACTCAGGCTTAACAGCATCGGTGCAATATTCCGTGAATTCGTCCGAAACTGCCAGACCGTATAATTTATCCCTGCTGTCAAAACTGAGCTTTACTTCCAATTCCATAATTGACCTCAGGTTATCGTATGAACACCGCTCGTTGAAACAACGCAGAGCTTATTGCCTGAAAGGAAATTCATTCTGATGATATCTTCATCAACGACATAATCATTGGTGATAACACCCGAAGTGTTATAAACAAATACTCTCTTATCAACGCTGATGGCATAATAGCCGTCTCCCTGGGCAACGCAGATGATGTTGGTTCCGATATTGGAATCATAGATAATACTGTCGGAAGAATTAATTATCGCAAGCCTGTTAAGCTGGCTGACACCGTCGGAATAAGTAACGAAGAGATTATTTCCGACCTTTTTAACATAACCGATGGCTGAAAAAGGTGTATCCATCCTTGCAAGAGTATTATCTTTAACTTCGTAAAAGCCATTTGACGTAAAACAGCAAAGCTTATTGCCGACATAGCAGATCGAAGCAAAGATTACATTGTCTTCAGTGGTATATACCGCATAGTCATCAACTTCGTAACCCTTATTAGTCTTCTCGATAGAGAAAACTCTGATATAAGGAACAATAACGGCACCACTGGTATTTATCGTTGATACGGCAATAAGAGATGAATCAGCATTAAAAGTGCAGCAGACCGGGAAACCTGAATTATAAGATGTCCATACAGCTATCTGATTTCCGCTCTTATCATAAACAACAACCTCACCGAAAGACTCTTCACTTCCGCAGATAACGGCAGTAAAGCC
Organism: Oscillospiraceae bacterium; assembly: GCA_015069205.1. Lineage (GTDB taxonomy): Bacteria > Bacillota > Clostridia > Saccharofermentanales > Saccharofermentanaceae > Saccharofermentans. The sequence continues at coordinate 88,026 of SVIZ01000004.1, forward strand.
GTCTTCAGACATCTGAACGGACTTAACCGGATTTTGCGTAGGTTTGCTGTACCATACACCATCCCTGTCAAGAACAGTAAAGTTATATCCATCTCGGTCAAATACGGCTACATACTCGCCGAAAGTAACACACTGCGGGTTCTGATAAGATACTGCCTGTGCGAAAACTTCGGTACCAGAAAGGTTGAGATAAGCAATACGTTCAGATGTTATCTTAATAACGCCGTCTGCGTATGGATAAAGCTTCTGTGCTTCAGAATACTCGCATGAGAAACCGCCCTGAGCCGAGAGCTTGATCTGTGCATCAGCACCTGACATAGAATCGATTTTTTTGGATACAACGAAAATAAGACCTATGCTGATGATCAACAGCGCAGCAAAGATCGTAACAGCTATCGTAAGACCCTTACGGATCATGGATTGCGAAATACCGCCTTCTTTTTTCTTTTCAGAAGGCTTCGAATCATTCTTTATAACCGTCTTTTCAGTTTTCTTAGTTTTATTCTTCATCTTATACTTCTTTCGGCAGATCATAGATGCCGTTAACGTTTCCGGAAATGGCTTCGTTTAAAAGCTCATATGCTCTCCAGCAGCCATAACTGTATGTGTCCGTGCCGCCGTCATTAAACAATTCTCTTGAATATACATAGAAACCTGTATATTCATCGTCTTTAAAAACATAGAATGAATCATTGTCTCTGGAATAAAAATCATAAGTCGTTGTTACATAATTCTTATCAAGAAAACTCAACGACATAACAGGACCGGGTACTGTATTAACGCTGGCATTAGTTTCAATTCCGCCAATGTTGATGCATGCAATACTTTCAAAAAGAATTGAACAGTATGATCGGCCCAATGAATCAGATATCTGGGCATTGCGTCCGTCAAGAGTGACGAATGCCTCTTGGGAAGTAATGCTTTTTCCGTCAGGAACATCCAATTCAAATTTGAATGTTTTGTCTCCGTATGTACCTGTAATAGATGAAATATCCTTAACATAACAGTAGCAGATATATGGATCAATTAGAGTCAACTCCTTAAGTTCAAGACCTTCCAATTGATATGAATTAATTACGAAACAAATGTCACTGCCAGATATATAACCATAATAGGAATTATCGATCTTTTTGCCGAAATAGATTTCTGTTTTATCACCGTTCTTCATATTAAGAACAAAATGAAACTCCGGATCATCAAGGCCATAAGAAGCTTTTTCACTGTCACTTACAGCTACATAATCTTTGATTTCAAGCGAAACGATAGTGTCAATTAAAGTACCAAAATACTGGCTAGCAGCATGTTTGTATGGCTTATAGATCTCAAAGTTTGCAATTCCTGATGCAGTAACGGAAACTCTGGCGTCAAGAGAAAGACCGTCACTCTTCCTGTCAAAATGAACAGTATCAAGATCCTGATAACTGATATCCAATGCTCTTGAATCAAGGAAAAATACGGAAGTAACATTGGCATTATCCAGTGTAATAGCTGTGACAGTATATATATCCTGCGAGCCGGAAACATTTAAATAACAATATTTTCCGTCAGGAGATTTATTACCAAGATAAACTGTTGTTACAGAACCATTCAAAGCATTGATAGTAATGGTAAATGCAGGATTATCAAGACCGTATTCAGCCAGATTTCCGGAAGAAGAAACATTTGCAAAGCCGTAAAAAGATGACATCAACGACACAAAATGTGAAAGTTTAGACTGAGAATAATCTGCTGAAGGATCTTTATCATCGCCCTGATATTCATAGCTTGTAATACCGGTTGAATCTGTAGAACAACTAACCGATGTAGTATAACCGGTATCTCGGCTAAATACAGAAACAGAAGAAATATCCATAGAATTAAAGTAAACTACTTCAATCATACCGCTTCCGGTAGTCTCATTAATCTTGTCATTTCTATACTTATCAACTGCAAAATAAACTATTGCACCGATAATGAGCGCAACAAGAATAAGTGCAGGTACGATAAGATTCTTAACTGACTTCATATCAGAGATTCTTCCTCTTTGCGTATACGATTACGGCAGCTCCGACAAGGATAACCGGAATAAAGATCATAAATATCACCATGATAAGCGTTGATGAAGATGTGCTGACTTTTGTACTGTTAAGCGAGAAATTATCAACGTTTTTAGTAGCAACATTAATATCAGCAGTAGACATTGAACTCGTAAGTTCTCTTATACTTGATCTAAAGAACTCGACATTAACATCATTCATTCCATAACCGGATATATATTCATCAGAAGTAAGGTTTGTCGTACCATATACAAATACTTTTGCAGCATTATAACCCTGACCGAAAGCAAACATACCAACATAATACTGGTTAGTTGTATCAGTAGAATTCTCTAAAGCATTGCCGCTGTTATCAAATTCAGTCAAAGTTGCGTTGTTACTTGTCTTTAAAACAGGGACCGCAGTTGCACCTGAATTCGGATTGTTATATACACTTATTGATCTGCTGTATGTTGCGTGAATATAAGGAACAGAAGCATATTCAACAAAAGAATCAGTTGCAGTAACAGTATGATCGATCGTATAACCGCTTCTCTGATAACCCGGATCATTTTCGTTTATAAGAGCCGGATCAATATTAACATTCATCTCGTTGAGAAGAAGATTGAGTCTCTCAAATCTCTCAGTTACATTCTTAAGATTGAAATTAACTGCAACAAATATCTTTCCTCCATTTTTGAGGTAATCTGACATTGCAACATACATCTTTTCGGAAATATCAGCATTAGGACCATTCAGGATCAAAAGATTACAATCTTCAGGAATCGTGAAATTATCTGAAGAAGGAAGTTCCTCTACATCAATAGACATGGAATTAAGGATCTGTGTTATATAAAAACTGCCATCTTCCTTTAGTCCGGAAACTATATAAGCTTTACACAGATAATTGCTGGTAAGCATATTCATGTTATTTGTAAAGATATATTCAGTATTGTTGCCGGTAATGTAATAGACTCCCGTAGAATAATAACGGTCTTCATCAAAAGAATAGCAATCAATAGGAGCTATGATCTTAAGTCTGCCATTATATTCGATAACAAAATTGTCTATATTTGAAGCAAGATCATAAGTATTTGAAGGATCAAGCTGCGTAATGATTCCGGGATTCTCTGTAAGATCAACATATTCTACGGTAATCTTACCGTCTGATTTCTTAACATAATCATCAAGCAAAGGGATAATGTACTGATAAGGAGTTCCGGACACATTATCGGGACGGTTAAAAAGGCCTACGATCCGGATATGTGCATCAGCAGGCAGTGAATCGATAAAATCCTGCGTAGGCTGGGAAATCGTATTCTGTCCATAATCGGAGAAATCGAAAGATAATGATTTTCCAAATATACCGTCGAAAAGAATATTTACTAAGACTATGATTCCGATCAAAATTACTACAGAGCCAATGGAATAAAGCTTAAGCTTATCTGCCCTGTTATCAGTTTGTTTATTCTGTTTTGCAGATTTATTACTCATGATAGTTACAACCCTCCGTTAAGACTGACTCCAGCGTTTCTTTTCAAGAACCCTGAATGTCAAATACATAAACAGGACACCGATAGAAACTAGGAAAACAAGCGAAGACACGGAAAAAACTCCAAGACGGAAATCTTGTGTCTTAACAAAAGGATCAAACCAGGCAATTGCCTTTTTGACAGCACTGCCAATATGATAAGCAGATGCAGTCTTAGCGCCTAACATACTTGCAATAGAACTGGCAGCCGTACCGGCATATCCTGCAATAACAGTAAGAAGTTGAGTGATCAGAATAATAATGAAGGCTACAATTGCTGAAACAATCTGATTATCAGTAATTGCAGAAGCAAAAAGACCCATGGATATAAACATGAAAGCCATGAAGAAGAATACTATGATAGTTCCGACTGCGCCTACACCAAACGCACCGCCGCATCCGACTGTAACGATGATATGGATGACGACATTGATAAACATAATAACGAAAAGCGCAAATGCAGCAAGAACCTTGCCGACGACAACACTAAACAGACTGACAGGTGTCGTGTAATACAAAATGTCTGTTCCCCTCTTTTTATCATCAGCAAGAAGTCCCATCGTGATGATAGGAACAATTATGACGAAAAAAGACCTGAGTGAGATTACTTCACTTCCGATATTTACAGCACCGGTGCTGAATTGGGAATAAAAAATAAAGCCTGAAAGGAATGAGAATATAGCAATTGCAACATAGCCTACAGGAGATCTGAAATAAGATAAAAATTCACGCTTAAATATAGCCAGCATAATTAAACCTTCCTCTTTCCTGCAGTTATATTGATGAATATGTCTTCAAGAGAAGGATCCATAGAACGAAGTTCAAGGATCGGCCAGCCTTGCTGCGCCATGAAAAAGAATATAGAAGATCTGATCTCAGTGGAACTCTCACCTACCAAAGTAATCTCAATCTGACTGACTTTGGAATTAATAACCTTGGGTACAGCCGAAGCGATTCCCGGAAGAGTACGGATCTTAGCAGAACAATCCTTAGCAGGACCGCCAAAAGTCATAAGCAGTTTGGTCTGTCCTGAAAGTCTCTTAGAAAGATCACTTAATGAATCAACAGCAGCGATATAGCCGTTATTGATGATAACAACTCTGTCAGCTACTTCCTGAATCTCAGAAAGAATATGAGAGCTGATTATGATCGAATGTGATTTTGCAAGAGATTTTATAAGTCTTCTGATCTCAATGATCTGATTGGGATCAAGTCCTACAGTAGGCTCATCAAGAATAAGGATCGAAGGATCACCGACCATAGCCTGGGCAATACCCACACGCTGCTTATAACCCTTAGAAAGATTGCCGATAAGTCTGTCAGTGACATCAGCTATCTTAACCAGAGTAATGATCCTCTCAAGCATATGCTTGCGCTTGGCCTTGGCAACACCCTTAAGGTCACAAATAAAATCAAGATATTCCTTTACCGTCATATCCATATAAAGAGGCGGAGTTTCAGGAAGATATCCTATTTCCTTTTTTGCGAGTTCTGGCTCTTCAAGAATATCATGTCCGTTTACTTTAACTGTTCCGGATGTAGAAGAAAGATAACCTGTAATGATATTCATCGTAGTAGATTTACCGGCACCGTTAGGGCCAAGGAAACCCAATACCTCATCGTCATTTACAGTGAATGAGATACCATTAACGGCCTTTTTATCGCCATATCTCTTCACTAGATTGTTGATCTCTATCATTGTAACCTCCAGATTAGCCAGAAAAGCGCATACAACCTATTATTATATCAAAATAAGAAGAAAATAATAATAAAAGGCAAAAAGAATTGAGTAATCAGGCCTGTCTTAAGGTCAATTCACAGGCGAAAACCTTGGTATCTATGTTCTTATATCCGAAAACACTAACTTTCTCAGCATTCTGGGTAATAAACAATTCAACCTTCTCCCCTGCTCTAACCTCACTGTTATAGTTGATAACAAGGTCTTCTATAAGTGAAACATCATAACCGCACTTAAATAGCGCATCATAGGCCCATGCCGTATAACGCGAGTTGTTTACATGCCTGTTGCGGTCAAGCTCTGTATAGTCAGCATACTTAATGATCACGGGCTTTGTCGTCTCATCCGCGATATCATTTCTGGTCGGGAAAAAGATTTTCGGGCATTTCTCACCGAATACAAGCCTGGGATCCTGAATCGTTGGAGGCGGAAGTTCAGGTCTCTTTGAAGCAATAACGGGTCTGTGGGTATTCCAGTCAGCCAGGATCCACGCTGAAGAAGCCTGTCCAATAAGTCTGTTGTCACTGCTGTATATCTCGAAATCACGGCCGTAATAGATCTTATCCAGATAATTGGACCATGTTCTGATACGGAACGTCTCATGCCAATTAGGAAGCTCACTAAAATGAAGCCGCATCTTAAGGATTATCCAGCAGATTGAATTATCCTTAAGAAATGAAGTCCCGTAACCTACGGCATTAGAGCTTCTTTCTGCAGCCTCCTGAAGATCACCTATAAGTGAAGAACAATAAAGCTTGTCGCCGATACCACATTCAGTAGCCTTGCAGTAGACATCGACATCAGTGTATTTGGGGAAATCACTCATCTTCGTTATCCTTTTCCTTAGGCTTATGAGGCATTACCATAGGCTTAGTATTTCTCGGGTTATATCTTCTGAATACAGGATACATCTCTTCCTTATACATGAATACGATAAGGATCTTCATTCCTTCGTCAGTAAAAAGCCAGTACCAGTGATTATCATCAATATCAAACTGTTTATACTCAGTCATCTTTATAACGATATTTGCACTCTCTTTGTCTGAGTTAAATCTGTCAGACGTTACGGGACCGATATATTCACAATCCTTCAAAGAGAAACTTACAAGCTCTTCACGCTTGTTGTCACCGAGAATGGTTGCACAATCAACAAGATCATTGGAGATCTCGATCTCATATATCTTACTCTGGCGCTTAATCAGTATTACTACACCGGCAACAATACCGAAAGATACGATACCGGATATAAAGAAATAATTCTCACCGATAAGGAAATTCACAAAGAAAGCAAAAAATATAGCAACTATCGCAATTGCAATCAAAAATGTATTGAAGATTACTTCAGTAAGCCCGTTCTTGCGCTTAACACTTGTCTCAATAAAACTGTCTTGTAACATGATTCACCTCAAACAACAGCGTAATTTTATCACATTTATTATATGTTTGAGAAAAGTACGGCTTAAAGTACGGCTATAGCCGTATCAACAGCCATATTTTAAATGATATACATGACAAAATGCGGTTAATAATCCGGCATATGCCATAGTATTAGCCACATTTTATGACACAAAAAAGAGAACCGCCTCATTTGAAGCGGTTCTCTCATTTTATCAATTAATATTACGATCGAATTAATACATCGGCTGCTGAGGCATAGCCGGAGCTTCCTTCTCAGGAATATCCGTAACTACAGCTTCTGTTGTGAGTACTGTAGAAGATACGGATGCTGCATTCTGGAGAGCAGAACGTGTTACCTTTGCAGGATCAACGATACCTGCTTCGAACATATCAACATACTTGTCGTTCAGAGCATCGTAACCTGTACCGGGTGTGGAGTTCTTGATCTTCTCGCAGATGACGCTTCCGTCAAGACCTGCATTAGCAGCGATCTGGCGAACAGGTTCCTCAAGAGCACGAAGAACAATCTTAACACCAGTCTTTACGTCGCCCTCTGTCTCGTCCAAGAGCTTCTCGATTGCAGGAAGAGCGTTAACATATGCTGTTCCGCCGCCCGGAACGATACCTTCCTCAACTGCAGCTTTTGTAGCATTGAGAGCATCCTCGATACGGAGCTTTCTTTCCTTCATCTCTGTCTCTGTAGCAGCACCGACCTTGATAACTGCAACACCGCCAGAAAGCTTAGCAAGACGCTCCTGAAGCTTCTCTCTGTCGTAATCGGACTTTGTCTCTTCAATCTGGGCTTTGATCTGAGCGACACGGGACTTAACTGCTCCCTCTTCACCTTCACCATCTACGATGATAGTGTTGTCCTTGTTAACCTTAACCTGGTGAGCTCTGCCGAGCTGGTCAAGAGTTGTATCCTTGAGCTCGAGACCGAGATCAGATGTGATTACCTGACCGCCTGTGAGAATAGCGATATCTTCGAGCATAGCCTTTCTTCTGTCGCCGAAGCCGGGTGCCTTAACACCAACGCATGTGAATACGCCTCTGAGCTTGTTAACGATGAGTGTTGCAAGAGCGTCACCCTCGATATCCTCAGCGATGATTACAAGCTGCTTACCGGACTGAGCGAGAGGCTCGATTACAGGAAGGATATCCTGAATGTTGGAGATCTTCTTATCTGTGATGAGGATATAAGGCTCATCGAAAACAGTCTCCATCTTATCTGTGTCTGTTGCCATATAAGGTGAGATATAACCTCTGTCGAACTGCATACCTTCAACAACAGAAAGTTCTGTGAGCATTGACTTGCTCTCTTCAACAGTGATAACACCGTCAGATGTAACCTTCTCCATAGCTTCAGCAATCATCTTGCCGACTTCTTCGTCACCTGCGGAGATAGCTGCAACACGGGCGATATCCTTAGAACCGTCAACCTGTTTAGCCTTGCCGAGAATCTCAGCAACTGCTGTATCAACAGCCTTGGAGATACCCTTTCTCAAGATGATAGGGTTAGCACCTGCTGCTACGTTCTTCATACCTTCACGGATGATTGCCTGAGCAAGAAGTGTAGCTGTTGTTGTACCGTCACCGGCTACATCATTAGTCTTTGATGCAACTTCCTTAACAAGCTGAGCGCCTGCATTCTCATAACGGTCCTCAAGCTCGATCTCCTTGGCAATCGTAACACCATCGTTTGTGATGAGAGGTGCGCCGTACTTCTTATCAAGAACAACGTTTCTTCCCTTAGGTCCAAGAGTAACCTTAACTGTATCAGCTACCTTGTTAACACCTGCTTCCAAAGACTTTCTAGCGTCTTCAGCATATTTAAAATCTTTAGCCATATATAAATGCCTCCAAATTTATTTACTGATTAATCTTCAACGATTGCAGCAATGTCATCCTGGCGGACGATGATGTATTCTTCACCGTCAAGCTTTACGTTAGTGCCGGCATAATCACGGATAATTACCTTCTCGCCTACTTTAACTTCCATCTTGATCTCATTGCCGTCAACGATTCCACCGGGACCTACTGCGATGATCTCTGCAATCTGGGGCTTCTGCTGAGCTCCTGAAGAAAGGATGATTCCACTCTTTGTTGTCTCTTCAGCCTGAAGTTTCTTTACTACTACCTTATCTGCTAAGGGCTTAATTGTCATAAAAAAGACCTCCAATACAATGAAATTGTGGTTAGCACTCTATTGCCTTAAGTGCTAACCACAACAAAATATAATTCTTAATTTCCTGACTGTCAATACGAAAATCAAAAAAAGTCAAAAACTCTAATGAACCAGATCTTCAAGCGGAATATCGGTATAACAGTCGTCTAAATCAGGCGCATATCTCGGGACCGGAACTTCGTCAAAATCTGTTGTAGTTCCATAAAAGAACTCCTGAACATAAGGTACGATGGCATTCCAGTTGATACGCATGCTCCACTCATCACCATACATTCCTTCGTTATAGCATCCGTCGATAGGAAGCTGTAGATATTGGATCTCAGGATCAGTAAGTGACGGAAGGAATTCTAAAGCCATCTTCTCGATTTCTTCCTGATCGATATCAGTAACAATAGACTCAAGTACAACTTCGATGGCCTGAAGTTTTTCTGAAGCAGAAAGATTCATAAACTGGTCAAGAATACTTCGGAGAACCTCTGTCTGGCGTTCCTGACGTTCATAAACACCGTTACCTACATGTCTTACACGGGCATAAGCAACAGCCTGAGTACCATCAAGCCATACGCTGTCACCATAATCATAAATATAGTCAGAGCTTCCGACCTCTTCTATGGAGATATTTGCATCGCTCGCTTCTCCGGGAGTGACACTACAATATACACCGCCTACGGCATCAACAATGTCAGCCATGCGCGCGAAATTAACATATGCATAACCTTCGATTTCGATTCTTAAAATACTCTCAACAGTCTCGAGCAACAGATCTGGTCCGTTCCATGACATTGAAGCGTTGATCTTATAAAAGTGCTCATATCCGGGGAACAATGCATAAGCATCTCTGGGAATTGATACAAGCTTCATAGTACCATTAGTCTTGTCTATTGAAAGAACGCAGATAACGTCAGATCGCTCACCCGTTCCAGAATCGTTATAGTATCTCGATCTGCTGTCGATTCCAATCAGAAGATAATTCTTGACAGGTTCTGCCTGAATATATTCATATCTTGTAGTCTGAGTAACAGCATGAAGAGGGACTGTCTCACCGCGCTCGTTAACGATAGTGATTACAGCATCCGGCTCAGTAGTCTGATAAGTAATCTTGCTTAAAAGATAATTCTTATACCAGACACCAAAGCATACAACACCGACCAAAACACCGACAAGAGCAGCTATAACTCCGAAGATAACACGGTATTTCTTATGATTGAATCTTTTCTTGGAAGACTTAGCCGTCTTCTGCGATTTGGCAGCTTCTTTGGTAAAACCGTACTGAAAGGCTTCTTCACTCTCAGTGCTTAACTTCTGTTCCTTAGTCTGCTTAGCAAGCTCTGCAGACAGATCCGTAAATTCGGAATTGTCAAAGACTGAAGTCTCGGCAGTCGGAACATACTTTCTGATCTTGTTGTTATTATCCATACTATCTTCCTTTGTTTAGTCTTTAAGACCTTCCGGATTCATAGTCTGCCATTTCCAGCAGGATGAACACATGTCATCAATTCCGTACTGTGCCTTAAATCCCAGTACCTCTTCGGCCTTTTTGGTAGAAGCATAGCTGACGGCAATGTCACCTGGTCTTCTCGGACCGTAAACATGTTTGATTTCATGTCCGCATGCCTTGGAAAAAGCTTCAACGGCTTCCTTTACGGAAGTTCCTTTACCAGTGCCGATGTTGAACACACTGACGGAATCGTCAGTCTGCTCAAGGAATTTTATCGCTTTTACATGACCGATAGCAAGGTCAACGACGTGTATATAATCACGAATGCAAGTTCCGTCAGGAGTATCATAATCGTCACCGAACACAGTGAGACAATCAAGCGTTCCGCCTGCAACCTTTGAAATATAAGGGAAAAGATTATTGGGGATCCCCTTGGGATCTTCACCGATCAGCCCGCTCTCATGAGCTCCTACCGGATTGAAATATCTCAAAAGACAGATCTTCTTGCCTGGATTTGCTTTAGCATAGTCTCTTAAGATTTGCTCAAGCATCCATTTTGTCCAGCCGTAAGGATTGGTGCAAACACCAAGCGGGCTCTCTTCTGTAAAAGGAACATCTTCGCTCTCGCCATAAACGGTGGCAGATGAACTGAATACAAGATTATTTACATCATATTCTGTCATCAGCTTACAAACAGAAAGCATGCTGTTAATGTTATTTGAATAGTATTCAAGAGGCTTCCTGACAGATTCTCCTACTGCTTTAAGACCGGCGAAATGAATTACACTGTCGATCTTATTCTCTTCGAAGACTTTTCTTAACGCTTCAATATCACAGCAATCAACGTTATAGAACTTAAATCTCTTTCCTGTGATCTTTTCGAGCCGGTTCTGAACTTCCATCTTACTGTTAGCAAGATTATCAGCAATAACTACATCGTAGTTATTCTCAAACAATGAAATAACAGTATGTGATCCGATATAACCGTTACCGCCCGTTACTAATACTGTAGGCATAATGATTCCCCTATAAGTATGGATTTGCAAAATCATTTAACCACACTTCTTAATAAAATTAAACTAATTCCACATATTTGCACCATTTTGAAACCACTGTGAATATCTTTTCAGTTAAAATATTAACGTTACACATAAAACACATTGGAGACAACGATGAACAAGTTAATTTATATTGCAGACGACGATGATAATATTAGAAATCTACTCAAAACATTCCTCGAAAGAGAAGGATTTCATGTAACCGGATTCCCTACAGGCGACAAACTTTTTGAGGTATTTTCCAACTCACCTGCAGACCTTATCATTCTTGATGTCATGATGCCCGGACATGATGGTTTCTTTATCCTTAAAGAGATTCGCAAGACTTCTAACGTTCCGATCATCATGCTTACTGCAAAAGACAGTGATGCTGATTATATTCAGGGCCTTGATATGGGCAGTGACGATTATTTCACCAAGCCTTTCTCCCCTGTTAAACTCGTATCAAAAGTTAAGTCCATTCTTAAGAGACAGGAAGAAATCACCGGCAAGACAGGTGACAAACCTGATAATGATGCGGTATATGAATTTGCCGATATCATTATTAACAGAAAGACAAAAGAGACGACAATGCAGGGCAAGCCTCTTCCTCTTACTCCCAATGAATATCAGTTGTTAACATATCTCATCTCAAACAGGGACAGAGCCGTATCAAGAGCTGAGCTTCTTGATAAAATTTGGGGTTATGAGACTCAGGTAGAGACCCGTGTTGCTGATGATACCGTCAAGAGATTGAGAAAGAAAATCAGTAAATCTGATGCTAAAATATCTACTATCTGGGGTTATGGCTTCAGGCTTGTTGACAGAACCGAAGAAGATACTGAAGATGACGATGACGGAGACATTCAGGACTAATGACTGAAAAAACCGAGCAAACACGGTTTAATAAAGCAAAGAAACCTATCAGGAATAAATCGGCAATCAGAATTCCCATCTCACTGCACTTCTATGCTGTTGAGATCGTGGTAATCATTCTTGTTGTCTTTATAATTAATATCTACATTCAGTCCATTGTTAAGAACTACATCGCAAATGAATGTAATTCGAGACTTGATATTGCCGTCAACTCAACACAGAACTTTGCCGATGCGTTTACTTCACAGATAACAGCATCAGACGAAAGAACAGAAGAAAACATCAGAGCTTATCTCACAAATACGATCGTCACTTCGGCTGACCTTTCAAACCAGGCAAGTATTGCTCTTTATACTTTTGATGAAAATACCGGCAAACATCTTGTACTTTGGCCGACAGCATATTATTCGACTTCTTATGCCAATAATGCGAACAATGTCATCACTCAGGTAATAGAAGAAGAAGGCTACAAAACACTTAACAAGACTCAGACTCTCGATATCGACGGAAACATCATCTACTATAGAACGTTGAAATTCGAGATTTTAACTACAGTTGTTGAAGGAGACGTTGAACTTGATGCTGACGGTAATCCGATAAACCCTACTCCCGTAGCAACCACCACTACCACCACATCCGCCACCGCCACCAATATTAACGGTAAGAACATTGATCTTGACAATTACTATCTCTGCATTTATATCAACTCAAGATCATACTATTCATTCATGGCATCAATGACTCTTGCTCTCGTTCAGGCAGCAATGCTAGCTATCGTCATAGCTGGTCTTTTGAGTATCATGATGACCTACCCTCTCATCTTCTCCACACAGAAGCTTTCTAAATTCGCAAAAAGGATCGCCAAAGGTGACTTAAGACCGGTCAGAGGTCATATAGTCAGTAAAGAGCTCTCAGAGCTGGGTGACGTAATGAACCAGATGGCTTATAAACTCGGAGAATCCGACATCGAACAAAAGACTTTCTTCCAGAATGCTTCCCATGAATTAAGAACACCCCTGATGTCCATTCAGGGTTATGCGGAAGGTCTTAAATACGGTGTCTTTGAATCAGAAGAGGACCGTGATAATGCAATTAATGTCATCATCGATGAGACCGGCAGACTCTCAAGTCTTGTTGAAAACCTCCTCTCCATCTCGAAAATGGATATGAGCCGCAGTGGCAATTACGAAGTCAAAAAGCAGAATATCGATATATCCAAACTTTACGATACGATCATTGACCGTGTCAGAGGAAACTTCATTCATAACGACAAATCCATAATCAATGATTTCAACGCTAAGAATGTTTATGTTTACGGCAACGAGAACGATCTCTTAAGATGTATCGAGAATATCTTCTCTAACTGTCTCAGATACTGCAAGACTGCCGTAACCTTCAAATGCAGGACTGACAAATCAGGCAATAACGTCATATTTGAGATATCTGATGACGGTCCGGGTATAGCACCCGAAGTCCAGGAACACTTATTTGAGCGTTTCTCCAAGGGTGCTGACGGTAAGCACGGTATCGGTCTTGCACTTGCTTTATCGATAGCCGAGGAACACGAAGGAACCGTAAATGCCTATAACAAAAAAGACGGCGGCGCATGTTTCGAAGTCATCCTCCCTGTCATAAAACAAAAAGAACAGCTCACAAAGATCAATAACGACAGTACTACATAAACCAAAAAGACCTGCCTTATAAAAGACAGGTCTTAATATTCAGAAGATAATTTCTTTTATCTCAAATCCAGATATCTTACGGCATTAAAGAAAGCAGGTGTTCCGTTAAATCTTGCGGCAGTATCCTGCTGGAACTGTGCTTTTGCCTGATTGATCCTCATATAAGTATTACGTACAGAAAGCAATGCATTGATTGCGTTTCCGATGGTTACGCATCTTCCTGAAATGATCAATGACTGAAGCTTGAAAAGAATTCTCGGATCAGTAAATTCAGGCGGAAGAATACAATTGCTGAAACCGTTATAAAGAAGATTCAGCTGATTGGAAAGTTCACCAAGCTGTGTGTAAAGCTCTTCGATCTTCTTCTTGTTATATCTTTTCTTCAAAGCGAATAACAAGATCAATCCGACCCCGATAAGAAGGGCTATACCTGCAGCAATGCTGTAACCGATAATGTTGTCTTTATAATTTGCCGTAATTGCCGAAAAGACCAAAGCCAATCCGATAACGCAAATGATGATACCCCAGACAAGAGGAGCAACACTGCTTCTTGAATATCTTACGATATCTGTCTTGCACTTCTCATAATCCTGATAAAGATCGACCTTGGGTGAAAAGTGGTTGATCATACGGGCGCATTCGTTAAGGTTCTTTTCCCTTTCTGCTCCGTAATCAGCTGTTCTGTACTGAACAGCCTGCTGCGACATGGCATAACCATAACCTGTCATGGGACCTGATACAGTCACAGGAGCCTGCGCATAACCTGGCTGCTGATATACAGGCTGGCCCTGCATGGGCTGAACAACCGGCTGCTGATATACAGGCTGTCCCTGCATGGGCTGAGCAACCGGCTGCTGATATACAGGCTGGCCCATAGGCTGTGCCATAGGCTGCTGCATAGGCATCTGCGGAGCTGCAGGCTGCATTGGCTGTGCTGGCTGGAAAACCTGAACCGGCTGTGCTGCGGGCTGGACCTGATGAGGCTGTACATCAGGAGTAGCAGGATCACTTGAACCGCTTATCTGCCAATTATCATCAAAATCACTCATTCTTCTTCTCCTATTCCATAAAACTAAAACCAATTTTAGTATACTTATAATAGATTTTCCAATATTCCGATTGCATAAATAACAAGGCCGCCCAATGAGCGGCCTCGTAAACTATTACTTAGTCAGATTGATCAGATCTTAGGGCACTGTGCAAGTGACTTAGCGATTTCCTCATCAGTAGGAATGTAATCATCCATAATACCGTCGTTGTATTTCTGATATGCAACGAGATCGAAGTAACCAGTACCTGTAAGACCGAATACGATGTTCTTAGCCTCACCTGTCTCTTTGCACTTAAGAGCCTCGTCGATTGCAACCTTGATAGCATGTGAGCTTTCAGGTGCAGGAAGGATTCCTTCAACCCTGGCAAACTTCTCGGCAGCTGCAAATACATCTGTCTGCTTAACAGAAGTAGCTCTGATGAGCTTGTCATCATAAAGCTGGGATACGATAGAACTCATACCGTGATATCTGAGACCGCCTGCATGGTTAGGAGCAGGCATAAAGTTGCTTCCCAATGTGTACATCTTAGCAAGAGGACATACTCTGCCTGTATCGCAGAAGTCATAAACATAAGAACCTCTTGTAAGTGACGGACAGGAAGCAGGCTCAACAGCGATAATATCGTAATCAGCCTCTCCTCTGAGCATCTGGCCGACGAAGGGAGAGATAAGACCGCCCAGATTGGATCCGCCGCCTGCACATCCGATGATCGTATCAGCCTTGATTCCGT
The DNA here is from genome assembly GCA_015069205.1 of Oscillospiraceae bacterium. Lineage (GTDB taxonomy): Bacteria > Bacillota > Clostridia > Saccharofermentanales > Saccharofermentanaceae > Saccharofermentans. The sequence continues at coordinate 103,708 of SVIZ01000004.1, forward strand.
ACTTATCGAGAGCAGCCTTAGCTTCAAGACCGATTACTGACTGATGGAGCAATACCTGACTCAAAACAGAACCGAGAACATATCTGTATCCTTCCTGGGATGTAGCAGCCTCAACAGCTTCGGAAATGGCACAACCCAATGAACCATTTGTACCGGGGAACTCTTCATTGATCTTACGGCCGACATTTGTTGACATTGAAGGAGAAGGTGTAACGGTAGCGCCATAAGTTCTCATAACTTCACGTCTGAAAGGCTTCTGCTCATAGGATACCTTAACCATGTATACCTGGCAGTCAAGGCCGAAATACGCTGTAGCCATTGAAAGCGCTGTTCCCCACTGACCAGCACCGGTCTCTGTGGTAACACCCTTGAGGCCCTGCTTCTTTGCATAATATGCCTGAGCTATAGCAGAATTGAGTTTATGTGAACCTGAAGTGTTGTTACCTTCGAATTTGTAATAGATATGAGCAGGTGTATCAAGTTCCTTCTCGAGGCAATATGCTCTTACCAAAGGTGAAGGTCTGTACATCTTATAGAAATCAACGATCTCACCGGGAATATCGATCCACTGATCATCGTTATTCATTTCCTGCTTGGAAAGCTCTTCACAGAAAATAGGATAAAGATCTTCAGCCTTCAAAGGTTCGCCTGTTCCGGGGTTAAGAAGCGGAGCAGGTTTATTCTTCATATCAGCACGAACGTTGTACCATGCTGTAGGGATCTCGTTCTCTGAAAGATAAATCTTATAAGGAATTTCGGACATAAATTGTCTCCCTTCGCAAAAATCTAACTCATTTTACATCAAATGAAAGATTTTTGCACAAAAACATACCTTTCGAATAGATTATAAGAATTCAGAAAGACTTCTTAGCAGATTCCACTGTCTCAATAACCTTATCACACCACTTATCGAATTCAGGGTCTTCTGTCATACACTCCTTATGATTGAGGATATACTCAAGAGCGATCCTCACGCCTTTATGAAGAGGAACATTAGTCTTAAGATCAGGCGCCAGTTTCTTTATCTTTGAATTATCGAAAGAAACGGATACCGCCTTATCTCCAATAAGACTTCCTTCAAAATCATATTCAGGCCCTACAGCATTAAGGAATTCAGAAGATACGTGATAAGCATTAAGCTCTACACCCAAAGCATCAGCTATAGTCTGATAGATCTGATTCCATGTAAGGACTTCATCGCCCGTAATCTGGAATGCTTCACCGATTGCATGGCGGTTGCCCATGAGCGCAGTGTATCCGACAGCAAAGTCCTCGTTAAATGTAAGGTGCCACAATGACTCTCCGTCTCCGTGAATGATTACAGGTCTTCCCTCCATCATTCTCTTAATGACCTGCCATGAGCCGTTCTTGCCGTGAACACCAAGCGGGATGCTTCTTTCATCATATGTATGGCTGGGTCTTACAATGGTTACCGGGAATTTGTCTTCTCTGTAACGGGCCATAAGATATTCTTCACAAGCGATCTTATTTCTGGAGTATTCCCAGTGCGAGTTAGCAAGCGTTGTCCCCTCTGTAATGATATGGCTTGCAGCAGGCTTGTTGTATGCCGAAGCAGAACTGATATAGATATACTGCTTAGTCCTGTCCTTAAAAAGCCTGAAGTCTCTTTCCACCTGATCTACAGTAAATCCGATGAATTCACCTACCACATCGAATCTCAAATCGCCGATTGCCTTGATAACAGCATCTTCATCGTTAATGTCGCAAACTATCTGGTGGACATTTTCCGGTACGGCATCTGCCCTGTTGCCTCTATTGATGAGCCATACTTCCCATAATTTATCTTGTGAAAGTCGTTTTACTATTGCGCTGCTTATAGTTCCTGTTCCGCCGATGAATAATGCTTTCATGGTAAATCTCCTTTTTAAGGTCAATTGGACCGCTAAAAGGATTTTAACAAACTAAAGAAAAGCATAATATCAAAAACAATATGTATTTAACGCATTTTCTTGCATATTGTGTTAAACTTCTGTCGAAATATTTATATATAAAGGCAGAAACATGAAAACTTCTGATTTCTATTACGATTTACCTGAAAGACTGATAGCACAGGTTCCTACAAAGGACCGTCTTGCATCACGTCTTCTTGTGCTTGATAAAAAGACCGGCAAAGTTATTGACGGTCATTTTCCTGACATCAGAAATTATCTTCATAAAGGCGATGTTCTCGTCATAAATAACACACGTGTAATTCCGGCAAGACTTCTCGGCGTACGTTCCGATACAAAAAGTCCCGTAGAACTCCTGCTTTTAAAAAGGATCGATGATAATCACTGGGAAACTCTCGCCCGCCCCGGTAAGAAAGTAAGAGAAGGCAAACGCATGACCTTTATTCCCGGTGAACTTGAAGCTGAATGCGAACAGGTCCTTGAGAGCGGCAACCGTATAATCAGATTTGAATTCAAAGGCGTATGGGAAGAAGTTCTCGATAAGGCCGGAACGATCCCGCTCCCTCCTTACATCCATGAAAAGCTAGATGACCCTGAGCGTTATCAGACCGTATATTCAAAAGATGCCGGTTCAGCAGCTGCTCCCACGGCAGGTCTTCATTTTACAAAGGAACTCTTAGCCGAACTTAAAGACATGGGTGTAGAGATAGCTGAGCTTACACTTCACGTAGGTCTTGGAACATTCAGACCGGTCAAAGCAGATACCATAGAAGAACATGAGATGCATTCCGAATGGTATGACTTTCCCAAGGAAGCATCAGATATAATCCGCAAAGCAAGATCTGAAGGCAGACGCATCATCTCGGTCGGAACAACATCAACACGAACGCTGGAGACAGTTGCTTCCAACGATCCTGACATGATGCCCGCTTCAGGTTATACGCAGATATTCATCTATCCCGGATATGAGTTTAAGTGTGTCGATTCACTTATCACGAACTTCCATCTTCCGGAGTCCACGCTCATCATGCTTGTTTCCGCTCTTGCAGGAAGAGAGAATGTGCTTAACGCATATAAACATGCCGTTGAAGAAGAATACAGATTCTTCTCATTTGGTGACGCTATGTTCATTACAGATTTGGAGAACTGATATGTCTAACTATCCCGTATGGTACGAACACATTCATACATGCGCTCAGACCGGTGCAAGACTCGGTAAGGTACACACTCCCCACGGGACTTTCATGACACCTGCATTTATGCCTGTAGGAACACAGGCTTCCGTTAAAGGCATGAGTCCTGAAGAAGTTTACGGCATGGGCGCAGGCATCATGCTCTCAAATACATATCATCTCTGGCTCAGGCCCGGCAGTGACATCGTTGCCAAAGCCGGCGGCCTTCACAAATTCATGAACTGGAAAGGCGCTATCCTTACAGACAGCGGCGGATTTCAGGTCTTCTCTCTTGCTAAACCGAAGGATGTTAAAGAGGACGGCGTTAAGTTCAGTTCCCACATCGATGGCAGAAAGTTATTCCTTACGCCTGAAATCTCCATGCAGGTCCAGAATGACCTGGGTGCTGATATAATCATGGCTTTCGATGAGTGCTGCCCTTACCCTTGCGATCATGCATATGCAGACAGATCACAGGCTAAGACTACCAGATGGCTCGAAAGGTGCATCGAAGCACACAAGAGACCTGACGAACAGGCTCTCTTCGGTATCATCCAGGGTTCTATGTATCCCGATCTGCGCAAAAAGAGTGCTGATGCCATCACCTCATTTGATCTTCCGGGTTTTGCAATCGGAGGCATTTCCGTCGGCGAACCTAAGAATCTCTTCCTCGACATGATCGACTGCACGGTTCCTCTCATGCCTGAAGATAAGCCACGTTACTTAATGGGCGTCGGAACTCCCGATTACCTCATCGAAGGCGCATGCAGAGGCGTTGACATGTTCGACTGCGTACTCCCTACAAGAATGGGCAGACACGGAACCATCCTCACAGATTACGGTAAGAAGATCATCAGAGATAAAAAGTTTGCAGAAGATTTCGGTCCCATGGATCCTGACTGCAACTGCTATGCGTGCACCAATTTTTCAAGCGCATATGTAAGACATCTTATCAAGGCAAATGAGATGTTCGGTTTAAGACTTTGCACTTACCACAACATCTACTTCCTCCTGATGCTCATGGATAGGATCCGTCAGGCAATCGCCGAGGACAGACTCGGAGACTTCAGAAAAGAATTCTACGAGCGTTTGGGCTGATATGAAGCCGGTAATCTATGCATCGACATCTCCCGCTATAAGCGAACGAGAGACAAAACACTGTGAACTTGCCAGAAAGATCTGCGCAGAAGGTATTGTCCTGCTCGAAAATAAGGGCATCCTCCCTCTTAAAACCAAAAAGGTGGCTTTATATGGTGCCGGTGCCCGCCACACATCTTTCGGTGGAACGGGTTCAGGAGAAAACAATCCCAGATACTGTGTTACCGTTGAAGAAGGTCTTCAGTCAGCAGGTATTGAAATCGTATCAAACAAATGGCTTAACGATTACGATGCACTTTTCGAGAGCGAGAGTGATAAATACCATAAAAAGCTTTCCAAAGCTTTAAAGAAAGTTCCTCTGGCTAAACGCATGGATTATGCAGCTGATAATCCGTTTTATCTACCTGCCGGAAGAACGCTGGATTCTTCGGATACCATTTGCGATACTGCTGTTTATGTTCTCACAAGACAGGCCGGCGAAGGTGCTGACCGCAAAGACATTCCGGGCGATTACTACATTACCGATGAAGAAAAAAAACTGATGATCTCAATAACGGAGCATCATCTGGATACAATTCTCGTTCTTAACACCGGAAGCGTCATCGACTTGAAGTTCCTTGATTCTATCAAGTTCTCTGCTGTAATACTTTTGCTACAAGGCGGAATGGAATCCGGCAATGCCCTTGCTGACATAATTACAGGCAAAGTTAATCCTTCAGGCAGATTAGCCGACACGTGGGCTGACGCCTATGAAGATTACCCTTCTTCAGAGACATTCTCTGAACGCAATCCTGAGAAATATCAGGAAGACTACAGAGAAGGAATCTTTGTCGGATACCGTTGGTTCGACAAAAGGCACATCAAACCGAGATATCCTTTTGGTTACGGTTTAAGCTACACTGAATTCAAAGTCAGTTTTGAATCTTTATCAAATGAAGGATCCAATATAATTGTAACTGCTTCAGTTACAAATACCGGTAAAGCAGCCGGACGCGAAGTAGTAACGCTCTTCTTGTCCTATCCTGACAGTAATCATGTCCGTGAAGTCAGAAGTCTTACGGCATTTGCAAAGACATCGCTTCTAGAACCGGGTGACTCTGAACTTGTAACATTGGAATTCGACATTACGGATTTCGCAAGTTTCGATGAGAATGCCTCCTGCTATATCCTCGAAAAAGGCGGATACATTTTACATCTCAACGGCAACCCCGAATGTATGGTCGTGCTTGACGGGAATTATATTACCGAGAACGTTAAGTCAATGTTTAAACCTGATAGAAAGATTGAATTCTATCCTCAGGACAGAAATGCCATTGTTTCTTTATTGGACCCTTACGTGACGTTAACTGCTTCTGATATTCATACAGTTACACATACTTACGATACTCCTGAGTTTGAGCACAGTGAAAAGATCGACAGCATTGTATCCGGTCTTTCAATCAAAGACATGACACATCTTATCATCGGAAGATCTTTCTTAGGTCCTTTCCGACACAGGGTTTTCGGTGCCGTAGGATATACAACTTCAAAGCTGTACCACAAAGGAATTGATGCAATGCCCATGGCAGACGGTCCTCAGGGTATAAACCTCACAAGAGCTTCAAAGAAGCCAAAGCATAATTTCTACGCAGTCCCTACACTTCCTTCTACAATGAGGAAAACACATAAAATTGCGGGAACAGAACCGCAATCCGGAAATAACAGATACTATCAATTCTGCACTTCCTGGCCATGCGAGACACTGGTTGCACAGACATGGGATACCGATCTTGCTTATCAGATGGGTGATGCAGTCGGTAAAGAAATGCTTGAATATGGTGTGGTTTTCTGGCTGGCACCTGCCCTGAACATACACCGTAATCCTTTATGCGGCCGTAACTTCGAATACTATTCTGAAGATCCTGTCCTCACAGGAAACATGGCTGCAAGCATTACCCTGGGCGTACAGTCCCACGAAGGATGCTACGTAACCTTAAAGCATTTTGCTGCTAATAACCTTGAAACAAACCGCAACATTTCTTCTTCAAATCTGGATGAAAAAACATTAAGAGAGATCTATCTCAAAGCATTTAAGATTGCCGTTAAGAAAGCAAATCCGAGAAGTGTTATGTGCAGCTACAACAAGATCAACGGCATCTACACTGCTCTTGATTATAATCTCCAGACCAATGTCTTAAGAAACGAATGGGGATTTGACGGAATCGTAATGACAGACTGGTTTGCAACAGGTCACGATGAGAGTCTCGATGAACTCGGTTGTAAAGCAGGTACTGATCTCATCATGCCGGGAACTCCCATGATACCTTCCAGGATCAGAAAGGCATTAAAGAAAGGTCAGATCACCAAAGAAGATATCGAGAGATCTGCAAGAAGAATAATCAAGCTGGCATTGGAAAGCCACACAAGCAGAAATTAACCGTTTAGTTTAAGAGTAACTGCTGAAAGGTTTCCACACTTGAGCTGTGTCTGGTCAGATATTCTGCGTACCATCATGTTCATCCAGTCATCACATGAACCTGCAACGAGAGCATCAGCCAGAATGCCTTCATCGTTAAGCGACTTGAAGAAATTGGAAGTAGCACAAACGATCCTGTCGTCAGATGACAATCCGAAATATCCGTTTGGCAGCAGGCTTATCTGTCCATGTCTTACTATCTTTGCACAAACAGAACCTCTTCTGATGCTCTCTATGCCCTTACTTTCTACACGAAGGATAAGATATTCAGATTCTTTATCGAGACATTCATCAAACAAATTATTAAGAAAATCAATACTCTTGCTACCTTCATCACTGCTTAAGATCTCAGAGAACAACAACGCCTGGCTCTTTGGCGAATCGAGTTTACTGCCGTTAAAAATGGCGACAGTAAGATTGGGAACGAGTCTTAAGAAAACCTCATCCCTGTATTCTTCATCGTCACCCCGGTGCTTAAATGTGTAATACTCGATCAAATAAAGCTCCTCTTCATCTTTATAACAACGGCAGAATAATTATCCTGTCTCGGATTCTTTCTGGACCTGACACCATACTTTATCGTTCTAGCTATACCGGTCGCATTCTGATCAAAATGAATGTGATTTACTATCCTGTTAAGCGGCATGGAATCAGTAACACCGTCAGAACTTACGATGATGATATCATTTTCGATAAGTCTTAACGGACGGTTTGTCATCTGAACTTTGCAATTAAGGTTACCAACAAAATCGATAAGACCCTTTGCCCTTGAATCCCTATATGCATCAGCAGTATCAAGACCGCCTTCCGCTAGTTTTCTGATCATGAGAGTTACGTAGTTCTGCTTCTGGTTTAAAAGCGTCGCACGGTTATTGCGGATCAGGATTATATTACTGTCACCAAGACTATAGAAATTCATGTAATCATCCATGATATGAACCATTACGAGCGTAGCACCTGCTCCCAAGTGATACTGTTCATAGACCTGATTTGAAATATCAGTAATTATCGCTGCGTTATCAGCTTGAGCATCAAACTGATAAGGAAAATGCTCCCGAAGGGAATCCGTTACGAACTTGGATACCACCTCACCGTTTAAAAGTCCTCCCATTCCGTCTGAACAGGCAGCGACCAGACCGGTATGTTCAAGGTTATCCATTGGTGAGATATAGATTGAATCTTCCTGATCCTCTCTCTTACCTTTTTCATGGAAATAAGCAACATCACAGAAAAGATTTGTTTTCTCTTTATGCCTGGCAGTATAAATATTTGTCTTAAAAAGCGTATATAACGCAATAACTACAAAAGATATGAATGCAACAAGAAACAATGCAAGGGCAATGATTATTGCACGAACGGTTTCATCTGTTAATAGACTGAAATCATACATTGCTTATACCCTGCCGACCTGCCTTAATTTAAGGGAACTTCCTTAAGAATATTATAATTATCTCATAATCAGAAGATTTATCATCTTTTTCTTACAATTACTCTTCCTTTATTTGGGCAACGTATTTCTCTATAAGTCTTCCGGCATAAAAAGAAATGAAATACTGGACCCAGGCTATTACAAAGAACGAATAAAGGAACATGAATATTCCAAGAGTCAGATAAGATGCAGACATCAAAAGGATAAACGGAATGATCACATAGAAAATGATAACGACAAGGCTGATACCAAGGCACGGAACAAATCTTATGAGAACTAATAAAATGGCATTCTTATAGATCTTTGAAAGCTTCAGATCCGTCGATACGATAATCGTATAAACAAAATTCTGGACCAGTATCAGAGCAAACAGCAATACAATAAACACCGAGCCTATTATGGTTCCGATTCCGTTCTGGAAGTTCAGATAAAAACCGATAGCAAGCAATAAAACCGGTGTTAATACAATTCCGATTAACATCGATACCAAGCCCTTTTTCCAGTTTTGGATACCGGTCTTAAAGCTCGAAAAGAATGACACGGAATTGTTATTGTTAATGTCTTTATAAACCTGTGCAAAACCTGTCTGAAAAGGTCCTATGCATACAAGCGTGCTCGATAAAAGAAACGTTATCAGGAAGAATACAAGAAAAAAGTACAGTTGGATGACTCCGTCATCATTACCTGTAACGGGATCAATATAAGAATGGACGTCAATAAAATGAGGCGCGATCCACGGAACAAAATATACTGCAATAACGCCGGCAAGAATTATCGCCGGAATATTGAAGAGAATAAAAAAAGCATTGGATGCCATTAACCTGACAAGATTAGACCATCCTGCATTAAAGAACCTTGCTACCGGTCCTTTGGGTTTGTTTGAAACTTCAGGATCAAATTCTGGCATATAAGATTATTTGGAAGTCAGCTCATTAACGCTCTTCTCGAAGAGCTCAAGATGCTCTAATGCCCTGTCAGCAATGGCATTATTCTTATCTTTCTTACCGGTCTTACCCTTAAATCTTCCTTCGATCGGAGTAACAATTCCGAAGTTGGCATTCATGGGCTGGAACTTCTTGATATGAGGATCGGAAACATACAAAGCCATCGAACCGATGACCGTACATGCATCCGGTTCATAAGAGGGCTCGATTCCAAGAGCTCTCTGCGCAGCATAGAAGCCTGCCATAAATCCGGATGCTGTAGATTCGATATAACCTTCTACGCCTGTCATCTGACCTGCAAAGAAAATATCAGGCTTTTCTCTCAAACTGTAATGAGATGAAAGATACTTAGGTGAATTAAGGAACGTATTACGATGCATAACACCATATCTGGTATATTCTGCATTCTCAAGTCCGGGAATCATACCGAAGACACGCTTTTGTTCAGGCCACTTAAGTCTTGTCTGGAAACCAACGAGATTATACATGGTCTTTGCACGGTCGTCCTGACGGAGCTGCAGACATGCATATGGTTCCATGCCTGTCTTTGGATCAACAAGTCCGACCGGCTTTAACGGACCGAATCTCATTGTATCAACGCCTCTTTGAGCCATGACTTCAATAGGCATACAGCCTTCGAATACGATCTCTCTGTCAAAGTTTTTAACATCTGCCCTCTCGGCATTAACAAGTTCTTCTCTGAATGCCAGATATTCTTCTTTGGTCATGGGACAGTTGATATAATCATCTCCACCCTTGCCGTATCTGGATGCCCTGAAAGCCTTAGACATATCAATAGAATCACAGGTAACGATCGGAGCTGCGCTGTCAAAGAAATGAAGACCGGATGTATCACCTGTTACTTTAAGGATATCTTCAAAAAGATCACCTTCGGTAAGAGGACCTGTAGCTACAATTACAATGCCTTCTTCAGGGATCTTGGGAACTTCGGCATTTATGACTTCAATCAGAGGATTATTCCTGATGGATTCGGTAATGTATCCGGAAAACTCATCTCTGTCCACAGCCAACGCTCCGCCGGCAGGAATACTCGCCCTGTCAGCAGATTCCATTATCAAGGAACCAAGGCGCCTCAATTCTTCTTTAAGAAGGCCGATGGCATTCTCTCTTGAAGCAGCTCTCAACGAATTACTGCAGACCAATTCAGCAAACTTCTGAGAATGATGTGCAGGGCTGTATTTAACAGGCTTCATCTCATAAAGCTTTACATGAACGCCTGCACGCGCACAGATATTAGCGGCTTCAGAGCCGGCAAGGCCTGCGCCGATAATGGTGACCGTAGGATTATTCGTCATCTTCACTCTTCTTGTCTTCTGAAGACTTTTTTGTAGTCTTTCTGGCGTTGGATACGCAGTCTTTGTTGGAGCATCTTGGGTAAGCCTTCTTGCCGAAATGCTTCAATACCATATAGGCACCGCATTCAGGGCAAACTTTACCATCGATCGGAAGATCCCATGAAATAAAATCGCAGTTGGGATCAGAACCCTGCTTATCACATGTATAGAATGACTTGTTTCTGTATTTCTTGGACTTGTGTACAAGAAGTCCGGATCCGCACTTAGGACATGTACCCTTTGCGTAAACAACGATGTTCTTTGTGTAATTGCACTCAGGGAAGTTTGAGCATGCGATGAACTTGCCGTATCTTCCTTCTTTATAAACAAGCTCCGCTCCGCACTGCGGGCATACTTCGCCTGTCTTTTCAGGCTCGAAAGTGATCTTGTCGATCGATTCCTGTGCAGCTTTGATCTGAGTATTGAATTCAGGATAGAAAACATCGAGAACGTGTTCCCATTCTTCCTTACCTTCTTCTACTTCATCGAGCTTGTTCTCCATTTCAGCTGTAAACGAGAGATCAACTATCTCGCTGAAGTTCTCGGAAAGCATGTTGGTAACGATCTTGCCGAGATCCGTTATCTGAAGAAGCCTGCCGTTCTTTTCAATATATTTACGGTCAAGGATGGTGGATATGGTAGGAGCATATGTTGATGGTCTGCCGATACCATATTCTTCAAGAGCCTTGATAAGCGTAGCTTCCGTATAATGCGGCGGCGGAGTCGTGAACTTCTGCATTGATTTAAGGTCAAGAAGTTCAAGTTTCATGCCGTCTTCAAGCGGAGGAATAGTTGCCTTTCCGTCCTGCTCGTCATTCTTGTTTGTATCTTCAGCGATATCATCGTAAAGAACGAGGAATCCCTTGAATGTAACAGTCTCGCCTACTGCTCTGAATACTCTGTTATTGCAGGATGCCTGGCATGTAACTGTATCGAGTTTGCAAGCAGCCATCTGAGTAGCAAGGAATCTGTCCCAGATAAGCTGATAGAGCTTGTACTGGTCGTTTGAAAGAGAAGATCTGATGTCTCTCGGATCAAGATCAAAGTGTGTAGGTCTGATAGCTTCGTGAGCATCCTGGGCAGAGTTCTTATTCTTATACTGTCTCTTAACCGGTGAGCAGTACTCACTGCCAAAACGTGTCTTGATGATGTCTTTAGCTGCAGCTACAGCTTCTTCTGAAATACGGACAGAGTCAGTTCTGATATAAGATACGAGAGCAGTCTGGCCTGCGCCTGCGATCTCAACACCTTCATAGAGCTGCTGGGCAATTGACATTGTCTTCTTTGAAGAAAAGCCGAGTCTCTTGGATGCTTCCTGCTGTAATGTTGAAGTCGTAAACGGCGGATACGGATTACGTTCCTTCTTACCCTTCTTTATTGAATCTACTACCAAAGGTCCGCTGCCTACTGCATCAAGAACTTCCTGTGCGTCTTCAAGGCACTTAAGGTCATCCTTCTTAACCTTTCCATCGCTCTCCATAACGCCATAGTATCCAAGGACAAACTTATCAGTATTCTTTCCGGGTGTTACAAGAGCCTTGATGAGCCAGTATTCTTCAGGCTTAAAGGCATCTATCTCCGCATCTCTGTCCATAACGATCTTAGTAGCTACGGACTGCACTCTTCCTGCGGAAAGTCCCTTGCGGATCTTCTTCCAAAGAAGCGGGCTTAATTCATAACCTACAAGACGGTCAAGGATCCTTCTTGCCTGCTGGGCATTTGCAAGATTCATGTTGATAGATCTGGGATTCTTGATAGCTTCCTGAACTGCTGACTTTGTAATCTCGTTAAATGTGATCCTGCACTTTGAATCAGGATCGATCTTCAATACCTTGGCAAGATGCCATGCAATAGCTTCACCCTCGCGGTCAGGGTCGGTTGCAAGCAAGATCTCGTCGGCATCGGCTGCCAGGAGCTTGAGATCTCTTACGACCTTCTCTTTTCCTTTCATTGTGATATATAAAGGCTTGAAGTTATTCTTAACGTCTACGCCGAGATTTCCGGAAGGAAGATCTCTGATATGGCCTAATGAAGCCGAGATAATATAATCGCTGCCAAGATATCTGCCAATAGTCTTTGACTTGGCAGGAGACTCAACTATTACTAATTTTTTGCCCATGGAGTACCCCTCTATATTTTTAATTAAAAATATATCATCATTATACAAATGTCAACGAGTACTTCCCTTTATCCTGACATACTGTCCCATTAAGTTCGAGTTCTGTCAACAACTTCGAGACCTTATAAAATGGCAATGTTGTAAGCACACACAGTTCATCGGCACACATGGGCCTTAGCGTTAATGAATCTTTTATGATCGATTTCCAATTTTCATCCGTAAGAACTTCAGGCTTAACTCTGGCAAGCTCCCTTAACGCTTCTATATTTGCCTGATCAGAGAAATCATTCTTCAACTGGTCCTGATAGTACAATTCAGCAGGGCAACCCATATCCATCCTCTTATACATCAGGCTTCTGGCAACACTGTCAATAACTCCTTCAGCATTCAAGAGAACATTCCCGCCGTCTTCAAGCAGTTTTAACCCGCCCATTGCATTCTCATAGTAAATGTTATTCGGAAGAACAAAAACTTCCTTGCCCTGACCGGCTGCAAAAGAAGCCGTATGAAGTGTTCCTGATACGCTTCCTGCTTCCATAACCAGAGTACAATCAGAAAGTCCGGCTATAAGTCTGTTCCTTGACGGGAAATATTGTCTCAGCGGCTTTTGCCCCGGCGGCATTTCTGATATGATCACGCCTTTATCCCGTATCAACTCATAAATGTCCCTGTTCTTCGGCGGATAAATGTTATCGACGCCTCCTGCAAGCACGGCGATTGTTCCTCCGGAAGTATTAACAGATGAGATATGAGCCTGTCGGTCTATCCCGTATGCCATACCTGAAACTATTGCAATTCCCTTCTCTCCCAGCGCCTTGCATATGTTATCTGTAGCATATTCAGCATATTTACTTGGGCTTCTGGAACCAACTACAGCAACCGAACCTCCCAAAGTCATTCTCTCAACAATACTGTAATTACCGCCATAGTAGAACACCTTAGGCATCCCGCTAAGGTATTTCCAATTGTATGGATAGTGTTTGTCGAGACATGAGATAACTCCGATGTTGTTATCCGAAGCAATCTGTTTATATATATTTGCGATCTTTTCAATATCAGAAAACGAATCAATAAGGCCTTTAACTTTATGAACAGTCTCGGGCTTAAGATCAAAGTTTTCTTTAACTATCTCTTTCAGCAGGTCTATATTATGCAGGGCGCGGTAATCGTTGATGACATTATGTTCAGTCAGGTCATTTAATGTCTTATAGTTAATATCTGAATTCAGCATCATGGCAGAATAAAAGAAATCACTATTCACGCTTTCCGTATAATCAAACATCACGAACCTCTCTTTCTGAATTGTGCTGCTTCCGAGACATCTTCAACTGTCACGTCATCCGCATCCTTGATGTCAGCTATCGTTCTTGCAACTCTTAAAATCCTTGTAAACCCGCGCGCGGAGAAAAAGCCTTTCTCTGAAAGGTCGGAAGCGTACTTTACGACAACATCAGGTATCCTCATAGCATCCTTTATGTCTGCATCAGGAAAATTCGCATTGAGATATAGTCCGCCATAACGCATATTTTGTTTTTGCCAGCACCTTTCCACTATCTGTCTATATTCAAGACTCTCCAGACCGGGAGCATCTGTGTATATGCTCGCCATGTCATTACCTGATATTGACCTCATCTCGCTTACGATATCTATTCTTTCCATAAACGGACCATTAAGCTTGGATAAATACCTGTTGATCTCATTTACAGTACATCTGCACTTGGAGCCTTTTTCATAGAGTTGTCCGCATTTGCAAGGATTACCCGTACCAAGAAAAATGAAATCCGAATCAAACGAATAAAGAACTCCCTTTTTGGCCATATGAACTTTTCGCTCTTCCAAAGGCACTCTTAAAAAATCGAGTACTTCCGTTTTATATAAAGGGAGCTCGTCAGCAAACATGATCCCTTTATTGGCCAAAGCCAACTCACCCGGAGTTACAGACCGGGTATTTCCAAGCAGCCTTCCCACCGTAGTATTTGGCCCGATCATACGAACAGGCCTGTCAAAAGTGATCTTTGAAGACTCTCCGTCAACTAATTCATACAGGGAATATACATCTGATAATTCATCACGGCTGAGCTTTGGCAATAACCCGGTCATGATCTTTCCTGCCATTGTCTTCCCACTGCCGGGACTTCCTAATAAAATAATGTTGTGAAAACCTGCTGCACTGATAAGAAGTGCTCTTTTGGTCTTTTCCTGGCCTTTAAGCAGAGATATGTCAAGATAATCGTCAGCTGATGACTCCGTCTCTAATTCAAAATCAGTTTCCTTATATTCATTCCCGTCGAAAATCGCATTAAGTTCAGTAAGACTGTTAATACCTTGTCCGTTAAAACCTGCTATCGCAGCACTGGATGACTCGCTTTGGGGAATTATCTTGTAATCGAAATCCATATCACGGACAGTCTTAAGCCTGATACATGATCCCGGAGTCAGTTTAACCTCACCTCCCAAGGACAATTCGCCTTCAGCATATATCTTTGCACCGGTTGGCAGATATAATTGTCCTGAAGCAAACAGAATTCCCATAGCCAATGCAAGATCAAAGCCTGTACCGGTCTTTCTCATATAAGCAGGACTGATTCCGACTGTGATATGTCCCTTGGGCATGGTAAAGCCCGCTGATTTAAATGCAGACCTTAATCTTCCTTCAGATTCCCTTATCGAAGAATCGCAAAGCCCAATTACAGAGAACGTAGGAATACCCGGCGAGATAGATACTTCGATCAGTGACAGCGTAGCATCAGAGCCTGATGCAAAACTTGAATATAAAGTGGCAACATTCGGTTTTGAAGTCATGTTCATATCCTCCTTTTAGCATGGAGAATACGCCGTTTAAGATCAGATTATCAGGGCAAAAACATCGCAAGAAACCGACACGTTTTCCTACAAGATTTCAGACAAAAACCGACAAACCGGACGAATTATTACGAAAACCTACAAAAGAGCATACAATCACCTGACAAAAACCGACAAAGAACCAACAAAGTATTAGCATTTGAATGTGCTAAAATATGGACGCAAAAAAGAAAATAAGAGGTACATATATGAAGCTTGGAATCGTTGGACTTCCTAATGTTGGTAAGAGCACACTCTTTAACGCTATCACAAGAGCCGGTGCCGAAGCTGCAAACTATCCCTTCTGCACTATCGAACCTAACGTAGGCGTTGTTTCCGTTCCCGACCAGAGACTCGATAAACTCGCCGAGATCTATAAACCTGAGAAATACACACCCGCAGTTGTTGAATTCGTTGACATTGCAGGTCTTGTTGCAGGCGCTTCCAAAGGTGAAGGTCTTGGCAACAAGTTCCTTTCAAATATCAGAGAGTGCGATGCGATCGTTCACGTAGTAAGATGCTTCGACGATCCTGACGTTATCCACGTTAACGGCCATGCCGATCCTGCCGGCGATATCGCTACTATCGACGTTGAGCTCATCCTCTCTGACCTTGAGATCATGGAAAAGAGGATCGACCGCACAAGGAAGATGATGAAAGGCGGCGACAAGGCATTTGCCAAGGAACTCGCTGTCTACGAAAAGATCTACGACTGCCTCGCTGAAGGAAAATCTGCCAGATCACTCACATTTGAAGATGACGAGCTCGAATACACAAGAGATCTCCAGCTTATCTCAATGAAGCCTGTTCTCTACTGCGCAAACATTGCAGAAGATGACATCAAGAAAAAAGAAGACATCCCTTATGTAAAGGTAGTTAAGGACATCGCAGCAAAAGAAGGTTCAGGCGTTGTCGTAATCTCAGCTAAGATTGAGGAAGAATTAGGCGAGCTGTCACCTGAAGACCGTGAGATGTTCCTTGAAGATCTTGGAATCGAGAGTGCAGGACTTGATCAGATGATCAATGCATCCTACAGCCTTTTAGGTCTTATCTCATTCCTTACAGCAGGACCCAAGGAAGTTCGTGCCTGGACGATCAAGAAAGGCACCAAAGCTCCCCAAGCTGCAGGAAAGATCCATTCAGACTTTGAAAGAGGCTTTATCAGAGCTGAAGTCGTTGCTTACGATGACCTTATCGCTAACGGCACTTACAATGCAGCAAAGGAAAAGGGCCTTGTAAGATCAGAAGGTAAAGAATACGTCATGAAGGACGGCGACGTCGTAGTATTCAGATTCAACGTCTGATATTTTTTCTAATAAGCAAAAACAGATATAACCCGTGAAGGATCAGCCTTTGCGGGTTTTCTTTTCGTTTCTCTTCATCATGCAAAGGAATATTGATTCAAGTCCGCTTAATATGAAGCACACACCGGAGAACACGATGATATTGCGTGTTCCGTCAAACGGATTAATGAGTAAGGCAATGCCTGCGATGATCAAAGCGATGGCAAGACCCAACAAAACAAAACTGTACATATCTTTCTTCCTGAAAAGAAAGATCTCCTGCCTGAGCTTTACGATACCATCGATAATAAAGAATATTCCTACAATCGTAGACAGAAGCTGCAAAACAAATTCGCGCTTAATTATGAATACGACACCTATAACCATGATGGCAACAGAATATACGAGCACGATCTCAGCTCCTGCTGCTTTACCGTAATTCTCTTCCCTGAACTGCTTGATCGAGATAATGTAACCTATCACTTCGGAAAGTCCTGCTACAAACAAAACAACACCGAACAATAATCCGATGACACCAGAAGATATCTCCGGGAAAAATATAAAGAAAAAGCCTGTGATAACGGCAAATACGCCGCCGATATAAGAAGGCAATTTTTTAGTACTCTTAGAATCCATTATCCCCTACCTCAAATGATCAGTAACCAGGCTTGATCAGCATGAATACAAAATCCTTGCCGCGTGCAATAAATTCTCTGTAGTAATTATACTGTCTGATAACATAACCTGAATTTATAGCCTCAACACCTACAGATTCTATACCAAAATTACGCGCGTCGTAAACAGAGCGCTCGCAATGGAAGCCCGTCGTAACTACTACGGCTGACTTAACATTAAATAATGTAACTGCCCTGAGCATAGAATCGTAAGTGGAAAGCCCCAAAGGATCACATAAGATATCGGATTCAGATATGCCTTCATTGATAAGAAATTCCTTCATACAACCGGTCTCGTCGTAATCTTCGGGATTCTCACTGTCACCTGTTACCAGAACATAATCGGCACAACCGGTCTTAAATACTGCTGCAGCTGTGCGAAGTCTGTCAGCAAGCATCGGACTTGCAACTCCGCCCTCCCATACAGCACATCCCAATACGATGACAGCATCATAATGAGCATCAGAAGAAACTGATGAAGATGTAAATGACTCCAAAGAATAAACATCAGGAGAACTGCTGTTATAAACATGAATATTCATCAATCCCAGTGCGGCCACACCAAGAAAGCCGATAATTACCAGCACGAGAAGGAGTTTTAATAAGACCCCGGGCTTCTTACTTGTTATCTTTGTTCCCTGATTTTTCATTAGCGTGACCGGTATTTTCAGCCATCTGTACTAGTTTTCTGGTCATGAAATAAATAAGTGTGACTGTAAAGATAAACACACATAAAACTGTTATGTCGGATATAACAACAAATGCAACCGGGAGCCCTTTCATTATCAGCGTGAATACGAATACAAGCAAAGCACCGGAAACATAAACGCCGCAGCATGCTCTGAAAAAGTTTCTGAACTTTCCTTTGCAGAATTCGCTCTTACCTAAAAACAGATAGATAAGTATTGCAAGGGAAACAGCAAGAAATACAGATGCCGTAATGACTGCAGCAGTATTCATATCCTGATTCCTCTCTCATAAAGCTGTTCGCGGATAAGGACTTCAACCTTATCTTTAAGATCTTCAAGATCCCAGGAATTATCGATAGAATGGTCTCCGAGCTCACAGTACTCATCATCAGTCATCTGTACGGCGATCCTGCGCTCTGCTTCTTCCTTTTCCATACCGCGCTTCTGAAGTCTTGCAAGACGTACATCCTTATCACAGGTTACGACCCAGATCTGATTGCAGAGTTCACGGAATTTATTAACAGGGATCGGCACATCAAGAACGACGCACTTAGAACCCTTCTCTTTCTCCTTTGCAAGAGTCTCTTCGATCTGCTCGAAAACATGTCTGTGGATGATGTTACTAAGATCATCAAGTTTCTTCTTGTCTCCGAATGCGATATCAGACATAACGCGTCTGTTAAGAGCCCCGCTTGCCGTAACGACTTTTTTACCAAAGGTTGCAGCAATCTCAGGCATTGCCCTGCCGCCTGCAGCTGTAACCGATCTGGAGATCTCATCAGCATCAAGGACAAGAAGTCCTCTTTCTGCTAGAAGTCCTGATACAGTGCTCTTGCCGCTTCCAATTCCGCCTGTAATTCCTAATACAAACATTATTTAGCCTCCAGCCAGTCCTTACCGAATCCGACCTCTGCAAGAAGAGGAACACTAAGTGAAGCAGCAGCTTCCATCTCACTCTTAAGTATAGATGCACAGAGGTCTTTATCGTTTATATCACATTCGCAGATAAGTTCGTCATGGACCTGCATTACAAGTTTTGCCGAAGGGAGTTTCTCTTCCAAAGCCTTGCTTACACGGTTCATTGCAATCTTGATAATGTCAGCCGCAGTACCCTGAATTGGCGTATTCATGGCAGCTCTGTAACCGAAATTCTTAATATTCCTGTTCTGGCTCTTAAGCTCATTAAGGATCCTCTTTCTGCCATACAAAGTTACAGTAAAGCCCTTTTCCTCGCCTGACTTCTTGAGATCTTCAAGATAAGCCATAACACCGGGGAACTGATTGCCATACTCCTTAATGAGATCCGCTGCTTCCTTGTAACCGATGCCGAGATCCTGTGCAAGACCGTAATCAGAAATGCCGTAAATGATACTGAAGTTAACGGTCTTGGCGGTAGCACGCATCTTATGCGTGACCATGTCTTCAGATACGCCGTAAACCTTAGCAGCTGTTCTCTTGTGTATATCTTCACCGTCAAGGAACGCAGAGCACATAACTTCATCGCCGCTCAAAGCAGCTAGAAGTCTTAATTCGATCTGAGAATAGTCTGCATCTACAAGGATCTTGCCTTCTTCGGCAGTAAAAGCTTCACGGAGACGTGAACCTTCATCTGTTCTTACCGGAATGTTCTGCAGGTTAGGCTCTGTAGATGAGAGTCTTCCCGTATTCGTCATTGCCTGAGTAAATGTAGTGTGGATCCTGGAATCGCTCTTTATGGCACGAGCAAGACCCAAAGCATATGTAGAATCGAGCTTTGAAAGCTCACGGTATTTAATGATGTAATCGATAGCCGGAGAATACTTCCTTAATCTGTTGAGTTCCTCAATACCGGTAGAGTAATCTCCGCTCTTGCCCTTCTTTCCTGATGGAAGATTCAGATACTTCTCCCCATATAGAACGTCAGCTAGCTGCTTGGGTGAAGAGATATTGAACTCAGTGCCGCATTCGTCATAAACGCGGGCGCTAATGTCCTCCAGGCGCTTTGTATATTCGCTGTGAAGCTCAGAAAGTCTTTCGCCTGAAACGTGCATTCCGTTACGCTCGATCTTATCCAAAGTAATAACAAGCGGGAATTCTATCTCATAAAGAAGACTCTTGAGGTCTTTGTCCTTTTCGATGTCCCTGTTCATGACCTTTGCAATAGCCATTACAGCCAGGAGCTTTTCAGCACATTCTTCAACTTTTGATGAACCGTCATCTTCAACTATCTCATCAAACAAAGAAAGCTGCTTAACAGGTCCCTTCTTATCTTCGACGGGATAAGAAGTCTGCAAGACACTCTCATAGAGTCTTTGAAGATCAGGCTTGCCTGACAGGATATTCAATACATATCCTGCGATCTCACAGTCAAAAACAGACTTAACGGAAACCAGAGGTTCCTTGATAAACTTTGACCTGTCTTTATAACTGTAAGATACAGGGAAAACGTTTTTCCCAAGACTTAACTTATTAAAATCTTCAGGGCTGATTACATAAACGGTCTTGGAAGACCAGTCAAGAAGAACTGCCTTCGCACCTGAAGGAATGTCAACAAAATCAATTCCGCAATTAAGATCATCGATATTAAAAGATGCAGGAACTTCATAAACGATCTTAAGTCCGCCCTTAAGCGCATCAGTTACCTCTGATGAGATCTTGCTTACGAATTCATCGACATCACCGGCAGGTTCAAATCCTGAAGGCTTTACATTCTCAAGATCAAGTTTTTTAAGAAGAGATCTTAAAGCGAGACGGTTTAACGCGCCGGACATCGCGGATAGATCTCTGGTCTCTGATGGATAAGCAGTATCCTTTGCGCCGAACTCAACGGGACTCTCCCTGTCGATCTTGCAGAGCTTGAGGTTAAGATCAAGAAGCTCTCTGGAAGCCTTGATCCTCTCCCTTAATGCAGGAGACAGTTTATCGGCATTCTCATAAACGCCGTCACATGAACCATAGTCAGCAATAAGCTTAAATGCAGTCTTCTCACCGACTTTTTCAACACCTTTGATGTTATCTGAGTTATCACCCATTAGAGCTTTAACCTGAACGAATACTTCAGGCTTTACTCCATAAGTTTCTTCGAACATCTTCCTGTCAAACAGCACACGGGGTTCCTTGCCCTTTCCGGACTGCGGCATTATTACCGATACCTTGTCGGAAATAAGCTGGAAATCGTCGTGGTCGCCGCTGAAGATATAAACATCCATGCCCTGCTCTTCACCCTGCTTTGACAGAGTTCCGATAAGATCATCAGCCTCATATCCGGCAAGTTCCATACGCTTGATCCCATAAAGATCAAGAAGGTTCTTAACAACAGGCATCTGTGCATGAAGATCATCAGGCATACCCTTACGGTTAGCCTTATACTCAGTGCTCATCTTATGTCTGAATGTGGGCTCTTTCCTGTCGAAAAGAACGCACATGTAATCAGGGTTATATTCCTTCATGACACCTAAAACGGAATTAAAGAACCCGTTTACGGCACCTGTGGGAGTACCGTCAGGCGCAGTCATAGGAGCTCTGCCGATTACGGCATAGTATGCTCTGTTGATAATTGAGTTACCGTCAACAAGAAGCAGTGTACTCATTACTTGCCCTCTTTATTCTTCATTTCTTCTTCGATCTCAGCATCCCTGACTGCACGTGCCGTGCTGATCATGAGCTTGATCCTGTTGAGCTGGTTAGCTTCAGAAGCACCCGGATCGTAATCGATAGGAACGATATTCGATGTCGGATACTGTCTTCTCAATTCCTTGATCATGCCCTTACCGGTTACATGATTAGGAAGACATGCGAAAGGCTGTGCGCAGATAATGTTCGGAACGCCGTCCTGAATAAGTTCGATCATCTCGGCCGTAAGGAACCATCCCTCACCGCAAGAGTTACCGCAGCTCAATACCGTTGAAGACTTCTCGGCAAGTTCCTGGATTCTTTCAGTCAGCATGAATTTACCGTTGGTCTTTGCAAATTCCTTGTTGATAGGCTTTCTTAAAGACTCAAGGAATCTGATCGCTGTCTTCATGATATATCCGGTCTTTTTACTCCTACCGAGGTTCTGAGCCTGCCAGAGCGGGTTATATGCGCAGTACAGGAAGAAGTCCAGTACTCCGGGCAATACAGCCTCACACCCTTCGGCCTCAATAACATCAATAGCGTTATTGTTGGCATCTGGCTGGAACTTAACGAGGATCTCTCCTACAAGTCCAACACGCGGCTTTCTCGGAATATCAGCAAGAGGCAGTGCATCGAATTTTGCAACTGCGAACTTAACGAATTCCTTATATTTCTTGATGACCGGAGGATTATCAAGATCAACACCGATCGATAAGAGACAATCTCTTATAGCCTTCTTCTCTTCGATCGATCTTGAGAAGTAGCTGTTGGGCATCATGACATCATATCTTTCAGAGAGATCATCATTCTCGAGCTTCTGGTTGAAGAGTCTTCTTCCGATCCTGTTGATGTAAGAATACAAAGCATTAGCTGATCCCGGAACCTTCTCGTAAGGTCTTACTCTCAAAAGAAGAGTTGATACCATGTCGCCTGCACACAATGCCTTGATCGCATCAAGGAGGAATGAAGCCTTGTATTCAAATCCTTCATTCTTCTCAAATCTCTGGGCAGAAATAGTGATAACGGGAATCTGAGGATAT
Source organism: Oscillospiraceae bacterium (assembly GCA_015069205.1). Lineage (GTDB taxonomy): Bacteria > Bacillota > Clostridia > Saccharofermentanales > Saccharofermentanaceae > Saccharofermentans. Next base: position 126,311 of record SVIZ01000004.1, read on the forward strand.
CCGGCTTCCTTTAATGCCTTTCTTAAGAAAGCAACATAGTTTGTAGCACGGCATCCGCCACCCGTCTGTGTGATGGCGAGCGTAGTGTTATCAGGATCGATGTCACCTTTGAGAATAGCATTGATCATCTGACCGACAACGATAAGCGTAGGGAAACATGCATCGTTATTAACATACTTGAGACCACACTCGATATCTTCTCTTGTAGCCTGCTTTAAGAGCTTGAGCTTATATCCGTGCTTATGGAATACAGACTCAACAAACTCAAACTGAATAGGCGCCATCTGAGGTGCAAGGATAGTGTGATTCTTCTTGTGTTCCTTAGTAAATTCAACTCTGTGAACCGTATAAGGCGCATCATCTGAATCAGCAGAAACCTTTGAAGCAGAATTACCGTTTGCTTCAAGCTCAAGACGCTCGTTCATAGCAACAACGAGAGATCTCATTCTGATTCTTGCTGCACCGAGGTTACTTACCTCATCGATCTTAAGAAGCGTATAGAGTTTTCCTGAAGATTCAAGGATCTCCTGGACCTGGTCAGATGTAACGGCATCAAGACCGCAGCCGAAGCTTGTAAGCTGAACAAGCTCAAGATCAGGTCTTGTAAGTACAAAAGCAGCCGCCTCGTAAAGTCTTGTGTGATACATCCACTGGTCAATAACTCTGATAGGACGCTTCAATACACCGGGCTTTGCAACTGCATCTTCAGTAAGAACTGCAAGACCCAAAGAGTTGATCATCTGGGGAATACCGTGGTTGATCTCAGGATCGCAGTGATATGGTCTTCCGGCAAGAACGATACCCTTAAGGCCCTTTTCTTCCATCTCCTTGAGGATCTCCCTGCCCTTTGCCTTGATGTCTTCCTTGTATTTGAAGTACTCTTCGGCACCGGCCTGAACTGCCTGCTTAGCTTCTTCAGCAGATACACCAAGATAATCGAAGCACTCTGTAAGGTGAAGAGCAACATTATCGAGATTATCCAAAGGCATGAAAGGATTTAAGTATCTGATATTCTTTTCGTGAAGATTCTCGACATTATTTCTGATTACCTCAGGATAAGAGCATACGATCGGACAGTTATAATGGTTATTGGAATTCTTATTTTCAATATTCTCATAAGGAACATCAGGATAGAAGATAGTTTTGATCCCGCGCTCAATGAGATTCTCGATATGACCGTGAGCCAGCTTAGCCGGATAGCATACAGATTCCGAAGGGATAGTCTCCATACCGCCTTCGTAGATCTTATGAGATGATCTCGCTGAGATCAGGACTCTGAATCCGAGCTTGGTAAGAACCGTAAACCAGAAAGGATAATTCTCATACTGGTTAAGGACTCTTGGGATACCGATCTCTCCTCTGGGAGCATCCTCGAGCTTTAATGGCTTATAGTAACTGAATGTTCTTGAATACTTATAATCGAAAAGATTCGGGAGCTTCTCCTTGGCATTGGCAGGTTCTCTGTCGAGCGCGAGGTCCTCGCCTCTCTCGCAGCGGTTGCCTGATACGAACTTTGTTCCGTTGGAGAATGTAGCAATAGTAAGACGGCAGTGATTTGTACAGCCCTGGCACTGGGTATTCTCTGTATCCATTGTGAATGAATCGAGTTCATCCTTACCGAGAACTGCAGACTTATCACCTTCATGACTTCTCTTCTGTGCGATAAGTGCTGCACCGAAAGCGCCCATCAAGCCTGCTACGTTAGGTCTGATTACATCTCTTCCTGATACAAGCTCAAAACATCTCAGGATTGCATCGTTAAGGAATGTACCGCCCTGAACGACGATGTTCTTACCGAGCTGTTCGGTATCACGGATCTTGATAACTTTATAAAGAGCATTACGGACTACTGAGTAAGAAAGACCTGCAGAAATATCGCCTACGGAAGCGCCTTCCTTCTGTGCCTGCTTAACCTTTGAGTTCATGAAAACGGTACAACGTGTACCGAGATCTACAGGCTTCGTAGAGCTTAATGCAGCCTCGGCAAACTCAGGTGTAGTAAGACCCAATGTCTGCGCAAATGTCTGGATGAATGAACCGCATCCAGAAGAACATGCCTCATTAAGCATGATGGAATCGATAACGCCGTTTCTGATCTTCATGCACTTCATGTCCTGGCCGCCGATGTCGATGATGAAATCAACGTTCGGACAGAAGAACTTGGCAGACTGGAAGTGAGCCATAGTCTCGATCTCACCGATATCGATATTAAGAGCAGCCTTGATGATGTTCTCACCGTATCCTGTTACGCAAGAATGAGCAAGATAGCAGTCTTCAGGCATCTTGGAATAGATGTCCTTCATGATCGTAACCGCACTCATTACCGGGTTACCCTTGTTGGATGCATAGTATGTATATACGAGCTCGCCCTTCTTGTTGATAACTACGGCCTTTGTCGTCGTAGAACCTGCATCAAGACCAAGATAAAGCTCACCCTTCTGGTCCTTGATATCAAATACGGGAATCTGGTCTTTCTTATGACGCTCATCGAAAGCGGTCTTATCCTCTTTGCTCTTGAAGATGGGATCGATCCTGATGATATCCGGAACGAAGCCTTCCCTGTTCTTAAGCTTTACGAGAAGCTCTGAAAGGTTAACGGGATTCTTGCCGTCAGCTGACAAAGCAGCGCCGAGAGCGACATAGATCTGAGCTTCTTCAGGCATCCAGAATGAATCGACCTTATCCTTCAGTGTACGCTCAAAAGCATTACGGAGCTCTGAATTGAAGAACAACGGTCCGCCTAAGAAAGTTACATTACCCTTGATGGGTCTGCCGCATGCAAGACCTGAGATTGTCTGGTTAACAACGGACTGATAGATGGAAGCAGCAAGGTCTTCTTTTGCAGCACCCTCATTGATGAGAGGCTGAAGGTCAGACTTGGCGAAAACGCCGCATCGGCTTGCGATCGTATAAAGTGATCTGTAGTCTTTGGCAAAATTATTGAGACCGTCAGCATCTGTCTGAAGGAGTGATGCCATCTGGTCGATAAATGAACCCGTACCGCCTGCACATGTACCGTTCATACGCTGCTCAAGTACAGGATGCATATATGTGATCTTGGCATCCTCACCGCCGAGCTCGATGATTACGTCTGTCTCAGGGTGATAAGTCTTGATGGCCTGAGTCTCAGCCATAACTTCCTGTGTAAACTTGAAGCCGAGCCAGTTTGCAACAGAAAGTCCGCCTGAACCAGTAATTACTACATCTACATCGATTCCGGGGAACTTATTATTCAGATCCTCAAAAAGATCATTCAAAAGACCTGATACATCAGAATGGTGTCTCTGATAGTCACTGTGGATGATCTTCTCACCATCAAGAAGTACCACCTTAATTGTTGTAGATCCGATATCAAGACCAAGCTTGTATACCTTGCCCATTACTTAACCTCCACGCTCTTATCTGTTAGTTTTCGGCGTACCCTTTGGCTGAGCCGATTTACGAACCACATTATTACCCGAATTCATGTGGTTCTTATTTGATGAGCCTGTCTGACGGCCCTTATTTGTTTTCTTACGGGCAGGAATTGAACCGAAAAGCTTAAAGGACTTATCCTTAAGATCCTTAAGCCAGTTCATCTGCTCATTACGAAGTGTTTCCTTGAAATTCCTGGTATCAAGGCTCTGCTTAAACTCAGTGCCCAAAGAAACTCTTAAGAGCTCATCCGGAATACCGAGAGAAAGATCAAAAGGCTTTCCGAATGAATCCTTAACTTCAAGTTGCAATGATTCGCAGACTTTTCTGCAGTTTTCCTCATAAAGCTCAACTCCGCACTTAATGCCGAGCTGTGTCATGAGTCCGGTAAAGTTCAATGTGATATAAGGAAGATTGCTCGAGAAAATCAGGTGAAGGCAAATAAGCTTCATATATGACTCAAGACAAATACACTCCTGGTCACAGATAAGCGTAAGCTCGCCTTCTGTAGTCATCTTTGAAATATCAGCCTTCTCGTTTTCGAAGCCATTTGCCCACAGGAAATAAAGCTCCCTGTAGACTTCCTTCTTAAAACTCTCAAAATCGCGTGTTAAAGGCTCTGCAAGAACCTTATTGCCGAGATTGAAGATATATTGCATGTATGAAACTTCAAGATAGCTCGGAACCGAGAAATATTTGAAGTAAGCCGCTACATCACGGCTGTTGTATATATATTTGCGCAAAAGAAACTCCTATCCGCATAATCTCGCATAATAAATCAGTATGGATTATAGCATAAAGTCGCTAATATACTTATTAAAAATAAAAGAGGTTTAGGGCAAAATCCCGTCATGGCATATTTGTTCTTCACAAAAAGGTAAATACGGTAAAAGTACGGTCATCGCCGTACTATCAGCCGCATTTTACGGCAAAAACACAGTACAAATACGGCTAAAACTACGGCTATGCCGTATTAGAAGCCGTATTTGATTGCCAAAATAATCCATTTCACTTGATGAAGTGGAAAATTCAATTAAAGACTGAATAATCAGGCTGCGCCCTGAAGCACACCGCCGCCGATAACGCCTGCAGCGCCAAGGATCAGAACAACAATGCCAAGAGCAATACGGTACCAGCCGAATACTGTGAAAGAATGCTTTCTGATAAAAGCCATGAGTCTGTTGATAACAAGAAGGCTGACACCAAATGCGGTAACCATGCCGACAAGAAGCAATCCTATCTCATGACCGGAAACTGAACCGTCATACTTAAGGATCTTAAGAAGGCTTGCTCCGAGCATTACGGGAATAGCAAGGAAGAAAGTAAACTTTGCAGCAGCCTCCCTCTTGATTCCGATGGCAATGGAACCTACGATTGTAGAACCTGATCTTGAAGCACCCGGGAATACGGCAGCAAGAAGCTGGAACAATCCGATAGCAACAGCATGTCCCCAGTTAAGCTGGTTTACTGTCTTTATTCTGGGATCCTTTCCCTTCATGAAGCGCTCAACAACAATGAACGCAATACCGAACAGGATGAGTGATATAGCAACGACTACGTAGTTATAAAGGTGCTCGTCGAGCCAGTCGTCGAAAAGAACGCCTACGATGGCTGCAGGAACGCATGCAAGAGCTATCTTGAGCCACATGATGATCTTGTCTTTCATTATGTACTTGCCGATGCCGTCTTTGGCAAAAGGATGTTCGTTATTCTTAACTCCAAAAGGCCATATTTCCTTCCAGAAGATAACAATAACCGCAAGAATGGCACCAAGCTGTATGACAACAAGATAAAGATCATAGAATTCAGGTGATACATTGAGTTTCATGAACTCGTTCAATATGATCATATGTCCGGTAGAGCTTACGGGCAGCCATTCAGTGATACCCTCAACAATACCGAAAATAAATGCAACAAAATAATCCCAAATCATTTTTCTAAACTCCTTTAATTAAACCCCAAAATCATAACACACTTATCATTCTGTTAAATGCGCAAACTACGGCACGAACGGAAGATTTTGTGACTGAGCTTGAGACACCGGCACCGATATAAGTCTGTTTATTGGCTTTGTTGGTGATCTCGATGTATGTAATAGCCGCAGAGTCTGAACCTGACTTCATGGCGTGCTCTGAATAGTTCGAGATAGAAAACTCGATGCCGGTATACTTGCATAAAGCATTGACAAAAGCATCCAAGAGACCGTTACCCCTGCCGTTGATGTTGACTTCTTCACCGTTATAGGTAATCAACGCATCAACAGTGGATACCTGGTCGCTGTCCTGCTGTTCCGAGAAGTTCTTCAGGCCATAAGGCTCTAATACATTAATGAACTTATCGTCAAAGAGGTCGAATACCTGCTGGGGCGTAAGCTCGTTCTCAGTACCGTTCTCCTCTGTTGCAGCCTTAACAACAGGCAGGAAATCACGCTGGAAACGTTTAGGCAGCTGTACACCGAAATATGTCTCCATGACATAAGCGATGCCGCCTCTTCCGGACTGGGAATTGATCCTGATAATAGGCTCATACTCTCTGCCGACGTCTTTGGGATCGATAGGAAGATAAGGAACAGCCCAAATGGCATCGTTTCTTTCTTCCATCTTCTTGCGTCCCTTATTGATAGCATCCTGATGAGAACCCGAGAATGCGGTAAATACGAGTTTTCCTGCCCAAGGATGTCTGGGTTCTACCTTCATGCCGGTGAGTTCTTCATAGATATCAATGGTCTTGTTCATGTCAGAGAAATCAAGCCCGGGATTGATACCGAGCATCATCATGTTAATGGCAAGAGTAATAATGTCAACATTACCGGTTCTTTCGCCGTTTCCGAAAAGAGTACCCTCTACCCTGTCACCGCCTGCCATGAGTCCGAACTCTGATGTAGCAACAGCGGTTCCTCTGTCATTATGCGTATGAAGGGAAACGATTATGGAGTCTCTCCACTTCGTATTTCTGCAGAAATACTCGATCTGGTCTGCATATACGTTTGCTGTCTGATATTCGACAGTCTCAGGAAGGTTGATTATTACCTTGTTCTCAGGCGTCGGTTTCCAGCAGTCAAGGACCGAATCACAGATCTTAACGGAAAAATCAAGCTCAGTATCAGAGAATGCCTCAGGCGAATACTCAAGAATAAACTTTGTTCCGCTCGTATCCTCATTGATCCTGTCGATGATCATTTTCGCGCCTTCAACAGCAAGATTGATGCATTCATCGCACGAAAAACCGAAAACTACATCTCTGTGGAGCCTGCTCGTGGCATTATAGAGATGGATAATTACAGAAGGAGCGCCCTTTACGGCTTCCATTGTCTTATCGATAATGTGGCTTCTCGACTGAGTAAGTACCTGGATGGCAACATCATCGGGAATGAGGTTGTTGTCTATCAGATATCTGCAGAAGTTATAGTCTGTATCAGATGCGGCCGGAAAACCGATCTCGATCTGCTTAAAGCCGACTGAACAGAGATACTGGAAGAACTCCACCTTCTGTTCAAGTGTCATCGGAACTTCCAATGCCTGATTACCGTCTCTCAGATCAACAGAACACCAGAGTGGTGCTTTTGTGATCTTTGCTGCAGGCCACTTACGGTCCGGAAGGTCAACTGTCGGATGAGCCTTATATCTGCGGTAATTCATGTCAGCCATAAACTTTCCTCCACCCTGAAGCTTATAACTTATTTAAGTTCATTAACGAGGTCTCTGAACATATCTCCTCTATGCTCAAAGTGCCTGAAATGGTCGTAGGACGTACCTATAGAGGACATAATAACAATCTCTCCGGGTTTTGCCCACTCTCTTGCCTTATTCAAGGCTTCTTTATATGCATTTACGACATTGTCGCGTGTCTCAGGGAATTCATATACATCGCCTTCCTTATCGGGAATGCGGTAGATCTCATAATTGCGTCCGTTTGCTTCCTTCTCAATGATATCGGTAACAAGACCTGCATTTGATCCGTATATGATGATCCTGTCGCAGACATTAAGTATCGAATCTCCAAGGCCTGTATAGATGCATTTCTTATCAGCACCGCCGCAAATGAGGACGCCTTTCTCGTTGCGTGCCGCAAGGGCCTTCATGGTATTGAGAGAACGGTTCGGTGATGTATCGATCGAAGAGTTATACCACCTTACACCATCTAATTCCCTGATGAACTCGATCCTGTGAGGAACGCCCTTAAAGTTCTTGGCCACATATGCAATGTCCTCAGGCTTTACATAGTCGATAACTGCGCAAGTTGCAGCCAGGAAATTCTCAACATTATGTTCACCGGGGATAAAGATCTCATCCACGCCGCAGATATCTGTTTTCGAGCCTTTGTCCTCATAAATGAGCCTGCCGTTTTCAACATAAGCCCTGCGGTAAAGCGGCGAATCTGTTCTCATTACATTTGCCTTATCAGCAGAGAACAGCTCTACTCTTGATCTTGCGACATCCTTCATGTCGTAAGTAAGATCACAGCCGGCATTGAGAACGACCTTGCCGAAAGGACCCTGGTTTCTGAAAATGTTGACCTTAGCCTGGATGTACTCATCGTAATCGGTATGGAAATCCAGATGATTCGGCGTAATGTTCGTTATTACCGCAACATCAGCAGGTGTCTTCATGCCCAAAAGCTGGAATGAAGACAACTCAAGAACGACCATGTCATCAGACCACATCTGATTTACCTTGTCGAGCAAAGGAGTTCCGATATTTCCGCCTACCCAGACGGTATAGCCTGAATTCTTCAGGATCTCTGCCGTAAGTGTAGTAGTTGTTGTCTTACCGTCGGAACCTGTGATCGCGAAGATCTGTGCAGGACAGAGATTCATGAAAAGTTCCATCTCTGTCGTAAGAATGGATCCCTTCTCCTTAAGTGCCTGAAGTTCGGGAGTCTCAAATCTCATCTTGGGAGTCTTGAAAACGATGTCATAGAAATCATCATTAAGATGAGATAGATAATTCTCACCTAAAGACCACTCAATGCCTTCAGCACAATCGGACAAAGCCTCGATATTCTTCTTAAGCATTGGATCATCAGCAGTGTTCTTGTCACAGGCAATAACCTTGCAGCCCAAAGAAACAAGCCATCTGATCAATGGCGTATTTGATATTCCGACGCCAATAACGGCAGCTTTCTTGCCGTTAATAAATTCCTTAAAATCATCAAATCTTAAGTTGCTCATATTTTCTCCTTTATCCGGATATGTACGAAGCATAAAGCTTACTGTAGAATCCGCCGTTTGCGATAAGCTCATCGTGTGTTCCGATCTCTGATACCTTGCCGGCATCAATTACAACGATCTTGTCACAGTTAGTGATCTGTGAGAGCCTATGCGCAATTATAATACTTGTTCTGCCGTTCAGAAGCTTTTTTACAGCCTTCTGGATACGGTCTTCGGTAACGACGTCAACCGAAGAAGTAGCTTCATCAAGGATCATTATTGAAGGATCTGAAGCCATTGCCCTGGCTATTGTCAGAAGCTGTTTCTGACCTTCGGATATATCATCCCTGTCGTTATCGATCATTTCATTATAACGCTTTGGTAATTTCCTGATAAAAGAATCAGAACCCGACTTCTTGCAAGCATCGAAAACCTGTTCATCCGTGATATGAGGGCCTGAGAATCTGATATTCTCCATGACCGTATCATCAGCAAGCCATGTATCCTGCGTTACAAATCCTATATAGTGTCTGAGTTCTGACCTCGGAATATCCTTGATAGACTTGCCGTTAATCAAGATATCGCCTGAATCAGGCTCATAGTAACGCATAAGAAGATTTATAAGTGTCGTTTTGCCGCATCCCGTAGGACCTGCAATCGCAAAGGATTCGCCCTTGCCGACCTTAAACGATATATCCTTGAGGACCGGCTTGCCCTCAACATATGAAAATGAAACATTTCTGAACTCTATGTCAAACTGCTTATTCTTATCAGGAAGCTTATCTGCTGCCTTCTCTTCCGGTATCTCTTCGCTGTCAAGATAATCGAATATTCTCGCAAGACATGCAAAGCTGTCGGTAAGCTCGGTATATACGGCAGTAAGGTCATTTATAGGCTTCATGAACTGGTTAGCATATGCCAGAAGCGACATCAACGAACCGATGGAGATGGCTCCGCCGATTCCTGCATAACAGCCTGACAATACAACACCTGCATAGATAAGTGCGTTTACAAATCTCGATGAAGGATTACTTATAGATGATAAGAACGTAGCCTTTGTGGATGTCTGGCGGTACTCACTGTTAAGCTTATCAAAGCCCTCGATCCTTGCATCGGTAACGTTATATATTCTGCATTCTCTGAAGTTCTTAACTGATTCACCTACATATGCCGTCTGCTGTGATCTGATCTTTGCCTGGGCAGCAAATGACTTATATGCGCCTTTTGCGATCAGGTAGGATACTGCAATAGATACAGGCGTGAAAACAACAACGATAAGAGAGATCTTCCAGTTGATATAGAACATAACCGCAAGTGTTATCAATACCGTTGCTATACCTGAAGCAAACTGGTTAAGGAACATCAGCATACCGTCGGATACAGTCTCAACATCGCTGATTATGAAGCTCTGCAGCTTACCTGCGGATGTCTTATCAATATAAGACATCTTTACCCTGTGCATTTTCGCATAAGTCGCATTTCTCAGATTAAGACCAATTGAATATGCTACACGGTTATTCATCTTGATCAGCGCAAACTGCAAAATGGCAGCAGCTGCGATAAGTCCAACGATTATCACGATATATGTGATAAGAACATCCATGTTCCCAAGATTATCAATGGCCTTTCCGGCAAAGAACGGAATGGCAACTGTTGCCGCACCATAAAAAACACCTATAAAGACAGACAGAACCGCTATAGCAGAAGATCCTTTTAAAAATGAGAACAGGCGCTTTATTGTCTTATTTTTCATACGGCGCCTCCCTTGATCTGCAGGGAATTCATGTATCTGTAGTTCTCAGATATCTTCAGGAGTTCTTCATGTGGAGCAACAGCTTCGATCTTACCGTCATCCATTAGGATTATCCTGTCGCAGTTCATACAAGTCCTTACCTTCTGTGAGATAAGGATAACCGTCGGCTTTTGAGCAAGATCATCAAGATTTCCGAGAAGTCTTTTCTCTGTTCCCCAGTCCAAAGCTGAAGTTGAGTCATCCAGGATAACAAGGCCGGGTTTTCCGGCTAATGCTCTTGCGATTCCGATCCTTTGTCTCTGACCTCCTGACAGTCCTGCACCGCCGTCAGAGATCTCATAATCAAGACCTTCAGACTTGGTTTTGACTACATCATCACTGCAGGATAATCTGCACGCTTCGTTGATGTCGTTATCAGTAAGTGATGTTCTTCCGACAGTAATATTGTCTTTCAAAGAACCTTTAAACAGTCTTGTTTTCTGAAGACTCATGCCAACAGAAGAAGAAAGACTTGCAAGTGAGATATCTCTTATATTGATGCCATCAAGTGCTACTTCACCTTCAGTAGGATCGTATATGCCGGCGATAAGTGATGCGGCAGTTGATTTTCCGCAGCCGGTACTGCCTATGATGCCGATGGTCTCACCCGGTTTAATATCAATAGAGAAATCCTTAACGGATTCTTCATTGTTGCCCTGGTATGTGAAAGAGACATTCTTCAAAGAAACCGCAACTGGTTTTGAAGGTTCAAGTGTCTTTGTACCTTTACTTGCAGTACTTACTACATCAGTAAGCCCCTCTGCCCTCTTAAGACATGCATATGCTCTTGAAACAGATACAATGAGGTTAGCAAGCTTTACGAGTTCGATCAAAATCTGGGACATGTAGTTATAAAGAGCTACCACCTGTCCGTCAGTAAGATCGCCGATATTAAAATGAACAGCTCCTCTATAGATAAGCAGACAGATACCGAGGTTAACTACAGCATAAGTAAGCGGATTAAGCCACGAAGCAAAGTCAGAAGCTTTTATCTGAGCAGACTTAAGCATAAGGCTCTTGGCTTCGAATTTAGAATAATCGTCGGCGGTCTTATTGAATCCTCTGATCACCCTCTCACCTGCAATGCCGTTGGAAGTCTTCTTAACAAGACTGTCCAATCCTTCTCTTGCCTGTTTATGACGAAGGATAGAGAGCTTCATGTTAAGACCGATGACGACAGCCATAAGCGCCGTACATACGATGAAGATCAATGACATTGAAGGCTTAACGACAGCAGCCATAATGCAGGCGCCGACAACGATAAAAGGAGATCTCAAAAGAAGTCTTAAGAACAGATTGATGCCAGTCTGGATCTGATTGACATCAGAAGTCATAAGCGTGACCATGCTCGAAGAACCTATCTTCTCATAATCACTTATGGAAAGTGTCTGAAGTTTATCGTGAAGGCTCTTTCTGATACCAGACGAGATGCCGCAAGCAGAATAAGCAGCAAAATACTGGGCAGTTATGGCACTTGCAAATCCTACAACAGCAAACAAAGCCAGTATCGGCACATGAGTCCAGACATAATGCATGTCAGACTGCTTGATACCGTAATCGATAATGCCTGCTACGATAAGCGGAACAGTCAATTCAAAACATGCTTCAAGAAGCTTAAACACCGGGCTTAAGATCGAAGCAGCTTTATATTTGCCGATGTGATCGAAAATAAGCTTCATATCTTATCAGGCAAGATCTTTCTTAAACTTATTGCATTCACGGATAACTTCATCAAGATCGATAGTTTTATACTGACCGTCTTCATAAAGGATCTTACCGTCGATCATGGTCATCTTAACTACGGAATTGTCAGCGCTGTAGATGATATTCCTTACGACATTGTTTTCAGGCTGCATCGAAGGCTTATTCATGTCGATCATGATAACATCAGCCTTCTTACCTTCAGCTAAAACATCAGATTCATTAAGTCCCATGCAAAGTGCGCCGCCTGAAGTTCCCGCCTTAAGGATCTTAAAAGGATCAACTGCAGCAGCATTATTAGTCTCAACATTGGAAAGAACTGTATCAAGATACATCTCACGGAACATAGAAAGAGCATTATTGGAGCCTGCTCCGTCAGTACCGATTGCGATATTCATATCTTTTTCGATGAATTTGTAAACCGGTGTAATTCCGCTTGCGAGCTTTAAATTGGAACATGCATTGAATACCGACCAAAGGTTTCTCTTCTTAAAGATATCCCTGTCTTCATCAGTAAACCATACACAATGAAATCCGCCTCCGCCGAAATCAAAGATACCGAGCTTATCAAAAAGGACAGCGGGAGTAATTCCGTATCTTTCCTTACAACCTTCAACCTCAGCTGAAGTCTCCGAAATATGCGTAAATACAGGCGCTTCATACTTATGTGCAAGATCTGAAATGAATTTAAGGTTATTCTCGTTTGTCGTATATTCGGCATGGAAACCATAAATGAATGAAACGAGAGGATCATAATCATTCAGGGATTCATAATAGCCTTCAAGCTCTTCCATTCCGCCAAAATCATTTGCAGCACCACAGAAAACATGTCTGAATCCGGTCTCTACTGCAGCCTTGGCTGAAGCTTCCTTATGAAAATACATGTCAAAACATGATGTAACACCACCGGAAAGATAATCGGCATATGCAAGTTTTGAAAACCAGTATACATGCTCGGGAATGAGTTTGTTTTCTCTCGGGAATATAGCCTTGAAGAGCCAGTCGTTAAGACAATACTCATCAGCAAGAGATCTGGAAAAAGTCATGGCTGAATGTGTATGCGCGTTCTTAAGGCCGGGCATGAGAAGGTTGCCTTTGCAGTCGATCTCACGTTCAAATGTCTTGTCTGCTTTTTGGACAGCCGGACCGATATATGAAATGCGGTCATTTTCAGTCCACAGTTCACCTTCGATAATGATCTCATCCTTCATGGTAAGGATTCTTGCGTTATAAAAACGGATTGTCATTATTCTGATCCTTTCTGTTATATCAGAGCAAAGGAGCCCAAAGTCTTAAGATTGACTTTAAGAACCTTACGACAACGTTGGGGCTTCTGCTGTATTTTTCGGTTACGTTACGGCACTCCTCAAAGGAATTAACGAAATCATCTTTTATATCAGCAATGCAGTCTGTCTTAAACATGTAAACCGCATTCTCAAAGTGGTGGTAAAGACTTCTGAAATCGAGATTGATAGTCCCGACAACAGCGCATTTATCATCACAGATGCATGTCTTTGTATGGTTAAACCCGGGCGTATATTCAAAGATCTGAACATCGCTTGTAACGAGCATGTTGTAATAAGATCTTGTTACGTGATAAGTAAACTTCTTATCAGGAATACCCGGTGTCATGATCCTTACGTCAACACCTCTTTTTGAAGCAATCTGCAAAGCTCTGGCAAGCTCATCGGAAAGAACGAGATAAGGTGTCATGAACCAGCAGTAATCCTGGGCATTGTTGATCATATTGAGATATACATTCTCGCCTATCGGTTCGTTATCGAGAGGACTGTCGCAATAAGGAACGCAGTATCCTTTTGCACCGGGAACAGGATCTATCTCAACAGGCTCAAAAATGAGCATGTTATCATCTTTGGTCTTAAGATCTGCAAAGTTCCACATCTCGACAAACATGGCTGTCAAGCTCTGGACAGCGGGACCCACAAGCTTAATGCCGTTGTCTTTCCAATGTCCGTAAGGATTGACCATATTGAAATATTCATCAGCAATGTTATATCCGCCTGTATAACCGACCTTGCCGTCTACGACCATGATCTTTCTGTGGTCACGGTTATTCATAAAGAGAGACAAAACAGGATAAGCAGGATTAAATGCGTTGCACTTGATGCCTTCAGATTCAAGGAGCTTTACGAATTGTCTGCTGATAAAAGTAAATGAACCCACATCGTCGTATAGGACTCTGCAGTCAACCCCTGCAGCTACTCTATCCTTCAATGCTTCATGAAGCGGCTCAAAAGCTTCCTTTGTCTCTATCGCGTGATACTCGATATAAACAAACTTTTTAGCCTTCTTAATGTCTTCGATCTGGTCTTTATAGCAGTCGTAAGCAACCGGATAGTACTTAATGTCCGTCCCTTCATAAATCGGGAAATTGAAATTACTGAGATACTTGGCATTTGATGCTCTGGCAGGGTCTTCAGCTCTCATCTTTTCATATAAATGATCATTATAGTTCAGATGGCTGAAAACCATGAGATCAACCTGATCGAGCCTCTTCTTGATCTTATGTTTTGAACTGCTGAAGTTGTTAAGCACATAAAATAATAGACCCGGAACAGGCAATGCGAGGATAGCAATTACCCAGATCAGCTTGAATGCACCGTTGTGGTCTCTTGAATTTATACCTAGAACAACGATTACAGACAAAATTCTGACTGCGATATCGATCGGCGGGAATATATTACCCAGATAAATAAGGAGAACGACAAAAACAGCAATCTCCATAAGAACAAACAGACCGAAGATTATAATTCTTCCGACGCTGTTCTTGATTGAAGATTTCTTTTCTACCGTTCTCTTCGAGCTCATTATCCGATATTCTCGATAAATGCTTTATAGCCGAGATAGAGATAATAAAGGTCTATCTTTGAGATGACTTCAACAGGTGCATGCATTGACCATACGGGAACACCCATGTCGACTACGTCCATTCCGAGTTTAGCCATGATGGCAGCAATCGTTCCGCCGCCGCCTGCATCGATTCGGCCGAGTTCGCCGGTCTGCCACGGGATAGAGTTCTTCTCGAAAATATCTGTGATCTCAGCAATGAAATCGCCTGTAGCTTCAGAACATCCTGATTTGCCTCTTGCACCTGTGTACTTCTCGATCTTAAGACCATGAGACATGAATGCAGTATTGTTCTTCTCGAATACACTTGCATACTTGGGATCGTAAGCTGTAGTAACATCAGTTGAAAGCATCTTTGTAGCAGCAAGAGCCTTGCGGAACTTCAAATTATTGAACTTGTCGATACCGCCTTCAGCTTTTGCAAATACTTCCATAAGGAAATTCTCATAAAGGTTGGATGTGGCACCGGAATTGGAATAAGAACCGATCTCTTCCTTATCTGTCAGAAGACATACGCATGTCTTCCTGGGCTTTTCCTGTGCAAGAAGCGCTCTTAATGCAGGATAAGCGCAAACCTTATCGTCATGTCCGTAAGCAGCGATATAAGCTCTGTCAAAACCTACGTCTCTAGCGTGAGTAGCAGGAACGATCTCAATCTCAGCTGAGACGAAATCCTTTTCCCTGATGCCGTACTGCTCATAAAGGAGCTTAAGAACTCCTGCCTTGAAGATCTCCTTTGTCTTCTTATCTTCTGTGCAGGGAATGCCGCCGATGATAACGTTAAGGTCTTCTGCAGGAATGAATTCAGATGCCTTCTTTGTCATCTGCTCACTGCCAAGGTGAGGAAGAAGGTCTGTGATATAGAAAACCGGATCTGTATCCTTCTCACCTACTACGATCTGATGAGTCTTACCGTCGTTGGTGAATACAACACCGTGTACGCTCAAAGGGATCGTCGTCCACTGATACTTCTTGATGCCGCCATAATAATGGGTCTTGAAGTAAACGGTATCATTATCCTCATAGATCGGATTAGGCTTAAGGTCGAGTCTGGGTGAATCGATATGTGCACCAAGGATATTAAATCCTTCAACGGGACTCTTCTTGCCGACAACTGCAGCGGCAAAGCCCTTGCCCTTAATGCTCTGATAAACCTTGTCGCCGGGCTTTAAGGACTCTTTTGAAGCAATATCAACAAAACCCAGTTCTTCTGCAGCCTGAATGGCATTTGCAGCAAATTCGCGCTCTGTCTTTGAATTGTCGAGGAACATCTTATATTCTTCGGCAAATTCAAATGTAGCGTTCATATCATCTTCAGATGCTTTCTCATAAAGATTGGGAAATTCAGCGAAAAGTTCGCCTGCTTTGATTTTATTGGTTTCTTTCTTTTTAGGCATAATATCACCTCTTTCTATAAACTTTATGATACCATAATTATAAATAAATATTAAAAGAAAGATTAATATGATCACAGACGGACATAACCATACAAAGCACTTCTCTGTAGATGCCGGACAGACAATCGATGAGCTTGTGGCACAGGCAACATCTCATGGATGCAAAAGGATAGGAATTACCGAACACTATGAGATAGACTATCCCCCTGACGGACTCAACTGGATGTTCGACATCAATGAATATAACGAGACTTTCAAGACATGGCGCGATAAATTCGGTTCGCAGATCGAGCTCTTAATGGGCATTGAATTCGGTTATCAGACACATGTCGCAGAAGAGATCGATAAAACTGCAGAAACCGTGCCTTTTGACGTGGTCCTTTTAAGCAACCACCTCTTCAGAGGAAAGGACTTCTACGTTGACCGTGAATGCTACGATCTTCCGAAGAAAGATCTTCACAGAGAATATATCGGGATAATGGCTGAAATGTGCGAAAAGTGCAATAACTATGACGTTGCCGCGCACTACGATTACATCAACAGATATTCCCCAAACAAAGACAGCTACGTGCTTTACGAAGACTGTCCCAGGGAATTCGACAGATTTTTCGAAGCACTGATATCAAAGGAAAAAGCTCTGGAGATCAACACAAAATCTATTCAAAAGCATAAAGAAGGCGGCTTTAAAAGACACCTTCCCGACCCTGAAGTTATAAGAAGATATAAAGATATGGGCGGCAAGCTTATCTGCTTCGGTTCAGATTCACACTTCCCGGGCACATTCGGAGTTTGTTTCGATGAAGCGATAGAATACATAAAATCATTCGGATTCAAAGAAGCGGTGTATTTCAAGCAGCATAAGCCTTATATTGAACCGCTCTAATAACCGGACATTAATACATATAAAAACGGGGTGCTATAGATCTCAGCACCCCGTATTTATTTACTTTCTTACAAACCTGAAAACGTTACCCTTATCGTCATCAGACATGTTGCGTATGTAATCCAGGTACAAGTCAGTTACATAATCGTTCCTGCCTGAATAACTCAACTGCTGTAATGCAGCAACGGCTTCATCTCTTCTGCCAAGGGAGAAAAGCCTGATAGCTTCCCTCAAATCCTTATTGTTTGCAGAACGCTGTGGCCTTATCGTGTCAGGGAGACAGTCAAGGACTTCATAAAGTGCAGTAACTTCATTAACGCCTGCTACCTGGACAATACCGAGATATCTGAGGTCGAGCGAATCAGGATCAGCCATTCTGTCGATCGTATCTTTGGATACGAGCATTGCGGTCTTGTACTGCTTTGTAAGAGACTCAAGTCTGGAACTCATGTTAACCGTCTCGGAAATAACGGTTCCTGACAGTCTCTCCTCCTCACCTACAATACCGACCATAGCCATACCGGTATGAATACCAATACCGATATTGATGTCACTTACCTTTAATTCTTCAGCAGTCTTGGGATCGAGTACGATAGTTTTATAAAGTTCAATACCGCATCTTATTGCATCATCAGGCTTCTCGAAAAGGCCCATTACGGCATCACCGATATACTTATCGACAAAGCCGTTGTTATTACGAACGATAGGTCCCATTTTACCGTAAATGACATTTGCAAAAGCAAAGTTCTCTTTAGCAGTCATCATCTCGGAATTGATGGAGAACCCTCTGATATCACAGAATAATACAGTCAATTCGCAGCTCTTGGCATCACCCAGGGCAAGATCAGTGAAGTTCTCTTTTCCAAGCAATTCCCTGAATTTTTCAGGAACGAATTTGTAGTAGAACTTTTCTGTCTCATCCTTTTCATCAAAGAGCTTCTCAAGATTCTGACCCATCTCATTAACTTCATTACAGATCTGACCGAGCTCGTCTTTAGACTTATAATTAACTCTTGCTGACAGATTACCGTTAGAGATCTGTTTAACGGCATTGGATGCTTTCTTAATTACCCTCATCGTATTAAATGAAGTCAGGATGATAAGACCCGTCAAAACAACAATAATAAGAAAAGCGCAGGCAATAACGGAAACTAAGATGTTTTCCCTCTGGGTATAAAGATAATTACTGTCCGTACTGACCATAAGATAATATCTTCCGCTGTTGTCTTTATCATTGATCTGACTGAAAACAGATATTCTTGAAGAATTTGTATTATCGTCAAATATAGACATTACAGTATCTGAAACATACGCATCGCCTGTACCCTCAAGGTCAGTGAACATATCATAACTGAACACCTGGAGCGGCATATAGTAATAATCATCAGAAGCGACCTCTAATATAAAATCATCACTTGCCCTGTAAACAACGGTAAATATGTAATCCTTGCTCCAGTTACCTGAGTTTCCTGAATAGAGTTTGTCAAACTTTTCTCTGACTTCGTAATAACGGTTTCCTGTATTCTCATTTGCAGTCATAAGATCAGCAAAATCGAAACCGTCAAACTCATTTTTTGCAAGATCGCAAACTACGGAAAGCTCCCTGTTAGTATTGATCCTGATCTGTTCATCTAAATGACCGTATGCATATACAGAAACCACGATCGTAAGGAATATGATTATAGGAAGGATTAGTATCAGATGCTTATAAAGCAGTGTCTTTTTACGAACGATGAGATTAATGACGATCGCTATAAGAACGAAAAGCAGAACAGTCTCAATAGCGAGGTAAAAATACATCAAGGCTGTCGGTTTGAACGTAACGACAGGTTCATCAACATCAAGTTTTCCATCAGTATATGTTAATATTCCGTTTTCGAGACATACTATCAGGGTATCGGAATCAGATCCGTTTAATCGGCAGGAATCAAGAGCGACTATATAACCGAGTCCCGGATCCAGTTCGAATACAGGTACTGCTTCCCCGTTTTCGAGCACATAAACATTAAAAAGATTATCTGTATCAGTAAAATACAGCTTGCCATCAGCTATTGTAGCCAGATTAAAAAACGGATGATCATATTCGCCTTCCGCATTGATATCAAAATGGTAGATGCTCTCCCCTAAAGGCTCATTGAAACCTGTCTGGTAAACATTACCGTCACTTCTCAGGAAAATAAACGAACCATCAACGGGAATGACATAAGATGTAAAAGTACCATTTACATCATTCGGATAACAATCACTGATCGTAAGTGCCTGTGTCTTGGTGTCGATCGAGTAAAGACGGACGCCTTCCTCATTATTGACAGCAAAAGTAACAGTATCGTTATAGTAATGGAGATTACTGAGCATAGTCATTCTAAATCTGGATTCTTCGCCATAATCGATTTCACAAACTTCACCCAGATATTCGAATTCGTCAGTCATTCTGACAATGGACTGATATGAAATTATAGAGTTTTCTTCGTCATAATAGGATCTGACTCCATAAATGACATCGTCATCGGTAAGAACAAGATTCGACGGAATAAAATAATCATCTTCAGCTATATCAACATTTACCTGGTTTATGTTGGAAAACAGTGTCTCCCCTGTGTTGAAGTCAATAGTAGCTTCCATATTCGGAGTGGCAAAACAGTTAACAACCACTTTGCCTTTATTGTTGATTGAGAAAGAATCAGGGCTATTGAGATAGAACTCTTTCAAAAAGCCGTCGTCAGTCTCGTTGCGGATACCCTTGGTAAACGGATCTAAACCGCGATTAAAAGAAGGTATGAGTATAATAGCAAAGATAACAACGGCAGCTACAACGAACCACCATGCTTTGCCGAATATCTTGAGAAAAATGTCTTTGATTTTCTTAAATACTTTCTTCATATGTCACCTTTTTTCATTTTTGCTCTGCTTACCGCATTTACGATAACACACTTTATCTTATCTATGACAGAATCAATGATCCAGGCAAGGATCAGACTCGTTGAAAAAACACAGACAAACAGAAAATATTTCGATTGGATATTCAACTGCGGAATTATAAATGAATTTAAAAGATATATAGTAAACGTATGCTTTCCGATAAATACCAAAGCTTTATTCTGAAGGAATCTGCCTACTAAACAGTCAGGATACAAGGCAACCAGCAATACCAGTATGCTCATTAAGAAACCAACAGTAAAGATCAACTTCATTCCCACATAATAGTATTCCAGTTTAGGATCAATATACTTAAGCAGATCACAGGAAGATAAAACGAATAATAGAAAGAGAAAGATCATTACTATCTGCCCTGCCAAAGAATGTCTCTTAACTGAATTAAAGGCCTTATCATTCTTTCTTAAATATCTGAAAAGATAACCAGCTGATATACCTAACATCAGCTGATCGAGCCTGATATCAAACATATCATTTCCAAGATAAAATACTCTGATCAGAGCAGAAATGACCAAAAAGATGCCGGCACAGACAAGATCGTTTCTTAAAAACTTGATTCTCTTTGTAAATAAAAGAAGGATTACAAACACAAACGGTATGACATACATCAGCCAGACATATGCATAAGAAAACCAAAGATGGTCGTAAATCTCTCCAAAATAAAGAAGATTCAAAAAAACATTCTTTTTAATGACAGTAAAACCTGTCTGAAGATACACTATCAGCAGGACAAGATAATAAGCCGGAAGGATCCTGACAGCCCTGGACTTATAGAATTTAAGAATATTCCAAACTGAAAAGAAACGCTGTTCATAGGCGTCTTTAAAAGGGTTTAATAATAAAAAACCGGTAAGCGCAAAGAATATGCCATTAGCTGCACATCCCTGATTCATGATGTTGCAATGACTCAAAACAACTATGATAATGGCGATTCCGCGCAAACCGTCAAATTGAAGCAGACGAGTGGAAGGTTGAGTATTTACAGAAGCTTTCTCTGTATTATTTCTCATTCTTCATGCCTGACAGATAAGCATTGATGAATCCGTCAAGATTACCATCCATAACGGAATCAACATCAACTTCCTCATAGCCTGTTCTATTATCCTTAACGAGAGTATACGGACAGAAAACATAGGATCTGATCTGCGAACCCCAGGCGATCTCCATCTGGTTACCTTTAAGGTCTTCGATCTTCTCCATCTCGGAAGCTCTGGCAAGAGCGAAAAGCTTGGCCTTGAGCATTCTGAGGCATGTTTCTTTATTCTGAAGCTGTGATCTTTCTGCCTGACATGAAACGACAATTCCCGTAGGATTATGAGTCATACGGACAGCCGTATCTGTCTTATTGATGTGCTGACCGCCTTTACCGGTAGCACGGTAAGTATCTACACGTACATCGGACATGTCGATCTTGATATCGTCTTCTGTCTTCTGGTCCAATTCAGGAATAACTTCGCATGAAGCAAATGATGTATGTCTTCTGCCTGCTGCATCGAAAGGAGAGATTCTAACGAGACGGTGTACGCCAATTTCTGATCTCAGGAAGCCGTATGCGTATTCACCCTTTATCATCATAGATACAGACTGTATTCCTGCTGTATCACCTTCAACGAAGTCAAGCTCTTCAACAGCAAATCCGTGGCTTTCAGCCCATCTTGTATACATTCTGTAAAGCATTGAACACCAGTCCATGGCTTCTGTTCCGCCGGCACCGGCATGAAGAGTGATAGTAGCGTTATTGGCATCATAAGGACCGGTAAGAAGAGTCTCAAGACGCATCTTTTCAAAATCTTCCTTAAATTTGGAAGTTGATGCCTTGAGTTCTTCAAGAGAATCAAGATCCTCTTCCTCATTGGCAAGCTCACAGAGCGCCAAAAGGTCTTCGCGCTCAGTAACAAGAGCGTTATAGCTTTCTACTTTCTTCTTAAGTCTGCCCAATGTCTGCTGGATTTCCGTTGCTTTCTCAACATTGTTCCAGAAATCAGGCTCCTGCATACGGTTCTCATATTCGCTTATCTGATCAGATACATGGTCAATGTGAAGAGCATCTTTAAGCTCTGCTACGGGCACTTCGTAAGATTCAAGATCGAGTCTTATGTTGTCAAATTCAAGCATTAATTACCTCTTATGTTCTTCAACAAATTCTTTTACAAGTTTCATAGCTTCCTTGATGTCTTCCAAAGAAGCAGCATAACTGATACGGACAAAGCCTTCACCGCACTTACCGAAAGCGTTGCCTGGAACGATGGCAACATGCTTTTCGAGAAGGATCTTCTCACAGAATTCCTCGGATGTCATACCAGTGCTCTTGATGCACGGGAAAGCGTAGAATGCTCCGTAAGGAGTAAAGCAATCGAGTCCGGCATCTTTCAATCCCTGTACAATTATCCTTCTTCTGTGATTATATTCATCACGCATCTTCTTTATCTCGTTATCTGCATTCATAGCAGCTTCGATAACAGCCAGCTGTGATGTTGAAGGTGCACACATAATGCAGTACTGGTGGATCTTTACCATCGGTGAGATAAGTTCCTTAGGTCCTGCCAGATATCCAACTCTGAAACCTGTCATGGCATAAGACTTCGAAAAGCCGTTTACCATGACAACCCTGTCTCTTAACTCGGCAAACTGCGTAAGAGATGCAGGCTTGCCGTCAAGATAGTTAAGCTCGCAGTAAAGCTCATCTGAAAGAACAATTACTTCAGGATGTCTCATGAGAACATCCTTGATCTTAGCCCAGTCTTCAAGAGTCATAACGGCTCCCGTAGGATTATTGGGATAACCGACGATAACATACTTTGTTTTATCAGTTATTGCAGCCTCAAGTTCTTCAGGCATGAGCTTATAGTTATTCTCAGGCTTTGTCTCAACGATAACAGGTATTCCGTGAGCAAACTCAACTGTCGCTTTATATGCTACAAAGCAAGGCTCTACGATGATGACTTCATCACCGGGATTGATAAGTGCTCTTGCAGCAAGATCCAATCCCTCTGAACCGCCTACAGTAATAAAGATCTCTGATTTGGCGTCATAAGATACACCATATCTTCTCTTAAGATAATCCGCGATGGCAATTCTGGAATCAATATATCCGGAATTAGGTGAATAATGAGTATAGCCGTCGATTATGGAATTGATGGCAGCCTCTCTGATCGTCCAGGGTGTAACAAAGTCAGGTTCACCAATTGAAAGTGATATTACATGACCCTTCATCTCATTGGCAAGATCAAAGAACTTCCTTATAGCTGAAGGCGGAACAGCCTGAACAGCTTTGGAGATCTTGGAATCGTAATCAAAACTCATAAGATGATTGCCTGCCTGTCGTCAGAATTCGGATTATCGTAGATTATACCATTAGCCTTATATTTCTTAAGGATAAAGTGTGTTGTCGTGGAGAGGACACCTTCCATAGTAGCGATCTTCTCAGTTACGAATGTGGCGATATCCCTGAGGGTTCTGTCCTCATAAATGATCATGAGATCAAATCCGCCACTCATGAGATAGCATGCTGTAACCTTGTCATACTTGCTTAAGATCTGAGCAATATGGTCATAACCTTTATTTTTAACGGGTGTGATCCTTACTTCGATCATACCGATGCAGTTGTCAGGTGCCTGCTTTTCCCAGTTGATAATGGTGTTATAGCCTAAGATGATGTTCTCATCCTTAAGGCGCTTGATTTCGGATTCCACATCCGCGGCGGTTGTACCGAGCATAACGGCAATCTCTTCGGAAGAGAGTCTTGCGTTATTTTCAATAAGTCTTAAAAGCTCTAAATCGTCTATCATGTGGAAACTCCTTTTCTATAAATTGCAAAATCTCCCGCAACAAAATTGCGGGAGATTGTTGCTTTAATTCAGTTTATTCAGATTCTTGCTACGCCTGTATCACGTGCGGCCTGAGCGACAGCAGCTGCAACAGCCTTACCAACTCTTGCGTCGAACGCATCAGGAAGGATGTAATCAGGATTGAGCTCAGCATCAGAAACGATGCCGGCGATAGCGTTAGCAGCAGCGATCTTCATCTCGTCGTTGATGTCAGATGCTCTTACGTCGAGAGCACCACGGAAGATACCCGGGAATGCGAGAACGTTGTTAACCTGGTTCGGGAAGTCAGAACGGCCTGTAGCCATAACTGCAACACCGGCCTTCTTTGCTTCATCAGGAAGGATCTCAGGTACAGGGTTAGCGCAAGCGAAAACGACAGGATCCTTAGCCATTGTAGCAACCATGTCAGCTGTGAGTACGCCGGGAGCGGAAACGCCGATGAAGACGTCAGCACCAACGATAACTTCAGCAAGAGAACCGGCCTTCTTTTCAGGATTTGTGATCTTAGCCATCTCTTCCTTAGCAGAATTGAGTCCTTCTCTACCCTCATAGATAGCGCCCTTACGGTCGCAGAGGATTACATTCTTAAGACCTCTGGAGATGAGGAGCTTTGTGATAGCTGTAGCTGCAGCACCTGCGCCGTTAACTACAACGTGGATTTCTTCCATCTTCTTGCCAACGATCTTAAGAGCATTTGTAAGACCTGCAAGTGTGATAACTGCAGTACCGTGCTGGTCATCGTGGAAGATCGGGATGTCACATCTTTCCTTAAGCTTCTTCTCGATCTCAAAGCATCTCGGAGCAGAGATATCCTCGAGGTTAACACCACCGAAGGAACCTGCAAGAAGAGCAACAGTATTAACGATCTCGTCAACATCCTTAGAACGGATGCAGAGAGGGAATGCATCAACATCACCAAAAGCCTTGAAGAGTGCGCACTTACCTTCCATAACAGGCATACCTGCTTCAGGTCCGATGTCACCAAGGCCGAGAACTGCTGTACCGTCTGTAACTACAGCTACAAGATTATGTCTTCTTGTGTATTTGTAAGAGAGGTCAACATCCTTCTGAATCTCAAGGCAAGGAGCTGCTACACCGGGTGTATAAGCGATAGCGAGTTCTTCCTTAGAACCAACGGGAGCTTTGGCAATAACTTCGATCTTACCGCCCCACTCTTCATGCATCTTAATTGCTTTCTCATTAACGTCCATAATAGTTGAACCTCCAATTTAATTCTCAACGAACTAATAATAAATATAAATAAGAATAAAAACAATCTCGCGATTATAAGATTTTTTATTCAAATCTGTCTATTTATCGTTGTTTTGTACAGAAGTCAGATTGCAAAAGGTCTGTTATTGCCCTTTATCGGAAAATCTTTCATCGTACAGTAAGCAAGCGCGGCAAGTCTTGCAAAAGAGAGCCAGAGCCATGTCGTAACCGCCGCATCAACGATATAAAACGCCGTAAGTGATATGTTTGCGAGTAGCGGAACCGTAAAATCAACGATGAGAGCCGCAAACAGGACAAGCGCGATGCTTCTCATGTTAATGAAATAGTATTTTCTCGATATTTTTACTGCGTAAGGAATGGAGGCAAAAAGGCCATTATCACCTGACAGATACGCAACAGGAATGGTAAATACAAACGGAAGTCCGATCAGTGCGAGGAAAAGGAAATACATTGTAATTGACAGCAACGGCACCGCAATAACTATGGAAACCAGTAACAAAAGAACAATTCTTCCGATCAGCGTTGATATCTTTATCGGCTTATCGGGAATGTGCGATACGGCATAGTTTACGACATCCGGATCAGGATCCTTGATAGAAGCAAGCTTCTCTTTACGGAAATTCCTTACGAAAAGGGCCGCATAAATATAAGCACTTGCCAAGAGGATAATAACTCCGATAACTGCCGAAAACAAATAGATAAGGTTACCCGTGCTTAACGGAATATTAGACATAAGGGCATTATATCTCTCGGGATCGTAGTCATTCATGTCATAAACGGTCATTACCCAGTTCTGGAGCGGGGTAAAATCCGTATCTGCCCAAGGATTAAAGTGGATAGCAGCATTAAGAACGACGGTAATCAGGTAAAGAATACGTACTCCCCACCTCTTGCCGACGTTATCTATGTCAAAAATGCTTTTCGCTACAGAAAGAAACATAGCTGCTCCTCTACAATTTCAATATCGATATATTACGACAAAATCTTAAAATTGGGAAAGATTAATTATTTATGATTATTTACTCTAAAACAAAGACTTGTGATAAAATCTCCTATTATATTTAAAGAAGGTCGTATTCAAATGATTGATTTCCATGTTAAACCCGATCTGCTCTATGCTATTCCCGCAGAGAATCATTCTGCTCAGGACATCAGAAACGTATTAAGCGCTCATCCTGAGATCAGATTCGTATCCCTTGCAGCTGTTGACCTCATGGGCAACGACACAGATGAGAAGATCCCCATTTCAGACTTCATCGACAACATTGAGAATTACCTTGACGGTAAAGCCGTACAGACAGACGGTTCTTCCGTTGTACTTCCCGGCATTGCAACATTAAATGACGGTAAAGTCGACCTTATTCCTGACAGCAATGTCATCTGGTATGTTGATTATAACTACGAACACATCGATTACGAGAGCGGCAAGCCCATAGGAACTTTGAGGATCCCCTCTTTCCTTACACATAACGGCGAAGAAGTATGCTCCAGATCCATTCTCCGTAACAGCGCAAAATATTTCGAGACTACTGTTAAGGAACGTTTCATGAACGATGCTTCCTTGTGCGCTGATTACGGTTTTACTCCTGACGAGCTCGACCGTATCACTTTGATCACGGCTACAGAGCTTGAGTTCTGGGTAAATTCACCTGACGAGGTAATCAGCACCGAACAGCTCTCCATCTCACAGGAACTTAAGGAATCATACTGGAAGCGTACAAAGGGCGTCGTAAGAACAGCATTGGAACAGGTAATCATGCTCCTTGAGAACTACGGCTTCAACCCTGAGATGGGTCATAAGGAAGTCGGCGGCGTTAAGGCTTCCCTCAATTCTTCCGGTGAATTCCACTTCATCATGGAGCAGCTGGAAGTCGACTGGAAGTATTCCGACGCTCTCCAGGGCGCTGACTACGAACTTATTGCAAGGATCCTCATCAAAGAGATCTTCAGACTCCATGGTCTTGATGTCAGCTTCAACGCAAAACCTCTTCCGGGAGTTGCTGGTTCAGGCGAGCACACACACGTAAATGCAGTTGCTTACCTTAAGAGCGGCAAGAAGATCAATCTCTTCGCACCTGAAGATACGAAGGTTGATTTCCTTTCAAGATTCGGCTGGGGTTCTTTAATGGGCATCATGAAGCACTACAGCAATGTGATCAATCCTTTCGTTTCAGCTACAACTGATGCATTCGAACGTCTTACACCCGGATTCGAAGCTCCTACGCACTGTGTGGCTTCCATCGGCATGGACGTTAATACACCTTCACGTAACAGATCAGTCCTTTTGGGACTTGTCAGAAGCGAAGATACAAAATATGCAACAAGATTCGAGCTCCGTGCACCGAACCCGCATACAAACACATACCTCTGCCTGGCTTCCGTATATCAGGCAATGCTCGACGGTATCGCTTATGCCTTGGATTCCGGCAAGAGCACAAAGGAACTCGAAGCAGAATTCATCAAGCCTTACGGCGCAGAGAGCAATTATCTTGAAAAGGACAGACTCTACCGCTGCGAAGACGATATATTTGAGGATATGGATTCCAATGAAAGAGACAAACTCTTCGGCACTCCAGCCGCAACGGTTTATGAATCAATCAAGACCTTGAAGGATTCAAATATTGCTTCCATTCTCTGCAGAGGAAACGTTTTCGATGAGAAACTCCTCGATTCTTACTATCAGGCAATGCTCGTACGCTGGGAGATGGAGCTCATGGAAAAGATCATCCCCGCTAACCTCTCACTCATCAGAAGCATCACAAGATCTGATGACGGTTCTGTAAGCTACGATGACAGACTCTGGCATGATATCGACGATCTCAAAGTACTTCTTGCCAAAGATACTGACGAACAGGCATCCATCTTCACAAGGATCAAAGCTGCCGTTAAATCAGGTGACTGGGAAAAGACTTCCGAGTATCAGCGTGCTATGAAGAACGCCATGAACGAACTCAAGAATAAGTATAAGACTTACTGCGACAACCAGATTTGAAACATTTTGCAAAGATAAAGTAAAAGGGGCTGCCTTTCTTCAAGGCAACCCCTTTCTACCCGGTCGGGTTAATAATGAATCAGTAAGGTTTTTCAAGTTGCTTTTTGCCGCCGATGAGCTTGTAGATCAAAGCTGCGAGAGCTGCACCGACGAAAGGTCCAACGATGAATACCCACAAAGAAGCGAGTGCATCACCGCCTGCGAAAATGGCAGGTCCCAAAGAACGTGCAGGGTTAACTGATGTTCCTGTAAGACCGATACCGAGGATGTGAACCATAACGAGAGAGAAACCGATAACTACACCACCGAAAGAACCGTGGTTATAATTCGGATCCGTAACACCGAGGATAACAAGTACGAAGATGAATGTGAGAAGAATCTCAACGATAAGACCTGCAGCCCAGCTTCCGTTAACGCCTGCAAGACCGTTAGATCCCAAACCGCCGGTCATATCCGTAACCTGACCCATGCTGAAAATGATCTTGAGGCAAGCTGCACCACTGATAGCGCCTAAGCACTGGCAGATGATGTAGAAAATGAAATCCTTGAATCCCATTCTGCCTGAAATCAAACAACCCAAAGAAACTGCCGGATTAATGTGGCAGCCGGAAGCATTTCCGACACAATATGCCATACCGACTATAACAAGACCAAACGCAAAAGCAGTAAGAACATATCCGCCGCCATTAGCAGCATCACATCCTACCAGCATTGCTGTACCGCAACCAACCAATACTAAAGTGAAGGTACCAATAAACTCGGCAACATACTTTTTAACTGAGTCCATAACAACACCTGCCTTAAAATTATTTGAGCAGGTATTGTCCTGCCCTTAATCAATTATAAACATATTCCTCGCCATTAGATTTGATTATGACTTCATTTGTGTTACCGTTTGAAGACATTTCAACATGGCCGATGATTCTGGACTCGATATTAAATGACTTCGCGATATCAATGATTCCTGCTGCGGCAGACTCATCAACATAGAACTCGATTCTGTGACCGCAGTTAAATACCTGATAGAGTTCTTTCATCGGGATCTCGCCGGATTCATAAATAGCCTGGAAAAGCGGAGGCAGATCAAAAAGGTTGTCCTTAACATATCTGACACCTGTACCGAAGTCACGGCACTTAGCCTGTCCGCCGCCTGTGCAGTGGATGATACCGTGAACGTTTGCTCTGTAAGATGCGAGAACCTTTGAGATAACAGGAAGGAATGTTCTCGTAGGAGCAAGAATAGCCTCACCTACGGTTATATCTGTTCCGGGCAACTTATCTGAAAGCAGATACTTACCGCAGTAAGCCTTGTCCTCACCCAATGTATCAGAGAAAGATTCCTTATAGTTTTCATAGTAATGCTTGTTAAGAAGCATGTGACGCGCAGCTGTAAGGCCGTTGGAAGACATACCTGAATTGTACTTGTCTTCATATGTAGCCTGACCGAATGAAGCTAGACCAACGATAACGTTGCCGGGCTTAATGTTGGCAGCATTTATAACATCGGATCTCTTGGCTCTTGCAACGAGTGTTGAGTCAACGATGAGTGTCTTTACGAGGTCTCCAACGTCAGCTGTCTCACCGCCGCACATTGTGATATTGATACCGTTAGAAGCAAGCTTTGCAATTATCTCATCGTAACCTTCGATAACCTTTGCGATTGCCTTGCCGTCAACTCTGTGAGCATTACGGCCGATCGTGTTGGAGAGCATAAGATTCTCGGTAACACCACAGCAAGCGAGGTCATCTGTATTCATTACGAGTGAATCCTGTGCAAGACCCTTGAACCAATCGTAATTGCCTGTTTCCTTATACATGAGATAAGCAACTGAGGATTTGGTGCCTGCTCCGTCAGCATGAATAGCTGTGCAATATTCGGGATCGCCTGCAAGATCTTCGATAAGTTTGCAGAAAGCACCGGGGAAAACACCTTTGCTTTGATTCTTAACTGCAGCCTTAACATCATCCTTTGTAGGTGAAACGCCTCTGCTCAAGTAAGATTCTGCTGACATATTCATATCCTCCATTAATAAAATGCTTATAGATAACGTTTTCCGTGCAGACCGGTAAGCCGGGTTCTGTATTTGACGATCATCTATCTAGACGTAATATCTCTAATACGTTCAAGCCGTCTCCTAAGGCTCGCGGACCACGATATGCCTTTCCACGACGTTGCTCCGGATGGGGTTTACAAGGCCGATATGTCTCCACATCGCCGGTGAGCTCTTACCTCGCCTTTTCATCCTTACCCTTTCGGGCGGTTTTCTTTTCTGTTGCACTTTCCTTAAAGTTGCCTTCACCGGGAACTGCCCGGCACCCTGTCCTGTGGAGCCCGGACTTTCCTCATGCGCCGTACTTTCGTACTATGGCGCCCGCGATCGTCTCGGCCTGCCCGAAAAACATAGTTATTTTAATAATAAAATCACTTAAAGTATAGATGATACTTCGTTGTTATAATTCACAGTTATTGATATTCCGGGATACTGTTCAGAGAGCAATTGTTTAATCTTGGGCAGGTATGCCTGCTCAGTCGCAGAATGACCGGCAATGATGGTATTTATGCCCATCTGCTCAAGGCCGACACAAATGTGATGCTTGATCTCACCGGAAAGGACGGTATCAACGCCGCCCTTTATTACTGCCTCAATCGAATCTTCATCAAAGGCACCGCCCTGGACAAATACTTTTCTGACCTTGTTTTCGGGATTGTTAATGGTAATTATGCCACTCGTTCCAAGATCAGATACGACCTTACGGCAATAATCATTAAGCTTCATATCCATGGGAAGCTCATAGACCACTCCACAAACTGCACCTTCCAGACACTTGGGTTCTTCGGCGCCGAGTTTGGATGCTATGGCGAGATTGCCGAATTCATCCGTAAGATCAAGGTTCGTATGGCAGGCAATAACTGATATGCCGGACTGAACAAGTTTTATCAATGTCTTTCCTGTACAGTCATCCAATGTAAGTCTCTTGATGCCGCCGAAGATGATCGGGTGATGTGTAACGATTACATTTGCGCCAACCTCTTTAGCAGCCTCAATTGCTTTATCAGTAAGATCCAAGGATACCAGGATAGCTGTTACTACCTTATTCCTGTCGCCGGCTATCAAACCTACGTTATCGTAGTCCAATGCGTTTTCTACCGGAAAAACTTCATTTAAGAATAACTCGAGATCATTTACCTTCATTTTGTTTTCTCTCCTCTAATGCCGACTTAACCGTCGGATTACTCCTCTTCCTTATCTCAAAGATCTTATTAAGATGCTCGAAATATAAGGAGACTTCCTTATCCCCATTATCAAACTTATTGATCAAAAGTGGCCCGTAGCACGCTTGTTCATCAGTAAGTCCGAAAGCGATTCCTTTATAAATCACTCTCATGCAATTATAGAATATATCCCTGTCATAACAAACAGTCTCATCGACATAGGCAAAACCGGTCTCTGCCAGATACTTACGTACTATCTCGTTTGATTTTTGAGGCTGCAGGACAAATGTGACATTCTTTAAGACATCCGTACCATTATCCTTGATCGCCTGACTGATAATGTCGATGATGTTAAGTCCGCCCATGCCGGCTATAACAACAATATCGTTATCCTTAAGCGTAACACCGATCAGACCATCAGTTACATGTACTTCTGAAACTTCAGAATATCCGGCACCTTTCAGCGCAGCCTGAGATTTCCTGGCAGGACCTTCATGTATCTCGGTACAAACAGCATTTTTAACGATACCGTCTTCAAGACATCTTAATGCAAGATATCCGTGATCAGATCCGACATCAATAACTCTTACTTCACTTGATCCGGAGGCAGCGGCTTTAACCTGCCCAAATACCATTTCAAGCCTTACGGTAAGATTCTGCATCAGAGGTCACCGATCCTGGTTCTTAGTTTAAGTTTGTAGTCAGAAATGCGTCTGAGCATGTCGTTGATCTTTTTCTTTTCATCATCACCGGCAATGGAAAGTCTGTTAATGAGTCTCTCTTCTTCCCTGGTAAGGATCGATTCTCTTACTTTAAAGAGTAAAGCAAGATACATGTCGCTCTTAACCTTTACGTCAGAACATTTATCTGCCGTTTCAACTGCCCTCAGCATTATGTCTTCAGCAGGCATGCCGTTTATAGTAAGTCTGGAGAAATAATCGCTCATCCTTGCGTACAAAGTCTCGTTCCTGCCGTCGCAGATATTTAGGAAGATCTTAACGAGCTCTCTTAGCGTATCACCTGAAAAATCCTCAGGTCTTATTATGTCTGTCTTATCTATGAGTTTCTTATCTGCCAGAGCGCTTCCCAGAGATAAGGCATAGCCGAACAATGCAATCTCTTCCTTGGTTGCCGAATCATTTACTTTTTTGAATTCAGGAACCGACGGAACTGCTTCATCAGGTGCAACCGGATCAGGTACTTCTTCCAATCCCTCAGAACTGTTACGGCGTTCGATATCCTCACGTCTCTCGCGTTCGAGTGCCCTCGAATTCATCTGTTCCAGCTTTTTGTCCTCAATCTGGCTGTATCTCTGCATCTGGCTCATTACTGCCTGCTGAGTAGCGCCGAGCAAAGGCGCAGCGACACCGGCCATACGGCTCTTTTTGATGTCATCATTCATCCAGGAACCATAAAGGCATATGTCTTCCTGATATCTGCCGCGGTCGAGAATGCCTGTCTCCGGATCCGTATTATCGTTCTTTGCTCTCTCAAGAAGATAGTCTTCAACATAAAGAGCATTTTTTACGACTTCCCTAAACTTATCGGATCCATTAACACGGATGAATTCATCAGGATCTTTTCCGTCAGGAACCTTAGCGATCCTGATACGTATATTGATTCCCGTAAGTTTCTTTAAGTATTCCATCATCATCTTGATGGCTCTTAATGCAGCCTTCTGTCCTGCGTTATCGGCATCGAAAAAGAAGACAACTTCCTCACAGTATCTTGCACAGAGCTTAAGCTGGCTGTCGGTAAATGACGTGCCGAGAGCAGCAACCGTATTCTTGAAGCCGGCAGCATGCATTGCAATGGCATCCATATATCCTTCAACGACTATAAGCTGCTTGGACTGTTCTTTCCTGGCAAAATTCATCGCATAAAGATGATTCTGCTTGTTATAAACGAGTGAATCGGGTGAATTTATATATTTGGGCTTTTCATCTCCCAGAGCTCTACCGCCAAATGCGATTATGGTTCCAAACGAATCAAAGATCGGGAACATAAATCTGCCGCGGAAAAGATCATAAGGCTTGTTTGTTTTAGAAGACTTGGCAAAAATACCTGAATTCAGCATCTCCTCATCTTTATAGCCTTTTTGCTTGAGGAACTCATATAAGCCACCGTTGATGGGAGAATAACCCAGGCCAAAATTATCCAATGTCTGCTTTGACAAGCCTCTTTTGGCTGCATAATCTCTGGCAGGTTTGCCGATATACTCATCATTAAATGATTTGTAGTAGTATTTAGCGGCTTCCTTAAGGATGTCTTTTACACGGTTCTTTTCTTCCTTTTGGATATTGTCACCGCTATATCCGGTCTCAGGGATCTCAACACCATATAGACCACCAAGATGTCTGATAGCTTCAGGATAGTTCATATGCTCGATTTCCATTATGAAGCTAATGGCATTGCCACCCTTGCCGCAGCCGAAACACTTATAGATACCCTTGGAAGGATTTACGGAAAAAGAAGGTGTCTTTTCCGAATGGAACGGACAAAGTCCCCAGAGGTTGCCTCCCTGTCTCTTCAGGAGAACATAGCGGCCTACAACGGATTCGATATCCGCCCTGGTAAGTACTTCATCAATTACATTATCAGGTATAAGCCCCATGAAAACCTCTTTTTATAAATTAAAGGCCCGGCAGAAAAGTCCGGGCCTGAATAATAAGCCTGTCCTAAAGAGATCAGTCTTCCTTCTTTTCCTTCTTCTTGCCGAAAAGGCCTGTCTTCTCAGGCTCTTCAGACTTCTTGACAGTTCCGTCAGGATTAAGCTGATCGCGCTTCACTACAGATTGTATTGCACTCTTTGTGAAAGTTACAAGTGTATTTGCAGCAGAAGTTGAGATTGTAACCTGATCATCCTTGATATTGGCCACAAAACCGACAAGTCCACCGATTGTAACAACTCTGTCGCCTACAGCGAGTTTGCTCATCTGTTCCTTGAGTTCCTTATCCTTCTTACGCTGAGGTCTGATAAGGATAAAATAGAAAACAACAAACATCAGGACAAGAAGTCCCAATGACATAAATGATCCCATCATCTCTCCGCCGGCAGCATTCGGATCCATTCCAAACATAATTTATAAAACCTCCAAATAATTATTTCTCAATATACTGAGCAATTACGTCTGACATAGTAAAATAGCCCTTTTCCTTACCGCACATAAACTTTGCAGCTGTAAGAGCACCCTTGGCAAAGACATCTCTTGTCTGTGCACTGTGACTGATTGTAAGTATCTCTTCATCACTGATAAACATAGCGGAATGCTCACCTACGATATTACCGCCACGTATTGAAGATATACCGATCTCATTCTTGCTTCTGGCTTTATTTACACTGTGTCTGTCGTAAACATATTCAATATTATCAGGGATCTCCTGATCAATGGCTGAAGCGATCATCATTGCCGTTCCGGAAGGAGCGTCAAGCTTTCTGTTGTGATGAGCTTCAACGATCTCAATGTCGAATTCGGGATAAAGAATTCTTGTAGCCTGCTTTGCAAGCTCTACCATTATGTTGACACCAAGACTCATATTAGCTGACTTGAAAACAGCAATCTTCTCGGAAGCTTCAAGAATGCTTGCAACTGTCTCATCTGAAAGAGCTGTCGTGCAGCAGATGAAAGGCTTATTGCGGTTAAGAGCAAACTCAAGGACACCGGGAACAGCCTTTGCATTGGAGAAATCGATAATGACATCGAAATCCTCTGTGCACTCATTAAGGCTTGTATATACCGGGAACCCATAGTTTGAGTTTTCGATAATGTCTCCGCCGGCGACGATCTTATAATCAGGGTTGTTTTCGCAGAGGGCAGCTATAGCCTTACCCATTCTTCCGCAGCAACCGTTTAAGAAAATATTGACCATTTTTAACTCCTGAAAAATATTACTTGCCGACAAAGCTGTTCATTGCAGAAGTATCATACTGTGAAAGAACTTCTACAACCTTATCGTGGTTAGCCTTGCTCATCTCGCAGAGAGGAAGTCTGCAGGGACCAGCATTCCATCCGAGAATGTTCATTGCTTCCTTAACAGGAATAGGATTTACCTCACAGAACATAGCCTTAACGAGAGGGATGAAACCGATCTGTGCATTCCTTGCTTCTGCAATGTTGCCATCAATGTAATCATGGATCATCTTTGAAGTTTCCTTAGGAAGGATGTTGGCAATTACAGAGATAACGCCCTTTGCACCGAGTGAGATCATGGGAACTGCAAGTCCATCCTCACCGGAATACAGAGCATATCTGTCACCGCAAAGGCTGTAGATCTCAGGAACCTGTCCGAAATTGCACTCCTTTACGCCAACGATGTTCTCATAAACGGAAAGTCTCTTCAAAAGCTCAGGGCTGATGTTAACGTTCGTTCTTGAAGGAACGTTATAAAGAATAAGCGGAAGTTCAGGTACAGCTTCTGCGATCTTAGCGTAATGACGGAAAAGACCTTCCTTTGTACACTTGTTATAGTAAGGAGTTACGAGCAAAGCAGCATCTGCGCCGAGCTCATAAGCCTTCTTTGTAAGTTCTATACCGAAAGCTGTATCGTTAGAACCAGTTCCGGCAATTACGGGAACACGACCTGCAACAGTATCTACAGCACACTTGATAGCTTCTATATGCTCTTCTTCAGTCATAGTAGCAGCTTCACCGGTAGAACCGCAGATAACGATAGAATCGATGCCCTGCTTTATCTGGAACTCGATAAGCTTCTTAAGCTCCTCGAAATTGATTCCGCCGTCTTCAAAAAACGGAGTAACGATAGCAACACCGGCACCGACAAATACAGGCTTGGACATATGAATGCCTCCCTAAAAATATTTACAAAAAGTGGTTAAAATGCCTGAAAGCGCATTCTGACTGTTGAATTCTAACACCTTATATTATAATTAGTCAATTTATACTTCTGGGGTGCACATATGTACTTCCACAGCGTACAATTCTAGGCTTATCAGCCGTCCTGAGGGTCGTTATCGAACGACATCGGGTACTTCGTATGATCGAAATCCTCAATGAGTCTTTTGAACACTCCGTTAATGGCAGACTTATTGACTGCCTTAATGACAAAGGACATTCTGTATCTTCCCCTGAGCTCATATATTACGCACGGAACAGGACCGAAAACCTCGAATTTATATCTGGGATCCTGGTATCCGGTGAAATCCCTAAGATACTTCGCAAGCTCATTAGCCCTTCTTACAAGCAGCTCCTCATCCTCCAAAGACAGGACTATCTCACCTATTGCCTTATAAGGCGGGAGTCTTAGTTTATTTCTGTATTCTATCTCCTGTTCATAGAAAGCCCTGTAATTTTGGGTACATGCAAACTTAAACAATGGCTGGTCAGGGTTATAACTCTGGATGAATACCTGTCCCGGCGCATCTCCCCTTCCGGCTCTTCCTGCAGCCTGGGTAATAAGCTGGAATGCCCTCTCTGAAGCTTTGAACGACGAAGAAGCAAGCATGAGGTCGGCACCAAGAACGCCTACGACCGTTACATCAGGAAAATCCAGACCTTTTGCGATCATCTGTGTACCAATGAGTATAGAAGCTTCTCTGTTTGCGAACTTCTCGATTATCTCTTTGTGAGCACCGGGAGTCATGGTAGAATCCTGGTCCATTCTCAATACCTTCTCATGCGGGAACACAGTATGAAGGAACTCTTCAAGCTGCTGTGTTCCGAATCCTGCTTTGGTAAAGTGATTGCCGTTACAGACAGAACATCTGGCTTCATATGAAGGAATAGTATAACCGCAGTAATGACAGATAAGACTCTGTGTTCCGCTTCTCCTGTTGTTGTGAAGCGTCATGGCAACTGAACAGTTCTTACACGTAACCGGTTCACCGCAGTCTTCACATATAAGAGTCCTCGAAAAACCTCTTCTGTTCAAAAGAAGAATAACCTGCTTATTTTCTGAGAATGCAACGGACATGGCCTGTCTTAACGGCAGAGAAAGCATATCGCCGCTTCCGAGCTTAATCTGCTCTTTCATATCAACGGGAATTATCTCCGGAAGTTTGGCTTCCTGTCTTGCTCTCTGCTTAAGTTCAAGCAGCTTGAAAGCACCCATTTGAGCAGCATAAAAGCTCTCAACCGAAGGTGTAGCAGAACCTAAAACAACACTGCATCCCGTGATCTTGGATCTCATTCTGGCGATATCCCTTGCAGAATATCTCGGATGGGATTCTGCTTTATATGAACCATCATGTTCCTCATCAAGGATTATCAGTCTTAAATCCCTGGCAGGAGCGAACACACCGCTTCTCGGACCGACAATAACTTTAGCTTTTCCGGTCCTGATATTGTCCCATTGTTCATAGCGCTGT
Organism: Oscillospiraceae bacterium; assembly: GCA_015069205.1. Taxonomy (GTDB): domain Bacteria; phylum Bacillota; class Clostridia; order Saccharofermentanales; family Saccharofermentanaceae; genus Saccharofermentans. The sequence goes on from SVIZ01000004.1 coordinate 164,040, forward strand.
TTATCAGTAAGTCTGCTGTGAAGCACGGCAACGCTGTCACCAAGTCTTCCCTTGATCCAATTGATAGTCTGCGGAGTAAGGGATATCTCGGGGACCATATAGATAACGCTTCCGCCTTCAGATATAACTTTCTTAGCTATATTCAGATAGACTTCCGTCTTACCGCTTCCGGTGATTCCGAATAAAAGATATGTATTCTCTTTTCTATCTTCTATGCCGCTTAATATCTCGCTAATGGCACTTTTCTGCTCATCACTGAGATCGTATTCTTCAGTAAACTTCCCACCCGGCGTATCGCCCGTAGTTACAGCGGGACTGACATAGTCTGAAGATTCTTTTACGAGTCTTACAAGCCCCTTATCTTCAAGTGATTTAACCTGAGCCGTTGAACAATTGACAGATGCCATTAATTCCTTGCGCGGAACTTTACCCTGCGCAAGCAAATACTCAAGGATATTGATATGGGCAACAGATCTTAACGTCTCACTTTCAAGAACGCCAACAGCTGTCTGCTCAGATACAAGTTCAACAAAAACTTCAACCGGATTCTTATGATTAACAACACACGACGGCACCATGAGTTCAACTACATCGCCTTTAGTGCAGTTAAACCTGTCGCTGATCTTATCGATAAGTTCAATCTGGTCGCTATTTAGAACAGGTCTGCCTGAAATGACAGAACCTATGTCTTTTATCAAGCTCTCATCGCCTTCAAAAGAATCCTTAAGTTCAATCACAACTGCGCATCTTTGGGAGTCGCCTTTTCCAAACGGTACATTTACAAGAGAACCTGCTACGACGGTGCCTGACAGATCGTCAGGCACACGATACGTAAACAGTTTATCTGTCTGTCTTACCGCTCCTCTTAAGATTACGCTGCAATACACTAAGTCTAACCTCACATAAGATCAAACAGGTTGATCTGGGCACTCTCAGGAAGATCATCAAGGATCCCGCCATAGTCCAGAAGTTTCTGTGTAACAGACTGACCGACACCCGTTCTCTTCATGAAATCATCACGGTTCTTAAAAGGTGCTTCAGCCCTTGCTTTTTCGATAGCTTCACCGTTTGCGGGAGAAACAGCCGGAATAGCACAGAATGGAGGTCTTATGAGTTTGGGACCTGCTTTAGCGAACTTCTTGCCGAGTGAATCATTAAGTGTTATGGGCGCAAAAGTTATTCCTCTTGCATACATTTCTTCTACAAGTTCATAGAAATAGTATTTGAGTTTAGTATTCGGATCGCCTTTTGCATGCATCTCGTCAGCAAGTTCTATTCTTCTCTTCTTTACCTTCTCAGGACCGTTACACATATCTTCAGCGTTAAACAGACCTTCACCTCTATGTGTAAAGAATGAGCAGTAGTATTCTTCCGGATAGTAAACCTTAAACCAGGCTACACGAAGTGTAGAGATTGAATATGCAGCAGCATGAGCCTTAGGGAACATGTACTTGATCTTCTGACATGATTCAATATACCAGTCAGGAACACCGCAATTTTTCATCTCTTCAACATATTGAGGCCATTTCTCAACTTTGCCTGCAGCAACCTTACCTTTACGTACACCTTCCATGATGTCGAATGCATCCTTATTGGGAAGTCCCCAGTAAATAAGGCTTGTCATGATTGAGTCACGGCATCCGATAACAGAATTAAGGTCACAGGTTCCGGCTCTGATAAGATCCTGGGCATTTCCTGTCCATACATCCGTACCATGGGAAAGACCCATAAGCTGTACGAGGTCATAGAACCTTGTAGGCTTTGTTTCTTTGATCATGCCGCGGGCCATGTTGGTTCCAAGCTCTGAAAGACCCAATGTCGCAGAACCTGCATCGGTAGCATCTATCGGGAAGCCCAAAGCATCCGTGCTGACAAGAAGGCTCATTACCTTCTCATCAGGAATCGGAATATCAGTAATGTTTACTCCCGTAATATCACTTAGCATTCTCAATACAGTAGGATCAGCATGTCCGAGAATATCAAGTTTAAGTATAGTATCGTGCATCGCACGGAAGTCGAAGTGCGTAGTTATGATTCCGCAGTCAGTCTTATTTGCCGGGAACTGGATAGGAGTAAATTCATAGATATCCATTTCCTTTGCAATAACGACGATACCACCCGGGTGCTGGGATGTTGTCCTCTTAACGCCGATTATGTCTCTTGCCATGAATGCGAGATGTGCCTGTGTGAAAGGTTCACCCTTCTCTTCACAGATCTTACGGCACACACCATAAGCGTTCTTATCCTGGTAAGCACCGATCGTTCCGGCTTTGAATGTATGCGTACCACCAAAGAGAACGCCTACATAAGCATGTGCTCTCGGCTGATACTCACCGGAGAAGTTAAGGTCGATATCAGGCTGCTTATCTCCTTTGAATCCGAGGAATGTCTCGAAAGGAATATCCTGACCGTCCGGGATCAGCTTCTCACCGCATTCAGGGCATGTCTTAGGAGGCAGGTCATAACCTGATCCGTAAACACCGGAGTTATCAAACTCGGCATAGTTACACTTCGGACATCTGTAATGCGGAGGCAGAGGATTAACTTCAGAGATACCGCACATGGTAGCGGCAAAAGAAGAACCGACGGAACCTCTGGAACCAACAACATAGCCGTCGTTATTGGACTTCTTAACAAGCCTGTATGCAATATAGTACATGATCGCATAACCATTGTTGATAATGGAATCAAGCTCTCTGTCGAGTCTTGCCTTAACGACTTCATTTAGAACACCCTTATGACGGTACATACGGTTTGCCTTTGTATAAGCGATATCTCTTACATCGGCTGCAGCTCTGGCGATCTGCGGAGGATAAGATCCGTCAGGGAACGGCTTGATTCCGAAGTCGATCATATCGGCGATCATGTTGGTGTTATCAACAACAACTTCCATCGCCTTTTCTTCACCAAGATACTTGAATTCTTCGAGCATCTCATTAGTCGTTCTAAAGTACAGATCACTCTGCATCTCAGCGTCATCAAAGCCCATGCTCATGAGCATATACTTTCTGTATCGGCCGTCTTCCTTATTAAGGAAATGAGAGTCTGTCGTAGCACATACAGGCATTCCGTGATCGTCTGCCGTTTCTACGAGCAGCTCATTAATAATACGGATGTCATCCTCGTTCATCGGAGTAGTTCCCGTATCGGATTTAGAAGGATCCTGTCTCGTAATGAACATGTTGTTGCAAAGAGGTTGGATCTCCACATAGTCGTAAAGGCTTAATATCTTTGCGAACTCTTCTGAATCTTTCAGGAAATCTCTTGTTGCCTGCCTGTCCTTATTTAAGGACCTGTATTTGGAAATGACATATCTGTATATTTCACCACGCTCGCAGGCACCTCCGACAATAATGCCGGACTTGAAATACTTGAGCAGACTCTTGGGCGTTCTGGGCCTTAATGCGAAATAGTGTATCTGGGATTCAGATACGATACGGTACAGGTTATAAAGTCCCATATTAGAACGCACAAGATAAATAATATGGTAAGTAGGCGCTTCTCTTATAGGACTGGAAGGTGCGATCTTCTTTGTAGACTTGATCTTCTCCGGTGTATAGTGTCCACATGAATAGTTGATGGACAACGCATCAACAGTACCGGCATCGTTTAGACAAGAAGCAAGCAAGGATGCTGACTTATAGCATGCTGTAAACATCTCATCAAATTCACTGCCGTCTGCAGTGTAATTGAACATTGTGCCCTTAGCATTTAATGCTTCGTCTACTGTCTTATATTCACCCTTATAGAATGTCTCAAGAATATCTTCATCGGAAGTAGCAGGCATAAGGAACTTATGTCTGTAATAAACGTGGTCTTCAATGTTTATTCCGTAACCTGCACGGCGAAGGAAAGCAAGCGTCGTGAAGATATCAGGACCTGTTATATATGAATCACCGATGAATTCGAGAAGTTCACCCATTGCAAAATATGAATCGCAAGGTTCTCCCGTACCAGTGTAGATTGCATCTTCAAATTCAGCATGGAAATCAGCCACATGCTCGAAAACAAGCTCAGAAGGAATAACCTCATCTGTACCGTCAGCGTATTCATCTTTAATGTCACGTTCAATATTTAAGGTCATACCTAATGGTTCATGAGGATCCAAAGGTTTCTTGGTGATATTCTCATCTCTCAATGTTTCGGGGACTTCATCGGGATCCCAAAGAGACTTATCAATATCATGGGATGCGAATTCCATGGCATCCTGATCTGATTCACCCTCTTCTTCAGGCTTAACTGCCTTATAACCCTTAAGTCTGTATTTGGATGCACATACGGATGTGAACGTATCACGCAGAGCATCGTCACCGTTACGCTTGATAACAATGGAAACGAATGAACCTACAGCCTTGGGTTTGAAAATGAAGTTTAAAGATGCATCATCATCAACATCTGAAGGCTTGATCTTATCGTTCTTGACATCATAAGGAAGGTTATAGAAAACCGTAGGGCCGTCATCAACAAGATATCCTTCACAACCGAGGATACACTTGATAGGAGCTTCACCTGTCTCCTTACGCTTTTTATTTATACCTTTAGCTGCCTCAAATACATGAGGAAATGCCTGAACAACACCGTGATCAGTAACTGCACAAGCTGAATGACCGAATTGAGCAGCAAGCTTGATAAGATCAGCAGGATCTGTAGTAGCATCACTCTCGCTCATCTTGGTGTGCACATGAAGCTCTACTCTCTTGCGCTCTGCATTATCTTTTCTCTTAGGCGGTTTATCAGCACTAAAGAATCCTGATACCTTAAGACACTTATCGCCTGTAAATGAGTCGTTCTCGACATTACCCTGAATGCCGACATAGCCGCCCTTGCCGAATTCATTCTGAAATCCGTCAGCTTCTTCAGGCTTTAAGAAAGCAATACATGAGATACCGTCAGTATCATCAAGGCACATGAACTTAACGATAACGCTTCTGCCGGTTTTGGCAAGCTTAAAAGAGTCCTCGTTAAATATCAGGTTGCCTGCGATATTAACATCAAAACAGCCGATCGTAAGGTCAGATATCTTCATGAAAGTAGCCTGCTTCTTTACGCGTCCGTAGAGCTGATTATCGGCATTGGCCTGCGCCTTATAATCGAATTTCTTTTCTTCCTGTTTTGCTTCTTTTCGGACCTGTTGTGCTTTAGCTTCCCAGGAATCTTTTGCAGCAGGTTTTGCTTCTGCATCGCCTGCGTTTTCATCCTTCTTTTTCTTTGAACCTTTATTCGCTTTTTCTTCTACATATTCAATGTCCGGGAATACCATTCTTCCCTCTTCGATAGCACGGATAACATCGTCATCCTGAGATATATCCATACCGGCTATATCATGGTCATGGCAAAGGATCTCACATCTGCATGAAATCTCGTTACCGACACAAATAGTGTTAGCGTCATTAATTGCAGATGTAAGTAACTCCTTATCTTCATTTCCAAGCATGGATGACCAGCCTGATGAGACATTTATGTATGAAATATAAGAAAGTGCTGCACCATTGTCGTAATCAATATCCGCCTGAAGGCTGATAAAATCGGCAAGGTTCTTTACGGGACCTTCACCGTCACGGGCAGCATAATATCTTATAAGACTCTCAATATTGCTGTAAGCATCGGGCAGATTATCATCAGTAAACCCGTTAAAACAAAAGTTAACCTTTGTACCGAAATCCTTCTCAAGCTCACTTACCAAAGCAACAACACTGTTGTTGTACTTAAGAGAATCTATACCTTCAAGAATAATATTGATAGACGCTTTGGCCTTGTAGATATCAACCTTTACTACATAAAGCTCGTCTAAATCCTTGTACTTATCTGAATCTACATTGAACAGTTCAAGTAGCTTTACTCTTTTCTTCTCCAACTCTGATCACTTCCCTTACAAATTCTTCAACAGCAACTGACGCCGGGATCTTTCTTACCGGCACACCCTTTTCGAACAATACGAATTCGTCTTTGCCACCTGCGATACCTATGTCGCACTCTCTGGCTTCGCCCGGACCATTTACAACACAGCCCATTACGGCAACCTTCAGGTTATAGGGAAGTTTTGAGACCTTTTGTTCTATCTGACCTGCCAATTCAATAAGAGGAACCTGTGTGCGTCCGCATGTCGGACAAGATATAAAAGTGATTCCACCGTCTCTGAGATCCAAAGCTTTAAGGATCTGCTTGGCTGTAATTACTTCATCTACAGGATTACCCGTAAGAGAAACTCTGATAGTATCTCCGATACCTTCTGCAAGAAGAGCTCCGATTCCTACGGCAGATTTGATCGCACCTTCCCTGACCGTTCCTGCTTCCGTAACTCCGACATGAAGCGGATAATCACAGGATTTGGAAAGGATCCTGTATGTATCGATAGTAAGCCTGGGTGAAGAAGACTTGATGGAAATTACGATATCATCAAAATCCTGATCTTCAAGAAGCTTAACTGCACCCAGAGCACTCTCCGTCATGGCATCCGCATTAACTTCGCCATACTTTGCCAGTATCTCTCTGGATATGGAACCGGAATTGACCCCGACACGTATCGGGATATGGCGCTCTTTACATTTATCGGCTACGAGCTTAACGTTCTCAGGACCGCCGATATTACCGGGATTGATTCTGATCTTTGAAGCTCCGTTATCAGCAGCCGCAAGAGCAAGTCTGTAATCGAAATGTATGTCAGCAACTACAGGGATGGGAGAATTTGATGTAATCTCCTTAAGGCTCTCTGCAGCTTCCATATCAGGAATAGCCACGCGTGTGATATCACAGCCATTATCGGCAAGCTCCTGGATCTGGGCTAAAGTAGCCTTTGCATCTCTTGTGTCAGTATTATTCATTGACTGGATCTTAACCGAAGACCCGCCGCCGACTTCAACATTACCGATCAAGACTTTCTTAGTCATAAACACTCTCCTAAACCGGTCAATAACCGAAAATGATCCTTAAGATATCCGATATAAAAGCAAGTATCAAAAGCAGAATGATAAATATAAATCCTGCTACAGTAAGCCTCCGCTCAGCTTTATCGGATAACTTGTGCCCAATAACCATCTCTACAACAATAAAGACGATCTGTATACCATCCAAGCCCGGAATCGGGAGAAGATTCGAGAAAGCCAATGCTATGGAAATGACCGCACTGATCATGATCAATGTTGTCAGTTTCTCGGCTGTCGTATCTTCCTCTTCCTTTACGACGTCGTTAACCATGGTTGTGATCCCGATGGGGCCCGATAACAAATTATAAGCTTTTTCCTGTCCCGAGATAATCTGTTTTATGCCTCTAATGGTAATATTTCCGATCGCAGCCGGCATTTTGGCCGCATAACCTAATGCTGCGAAAAAATGCTCCGGCGAATCAATAGTATAGGATAGCGTTCTGATACCTCTGGTAGAAACATAATCAACGTATTTGGGAATAATCTCAACATCAGAAGACACGCCGTCTCTTACATATGTAACAGTAAGATATTCCTGGTCTTCAAGATGGTATATGAAATATTCGAAGTCGTCATCAGCTACAGACTTGCCATTTATGTGGGTAACATAGTCACCGGGCTCAAGGACAGGATTGCCGTTATTCTGGGCCTCGTCAACACTATCTACATACCAGCCGTGATACTCATTATTTTCGGTATTTGAACTGCCATAGATAAGAAGCAAAGGCTTTTTTACAAATTCAGGAGTCAGCATAATATCATAATTCTTTCCTGTCTCCTGAGATTTAAGAGTAACGATCATGACTTCACCAGGATCATCATTTTCAAGCTCAAAATAAAGATCAAAAGAGGTATATACCTTCGTTCCGTTAATAGCCTTGATCGTATCACCGGGTGTATATTCGGCTGCTACGTCACCGGTCTGGGCACCGGTAATCGGGTTGCCTATCTGCGTGCTCGCAAAACCCATGACACCAAACATAATAAAAAAAGTAATTATGCCGATAAGAAGATTCATAAAAGGGCCTGCAAGAGAAACAAGCAGTCTCTTAAATCGTGGCTGGTTTACAAGAAGTTCAGGATTATCGCTTTCTACAACATATCCTTCTTCATCAATTTCATTGAATCTTACATAAGCTCCGATAGGAATCAGTCTTATCGAAAAATTAACACCTTTATGTTTCCAGGATAAGAGCTTAGGTCCTACAAAAAGAGATACTTCATAAACTTTGATCTTTAACAGTTTTGCAACCCAGAAATGCGCGAGTTCATGCAATGATGCAAGGACTCCAAGCATTATGATCACAAAAATAATGCTTCGAACAATACTCATTACTTAATCTTTCCCTTTATTAATTCATCTGCATAGATCCTGGCGTCTTTGTCAGTTTGGCAGATATTATCGATAGTCAGGTCGAGCCTGCTGATATCAGATTCCATTTTCTCGACAGTCTCGAAAACTATCTCCTCGATGCCAAGGAAATTGATGTTTCCGGCAAGATAAGCCATAACTGCTGATTCATTTGCAGCGTTCATAACAGTAGGCACAAGTCCGCCCTTTCTTCCTGCTTCATATGCAAGCTTAACTAATCTGAATACTTCCGTGTCGCAAGGCTCAAAAGTCAGATTATTCATGGCTGCATCAAACGGATTGAATTCAGTTACGATCGAAGGACCGCGATCCGGATAGTAAAGTGCAACTTCAATAGGCAGAACCATGGACGGTTTACCCATCTGTGCAAGAACGGAGCCATCCTTAAGTCTGATCATGGAATGGATGATGCTCTGTGGATGAACGACAACGTCGATCTTATCGCAGTCAATTCCATATAGATGATGTGCTTCGATGATCTCAAGACCTTTATTCATCATGGTTGCAGAATCGATAGTGATCTTGCCGCCCATGTTCCATGTCGGATGATGAAGAGCATCCTGCAAAGTAACGTTTTCGAGCTGTGCTCTTGTCATGCCCCTGAAAGGTCCGCCCGATGCAGTGATCAGGATCCTGTCAAGATCTTCCCTATTCTCACCCTTAAGACACTGCCAGATGGCTGAATGCTCACTGTCGATCGGAAGCATGGCGACACCCTTCTCCCTGATCAACGGCATGATAACGTCGCCGCCGGCAACAAGAGTCTCTTTGTTGGCAAGAGCTATATCCTTACCGCTTAAAACAGCATGGTATACGGGTACCAGGCCTGCAAATCCTACGATTGCACCGACAACAGTATCGCAGCTGTCCAGTGTTGCACATGTGATATTGCCTTCTTCACCTGTAAGGACTTCAATATCAATGCCTTCAGCCTTAAGTCTTGATGCAAGCTCAAGGGCTTTGCACTCATTAACAACAGAACAGACCTTTGGTCTGAACTCTTTTATCTGATTGAAAATAGTATCAATATCACTTCCGCAGGTAAGAGATTCAACCGTAAAATCGCCGGGAGCTTTTCTTACTACTTCAAGGGTCTGTTTGCCGATAGAACCCGTAGAACCCAATATTGATAATCTGCGCATATTTAAACTCCTAAGAATAATCCGATAAGCAATTCAAATCAGAACAGGTTGTTTGCGATGATCGCCAGAAGGAGCGCTGTCGGCAATGTGAAGAACGCACTGTCGAATCTGTCCATCATTCCGCCGTGTCCCGGGAAGATATTTCCGAAATCCTTTATTCCGGTCCTTCTCTTGATTACCGAACAGAACCAGTCACCGAGCTGAGACATAATGGAAATAAGGATCCCCAAGAAGAACATTATGATCCCATATACCACCATACTCATCTGAATAGCTTCTACCCTATATAAAACCAGGCATGAATAAACAAGTACCGACAGTGCACAGAAAACCGTACCGCCGATACAGCCTTCCCAAGTCTTCTTTGGGGAAATGTGCGGAACGATCTTATGCTTTCCGATGGCAACACCGGTGAAATAAGCGAAAACATCAGTTCCCCACGGTGCAAAGAGTCCGATAACCATATAGAACCAGCCATTAGGGACAAACAGTAATGCACTTACAAGACAAAACAACGGGAAGGAAATGTAAAAGACCATTCCACCGGTAAATATACCGTTCAGAAATGACTTCTCATCATCAGGTCTTACAAGCGGAAGATTAATACCGCATGCAAGAGAATACATACAAACGATAATCAGATAAAGAGCCATTACGCTCTCGATATTTAGCTGGAATAAAAGACCACATAGAACGACAAGTGTCGCAAGTACCATGCCTATAATCAAAAGAACTCTGGAAGGACGGTATCCTCCGTGTTTAAGAGCTCTGTAGATCTCAATACAGGCAAATACACCGATTGCCGCAGCCATGATAATTCCCGTAACCGGCCAAAACAATGCAGGTACAAATAAAGACAGTACCAAAACCGTGAAGATAATACCTGTGATTATTCTCTGTCTCAATTTAGGTCTTACTTTCCTTCTTGGACAAGCCGCCGAAGCGTCTGTCACGTGATGCAAAATCCCTGAAAGCCTGAGTCAGGTCTTCATAACCAAAATCAGGCCATAAAGTATCTGAAACCCAGAATTCGGAATAAGCGCTTTCCCATAATAAGAAGTTGGATAATCTCATCTCGCCGCTGGGTCTGATGATGAGTTCCGGATCAGGTACATCCGGCAGATACATGTTGTCTGAAAGCATCTGCTCAGTAATGTCAGAAGGATCGATCTCACCTGCTTTTACCTTCTCGGCAATCTGGCGGCAGCTGTTTAATATCTCACGTCTTCCACCATAGTTAAGAGCAACGATGAGCTGCATGTTAGGACGGTTCTTGGATCTCTCCTCAGCAGTCTTGCAGACTTCTCTTACCCTCTTGGGAAGTTCTGAATCATCACCGGTAAATCTGACTCTGATACCCTCTTCTGCGAGTTCCTCATCGTACTTATCAAAAAGCTCGACAAAGAGCTTCATGAGGAAATCGACTTCAGGCTGGGGTCTGGCCCAGTTTTCCGTGGAGAAAGCATAAACGGTAAGATACTTAACACCGTATCTTACACAGTTGCGGCAGAGTTCTTTAAGGTTCTCCGCACCAACCTTATGTCCGGCACTTCTGGGAAGATGTCTGTTTGTGGCCCACCTTCCGTTGCCGTCCATTATTACACCCAAAGATACGGGGACCTTAAGGTCACCCGTATCATAAGTCTTTTCTTTTTTGTTCCCGAGTAAAGCCATCTATCAGATTTCCATAAGTTCCTTATTCTTAGCATCGCAGACCTTATCAACTTCTGCAGTAAACTTATCGGTAATCTTCTGAACCTTTTCTTCGAACTCCTTGAGGAGATCATCTGTAAGTTCCTTCTTTTTATTTGCGGAACGCATCTTATCGATGCAATCACGGCGGTTATTACGGATAACTACCTTTGTCTCATCGCCGTACACCTTAACCTGCTTAACGAGATCCTTACGTCTCTCCTCTGTAAGCATAGGGAAAACGAGTCTGATCATCTTACCATCGTTTGTAGGATTAATGCCGAGGTCAGAAGCCTGTATAGCATGCTCGATCTCCTTAAGCATCTTCGGATCCCAGGGAGTAAGAGTGATCATTCTTGCTTCCGGAACCTGAATGTTAGCTACTGCATTAAGAGGAGAAGGTGCACCATAGTAATCTACGGTAATCTTGTCCAAAACGTGAGGATTAGCACGTCCTGCGCGGATAGTGTTGAGGTTCTCCTGAAGGTTATCGATGCACTTCTGCATTTTTGCTTCGATATCATCGTAATCTTTCTTTGTAATCTCGATCATAGCCATAATTAAAGCCTCCTCTTAATGTATTTATTCAACTATTGTTCCTAATTCTTCGCCCTTAGCGATCCTTACGATGTTCTCCGGATCCTTCATGGAGAATACGAGGATCTTTGTGTGGTTGTCACGACAGAGAGCAGCTGCAGTGGCATCCATAACCTTAAGGTTAAGTCTTAATACCTCATCGTGAGATACTTTGTCATACTTCTTGGCGTCGGAATATACATGGGGATCCTTGTCATAAACGCCGTCAACCATAGTAGCCTTAAGGAATACATCAGCACCGATCTCGGTTGCTCTTAATGCAGCACCAGTATCTGTAGAGAAGTAAGGGTTACCTGTGCCGCAAGCAAAGATTACGATCCTTCCCTTCTCAAGGTGCCTTACGGCTCTCTTTCTAATGTAAGGTTCAGCCATCTGTCTTACCTCAACAGCTGACAAAACTCTTGTAATGGCGCCCTGCTGCTCAAGTGCATCAGAGAGCGCCAGTGAATTCATAAGTGTAGCGAGCATTCCCATGTGATCTGCAGTTACTCTGTCCATCTTCTCGGAAGATCTTCCACGCCAGAAATTGCCGCCGCCTACGACGATGGCTACCTGAACGCCCAGATCTGCAACTGCCTTGATGTTTGCGGAAATCTCTTTAAGAACTTCATCATTAATGCCTACCTTGGCATCACCGGCCAAAGCTTCTCCTGAAATCTTCAGAAGTATGCGCTTGTATTTTGTATCACCCATTAATAAGTTCCTCCGGAAAAATATCTTCACTAGATTTTATCAATAATGCGACTTTATTAAAAGAAAAAAATTAAATTAAATAGGGTTGCCTCAATTTGAGACAACCCTATAAGCTAATTAAGTTAATTGGTAATTAAGCTGACAATCTATTAGAGACCAGCCTGCTTTCTTACTTCCTCAGCGAAATCGTCAACCTTCTTCTCGATACCTTCGCCAAGACCAAAGCGTGTGAAACGAACAACGGAAACATTAGCGCCGATAGCCTTGATTGACTGCTCAATGTACTGGGAGATTGTGAGATCGTCATCTCTGAAGAACTCCTGGTCAACGAGGCAGTTGAGCTTGTAGAAATTCTTGATCTGGCCAGGAACGATTCTCTCCATAATGATTTTCTCAGGCTTACCCTCTTCGAGAGCCTTATTCTTGATGATCTCAACTTCCTTGTCGAGCTCGCCCTGGGGAACGTCCTTCTCTTCAACCCAGTTAGGTCTCATAGAAGCAACCTGCATGCCGATGTTCTTAGCGAAATCAGCGAACTCAGGCTTGTTGATAACAGAATCATCGTCTGTTGTAACTTCAACAAATACGCCTACCTTACCACCCATGTGGATGTAAGCTGCAACAGCACCGTTGCCCTCTACTTCGTAAACAACAAATCTTCTGATAGATGTGTTTTCACCGATATCAGCGATAGCTTCCTTCTGGAAGATCTCAACTGTCTTGGACTCATCGTTGTAGAGAGGCTGAGCCATAAGCTCTTCAATGTTAGCAGGCTTCTTAGCAAGGATGTGTGTAGCAACAGCATCTGTGAAAGCCTTGAACTTATCTGTGTTAGCAGCAAAGTCTGTCTCGATGTTGATCTCAACCAAAACACCTGACTTCTTGTCATCAGCAATCTTAGCTACAACTGCACCCTCTGCAGCGATTCTAGCGGACTTCTTCTCAGCCTTAGCCATACCCTTCTCGCGAAGCCAGGCCTTAGCCTTCTCGATATCACCATCGCACTCGATAAGTGCCTTCTTACAATCCATAATTCCGCAATCTGTAAGTTCACGGAGTTCTTTTACCTGTTGAGCTGTAACTGCCATATATATTCTCCTTTGCGTTTTTAGTTAAGAATTAGATTAAGACTCAGAAGCGATTTCTTCGATAGACTTATCTTCAGCAGCCTCTGCAGCCTGCTCCTCAGCAACCTCTGCTGTAGCAGCCTTAGCGTCAGCTGAATCAAGATCCATACCCTCAGATGTAGCATCCTCACCCTGATGAGCTTCGATAACAGCGTCAGCCATCTTAGCTGTGATGAGCTTAACTGCACGGATAGCGTCATCGTTACCGGGGATAACGTAATCTACTTCATCAGGATCGCAGTTTGTATCTACGATAGCAACGATCGGGATGTTGAGTCTCTTAGCCTCAGCAACTGCATTGTGCTCCTTCTTTGTATCAACGATGAAAAGTGCTGCAGGGAGCTTAACCATACCAACGATACCACCGAGGTTCTGGTCGAGCTTTGTCATCTCGAGCTTAAGCTTAGCAACTTCCTTCTTTGTTCTGAGTTCGAAAGAACCGTCAGCTTCCATTCTGCGGAGTTCTTCGAGTCTTGCAACTCTCTTCTTGATTGTTACGAAGTTTGTGAGAGTACCACCGAGCCAACGATAGTTAACATAGAACTGTCCGCAACGCTGAGCTTCTTCCTTGATGGAATCCTGAGCCTGCTTCTTTGTACCTACGAAAAGGATATCACCCTTCTCAGCGAGCTCGCGCATAGCGTCATAAGCCTCGTCGACCTTCTTGACTGTCTTCTGCAAATCGATGATGTGGATTGAGTTACGCTCCGTGAAGATGTACTCGGACATCTTAGGGTTCCAACGACGTGTCTGGTGACCGAAGTGTACGCCTGCTTCAAGAAGCTGCTTCATTAAAATAACTGGCATAAAATAATCCTCCTGTTCATTCTTCCGCATACATCATAAGTAATATTCAGCTCAAAATTGGCCACAGTCGGAATGTATGCGTGATTTTTATGCGGATGTATTCTAACAAAAAGGATTTAAATACGCAAGTAGAAAACCAAGCTTCTTTTTCCTTAAGTTTCTTTAATTTAGTAACTTGTATATATAATAAATATTTTGTATTCTTCTTTGGTTAAATAATACATGGGAGATAAATAAATTGAAAGCTAATGATCCTTTTGAGGGCAAGTTTGTAATCAACGAAGACGCCCCCAGACACACGGCGCCCAAGCCGGTTAACAAGCCTGTTAAAGAAAAGAAGGCAAAAAAGGCTAAAAATAAAGTTTCAAAACCAAGAATGGCCGTTCTTATCTGCGGCCTGATCGCAGCCGTCCTGCTTCTGGTCTTAACAGTAATGGGTGTTATATATTCCACAAAAGCATCAAAAGCTGCTTCAGATGCCAGAATGCTCAAGACTTCTGTTAAACAAACGATAGAATACCTGACAAACGGAGATGCTGATGCTGCAGACGCTGAGATCATAACCGTTGAAGCATCGATAAAAGAACTCAGGGCTGATCTAGATGTGACCAAATGGAAGTCAGCTACTTCTCTTCCCTTTATCGGTTCAAAGATCAATGAAGACCTTGAGACTGCCAGGAAGGCCGTAAATATTGCAGATGAAGCAACAGTAACTATTCTTAAACCAGCTTCCACATATATCCGTGTAATCGGCAAGCCAAGTCTTGACTCACTCGAAATGGATGATATGGGACCTGACATGGCAGTACGCCTTTATGCTTTATGTAACATGATCGACGCCGTATGCCCTGCAGCAAAGAAGGTAATGAAAGATATTAATGAACTCCCGGAGTTCAACTTCGACATCATTGAAAACGAAGTATCTTCTTACAGAGAACTGCCGCAGCAGGCTGAATTCTTTATTCCTATAATCGAGACTGCATCCACTGAAATCCTCCGCCCTACGGCTGATACCATGAACAGGGCATCTTTTGCAGATCTTAAGACTGAGGATGGTATGGACACGAACATTATCAGAGCATATCTAGATCTCGAAGACAGGATTGAACCTCATGTCATGGATATTTGTGATCAGATATTAACAAGTCCTCTGATCAATGAGAATCCCGAGAAATACGCAGAACTCAGCAAGACACTCATCAACCTGATGAAGACTTTATATGAGGTTAAAACATATAAGCCTCTTATCAGACTCATCATCGGCAACGGTGAAGACAGGATGTTCCTCGTTGTAGCCCAAAACTGTGCTGAAATGCGTGCCGGCGGAGGTTTCCCTGGTTCAGTCGGAAAAGCAAAAGTTACTGACGGAGAATTTACTTTTGGTGACTTCAAAGGTGTCCTGCATTACTTACCAGAAGAGCAGCCATCTACTATAACCATCTCAGATGAAGAAAACACGCTCTTCCTCCCTGACTGGTATGGCTGCAATCCGATAAAAGCTACCGTTAACCCGGATTTCCCAAGAGCAGCAGAAATCATGACTGCAGCTTATGAGGAATATAATGATGAGACGATCGATGGAATTATCTCTCTGACTCCCCATATTATCCAGAGACTCTTAACCATTACCGGACCCGTTACTCTCTCTAACGGAGTAACACTCGATGACACAAATGCCGTCGGCTATCTGCAGCGGCAGATCTACTTCGATTATTTCAAATCAGATGACTATACCAACAACTATGTCGAAGCTAACGATATCACTGACGAACTCTTTGCAGAGTGTGCTGATCTCGTGTTCCACGAGTTGATGAATAACATCAACAAAGATACGATCATTCAGCTTATGACAATAATTACCGACAGCAGCAAAGACAGAGTAATGATGATCTGGATGAAAGATCCTGAATCTCAGGCAGAGATCACCAAGCTCGGCTTTTCGGGATCAGTATATTCAGATCCCGAGCAACCCGTAATCGGTGTTTTCTATAACGTTAACCTGTCTTGCAGACTCGGACCTTATGTCGATTATCACGTTACGATGGGCGAAGGCGTCGAAAACCCTGACGGTTCAATGTCATACCCGGTAACAGTTGATCTGTCTAACACTATAGATGAAGAGACAATTGCTTACGGCTATAACAACATCTATATAACGAGTATGGAAAACGGTGCAGACATGATCTCACTTCTCTATCTGTATGCTCCTGCTGGCGGATATATCAGCGACATCGAAAACGACGGCGACGTTGATATTGTGATTGAAGAATATAACGGCCTGCAGCTCGGATTTGCGCCTTATTTCATTCTCTATCCGCAGCAGACCATTACTTTCACCTATACCGTCACGACGGCTCCGGGAGTAACGGTAAGGCCTGAGATATTAACGCAGCCGCTGATACATGATTACTGCATACAGGAAGACAGCACAACATAAACCGACAAAAAAAGGAAAGCATTACGCTTTCCTTTTATAATGTCTTACAGTAAACTCAACGCCTTTGGCACTCATTACAGGCGGTTCTTCTTCTTCCAGTTCCCACTCCGGATCCTCATCAAGATTCGGGAACCAGCAGTCTGCTTCAAATTCAGCCCGTATGCTTGTAATTATCGCCTTGTCGCAAAGGCCGATAAGAGAGTTGTAAAGTGAAGCTCCACCGATGAGATAAACCTCATCTGCCGTAAGTTCAAGGAAATCTTCCAGCTCATCTACGGAATGAAGAACCATAGCGCCCTCCTTCTCGTAATCAAAGCTTCTGGACATGATCACGTTTACTCTGTTAGGCAGAAGTCTCTGGCCCGGGAACGTCTCAAGAGTCTTTCTTCCATACACGACAGTATGTCCTGCAGTATATTTCTTGAATACACCCTTTTGATCCTCAGGCAAAGAAATAAGAAGATGTCCCTGATTACCGATTGCCCAATTCTTATCAACTGCTGAAATAGCTATCATGATTATTACCCCTCAAAAATCTTAGTAAAGTATCCTGACTGTGACATAGGCTCATCTGCTTCTGCCAGGTGTCTGCAATCGCTGAACGTCTGTACTCTGAAAGTCGCTTCACCGGGGATCCGCTCTTCAGAACCCAGTATGGTAAGAGCAGTCGGCTGCATTATCATGCCCTGCCAGAGAACCGGTGCTGCAACTCCGATGAGATGACTGACGATAAGCGCTGTAACTCCGAAATGGCAGAATAAAACAATATTATCGTCGTTATGCTCTATAACATCGTAGAAGCCTTTATCGTTTCTCTTATATCCGTGCTTCTCAAGAAGAGCATCTATGCCGTCATATACTTCCTGAGCGTGTCTGGCAATGTCTCCGGACTTCATGATATCTGTTTCCGCCCACTTATCCTTGTCATGGAGTTCATCCCAATTATTGAAATCTCGTGGAAAGAAATCCCAGGCAATAGTCCATTGCTTCTCCTGCTCATCCCAGACCCGGTAGTAGAATTCCTGAAGCCATTCATATGTAATTGCTTCTCTGCCGGTCTTCTTCAAAGATAAAGAACAGGTATCTTTGGCTCTTCCCATAGGAGAGCAATAGATCTGCTTTATGTCCCATTTAGCAACGCGCTCAGAGAGGATCTCAGCCTCGCGCCAGCCTTTTTCAGTAAGTGAATCCTTCTCGTAATCAGGATCACCATGTCTTATAAAAATTAACTTCATTCAATTACCGCCAATCAGACTGCTACAGGGATTCCCTTGATCTTCGGACCGGATTCATAACCTTCAAGTCTGATGTTATCTGTTGTGAACTGATAGAAATCAGTAATGCCTTCATCAAGAACGAGCTTAGGAGCCGGATACTTGGGCATCTCGATAAGCTCCTTAACGATATCAACATGACGGTCATAGATGTGAGCGTCTGCGATAACGTGTACGAACTCGCCTACTTCAAGACCTGAACATCTTGCCATGAGATGTACCAGAACAGCATACTGGCATACGTTCCAGGCATTTGCAACAAGCATGTCATTACTTCTCTGATTGAGTATTGCGTTAAGCTTATTGCCTGTTACATTAAATGTCATTGAATAAGCACAGGGATACAAGTGCATCTCTGAAAGATCCTGATGTACATAGATATTAGTCATGATCCTTCTTGATGAAGGATTATTCTTAAGATCGTAAAGAACACGGTCAACCTGATCGAACTCGCCTTCCTTATACTTATGCTTTACGCCAAGCTGATATCCGTATGCCTTGCCGATGGAACCTGTCTCATCAGCCCATGAATCCCAGATATGAGAATTCAGATCGTTGACATTATTGGACTTCTTCTGCCAGATCCAGAGGAGCTCATCTACAGCCGCCTTGAAATTGATCCAGCGCTGAGTAAACATCGGAAATTCCTCTGCAAGGTTATAACGGTTTACGATCGCAAATGCCTTATATGTATAAGCCGGAGCGCCATCATCAGCCCAATGGGGCCTTACCTTATCATTGATGGTTGAATAGCCTGAATTAAGTATCGTTCTAATGTTCTCATCGAAAATATCATCTGCTCGACTCATGGAATCCACCGCCTTTAAATTGATAAAAAGATTATAACATTAAGGGGCAGAAACTTTGCGGACAAAAAAATAACCTTCGCACAAAGTACGAAGGTTATCTTTGAGTTGGTCGGAGTGACGGGACTTGAATCAAAAGAGAATCCGCCGCCTGTGGCGCTAATGCAATGTTTTAGGACATTTTTCCAATGGATCTGACATAAAATTGAGTTTCTAGTGTACCAAAAGGTGTACCAAAACCGTTTGCACGATTAAGGTAAATGAATTCATACGCTACACAATACAAGCTTATTGTATTTCATCATATTCTTGATTATTTAGTAATGGATTATTGCTCTTCACAATACCCCTAGCTGAAATAATGTTGTTGTTCGGTTTAGGAAACCGATTTATCAACATTATCTTTCTGTCTTGCTTTTGTACTTTTTCCTAATTTAGAGTCGGATTGAAATTTCAATTTATCTAAAGAGATTCTTTCATAAAGTTTCTCACAAGCTTTATTAAGCGTTACCTCATGCAAAGGGTTATAGCAATCATACACAGTCTGAGCCGGTAATAAATAACTGATCTCGCTTGACGACATATTGTACTTCCACTGAAATACAGCATAAATGTCAGAAATCCATTCAAGCAAGATATTATCATACCAGTCGTTATGTACTGCAAGAGCAGCACCGCTCAAATCTATCTCGTTGAATAACTGTTTAGAGCTCTTATAGACTCCACGTGGATTGGCGATGTCGATCATTTTACGAGACGGAGAAGTGCGAAGATAGATATCGATTAGTGAGAGCGTGTCATACTGTGGCGCAGTGTCTCTAAACCGGAAGAAAAGTTTCTTCTGCACATATCGTATATCAGACAGATAATCGAACGGGTATGCGGGATTATCACTTTTGAAAGCCGATATCATCTTGTAAGCTCTCCCATTTCATCTATCTTCTTTGCTAGTTTAGGTTCTTCTTTTTGATAATATCCGTCAACATAAACAAACTTACGGGATACAACATCAAGCATAGCACAGCCCTTAGAAGAAGGATCAAAATGTTCAAAACGAATAGCCTTGCTTCGATTATCTAATAAGGCAGACACATCTCTTCTTGCGATTCTTTCAGCATTACCGGCATTTTCTTTTAAAGCAGGATCCAAAACAACTGCATCAACAAAGGACAACTGATCGAAGGCTTTAGGACTCTTAATAAATACCTGTTCGCCAAGCTCGCCCTTTCTAAAGAAAGCGTCTACTTCATCAACAGTAAGTTCATTGTTGAAAAACGCCGATATTACTTTTGTATAGCTGTCGTCAGCTCGGTACCCGACAATTACATCAGCTTTCGATAAATCTAACTTATAGTAGCGAAGAAATGTATCGATGTATACAGAATCAATATCCGATTCAACTCCTCGATTAAACGCCACCTCAGCGATCCAAGCCAATGGACCGTAATCATTCAAATGAACAATAGTAAGATCTCTGGTGTCTAACCGATAAGTATTGCAAACAGCTTTATCTGAGGTGTCAGTAGTAAAAGCCCATTCATTAGCCTTTTCGCGTTCAGCAGTCAGATAGAATCCACTGCCGTAATCATTATCTTTCTTACCGGCACCATGCATCGGTTTCTTAACAATCACAGATGAACCATGATATAGTGTCCAGATTTTATCATCTTTAAATGTTTCAACTAGCATTTATAAGTTCCTCTTCTTAAAGTATTATCTAATCTCGTTCGCAATTAGTATCTCTATTAGACTTTGATCTCTTATCGGAGACGCTTCTTTTAGAAAGTCGACAATCGGGCGTTTCCTGTTGTCTCAAATTCTCTCTAACCACCATCAATATCTTACCCAGATTATTAGCGCCCTGTCCGTCGACAGTACCCCAGATGCGATCACCCCAAGTATTACCTTCTTCCAGGTAAGTGTCGCCGGTGTCAAGGAGCTTCCAGGCAAGTTCGGGGTTCTGAGTAAATTTAGCTTCGACTACGCCACGCATAACATGAATCTTAATTTGTTCCCAATCTTTACGAAGCTGAATCTCGCGCCCGAGTTTCTTCGCCTCAGTAGGATTAAGCTTAGTGAACTTAGAGCGATCATTCGGATCAATGCACTTCTGCGCTTGGAACGCAGCCTCATTATTATTATAGGTCAGACCTTCGAAAATGACAGGCGCAACGTAGAAGTTGCTTAGGAACTCATATTTGCCTGTAAAGGAATCGATCTTATTATCTTTCATCAAGTTCATCCCCATTCTTGTAACTGATAGTCAGTTTTGTTCTTGCTTCATTTAATTGTTCCTTTGAGTATAATTTTTCAATTTTACGAATATTCGCTTTAAGTAGTCTGATCTCTTTTTCAAGTTCTTTTCTCTGTCTAATAAGTTCTTTAACATTATCCAGATCTTTATAACTTATATAAACAGACCTAATCTTTGATCCTTCTCTCCACTGTAGATAGTATCGGGGCGAATTCTTTATATTTTTACATGAAAGATACCCCTTTATAAGCTCACGCTCAATAAAGTCCTGTTTTTCTTGAATACTTCTTTTACAACGATAGTATTCATCTATAATTTGTATATCTAAGTAACTGTATTCAAACATATACACGCCTCGTTAACCTACATTGAGTATATAATACCATAAAAGTAGGTTAATTATAACCATATATTTAAAATACATCCGTTCTAATATGATTAAAGACTTTATTTATAGCGTGTCTTAAGGATACAATCGTTATTTGATATACTCGAAGAAACCTATTTATAAAAGGATTTCATTATGTTATATGCAAAAGCGATTCATTCTGAACAAATAGTAACTGATATCAATGAATTTAGGCAAAGAACAGAATTATATAAAACCCAAGGGTACCCGTATCATAACGTGTATATGTTAAATCGAGCAACAATAGACGATTGTATTAACTGTGTCCCTTTAAACTATATCTTTGCCGTAATGAAATATGGAGACGTATGCGCAATCCTGTTAACACCGGAAGAACTTCTATCACTCCCATACTCCAATCAGCATTCAGTTGGGCGTGTTACAGAAAATTGGACACGTCAAATACCAATCGAGTTTTTAAACTTAAATAGTATCGAAGGTCTACAGCGCATATTTGAACTTATAGGAGACCTTTCAACTATCTACGAACATTGTTATGATGACAAATATAAAAAATTGTATCCAGAAGTATACGAATATTATACAAAACGCATTAAGTCGTTTCAGCGGGCAAATACACATCTCTTTGAGTCGTAACAAGGTACTGAATCAATTCGTCTTTGCATGATAAAGCATTAAGAAACAGATATGTTTCAGGAAAAACATCTTGGATAAAATCAATCAAGTAATGAGTTTCAACGCTGTGTAACATATTAACCGGAATTTCAATTTTCTTTAGCAGACCAGCTTTGTAGTATATTTCAAATGTCAATTCATTCCACGACTCATAAAATGAAGCAAAGAACATTTTTGCTTCTTTCAAATCTTTTACTCTGGCCGCAAATAAAACGGCATCTGCAAACTGATCGAATAAAGCATCGGTTCTACCATTGGCCCAAAAGTCAAGTTCCGGGAATCTTTTCCACAACTTTCGGTCAAAACACATTCTCTGGTCAAAATCACATTCCCAGGTATGCCCATATTTTTGATAGTAATAATCTCTGCCAAATAGCGAACGGTTAGTTATAGAAGTTATAGTTTCTTTCATATCAGCTTTATTCTTTCTTCAACCTGATTCATTTCAGCTTCAGTCATATTTATCCCTCCTGCTTCTAAAAACACAGGAACAAACATATTTTCGTTTCTATTAAGAGAATACAGAATAGATATTCGTCCGTATGGTATAGAAAGAATTATTTATGCCAAAATCTGGGACAAAAAGAATGAATTACGATTTAGAGCTCAAAAATTGTCCTATTTTGAATTTGATATATTTTTTAGGTCAAGTGTACCAAAGTCGACTCGGCTCAACGCCTTTATTCACAAGGAATTCAGGGTGTTTTCTAAATTAGTAAAGTGTACCAAAAATGTACCAAAGCAAAAATAAAAGCCTTGAAACCCAATGATTTCAAGGCTTTTACTGGTCGGAGTGACGGGACTTGAACCCACGACCTCTTGCTCCCTAAGCAAGCACTCTAGCCACCTGAGCTACACCCCGATGATCACGCTCTGTTAGGAAAAATTATTGGTCGGAGTGGCGGGACTTGAACCCACGGCCTCCTGCTCCCGAAGCAGGCACTCTACCACCTGAGCCACACCCCGATGGAGTATTTCCTCTAACAAGCCTATAAATCTTATAACAACATAAAAGATTATGCAAGTACTTATTTTCTTATATTAAAAATAAAAACCGCGCCCATAAAGAGCGCGGTCTGAAACTCAATTAAAAGCTTTAAGATTAAGCCTCGTCTGTTGACTCAGGTGCTTCCTCAGCAGCCTCTTCAGCAGGAGCTTCATCGATCTCAGGATCAATAGGAGCAACTTCCTTGATGGAGATGGAAATTCTTCTCTCCTCAGGTTCGATCTTGATAACCTTAGCCTGAACAACCTGGCCTACGGAAAGAACATCCTCAGGCTTCTCAAGTCTTCTGGAAGAGATCTGAGATACGTGGCAGAGTGCGTCGAGGTCGGGCTCAAGCTGTACGAAAGCGCCAAACTTTGTAAGACGGACTACTGTACCCTGAACGATGCAGCCAACAGGCATTCTCTCTTCGATATTGTAGTAAGGATCATCCTCAAGCTTCTTGTAGCCCAATGAGATCTTCTTTGTTTCCTTATCGAATGACTTAACGTAAACGTCAACTTCCTCACCAACCTTGAGAACGTCAGCAGGCTTAGCGTTGCGGCTCCATGAGAGCTCGGAAACGTGAACGAGTCCGTCAACACCGCCGATATCGATGAATGCACCGAAATCTACGAGGCTTCTGACAACACCTGTATAGTGCTTGCCTTCCTCAATGTTGTCCCAGATCTCTGCAGACTTCTTACGGCGCTCTTCGGAAGCGATGATTCTGTGGCTTCCTGAAATTCTGAGACGGCCCTTCTCTGTGTCGAACTTAGTAACAACGATCTCGAGAACCTGGCCTACATAAGACTCAAGGTCCTTAACTTCGCCGGTCTTGATCTGTGTTCTGTGGATATAGATATCAACGCCCTTGTAAGAACCGATAACACCGTCCTTAACTGTACGTGTGATCTTAACTTCGATAGGAGTCTTGTTCTTGAATGCTTCCTCGATCTCTGCTCTGCCCTTCTCGGACTCAACATCATTCTTGGAAAGGATGATCTCCTTACCCTGATCGGAATTCTTGATGCTTCTTACCTTAACGGTAACTTCTGTGTGATCGGCAATAGCCTTTTCAAGATCGAAGTCAGGATCCGAATCAAACTCCTTACGTGAAATTCTACCTTCGGACTTGTCGTGTACGTCTACATAAACATAGTCGTCATCTGCAGATGTGATCGTGCCCTTTACTACAGCACCTCTTCTAACCTGCGCAATTAAATCGACAGCATTGGCAAACTCTGTGTCAAAGCCCTGATTTGTGATCTTCTCTTCTTCGTTCATTTGTTGAACAACCTCCAAAATAATAGCTTCCGGTGTAGATGCACCCGCTGTGATCCCGACCTTGTCCGTTCGGAGTATCTTCCCTTCCGAGATGAGATTCCGTACTTCTGTGCCCGAGTTCACAAGGAATGTTCTTGCACAACGACCTTTGCAGATGTCCAAAAGCTTAGTGGTGTTCGAACTGTGAGCAGAACCGATGACTATCATCGAATCTGATATCTCAGAGAGCGAAGCGGCTTCCTTTTGCCTACTTTCAGTCGTAATACATATTGTATCAAAAACATTATATTTTTCAATTTTATTTTTAACTGTTTGACAGATTTTTTTGAATGCGGCACTCGAAAACGTCGTCTGTGATATCAATATTGCACTTTCAAGCGGAAAATCGAGGCTCTCAAGATCCTCAGGATCCTTTATTACAGCGCATTTTACGCCAGTACCTTCTGCTTCGCCCAAAATACCTGTAACTTCAGGATGGCCCTTAGTACCGGTAATAATAATATTCATTTCATTAAGAGCATTCTCCCTGACGATCTTATGGATCTTCGATACGAAGGGACAGGTCATATCCCTTATCTCGCAGTTTTTGCTCTTTAATATCTCTATTTCATCGGGTGTAACCCCGTGAGCCCTGACGATTACTATGGAGCCCTCAGGACAGTCTTCAGCTTTCTCACAGATCTCAAAGCCGCCTTCAAGAAGCTGGTCAACAACATATCTGTTATGGACTATCTCGCCGAGCATAACGAGCTTTCTGTCATCAGAACGCTCTGCGACAGCATTCTGCGCTGCCGTTACAGCATTCTTAACTCCGAAGCAGAAACCGGATGACTTGGCGATCGTTATATCCATTACTTATCTTCTTCGTCCAGTTGGCTGATGAGGAATTCTCTTGTTCCTTCGATATCATACTTACCTGTATCGATAACTATCGCTTCGGGAACCTGGATAAGAGGTGATGCAGCTCTTGTGGAGTCCTGCTCATCCCTATATTTAATATCTCTTAAAACTTCTTCATATGTCTGAGAGTGATCGCCTGCTGCTTCAAGCTCGGCAAGTCTTCTCTCTGCTCTAACTTCGGGAGCGCACAAAACGAAAAACTTGTACTTGGCATCAGGAAGTACGACGGAAGCGATATCTCTGCCGTCAAGTACGAATGTCTGGTTCTTCGCGATTTCTCTCTGAAGAGAAACCATTGCTGTTCTGACAAAAGGAAGTGCGGAAATATCAGATGCGGCAATCGATGTTTGGGGAGTTCTGAGTTCGCCCGTTACATCCTCACCGTCAAGGATCATGTGCTGGACGCCGTCAACAAACTCTACTTCTATCTTAACTTCATCCATCATCTTCTTTACGGCATCAGCATCCTTGGGGTTGATGCCCTTCTTGATGGAAGCTACGGCACAGGTTCTGTACATTGCACCTGTATCGAGATACATGATGCCGAGTTCTTTTGCGACACCTTTAGCAAGTGTGCTCTTTCCTGATCCTGAAGGTCCGTCGATAGCGATCTGATAAATGCCCATAATATAACTCCTTTATAAAATGTCTCCGTCTTCTGTATTTCTGTCTCTTCCCGTCTCATATACGCGGTACTGTGACCATAATGTCTCAAGTGATTCCAGTGATGACTTGATATGTTCTTTCCTGTGCATGCCCAGCGATACCAGCAATGCGTTGATCAGAGAGAGCGGCGCCGTAAGCGAATCAACAAAAGATGCCATTGAAGACTTCGCGAAAAGCTTGATATCGGCATATTCAGTCATTGCTGTATCATCCTTGTCGGTGATCGCAATGATCGTTGCACCCTTGTCTTTTGCATATCCCATTGAATTTATTGTTCTTGCTGAATATCTCGGGAAGGAAATGCCGATCATGACATCACCTTTTCCGATAGGCATGATCTGCTCGAAAAGCTCATTGGTGCATGTACTTCTTACAAGTACGACATCATCGAAAAGAAGCGTCATGTAAAAATGCATGAACTCAGACAAAGGAGCCGAAGCCCTGATGCCCATGATATAGATCTTGCGGGCATTGAGAATTGAATTTACCGCTTTGCCGAATTCTTTTTCATCTATTGAATTAAGTGATTCCCTTAAGTTTGAAATATCCTGTGCAACTACGGATCTCAAAGCTTCGCTGTCGCTGTCGAATCTCTCGGCAAGTCCTAATCTCTGAACTGAAGTAAGTTTTGATTTGAGATCTTCCTGAAGAGCTTTCTGGAATTCAGGATAACCTTCAAACCCGAGCTCCGTTGTAAATCTTACAACTGTTGATTCGGATACCCCTACTTCTTCACCGAGCTTTGAAGCTGTCATGTAAGCTGCTTTGTCATATGACTCCAAGATAAAGTTTGCAATGGCCTTATGGCCTTTGCTCATATTTGAGACAGACTTCTCAATGAGTTCAAGCGTCCCCGTCATCTGACTCACCTTCTTCATCTTCCTCATTCTTAGGATTCATGAGGCTCTCAATGGATATCTGCTTATCTTCACCGCCTGCGGCTTCCTTGAGGGAATTTTCCATGTCTCTGATGGTCTGATAGCTCATGAGTTCGAGCGGCGGGAGATCTCTTACTGATTCAATGCCGAATTCAGTAAGGAACTTCTTGGATGTCTTGAAAAGAGACGGTCTTCCGGGTGCATCAAGATTGCCTGCTTCTTCAATCCAGCCTCTGTCCAGCAACCTGGAAATGATGGAATCCGAAGACACACCACGAACAAGCTCAACCTGCGCTCTTGTGCAGGGCTGGTTATATGCGATGACAGCAAGTGTCTCATATGAAGCCTGTGAAAGCGGCGGAGTTTGTCTGGGGCCGAACATCCTGTCCAGGATCTTCTTCTGTGAAGGTCTTGTCATGATCGCATATGAATCTTCCGTCCTTCTGATCTCAAGTCCGCTCCAGGGATTGGATGAATATCTTTCCGTAAGTGACTTGAGCGCTTCCAAAACGGCATTCTTGGAACAGTTCAGGATATCAGCAAGCTTGTCGACAGAGACAGGATCTCCTGAAATAAACAATATTGATTCGATTGCAGCCGGCAATTCCTGCGCAGTTACTTTAAAATCATCTTCCATATCAGACCTTCTTCTCCTCTATCGATATCTCACCAAAGTTTCTGTCCTGCTCAACATTTATCTTATTATCCCTGACAAGTTCCAGCACAGCCAGAAAGCTGACGACTTTGTCCATCTTCTCTGCTTTCTTTCCGAAAAGGCTGCTGAATAAGATCTTGCCCTTGCCTGTAATGCTGCGCCAGATTGATTTGATCCTCTCTTTTACCGACATCTTATCTTTTCTCAAGATGTGCTTGATCTTTGCAGTGATATCGGTAAAACGGCTGTCATTACGTTCATTTATTATCGCAACGGCTTCATTGAATTCCTCAATGGAGAAAGCCTGTTCGGCAGGTGCGATGGTAATACCCAGTGATTTTGCAGTTGAAGCATAGCGGAATCTTGCACCGTCGAATTTGTCTCTTCTCTCTTTAAGATCAGATGCGAAAATGCGGCATCTCTTGTATCTCATAAGCGAAATGACAAGTTCTTCTCTCGGGTCAACAACATCTTCACCTGAACCCAGTGCTGCCTGCATCCCGGGGAGCATCATGCGTGACTTGATTGAAACAAGAGTTGCGCCCATAACGAGAAAGTCAGAAGCAAGCTCCATGTCGAATTCCTTCATGGATTCGATATAGTCCATATACTGTGAAGTAATGGTGCTTATCGGAATATCGTAAATATCAACGTCGTTCTTTTCGATAAGATGCAAGAGCAGGTCCAAAGGGCCTTCGAATTGTCTTAATTTGATCTCCGGCTTTACCGCTTGCTCGAGCATAATATTACAGACCTGCCATTTGCAAAAGCGTGTAGAAAGGCATACAGATAAGGTTGATAAGCCATTCAAAAGGCAGCTTGATGACGTTGATGGCGTAGCCCAGAATGGAAATACGGGTAAACGTGCTTAACAAGAACAGTACCCAGATGGCCATAGGTGAAAATCTCTGGAACTTTCTGTAAAAGTCTGAACTTTTGAACTTGTAAGGAAGGAGTTCCTCAAGTACGTGGAAACCGTCCAAAGGCGGGATCGGCAAAAGGTTGAATGCAAGAAGCATCATTGAGAACTGATATGTGTACTCGAAAGCTTCATAAAGCGCCTTAAAAACTATCTCCCCGTTCGTACCGTTAAACTTTACGTATAATGAACCAAAAAGTATCGCAAGTATCGAAGCTAAAAGTCCGACGACAAAGTTACCCGTAACGCCGGCAAGATGAACCATTATGTTCATCCCGCGCTGACTCTTGAACCGGTGAAGGTTTCTGGGGTTATACATGACGGGTTTACCCCAGCCGAATCCTGCAATGAGAAGCAGGATCGTTCCGACAGGATCGACGTGAGCAATAGGGTTAAGAGTAAGTCTTCCCATATTCCTCGGCGTCGGGTCACCCAGCCATACCGCTACAGCCGCATGCATGAACTCATGAACTGAGAATGACAGCGTCAGAGCAAACAGGAATATGATGAGATAGTAAATTATCTCCTGGATTGACAATCCTTGTCTGAACAGATCTATTATCATAAATTACCTCAAGCCTTTACGACGGAGAATGTGATCTTCTCGCCGTTGACATTCCACTCCTTGGAGTTGTCGCCTGTACCCTTTGAGATCTCTACTGCAAGCACTTCGGAAGCAAGGTAATCCTTCTTCTTCTCGATTACTTCAGCGAGCTTGTCATTACCTGAATACTTAAGAACGATACGGTCAGTTACTGTAAGTCCCTCAGTTTCTTTACGGTGAGTCTGGATCTTGGAGATCATCTCTCTGACAAGACCGTCTTCGATAAGTTCTTCAGTAAGAACCGTAGAGATGGAAACTGTAAGACCGCCGGAGCTCTGTGTTGAGAAGCCCTCAGGCTGTGTAGTCTCGATGAGGAAGTCTTCTTCTGTCATCTCATACTCTTCGCCGTTTACGGTGATCTTAACGGAACCGTTCTTCAAAGCATTGTATGTTTCCTTGCCCGGAAGGTTTGCGATAACTTCCTTGGCATCATTGATGTTCTTGCCGAACTTTCTTCCGCATGTACGGAGCTGGGGCTTGAAGCTGTAATCAACAAGTGTTGAAGCATCGCTCAAAACTTCCATCTTACGGATATTAAGTTCGTCGAGAACGATCGGCTTATATTCGTCATCAAGGCCAAGCTCTGAAACAACATAGATCTCAGAAAGAGGCTGACGGTTCTTGATGGATGCGGACTCACGGCAGCTGTGACCCAATGTAACGATCTGCTGTACGAGTTCCATCTCTTCTTCAAGCTTGGAATCGATAAGGCTCTCGTCTGCTACAGGATACTTTGCAAGATGTACTGAAACAGGAGCATCCTTATCTACGGAACGAACGATGTTCTGATAGATCTCTTCTGTCATGAAAGGAACAAAAGGTGCGCAGAGTCTTGTGAGGTTATCGAGTACTGTATAGAGAGTCATGTATGCATTGACCTTGTCCTGAGTCTCTTCTGCACCCCAGTATCTGTCACGGCAGCGTCTTACGTACCAGTTGGAAAGCTCTTCAGTAAAGTCCTGAATGAGTCTTGCAGACTGGGAGATATCGTAAGAATCCATCTTCTCATTGACTACCTTGATGAGAGTATTAAGACGTGAGAGTACCCATCTGTCCATTGCTCCTAAAGTAGCCTTATCAAGTGTGTGCTTTGTAGGATCAAAGCTATCGATATCTGCGTACATAACATAGAATGCATAAGTATTCCAGAATGTACCGATGAACTTCTTGATGCCGTCGTTGACAGCCTCCTTAGAGAATCTTGAAGGAAGCCAGGGCTGGTTTGCAGTATAGAAATACCATCTTGCAGCATCAGCTCCCTGTGAATCAAGAACATCCCAGGGATCTACAACGTTACCTAAGTGCTTACTCATCTTGATACCGTCCTTATCCTGAACGATACCCATGACGATACAATTCTCGAACGGAGCTCTGCCGAAAAGAACTGTTGAAATAGCGATAAGTGAATAGAACCATCCTCTTGTCTGGTCGATACCCTCAGAAATGAACTGGCAAGGATAGTGTGTATCGAAGAATTCCTTGTTCTCGAAAGGATAGTGATACTGTGCAAAAGGCATTGAACCTGAGTCGAACCAGCAGTCGATAACTTCTGTTACTCTCTTCATCTGGCCGCCGCACTTGGGGCACTTGATGTGTACGTTATCAACATAAGGCTTATGAAGCTCAATGTTTTCCGGGCAGTCGTCACTCATGGACTTCAGTTCTTCGATAGAACCGATGCAGTGTCTGTGGCCACACTCGCACTCCCATACCGGAAGAGGTGTACCCCAGTAACGCTCACGTGAGATACCCCAGTCGATTACATTTCTTAAGAAGTCACCCATACGGCCGTCACGGATGGTCTCAGGCATCCAGTTGACCATGTTGTTGGACTTCAAGAGCTCGTCTCTCTTCTTGCTCATTGCGATGAACCATGTTGATCTTGCGAAATAGATCAAGGGTGTGTCGCATCTCCAGCAGAACGGATACTCGTGCTCGAACTTGGGAGCTGAGAAAAGGAGTGATCTGGAATCAAGGTCCTTAAGTACTTCAGGATCTGCATCCTTAACAAACTTGCCAGCGAAAGGTGTCTCTTCTGTGAGATTACCTCTTGTATCAACAAACTGTACCATCGGGAGATCGTTGTCTCTTCCGACTCTTGCGTCGTCTTCACCGAATGCGGGAGCAATGTGAACAATACCTGTACCGTCTTCCATTGTTACGTACTCGTCGCAAACAGTGTAATGAGCCTTTTTCTTCTGCTTTGCAGCTTCATCTGCAGCGCCCTGATAGAGAGCTACATAAGATCTGCCTGCAAGATCGGAACCCTTGTAGGATTCAAGGATCTCATAAGCCTTCTCGCCGTCTTTTGCAAGGCTTCCCAATACGGAATCGAGCAAAGCAGTAGCCATGTAGTATGTGTAACCGTCGCAAGCCTTTACCTTGGAATACTCATCGTTGGGGTTAAGGCACAAAGCAACGTTTGAAGGAAGTGTCCAGGGTGTTGTTGTCCATGCAAGGAAGTAAGCATCCTCATCAACGCACTTGAATCTTACGACAGCAGATCTCTCTTTGACTGTCTTATATCCCTGGGCAACCTCGTGTGATGAAAGAGCAGTACCGCATCTCGGGCAGTAAGGAACGATCTTGTGACCCTTGTAGATGAGGCCCTGATCCCACATCTGCTTTAAAGCCCACCACTCGGACTCAATGTAGTTGTTATCGTAAGTAACGTAAGGATTCTCCATGTCAGCCCAGAAACCTACGCGGTCGCTCATGTGCTCCCACTGGTCCTTGTATGTCCATACGGATTCCTTACACTTCTTGATGAAGGGCTCTACGCCGTAACTTTCGATCTGGGGCTTGCCGTTGATGCCCAAAGCCTTCTCGACTTCAAGCTCTACAGGAAGACCGTGTGTATCCCAGCCTGCCTTAAAGACGATCGTCTCGCCCTTCATTGCATGATATCTCGGGATTACGTCTTTAATGACTCTTGTCTTAATATGTCCGATATGAGGCTTGCCGTTTGCCGTCGGCGGGCCGTCATAGAGGGTAAAAGTCGGAGCACCGTCAGCCTTGGGCGCAATGCTCTTCTTATAAACGTCGTTTTCTTTCCAGAACTCGAGAACCTGTTTCTCTCTGTCTACGAAATTAAGGTCTTTTGAAACTTTGTTGTACATAACCTGCTTCACCTTTATATATAATTTTGCAAGTTAAAATTATATATATTAAGGCGCTTCAAAGTCAAGCAAACAGGCTCCACGGATAGCCCGACGGTATTGGAGCCTCAAATGTAATAAATTCGCGCTTTACAGGGTGTTCGAAAGATAATTTATACGCTTCGAGCGCAATATCTTTACATCTTTTGTCCTTATCTCCGTACTTCTGATCGCCGATAAGCGGGTATCCGCTGTGCGCCAGCTGGGCTCTGATCTGATGTGATCTGCCCGTTCCGAGCTTTACTTCGACCATGGTAAGACCATCTTTGGAAGCCAAAGCCCTGTAATCCAGATAAGATGCCTTATATCCCGGCTTTTCTTTGTCGATGACGGTAACGATGTTCTTATCTTCATCCTTACTGATGAAATTCTCGAGTCTTCCCTCACCTTCAAGAATGCCTTTTACAACACATCTGTATATCTTTTCTACCTTTCTCGTCCTGATCTGCTCGGATAGTCTTGAAGCTGCTTTGCTCGTACGCGCGAAAACCATTACCCCTGATACGGGTCTGTCGAGCCTGTGAACAAGGCCCAGATAGACTTCACCGGGTTTGGAATATTCCTCTTTGATGTAAGCTTTAAGGATAGTAAGCATATTCGGAGCAGAAGAACCGTCACTCTGGGACAGAACGCCCGCCGGTTTGATGGCCACGATTATATGATTGTCCTCAAAAAGGACCTTTACGCCGTTTGAGATTTCTTTCACTTCGCCGACCATCTTGCAGTCTGTCCGCAAGGAAGCAAAACGCCCATCTTGGATACTGGCAGCATCAGTTCTTCGGCTTCGACCAGACCGCCGGGAAGCGCAAGCTTAAATATCTGGCCTGATGCCTGGGCAGTAATGCCTGTAGCATAGGAACTTGCGATAAAGAACAGCGGATCGTCAGAGATAACGTTAGCGCAGAGCTTAACCAGGTCATAGAAAGAGTCTTCAAGTTTCCATAGTTCGCCCTTGGGACCTCTGCCGTAAGAAGGCGGATCCATGATGATGCCGTCATATTTGCGGCCTCTTCTTATCTCACGTTCAACGAATTTCATGCAGTCTTCTGCTATGAATCTTACATAGTTACCTTCAAGGCCGGACGCTTTGATATTCTCTTTAGCTCTTGCGATCATGCCCTTTGATGCGTCAACATGAACGACTTCATCGGCTCCGTGTGCACTGCATGCCAGAGTCTGCGCACCGGTATAAGCAAAGAGATTAAGTATCCTGATGTCCTTCTTCCCTGCTGCTTTAGCCTTTTCGATAAGGTCTCCGCAGAAATCCCAGTTTGATGCCTGCTCAGGGAAAAGTCCGGTATGTTTAAAGGCCGTAGGTTCGATTATGAAAGTGAGTTTTTTGCCTAAAGACTCGTAATCGATCTTCCAGGTTGAAGGAAAGCTTTTGAGCTTAGTCCATGCACCACCTCCTTGATCGCTTCTCGTATAAAGAGCATTAGGCTTATCAAGGTCATCCATGGATACTTCTTTGCCGTTCCTGATTACGGGCCATACAGCCTGGGGATCGGGACGCCTTAAGATAACATCACCCCATCGCTCGTATTTCTCACCGCCGCCGCAATAAAGCAGCTCATAATCCTTCCATTTATCTGATACGAACATTTATCTCACCTTCATAACGGTCGAAGAAGCTATACGTTCACCATCAAAGTACAGCTCAACATAATATTCACCGGGCTCAAAAGTTCCAAGACCTTCAAGACCCGCACTGAAATCTGCTTCGGCAGTTACATTATTCTTCATATTTACGTTTCTTGTCATCAGGACAGAATCGTCCTTATACAGATAAGCTTCAAAAACACCGGACATCGGTGTATTGAAATAGAATACTGCCTTAAGGGCAAAAGCATCTTCGGAATTTACACTGTCATAATCCGCGGGGTTGTCGTCGATCACGTCATACCATGTGGATGTCAGATATGCTCCGCTAACAAATCCGGTATCAAGTTCAACAGGTTCAGTTGATTCTGTGATATAAGTGCCTGTAGGCTCCATAGTCTCATAAGTGGTCTCAGTCGTACCCTGTGAATTGCCTTCCGGCTTAGATCTCTCGGAACTGTAAGTTCTTGAGCCATCAGTATCATCGCGGAGATCGCCTAATATCGAACAGGAACAAAAAGTTGCAAGAACCGACAGAGACAATAACCCTGCCGCAATTCTTGTTCCGATTGATGTTTTCCGATTTGCCATAAGACCTCTGATCATAAAACTGGACTAATTATATCAGGCTTTATCCGTCTATTACATCGTCACTGGTTTCTTCTACGACAATGCAGGCAGCCGTGAATACGATATGCTTTTTAGCTTTATCTCCGTATACGACAAGGCCATAGAAACCGGGCTTGAACTCGGTTGACGGATAGTCCAGATCGTAGCAGTACTGCTTATCATAGGCTGAAGGATAGCAGGAACCCTGATATACGGGATCCATCTCGTTTATGCCCTCAAAATCAGATTCTTCGCTGTAATAGTACTCGTAATAAAGCTCATCTTCCTTTTCACTGCTGACAGCAAGCGAAAAGCCTATGACCTTTGTATTGGAAGCAAAAGCGCTCTTTCCGACGGAAGTTCCGTCATAATCCCACCATCCGGATTTGACTACGACAGAATCGCCCATAAGATCGCTATCTTTGAATTCATATACAAGATTAGAAAGATAGTAATCCTCCTTATAATCCTCAAACTCAATGAGCTCAGGCTCGATTACCTCGTTCTTGACCGTACACTCAAATGAATCGATTTTCTTGGCATGCTCGTCGTAAACGAAGAAAGTATATTTGCCGTCAAGAAGGAATCCATCTTCGTTAAGGCCGGTCTCTCCTGCCATATCCGAAGTAAAATCAAGCCTTAAACTGTCTTCATCAAGATTGATTACTTCAGATGCAAAAAGAACCTCTTCACCTCTGGATACTGTATATGTGATGCCGGGAATAAATCTGTAATTGAATAATTCTTTGTCAAAATCGATCCTGACTCCGATCGAATCTGTGTTGGAATATACACCATTGGGTGCAAGAACAAGGCTTCCATTTTTATAATAATCAGAAAGAACGCCCGGCATAATACCATGATCAACGGTATTGAACTCATATACGGCATCTATTACTTCTTTTGCATTAAGGATTCTCGGAGTCTCACCGTTAAGATCAACTGTAACGCTTGTAGTAATGATGGTTTCAGAAGAAGTTGTTAAAGCTGTCTTAAATTCAGAGACTGTACGTGATGACTTTGCGGCTTCACTGTTGTAATCAGCTTCACCCCAGGAAATATAAACAGTTGCTGTCTTAGCTTTATAATCATATATAGGATCCTGAACGT
The DNA here is from genome assembly GCA_015069205.1 of Oscillospiraceae bacterium. Taxonomy (GTDB): domain Bacteria; phylum Bacillota; class Clostridia; order Saccharofermentanales; family Saccharofermentanaceae; genus Saccharofermentans. The sequence continues at coordinate 199,579 of SVIZ01000004.1, forward strand.
TATATCTTATTGATTCCTTAACAGCAGAAGAAAACACATTCTCTTCACTGTTAAATACCGAGGGCGAGATAAGCTCTTTCAGATCCTTGGAAGTAACGTCTGTCTCGCCAAGATAAGTCAGGAGTTTGTCGGCATCACCGCTCTTAACGTCTTCGCAAAATGTCTCACAAAAAGCTCTTGCCGTATTTATCTCTTTCTGATTGCTGCAGGCACAAAGTGAGAGCATCATAGATGATAACAGTAAGGTTGCTAAGACAACTCTAGTTAATCTTTTCATCAAATACCATATCCTAATTTAAGTGGCGCCCTCTATCAGAAGGCGCCACTTTTATTTTTGACTATTATATCAAAACTTGTTCAAATCAAATTAGGCAACATTGCAGAAACCATACATAAGAACATTGCTTGTGCCTGCCTCATAGATTACGAACATGTAGAATCCGGGAGCAGCCTCGCCGCCAACGGGATAATCGATATCATAGAATGTACCGTTAGAATATGATGTCGGAGAAACCGTATTGGAATATACAGGATTCTGGAGAGCTTCACCTATAGAATCTCGGTCTTCCTTGTCTGTGTAGTAATAGCTGTAATCAACAGTAATATTGCAGGACGGATCAACTTCCAAGGAGAAAGCAATCGTCAAAACATCTGTTGAATATACTGCATCACCTGTTCTGTAGCCGTCATAGTCAAACCACTTGGCGTTGATGACATAGCTTCTGAATGTTAAATCCTCGAATGCATAGTATTCGCCTTCACCGGGGAATGTATCACCGGGATTACCGCCGCCTGTTGTAGGAGGTGTAACAACAACAGACTTCTCAACAAAGCATGACTGAACATCTACTATTTCATCACCATAAGGTCCGACATAGTAGAGACTGATAGTATAAGTGCCTGTCTCAAAAGTATCACCGCTGGAAAGACCGATAAGGTCGCCATCTACACGGCAAACAACATTTGTGGATTCACCAAAGATAAAGTCAGGACCGTAGTATAGGTCAGAACCATCCTTTGAAAGAACGAAATACATTCTCTCGCCACGTGCAGCATAATCAAGGACTGCAGAATCGAAATAATAATCGTATTCGATGAAATCAGTATCGAAATAGATATCATCGTCATCTGCAAGCCAGAAGCCGCTCATTGTTGTATCAATGAAACCGCTGATCATATCAGCTGTAAGAGCGAAATTGATATCAGCGTTTCTGTAATCATAGAGCTTCATGAACTTCTTGCTGCCGACGTTGTCAGGAATCCATTCCTTGTCTTCCTTAACAAACTCTGCAGTAAACTTTACTTCAGTAGTCTTAGCTTTCTTGACTGCAGCTGTAAGATCATCAATGTTTGTGTACTCGTCCTGAAGGACCTTTGAATAATCACAGATCGTGAAGACGATGTCGATTGAAGCCTCACCCTTATTTACGGAGACGGACTCTTCATCGACCTCATATTCAATGGTTGCTTCAACTGCTTTGTAGAAAGCCTTCTCATCATCTGTGCTGTATTCAGCAGACAAGAGCTCGGTCAAAGCAGTAGCCTCATCACTCTTCTTGTCGAGAGTTGAGTTCTTGATCAGCTTACTTGCATCAGCTGCAGCCATATTCTCAGCCAGTTCTCCGGCAGCTTCAATAACAGCCTTCTTGCCTCCGCCGAAGTCAAGACAGCCTGTGAAACCGAATACGATAGCACTGCTTAGTAAGACAGATACAGCTTTTTTCATTTGGTTTTTAAGCATTAACGTACCCTCCCTCATCTAGGTATTAAAACAATTTTATATTTAATCGACTAAAAACTCAATAAAAATATAAAATTAGCGATTTTTAAGAAATTTCACATTTGTTCTAAAAAATAATATAATATCTCTATAAATTTGGGGGTACTGAAAATGGCTGTAGCACCTAATATCTTAATTTGCGACGATGATCCGGTTGTACACGAATCATTAGGATTATATCTCGACAACGATAATTTCACGCATTCTGATGCCTATGACGGCAGGGAATCTCTTGAAATGGCACAGGCTACCAAGCCTGATCTTATTCTGCTTGATGTCATGATGCCTGAGATGAGCGGCCTTGATGTATGCCGCGAACTCAGAAAGACTATGGCTACTCCCATCATCATGCTTACAGCCAAAGGAGAAGAGATCGACAAGATCGTAGGACTTGAGCTTGGAGCTGATGACTATATCGTTAAGCCTTTTTCTCCCCGTGAGGTTATCGCAAGAGTAAAGGCGGTCCTCCGCCGCTTCGGCGATGCACCCAAACCGTCATCTGTCCTTACTTTCGATGGTCTTGAGATAAACCTCAACAATTATTCAGTTAAATCTAACGGTGAAGCTGTTCCCTGCACTCCTAAGGAAGTTGAGATCCTTTATCTTCTCGCTTCCCATCCCGGACAGGTCTTCGGCCGTGACCAGATATTGGAATCCGTTTGGGGTGTTGATTACAACGGTGATTCACGTACTGTTGATACTCACATCAAGAGGATCAGACAAAAGATCACATACGATAATGCTTCCTGGTCAATCCAGACCATTTATGGTATCGGATACAAATTCGAGGTTTCATAAATGTTTCAGAGTACGCTTCTTAAGCGAACAATGTCCCTTGTCGTATTGTCACTTGTGGCTTCTGCCATCATAGCGACAATAGCATTCGTTGTAGCCGGAAAAAGTGCTACTCTTTCCATCGAACTGGACAATGCTCTTAAGATTGATTCCAAAATTAACGATATCTTTTCAAGCAATCCGGAATATTTTGAAAATTCCGATTTCAGATACTATTTCTTCAGCTCAAGTTACGCAGCAGGACACGACTACTATCTTGTCAACATGAACGGAGATCTTGTTAATTACACCAGTCAGGAAAACAGAAATATTTCACCTTCAGACACATTTGAAATACTTACAAAGATCAACACTTTCAAATTCAATAAATATAACGGACTGGATTACTATATCGCCGATAATCTCGAATATAACATCTCTGATGCAATCAACGTCTCCCGCATGTCGCTTACCATCAATGGTAATAACTATTATCTCTACTCACTTAAATATCTCAACGGATATAATGAGCTGATCGGTAATTACCTTAATATCCTTCTTCTCTCAACACTTATGGCCGCATGTACGATGCTCATCCCGGCTTATGCATTTGTCAGCAGAATGGTCCTCCCGCTTCAGAAGATCAATGAAGTCGCGATGGAATACGGCAAAGGCAACTTCAGTGTCAGGGCCGATGAATCCCATAAGGGCGAGATCGGTGAGTTGGGCCAGTCATTCAACTTCCTAGCTGACAGACTCTCAAAATCAATCAGCGATCTTACAGCTGAACGTAACCAGTTGCAGGATATCTTCGACGTTATTTCAGACGGCATTGTCGTTGTAGACGTTAATTCAGTTCCGGTAACCACTAACAAGGCTATCCATAAGCTTTTCGAGCGTGCTGAAAAGAACAACATGTTCACTGAAAGACTGCAGCTCATTCCTTTTGATGATGTATGGACTGACTTCGAAGACTGTATTGCAACAGGCGAGACAAAGACCCGTCAGATCGATAACAGAGACTACGCTTATCAGTGCACGATCATTCCTAAATATGACTCATCTGACAGCACGCAGGTTATCGGTGCCACGGGATTCTTCCGTGATATCTTCGAGGAACAAAAGAACGAGCGTTTCCGTCAGGACTATGTCGCCAACATCTCTCATGAGCTCCGAACTCCTCTCCAGACTTTAAGAGGTCTAATCGAGCCTCTTTCAGACGGAATGGTCAAGAAGGAAGCTGACCGTCAGCGTTACTATCAGATCATCTTAAACGAGACAATGAGACTCTCGCGTCTTATCGACGACATGTTGGAGCTCTCAAAACTTCAGTCCAGAACGCTTGCGTTTAAGACCTTCCCCTTCAACCTTAATACTCTGATCTCAAGCATCGAGATCAGGTTTAAGCCCATCATGAAGGAAGCAGGCATCAAGTTCTCCGTTCAGAACAACTATGGTGAACTTCCTACTGTTATGGGTAACCCCGACCGAGTCGAGCAGATCCTCGTTATACTTCTTGATAATGCCAAGAAATATACTCCCGCAGGTAAGAGCATCACTATACTCACTGACTATATAGAGGCCGAGAAGAAGGTTTATATTTCTGTAGCCGACACCGGACAAGGCATCCACGAATATGATATCGGTCATATCTTCGACAGATTCTTCAAGGCAGACCGTGCACGCGGTAAGAAGGGTTCAGGTTTAGGTCTCTCTATTGCCAAAGAACTTCTTACATACATGGGCGAGACTATCACCGTCAACAGCAAGTATGAAGAAGGTTCAACCTTCACATTCACACTGACTAAGGCTGAGGTTCCGGATGTCTGGGACTGATAACGAAGGTATAAGACTCAACAAATACATTGCTTCGTCAGGTCTCTGTTCAAGACGCGAGGCTGATACTCTCATCGAAAAAGGCAAAGTAACAATCAATGGCGTTGTTGCAGTGCAAGGCACCAAAGTAAACGAAGGCGATATCGTAGAAGTATCAGGCAGAAAGATAAGACCTGATGATGACATGATCTATATCGCTTTCAACAAACCTTTGGGTGTTACATGCACGACTGATAAGAGGGATCCTTCAAACATAATCGATTATATCGGTTTCGATGAGCGCATCTTCCCTGTCGGACGCCTCGATAAGAATTCATCAGGACTTATCCTACTAACTAATGACGGTTCTATCGTTAATAAACTCTTAAGAGCAGAAAACGGCCACGAGAAAGAATACCTCGTAACCGTTAACCGTCCATATGACAAGGAATTCATTAAATCAATGGAATCAGGTGTTCCTGTTCTTGGACAGCTTACACTTCCCTGCAAGCTTAGGCCTTTGGGCGACAAAACATTTAAGATAATCCTCCATCAGGGATTAAACCGCCAGATCCGCCGTATGTGCGAATACTTAGGTTATAAAGTCACAAGACTCAAGCGTATAAGATTCATGAACATCATGTTAGGTGACCTCGAGACCGGTAAATGGAGATATCTTACTTCAGACGAAAAGAAAGAATTACTTAAAGACATATAAAAAGGCTGTCCGAAGACAGCCATTTTTATTAATTGATAAACGGTCGAAATATTACTCTTCGTCAGTCTTTTCTTCAGAAGAATCATCAGATACAGATTCTTCAGAAGTTTCAGCGGCTTCCTCAGCTTCTCTTGCAGCCTGCTCTTCTTCTCTCTTCTGGGCAGCAGCCTCGTCATCAGCCTTCTTCTCAGCCTTTGCTTCTTCTACAAGAGCATCGAGATCTGTTGAACCGGTATCATTGGCTGCAAGATCCTTCTCATAGTAGAACTTAACCTTATCCTTGCTGTTGCGGGCACCGTATGCTTCAGCGATTGCAAAGCACTCTTCACGGAGCTGCTTGAAATCATCAACGGATTCAAGATCCGAAGAAGAAGTCTGATAGCATGCATCCTCAAATACATCGTCAAGAACAAGATAGTAAGTAGCATCCTTCTTGAAGTTCTTATCGATAAGAGCCTCAGCCTGGTCAGGTGTACCATCTCTTCCGTCGAAGTTTTCGAAAGGAATAGCAATCTTGCTGTATCTGTATCTGAGAACAACATTCTTCTCGTTGTAATCAACAGCTACACGGAACTTGGCAATAAGGAAAGACTGCGCAAATACAAGGATGCTGATGATCGTACTGAGACCGCCTACTACAAGTAATGCAATCTTGATGATGTTGTCACTAACCTTGAGCAATCCGATAAATACGAGAAATACACCAAGTATACAGAAAAGAACAGAAAGTACTCTGTTACGTGTGATCTTTGATGGATTTGCCGGATAGCAATGCACGCCTTCCTTAGGCAGCTTTTCAATTAGTTCTTTGTTCTCGAGTTCAGTTGGCATATAAACCCCTCCTAAATTATTTACTCAAAACCTCTATCCTGTCTGAAAGATTAGCATACATTTCTTTATACTTTGCAAGCTTAGCTCTCTCCTGCTCAACAACTGCGGCAGGTGCCTTGCTTACAAACGATTCATTTGAAAGCTTGCCATTAAGACGCTTGATCTCACCATCGAGACGTGTCTTTTCCTTATCAAGTCTTTCAAGCTCTTTAGCAATATCAATAAGATCTTCCAAAGGAATGTAGATCTCTCCGCCGCCGAATACTGCAGTAACGGCTGTAGAAGGAATTCCTTCCTTTGAATGTCTTGTCTCAAGAGAACTTACGGATGCGAGTCTTTCAAGGAATCCCTCGCCGTCAGTAAACATCTTGGCGATCTTATCAGAAGATGTAACAACGATGATATGAGCCTTTCTGGAAGGAGCAACATCCATGTTCTTACGTACAGCACGGATACCTCTGATCGCATCAATCATGGTGTTCATCATCTCTGCGTCCTCAGGGCTGGACATTACCTTGTCAGCCTCAGGCCAGTCAGCTACCATGATGGATTCTGCCTTATCGGCAATAACGAGATTGGAGTAAACCTCTTCAGTAATAAAAGGCATGAACGGATGCAGGAGCTTCATAGCCTCGCTCAAAACATAATTGATGAGATAGATCGCATTGTTTCTTGTCTTGCATTCCTTATCATAAAGTCTGCTCTTTGTGATCTCAATATACCAGTCACAGAAGTTATCCCAGAGGAAGTCAACGATCTTGCTCAAAGCAACGCCGAACTCATAGTTATCAAGGTTAACAGTAGCTTCATTGATAAGGTTGTGGAGTTCTGTAAGGATCCACTTATCTTCTGTTGTGAAGATGGACTCATCAACAAGGTCAGGTGTGAAATCGTCATCTGTATTCATGACGACAAATCTCATGGCATTCCAGATCTTGTTGGAAAGATTACGACCCATGAGGATCTTATCTTCCTGGAATCTCTGGTCATTACCCGGAGCATTACCTGTAACGAGAGCAAATCTCAAAGCATCACAGCCGTTCTGCTCGATTACTTCGAGAGGATCGATACCGTTGCCAAGAGACTTACTCATCTTACGACCCTGTGAGTCTCTTACAAGACCGTGAATGAGAATGTCACGGAACGGAACATCATCCATGTGTGCAAGACCTGCAACGATCATTCTGGAAACCCAGAATGTGATGATGTCATAACCTGTAACGAGTGTATCCGTAGGATAGAACTTGGCAAGGTCTTCAGTCTTCTCAGGCCATCCGAGTGTTGAGAAAGGCCAGAGAGCAGATGAGAACCATGTATCGAGAGTATCAGGATCCTGACGCATCTCCTTACCGCACTTAGGGCATGTGCATGAAGATTCCTTTGTAACGACTAATTCACCGCAGTCATCACAGTAGAATGCAGGGATCCTGTGACCCCACCAGAGCTGTCTTGAGATACACCAGTCTCTGATGTCTTCCATCCAGTTAAAGTAGTTCTTGGAGAATCTCTCAGGTACGAATCTGATGGAACCATTTCTGACTGCCTCGATAGCGGGCTTTGCGAGCTCTTCCATCTTAACGAACCACTGGAGAGATACACGGGGCTCAATAGTAGTACCGCATCTATAGCAAGTACCTACATTATGAGAATAGTCTTCGATCTCTGTGAGGAATCCGCCCTCTTCAAGATCCTTAACGATAGCTTCTCTTGCTTCGTATCTGTCCATTCCTGCATATTTCGGATAATCTTCAGTGATCTTTGCGTCCTCTGTAAGAACTGTGATTACCTCAAGACCATGACGCTGACCTACTTCGAAGTCGTTAGGATCATGTGCAGGTGTGATCTTAACGGCACCTGTACCGAATTCGATATCAACATAATCATCAGCGATAACAGGAATCTTACGGCCGACAAGAGGCAGAACGAGCATCTTGCCTACTACATCCTTATAACGCTCATCCTTAGGGTTAACGGCAACAGCTGTATCACCAAGGAGAGTTTCAGGTCTTGTAGTAGCGAGGTCGATATATCCTGAACCGTCCTCGAAAGGATATCTCAGATGCCAGAAGTGACCTGCCTGGTCTGCATAATCAACCTCAGCATTGGAAATTGATGTAAGGCAGTGAGGACACCAGTTGATGATCCTCTCACCTCTGTAGATCAATCCCTGATTATAGTACTTAACGAATACTTCCTTTACAGCGTCAGAACAGCCTTCGTCCATTGTGAAGCGCTCATGTGACCAGTCGCAGGAAGAGCCTATCTTCTTAAGCTGCTCAACGATCCTTCCGCCGTACTGTTCCTTCCATGCCCAGGCTCTTTCAAGGAACTTGTCACGTCCGAGGTCATCCTTTGTAAGGCCTTCCTCACGCATGGTTGCAACGATCCTTGCCTCTGTAGCAATTGAAGCATGGTCAGTACCGGGTACCCAGAGGGTCTCGTAGCCTGACATTCTCTTATATCTTGTGAGGGTATCCTGCAATGTATTATCCAAAGCATGACCCATGTGGAGCTGGCCGGTAATGTTCGGCGGAGGCATCACGATAGAAAACTTCTTTCCCGTCTTGCCTGCCTTGGGCTTAAAATAACCGCTGCTTGTCCACTTCTCATAAAGCCTGCTCTCGGCTTCATTCGGATCAAAAGCTTTACTGATCGAATCAATTCTTGCCATAACTAAATCTGATATCCTCTCTTACTTCTTTATCATTGAGAGCGCACCATAGAGGATGGAATCATCTCCTAAAGCCGCTTTCTTGAATTCAACTGTTTCTCTAATCGAAGGCATGCAGTATCTGTCAACCTCTGACAGGATCTTCTCAAGGAAGATGTCACCCACTGCCTCGATTACGCCGCCGCCATATACAACTACGTCAGGGCTGAATGTGTTAACAAGGTTGCCCGATGCGACCGCAAGATAATGACATGCACGGTCAACTGCTTCAACGGCAACACTGTCGCCCTCAGCCAAAGCATTTTTAAGCACCTTCGACTTGAACACACCGTTCTCCACGGCTTCTGCCATAGAAGACTTTCTACCTCTTGAGACCTGCTGTCTGATATAAGCAGACATACCCTGCTTGCTTGAGAATGCCTCAAGGCATCCTCTCTGTCCGCAATTGCATAAAGGTCCCTCAGGATCAAGGATCATGTGGCCATACTCTGCTGCCTTAAACTTATTGCCTGTGAACAGTTCGCCGTTAAGGATGAGACCGCCGCCCATGCCGGTTCCGACGAAAAGACCGACGACATTCTTATAACCCTTGGCAGCACCATACTTATACTCACCAAGCACGCCTACGTTAACATCATTTCCGATATAAAAAGGACAACCGAATTCCTTCTCGATCGGTTTCTTGATATTATAGTTTCTCCAAGGAAGGTTGGGCGAGAAAAGAACGACGCCTGTCTCCTGGTTGATAACGCCGGGAGCTCCTGCAGAGATGGCATTGATCTTATCAGCCTTGATCCCTGAAGCGTCAATAAGCTCTTTAACCACGTTGATTATGAGCTGCTCGATGTTATCAGATGAATCTCCGCCTGACTTTGTCTTCTTCTTGAGTCTGAAAACAATTTCTTTCTTAGAATTGAAAACAACGCCAAGAACTTTGGTTCCACCAATATCAAGACAAATGTTATATGATTCTGCCATAGCCTTACCCTCCTTTTTTAATCTGTTCGTTTACTTAAGATCAGCTTACGCCCAAAGCTGCACCATTAGCAGCATTTGCTTCACTAAAACTCTTCTCGGAAGTACCGTTCTTATAAATGAGAACCGGCTGCTTTCCTTCGACGATGCACTCTTTCTTGATGATGCATTCCTTAACATCTTTCTCTGAAGGAATGTTATACATAACATCTCTCATAGCTTCTTCTATGATGGATCTTAATCCTCTTGCACCTGTGTTCTGCTCGATTGCCTTGTCAGCTATTGCTCTGATTGCATCTTCCTCGAAAACAAGTTCAACATCATCCATCTTGAGCATCTTTTTGTACTGCTTGATGATTGCATTCCTGGGTTCTGTAAGAACTCTTACAAGTGCATCGGCATCAAGCTTATCAAGAGCTACTGTAACCGGAAGACGTCCGATGAATTCAGGGATAAGACCGAACTTCATAAGGTCATCAGGCTTAACTTCGTGGAAATAGAAACCGCTGTTTCTGTCCTTCTTGGACTGAACTTCAGCGCCGAAACCATACTGCTTCTGCTCTACTCGCTGTGCGATTATCTCATCGAGACCGTCAAATGCACCGCCTACGATGAAAAGGATATTTGTGGTATCGATCTTAATGCACTCTTCGTTAGGATGCTTTCTGCCGCCCTTAGGGGGAACATTTGCAACAGTACTCTCAAGGATCTTGAGCAAAGCCTGCTGGACACCCTCACCTGATACGTCACGTGTGATAGAGACGTTCTCGGACTTCTTTGTGATCTTATCGATCTCATCGATATATACGATACCTGTCTGTGCTCTCTCAATATCGTAGTCAGCTGCGATAATGAGCTTAAGAAGAATGTTTTCTACATCTTCACCGACATAACCTGCCTGTGTAAGGCTCGTGGCATCGGCAACTGCGAAAGGAACATTTAAGATCCTGGCAAGTGTCTGGGCAAGAAGCGTCTTACCTGAACCTGTAGGTCCGAGCAAAAGGATATTGCTCTTGGAGATCTCAGTATCGTCAGCGGGAAGATCTGAATAAACTCTCTTGTAGTGGTTATATACGGCAACAGAAAGTGCGATCTTCGCGTCATCCTGACCGATTACATAAGAATCAAGCTTCTCCTTGATCTCATGAGGCGTAACAAGCTTCTTGGGCTTGATGGAACGCATCTTGCGCTTCTTGTTGACCTTCTCCTCTTCAGCTACGATGCCATATGCCGTTCTGATACAATCGATGCAGATATAACAGTTAACACCGGAGAAAAGTCTCGGTACCTCATATTCGGATTTACCGCAGAATGAGCAGCTCAAAACATCTCTTGAGTCGCCGCCGTAGTTGCCATTCTTAGAATTAGCCATTAAAAATCTCCTAAAAAATGATATTTTTAGTCATGATATTTTATCACTACCTGCCATTTTAACAAATAATATATATATAAATATTTCAAAATGGTGATAATTTAGGCTCAATTAAGAAAACAAAGCGTTAAATGGCCGCAGAATCGAGTATTACGGTAAAAGGACCGTCATTTATAAGGCTCACCTGCATATCAGCACCGAAAACACCTGTACCGAGAGTTTTTACCTGTGGCCTTATGGAATCAGCGATATAGTTATACAGTTCTTCTGCCCTTTGAGGGCCCATGCTGTCAGTAAATGAAGGCCTGTTGCCGTGTTTGCAGTCAGCATAAAGAGTAAACTGTGAAACCAGTAAGATCTCACCGTCTATATCGGAAATGCTTAAATTGGTCTTTCCGTTACTGTCAGAGAAAATGCGCATCTTGAGAAGCTTCGCGATCATCTTATCGGCTACCGCCTCATCATCTTCTTTACCGATACCGCATAAAACCAGCATACCGGGACCAATAGAAGACTTTCTTACGCCTTCTATATCAACTGCTGCTTCTTTAACAACCTGGATGCAAAATCTCATAGATCAGAACTCCACATCATTCTGGCAGCCTTCGAGCATGAACCAAGAACCGTTGATCTCATATACGACATAATAGAAATCCGCACTGGCACTTTCAGTATCTTTGCTGAAATAAACCGTAACCTTTTGGATCTGTATCCTTCCGATCTCAGAATACTCACGACCTGAAAGGAAACAGATAGCGGACCTCATGGATGCTTCATCAAAACCGTTCGCTATTGTGTAATCCCTGTATCCCGTTGATGCCGTACCGTTCACTACAGCATTGATCTGCATAACGCTTCTGTACTGCGAATATAGATCGTCACCGGATGATTCACCCAATTGTTCCAGGAAACCCTCCGGATAGCATTTGTCGAACATTGCCCTGTTATCGGTAAACAACGCTTCCATATATGCTCTTGCAACGTATTCACCGGATGTGTTTACCTGTTCCATTGTGACCTGGGGTTCGATCTGAGGTCCTTTATCTTTGCTGTCACACGCAGTAAACGCAAAAACGAATACAAGCATTAAAGCTATAGCTGACAATGTCTTACGCATCTTATTCCTCCTGCCCCGTCATCTTCTTAACATAATCAAGATATTCAATGATCTTGCGTTCGTATCCGATGTCCGTAGGCTCATAGTATTTCTTTCCGAGGGTCTTATCGGTCATGTACTGCTGCTTGGTAACATGTCCCGGAAAATCATGCGGATACTTATATCCGACTGAATAGCCCAGTTCTTCCATTCCTTTGGCAGGGGCATTTCGAAGATGCATCGGAACAACACCGGTATCAGTATTAGTGGCATCATCAAGAGCCTTGTCAATCGCCAGATAGGCAGCATTTGATTTGGGTGAAGACGCAACGATAATGCACGCTTCAGCCAGAGGGATCCTTGCTTCAGGCATACCGACAGATCTGGCACATTCATGAGCCGCAACCGCAACGAGCAGCGCGTTGGGATTTGCCATGCCTACGTCTTCGGCAGCACAGATCATTATCCTTCGCGCAAGGAACTCAATATCCTCTCCTGCAGCCAAAGCTCTCGCAAGATAAAGGATCGCGGCATCAGGGTCAGAGCCTCTCATGGACTTGATCATCGCGCTGATATTGTCATAGTGGTATTCGCCATCCTTATCGAAAAGAACGGTCTTAGTCTGGATGCACTCCTTCATTACTTCATCGGTAATCGTAATAGAACCATCAGATGAAGGCGGAGTCGTAATAACGGCAAGTTCTATGCTGTTAAGGGCAGATCTCGCATCACCGTTGGACGTCTCAGCTATCTTCAGAAGCGTCTCTTCGGATATTTTGACATCCATGCTGCCAAAACCCCTTTCCTTATCTGAGAGGGCATTTTTCAGCACTTTAACGATATCCTTTGATTCTAGAGGCTTTAGCTGGCATACGGTTGATCTGGATACCAGAGCCTTATTTACCTCAAAAAAAGGATTCTCGGTAGTCGCACCGATCAAAACAACAGTCCCGTCTTCAACATAAGGAAGAAGGGCATCCTGCTGTAATTTATTGAATCTGTGGATCTCGTCGATGAAAAGGACCGTCTTGCGTCCTTCTGAAAGGAGCGGATTGGAAGCATCCCCTACGATCTTCTTTATATCTGAAACGCCTGCCGTTACCGCATTAAGCTGCTCAAATCTAGACTTTGTCGTATTGGCAATGACACGCGCAAGAGCTGTCTTTCCGACTCCAGGCGGACCAAACAAAATGATCGAAGACAGACGGTCTGCCTCGATCATTCGTCTTAACATCTTTCCTTTGCCGATGATATGCTCCTGACCCGCATACTCATCCAATGTCAAAGGTGACATTCTGTAAGCGAGCGGTTTATCTTCCATAATATCAGGGCATCAATCGTTATATCCCGGATATCAAACGATATCGGGATATACGGGGTACTTATCAGTAAGAGCCTTAACTCTCTTGATAGATTCTTCCTTCTTGTTGTCGTAGTCGAAGATGCAGTCAGCAATGATGTTTGCAACTTCAACGAAGTCTTCTTCCTTAAAGCCTCTTGTTGTAGCAGCAGGTGTACCGATACGTACGCCTGATGTAACTGTCGGCTTCTCGGGATCGAAAGGAATTGTGTTCTTGTTAGCTGTGATGTTTACATCATCAAGACGCTCCTGGAGCATAGCGCCTGTAACGCCTGTACCTCTCAGGTCGATGAGCATGAGGTGGTTGTCTGTACCGCCTGATACGAGGTTAACGTCTCTTGCAAGAAGAGCCTCGCTCATAGCCTTAGCGTTCTTAACGATCTGCTCTGCATAAGCTCTGAACTCAGGTGAGAGTGCTTCCTTGAAAGCAACAGCCTTAGCAGCGATGATGTGCATGAGGGGGCCGCCCTGCTGTCCGGGAAATACTGCAGAATTGATCTTCTTAGCATATTCCTCTTTGCACATGATGATACCGCCACGGGGACCTCTCAATGTCTTGTGAGTCGTTGTTGTAACGAAATCAGCATACGGAACCGGATTGGGGTGAAGTCCTGCAGCAACGAGTCCTGCAATGTGAGCCATATCTACGAAGAGGTATGCGCCGACTTCATCAGCGATCTCTCTGAACTTCTTGAAATCAATGATTCTCGGATATGCGGAAGCACCTGCAACGATTACCTTAGGCTTGCACTCGAGTGCCTTGGCACGGATTGCATCGTAGTCGAGCATCTGTGTCTTCTCATCTACCTGGTAGAACTCGGAGTGATATGTTCTGCCGGATACGTTGATCTTCATACCGTGTGTTAAGTGACCGCCGTGTGAGAGGTCAAGTCCGAGGATAGTATCACCGGGCTCAAGAATTGCGAAATAAACCGCTGTGTTAGCCTGAGCGCCTGAGTGAGGCTGAACGTTAACGTGCTCTGCACCGAAAAGCTGTTTAGCTCTGTCGATAGCGAGCTGCTCTACGATATCCACATACTCGCAGCCGCCGTAATAACGCTTTCCCGGATAACCCTCAGCATACTTGTTTGTGAGCGGTGTACCTGCAGCTTCAAGAACTGCCTCAGAAACCATGTTCTCGGATGCGATAAGCTCGATCTTGTTTCTCTGACGTCCGATCTCCTGCATTATTGCGGAATAGACTTCAGAATCCTCAGCCTTAATGTGGTCGTACATATATAATCCTCCTGATGGGGTAATAATCAACGCGTAATATTTTATTATAAGGGTCAAGTTCAATCAAGCCGAAAAAGGATATAAAGAAGTATATTTCGTGCATAGATTTTATCTATGTTTCCGCTTGGTTTTTCGGTAAAAAATCACCTGAGGGACTTCAGATCTTGTAGATCTCGTCAGCAGAAGGAGCCGGCATGGGTCTTATGACACCATCAAGACCAATTGTCCTGGCGCCTTCAGAGGCATCAGTGAACTCTCCGATGACAGTAGCTCTTATGCCCTGTTCTTCCAAAGCCTTAATGACCTTGTCAGGTTCAGACGAAGCTATCATAAGCGCACCAGAAGAAATGAGCCTGAACGGATCAAGTCCCAAAGCATCGCAAATTGCCTTTGAGCAGTCAGTAAAAGGGACCAGTCTCTGGTCAAGCGTAACACCAACCTTCGAAAAGTCTGCCATCTCAAAAGCAGCGCCCTCAACACCGCCTTCAGTAACGTCATGCATGAGGTTGACACAGGATCTGGGGAACCCGTCATCTCTTAAGGCGCCTGTCTCTGAAGCCAATGGACCTAATATGGTTCCTTCCCTTACAACGGAAATAAGGCTGCTGTATGTCCTGGCCTCTTCGATATACTCATCAGGGACTTTGCCCTTCAATTTGTCTGCATGCTCATTAGCGGCAATAAAGCTGCCTTCGATAGCTGCTGTCTTAGTGATTATAAGCTTATCTCCGGGCTTCGCATGTCCCAAAGGAACAGGGCTTCCCTTTTCAACTACGCCGAACGCAGTGGAAATTACAACGAACCTGTTTACGCAGTCAGATACTTCCGTATGGCCGCCAACGATGTCTACGCCGAGTTTGCCGGCCTCACGGCTGGCCTGATCAACTATGGAACTTATCTCTTCCTCGGTCGAATCCGGAGGGGCGATAATTACGATGAGAATACCGGTGGGAGCTACTCCGCATGCAGCAATGTCATTGCAAGAGACATGGATAGCAAGAGTTCCTGACTCACTGCCGCCTGCAGTAATGGGGTCAGAAGAAGTGACAAGGAGATTCTCGCCTGTCTTGAGCCATGCGCAGTCAGCACCGATACCGGCGCCTGAGAGCGTATTGCTCGACAGCTTAGGAAGTCTTGATAAAACAAGAGATTCAAGCTGCTCGTCTGTAAGCTTTCCTATTCTCAAAGCTTCCTCCTATGTTCCGCAAGATCAGAACGGATCGATGATGATGTCTTCAGTTCCGAGCACACCTGATTCAACGAGGCTCTCAATATCAAGATCCTTTTCTGCCTCGATTATATCCTCAGGATGAGGATGTGTCTTCGGGTGTTTTGCAACAAATACAGTACAGCAATCCTCATAAGGAAGGATCGATGTCTCAAAAGCACCGATATTTCTTGAAATATCGCATGTAGCCTGCTTATCGATACCGATAAGAGGTCTTAAGATCGGCATCTTTACGACTTCGTTTGTGGCAGCGATCGCCTCCATGGTCTGGGAAGCAACCTGGCCTAAACTCTCGCCTGTGATAAGGCATTTACAGTCATTCTTAAGGGCAAGGCGCTCTGCTATCTGGAGCATTACGCGGCGCATCGTGACCGTAAGCATGTCCTGGGGAGAGTGCTTATAGAGATCAAGCTGGATCTGCGTAAAGTTAACGACATGAAGAGTCATTCTTCCGGAGAAACCTGATACGATCTTGGCGAGGTCGATTACCTTCTGCTTGGCAAGATCACTCGTATAGGGATATGAATGGAAATAAACTGCATCCAAAGGCATTCCTCTTGAAGCCATCATGAATCCTGCAACAGGGCTGTCGATACCGCCTGACAATAAGAGCATGCCCTTTGCGCATGAACCGACAGGAAGTCCTCTGTGAGCCATCATCTTACCCGAGTAGACATAATTGGACTCACGGATCTCAACATTCAGGATAAAATCAGGATTCTTAACCTTAACTGAAAGATCCGGGAACTTCTGAAGGATCTGATATCCGAGTTCTTCACAGATCTCCGGTGATGTCATCGGGAAAGTCTTGTTTCCGCGCTTGCTCTCAACCTTAAAGGTCTTGTATCCGGGATTATTCTCGAGCAGTTCCTGAACACACGTGAGGGCATTTTCCTTGATAGACTCAAAGTCTCCTTCAAATTTCCTTGCAAGGCTTACGGATACGATACCGAAAACCTGGCATACTGCCTTCATTATGGCCTCCGCAGAAGCCATTGACCGGAAGTTCGGGTTATCCTCTTCCTTGGGTTCGATCCAGATCCTGCTCTGACTCTGATATATCTTCAGATTACCGAATTTCTTAAGTCTGTACTTAAGGTTGCTTTTAAGCTGGATCTCAAAAGATCCTCTGTTAAGTCCCTTGAGGGTTACTTCACCCATCCTTGCCAAAAGGACATTTGCCATGTTTATATCCTCACTTCACCAGAAATTGATCGTATATCTCGTCTACACACTTAATAAACTCTACTGCTTCATCCATAGTATTATACCTGGAGAAACTGAGCCTTACAGCATTTGCGGCCGTCTTCCTGTCCACGCCCATATCGAGAAGAACGTAAGATACTTTCTTCTGCTTGGCTGAACATGCGGAAACAGTCGACACGAAAATGTCGTATATTTCAAGACAATGAAGCATTGTCTCTGATTCAAAACCTTCGAAAGAAACATTCAGCACATAAGGAAGAGCATCGTCAGGAGATAAGATCTTCGCACCCCTGCTGCTAAGTTCCTTACGTAGATACTCGTTGATCTTCAGGACCTCCGAACGCGCTTCATCGATCCCAGAAGTCACTTCCTTCAGAGCAGCAAGGAAAGCGCCGGCAAGTACAGGGCTCTGTGTTCCGGATCTCATTCCCTCCTGCTGTCCGCCTCCGAGGATCAAAGGATCGATCCTTATTCCCTTCCTGACATAAAGAACCCCGTTTCCCTTAATGGAATGGATCTTGTGTCCTGAGAAAGAACACATGTCTGCACCCATGGATGACAGATTTATGGGAAGCTTTCCCAGTGCCTGGACACAATCAAGATAGATTGCCGTATCAGGCGATAATGCTTTTATAGTCTTTGAGATGCTCTCAAATGGAAGAACGGATCCAGTCTCATTGTTTACGAGCGTGAAACACGCAAGCGCAACTCCGCCCTTTTTGAGTTCTTCTTCAAGGCTCTCTGCTACGGGCTTACCGTCTGAACCTACCTTTATATATCTGATCTCATAGCCGAGCTTTGCGAGATATTCAAGGCACTCTAACGTAGCCTTGTGTTCTGTCCTTGTGGAGATAACGGCATTGCCGGCGCGCTTATTGCGGCTCATGTATCCCTTGATCGCTGTATTGGCACTCTCAGTGGCACATGACGTAAAAAAGATCTCTTCTGTCTTTGCACCGAGAAGACCGGCAGTCTCCGATCTGATATTCTCGTAGAGTTCTGCCGCCTTGTTGCCGAGCTTATGAAGAGCTCCCGGATTGGCTGACAAAGAATTATCAGTAAGTTCCTGAAGCTTGGCTCTTACGCTGTCTGATACAAATGTCGTTGCACTGTTATCAAAGTAGATCATGGTGTTCCTTTTCCCCGCATTATAAGCAGGGGCCGTATATTTCCCTGAAAATGACGTATGTATTATATATTAGCGGGCTCTGAACGCAACAACAAATATATTGATTAAATCACCATTTCCTGTAGGGGCACGTGCCTTTTTTTGTAGCCGCCCTTATCTCAACATAACAGCCGCAGGCAAGACATGTTCCCTGATTGATCTTCGAGCATTCCTTACAGATAGCAAGTCTTTGGGAAGTCACCTCATCAGAAACAAGCTCTTCCGGTGGAAGAGCTTGGATTCCTTCTACAATGATCTTTTCGTATTGTTCCCTGCTGAAATCCTTAAGGAGACAGCGGGTGCAGATCTTTGGCATTATCAGATCTCTACTTCGATATGCATAACGCTTGACGCGGGGATCTTGAAGCTGAGCTTGTCGCCTTCGAAGCTTACACCGTCGAAAACCTTCTCGCTTACAACATCGGGTTCATCGAACGTATTGTGGTCATCCATCTTACCGCCTACGATTGTTGCCTTGACAGACTTGATGCTGTTACCCATAAGAGTGCTTGATACATCGTATGCTTCAGAGCATGAGAGGTTACCGAGCGTAATGTGGATCTTGCCGTCTTTACCCTTGGATACTGAATCATGGAGATTCGGGACCTTGTATTCATCTTCAAGACCGATCTTCTCGGCATTGACCGAACTCTCAAGAAGCTCGCCATCCTGATGGCAGCTGTACATCTTGAAGACGTAGTATGTAGGAGTCTTGATCATCTTGTCGCCCTCAGTGAGGATAACTGCCTGAAGAACGTTAACAAGCTGAGCGATATTAGCCATCTTGACTCTCTTGCAGTGCTTATTGAATATGTTGAGGTTGATGCAGGCAATGAGCGCATCTCTGATCGTATTCTGTTGATAGAGGAAGCCGGGGTTGGTTCCTTCTTCAACGTCATACCAAGTACCCCATTCATCGACCATGAGACCGATCCTGCAGTCAGGGTCATATCTGTCCATGATCGCAGAATGCTTCTCAATGAACTCTTCCATATCAAATGTCTTGGCGAGAGTCATGTACCACTCTTTGTCGTTGAAGCCTGTGGCACTTCCCTTGTGATCCCAGTCGTAAGGAATGGTGTAGTAATGGAGCGTAAGGCCGTCCATATAACCAAAGTTCTGAGGGTATGTGCCCTGCTGTCTGAAGCATTCCTTAAGGAGTGTCTCTGTCCAGTTATAGTCCCTGTCAGTAGGTCCTACTGCAAGCTTCTTGATCTTCTTATCCTTGTTGTACTGTTTAACGAATGTCTGATACTGCTTATAAAGATTTGCGTAGTACTCCGGCACCATGTTGCCGCCGCAGCCCCATGTCTCATTACCTACTGCGAAATAGTCAACAGTCCAGGGCTTCTCCCTGCCGTTTGCCCTTCTGAGGTCAGCCATCGGAGATACACCGTCAAAGGTCATGTACTCTACCCATTCGCTCATCTCACGGACAGTGCCGCTTCCGACATTGCCGTTAACATATGTCTTGCATCCGAGCTGCTCGGCAAGTTCCATGAACTCATGTGTACCGAAGCTGTTATCTTCCGTAACGCCGCCCCAGTTGGTATTGATCATCTTCTTACGGTTTTCCTTGGGACCGATGCCGTCCTTCCAGTGATACTCGTCTGCAAAGCATCCGCCCGGCCAGCGGAGCACCGGTATCTTCATCTCCTTCAAAGCTGCGACCACGTCATTACGCATGCCGTTTGTATTGGGAATATCGGAATTCTCACCGACATAAACGCCTTCGTAAATACATCTTCCGAGATGCTCTGAGAAATGTCCCTGAATCTCAGGATTAATGTGGCCCAGTTCTTTGTTTGTGTTGATGAAAAGCTCGTACATAGATGACCTCACTGTTACAGAATAAGGATTAGTATATCTTTTTTATTTGGGGGATAATACCCTTCAATCGTCACATATTTACCCGACAAATTTATAAACCTGCAAAAATATTAATACCCTTCGTTCTACGAGTT
>SVIZ01000010.1 GCA_015069205.1 Oscillospiraceae bacterium
CCGGTGGTGATTGCGGTGAGGCCACACCTGTTCCCATTCCGAACACAGAAGTTAAGCTCACTGGCGTCGACAATACTCGGCTGGTAACGGCCCGGGAAGATAGATTGCTGCCGGATTATATAAGTCCCTTCGCGAATAAACGCGGAGGGACTTTTCATTTGTTTGGAAATTGTTTTTCAGGCACTTTTTTCGCTTTGTAATAATTTGGAAAAATAGCCCATAAATTTGTAATATTACAATTTACATAAAATCGATTATTGGTAAAATACAAATGTGATTTATTTTTCCTTGACTTTTAAAGAGGTGTGAATATGGCAAAAATCCTGATAATCGATGATGATAAAGCAGTAGTTGAGTCTACTGCCGATATGCTCAAATCCTTTGAATTTAACGTTATTACTGCTACTGACGGCAAGAAGGGATTTGAACTTGCAGACATCGAGAGACCTGACGTTATTATCCTTGACTGGATGATGCCCGGTTACAGCGGAATGCAGTTCATTAAGGACTACAGAGATCAGGGTTACAAGACGCCTGTTCTTTTCCTTACAGGTAAGGGAGATCTTTCCCAGTATCAGGTAGAGGCACTGCGTGCAGGTGCTGACGATTATGTTTCTAAGCCTTATGAACCGATGATCCTGGTTGAGAAGCTCAGAGCCATGATCAGACGTACCGAGTACAGCAACAAGTCACATGGAGCAGAAGGCAACAGACACGAGTATTGCGGCGGAGAACTCATCATCGACGGTGACGTCATGCAGGCTTTTAAGCATGAGGAATCCTGCGATCTTACAAACAGAGAGTTCCAGCTTTTGCAGTATCTTGAACAGAACATGGGCAGAGTATGCTCACGTTCAGAACTTTTGAAGCAGGTTTGGAAGTTCGATTTCCTGGGCGACGAGAGAACCGTCGACGTTACCATTAAGCGTACCAGACAGAAGATCGAGCCCGACCAGAAGAATTTCAAATACATTCTCACGAGAAGAGGCTTCGGCTATTTCTTCCCTAATGATTTGGATTGATCTTGAGTAATCTATTTTCCAGTTCTATATTCGAGACAGCCTTACAGAACCCGGTTATTCTGCTGGTTCTGGCTTTGATATTGATACTTTTAGGCGTTATTGCTGGGTATCTTATCGGCAATACTACATTAAGGTCTGCCGTATCCGGCAATATCGATAATCTCGAACGCGATAAGCACATTCAGAAGGCCGTACTTGATACGGTCGGTCTCGGCATTGCCGTTTACGATTCAAAGGGCGCTCTGTTCTGTAACGAGACGATATTCAGACTTCCGGATTTCCTTAAGGGCGGGCTTCCGAAGACACTCAACAATTTCCTTGAGACATTCGATAACGGAAACCAGCTCAAATCCAATTACATCTTAAGTCTCGAAAACGGCGTAAACCTTATCAGAGTAAACTACATAATCAACCGCAGGATCTATGAGATAAAGATTATAAGAAGACCTGCACAGCAGGATTCAAAGTTTTTCGGAAACGAAGAGCTCAATATCGTGATTGTTGACGACATTACCCAGATCAAGGATGACGAGAGAAGACAAAAAGACCTTGCAGCAAACGTTTCACACGAACTTAAGACTCCTCTGACATCCATAAAGAGTTCGGTATTCTCGATCAGAAGATCCTGCCAGGACGGCAACGAACCTTCAAGAGAAGAGCTAATTACATGGAGCGGAAGGATCGAAGAGAATACGGTAAGAATGCAGGATATAGTAAACGACTTCCTCGTTTTGTCCCAGTGTTCACATACGAGCCGCATGGAGATCTTCGACATCAGGGATGCAGTATCTGCAGCATATTCCAACATCCAGGACTATCCGGGTGCGAATAACGTAATCTTCACTTTGCCTGAAGACGGAGTCTATCCGCTGCTTTACGGCAATTCCAAGCTCATCATCAGGACCATCGTTAACCTGCTTACCAATGCGATCAAGTACATCAGTTTCGAAGGAAAGACTGCGCCTAATCAGGTTCACATCAGCATTTCCGTCATTGATGACAGAGTTGCAGTCCAGGTTGACGATAACGGAAGGGGCATTCCCGCAAAAGACATAGATCATCTTTTCGAGAGGTTCTACAGAGTAGATAATTCCGGCAACAGGGAAGTTGGCGGATCAGGAATAGGTCTTGCGATTGCAAAAGAGATCGCAGATATGCATGACGGCGTTATCAGCGTTACTTCAACATTCGGCCAGGGCGCGACATTCATTTTCAGTCTGCCCACCGGAAAGACTGTTTTCGATGCCGCTTACAGCGATGCTAAGGCAGGGATCATCAGCGACAAACCGCTTCACAGGGCGGCAGCATATTTCCTTGGTCTCCAGGAGTGCGAGGCCGTAAGATCTCTGGGTTACAAAGATCTTGACAGTGTCGTTGACGAGTATGAACTCATCCCCGAACCTGAGGTTGCAGCCAGAGACAAGGCTCTTGCAAAGCTTCTTTCCTCATTTGGTGACGAGAGATTCGAAGAATTAAAGGAAGAACTCCTCTATGTTGAGGATTTCGATGATGAGATGGACGGACCGGTTACAGGCCTTGAGAGCGAGATCGCGAAAGAGACTACCATTGAGGAAGCGCCTGCAGCTGCAGTCATGCCTCCCATGAGTGAGCAGCTATCAATTCCTTTGGAGAAGATAATTCCCCAGGAGCAGATCCCGGCCGTTGAAGCAGTCCAGGCTGTGATCGAAGAACCTCAGGAACAGACCATACGGGATGTCCAGATACATCCGGTTCAGGCTACTACGCAACAGCAGGCATACGAAGAAGAGCAGTATCAGGCTCCTCAAATGCCTGATGCCGAAGCAATTGCACTTGAAGAAGCAAGATTACAGGCAAAAGAAGAGGCACGAAAGCTCCTTACTCAGCCCGTAGTTCAGATAAGTGCCGAACAAAGGAAGACTGTATCCCAAATAAATCGTGAATCTCGCGAAAAACGCGTAATTCACCCAATTGATGTCCAGAAAAGGTATAATAATAAGAGTGCTGTCACCGGTGACGGGGCTGATGCTTCAGGCGATTCCCGTCAGGCAAAAGGTGATGTTGCGGTCAAGTCGTCATTGAAGAAGATCCTTGACGAATCCGAACCGCATAAGTGATTTGTTGGAGTTTTGATGGATCAGAATATAAACAGCGTGGGTAAAAACTACGCTTATGAGATAAAGGGCGGAATACCGCTCAAAGGAGATATCGAGATCAGCGGCAGTAAGAATGCCGCTCTTGGTATTATTGCTGCATCGATCATGGTCGATGGTGTATGTACACTCGAGAATGTCCCTGACATTATCGATGTACATGTCATGTTTGATCTTTTGAGATCACTCGGCGCAAAGGTTGATACCATCGACAGCCACACATACAGGATCGATTCAACTACAATTAATACATATAAGGCATCGGGTCCGCTCGTATCCAGGATCCGTGCTTCTTACTATCTTATGGGCGCGCTTTTGGGAAGATGCGGAAAAGCTTCCATCAGACTTCCCGGCGGATGCAACTTCGGACAGCGTCCCATCGACCTTCACCTCAAGGCTTTCCAGCTCATGGGAGCAAAGGGTTCAAGACCTGCCGACATCAACAGCGGCATCGTAAACCTTGAAGCAGATCCCTTACACGGTGCGAGGATCTATCTGGATATAGTAAGCGTCGGCGCGACGATCAACGCGATGCTCGCAGCATGCAAGGCGCAGGGTAAGACCGAGATCATAAATGCGGCCAAAGAACCCCATATCGTTGACGTTGCAAACTTCTTAAACTCAATGGGTGCCCACATCAAGGGTGCTGGTACCGATACCATAAAGATCACGGGCGTTCCCGTGCTCCCCGGCAACTTCACATATTCGATCATCCCTGACCAGATCGAGGCAGGAACATACATGATCGCTGCCGCCGTTACCAACGGCGATGTTACCATTCATAATCTGATCCCTACCCACATGGAGCCTTTGTCCGCAAAGATGCGTGAAATGGGTTACCAGATCGAGGAAGGCGACGAATCCATAAGAGTCTTCAGATACGATTATGAAGACGAGGTTTATCCCACAAGCGTTAAGACTTCACCTTATCCGGGATTCCCGACAGACCTTCAGCCACAGACAGTAGTACTTCTCTGTTCCGCTGACGGCCAGAGCCGCATGCACGAGAATGTCTGGCAGAACAGATTCCAGTATGTTCCCGAGCTTGCGAAAATGGGTGCCAACATTAACGTTTACGAGAGGATCGCATGGGTAAACGGAAAGACCAAATTCCGCGGCGCGACCGTTGAAGCCACCGACCTCAGAGCAGGTGCAGCCCTTGTCTGTGCAGCTTTGGAAGCTGATGGAACCACATATATCATGAATGCCCAGAGAATAGACAGAGGTTACGAACATATCGTTCAGAAGCTTACCAATCTGGGTGCTGTTATTTCGAGAGTAAACCATACGCCCGAATACGGTGAAGAGGATACCGAAGCATGACGGGACCTGACAGAATCGTCCCTCTTTATTCATCCAGCAGCGGCAACTCGACACTTATCAAATCCCGTGGCACCTACATTCTTGTCGATTGCGGAATGTCCTGCAAAATGATGACCAAAGCTCTGGTAGCCTGCGGCGTTTATCCCGAGGATGTCAGTGCAGTATTTCTTACCCACAGACACAGTGACCACGTAAACGGCGTGCCCGTCTTTTCGCGCAAATATCACACACCGATCTACGGTACGAGAGCAACTCTGGCAGTGTTGGACGGCCTTGCATCTCCCGTCATGGAGATTGAGGAAAACGATATTGTGCAGCTCGAAAACGGTCCTGAAGTAAGGGCTTTCCCGACACCTCACGATGTAAACGGTTCAGTCTGCTACAGGATCTTCAATCACGATACCGGTATTTCCATTGCAGTAATGACGGATCTCGGAAGAATGAATGACGGCATGAAAGGTTTTGCCCGTTCAAGTGATGTCATTCTCCTGGAATCAAATTACGATCCTTATATGCTTGAACACGGAGAATATCCGTGGCCTTTAAAGAAGAGGATCTCAGGCGGACACGGCCATATCAGTAATCCCGAATCCGCTGAATGTGCTGAATTCTTTATCAATAACGGAACTAAGAAATTCATTCTGGGACACCTGTCTCCTCATAACAACACGCCTGATATAGCAAGGGAGACTTTTACGACCTTACTTGCCGACAGGGGATTTGTTGAAGGGATTGATTACGAAGTTAAGATCGCCAAAAAGGACATGCCTTCCGAGGGATACGTCTTATGAAGATTATCGTTGTATGCCCGGGAAAGCTTAAGGACAAGTGGCTCAAAGAAGGTATAGACGAATACAAAAAACGTCTTTCCAGATTTGCGGCTCTTGAATTCATCGAAGTTGCCGACTGTCCTGATTCCGTTCCCGTAAACGAAGCATTAAAGCGTGAAGGCGAACTGATCTTATCCCATATAAAGCCCGGCGAAGTTGTCTGGGCAATGGATCTCGGCGGTGAGAATGTCTCTTCGGAAAAACTCTCATCTTATCTAGTATCGGATATCGAGAAGGGCGGAGGAACCCTGAAGATCGTTATCGGCGGAAGTAACGGAATCTCTCCTGAAGTACGTGCGCGTGCTGACAGAAGAATGTGCTTCGGCAACATCACGCTCACCCATCTCATGACAAGGCTCGTTCTGTCCGAGCAGCTCTACCGCGGCTTCAAGATCGCCAAGGGCGAGAAGTACCATAAGTGATTTCTTTATTCAACTAAAGAAAATGCTTGACATATCTCAAATGCACAATTATAATCCTTTAGTCAACTAAAGAAACGGCTAATTTGACACAGTAAAGTCATTTGCCCTGAGTATCAGCGGCAAGTACAATATGGACTATAAGTAAAAATGGAGTGTTTTTATGGGAAATAAGTTCTACACACCGGATGGATTTAACGATCAGTTTCCGGGCATCTGCGGAGTAAAAAGGGAGCTTGAGTCTAAGCTACGTAATCTCTTCCTGCTCAACGGTTATGAGGAGATCGAGACTCCCGGCGTTGAGTATTTTGATGTTTATAAAGAGTTCGTTGATGAAGAGGAACTCTATAAGTTTACTGACAGCAAGGGAAGCCTTCTGTGCAACCGCTACGACGGCACGATCCCTACAGTAAGATTCTGCGCAGGCAGAAACTACACGCTTCCTGTCAGATTCTCATACATCGAGAACATGTACCGTTCAGGCAAAGCAGGCGGCGGAAAGCTCTGCGGATTTACCCAGGGCGGCATTGAGCTTCTGGGTGCAAGCGGTGCTAAGTCCGATGCCGAAGTTCTTGCCATTGCCATCAAGTCAGCACTTGAGATCGGCATCAAGGATCTTCAGGTTTC
Source organism: Oscillospiraceae bacterium (assembly GCA_015069205.1). GTDB lineage: Bacteria > Bacillota > Clostridia > Saccharofermentanales > Saccharofermentanaceae > Saccharofermentans. The sequence continues at coordinate 6,354 of SVIZ01000010.1, forward strand.
CATCGGACAGGTCAAGTTTTTCAAAGGACTCATGAAGCAGCTCGGCATCGATGAAGAAGGTCAGCAGAAGATCAAGAATGCCATCGCAAACAGGGATTCGGTTACGATCGAGAAGTTCGATCTCAGCAGTGAAGACAAAGAGACATTGCTGATGCTCACAGAGTCAGGCGGTACTTACGATACTATCGACCAGATCATGCCGAGGATTACTGATGAGGGCGCAAAGGAAGCTTTGGGCAACCTCAAAGAGATCCTGGACATCATGGAAAGCTATGGTTTCCTCAAGTATGTATCAGTTGATCTAAGCCTCATCGAGAGCATCGACTACTATACGGGAATGGTATTTAAGGGCTACACATATGAGGTAGGCTTCCCGATCATTTCAGGCGGAAGATACGATGATGTTGCCAAATCATTCGGCAAGGAGATCCAGGCTGTAGGATTCTCGATCTCACTCACACTTGCGATCACCGCACTCATGAGACAGGACAAGTTTGTTCCTGCAAAGTGTGCAGGCGTTATCGTCGGAGGTGATTTCGAGATGGCAACTGCAACTGCAGAAGCACTGAGAGCTGAAGGCACACCCGCGATCCTTGATACTACGGGAATGGATGAGGAAGCGCTCAACGAATACGCAAAAGAAAAGGGAATAGAGACAGTTATGTTTATGAACGGAGGTGAAGCCTGATGCTTACTATTGCTTTACCTAAGGGAAGACTCGCAGACCAGACTCTGGATATCATGGAGAAGGCCGGATATGACGTATCCGCAGCAAGAGATAAATCCAGAAAGCTTATTCTTGAAGATAAGGATGCAGGCTTAAGATTCATTCTTTCCAAGCCTTCTGACGTTCCTACTTATGTCGAGTACGGTGCTGCAGATATCGGTGTTGTCGGTAAGGACACACTGCTTGAAGAAGGCAGACAGCTTTATGAGGTCTTGGACCTGGGACTCGGCAAGTGCAGAATGTGCGTTGCAGGTCCTGCAGAGCTTAAGGATAAGCTCGACGAGATCCCGAACAAGAGAGTCGGAACAAAGTATCCTAACATCACGAGAAATTATTTCGAGGGCGTAAGAGGCGAGAGCGTTGAGATAATCAAGCTTAACGGTTCAGTCGAACTTGCTCCTCTTACGGGACTTGCAGAAGTCATCGTAGATATCGTTGAGTCCGGAAGAACTCTTTATGAGAACGGACTTGATGTTCTTGAGACAGTTGCAGACATCTCTGCAAGACTTGTTGTTAACCGCGTTTCAATGAAGATGAAAGAAGAAGAGATCAAGCCGATGATCGCCAAACTCAAAGATGCATTGGCTGATGAAGAGTAAAAGTAAAGGGGGATAATCATGCGCTGTAAGTTAGTTGAAGGCACAAAGGAAAACCTTAAGGCAACAGTTGAGAGCCTCGGAGTAAGAGGCAAGATGGACTTAAAGCCCGTCATCGAGACAGTCCAGAACGTTATTGATGACGTCAGGGAAAACGGCGACGCTGCACTTCTTAAGTACACAGAGAAGTTTGACGGCGTTAAGCTCACTTCAGACCAGCTCAGAGTATCCGAGCAGGAGATCGAAGATGCCATCAAGTCCATCGATCCCGAACTTCTGACAATTATGAAGAAAGCTGCTTCCAACATCAGAAGATTCCACGAGGAGCAGAAAGAACACGGCTTCATGATGGATGTCGGCAAGGGCGCAAAGATCGGTGTCCGTGTAAGACCGATCTCCATTGCGGGCGTTTATGTACCGGGCGGTACGGCACCTCTGCCGTCAACAGTATTGATGGATGTTATCCCTGCTTCAGTTGCAGGTGTTGAGAGGATCGTTTTCGCAACACCTCCGAGAAAGGACGGAACGATCGCACCCGTTATACTTGCAGCTGCTTCTATCGCAGGCGCTACGGAGATCTACAGAATGGGCGGTTCACAGGCAATCGCGGCAATGGCTTACGGTACTGAGACGGTTCCGAGAGTAGACAAGGTCTGCGGCCCCGGAAACATCTATGTAAATACAGCTAAGCGTCTGGTTTTCGGCCAGGTTGATATCGACATGTTCGCAGGACCTTCCGAGATCCTGATCATCGCTGATAAGACAGCAAATCCGGATTTCGTGGCAGCAGACATGCTCTCACAGGCTGAGCACGACAAGATGGCTTCCGCGATCGTTCTTACTGATTCAAGAGATCTCGCAGAGAAGGTATTGGATCTTGCCGACAAGAGATCCGAGAAGGCAGAGCGTAAGGATATCCTTGCGAAATCAATGGAAGATTACTGCGCCATCATCGTATGCGACAGCCTTGATACGGCAGTTAACTTCTCAGAAGAGATCGCACCCGAGCACCTTGAGATCTGCGTTGAGAACCCGGAAGTTCTCGCAGCAAAGATCAAGAACTGCGGTGCAATGTTCTTAGGAAGCTATTCACCGGAGCCTCTGGGAGATTATTTCGCAGGACCGAACCACACACTTCCCACATCAGGAACTGCAAGGTTCTTCTCACCTCTTAACACAGGTGATTTCTATAAGAAGATGAGTGTCATCAACTACAACGAAGAGACACTTAAGGACGTATATAAGGATGTAGCGGCATTTGCCGACAGCGAAGGTTTGGGCTGTCACGCAGCTGCCATAAGAGCCAGATTCGAGGACTGATAACTTTGAGTAAATATTGGAACAAACTGATAAATGACATAGAGCCCTATGTGGCAGGCGAGCAGCCGAAGCCGGGCCAGAAGGTGATCAAGCTCAACACAAATGAGAACCCTTATCCGCCTTCACCAAAGGTCAAGGAAGCGCTCGGGAAATTCGACCTCAGCACACTAAGACTCTATCCCGACACGAACTCCACCGATGTCATCAAGGCAGCAGCAAAGTTTGACGGAGTATCAGAAGCAAACATTTTCTGCGGCAACGGATCTGACGAAGTCCTTGCGATCTGTTTCCAGACATTCTTCGAGAAGAAGGCACTCACCGGACTTCCTGTCCTGATGCCTGATTACAGCTACAGTTTCTACCCGGTATTTTCCGAGTTCTACGACATAAGAAGACAGACGATCCCGCTCAAGGAAGACTTCAGACTTGATCCTGACGATTACATCGGAGTTCCAAACTGCGGAATCGTTTTTGCGAATCCTAATGCGCCCACTTCAAGGGCCATCGCGGTCGAAGACTGCGCAAGGATCGCCAAGGCAAATCCTGATTCAGTAGTTATTGTCGACGAGGCTTATGTTGCTTTCGAGAACGAATATGAGTCAGCGGTATCACTCATCAACGAGTATAAGAATGTCTGTGTAGTAAGAACACTTTCTAAGGCATTCTCGCTTGCCGGCATCAGACTCGGTTATGCGGTAGGTTCGGAGGAACTCATCGAGGGACTTAAGAGAGCAAGGGATTCGTTCAACTCATATCCTGTTGACCGTCTTGCCCAGAAGGTAGCCGAAGCCGCGCTCCTCGATGTCGATTACTATAACGAGACACGCGCGAAAATAATCGCCACGAGATCATGGGTGGAAAAAGAACTTAAGGAGATTGGTTTTACGATGCCTCCGTCATCTGCGAATTTCGTGTATGCGAAACCTCCAATCGATTGCGGCACACTGTATCAAAATCTCCGCACAAAGGGTATACTTGTAAGATATTTCAACAAGCCCGTCCTTAACGAGTATCTCAGGATAACGATAGGTACGGATGAAGAGATGAGAGAACTCTTGGATGCAATTAAGCAGGAGGTCAAAAATGCCGAGAACAGCTGAGATCGCTAGAACCACAAAAGAGACTGACATCAAGGTCAGGATCAATCTTGACGGACAGGGTGCAAACAACATCGATACGGGCATCGGTTTCTTCGACCACATGCTTACTGCTCTGTCAAAGCACTCCGGTATTGATATGGACATTACCTGCAAGGGTGACCTCAATGTTGATGCTCATCACTCTGTAGAGGACGTCGGCATCGTTCTTGGCCAGGCACTTAACAAGGCGCTGGGCGACAAGATCGGCATCAGACGTTACGGCTCTGCTTCCATCCCCATGGATGAAGCACTGGGCACATGCTCTCTTGATATTTCAGGCAGGGCATTCCTTGTTTTCGATTGTGATTTTGCAGGCGAGTTCTGCGGCACGATGGACACTCAGCTTTTCGAGGAATTCTTCAGGAGCTTTGCATTCAATGCAGGCATCACTCTGCACATCGCATGCCCTTACGGTGCAAACGATCACCACAAGGCAGAGGCTATGTTCAAGGCCCTCGCAAGAGCTTTGAGACAGGCAACGGAGACAGACCCGAGATTTGCAGGTCAGGTCATCTCGACCAAAGGCGCATTATAATTTTTGGAGGATATATAAATGCTTATTAAGGATACTGATTTTATCGATCAGCCGATGCTCTCAAAGGGCAAGGTCAGAAACATCTACGATCTCGGCGATTCACTTCTTCTTGTCGTTACAGACAGGATCTCCGCTTTCGACGTTATTTTCGATGAGCTGATTCCTGACAAGGGAAGAGTGCTCTCATCAATTTCCGAGTTCTGGTTTGATTTCACAAAGGACATCATCCCGAACCACGTCATCACAACTGATGTTTCAAAGTATCCTATGGGCTTCGACAAGTATAAGGAAGAACTTCAGGGAAGATCCATGCTCGTTAAGAAAGCTCAGATGCTTCCTGCAGAGTGCATCGTAAGAGGTTACCTCGAAGGTTCAGCTCTTAAGGAATACAAAAAGTCCGGTACAGTCGGCGGCATCAAGATGCCTGAGGGAATGCTCCAGGGCGACAAGCTTCCTGAGCCTCTTTTCACTCCGTCAACAAAGGCTGACGAAGGCCACGACATCAACATCACATATGAGCAGTTAGTAGACCTCATCGGTGAGGCTGACGCTTCCGCTTTGAGAGATGCATCTCTTGCTCTCTACAAGAAGGTTTCAGAGTTCGCACTCACAAAGGGCCTTATCCTTGCTGATACAAAGTTCGAATTCGGTAAGATCGACGGCGTCCTCACAGTATGCGACGAGATGTTCACACCTGACTCTTCAAGATTCTGGGATGCAGCAGAGTATGAACCCGGACACGCTCAGAAGAGCTTCGACAAGCAGTTCTTAAGAGAGTGGCTCGAGACACTCGACTGGGATAAGACATATCCCGCACCTCATCTCCCGCAGGAGATCATCGACAAGACTGCAGAGAAGTATCGCGAGTGCTACTCACGCATTACAGGAAAGGAAATCTGATCCTTTGATAGCAGTAGTAGATTACGGAATGGGCAATCTGGGCTCTGTCGAGAAAGCTTTAAAGTATATCGGCAGTGACTGTGTGATAACTTCCGATGCGGGCGTTATAGCAGATGCATCGGGTGTTATTCTTCCCGGTGTCGGAAGCTATGCTCCGGCAATGGATGAGCTCACAAACAGAGACCTCGTAACACCGCTCATAGATTGCGCATATTCCGGCAAACCTCTTTTGGGAATCTGTCTTGGCATGCAGCTCATGCTTGAAGGTTCAGAAGAGAATAACCTCGAAAGAAGAGAAACAAAGGGCGTTGTATCAGGACTCGGCATCATTCCGGGCTTCGTAAGACGTTTCCCCGATAACGGCCTGAAGGTTCCCCAGATGGGCTGGAACAAGCTGGTTGACGTAACAGGAAGACTTCTTACCGAAGGCGACTATGTTTACTTCGTCCATTCCTACTATTGCCAGCTCGGTCTTACTTCTGATAATGCCGCAAGCACCGAATACGGCATAAAGTACTGTTCGTCATTTGAGCACGACAACATTTTCGGAATGCAGTTCCATCCCGAAAAGAGCGGCGCGGCAGGACTTGAGATCCTTAAGAAATTCGTAGCGGAGACAAAAGCATGATCATATTACCCGCAATAGATCTGATCGGTGGCAAGTGCGTCAGGCTCAAGCAGGGCAGATATGACGACGTCACCGTTTATAACGATTCACCTCTGGACCAGGCTTTTATGTTCAAGGAAGCAGGAGCCACATGGATCCATGTAGTTGATCTGGATGCAGCAAAAAGCGGTGTCCCGGAAAACCATGAAATAATAAAAGAGATCGCAGTAAAGACCGGACTTAAGGTCGATACGGGCGGCGGGATCCGCAACATGGATACGCTTGCAAAGTGGATCGAGGAATACGGCGTTTCCAGAGCAGTGCTCGGTACTGCTGCCGTTAAGGATCCCGAATTCACGAAGAAGGCGATCGGGAGATTCGGCGACAAGGTTGCAATAGGAATCGATGCCCACGACGGATTTGTATCCGTTGACGGATGGACGGCTGATTCAGAACTCAAGGCAGTCGATTTTGCATTGAAGTGCAAGGAGATCGGTGCAACAACAGTAGTATTTACAGACATAGCAAGAGACGGCATGCTTACGGGTCCTGCCGTAGCACAGACGAAGGAAATGGTTGAGGCTACAGGCCTTAACGTAATCGCCTCCGGCGGAATCGGTTCCAACGAAGACGTTGAACTCATCAAGACTTCCGGCTGTGCCGGCGTCATCATCGGCAAAGCAATATACGAGGGAAAGGTGGATTTGGCAAAATGCTTACAAAACGTATAATCCCCTGTCTCGACGTTAAGGACGGCAGAGTTGTCAAAGGCGTTAATTTCGTATCCTTAAGAGATGCCGGCGATCCGGTCGAGTGTGCCAAGACTTATAACCAGTCAGGTGCTGACGAACTTGTTTTCCTTGATATCACTGCAACACTTGAATCCAGGGGAACGACAGTCGAGATGGCAAGAAGGGTTGCCAACGAGATATTCATTCCTTTTACCATCGGAGGAGGCATCAGGACCGTTGAAGATATAAGAGAGCTCCTTAACGCAGGAGCAGACAAGGTCTCACTTAACTCTGCTGCCGTAAAGAATCCCGGATTCATAAAGGAAGCTTCTGAGATGTTTGGCTCACAGTGCATCGTTTGCGCTATCGACGTCAAGGCAAGGGAATCAGGCTTTGATTCCGGCTATGAAGTAGTTATCGCAGGCGGCACCAAGCCCACAGGCCTTGATGCTCTTGAGTGGGCAAAGAAGGCGGTATCACTCGGCGCAGGCGAGATCCTTCTTACATCAATGGACAAGGACGGAACAAAGTCCGGCTACGACAATAAGATCACCGCTATGATCTCCGAGAATGTCGGAGTACCTGTCATCGCTTCCGGCGGAGCAGGTTCCATGAAGGATTTTGCGGATGCGATCAACGTCGGCAAGGCAGATGCAGTTCTTGCAGCAAGCCTTTTCCACTTCGGAGAGATAAAGATCAAAGATCTCAAGGATTATCTTGCAAACGAAAACATCCCCGTAAGGAGCATTGTATGAGCAATCTTAATCCCCATGACATGTGGGCAAAGATGAAGAAGAATTCCGACGGACTGGTTCCGGCTATCACCGTAGATTATGAGAACGGCGAAGTCCTCATGATGGCTTACATGAATGAGGAAGCATTCTGTCTTACATGTGAGACGGGCTTTATGCACTACTATTCCAGATCAAGAAATTCACTCTGGAAGAAGGGCGAGACATCAGGACATTTCCAGAAAGTAATGTCTGCCAGCATTGACTGCGACAGGGATACACTGTTATATAAGATCGACCAGACCGGAGCAGCCTGCCACACAGGCAACAGATCTTGTTTTTATACATCACTTAATGACTGGGATCCGGCCAGTGACAAGGAGGAATGATCAATGGATATCATGAGAGAACTTTACAGCGTTATAAAGGACCGTCAGGAGCATCCCGTAGAGGGCTCTTACACAAATTACCTTTTCGAAAAGGGCACGGACAAGATCTCCAAGAAGCTCGGCGAAGAGGCAGTTGAGGTCGTTATCGCTGCTTCCCAGCGTGATAAGAAAGAGATCATCGCAGAGATCGCCGATCTTGAATATCACCTTCTCGTCCTCATGGCTGATCAGGGCATCACCATCGATGATGTTGAGACAGAATTGAGATCCCGCAGGGGCTGATTTTGCACCTCAGGGAAAAAGTGCCGTAAATAATCGGCACTTCCATATATTTTCGTTGACTTTATAGCCCCTGGTGTGATACAATCTTCGCGCTAGACCGTTCAGGTCTTGTTTTTAGTTGCGCGGAAATTGGCGCGCAGGGAGCCTGAAAGCCCCTGTAACACGACATTTGGAGGTATTTGGACCATGGCAAAGGCCGGAGCTCGCGATAAGCTTACTCTCGCATGCACAGAGTGCAAGCAGAGAAACTATCAGACATACAAGAATAAGAAGAACAATACAGAGAGATTAGAGCTCAAGAAGTATTGCCCCTTCTGCCGTAAGCACACAATTCACAGAGAATCCAAGTAATTCTTAAAGGACGTTTAAAATGGCTGATAACAAAGGTAACATTTTCAAGCGCCTGGGCAAGAAGATCTCCGATGTTTTTGCTGAACTTAAGCGCGTTACGTGGCCTACAGGCGAAAAGCTCGCCAAGACTGCAGCTGTAGTTCTGCTTGTAATCGTATTCTTCGCTGTTTACCTTACATTGATCGGTAATGGCGGCCGCTGGATCCTCGATAAGGTCGGTTTCTACGATATCGTTGAGACAACGGTACCGGCTGAGACTGTTGCCCCGGTTGAGGCTACGACAGCAGCTACTGAAGCATCCGAGACTGTTGAGGAGACTGAGTCTTCTGTTGAAGGCTAAGCTTGATTTAGGAGTATATAAATGCCGGATAATAATGAAGCCAAGTGGTATATAATCCATACCTTCGGCGGATATGAGAAGAAAGTTAAGACTTCCATAGAGAATTATGCTAAGGCCCAGGATATGGAGAACATTATCCAGGAGGTCTATCTGCCGACGGATATCGTTGTTGAGACCAAGAACGGCAAGCGTAAGGAAGTTGAGAAGCTGAGATTCCCCAACTACATCTTCTTGAAGCTCGTTTACGGCAACAATGATAAGGTTGATAAGGATCTCTGGTACAAGATCCGTAACACAAACGGAGTTACGGGCTTTGTAGCACCTGACCCGAACAAGCCGATTCCGATGACGGATGAGGACCTGGTCAAGATGGGACTTATTGTTCCTTCTACTGTTGAAGTTGATTATCGCATCGGCGATCTCATCATCATCACAGACGGTCCTTTCAAGGACAGCAAGGCTGTCGTTAAGGACATCAATGAAGAGAAGCAGCAGGTTACTGTTACGGTATCCATGTTCGGACGTGAGACACCTGTTACGCTCGACTTCATTAAGGTAAGAAAAGTTTAATTAACGTTTATTAAAGACCTTATGGTCTCTGATAATAAAAATCTATTTGGGAGGTGGCCAGTATGGCTAAAAAAGTAGCAGGCTATGTAAAGCTTCAGATACCTGCAGGCAAAGCAACACCCGCGCCGCCGGTCGGACCAGCTCTTGGACAGCACGGTATCAACATCGCGCAGTTTGTCAAAGAGTTCAACGAGAGAACAGCTAAGGACGCAGGTCTCGTCATTCCTGTAATCATTACAGTTTATGCAGACCGTTCGTTCACGTTCATCACGAAGACTCCGCCGGTACCGGTACTTCTTAAGAAGACCGCTAAGATCGAGAAGGCTTCGGGAAGACCTAATACAGAGAAGGTTGCAACAGTAACATGGGAAGACTGCCTCAAGATCGCTGAGATCAAGATGCCTGACGTTAACGCTGCTGATGTAGAAGCATGCGCAAGAATGGTTGCAGGTACAGCTCGTTCCATGGGTATCGTTGTAAAGAAAGACTAAGAAAGGAGAATAGAGCATGAACAAAGGTAAAAGATATGCTGAGCTCGCAAAGCTCGTAGACAGATCCGTACTCTATGATCCTTCTGAGGCAGCTAAGCTTGTCTGCGAGACAGGCAAGGCTAAGTTCGATGAGACTGTAGAGCTTCACGTAAGACTCGGCGTTGACTCAAGACACGCTGACCAGCAAGTCAGAGGTGCTGTAGTTCTTCCTCACGGTACAGGCCGTACAAAGAGAGTTTTGGTACTCGCTAAGGGCCCTAAGGCTGATGAGGCTAAGGAAGCAGGTGCTGATTTCGTTGGTGACGACGATATGATCGCAAAGATCGAAAAGGAAAACTGGTTTGACTTCGACGTTATCGTAGCTACACCTGACATGATGGGTAAGCTCGGTAAGCTCGGTAAGGTTTTGGGTCCTAAGGGCTTGATGCCTAACCCTAAGGCAGGCACAGTTACAATGGATGTTGTAAAGGCTGTTAACGAAGTTAAGGCCGGTAAGATCGAGTACAGACTCGACAAGTCCAACATCATTCACTGCCCCGTCGGCAAGGTTTCTTTCGGTGCTGAGAAGATCGAAGAGAACATTAAGGCATTGATGGAAGCTATCATCAAGGCTAAGCCGGCAGCAGCTAAGGGCCAGTACATTAAGAATTGCTCAATCGCAACAACAATGGGCCCCGGAATCAAGGTAAACGCTCAGAAGTTCGCTTGATTTCGATCAATTAACAATTAAATACCTTTCCTGCCAAAGACAGCAGGCGATTTCATTGAAATATGATTTCTGAAATGTCCGTTAAACGGGCGGCCGGCCGAGGAAGGAGCTGTTAGTTCTATTAAAGGATTAATTCGTCCCCCTTGGTTTGACCTGTCAGGTTACCCAGGGGGGTCTTTAATAGAAATAAAATAAGGAGGAAAAACCAAAATGCCCAGTGAAAAAATTCTGGCAGCTAAGCAGCAGCGTGTTGAAGAACTCGTTTCTGAACTCAAGGGCGCTACTACATATGTATTCGTAGCTACACGCGGACTTACTGTTGCTCAGGACACAGAGATGCGTTCAGAGCTCCGTAAGGCAGGTGTTAAGTTTGAGGTTATCAAGAACACAGTTCTCAGACGCGTATTTGCAGAGCTTGGCTTCGAAGGACTTGATGAAGTATTCGAGGGACCTACAGCAGTAGGATACTCTGATGATATCATCGCTCCTGCAAAGGTACTCGCTAAGTTCAGTGAGGACTTTGAGCCCATGGAGATCAAGGGCGGTATTATCGATGGTAAGGTTGCAACAATTGCTGAGATCGTTGCTCTCTCCAAGGTACCGGATCCTACAACACTCCAGACACAGGTTGCATATTCTTTGCTTTTCCCTTTTACAAAGCTCGCTATGCTTGTAAAGGCAGTTGCAGAGAAGAAGCAGGAAGAAGGCGGTGAGGCAGCTCCCGCAGCAGAAACAGCAGCAGTTGAGGCGCCCGCAGAGGCTCCCGCAGAAGAAGCTGCACCCGCGGAAACACCCGCAGAGTAATTAGCTAAATTATTATAGGAGGAAACTTAAAATGGCTAGTGAGAAAGTTACAAGCATTCTTGAAGAAATAAAGGGTCTCTCAGTAATCGAGCTTTTCGATCTTGAGAAGGCTATTGAAGAGGAATTTGGCGTATCTGCAGCTGCAGTTGCAGTTTCTGCTGGTGCTGGCGCAGGCGCTGGTGCAGCAGCTGCTGAGCAGACAGAGTTCACAGTTATGCTCAAGAGCTTCGGCGATTCCAAGATGGGCGTTATCAAGGCAGTTAAGGATGTTCTTGGTATGGGTCTTAAGGAAGCTAAGGAACTCGTTGAGAAGGCACCTGTTGCCCTCAAGGAGAACGTTTCTAAGGAAGAGGCTGATGACCTTATGAAGAAGCTCGCAGATTGCGGCGGTGAGCTCGAGCTCAAGTAATTCTTCTAAATACTTTAGAATAGTGACTTATAGAGGCTGTCCAATGCGGGCAGCCTCTTTCCTTTTTATAACCCAATACTCATCGGTAATTGAATAAAGCCATTTTGATAGCTAATTGCTATTGACTTTAAATCTATGAGTGGATATAATTTCAAAGCAACTTTTATGGCGGCGTAGCTCAGTTGGCCAGAGCGTCCGGTTCATACCCGGCAGGTCGTAGGTTCGAATCCCACCGCCGCTACCATAAAAGGCCCGTTGGTCAACCGGCTAAGACGTCGCCCTTTCACGGCGGAGTAACGAGTTCAACTCTCGTACGGGTCACCAATGGTACCATAGCCAAGTGGTAAGGCATGGGTCTGCAAAACCCTGATCCCCAGTTCAAATCTGGGTGGTACCTCCAAAAGCGTCGCTTTTCTTACAAAGCGACGCTTTTTTTAGTCAGACAATCAGAGTAAAATAGTTGCTATTCAATTGAGATTACGGATACCCCGGGAGATGAGGTTTGCATGAGAGAGGATATAAAGGAATTACTTAAAAGATACGATGAGATCGGCGCACTGATCCTTGAGCAGAAGCTCGACGAGTTCGGTGACAAGCTCGACCAGAAGCCCGACGATGTTGACGATACAACATACGAGGAATATATCCAGCGTCTTGCAAAAGAAGAGACAGACGAGGCTACGGCAAAGCTCGAGAATGAACCTGATGAGCGCTTAGGTGATAAGTCTATGCGTCAGGTAATGGATGAGCTGAGCTTCGAAGAGAAGACTGAGGCACTTGAATACAGCGCCCTTAACCTCGACAGAGGCGTTCCCCAGTCCCTTGTATCAAGCATCGCTACAGAGACTGCTGACATGGTAAGAGATTACTGCGGAAAGGTCATCGGCGAGTGCGCATGGACAGAAGAAGAGCTTTCTGATGAGAATGTTCTTTTCGAGATGCAGTTCCAGAAGGCTATCGCATGCTTTGAAGTTCTCATTCAGATGAAGGAACCCTGCTTTATCCAGGCGGTGCTCGACCGTTACTTAAGCTACGGCAAGACAAGAGAATTCGTTGCTGAGTCCATCGCTGAATATATCGAGGCATTCCCTGAAGTATCTGAGCCTTACCTCATCGGTATCATCGAGAACAACATCGATACAGGCCTTGAAGGACCTTGCGAAGATGTTGTCATCATGCTTACCGAGATCGGCAAAAAGCATAAGACTGAAGAGATCTATCAGACATTGAGACATGCGTTCAGATACATGACGAACAAGATCTATGCGGTAATCTGTCTTGCTGATTACGGCGATGACAGAGCAGTTGCAATGTTCAAGAATTACATCAACCGCAATCAGAAGTCGATCGAGAGAGACCTTTTCTACGAGATGATGTCCGCTATCCAGAATCTGGGCGGCGATATCTCGGATATCCAGGATCCTTTTGGAGATTTTCAGAAGAAGCAGGACAAGAAGTAATAATGAACTTTAAGTACAAAAGAACAGAGAATCTCGAGGCACTCTTAAATCTTTTAAGAGACTACTCATTAAGCGACCAGATCCTTTTTGGCCAGCAGAATGCAGGCCATTTTGGTGTGTCAATAAATTCAACTGACGGCACGGAATCAGACTGCAAGAATCTTTGCGGAAGCCATCCTGCTGTCGTAGGAATAGATACATTGGGTTTCACGGGTTATGAGGGCACAATGAATGAACTCGTAACGGCAGTCAAGAATATGAGAAGAGAGGGTATAATCATAACGCTGTCTTCACACATGCCGAACTTCACGTTAGGCGGTGAGGAGTTCTACGATTATTCTCCGAACATCACCGAAGGCGACTGCGGCAAAAGAATCATGCCCGGCGGAGATCTCAATGCGAAATACTGCAGATTTCTTGATATGATCGCAGAATTTGCATCTGCATGCGTCGATGTTGAAGGCGAGAAGATCCCCATGATCTTCCGTCCGTTCCACGAATGCAACGGAAGCTGGTTCTGGTGGGGCAAAGATTACCTTACAGATGAGGAATATATCGATCTGTTCAGATATACCGTTGATTACCTCATGGACCAGAAGGGCGTTGATAATCTTGCTGTTGCCTATTCTCCTAATGGCCCGGTAACAAGCGATACCGAATATCTTTCCAGATATCCGGGTGACGACTACATTGATATCCTGGGTCTTGATTACTATCACGACAAGCCTCACAAGGGAGACGGTTTCTATCACAAACTGACATCGTCATTTGATGTTATCGACAGGATTGCCGAAGAGCGCGGAAAGATCACGGCACTTACCGAGATCGGTTACCGCTCACTTGATACCGAGAACGGTTATTTTGAAGGTCTTGCGCCGATGGGTAACACGGTGCCTGACTGGTTTACACAGACCCTTGATGCGATCACTTCGACAGAGAGCGGAAAGAGCCTTGCATACATGCTCATATGGGCCAATTTTTCTGATACGCAGTTCTGGCTTCCTTTCGTCACAGATGACTTCAGACATGAGATGTGTGATGACTTTTTGAAGTTTGCCGAAGACCCCAGGATCAAACTGGCTCCGGCATTTGATTTGCCTGACCAGGTCTGATAAGATTGCTTTGAATTAAGGCTTTGCGGGTTTAACTCAGTTGGTAGAGTGTCAGCTTCCCAAGCTGAATGTCGCGGGTTCGAACCCCGTAACCCGCTCCATAACCAAAGATCTCTTTCCGTATATAAACATGGAAGGGGATTTTTTATTTTCGTGGGAAAACACATCGGGAAATTGATATAAAACAATTCTCAAAAGAAGTAAAATCTTTTTATACCAAAATCCAAGGAGGATAAAACTATGCAGAAATATGTATGCACTTTATGCGGCTACGAATACGATCCCGAGATTGGTGATCCCGACAGCGGAATTGCACCCGGCACAGCATTCGAGGATATCCCTGAGGATTGGAAATGTCCTGTTTGCGGTGTAGGCAAGGAGAATTTCCAGCCTGCGTAAATCGCTGAATTATAAAGATAAAACGGGTTCGCGGCAGGAATCGGAAGATCCTTCCGCGGCCCTTATATTTTCAGGAGTTGAATGAACATGGCCAGTCAGGAAAAGAGCATAAACAGAGAAAAGACGATAGTAACGACAGGCATTATCGGCATCGTTGCCAATGTTTTTCTTGCATCTTTTAAGGCGCTGATCGGTGTTGCTGCGCATTCGACGGCCATGGTCCTTGATGCCGTTAATAACTTCAGTGACGTGTTATCGTCTTTAGTCGCGATAATCGGCACTAAGATCGCATCCAGAAAGCCTGATAAGAAGCATCCGTTAGGTCACGGAAGAGTCGAATATCTTGCACAGATGATCATTGCCGCTCTTATCATATATGCCGGTTTAACGGCCATGATAGAGTCGGTAAAGAAGATAATCAATCCCGTTGAGCCTGAGCATTCAGCCTTGTCTCTTGTGATAATCTCCGTTGCGATCGTCGTTAAGATCGTGCTTGGACTTTTTGTCAGAAAGCAAGGAAAGAAGGTAAAGTCAGACCTTTTGATGTCATCTGGAACAGATGCTCTTTTCGATGCCATCTTATCGACTGCAGTACTTGTATCCGCAGTGATACTCCTCGTTTTCAAGTTCAACATCGAAGCGTATGTCAGTGTTGCCATCTCGCTCTTCATTCTTAAAGCAGGTTTAGAGATTATTTTCGAAGCTGTTGACGACATGCTCGGTCACAGAGTCGAAGCTGAGTATACGAGGAAGGTTAAAGAAAGCGTCAATTCGTTTGATGAAGTTCACGGCGCTTACGATATTGTCCTTCACAACTACGGACCGGAAAGATATCTCGGTTCAGTCCACATTGAAGTCGACGACACCATGACTGCTCACCAGATAGATGCACTTACCAGAAGCATCACCGAGAAGGTTTATTTAGATACAGGCATAATTCTTACGGCTGTCGGAATCTATTCCAATAATTCTTCAGATGAGCATCTCATGAAGATGAGAAATGAGATCGCCGGACTTGTCGTTGACCATAAGCACATTCTCCAGATCCACGGATTCTATGTCGATGAGGAGAGAAAGAAAATCGTCTTCGACGTCGTTGTCGATTTTGAGGAGCAGGACAGGGAAGGCCTTATCGCGCATATAGTCGGTGATGTTAAGGAAGCCCTTCCGGGATATGATGTCCAGGTTACCATCGACAATGATATAAGCGATCAGTAAGCGGTTTTTGCGCCCATTTTCGCGAAAAAACATTTTCTTAAAATTTGGTGTTGACAAAAAATAGGCTCGACCATATAATAATCAGGCACGCGGGATTAACTCAGTGGTAGAGTGTCACCTTGCCAAGGTGAAAGTCGCGAGTCCGAGTCTCGTATCCCGCTCCACCAAAAGCCTTGATTTTTCAAGGCTTTTTTTATTTTCTGCCCTAAAAAACACCAACGAAAAAGTCACTATTTTTTTCGTATGTTTCCGAACTTTCAAATATGTCCGCGGTAATGTATATTTATAGTATCAACAGAATCTGAATTTTCGGAGGTAGCCAAGTGAAAGGTATTATTCTTGCTGCAGGAAAGGGCACCCGTCTTTATCCCATTACAAAGCCGGTGTGCAAGCCTTTGCTCCCCGTTTACGATAAACCGATGATCTACTATCCGCTCTCCGTTCTTATGGAAGCAGGAATCAAAGATATCCTCGTAATCACTCCGCCTGACGATACAAAGCCTTTCGTCGATCTTCTGGGTAACGGCGAACATCTCGGAGTCTCGATCCAGTATATGGAACAGAAGGTTCAGAGAGGTATTGCCGATGCTTTCATCATCGCCAAGGATTTCATCGCAGGCGATTCAGTTTGCCTCGCTCTCGGAGACAACATCTTCTACGGACCTTTCTTCAGACGCAAGCTCAGGCTTGCAAGCCGTCAGGAACAGGGCGCAGTTATCTTCGGATATTATGTAGCAGACCCGAGAGCTTTTGGTGTCGTTGAGTTTGATGCTGACGGAAAGGCAGTATCCATTGAGGAGAAGCCGCGCCATCCCAAGTCAAATTACAT
Source organism: Oscillospiraceae bacterium (assembly GCA_015069205.1). GTDB lineage: Bacteria > Bacillota > Clostridia > Saccharofermentanales > Saccharofermentanaceae > Saccharofermentans. The sequence continues at coordinate 23,003 of SVIZ01000010.1, forward strand.
CGTTCCGGGACTCTATTTCTACGACTCACAGGTTTGCGATATCGCGGCAAACATCCAGCCTTCCGCAAGAGGCGAGCTTGAGATCACATCAGTCAATGAGGAATACCTCAAGAAAGACCAGCTCCACGTTATTCCTTTGGGTAAGGAGTTCTCCTGGTTCGATGCAGGTAATCCGGACAGCCTCTATGAAGCTGCAGGCCAGATCAGAGCCGCACAGAGATCAGGAAGAATGATCGGATGTCTTGAAGAGATTGCATGGCACAACAGATGGATAGAGAAGGAGAAGTTCATTGAGCTTGCCCAGTCCATGTCCAAGACCGATTACGGCCAGTACCTTGCTTCTTTGGGTGAAGATATCTGATAAGACGGATGTTTTTGAATTTCAGAAGTTAATGTTATAATTGACATATGTCGTAAATGCGGCATATGTCATTTTTTTAGGAGTGCACCAGTGCCAAGGCCGGTAAGAGTCAGAAGGGTTTGCGAGGAACCCAAGTTCACTAAGTTCGTTCCGCAGGATGGTGCGGGCAGTGAGTCGCAGGTCCTCACGATCGAAGAGTATGAGACTATCCGTCATGTGGATTACCAGAATAAAACACATGAGGAATGCGCAGCTCTTATGGATATCTCGAGGACCACGGTGACTGAGATCTATGAATCGGCAAGATTTAAGATCGCGGATGCCCTGATCAACGGCAAGACATTGTGTGTCGAAGGCGGTAACTACAGAGTATGTGAAGGCGGCGAATGCTGCTTTTCAAAGGACAAAAAGTGCAACGGAGATTGCAATAACTGATTTGGAAGGAGACAGATCAATGGCAGAAATCATTTTGGATGACATGAATTTTGAAGAGGAAGTTCTTATGAGCAGCACACCTGTTCTTGTTGACTTCTGGGCACCCTGGTGCGGACCCTGCAAGATGCTCGGCCCCGTTATCTCTGCCATTGCGGAGAAGTACGACGGCAAGCTCAAGGTATGCAAGTATAACTGTGATGATTCAACTGAATTTGCTGAAAAGTACTCTGTAGACAGCATTCCCGCAGTTAAGTTCTTTAAGGATGGAGAGCTTGTAAATGAGTCTCTTGGCTTCGTTCCGCAGCCTGCACTCGAGGCGATCATCGAAGGCATAATCTGATATCTTAAAAACAAACAGTCAACAGTGATTCCGGCTTCAGGTTTTGAAGTCCGGAATCATTTCGTTTCCGGAGGATTCGTATTCCTGGATGAAAGCGTTGGTCTGGCCTTTTGATGCAAGGTAATCTGCGAGACTCTCACATGTCCGTTTGGAAGGTCGTTCTTTGAGCTTGCCCGTGCAAGCCGGCATCGGAGTGTACTGGCTCATGAGGCTTATGAAGATCCTGTTTCCGTATCTTGAAGTCAGATAATCCAGCACATGTTTTGAATCGAAAAGGCCTCCCGGAAGAATAAGATGTCTTACGATAACGCCTTTTTTGATCAGGCCGTCATCTCCCATGACAATATCACCGGTCTGCCTTACCATCTCGTCTATGGCCTGGCAGCAGACCGCGAAGTAATCTTTGGCATTTGAATACTCGGAAGAGAATTTGGGTGAGAAATATTTCATGTCCGGCATGTATATATCGACCAGCCCGTCGAAAAGTTTCAGCGTTGATACAAGGTCGTAGCCCGAGCAGTTTACTGCGACGGGAATCTTAAGACCTCTTGTTTTCGCGACAGATATCGAATCAGCAACCGCAGGAGCAAAATGCATAGGCGTTACGAGATTTATGTTATTTGCGCCATCATCCTGAAGCTTAAGATAAGCATCTGCAAGAGAAGAACTGTCCATCTTCATTCCTAAGCCTGTGGGACCTCTTGAGATCGTGTAATTCTGGCAGAAAACGCAGCCTAAGCTGCAGCCTTCAAAAAACACCGTGCCGCTGCCTTTATCTCCTGATATGATCGGTTCTTCTCCATAATGAAGCTTTATGAGGTTTACGATAGGAAATCCGGGCATTCTGCAGTAACCGGTCTTACCTCCGGTCCTGTCGGCTCCGCACCTTCTCGGGCAGAGGTTGCAATTGGCAAACAGATCATCCATAACACGGATATTTTACTACTATCGATACCCCGAGTTGTTGTTATATCCAAACAGAATCGAAATTGAGGTTCCAAAATACAGACAGATTTACTTATATCTGTTCGCTAACAGGATGTTAAAATCTACTCATGGCCATACACGAGGAATGCGGAATATTCGGAATTCACGGCAGTGAGTACTGCGCCAGTGATGTTTACTACGGACTTTTCAGTCTCCAGCACAGGGGACAGGAGAGTTGCGGCATCGCGACCAATGATGATGCGTCTATCGAATGCGTCAAGGGTATGGGACTTGTCAGCGACGTCTTAAGCAATGACAAGATCAAGAATCTCAAAGGCGATATCGCGATCGGCCACGTAAGATATTCCACCGCAGGAGGCAGTGTTCCGGAGAATGCACAGCCTATCGTTACCCAGTATTCAAAGGGTACTCTTTCCATTGCACATAACGGAAATCTCACCAATGCCATCGAACTCAAAAGAGAGCTCGAGGATAAGGGAGCCATTTTCCATACGACCACCGATTCGGAGGTCATCGCATATCTCATCGCAAGCAAGAGATCTTCCACACCTTCTGTTGAAGAAGCTGTAAAGGAAGTCATGGGGATCATCAAGGGTGGTTATGCGCTCCTGGTAATGAGCCCCAGAAAACTCATTGCTGCAAGAGACCCGTTCGGATTGAAGCCCCTTGTCATGGGCAAGCTCGACAATGCCACGATTTTCTGTTCCGAGACATGCGCTCTTGAAGCGGTGGGCGCTGAGTTTATCAGAGACATAAACCCCGGTGAGATTGTTGTTGTCGAAGACGGCAATATCAGATCAATAGATTCCGGCATCAAGCGCGGCATGAAGAAATGCGTTTTCGAATATATCTATTTTGCAAGACCTGACTCCGTTATCGACGGTATCTCCGTTGCCATGGCAAGAAGGGAAGCAGGAAGGATCCTTGCAAGAAAGCATTCCTGTGACTGTGACATCGTAATCGGTGTTCCGGAGTCAGGAATCGATGCGGCATTGGGTTTTTCCGCCGAGTCGGGCATCCCTTACGAGAAGGGCTTCGTTAAGAATTCCTATGTCGGAAGAACATTCATCAAGCCTTCACAGGAACAGCGTAAACAGGCTGTTAAGATCAAGCTCAATCCCATCTCTGCCGTAGTTAAGGGCAAGAGAGTTGTAATAATCGACGACTCGATCGTTAGAGGAAATACGATCGCAAATCAGGTCAACATGTTAAGGAATGCGGGAGCTGTGGAAGTCCATGTAAGGATCAGTTCTCCGCCGTTCATGCACCCCTGTTATTATGGTACTGACGTACCCGATGAGGAGCATCTTATCGCATGCAGTCACACAATCCCTGAAATTTGTGGCATAATAGGTGCCGATTCTTTAGGTTATCTTGATACTGAAGATCTGGACGCAATGCTTGGTGGGGATGGTTTCAGATATTGCGACGCGTGCTTCACTGGTAACTATCCGGAGCGATAAAGGGGCTTCTAAATGCAAAACGAAGAGTTCTCCAAAAGAGGACACGAGAAAGCGCGGGTAAGATCCGCTGATGCCGCAGTGAAAAAAGCTGTGGAGCATGAAGCTGCGCTCGAACGCAAGACAGCGAAAAAAGCCAGATCTACCGCTAAGCACCTTAAACCGGCAAATACAAAGAGCGCTCACGCGCGTACAAAGCGTGTCAGCACAAAAGAACTTTACGGCATCAAGAAAAGACACAAGGGTCTGATACCGCTTGTTGTCATATTCATTTTATTGCTTATTGTTTTCGGCGTTGAATACATGGCGATCTCTATCTACGACCAGGATACTGCTATGCTCGTGCGTGAGAACACTATAGAAGCGGGACAGACTGCAGACCTGGGCATGTATGTCAAAGGTGAGCCGGCTTTCCCTCAGTATGTATATTCCAATCTGGATTTTTCGACAGTAAATTACACTATCCCTCAGACTATAAGATTTACCGTAACTTTTTACGGCACTCACTTCCCCTGCGTTCTTGAGATCGTAGATACGACTGCACCTGTCGCAGAGGGAATACCGCAGAAGTTTTATTCAACGGATCCGCTCCCTCCGGTCGAAGAATGCATTAAAGATGTTTACGATCTTAATGACACGATCGTTGAGTGGGAGGAGATCCCGGATTATACATGGGGCGGATATTTCACCGCTAAGGCACGCATAACTGATGCAGCCGGCAATGTGACTATAGTTGACGTTCCGCTTACCGTAACAAGAGACATAAGACCGCCTGTCATAGAAGGACCTGAAGACATCGAAGTCTTTATCGGTGACTCGATCTCTTATATGGAAAACGTCACGGTAACAGATGACCTTGATCCGAATCCGACTCTTGAAGTTGATACCAGCGGAGTAGTTTTCGACGAGGAAGGAACTTATGAAGTCATTTACAGGGCGCGTGATCTGACGGGCAATGTATCAGAGGTGTCGATCTGGCTTACTTTGAACGAGAAGCCTGACACATGGGTCGATCCTGAAATAGTCTATGAAGAAGCGCGTGACGTCCTGAACAGCATTACCTGGGATGACATGAGCGACATGGAAGTTGCCATCCAGATCACATGGTGGGTCAGATACAATGTCCACTATGTTTCCGTCTGCGATGACACCAACTGGACGAGAGCGGCATATGACGGATTAACAAAGCGTTCGGGCAACTGTTACGTTTTCGCAATGACCGCAAAGGCGCTTTTCGATGTTGCCGGAATAGAAAACATGATCATTATCAGAGACCCTTATATCTATAATCCGCACTTCTGGAATTACATCCAGATCGACGGTGAGTGGTATCACTGCGATTCGACTCCGAGAATGGGATATGACGGTTATTTCTTCATGTTGACCACAGATGAATTGCGTGACGTTTGGGAAGGCGGATGGAACGGGTATAATTTCGATGAGGACCTTTATCCGGAATCAGCTACGGACTCGGTCCAGTACATGATCAATTACGGAAGTCACAGCATAAGTGGATAGTATGAATAACCAAAACGGCGGAACAAACAGACATCCTGAAGCGAGGCAGAATGCCCGCCCGGTGCAGAGAAGACCTGTTAATTCCGGAAGCGCACCTGTAAATCATCCGTCAGGACAAAGAAGGCCGCCTGTTCAAAATGCTGGAAGATCTGTTCCGCAGCGTCCCGTTCAGAGACAGCAGAATGTTCAGCATAAGCCCCAGCCTGCCAAAGCGGCACCTTCGAAAAATGCCCGTCCGAATGCTCCTGTTAATGCAAAGCGCACTCCGCCCAAAAAGGTACAGCAAAAGCCTGTAAAGGCTTCGAAAGGTCTCATCGGACTTCTTGCCGGCGCAGCAGTTATTCTCGTGCTTGTAGTGCTTGTTGCAGTAGTCATAAATTTCTATCAGAAAGAGACGGCACTTCTTAAAAACGAAGTAACGATAGAAGCGGGTACGGTAAGGCCGGACATTAACATGTACTTCGACGGCGAACTTACTTTCCCGGATCTTATGAAGTGCAATCTGAATTTTGATGAGGTCAACATCAATCTTCCCCAGACAGTGAATTTCAACATAAATATTTACGGATTAAACTATCCGTGCAAGCTCTATATTGTCGATACGATTCCTCCGACAGGTGAGGGCGTAGCTCAGGAAATGTTCGCAGGCCAGGAACTTCCGGATGCACTGTCATGCATTACAAACATCAACGATGTAACGGATGTCTCCGCATATTGGAAAGACGTTCCCGATCTGTCCTACGGCGGCAATTTCTTCCTTAATGCATTTCTTGTTGATGCGGCCGGCAATGAGACACCCGTAACCGTTCCTTTCAAGGTGACCAAAGACTCCACTCCTCCGGAGATAAAGGGCGCACTGGATCTTGAAGTTTATATAGGAGATTCGGTCACATACCTCAGCACCCTTATCGTAACTGACGATTACGATCCTGAGCCGGTTGTTACGGTCGATAATTCAGCTGTTAACGTTGAAGAGGAGGGCGTTTACGAGGTTATCTATACTGCCACTGATTTTTCAGGCAACAGCACTTCGGTAAGCGTTGATCTTACGGTAAAGGAAAAGCCTGAAGGATATATCGAACCTGAGGAAGTGTATGAACTTGCCAGAGAGATCTTAGATGAGATCACCGAACCCGGCATGACTGAAGAAGAGATCGCATTGCAGATCGTCTGGTGGTGCAGATACAACATCAAGTTTATCTTAAAGACAAACAGCGATTCCTGGACTGAGGCAGCTTATAACGCGTTTATCAACCGCACAGGCAACTGCTACTCGACGGTGTATGCGGTAAAGGTCCTGCTCGATGTCGCAGGGATCGAGAACATGATCATCGAGAGATGGCCTTATGAGACTGCAACCCATTTCTGGAACTACGTCAAATTAAACGGCCAGTGGTACCACTGTGATGCCACATGGCGTGAAGGATATGACAGTTATTTCTTCATGTACACGACGAAGGAACTCCAGAATTTCTGGCAGGGCGGATGGAACGGATTCCAGTACAGGGTGGACGACTATCCCGAGAGTGCGACTGAGTCCGTGCAAAGCAGAATAGATTATAGGAATCATACGATTAAAGAACAGTGATTATGCTATAATCCTTAAAAGCAAACACATTCCGGGAGAGTGTAACGTGGATATTCTTTATATTGTTATGCCTGCATACAACGAAGAGGACAACATTCTTGATGTTGTTACTTCCTGGTATCCCATACTTGAAGGCAAAGATCCTGCTTCAAGACTTGTCATTGCCGACAGCGGAAGCGTAGACAGAACTCATGAGCTTCTGGAGAACTTCAAGAAAGACCACCCCCAGCTTGAGATCCTCTCGGATACCGGCAAACAGCATGGTCCGAAGGTTATTGCTCTTTACGATTACGCTATCAAGAACGGCGCCGATTTTATCTTCCAGACTGATTCAGACGGACAGACTCTTCCTTCTGAATTCGATGCTTTCTGGCAGATGCGCCACGGATATAAGGGCATTTTCGGCCACCGCGTAGTAAGAGGCGACGGTAAGTCCAGAGCATTTGTCGAGAAGGTTGTATGTTTCCTCCTCAAGTGTTATTTCCACGTAAAGGTTCCGGATGCGAATGCACCGTTCAGACTCATGGATGCCAAGACGGTAGCCAAGTATCTTCCCAAGCTCGACAAGGATTACAACCTGCCGAACATCATGATGACAACTTACTTTGTCCATTACGGCGAAGAGCATGCTTTCCGTGAAGTGACATTCAGACCCCGTCAGGGCGGTACAAACTCCATCAACATTAAAAAGATCGTCAAGATCGGCTGGAAAGCTTTAGGTGATTTCCGCCGTCTTAAAAAGGCAATGTAATGACGCAGTCCGCGAAAAAAGAATCCAAGACAATAAAGAAAGTAATTATTGCGCTGGTTTTACTGGCGCTTACTTTTGGAATCCTCGGGTTTATCCAAAAGCTTCTGATGCCCAAGTATCAGAAGGGCGTTATCGAGGGTTCTTTTACCGAAGAATATTACAAGGAAAAGGTGCCTCATGACGTAATCATCTTTGGCGACTGCGATGCATATGAGAGTTTTTCACCTATCAAGATGTATGAGGAATACGGGATCTCATCTTATATCAGAGGTTCCGGTGAGCAGTATATCTGCCAGTCTTATTACCTCCTGAAGGACGTTTTAAGGACAGAGACTCCGAAGGTGGTAGTACTTTCAGTTCACAACCTCCAGCACGATGTTCCGCGCAACGAGGCGTATAACAGAATGACCTTGGACGGCATGAGATGGTCCAAGGATAAGGTCGATGCGATCAATGTTTCAATGACGGAAGGGGAGACCTTTGTTTCCTATGTATTCCCGATACTCCGTTACCATGACAGATGGAATAAGCTGACCAAAACGGATATCGAGCATGTTTTCTCAAAGGACATCACTTCACATAACGGCTATTACATGCGTTGTGACGTCAAACCGATGAGCCAGTTCCCTCCGATGCCGCTCAGGCCCGATTACAGCTTCGGCGATAATGCCATGTACTATCTTGACCAGATCAGGGTCCTTTGCGAGGAGAATGGCATTGAGCTCCTTCTGGTCCGTGCTCCGATCGAGTACAAATGGTACCCGGAGTGGGATGAGAATGTGCAGAACTATGCCGACCAGTATGGGCTTACCTATATTAATTTCAACGATTATGCGGATGAGATGGGGCTCGATATGAGCGTCGATACTTACGATGCAGGCATTCATCTTAATCTCTTCGGCGCCGAGAAGCTCAGCATTTTCTTCGGTCAGTACCTGGTCGACAATTATGACCTGACTGATTACAGGACCGTTCCCGCCGTAGCTGCCGAATACGAAAAGGACATCCAATTCTATAACGATATGAGAGACGACCAGCTGTATGAGATCGCCACCTATGGTGAGCTTAAGAGCTATGGTCTTGCCGCCGTTGAAAATTAACCTACTGATCTAATAATATAATTAGTCATTTTAGAGTAAAAAAATCTTGCATTATTCCCTAATTTTGTCATATGTGAGATACACGCTTGGTGTATCATATTGTGGTGTTAATTTAACGTTTTGGAGGATAAGGAGCAATGAAAATTGTTAAAGCTGCCGCTCTTCTTATGAGTTTGAGCATTGTCGGTATGAGCCTCTGCGCATGCGCAGGTGAGCCTGAGCCGGTTTCTTCAGATATCAACATCATTTCAACACAGGCACAGAATACAGGATCCGCTGTTGAGACATCAGCTGCTCCTTATGTTTTCGATTACAACAACTTCATCATCGGTACCCCCATCGACAGATCCAAGTTGCCTGAGAACTACGATGAAGTTATGCAGGCTTCTTGTGCCGGCGTTGGTTTGGCAACAGTATTTTCCACTAACTCTTTTGAGGTAGAGCTCAGACTGGATTCTGATATCATTGCCCAGGTACGTCTTAAGGATGACACGGTATCCACTCCTGAGGGCATCAAGATCTCCGATACTCTTGATGACGTAAAGAGAGTTTATGGTGAAGAACCCTTCCTTGAAACTAGCGGTGCCATTGAATATTCAATCGATAATTACAGAGTTCATTTCGAATTTGATAATACAGGTAAGATTACATATATCTTCTATCTTGATCCAGAGTTCATTTAATGACTAGAGTAGGAAAGCAATCCAAGTTTACCCTTTCAAAGTTTCTGGGAGTGGTGTTTATGCCGCTTCTCGCAGGAGCTTTGTTAGGTTATACAGCGGCCTATTTTCTGTACTCCGGATTAATCAACAATATAGAGCAGGAGTGTCTCTCCCAGGTCGATATCGAGTATGGTCATCCGATCACACTCGATTGCTTTTTTACACAGATCCCGCCGAACACCAAGTTCATTACCAATGTCGATATGATCGATACGGGTATGCTCGCATCTTACGACATCGCAATCGATTGCGGCGGACATGTAGTACACTCTGTTCTTAACGTTGTTGACCGCACGGCTCCTACTGCCAATCCTGTTCCGCAGCACATGTATTCCGGTACTGCACCCGAGCCGAAGACTCTCGTAAAAGACGTTTGGGACATGACTGACGTTTGCTGCACATATAATGACGGTGAGCCTGATCTTACAAAGGGCGGCAAATATGATGTTAAAGTCAGACTTACCGATACGAGCGGCAACTATTCGATAATCGATGTTCCTTTCACGGTCATAAAGGATACGACAGCTCCGGTGATCATGGGCGCCTGCGATTTCGATGTTATGATCGGAAGCGAGTCCGTAGATTACATTGACGACATTATCGTTACAGACGATTATTGCGAGAATCCGATCCTTGTCGTAGACAACTCACAGGTAAACCTCCACGTTGTAGGCGACTATCCTGTTACATATACAGCTTCCGATGATGTCGGAAACCAGTCTTCCGTTACCATAACCTTGCATGTCGTTATCATCGACAATGCCGAGATGACTTCAGCAGAGACCCAGGCATACGTTGAAGAAGCATATGCAATGGCTGAAGAGATCCTCGATGACATTCTCTGGTATGAGGATACTGAAGTCGAGAAGGCAATGAAGATCTTCTACTGGGTACACAACAATATCAGCTTCATGCTCAGCACTCCCCAGTACGACAACTGGGCAGTTGCCGCTATCAATACTTTCACCAAGAGATACTCATCCTGTTACGGAACTTGGGCTTGCTGTAAGGCGATGCTCGATGTGGCAGGAATCGAGAACTTATGCGTCGTAAGAGAACGTTCCAACAGTTGGGATAACTGGCACTACTGGTGTCTTGTAAAACTCAACGGAGAGTGGTGGCACTGTGATGCTCAGAAATACTTCAACGACTATACGCCGAAGGCATATTTCTGCTTCATGATGACCGACTACGAGATTATTCACGCTCCTACAAATCACGATTTTGATGAGGATGCATATCCTGAGAGATCGACGGATTCTGTACAGAGCTATATTAATGTTTACCAGGGAACCATAGATTCGGATTTCCCTTATATTTAATAGCAAGAACTTTAATGGGGATTAAAGGAAAAAGTTATGAAAAAGAACACAGAAAGAGGATTAACGCCGTTACCGGGTGATCAGGGTGCAAGAAGCGCCCGGACACCTTCAATCGGAGTTAACAGTACCCGGCAAAATTCAAACGGCTATTACAATGCCGGACAGGGTTATTCCGAACCGATAACCGAGACTGATTATTTCCAGACATTTGAGGGCGAAGAGGATCCTTTGACAGGCATGGCAGCAGACTATGTTGCCGGAAGAAACTTAAGAAGTTCTGCCAAAGTAAATGACGCCACGATGCTCTACAGCGGTAAGGTATCGCCTGACGGAACCAAGGTAAAGAAATCAGCAGCTGCTGCAAAAAAGACACCTTTAACCAAAAAGCAGATCGCAATGCTTGCGGGTATCATCGTACTGGGTGTCGTTGCGATCGTATGCGGCATCATGTTGTTTACACCTGCCGCAGGAATCAATGCCTCTGTCAAGGAAGACGTTGTACTTGAAGCAGGTACAGCCATCACGCTTGATGCATTTTTCGATAACGTTCCCATGGATGCCGTATTCCTTACGGACATCTCCGGAATCGATATTACGCAGCCTGCCGTATACCAGCTCAAGATCGGATACGGCCACAACAAAGTTGCTGATGTTGTCTTAAGGATCGAAGATCACACGGGACCCACGGGTGAGCCTGTTCCTCAGGAGATCTTCCTTAACTGGAAGATGCCTGAAGCAAAAGACTGCGTAGCAAATCTTTTCGATCTCTCAGGAGTTGCAAAGGTTTACTATACTGAAGGAACGCCGAAGTTTACATCAGGCGGCACATACCAGGTATCTGTCTCCGCTACCGATGTTTACGGAAATACGACTCTTTTCCAGGTTCCTTTCAACATGATCGACGACCATACTCCTCCGGTTATCAAAGGTGTTCACGACCTTACTCTTGAAGGCAACCCTGACCAGCTTAACTTCTATGCGGGAGTAACGGTTACAGACGATTACGATCCGGATCCTGTCCTCAAGGTCGATGAATCACTCGTCAATTATACGAAGAGCGGAACTTACGATCTTGTATACAAGGCTATGGATAAAGCCGGCAATATCTCTACTGCAAAGTGCAAGCTTACTATCAAAATGTCCGAAGAAGAAGAGGAAGAAGCTGCTTCAAATTCAAACACTGAAACAGGAACATATTATGTCGGTGACGGAGATCCTTATGCGCTTGCCGACAGTATCGTCTCAGGTCTCATCAGAGGCAACGATGTTGAGACTGCAAGAGCGATCTTCAACTGGGTCCACGACACTTTGTGGTTCAGACTTCTCTCCGGAACACCGGACTATGAAGATGCCGCATACAGAGGATTTACAAGACATAGCGGAGACTGTTTCGTTTACTATTCATGCTGCAAGATGCTTCTTGATGCTGCAGGCATCCCTAACATGAGGATTGAACGTTATCCGCAGTACAATGGAAACATTCACTACTGGCTTCTCGTAAAGCTTAACGGTGAGTGGTATCACTGTGATGCTACAGAAGGTTACAACGATCACCCGGGCGTATGGTTTATGTGCACGGATGACGAGATCGACGATAAGTATCACCAGTTCAACGGTTCGCTGTATCCTGCACGTGCAGGCGGTTCGTCGGAGTTCCTGGCATCACCTACGCCTACTCCTTCACCCACGCCTACGCCGTCAGCGTCTCCGTCACCTTCAGCAACTCCGACAGGTACCGAGTCTCCGTCGGTTTCACCTACTCCGACAGGCGCAGAGACGCCATCTCCTTCCATTTCACCTACTGAGTCGGAAACAGCTTCGCCGACACCTACCGAGTCAGAAATAAAGCCGGAGCCGACGCCGACTGAGTCAGAAACAGAACCGGAGCCGACGCCGACTGAGTCAGAAACAGAGCCGGAGCCGACGCCGACGACACCGTCTGAATCTTCGGAAGATACACCTGCGCCTACACCGGTTGAGGGCGGCTAATAGGGTCTGTCTAAATAAATAAAGAAAGTGTATTTAGTAATTAATTAATAATCCGTATGAATAAAATAATCGGAAAGATCCTGGCATGTGTTTATTGTGCCGTTATTGTTGCGACCACAGTGTATTTCACCATCAGAGATGCAAACCGCAACATCATAAAAGACGTAACGATCGAAGCAGGTTCCCAGATCAAGATCGAGGACTTCTTCAAAGACTGCCCGGATGATGCCAGGTTCGTAACCGACATCTCAGGCATAGATACAAGCGTCCCTTCGATCTACATGCTTAAGGTCTTTTACGACGAAGCATTCGAAAAGGACGTCACCTTAAGGATCGAAGACCACACCGCACCCAAGGGGATCGCACTTCCCCATAATCAGTATGCAAGTCTTGCATGGCCTGAAGCATCCGAATGCGTCGGATATCTTTACGACCTTTCAGGCATTGCATCAATTGAATATAAGAACGGTGTTCCGGATTACCAGCTTACGGGTGATTATCTTGTTCCTGTGGTTGTTACAGACTGGTACAACAATTCAACCGTAATAGAGGTTCCTTTTCATGTAACAGACGACCATAACGCACCGCTGTTTTACGGCATCCACGACATCACGATCGGTGACGCTGAAGATACTGTAATCAACTATTTGGACGGCATCACGGTAACGGATGATTACGATGAAGATCCTTTTGTTATGGTCGATTCTTCCAGAGTACAGATAGGTGAGCCCGGTATATATACAGTTTCATATATTGCTAAAGATGTCGCAGGAAACATAAGAAGACAGGATGCCCATGTTACCATCAAGAGCACAGATACAGATGAAAGTGTCTCCGGTGCCGGTAGCATGTGGGATTCACCTTATCATAATGAGCTGTACAGGCTCGCGTATGATCTTCTCGATGAATTGAGAGGTGATGATGACAGAGAGACTGCTCTTAATATTTTCACCTGGGTTCATTCATATGTATCTTATGAGACCGTTATGGGAACCATTACGTTTGAAGAAGCAGCGTACAATGCGCTTACAAAACACTCCGGAGACTGCTACGGCTTCTATGCCTGCTGCAAAGTGCTCCTTGACTGTGCGGGAATCCCGAACATGACAGTGCTTAGAGATCCGATCACATATAACGGACATTACTGGAATCTCGTCAAAATAGATGGCGAGTGGTATCATTGTGATTCGACGAAGTTCATGAACCATCAGTCTCTGTATTTCGGACTTACGGATGATGAGATCATGGATAGCCGTCATCAGTTTAACGGTTCAATGCTGCCGGTAAGAGCAGACGGAACCCCTGAATACGCCTAATCTGAACAGATTTAAGATAATAGGAAAAGGAAAAGAAAAAAGGAGAAAAGAAAATGAAGAAAACAAAGATCATGACAGCAGCCATCGCTTTGTGCATGGCAGCAACAATGTTTGCAGGGTGCTCAACCAATGAGACAGTTGGCGAGACAGCTGTAGCTACACGCATCGAGGGCGGTCAGACACAGATCGCAATCGAGAATTCAGATGTTGAGACAGGTGAGGCTGTAAGAGGTTACGCTTTCTCACACAACGGATACGAGATCGGCATCGGCTCTAATGAAGAGCTTGTATTTACTGCAATGGGCGAACCTTCTGATTCAGAAGCTGTTGCTAATTGCGCCGGCCTGGGCATGGGAATCAACAACTACTATTACGATGGCAGAGTATTCATTCAGATCGCAGATACTACAGGAACAGTAACACAGATCTTTATCAGCGATCCTATCATCGACTGCGGCGGTGTTGCAGTAGGAGATTCTGTAGATGCTATTACTTCCGTTTACGGCGAGCCTTCTTTCCAGAGTGAGTTCATCATTGAGTATAAAAAGGATGGCATGACACTTCAGTTTGAGTTGGAGAACGGTAAGGTGTCAAAGATCTGGTATCTCGAGAACGCAACCGTAGAATAAACGAGAATTTCGGCGAATTTCGACGATTTTAAGAGAATTCTTAAAGTTTTTTCGAGAAAATTGTTGACATATCCGTGCAAGGCGGTTATTATATCCGAGCTTGCGCATAAAAAGGGTGTATTTTGCCCTTTCGTGAGATAAAAAAATCAATGAATTTAAGGAGACAAACACATGGGCACATATGTTGCAACCAAGGATTCAATTGAAAGGAAATGGCTCGTAATCGACGCAGAGGGCATGGTTCTCGGTCGTTGCGCTACAGAAGTTGCTAAGCTCTTAAGAGGTAAGCACAAGCCTACATACACTCCTTTCCTTGATACCGGAGATAACGTAATCGTAATCAACGTTGATAAGTTGGTTCTTACAGGTAAGAAGCTCGACGATAAGAAGTATCGTCATCACTCAGGTTTCCCGGGTGGACTTAAGGAAGTAGACTACCGCACATTGATGGCAAAGAACCCTGAGAAGGCTTTCGAGATCGCAGTTAAGGGCATGCTCCCTAAGAACTCTCTCGGCCGTCAGATGTTCAGAAAGCTTCACGTATATGCTGGTCCTGACTATGAGCAGACAGCACAGAAGCCTGAAGTTTACACATTCTAATCGGAGGACTACTGATAATGGCAGCAAAGAAAACAAGCAGCAAAGTATATTATTACGGCACAGGCCGTCGTAAGGACGCAGTAGCAGCCGTTCGTTTGGTTCCCGGTAAGGGCAAGATCACGATCAACGGCAAGGATATCGATGATTACTTCGGTCTTGATACATTGAAGCTCATCGTTCGTCAGCCTCTCGCAGCTACACAGACTGAGGATAAGTTCGATGTTATCGTTAAGGCTGTAGGCGGCGGTATTTCCGGTCAGGCTGGTGCTATCCGTCACGGTATTTCAAGAGCTTTGGTTGAAGCTGATGAAGAGAGCTACAAGGCAGTTCTCAAGGAGAGCGGATTCCTCACACGTGACGCACGTATGAAGGAAAGAAAGAAGCCGGGTCTCAAGAAGGCAAGAAAGGCTTCACAGTTCTCAAAGCGTTAATCGTTATCCGATTTACTACAGAACTTCAAAGGTCGTTCCGTTTGGAACGGCCTTTTTGTTTGTTGACATTGTAACACGCTGGTGTTATATTTTAGATAATATAACACGACTGTGTTATACCTTGCGCAAGGAGTTATTGTTATGAATAGTGGTTTTAAAGATGCATTAAATGACAGTGGAATGACTATGTATAGTCTTTCCAAGCAGACCGGACTTCCATATACGACCATCAACAGGCTGGTAAATGAGAAATTAAGTATTAACAACTGCAATGCCGGCGCAGTATTCAAGATAGCCTCAGCACTTGGCGTTCAGATGGAAGTTCTGATGAGAGGCGAGTGTGTTTACACACTGGATGAGATAGCTGAACGGATTGCCCCTGTAGCAAAAAAATACAATATCCCCAAAGTTTATATTTTCGGTTCCTATGCAAGAGGAGAAGCAAATCCTGACAGCGATGTTGATCTGATGATAGAGGGCGGTGATTTTGGTGCGCTTGATATTGTCGGAATTATGGAAGATTTCAAAGAGTCACTAAATAAATCAGTGGATCTGATTAATTATGAGACGCTTTCTCAGGAAACAACGATCGAGAGGTCAAAAGAATTCATTAAAAACGTAAATAAGGAGAAGATCAAACTATATGAATCAGCGTGATGAACAGACAATTACACATATCTATTTCCATTGTAAAGAGGTAGAAGATTTCATTGAAAGATTTGGAGATTCATTCGATTCCTTTAGCCAGGATCGTGCATATTTCAATTCGGTATGCATGTCGATCATGTAAATAAGCGAACTGTCCAGAGTATTATCAGATGAATACTGCGAGTCAACAAAAGATAAGATGCCATGGGCAAAAGTAAAAGGCATAAAAAATATCATTGCACACGGATATAGTGAGCTAAATGAAAAGGCTATGTGGAAAACAGCAAAAGAAGATGTCCCTGTGTTAAAGAAGATCTGCAAAGAATTGATATCGATTGAAGAATAATCCTGGTTTTGCTATTTATCCTCTTTGAATGTAGAATTACTACGCAAAGGAAGGATAGGGCATGATCAAATTCAAGACTACATCTCCGGAACAGACAGAAAGATTTGGCTATGAACTTGCCAAGTCTCTTGTTGCCGGAGATGTTATCGCATTGACAGGAGATCTGGGTGCGGGAAAGACATGTCTTACAAGAGGCATTTCAGGCGGTCTTGGTTCCACATCCCATGTATCGAGTCCTACTTTTACCATAGTTAACGAATACGAAGGCGGAAGACTTATGCTCTTCCACTTTGATACATACAGACTTTCAGGGCCTGACGATTTCCTTATGAGCGGTCTTGATGAGTATTTTTTCAGAGGCGGCGTGTGTGTCATCGAATGGAGTGACATAATAGAGGAACTGTTGCCTGAAGACACGATTAAGATGACAATAACAGGTGACGGCAACACGAGAACTTTCGAGTGTGAGTCAGGTGAGAAGCACATAAACTATATTAAAGAGGCAGCTGAAAAGGCGGGAGCAGAGATCGAAGAATGAGATTACTTGTCTGTGATACATCAAACAGCAACTGCAGTGCCGGAATCTTTGAAGACGGCAAGGAGATCTGCTACGAGCTTTCTTTTGAAACGCTGACTCATTCAGAGACCTTTATGCCTCTGGTCCATAGGGTAATGGAGAAAGCGAAGATCAAGCACGAAGACCTGGATGGTTATGCTGTAACTGTCGGTCCGGGTTCATTTACCGGAATAAGGATCGGACTTGCTGCGGTTAAGGGTATGGCACTTGCATCAGGCAAAAAGTGCATAGCCGTATCATCAACAGAAGCTCTTGCGAGATCGTGCGAGAATGTGACCATGACACCCAAAAATGAGACGCTGATCGTTCCTGCGATCGATGCCAGGAACAACAGGGTTTTCGCTCAGACGGCAGAAGATGACACGTTAAGATCTTTGCTGGCCGAAGATGCATACGATGCCGATGCATTCGTCGCAAAGATCGAGAAAATACCTGAGATAATCTATGGTGCAAGACGCCAGATCATAGTCGTGGGAAGCGGCGCAAACGTAATGAAGAAAGCATTTGAGAAGGCAAAGTCCGGACTTAATATCTACTATGCACCGGGCGCCGCGATAATGCCCAAGGGTGTTGCGCTTGCTGCTTTTGCAAGCGGTAAGCTTATCGATGCAAGAGATTTAAAAGCATCTTATTGTGCCGTTTCACAGGCTGAAAGGCTTAAGAAGAATGGCTGAGCCTGAGATAATCATCAGACCCGCAGAACTTGATGACGTATCTGAGATCATGGAACTTGAGACCGGTTCCATCGTTCATCCGTGGGAAAGAAAAGCGATCGAATCACTTATAACCGATGACAATAAAAGATGCCTCGTTGCCGTAGCTGACGGAAAGATCGCAGGCTATGTCGGTGCTGAATCAGTGCTTGATGAGAGCAACATCGGCAACATCGTAACGCACAAGGAATTCAGGGGAAAAGGCATAGGTACAAAGCTTTTCCTTGCGATGTTAGATGAGCTTAAAGCATCCGGGATCGTGAAGGTTTTTCTCGAGGTTGAGCACGATAACGTTCCTGCGTTAAGACTTTATGAGAAGCTCAGATTTGTGAAATACGGTCACAGACGTGATTATTACGGTGCAGGCAAAGATGCTGTCCTGATGAGCCTGGATCTTGATTGATATTTTTACCAAAAGGTTTTGTCAAAACACATTCATTTGGGGTAAATAGTCGAAATTGGGCAAATCGGCCTGTTTTCTGTTGATTTTCGAAAGACTCAAAAATATACTTATGAGGTATTTAAAGAGGGGTGTACCTGATTATGACTAAAGAAAAGATTGTTTTTGATTGTGAAGATGCTTTGCAGATGAAGGCCGTTGCGGTCATGATTCAGAAAGCTTCACAGTTCCACAGCACAATCTATATTGTCCGCAGTGGCAGAAGAGCTAATGCGAAGAGCCTGTTGGGTGTTATGTCCCTCGGTATCGAGAACGGCGCCGAGATCGAGATAGAAGCTAACGGCGACGATGAGAAGGAAGCTTGCGACGCACTTCTTGCCCATCTTAAGAATCCTAAGATCGCAGTGTAATGCCCGCCGGTAAATTCGACGCGCGTCTGGACACTGTTCCATTAAGCCCCGGAGTGTACCTTATGAAGGACTCTTCGGGCTGTGTTATTTATGTAGGTAAAGCAAAAAAACTCAGAAACAGACTGAAGAGTTATTTCGGAGGCGGCACGATATCCAGTCCCAAGGTAAGGGCTATGGTATCCCATGTTGCCGATTTTGAATACACGGTCGTAGGCTCCGAACCTGAGGCGCTCCTGCTCGAAAATAATCTCATCAAGAGATACCAGCCAAAGTACAATATCCTGCTCCGTGACGATAAAGGATATCCCTATATCTGCGTCACACTGAACGAAGCATATCCGAGAGTTTTCAAAGCATTCAGGCCTGACCCTGAAGCGCGCAAAAAGGGCGCGAGATACTATGGTCCTTACATGGGTTCCGATTGCTTTGAAGTATTGAAAGCTATCAATGACATCTTCCCGTTAAAGCGCTGCAAGAAGATCTTTCCGAGAGACATCGGCAAGGAAAGACCCTGCCTTAACTATCACATCGGAAAGTGCATGGCGCCCTGTCTCGGCACGGTAAAAAGTGACGATTACCGCAACATGGTAAATCAGATCGTGCAGTTCTTTGAAGGTAAATACGACGGCATCGAGAAAGACATTAAAGCCCAGATGGAAGTATGTTCAGAGAACCTCGAATTCGAGAAAGCGGGAGCATTAAGGGACAGACTTTACGCGCTCCGGGCAATCCGCCAGAACCAGAGAGTTTACCTCGATATCGAGCGTGACGTTGATGCCATCGGACTTTATTCCGACTGCGGTGAGACGTGCGTAAGAAAACTCGAATTAAGACAGGGAAGGATAGTAGGTTCGTCAACATATTTCTTTGCGGGTGAAGAAGGCGATCAGGAAGAGATCTTAATGAATTTCCTGATGCAGTATTACGAAGATGCGCCGTTCATTCCGCCGCTCATTCTGGTGCCTTTTACGATGGAGGAAAACGATCTCGAAGTCATCGAGAAAACGCTCACCGAAAAGCTCGGAAAGAACTGCAGGCTTCATGTTGCAGAGCGCGGCGAATTAAGAGAACTTGCAGATCTCGCAAAGAACAATGCACGCGAGATGATGGTAAGAAGGATCTTAAGGGGCGGCGCTGCAAATGCTGATCCGTCAGTGCCTTTGAGATATCTTGAAGAACTTTTGGGCGCACCGCAGGGAAGACTTTCGAGAGCAGAATCATTCGATATTTCCAACCTTGGAAATGACGATATCTGCGCCGGCATGGTCGTGTTCAAAGACGGCCGCGCGGACAAGCAGTCCTACAGATTATTCAAGATGAAAAGAGTCGAATCACAGGACGACTACCAGTCGATGAGAGAGACTCTAGAGAGAAGATTTTCGCACAACGAAGAAGACGGATTTAAGTATCCGGATATCATATTGGTCGACGGCGGAAAAGGACAGCTTGAAGCAGTTGCATCAGTCGTAAGATCCATGAAGGGAACAGAGGATATCTATCTTGCCGGCATGGTCAAAAACGACAGGCATAAGACTGCGGGAATCGTTTTTGAAGACGGACGCGAGATAAGGCTTGAAGGAAGAACCCTTACCGACAGCGAGATGGGGCTTTTGAGATTCCTTACGACTGTACAGAACGAAGTCCACAGGTTCGCGATCTCATATCAGCATAAACTTGCAGGCAAACGCAACATCAGATACAAGCTCGAAAACATCGAGGGAATAGGTCCTGCAAAGCGCAAGAATCTGCTCTCGCATTTTGGTACAATAAAAGCCGTGGAAAATGCGACCGAAGAACAGCTTAAAGAAGTTAAAGGTATTTCGGACAAGGACGCTTCGGCAATTTATCAGTATTTTCACTAGGAGTATTGATGGCAATCTATGCACTGGCAGATCTTCACCTGTCACTGAGTATCCCCGGCAAAACGATGGAGGTATTCGGTTCATCCTGGGGTGATTATATCTCGAGGGTAAAGGATAACTGGGAAAGCACAGTTACCGGTGCTGACACGGTGCTCATTGCAGGCGATATTTCCTGGTCAACATACATCGACAAAGCAGATGAGGATTTCCGCTTCATATCAGAACTTCCCGGAAGAAAACTTCTCTCGCGCGGCAACCACGATTACTGGTGGACGACGATGAGGAAGATGGAAGAATATTTCGCTTCCAACGGCTTTAATAATCTCGAGCTCGTAAGGACCAATGTCACCGAAGCAGATGGCTGCCTCATATCAGGCACTAGAGGCTGGATGATCGAGACAAAAGAAAGTCTTGACGGTTCTGATAACAGGAAGATCTATGAGCGCGAAAAGTTAAGGATAAAGATGTGCATCGACGAACTCGTTAAGGCTGATCCTGAGCACGGTAAAAAGCACATCATGATGATCCACTATCCGCCTGTAACTTCCAGGATGGATTTCACCGAATTTGCCGACATGATGGCTGAAGGCGGCATCGACATCTGCGTTTACGGCCATCTTCACGGAACTGCCCACAAGAAAGCTTACGAGGGCGACTATAAGGGCATGAAGCTCATCTGCTCTTCTGCTGATTACGTCGGGTTTAAACCGGTCAGGGTAATCTGAGCAAAAACGGGTGATCCCAAGGGACCCAAAATACACCCCGGGAAAATTTTTTCGAGTCCGCAAACGCAATGAATTAAGGCGTTTGCGGGACAGATAAATTATCTTTGATAGACATCGCTATATATATAATATATAATACTTTTGGGCTTAAAGCAGAGGGATATCCCTTGTGCGCAAGCCCGTTTTTGTCTATATCTTCATTAGGGGTAATCACATGGCATACTCGATGACAGGCTTCGGCCGTGGCGAGAAAGTTTACGACACCAGAAAATACAATATTGAACTGAAATCCGTTAATTCCAGATTCTGCGATATATCGATCAGAATGCCCAGAATGTTCAACTATCTTGACGGTGATATCCGCCGCATAGTTACGGACAGACTCTTAAGAGGCAAGATCGACATCTTCATCAATTACGAAGACCAGGGCGAGGCAGGCCAGACTGTCACGGTTAATTCCGGTCTTGCAAAGGAATACTCCGAAGCAGCGAAGGCTATCAGCGCAGTTACCGGAAGAGAAGATGATTTCGGCGTTGCTAGGATCGCGACGATGCAGGACGTGCTTAGCGTCACGCAGAACCAGATCGATGAGGAAGCTGCTTCAAAAGAACTTCTTGAGACATTGAATCTTGCGATCGACGGAATGCTCGCGATGAGAAAGAAAGAAGGAGACAACCTGGTTGTTTCCATCCTTTCCAAGATCGATTCACTCGAAGGAATCAGAGGCGAAGTAGTAACAAGAGCACCTGAAGTTGTTGAAGCATATAAGCAGAAGCTTTCAGCAAGGATCAACGAGATCTTAACAAGTGACCAGAGAGAATTCTACGACGATAACCGTCTTGCTGCAGAAGTTGCGATCTTTGCAGACAAGTGTGCAATCGACGAGGAGATGGCAAGACTTTCATCCCACTTCTCACAGGCCAGAAAGATCCTTGCAGAAGAAGGTCCCGTCGGTAAGAAGATGGATTTCCTAGTTCAGGAGATCAACCGCGAGGTTAACACAACGGGAAGCAAGGCCAATGACATCGAGATCACTTCAAGAGTTCTTTCCATGAAGAACCTCGTAGAAGAGATCAGGGAACAGATTCAGAATCTCGTATAACGGAAGGCAGAAAATGGCATCTGGATTTATAGACATCGGCTTTGGAAATATCGCACAGGCATCACGCATCATCTGCGTCGCTGCCGCTGAGTCTTCACCCGTAAGACGCATGATGCAGGATTCAAAAGACAGGGGAATGCTCGTCGACTGCTGTGCCGGTAAGAAGTGCAAGTCGGTAATAGTAACTGACAGCGGACTCGTATTAACATCAGCGCTTGCTACATCAGAGATAAAGGAGATGCTGGGATGAGTGATTTCAGAGGATTGATAGTAGCAGTATCCGGTCCTTCAGGTGTCGGCAAGGGCACGGTCCTTGCGAGAGTTGAAGAACTTTTGGAACAGGCTAATCCCGGAAGCGTAGGACATTCGATCTCCGTTACGACGAGAGCTCCGAGAGGCCAGGAAAAAGACGGCGTCGAATATTATTTCAGGACTACGGAACAGTTCGAGCAGATGATCAAAGACGGCAAGATAGTCGAGTACGACAAGTATGTTGATAACTACTACGGCACACCGTCAGACCCGCTCGCCGAGATGGTAGGAAAAGGCCAGGATGTTCTTTTCGATATCACGATAGAAGGCAGTCTCGCGCTCAACAGAAAATTTGACGATGACACGGTCACGATATTCATCCTTCCTCCTTCAATGGAAGTGCTTGAGAACAGACTGAGGGGAAGAGGCACCGAGACTGAAGAGAAGATACAGAAAAGACTCGAACAGGCAAAGTCAGAGATCAGGCGTGCAGGTGAATTTGAGTACATAGTAACCAACGACGATATAGAGAAAGCGGCAAGAGACATTCTTGCGATAATCACTGCTGAAAAGCTTAAAGCTTCGAAGAATATACACACAGCTAAAGAACTTGAATAAAAGGAGAAGAGAGGTAAAAAGATGTTAACAGATCCTTCAATCGAGAAACTCAAAGAGAAGTCAGCAAGCCCTTACGACCTTACTGTTTTGGTAAGTAAGCGTGCAAGAGAACTGACAGACGGCGCACAGCCCATGATCGACGGCGAGGGTGCAGCAAATGTTGTATCACTTGCTTGCCGTGAAGTTGCTGCTGACAAGGTCGTTGCAGTAAAGGGTGATGTAGAGGATGAAGCTGTCATCCCGATCACAAGAGAAGAAAAGATCAGAAGAAGAGAAGAGGCTGAGAACAGAAGAAAGATGCTCGAGGAAGAAAGAGCAGAGAAAATGTCTGCTTCCGGCGGTCTTAACTCCAAGGGTCTTGATGACCTTATCAATGCTTTGGCAGGTGGCGCTTCCGAAGAAGAGGAAGTCGTTTACGAAGGCGAAGGCGCTGACGATTCAGCAGAAGACGAAGAATAATCTCAAGGGAGAATTTGATTTAGTATGGCAGTAGAGAAAACAATGGATAAGATAGTCTCATTGGCTAAGATCAGAGGCTTTGTTTATCCCGGTTCAGACATCTACGGCGGTCTCGCAAATTCATGGGACTACGGCCCGTTAGGTGTCCAGCTTAAGAATAACGTTAAGGCAGCATGGTGGAAGAAGTTCGTCCAGGAGAGCCCTTACAATGTAGGACTCGATGCTGCGATCATCATGAACCCCAAGACATGGGTCGCTTCAGGCCACGTCGGCGGATTCTCCGATCCTCTTATCGACTGCAAGCAGTGCAAGGCGCGTCAGAGAGCTGATAACCTTATTGAGGATTGGAATAAGGAAAACGGAATCGAGAACGTACCTGTTGAAGGTATGAGCCCTGAAGAGATGGTAGCTTACATCAGAGAGAAGAACATTCCCTGTCCTGTATGCGGCGGCCACAACTTCACGGATATCCGTAAGTTCAATCTCATGTTCAAGACATTCATCGGTGTTACCGAGGATTCAACTTCAGAAGTTTACTTGAGACCTGAGACAGCCCAGGGTATCTTCGTTAACTTCGCTAACGTTCAGCGTTCAGCAAGAAAGAAGATCCCTTTCGGTATCTGCCAGATCGGTAAGTCTTTCCGTAACGAGATCACACCCGGTAACTTCATCTTCCGTACAAGAGAGTTCGAGCAGATGGAGTTAGAGTTCTTCTGTGAACCCGGCACAGACCTTGAGTGGTTTGATTACTGGAAGACATTCTGCCACGATTGGCTCATCGACCTCGGTATCAAGGAGTCTGAACTCCGTACAAGAGACCACGCAAAAGAAGAGCTCGCTTTCTATTCCAGAGCTACTACAGACTTCGAGTTTGCTTTCCCTTTCACAGACTGGGGCGAACTCTGGGGTATCGCTGACCGTACTGATTACGATCTTAAGCAGCACATGGAATTCTCCAAGCAGGATCTCTCATACTTCGATCCCGCAAAGAACGAGAAGTATGTTCCTTACGTTATCGAGCCTTCGCTCGGCGCTGACCGTGTAACTCTCGCTTTCCTCTGCTCTGCTTACGATGAGGAAGAGCTCGAAGGCGGCGACGTTAGAACAGTTATGCACTTCCATCCTTTCCTCGCACCCATCAAGATCGGTGTGCTCCCGCTTTCTGCAAAGCTCACTGATAAGGCTCAGCCTATTTTCGAGAAGCTCTCGAAAAAGTACATGTGCGAGCTTGATGACCGTCAGTCGATCGGTAAGCGCTACAGAAGACAGGACGAGATCGGTACTCCTTACTGCGTAGTTTACGATTTCGATTCCGAGAATGACGGCTGCGTAACCATCAGAGAAAGAGACTCAATGAAGAACGTCGAGTACGAGCCCGGAAACATCAGATTCCCTATCGATAAACTCGATGAATTTTTCTCAGATAAGTTCGATTTTTAAGGAGCATATCTGTTAAAATAAACTGATAAGTTTTTAGCGGGCTAAACAGCCACATGAGAAACAAAAGAATCCAATAAATGAAAGGCGGATAAAAAGAATGACAAAGTACGTTTACCTGTTCACCGAAGGCAACGGAAACATGCGCGAACTCCTCGGAGGTAAGGGCGCTAACCTTGCTGAGATGACAAACATCGGTCTTCCTGTTCCTCAGGGATTCACGATCACCACAGAGGCTTGCACAAAGTACTACGAAGACGGTCGTCAGATCAATGACGAGATCATGGGCCAGGTTATGGAGTACATCGTAAAGCTCGAAGAGATCACAGGCAAGAAGTTTGGTGATCTAGAGAACCCGCTCCTCGTTTCCGTAAGATCCGGTGCAAGAGCATCAATGCCTGGTATGATGGACACAATCCTCAACCTCGGTCTTAACGAGCAGGTTGTTGACGTTATCGCTACAAAGTCCGGTAACCCCAGATGGGCTTGGGACTGCTACAGAAGATTCATCCAGATGTATTCCGACGTTGTTATGGAAGTCGGTAAGAAGTATTTCGAAGAGCTCATCGACAAGATGAAGGCTGAAAGAGGAGTTAAGCAGGACGTTGAGCTTACAGCTGACGACCTCAAGGAACTCGCTTCACAGTTCAAGGCTGAGTACAAGGCAAAGATCGGTTCTGATTTCCCTACAGATCCTAAGGAGCAGCTCGTTGGCGCTATCAAGGCCGTATTCAGATCATGGGACAACCCGAGAGCTAACGTTTACAGAAGAGACAACGATATCCCTTATTCATGGGGTACAGCAGTTAACGTTCAGTCCATGGCATTCGGTAACATGGGTGACGATTGCGGTACAGGCGTTGCTTTCACAAGAGACCCTGCTACAGGTGAGAAGGGACTTTTCGGTGAGTTCCTCACAAACGCACAGGGCGAGGACGTTGTTGCAGGTGTTCGTACTCCTATGAAGATCGCTGAGATGGAGCAGAAGTTCCCTGAAGCATTCGCTCAGTTCACAAAGGTTTGCGAGACTCTCGAAAAGCATTACAGAGACATGCAGGACATGGAGTTCACAGTTGAGCACGGTAAGCTCTACATGCTCCAGACAAGAAACGGTAAGAGAACAGCTCAGGCTGCTATGAAGATCGCTTGCGACCTCGTTGACGAAGGTATGAGAACACCTGAGGAAGCAGTTGCAATGATTGATCCCCGTAACCTCGATACACTCCTTCACCCTCAGTTCGATCCCGCTGCTCTTAAGGCTGCAGAGGCAATCGGCAAGGGACTCGGTGCTTCTCCGGGAGCTGCTTGCGGTAAGATCGTATTCACAGCTGACGATGCAGTAGCTTGGCACGACAGAGGAGAGAAGGTAGTCCTCGTAAGACTTGAGACATCTCCTGAAGACATCACAGGTATGAAGGCTGCAGAAGGTATCCTCACAGTACGTGGCGGTATGACATCACACGCTGCAGTTGTTGCACGTGGTATGGGTGAGTGCTGCGTTTCCGGTTGCGGCGACATCGCTATGGACGAAGCTAACAAGCAGTTCACACTCGCTGGCAAGACATTCAAGGAAGGTGACATCATCTCCCTCGACGGTTCTACAGGTAAGATCTACGATGGCGCTATCGCTCAGGTTGACGCTGATCCTAACAATGGTTACTTCGGCCGCATCATGAAGTGGGCTGACGAGTTCAAGAGACTCGAAGTACGTACAAACGCTGATACACCTAACGATGCTAAGAAGGCTCGTGAGCTCGGAGCTGAAGGTATAGGTCTCTGCCGTACAGAGCACATGTTCTTCGGTGAAGGCAGAATCGACGCATTCCGTGAGATGATCTGCTCCGATACAGTTGAAGAGCGTGAAGCTGCTCTCGCAGTTATCCTTCCCATGCAGCAGTCCGACTTCGAAGCTCTCTATGAGGCACTCGAGGGTCATCCCGTTACGATCAGATTCCTTGACCCGCCGCTTCACGAATTCGTTCCTACAGAAGAGGCTGACATCAAGGCACTCGCTGATAAGAAGGGTAAGTCTGTAGAAGAGATCAAGACATTGATTTCTTCACTCCACGAGTTCAACCCTATGATGGGTCACAGAGGATGCCGTCTCGCAGTTACATATCCTGAGATCGCAAAGATGCAGACAAGAGCAGTTATCCGCGCTGCTATCAACGTTAACGCAAAGCATCCCGACTGGAAGGTAACACCTGAGATCATGATCCCGCTCGTATGCGAGATCAAGGAGCTCGTAAACGTTAAGAAGGTAGTCGTAGAGGTTGCTGACGAAGAGATCAAGGCTGCAGGCGTAGACATGTCCTACAAGGTAGGTACAATGATCGAGATCCCCAGAGCTGCTCTTACAGCTGACGAGATCGCTAAGGAAGCTGAATTCTTCTGCTTTGGTACAAACGACCTTACACAGATGACATTCGGTTTCTCCAGAGACGACGCAGGCAAGTTCCTCACAGCTTACTATGAGGCAAAGATCTTCGAGTCCGATCCGTTCGCACGTCTCGACCAGAACGGCGTAGGCAAGCTCATGAAGATGGCTATCGAGTCCGGTAAGGCAGTACGTCCTGACCTCCACCTCGGTATCTGCGGCGAGCACGGCGGCGACCCGACATCTGTTGAGTTCTGCGATGAGATCGGTTTGGATTATGTATCCTGCTCACCTTTCCGTGTACCGATCGCTAGACTTGCTGCTGCACAGGCTGCAATCCGCCATTCGAGGAAATAAGCCACGTAAGTCATATTACTTTATGACCTTGTATGTAACTAAAGAGGACGTTATGCGGTATTTCGCGAACGTTCCGGAGTACACAAAAGTCAATGCGTACAAGGACATGAGAATTGATATTTACATTTAAAATATGCCCGGAGCTTAAGTGCTTCGGGCATATTTGTTTTTTAATTTATCATTGGGTGTTAATGATATAATTTTTTATTGAAGTGAAAAATTTAAAAGTATTTCTCGAACCACCCAAGAAATCATATCCGTTATTCGTCTATTAGATAGATGCGGATAGAAAGGAGACAAAATGATGACCGACAAGGAACTCGAGCAGATCTATAACGAAGCCTATAAAGCAGTGTACTGGACAGCCTTAGGATTACTTAAGAATGAGGCTGATGCAGAGGACATTGTACAGGACACTTTCGTTACTTTGATCGAATCTTACGATTCAATCAAAGATAAGAGCAAGGTTATATCCTGGCTTAAAAAGACTGCTGCCAATAAGTGTCTGGATCGCATAAAACTTGCGAAAACAGACAATATGGACGAAGAGTTCTTTGACAGCGTTGAAGCTGTTCCGGAGGATTTCCTGCCTGATTCTATTATTGAGTCGGAAGATGCTCGCAGGATCGTTATGGATATCATCAACAACAAATTATCTGATGATATTAGAAGAACACTTATCCTGTTCTACTTTGACGATATGAGCACAAAAGAGATCGCGGAAGCGCTCGGAATTCCACAGGGTACAGTCTCGTGGCGTCTGAATTTTGCCAAGAAAACAATCAAGAAGGAGGTCGAGAAGTATGAAGAAGAAAACAAGACGAAGTTGTTTAGCATGGCAGCACCATTCTTAAGCAAGCTATTTATAAAAGAAGCAGAGCAGGTACCATTCAAGGCCATACCTGCAAAACTGATATCTTTGTCCGCATCTGCAGAGGCTTCAAAAGCCGGATCAAACATTGCTATAAAGGCAGTAAAGAAAGGGACAGATATTATGAAAACAAAAATCTTGATTGGCAGCGTTGCTGCTGTGGTTGCAGTTGGTGCAACAGTTGGAATAATCCTCGGAGTAATGAACAAAAAGCCGGAGGAAAAGCCTGTTATCTCAGATACAACATCGATCTCTGAGGTGAATGAAGTTACTGAGGTAAATAATGAAAGTGTTACGGAAGCGACTTCTGGCGGTAGTTCTGAGACATCGCCAGCGGGAGCCAGGTGGATTGATAGTAACCGCTGTATCGTTAACGGTCACGAGATAGTGATTGGTCAGAGCACCGTGCAGGAACTGGTTGACAGTTGTTATATTGTTGTTCATGATGCAAAGGCTGATCCCGGAGAACCTCAGCTTCAAAGCCAGGATTATACTTTGGATACTGTGGTCTCACAGGCTGACAGGAATGTTTTGAGGTATTTAGGAATTTGGGCTTTCCCGGATGAAGCATCGGCTGCTTCGAAAGAAAATGCGGTTCTCTTCAGCTTCCGTCTTCCTGAGGATGGTGAAAAGCCCATAAGAGACTGCATTATCGGTTCGTTTTATGTCGATCTCAGGACGGAAGTTATTGAGATCTGGGGAGACAATCTGCAGTTAGATTTTCCGTTTACAATGACTCTAAATGATCTTGTGGAAAACTCAGGAGAAGGAACTCCTACTGGAATGCCAAACGCTTACGCTTATTATACAGATCCTTTGGCGGGCACATGGTGGACATTCGATTTCGATGATAACGATGAGAAGTTAGAGACTGTTTCTTTTTCAACTCCTTTTTTCTGAACTTAATCAAGTCAAAATAACGCAAAAACATCCCGAGAATATATCTCGGGATGCCAATAATTAATAAGAGGTAGAAATTTATGAAAAGAATCACGACACTTATTTTAGCTGGATCTATGGTGCTTGCCTTCTGCGCGTGCGCGCCTAAGGATCAATCAGGAACGGAAGATAAGAATTCTGCTGAACAAACAATAGAAAGCATTACTGAAGCGATTTCAGGAGAAGGCGCGAAGAACAGTTCCGAAGCAGATTCCGAATTTGGATCTGCAGGCAGAAAATATGTCAACTTCAATGACCTGAAGGTGAAAATCAACGGAAAAGTAATCACTATGAATCAGTCCACTGTACAAGATCTTGTTGATATAGGCTGCTATGTAAATCCTCACCTGTTGGATAGAAGTGTTGCTTACGGCAATAAAGTCGGCGACAGCGTAGAAGCAGGACAGCTGGTGTATATGACTGTTTTTGATATGGATGATGAAGAAAATAGGCCTTCCGGACAGAATGCAAATCGTCCAATAGTTTTCATTGCAAAAGCAGAGACAGCAGGCACTATTTCTGAGTGTGTAATATGTGGTGTCCATTTTAGAACCGAGGATATAATTGCATGGGAAGATGAAATAGAGTTTGAGTTCCCTCTCGACCTCACGTCTGAAGAATTAGTAAAAGACTCAGGAGAAGCTTCTTCAGTTGAAACTGGTACAACCGAATCATGGTACCGGTATGAATCTGAGGATAGTTCAATGGTATTCCATTTTAGGAATGGGTCCTTAATTAGTATTATGGCTGAGTTTGATGAAGGCTCGATCATTGACCTGCAAAAGGGTTTGATCAGCGCCACGTAACGAAATTCGTACAGACGAGTTATGGACACTCATCCGGCTCACATCAACACAATAAAGGTGCAAGTAATAAGCGGGATCTTAATTGACCCCGCTTATTCTATAAATGATACTTAAACTATAATTGCAATTCGTTCCGAATTCATTATGAATTGGTGAACCATGGCAGGGTTCAAAAGTGAACCGTGCATTACATTGAACTTATAACACTTGAATATATTAAGTTGAAAAGGTAGTAGTTATCTATAGTAGAGTACTATAACTAAATATAAGTACATGCTGTTTTCAGAAGCAGAAATATGATTCTCATATATAGTATGAATACTTATCAGTGATTGTCTCACTTCCGGTTATGAAATTAGTTGTAGGTTATGCGATAACCTTTTTGTTTTTCAACCCAACATAATAATGTTTTCCCAGAATATTGACATTGGCTGTTGCATATTGATGTGCCAGAAACAATCTAAACAAATTAATGGGACATATTTAACCAAAAACAAACATAAGTTCTTGACAAAGGCGTCTTAGCGTGATATATCTGTGTTCACGTACATCGCTTAACTGTATCTTGTATTCAGAAGATGACAGTAATAAAGTGACCATTTTGCGGACGGATATATAATGTTCAGGCATTTTGATGCCAGGATCCATGACAAGCAAAAGGCACCAACAAGTTTGATACTTCATTCTTCCTTTGAGGACAACTATGTCTGGAAGATAAGTTTCGACGTGTTGGTGTTTTTTTATTTTCTGTCTTTTCAATTCAAGGTGACACAATTTTACGCTACGAACTAAAAGAAAAGTCGTTCATTCTTTTGGTTTAAGGCAAGCATCGCGTCCGTGTACACAAGGACGCAACTTATCGGGCAGAAGCCCGAACCCACTTTTATTTACAGGAGGTGATTCACAATGACAAAAGAGAAAAACAAGACCAAAAATCTGCATATTCGTTTGTCAGAAAATGACTTTGAACTTATTAGGAAAAAGGCTTTGTCATCCTATTTGACTGTTACTGATTATGTGACTAAGTGTTGTCTTGAGAAACAGATATTCGTCATTGAAGGTATCGATGAAGTGATACGGCAGCAGAAATATGTTGGCAACAACCTCAATCAGCTCACAAGAATTGCAAACAGCGGGGCGGTAAATGTAGTCGGTCTCGATGAAGTTAAAAACGAATATGCAAAGGTTACAGGGAAATTGAATGAGATCCTTGAACGTGGAAGGTGGCGCTGATGGCAGTGATAAGTATTCTTTCCAACGGAAGTACACAAGGTCATAAACCGCTCAAGAACGTCCTCGACTACTGCATGCAGGAAGCAAAAACAATGAATGACGGACATAAACTCGTGTCAGGGATCGACTGTTTGCCTGAAACGGCATATTCGGACATGATGGCGACAAAGAAGAGATTTGGCAAAACAGGCGGTCGCGAATACTATCACATCCTTCAGTCGTTTTCTCCAGATGAGCTTCTTACGCCGGAAGAGGCCCATAGGATTGCCTGTGAGTATGCTCAGGAACAATTTAAGGGTTATGAACTGATCGTTGCTACACACGTCGACAGAGACCATATACACTCGCACATTGTGCTTAACAGTGTCAGCCACATTGATGGAAAGAAATACCATTCGGACAAAAATAACATCCCAAGACTACGTGAAGCATCAGATGCACTCTGTATGAAGCATGGTCTTACAGTGATTGGAAAGACAGAAAACGGTCTCCGGAAGATGGGAACAAGAGAATACAGAGCGGCATCAAAGGGTGAAAGCTGGAAGATCAACCTCATGGCTACGATCAATCTAGCGATGACAAAAGCCAAAACAAGGAATGATTTCATCAGATTTATGGAGTCGCGCGGATATAAAGTGACGTGGTCTGATACCAGGAAATACATAACTTACACTATCCCGGACGGCAAAAAATGCAGAGATAACAAACTACATCTCAAGAAATATACAAAGGAGATGATGGATTATGAATTCGAAATACGACGAAGAATTAACGAGCTTCATCGGCAACGCAGAGAAGAATCTTATACAGGCAGCAGAACCGACGAAGTGCGTGATGATCTCGGAAGAGAACTGGAAGAGCATCGTCAAGACGTTGGAAGCGCAGTTAAAAGCGATGGACAGGCTTGGAATGTTACTGAACAGAACACTCACAGCAGAGCAGACGTGCAGTTTTATAAATCAAATGACGGATATTCATATCAAACACGAACAGTATTGGATGGAAGAACTGACAGGCGAAGCAAAGACTCTGAAGACGGAATTGGAAGAACAATCGAAGAAAATGATGACAGATCTGACCTCACAGGCTGGGAAAATGAGCGAGCAGTCTGCTACGGATCTGGCCAAGATCAAGATGGAAATGCAAGTTTATTCGGACAGACTGTATCACCGTCTGCTTCTTCCATGCCTTCTTACGACATTGCTCTCAGCGGTGCTTACCTTATGGCTGGTGCTTCAACTTTGACCGAATCACCGCAAGATAAAGACCGTGACGAGAATGAAATTGCACGTGAAAAGGCATCCCACGATGACAAAAAGAAGAAACAACGGCATGACGGACATGGTCCGGTAATGACAATGTAAATCATAGGAGGAATTTTATATGGATAGAATTAAGGCAATTAATATTAAAAATATTCTTGTTGAAGAAACTGGCGGGGGTATATATGTTTCTGACCGCGTCTTCGAACGAGAAAAAATGGAAGATTTAGACTATATTTCAGAGCTCATTTCAGAGATGATGCGGTTAAAAAATATAAACAACCAAACTACAGATGCATTGCTCATCAATGAGATAAGAATAGTTTTTCCGGACAGGTTTGTAGAGGCAGCAAACATTATCATGGCTGTTTCATTATTCAAATCGTTCAAAGAACAGGGGTTGCTTACAGAAGATGAATACCTTGAGATTGTGTCCGACAATGAAAAACGCTGGCGAAATCTCTTATACGGTGATAGTATGACTACTAATAAAGTAGTTTTAAACGGGGGTATATATGAGAAGAAAAGTCGCAATTTATGCCCGTGTTTCGACCGAACACGAAGAACAGATATCGGCTTTGGAGAATCAGGTTCAGTATTATTCAGAACTTTTGGAGCGTCATCCTGAGTTTGAACTCTATGATCGATACATCGATGAGGGCATTACAGGAACATCTGTAAACAAGAGACCAAGCTTCCTCAGAATGATGGAAGACGCAAAGAAGGGGTGTTTCGATTTGATTATTACGCGCGAGGTCTCGCGATTTGCTCGTAATACTGTCGATACTCTTCTTGAAACACGTAAGCTTAAAGCTATGGGTGTAGAGGTATGGTTTACAGAAGATAACATATGGACGTTTGACGATACCGATGGAGAGATAAAGCTTACACTTATGGCAACACTTGCACAGAATGAAAGCAAGAAAATCTCCACACGTGTTAAAGCCGGTCAGATGATCTCTTTTAAGAATGGCGTTCCGTATGGAAATGGTAATATTCTTGGATACGATAAGCTTCCCAATCATGGCGGATATGTGATTAATAAAGAACAAGCAGAGACGGTTAGATTGATTTATGATCTGTATCTTTCTGGAAAAGGCTTGCGCGCAATACAGTTTGAGCTCGAACAAAGAGGCAGAAAGACGGCGAAAGGATTAAGTCATTGGGATTGTTCTAACATCGGAAGAATATTGAAGAATCCGTTTTATTGCGGAATTCTTGAGTATCGCAAGCAATATGTACCGGATTATCTTGAACAAAAGAAGATAAATAATCATGGTGCAGTAGAACGAATACGGGTTAAAGGAACCCATGAACCTATAGTTTCCGAAGTCGAATTTGCCATGGTGCAGGCAAGAATAGAGAATAATGTTCAACCCGCGAACAACAAATCCAAAATCACAGGACGAAAGGAACATGCTGATGTCTGGGGAGAAAAACTTGTTTGTTATTGTGGAAGAAAGCTGAATCGTGTTAAGTATCATACGACGAAAGACGGAGATATAAAGTATGCATATCAATGTGCATCTCAAAAAGACACAGGTTCTATAAAAACAAGAATGAATAAAGGTCTGCCTTTGGATGGTGTATGCCGATCTCAGTTTGTTCAGGCATGGAAACTGGAGGCTCAAGCATCAGTAATATTTGCTCAATTCTTTAACAATAAACAAGCGATTCTGCGTGTGGCAAATGCTATGTTTGAGTCAAACGGGATAGTTGAAGGAAAGAAAAACAGCGAAGAAAAAGAACTCAAAAGACTCAATCAGCAAATTGATAAAGCACAAAGTAAGATTGATAAGCTGCTTGATCTTCGATTGTCAGAAGAGATTGATCGCGACGACTATGCCAGAAAAAGAGAAGAATTGGATAAACTCATTGCTCAAGCACAAGAGAAGATAGCACAAATATCTAAGTATCAGGCAATGGAAGACAGTATCGAAGCTCGTGTAAATGCGATGAAAGAAGTCATTGAAGGTCAAAAAGAATATGACTTTACACGAATACCGGAAGATATAATTAGAGCATTTGTTGATAAAATAGTCGTGTACGAGGATTACTTGGAGTGGCACCTGATCTTTGATGAAACAACACAAATGAGACTGTCCTGCACAGGACAAAAAAGGAACCATGAAGTAGTGTTCTTACTGGATAATCCCCTAAATAGCGGGCCTCAGCACAGGCTGCAATCAAGCACAAGGCTAAATAAATAATTAACATTAACTTATAAGATATGCCCGGAGCGATATGCTTCGGGCATATTTTTACTTTTGACAAAACACGCCAAAAGCAATTTGTGTTTTTGACAAAAACGCTTATTGTTGCATTGTGTTTTTGACAGCGACATGATATTCTTCAGATATAATACTGACAGGAGAGCATTTATGGAGCTGAAAAGAAAGTGCGAAAAAGATATTAGATCCTGGTACAGAAACAGCACAAAGGCTTTGCTTGTCAAAGGCGCACGACAGGTTGGCAAGACGCATCTGATCAGACGTGTTCTCAAAGAAGAGGGTTGTGATGTTTTCGAAGTGAATCTTATCGAGACTCCGGAGGCTGTCAGCATTCTTCAGCAAGCCGGGACCGTAGATGAACTGATGATTGGTCTGTCTGCCTTAGGTGGTCAGAGACTCCAAAAGGGAAAGACTGTAATCTTTATTGACGAGATTCAGAAATATAAGGAAATGGTTACCAAAATCAAATTCCTTGTTGATGACGGAAGTTTCAGATATGTTCTAAGTGGATCGCTGCTAGGAGTTGAACTGACGAATATCGAATCTGCACCCGTCGGATATCTGTCGACGATTGAGATGTTTCCGCTTGATTTTGAGGAGTTCCTGCAGATTACTGACATCAGTGACGAGGTGATAGATAGCCTTAGAAGATCGTTTGAGACGCGAAGCGCGGTGTTGGATGCAGTGAATGATAAGATGTTGAATCTGTTCAGACGTTATCTTGTTGTCGGTGGAATGCCGGAAGCAGTGAGTGTTTTCGCAGATACAAAGAACGTGAAAGACGTTATTACAACACATCAAGATATAAAGGCTTTATATAAACTGGATTTTACTCAATATGAATCAGATGATAAAAAGCTGATGATTTCAAGTGCGTATGGCCTGATACCGTCGGAACTTCTGAAACAGAACAGACGATTCATTGTTACGGATCTAAAAAACGGACTTCACTTCGATCGTGTTGAGAGCACCTTCCTATGGCTCTATAATGCCGGAGTTGCGATACCTGCATTTAACAGCACTGAACCGAGAATACCGCTAAAACTGAATGAAAAACGAAGTCTGTTTAAACTATATCTGTCTGACGTTGGTATGCTTACTTCTGAATATGGAATGAGTGCGAAACGCATGCTGATAAGTAATGACAGCAGCCTTAATGCCGGCGGCATATATGAGAATGCGGTTACCCAACAACTGAAAGCATCCGGTTTTGAAATCTATTACTACAATTCCAACCGACTTGGCGAACTTGACTTTGTGATCGATTATAGCGGCAGTTCCACACCTATCGAAGTGAAGAGTGGCAAAGACTATGATAAGCACTCTGCCTTGAACAATTGTCTTCAGAATACTGAATATGAGATGAAGGAAGGTTTTGTATTAGCTGATTGTAATATACATGCAAAAGGAAAAGTAACATATCTTCCCATTTATATGATTATGTTCATCAAGAATGATTCAGAAGATTACTATTTGAATTGAAGCATAGACATGACGGAAAATTTTTTAGGCTAGCCTCGATGTTTACGCCACATCAGGCTGCAATCAAGCACAAGGGCTGATACAGGTCATATAACTTGAATTAATTAAGGCGTTGTCTCAAAAAGCCACAAATTTTCCGGAGTCTTTGACCTCATATCGCAGAAAAATCACAGTAACCGTCATAGCATTGTGAATGCAAATAAGCTTCGGATGATTAATCCGGAGCTTTCATTTTGCCTTTAAATTCAAAGAATTCTCAAGTAAGCCGACACATGTGTTCGGATATGTTGCTTATGCAACATTTAGGGCTGACATTAACCATTGGATTGCGTTGTTGGAACGGTAATAATGAACTCATCAAACAGAAGATTTAAACAGGAGGACATAACCATGAAGACTTGCAATATGAATATTGAGAAGAAGGCCATTAAGGAATTAAGCCCTGATGATCTGAATGAAGTTGCCGGAGGTCTTTCCGGTGAAGTAGTACTTGACAGTATATATCTTAATAAGCTGGGTTTACTCTATGATACTGTCTCAGACATTTATACTCTTTTTCACTGGGGAGAAGCCACTTCATTTGTCGAAGACGGATGGGCAAAGGTCGGAATTACTTGCGTAACCAGCTATATGAACTGTAACTGTTATTACTATCAAGGTGAAATGATCAGCAGGAACAATGCTTTGAAAATCGCGAGAAATACCTGTATTAAAGGACCGCAGATTGGGCCCATGGTTAACAATTGAGTAAGGCTTAATTATACAAGTATTAAGTTATAAGATATGCCCGGAGCGATTTGCTTCGGGCATATTTGTTTTTCAATTTGTCATTGGGTGTGAATGCTATAATTTATTAAAGTGAATATCGAATCAGGAAAGCAAATCGGAATGATATTAATATTTGACCTTTTCCAAACGCTTGTTGAAGTCGTCAGGATGGATTTTAATCTCGGATTAAAGCCATTTTGGAATGAGCATTATAAAGATAAGTGTTCTTTTGATGAGATCAGGGCTTATGGTGAAGAGTTATTCCTTCATATGCAGGGCCTTCATAAACAGGGATTTGAATTTCCTTTCGTAAAAGATGAGCTGCCGTTGTATGCTGAGAGATTCGGCGGCGATGTTATTAGCATGAGCATAGAAGAAGAGGCAGCGTTTTTAAGCAGGTGCAACGAAGAGAGAGTCTATGACGGACTTCTTGAGATGCTGGATCTTTTCGCGAAAAAAGAAATACCGATGTATGTACTATCTAACAGCGGTTTTAGAGCAGATGCGCTGCGGCTGATGCTCGATTCTCACGGGATAGGCAAATACTTTAAAAAGGTATGGTCAAGTGCTGATTTTGGAAAGGTCAAACCATCAGCTGATTTCTTTAATATGGCCATTGGCGAGGTGCTTAGCCAATATCATGATGCAACCAGAGAAGATATATTGTTTATCGGCGATACATATGAAACGGATATTGCAGGAGCTCACAATGCCAGCCTCAGGACGGTGTGGATCAACCGGAATGATAAACCTGATGACAACGGATTTGCTACATATCAGATCAAGGATATAACCGAACTGAGCAAATCGCATATTGTATAATGGTGTGATCTTAATGGGATTGAGACTGCATTATTTATGGCTGACTTTGATGAATTAATAAAAGAAACAAAAAGAGAGAACAGAGTTTTTCTCAGGAATCCTGATGTCAGGCCTGACTATATGAAGTATGACCAGCTAAGAGATGTTCAAAGCGAAATCTGTAGAATGGCCCGCATATCAGATGACACGTGTCAGAACGACTCTTTCACCTGCGTGAGAAACTTCTCGGCAATAGGTGTAAAGGTCTGGTACTTATTCCAGATCAGATAGAGTTTGGTTTCCTGCTTCGGGGAGAGCGGACGGAATACGAGTTCGCTTTCTCCGGAACAATTTATAAGATGTTCGAAGGTCAGAAGTATTCCAAGACCTTCCTTGGCAAACATCGATGCATTATAAGAAAGACGGAAAGAACCTTCAAGGCGGAGTTTGGAATACAGATCGCCTGCCCATTCCCGTATCTCGAGATTCCAGCTTTGTTCAGAGCAGAAGAGAGGCTGACCGATCAGGTCTTTAGCTTTGATGCTCTTTTTCTTTGAAAGAGGATGGCTGTTCAGCATAACGGCGCCCCAGCGGTCAGTGGCCGGAAACGGGAGATATTCGTATTTTTCTCTGTTTGGAAGCTCGCAGATCACACCAAAATCAAGAAGGCCTTTATCAAGCTTTTCCGTGACCTGTTCCGTATCGCCGCTGGTAATATGGTAGGTGAATGAGGGATATCTGTCTTTCAACTTCTTTATCTCACGCGCGAGCAATGCGATCTGATACGATTCACCGAGCCCGAAATAAATATCACCTCCGGTGATGTCATCAAGGGAGATAAATTCCTGCTCGATCTTATCAGCCATTGCGATAAGATCTTCAGCGCGGTCACGGAGCAGCATGCCTTCGTCGGTCAGTTTGATGGAGAAACTGTGGCGCGTAAAGAGTTTCTTACCGAGTTCATCTTCGAGTGCTTTCAATGCCTTGGATAATGTCGGCTGTGTAACATGCAGTATCTCTGCCGCATGGGACATGTTCTCTTCTCTGGCTACTGCAAGAAAGTATCTGAGGTTCTTTATCTCCATATGCTCCCCTTTCTGTGATATTCCAATATGGCATATCACGATATTCATTTTATTCATTAGCGAATCTTTTGGCAATCCCATATACTGATCTCAGATGAACAAAAACTATGCATTTGCAAGGAGACCCGGTTATGGATTTGGAAGCGATGATCGGCAGTCTGTCTGACATAGGGTTAAGCGCTGAACAGCAGAATACGGCTAAGATCCTCTATGGTTCGGGACAGAATACGGAATTGATCAGATATCTTAAGAAGTGCCGGTGCGGTTTGGTAGATGAGATGCATGAGAGTCAGAAAAAGGTGGACCGGATAGATTATCTGATCCGTAAAGCCGAGAAGGAAATATCATAATGCCGAGGGAGGTTTAAAGAGATCATGAAAGCAGAAGAACTGAAGCTTGTAACAGAATGGGATAAGACATTTCCGGAAAGTGATAAAGTTGATCACAGCAAAGTGACATTTATTAACCGTTACGGGATTACGTTAGCGGCAGATATGTATGTGCCTAAGGATGCAGAAGGAAGGCTTCCTGCGATCGCTGTAAGCGGTCCCTTTGGCGCAGTTAAGGAACAGTGCTCCGGGCTCTATGCCCAGACTATGGCTGAGAGGGGATTTATTACTATTGCTTTTGATCCTTCCTTTACCGGAGAGAGTTCCGGTGAGCCGAGATACATGGCATCTCCTGACATCAATACCGAAGATTTCATGGCAGCTGTTGACTTCCTTTCGTTATGCGAAAAGGTGGATCCGGAGCGTATCAGCATCATAGGAATCTGCGGCTGGGGAGGCATGGCACTTAACACGGCGGCATTAGATCCCCGCATCAAGGTTACGGTCGCTTCGACCATGTATGACATGACCAGAGTCAACG
The DNA here is from genome assembly GCA_015069205.1 of Oscillospiraceae bacterium. GTDB lineage: Bacteria > Bacillota > Clostridia > Saccharofermentanales > Saccharofermentanaceae > Saccharofermentans. The sequence goes on from SVIZ01000010.1 coordinate 63,144, forward strand.
CCAACGGTTATTTCGATTCTGAAGATTCGGAAGAACAGCGTTATGAGAAAAAGAAGGCGATGGCAGCACAGCGCCTCGAAGACCTTAAGAACGGCACTTATAAGCGTGCAGGAGGCTGTCTGCCTCTTCCTGTCCCTGAGGATGCTCCGTTCTTTGTAAAGGATTACAGCGAATACTACAAGGGCAGGGCATATCACGCAAGGTCCCTTAACTCCAATGATGGATGGAACGTAACCGGTTGTCAGTCTTTCATGAATCAGCCGATTCTTAAGTACTCGGATGAGATAAGAAGCGCAGTGCTCATTATCCACGGCGAAAAAGCACATTCCTGCTATTTCTCGAAAGACGCATATGCGAATATGACAAAGGACAGCAAGTATACAGATAACAAGGAACTCATGATAATTTCCGGAGCTGTTCATACGGATCTGTACGATAATCTCAATGTGATTCCGTTTGATCATATCGAAGAATTCATAAGGAAATACATATGAAGATAAGAAGAGCCTTTTCACTCATTGTTCTGGTATCGGTCGTGTTGGCGGCAACAGCCTGCAGCACGCAGCAGAGCACTGCTTCAGTTGCTGCTACTGTGCAGACAACGGAGACAAGTACGGCTTCTGAGGAGACATCCATGAGTGAGCAGACGACAGCAACAACAGAACAGAGCATTGAAGCCAAAGCCGGTGCCTTTGACATGGTAAACAAAAAAGTCAGGCTCAACAGCGGATATGACATGCCTATAATGGGACTCGGTACTTATTCGCTTGATTACGATACCTGTGTCAATTCCGTAAAAGCATTGCTCGGGAACGGCGGAAGACTGATCGATACGGCATATATGTACGGCAATGAGGACGCTGTAGGTGAAGGCGTCAGACAGGCGATGGAAGAGTATAACATTCCCCGTGAAGAGATATTCGTCATCACAAAGATATATCCAAGCCAGTATAACGAACCGGAAGAAGCGATAGATATGGCTCTTGAAAAGCTTGATATAGGTTATATAGACATGATGCTCCTCCACCATCCGGGAACAGGAGATATCGATGCTTACAAGGCGATGGAAAAGTATGTTGCTCAGGGAAAGATCCACTCTTTGGGACTTTCAAACTGGTATGTGAAGGAACTTACGGTTTTTCTTCCTGAGGTATTCATAACTCCGGCGCTTGTACAGAACGAAATACACCCTTACTATCAGGAACAGGATGTGGTCCCATTCATTCAGGAAAAAGGAATCGTTGTCCAGTGCTGGTATCCTCTCGGAGGAAGAGGTCATACTTCAGAACTCCTCAATGACGAGACGATCAGTTCGATCGCAGAGGCACACGGAGTGTCTTCGGCACAGGTGATCCTGCGTTGGGATCTGCAAAGAGGAATAGTTGTGATCCCGGGTTCAAGCAATCCGGATCATATAAAAGAGAATCTCGATCTATTCGGTTTTGAACTTTCGGATGAAGAGATGGCAAGGATAAATGCTCTCGACCGGAATGAAAAGCACGACTGGTATTAACGGGGTAAACTTATATGAGAATGAACATTGCAGCCGCTTTGACCGCAGGCACGATCCTGGTAAGTCTGGCAGGTTGTTCTGCGGCTCCTGAATCTGCAACAACTTCTGCAACGCAGATTACGACTTCGGCTGAAGAAACGTCCGAAATGACAACAGAAAACATTACCGCAACTGCAATATCTGAAACGTCTGAAACGACTGCTCAGACAGAAGAGACGACTACCGTCACGGAGGCAGAAATATCAATGACATTAAAGATTGGAGAAAGGGAAGTTCAGGTCACTTGGGAAGATAATGATTCAGTTGATGACCTGAAGAAGCTTGCAGCGTCAGGGCTGACTATAAAGATGTCTATGTACGGCGGTTTTGAACAGGTGGGACCGATAGGACAGAGCATTGCAAGAGATGACGAGCAGATAGCGACTGCTCCCGGTGATATCGTCCTTTATTCCGGAGACCAGATCGTTGTGTTCTATGGTTCAAATTCCTGGGAGTATACAAGACTTGGAAAGATAAACATGTCGGAAGATGAACTGACAGAACTTCTGGGAAATGGAGATGTTACAATCACTCTAAGTGTTGAGTAGGAGGACATATCCAATGCTGGAGAAACATATCTGTAATGCCTTTTTCTCGTAGATTTTCTTTTTAATTCAAGACTATGTTTCATATTAAACCCCTGAAGTTTGTCCAACTTCCGGGGTTTACTTCATAACGGAATGCCCTTTATTGCTTAATAGTGTTGCTATGCTTGACATGTCTGTCCTACTTGGATATAAACATATTTATGCGATAGGTTTCAAGAAAATTGAGAAATGAATAAACTCAAGGAGTAGATCCATGATCACAAGAGATGAAGCATTTGAATTGCTTAAGAAATATAATAAGGATCCTTTTCATATCCAGCATGCTCTTACAGTTGAGCTGGTTATGCAGTGGTATGCAAAGGAGTTAGGTTATGCCGAAGATGCAGAGTATTGGGGAATCGTAGGACTCCTTCACGATATAGATTTCGAGATTTATCCTGATGAACATTGTCTTAAGGCTCCCACGTTATTAAGAGACGGCGGTGTTGGTGAAGATATCATTCATGCGGTTTGCTCACACGGATATGGAATTACCGTAGGATGCGGAGAGACAATTGATGTTGAGCCTGTTCATGAGATGGAGAAGGTGTTGTTTGCAGCTGATGAACTTACCGGCCTGATCGGTGCTGCAGCCCTTATGAGACCTTCGAAAAGCACGAAGGACATGGAACTCAAATCGTTGAAGAAAAAATACAAGAGCAAAGGTTTTGCCGCGGGATGTTCCAGGGAAGTAATCGAACGCGGGGCCGTTCAGTTGGGCTGGGAACTTGATAAGCTCCTTACCATGACTTTGCAGGCGATGGCAGATACTGAAGATGAATTGAATGCAAGGCTCTCTGTGACTTGATCACATGAATATACGGAGAACAAGGTTGTTTATATGCTGAGCGAAGACTATCGTGAAAGGGAGATGATGTATTTATGAAATCGATCTTGATCAAAGATACGACCCGCGAAGAACGTGAAGCAATCGTAAGAGCATCTCTCGATTGCGGCGGCGGTTGCGAGAATTGTTCATCCTGCTGGCTGGGCGGCGGATCACCATGGGACATTTACCAGGACTATATCGATGGCAAACGCGAGATCAAAGAGATCAACATGGGATATATGGAAGAATACCGCCAGAACAGGCAGATTACCTGAGGATAACAGTTAGTGAATAATGAACCTGACATTATAAGTTCAACTGAAGAAGAACGGAGAGAGTATATAAAAAATAGATTTCCATGTATTGCGGATTGCGATATGTGTGGTCTGTGTAAGATCTTTCATGGAAGAGATCCCGAAGCAGCCTATGAAGATTATATCTTCGGGAAGCGTTCATTTACTGAAGTATCAAGTGATTATAAAGGCAGATAATTGCAAAAGCCTTTGGAAGTCTTTTTATATTCGCAATTCCGGATGTTGATTTGTTGTTGAAACATGTATCAACTTGATATATGATTGATATATCAAAATGATATATGGAGATTTGCCATGGCAAGTGATAACAAAATGAATCTGGTTATCTTAGGGTTGCTCGATCATGAAGACCTGACCGGATACGATATTAAGAAGAGGATCGACGGCAGTCTGTGCTATTTCTGGAAGGGAAGTTTTGGCAGTATTTACCCTGCACTGTCTTCACTTGAAGAGAATGGGCTGATCAAAAAAGTTAAGGGCAAAAGCAGCAGCACCGGACGTGAAAAGATCGTTTATAAGATCACTGCTGCCGGTCGCAAAAATCTTCTCGCATGGCTGTCGGAATCGAAGTCATCCAACAGTCTTAAGTATGAGACTCTCTTAAAACTTTATTTCGGGGGCGTTGCAGATAATGAAGTTTCGATTGCGACGATAACTGAATTCGAGAAAGCGGTTGAAGCAGATCTCGCGGTGCTCAAGACATATAAGGACAATCTCAGCAAAGTATTGGACGAGAGAGATCATGTCTTTTTCTATCTAACAGTCACATTCGGCATAGAGACATACGAAGCATATCTTCGCTGGTGCGGGTATGCGAGAAAGATTCTTTCAGGAAAGAAGATCGTGAGGAGCAAAAGATGAAAAGAATAATTATCTACTATTCACTGTCAGGAAATACGGAAGAAGCAGTTAAGTTAACAGCTGAACAGTTGGGATGCGATACTTTAAAGATTGATACAGAAAAGCAGATGCCGAAATCTTTTGCAGCACGAATGCTTGTCGGCGGCGGGCAGGTCGCATTTAATAAAATACCGAAGCTTAAACCGATAGATAAAGACCTTAATTCATATGATGAGTTCTTCATCGGAACGCCGATCTGGAACAGCAAGGGAGTCCCTGCGATCAATGCTCTTCTGAAGGATGAGAATATAAGCAGAAAAGTCACTGGCCTGATAATAACATCCGGTGGCGGAGATATAGATAAATGCGTGAAGGCATTAAAAGACAGGATTCCGAATCTGAAATATCAGGTCTCGCTTCTCGACAGAAAACACCAGGATTATCAGCAAAATGGAGACAAGATAAAGAAGTTCGTTGAAGAGGTAAACAGCTGAAATAAACGTCTGCGGCTAGGGCAATAATCACCGATCAATACGAGTGATATAATTACCCTGTCAGGAGATATGCGAATGGAAAAGTCGATAGGCGGATCAGGCAAAGAATACAGCAAATTGTGTCTGGCAGGTTTTATTCTCACGATCATGCCTGTACTATTGTTGCCATTATGTTTAATCTTCCCTAGGGAATATGGAGTCGTGGCAGCTTTGGCCATTATATTATTGATGCCGCTTACCGGTTTAATTGTATCAATAGTAGGACTCATAACTGCCGGTAGAAAAGGCAAGACTGGCAAGGGATTTGGTATAGCAGGAGTTGTATTGCCGAGTCTTGTCATGACTGCAATCGCCATAATTCTCATTCCTGTTTTTGTTTTTTTTATTGGAGTCTCCAGTTCTGCCGGGAAACTTGCGAAAAATGAGATGTATCCGTTAGGTTATATGGGAGAGCCCAAGAACACGGAATACGATGTCAGTAAGTACAGGATTCCCGGAGAATATGTTTTCTATTCCAATGACCTATCCGTCAGCGAAAATGAATTTGAGGCGTATGCCGAATCCAAATTGCAGACAATAGAGAACACAACTGATATGAGTATCAGAGGCGTATATCAGGATTACAATTTTCTTATAGTCAGAAGTGACAAGCGAGATGCTTGGCTGGAATCTAACGGTTACGGCGGTTTCCAATATAATGACGGATATGCTTCTATCTCCTATCCAAGACAGGGAAGGGAGTGGATGATAATTCCGGAGACACTTGCTGTATACCTGGATCCATCCGACAAATATATAATCATTACTAATTGCAATGACTACAAAGTTATAGCAGAGTTTTTCGAAGGTATAGGAGAGGCTGTGCCGACTGAAGCAACGACTGAAGAGACTACAGAAACACAAGCACCCAACCCGCCAGAGTTTTATGATGAATACGAATCAGTCGTTTACCTCAGAGAAAACATTAATGAGGATATGTCCTTGCTTGACATAATCAATGTTTTCGATGAATCGTGCAAGTATACCAGGGATGAAAATATGGATATGTTTAACCTCGAATTCGGTACGTTCAATTACTACACATACGATCATTATGCCGATGAACATGTCGATTTGGGTAAGTACTACTGTTTCTGCATGGAAAGATGGTTTACTGCCGAGGACGGGCGTGATTATATAATCTACGTAAGTGTCCTATATGAGGTTAACGACACCAATAAGGACTATAAGCATGTTAGGATGACTAATATCCCCAAAGACTGTTCAGATTTCTTCGATTATTTCCGCAAGTCATACGCATACGATTACGCCTCGACAGAAGACATAGCCAGAGTAGACATCTATATGATAGATATGGATTCTTACCAGGAGTATTAACGTGAATCTTTTCGCAGACGAAAAACAAAACAAACTGATCAGCGATGCCAAAGACTATATCGCAAAGCTATTTGAAGGACACTCGGACGGACACGATCTTGACCATAGTCTGAGAGTGTTTGTAAATGCAGTTTCGATTGCCCTGAAAGAACCGCCGTGCGATATCGAAGCAGTCGCACTCGCAGCACTTTTGCATGATGCCGACGATCACAAACTCTTTGATACGGTGAATAATCAGAATGCGAGAACGTTTCTTGAAAGCCACGATGTTGACAGCGACAAGATAGACTTCATCTGCACCATCATCAACTCAGTCTCATTCAGCAGAAACAGAGGCAAGACTCCGGATTCTCTTGAAGGTAAGATCGTTCAGGATGCTGACAGATTAGATGCAATGGGTGCGATCGGAATTGCACGCACATTTGCATATGGCGGAAAACACGGCAGGCCGCTTGATGGAGGAATAGAGCATTTCCACGAGAAGCTTCTTCTTTTAAAAGACGAGATGAATACCCAAACCGCACGTGAACTTGCCGAATCAAGACACGCATTCCTGGAAGAATTCCTCGCACGTTATGAAGAAGAAAATAATATGGACATATAATTGTCTGCCGTGACAAGCTGCAGCCAAATCGAATTGGTGTTCCTATAAATACTAAAAGGTAGTACACTTATAAATGTAAATAATCTTTTAGTTCCGGGAGCAAGGATTTATGAACAATAAGCTTTACGTTCTATGCAAAATTGTTCTGACAATCAATGTGATAGCATCATTTCTGCTTTTTGGAATGCCGAAGTTCTTAACATGTGAGCATCATTTTATCGGATTGATCGAAAACTGTGATGCATATCTTTCCCAGGAGGATCTGATCTTGACTAGTACTGAAGGAAATGAAATATCCATTTCCCAGGGTGACAGGGTCTACATTCATCATTTCTATGGTGATGATGTAAGCATTATTGGCGGGACCGAACCTGAGGTAAAAACTGTATCAGCCTGGACCGAGGAACCACATGCCAGATTTGAGATCAGTATTGAAGAATTGGAAGATCCGGAAAAATTCGAGAATGTCTCCGATCTTTACAAGCAGGAACAGGACGAAAAAAGACGTGAAGGTGAAGCAGAATTTGATAAGTATATGATGCGGAAAAGACTTTGGTTCTTTTTCCCTGCAGAGCATCTGATAAATTTTATGGTCGGCTTGTTATTTGCCGGTATCTCTTTTGCAATCGGAATCGCATTGTATAAAAATAGATATAACGTCAAAGGTAATACTGTGTTCTTTTCCGTTCTTTCTTTGATCAAGATAGCGGGCATTGTTTATTTCTATATTCATCCTATCTTTTGTTTATAAATTGATCCGGCGCTCAGAAGGAGACTGACATGAAACTCAGAGCAAAAATGTTGATAATCTTATGTATCATATTTGCACTGCTGTCGACTGGAGTATATCTCCTTGGCGGGTATGTCGGGGACAATGTTCAAGGTCTCCACACTCAGTCTTTTGCACCTGTTAAGATCAAAAAAGTTCCTGATGAAGAAGATATAATGGTCTTTGTATATCCTGATGGAATCTATCCGCACGGATATTGCGACGAGGACCATAATGTTCCGTTGAATTCAATAAGAAAAGGCTGGCTTGTAGCTCAATACCGGGGATACTGCTGTGTTGTGTTTGAACTGAAAAATACAGATATAGAATTGGAACCTGATCCTGTCTTAAAACATCAGTATTATTATATTGAGCAGGTTCCAATCGACCGGTTAAGGATTACTGATTATACAGCAAGACATGGCGAGGAACCGCAAGATCGTTTCGACGGGGAGCATTCTTTGCCGATTATGAATTATCTCATTAATGATGAGATAAATGATTACTATACTGCAAGAATTGGAATACTGGTCTTAATTGCAATAAATGCCGCATTCATCCTTCTTGCAGTCGGAATAAATCTGATAGCAAACGCGGTTGAAAAGAGAAGGTGATGATGGCTTTGTCAGAACCTTTTCCTGTTTTCGATGATTATGGAAAAGAATCAGGAAAAACAAGGGCTTTTTACCTAAATCATTTCCTGGTTTTGTTGATTTAGGTAACGATTTAGGAAAAGAGAAGACAACTGCGTTTTTAACGCGAAAAACTGATTCAGTCAGTTGTTTGTATTATGTTGAAGGACGTGTGAGTGATATGAGCAATGATAAGTGGTTTTGTTCCAAATGCGGAACTCAAAACAGTGGTAATTTCTGTTCCGAATGCGGAGCACTAAAAAAGACAGATGATCCGGTTACGTGCACATGCGGTTTTGTAGTTACCGGTAATTTCTGCACCAATTGCGGAGCGCCGCGTCCGCAGCTCCAATCATCAGTTAACAAGGGCGACAGACCTCTGACTGATACTGCACCGGCTATAGGCTGGACCTGCTCCAGGTGCGGCAAAGAAAACCAGACAGGGGAATTCTGTGACGAATGTGGTGAGAAGATAAAGAAGGTTGAACTCTTTTCGTGTTCTTCTTATCAAACATGTAATCCACCCAAATATGAAAGCGCGACTGTATATGAATTCTCCGATGCTGAACTCGTTTGCGTTATTTTCAATGACGGAAAATCAAAGTACAAGCTGCTCCCCAAAGACATTGCCGATACTGCCCTTAACATCATCAAAGAATATGGTATTGATAAGTGGAAGGACTATGAGAACATTAATAATCCCATGATGGGCGGAAGCGTGTCTGTTATGTACAGAGACGGAGATAAGATGGTCGGTTCCACAATGGACCACATGGGTTCTGCCGTATCCGGCGCGTATTGGAAACTGATGTTGCTGTTTAACGGGAATTGATCTCCGTTAATCTTCCTCTGCCATGTCGATTACCCTGAGCAGAGTCTGGTCCCACTGCTGGCGGACTGCATATGAGTTGGGGTTGGTTCCGCTATTGAAGATATCCTGTCTGGCATAGTATTCATCCAATGTGTACGGGATGTAGATATCAGGTTCCGTTCCGTAGTATGAGTCTTCAGGATAATTAATGTTTACCGTTGGAGCATAAGCGAACATGAAGTGTGATTCCGGAAGATAGCACTGCATTATACTGCCGCATATTCCCTCACCGGAGGTGTTGGTTCCTACGACAACACAGTTATCGTATTCTTTGCAGATACGGGTCATGACATCGGCAGCCGAGAAGGTGTTGTACGATGTCAGAAGGTATATCTTATAGTCCTTTGCTGCTTTTCCCTGAACAGTGAAAGTCTCTGTATAGGCGTAGTTTTTGCCTGTGGTGGAGAAATCAGACAGATTGTCGAAGGTGGTTTCAAGGAAACGGTAGATTGCACTTCCGTAGAATTTCCTTGTGTGGCTGTTCTTTCCCCCGTAAACGTGGCTTTCAAAGGTGACGTCGTGGGAGAAGATCACGGGAAGGAGCTGCTTGGTGACAAAATCAATGCTGCCGCCACCGTTCGAACGGATGTCCAGGATTATGGTGTCAGCATCCGCTTCTTTCAAAGCATTAGTAAGTTCGACCGCAAGTCTTTCTCCTTCATAGGTGTTGCAGCTTACTGAATTTACATAGACGAGCTTTTTGTCGGGATCTGTTGAGATCCTGTATGTTGAAGGAATATAGTCAGGAGACATAACGTCAGTGACGGTTGTATCGCTTCCGGAACTTGTATCTTTCGCAGCTTCAGGATCTGCAAAAAACTCAGGATACACTTTTCGGGATAATAATGCAGCGTAATCGAATCCGGGATCATCGTAAAGATCGATCGTTAAAGTGGTTCCGTCTCTAAGGAGAAGTTCTCCTGTATGCTTTTCGCCGATGCCGTCATTGTAGATGAGGTAACTGCGGAAGAAGCAGTCATTGATTCCGTCGTATCTTGGCGTGTAGCAATCGTATACGTCAAAGCAGATGTCTTTCGGATCTCTTCCGTCAATGGAGACAAGTGCGGCGCCGATATAGTCTTCGTTGTATTTCGGAAGAATATTGTCCGGAGCTGTTACGACATAAGAACCGTTGACATAAGTGAACCCGACCAGGTTGTATCCGAGGCGGTCTTCCACATCATCACGGAATGATTCTTTCCAGGTGTAAGTGTAGTCCTTGAACTCCTGCGTGCCGTATATTTCATTCAGCATGTATTCTGCATGGACCGCATTGATTTCGTAATCGGGAAGGCCCATGATGTTATGACATCCCGGAAGGACTGCAAGGAAAGCACCGAGATAAGAGAAGTATTCGTAGTCGGTCTCGGCATAGACTGCTAGATCACGGTATCTGTTGTAGATGTCATCATAAGAGATGCCGTATGCCTGCTCGATGCGTTCTTTCTCCGGATTTTCAAGGCAGACGATGTCGTACATGTAATCAAAGTCTTTGAGCCTCTGCTTCTCCGTCATCTCAACATTGATAAGGTTCGCACCTGTATCTTCCGTCAGGAAGTCGGTTTTGTTGCTCATTATTATGAAAGGCAGAACGATGATGAAGAACGCCGACAGCAATAAGGCTGTAATAACCGCTACTATGCTGAGTATTATGATCTTTGCCTTTTTTGACTTCGGCTTCTTTTCTTTCTTACCCATATCGAAAAACCTTCCTTACGCATCAAAAGTCACGTGTAATTATATCACCTATATGTTCTTAACCCGCCCCCGTACTTTTGCCGTTTTTGTAAGGGTATGAAGCCGTCAAATCCAGAACTGTTATAATTAAAAATGGTCAAAAGAGTGAAGGGAAGGAATTGGGGGAGCGTGACGCTTATCAGACAGCATAAGATAACAAGCACATTTATCTGCTTTCTGTTGTTGGCAGGTGTATGCAATATGCTGACCAAAGTTCAGACGACGTTTGTTGCAACACTGATGTTCTGTCTGAACTTCATGATCTATATCGGACTCATCATTTTCTGGGTGCAGCATGTCATAAAGCGCATCCTGCCGACCAAGACCAGAGGATACATAATCGCATCGTCGTTTTTCATGATCCTTTATATACTTCAAAGAGTGGTCAGGTACCGTCTGCTCATAAACTCCGTTATCGCATACAGATATTTGGGTTATTTCTATTTCATTCCGCTGATCATGATGCCGTCGCTTCTGCTCGTTACTGCGATCCATCTGAAGTATGGTGACAATAAGATAAGCAATAATATCGAGAAGGTCGTTGTCGTTCTTGCCGTGGCTGTGTCTTTGATTGCGTTGACCAATGATCTGCATCGCCTTGTTTATGTTCCGAAAGTTGATATGTCCGTGTTTAAGATGGACGACAACACATATTCGTGGGGGATAGGATTCTATGTTATTTACGGATGGATAATCCAGGCGCTGCTTTTTGGTGCGGTATTTCTTTTGCAGGTCGTCGGCAAGAAGGGAAAAAGGTCGATCATCCTTCTGGCAAGTTCTGTCGCATTATGGCTTTTGCTGTCGTTTGTCCATTCAGCGGTGTTCGAAAGGTTCAGCATTCCGCGTCCGTATTTCAAGCCCGAGATCGACTGCTTCGGCATGCTTTTGATCTTCGAGTGCTGTATAAGGAGCAGGCTTATTCCACATAACGAGAACTATCCGGGTTTCTTCAAGAAACTCAAATTGCCTATCCTCATCACTGATGCAGAACTCGGGAATGTCAACGAGACGATCGTACCTGTTAATGCAACTAAAGAAGATCTCATTAAGGCCAAAGACGCGCCTTTTTATCTTGATGAGGACACGAGACTTTCCTCCATGAAGATCCGTGCGGGATATGCTTTCTGGACAGAGAATGAACATGAGTTAAGAGAGCAGAGACAAAAGCTTGCAAATGCCAATGAACTCCTGAGTGAGGAGAACGATCTTATCGCAGTCGAGAACAGGCTCAAAGAGCAGAAGGCTCATCTCGATGCGCAGAATCAGGTCTATGAACGCATCACGGCCGCCATCTATCCCAAGCAGAAGAAGATAGACGAACTGCTGTCAAAGACCGACCCATCTTCAGAAAGTTTTGCGGAGACGCTCGGAACCGTCTGTGTCCTTAATGCATATTCCAAGCGCAAAACTAATCTGCTGCTTCTGTCCGAAGACACCCTCGCAAAAAGCAACCGTGAGCTGTTCCTGGCTCTTGCCGAGTCGTGCAGATTTCTTAACAGCTGTAATATCCATGCGGCGGTAGTAGGTGAAGAGTACTCAAAGCTGCCGCTTGCTCTGGTCAACGATCTTTACGATACTTTCGAGACTGTTTTGGAGACTTATCTGAAGTCAATGAAGCGTATGACCGTGTCGATCCTCGAAAACGGTATCCGCATAGCAATGGAAGCGGGCGAAAAGCAGGAACTTCCAAACTCGGCTCTGCCCGTAAGCTGCAAGGAAAGTGACGGCATATTGTATTTCACCGTGAGCATTCCGGAAGGCGGTGCGGCATGACAGGGCTGGTCAACATTGCAGGCACATGGATTTGGTATGTGATATGCGTTGCGGCGCTTATCCTTTTTGTCGGATCACTCGCTGTGCTTTTCAGTTTTCTGATGGACAAGCGCAGAGTGGCACCGGTGATAATCGTGCTCTTGAATTTGCTCATGACGGGTGTTGTCATCGTTGTCCTGATGGACTGCGGACACTACATGCATGTCACAAACACTGATGCCTACAAAGCCTTCCAGTCGGTGATGTTTGAGGTGCCTTACCAGATATATCTTATGGTTGAACTTCTGTCATGCGTTGCTCTTTTCGCGATGATTATAGAAGGCGCGAAATACCGCACTGACAACGTGACGCCCGATTCGATCCAGCAGGCGATCGATGCTCTTCCTGACGGTATCTCGATCAGCAGCAAGGACGGTATTGTCCGTCTGTCCAACCTGAAGATCAACACATTAAGCCGCGCCCTTACCGGCAAAGTATTAACTAATGCCGAGCTGTTCTGGGATGCAGTTATCAAGAACGGCAAAGAGCAGGGCGGATCATTTCTTGTTGATCTTCCGGATAACGAAGTCTGGCTGTTCACCAAAGAGGACCTCCGTATCGACGACGCAGACTACGATCAGATAACTTCGATGAATGTTACCGAGCGATACAAGATCATCAGAGAACTCGAAGAAAAGCACGGGCACCTTCAGGACATCAGGCGAAGGATGAAGGAGGTTTCCGACCTGTCCGGTGACATGTTCATCGCGCAGGAGGAAGCTGATGCCAGAGCCGCACTCCACAATCAGCTTGGCCAGGTCCTGCTCATGGGCCGTTACTACATTAACCACCAGGACATCACCGATCCTAAGATGGTCTATGCTGCAACCCGCCAGATGAACCAGTTCCTCCTCGGTGAAGCGAAAGCGCCGTATCAGGGCGAGGAAGATTCGATTGTCCAGGCTGTTTCAATGGCCGGCAGCATCGGCATCAAGGTAGTCATGAACGGACCCGCGCCCGAAAACATTGACGTCAGAAAGATTCTCTCCAAGGCCATCACCGAGTGCGCGGCCAACACGATAAAGCACGCGGAGGGCAACACCATAACCGTAAATATGAGCGCCGATAACGGCAGAACGCTTATCTCGATCACTAACAACGGCAAGCGTCCGAAGGGCGAGATCACCGAGAGCGGCGGCCTCCTGTCACTTAGAAGAGACGTCGAGAATCTGGGCGGCTCGGTTCAGATCGAGAGCGAACCTGAGTTCAATTTAATAATGAGGTTCTGAAGAAATCAAAAAAATGGTACAAATGGGTGATACCCATTCCCAACCCGCTAAACTAATATATAGGGGTGTAATTAAATTGTAATATTTACATCCATGTTTACGGAAAGGAAAGGCAGCGCCCGCTATGAGCAAGACAAGAGTCGTAGTTGCAGACGATCAGAATATTTCGCGCGGCTTTTTCGAGATGTACGTCCGTGCATCGTCCAATTACGAGCTGGCAGCAGGACTCCGCACCGCTCAGGCCGCGATCGACTACGTCGATAAGAATCAGGCTGACCTCGTGATAATGGATGTCATGATGCAGGAAGGCATCGACGGCCTTTCCGCAGCTGCGAAAATAAAACAATCCCATCCTGAGATAAAAGTGATCCTCACAACTTCCACTTCCGAAACCAGCTGGGAGCAGAAGGCAAAAGACGCCGGCATCGAGAGCTTCTGGTACAAGGAGTATGATGAGCACGGCCTCATGGAGATCATGGACCGCACAATGAACGGCGAATCCGTCTATCCTGAAGACGCCCCCAAGGTCCCCTTCGGCAAGATCACAAGAGATGACCTGACCGACCGCGAGATCGAGATAATCAGAGAACTCACGGCGAGCAAAACCAACGAAGAGATTGCCGACAAGCTCCACATCTCAGTTAACACAGTAAAAAGACATATCCAGAACATCATGGAGAAGACGGGCTTCGAAAGCCGCCTCGATCTTGCCATGAGCGCGAAAAGCACCGGCCTCGTCGTCAGCGACAGCGACAGGTTGGGTAATGACCAGACTGAATGATATGGGAATCATAGGAATAAAAAAATTAAAAGAGGGAGATTAGTATGAAGATGAAGTTCACGGTTCAGAAGATCATCGCTACGCTCGTTGTAGCAGCAATCACCATTGGTCTTTTCCCGAAGATCCTGGGAAATGACAAGGTGAACGCGGCAGGTTCACACAGTATTACTGTTACGAATGGTAAGGCGTACGATACGGATTTTAATGAGTTAACTTCTGCTGAAGAAGGTAAAACGATCTTTGTCCGTTTTGATACAGGGGTTCTTCCGGCAGACAAGTATTACGATTTGACTTCAACGCCTGAAGCAAGTGTTACCTTGAAGACGGAAACATTTGTAGTACCCACGTGGAGTTTTACAATGCCGGACAGTGATGTTACGGTTGAATTCAAATTCTCAGATGCAACTCCTTATACAATTGATCTGACAAGCGGTTCTGCGACTGTTCCTGATGAGGTTATGCAGGTCATAACCGGTTCTGCAATAGATAGTGATGGAAACTTGGACGGTGTTGGCGATTTTGATATTCATGTTAAATGGACACCTGGCAGTGACGGTACTATTACAAAGCTTGCTTCAGCAACTATAACTGACAGTTATGTTAAATCCAATCCTACATTAAAGTACAAGCCTGTAACATACATATTCTCAACTTCTGTTACTGAATATCCTCTTTGGGTAGCCGGTGTTCAGGTTACAAGCGCGAACAAGGACGATATCCTCGGCGATGGTGGAAAGGCAAAGTATGATCCGGATACAGGCACATTGACCTTGAACGATCCTTCATTTACCGGATCTCATGAAGATGCCTTGATTTATTCAGAAGGAATAGATCTTACTCTGGAAGGCAGCGCGACTTTTTCATCATCTTCTTCGGGTGCAATTAAGGTTGTTAAGAGCGGAACCAACGGTGGTGTTCTTACACTCGATGGTGATTTCAAAATAGAAGAAGTTCATTCTACTGCCAGTGCAGTGTTGGCAGATAATGGAATTAATGTTACCGGTGGTAAGATCACCAATACCAGTGGTAAATATGGTTTAAAAACTGATGGAAACATTTCGATCTCCGGTGGTGAAGTGAATGCTTTTGGAACAGAGTGGGCCATTTATGCAAAAAACGATATTTCAATAACTGGTGGAAAAATCTGGGCGGCAGGATATGGTAATGATGCATCTGGAATATTCGGAAACGATGTAACCATTACTTCGGGTGAAATAACTATTGGCGCTGGTGATGAAGGTTTGATATGTCATGGTCATTTGGAGATTTCCGGGGGAAGTTTAAATGCTACTATCACAGGACAAACAGATGCTTCAAATGCCATATGTGCTGATTCAATAAGTATTTCCGGGGGAGAGATAACAGTTTCTTTGTCAATAGGAGATGCTGTTGTTTCAAGTGACGGTGATATGAGCATCAGCAATGCTACTGTTTCGGTTATGAGTTACAACGGAGCCGGAATACTTGTGTTTAGGGGTGAACTGAATATTAACAGCGGAACTGTTTCAGCTACAAGTAAATGCCCTTCAAATCTAGCTAAAAGTTATGGCGTATATGTCTTCGATGATGGTATTACGATAGGAAATGATATCACCAGTGTTAGTTTTTCAGGTGATGCCATGGGTTTGTTCACTCCATTTAATCTCATATTGGGTGACAAGCTGATTATTAAAAGTCCTGAAAACGGTATATTAAATACCGCTGGAAATTACATCATCGGATCGGACGGAAAAGCTGCGAAAACAGTAAAGCTCGTTCCCCAGACAGGATCGACCACATATCCTGTTTGGGTAGGTAATACTCAGGTAACCAGTGCGAACAAGGACGATATCCTTGGCGATGGCGGAAAGGCAAAGTACTATCCTGACTCGAAGACATTGGTTTTCGATGATCCTACTATCAGCAGTTACGGACTTTATGGCTCCAATGTTTATTTCGAACAGGACATCAATATTGAGGGTACACTCACTATTACCGGTGGTCAGTTCGGAATCATTGACGACGGATATAAACATAACATCACCATAAACGGAGATATAAATGTAGATGTTCTTAATGATGCTATAGCTGCCAAGGATATCGAGATCAAAGGCGGAAAAGTAAATCTGAATTCGCAGAAATCAAATGCGATAATCGGTCAGAATATCACCATCTCAGGCGGTTATGTAAATGCTGCCACTTCTTCTACTACTTCATATGCTATTGTGTCTGCCGGAGGCGGTGATATCGTAATCTCCGGAGGAACTGTTACCGCAACAAGCGCATCGCAGTATACGATAAACAGTCTCGAAGGCAAGGTTATCATTGCCAATGGTGCGTCAAGGGTAGAAGCAAAGGGTACCGGCGAAGCAATATCAGCTGATAAAGGAATCGAGATAGGCGAAGTCCTTAACATCACGACTCCTGCAGACGGAATTATCAGCAGCGACGGCAAGTTCATCGCAGAATCAGACGGAACGACACCTTCTGATCATGTGGTTATCGAGCGTGATCCTGCAAAGTTTCCAGTAACGGTTGTTATTACAACATGGGACAAAGACAATAACTGTATCTCTGAAGTAGGCGGAACTGTAACAGGCGCTCCGACTGTCACAAAGAAGGGCGATACGATCGAAGTTAATGTTACACCGAAAGACGGCTATGAAATCGTAGAAATCAGCTTTGGAGACGGCTTAATAGGCATTCAGACAGGCATGAGTACGAAGTTCACTGTCCCGGCGGATTACACACCTTTGTCAGATAAGGTTCAGATCGATGTTCTTTTCCGTGTGAAAGCAGCAACACCTTCAACATACACCGTTACATTTAACACTGACGGCGGAAGCGCTGTTGCCGCACAGACAGTAACAAGCGGTGCAAAGGCCACAAAGCCTGCTGATCCTGCTAAGGAAGGATTCACTTTCGATGGTTGGTATAAGGATGCGGCATTCACCACGGCGTTCGACTTCAATACTGCGATTAATTCCGACGTCACGGTCTATGCGAAGTGGAAGGAGAATGCAACAACTCCTGCGGTTTACTACACAGTCGTAAGCGGCGCAAACGGAACATGTACACAGGGCACAGATTTCGTAATGCAGATCAAGCGCAGCGAGAATGACGAGAAGACTTATTCCGATTACTTTACAGGTGTAAAGATCGATGACAAGTTGCTTGTAAACGGCACAGATTACACTGCAGCTCCCGGAAGCGTCATCGTAACGATCAAGGGATCGACTCTTTCAGATCTCGCGGTCGGCGGCCACACCGTAACGATCGAGTTCAAGGACGGCACTGCCGTTACATCTCTCAATGTTAAGGCCGCAGCAAACGTTGTAAAAACGGGTGAAGATATGTCTCCTGTGCTCTGGACAGGTGTTGCATGCGTTGGCTCTGCAGTCATGCTTTTCGCTGCAGTCGCCACTCAGAAGAAGAGAACTGCTGTCAGGCAAACAGTTAGAAAGAGCGTAATGAAGTTTTAATAGAGATTGGGATCAACAGAGGCGGCGACGGCATTGTCCGTTTGCCGCCTTTTTCATTCGCGCAGGACAACGAAATCCTTGTGACAAGTGACGGTTTTATCAGAGGGCTTTGCTATACTCTTTGTTATATGTCCGGTTTCCGATCCGGCTTTTTATAGTATAATTATTTCAAAATGAATACTGCCACCGGGTAGTGAATGCATCGGCATTCGCTTTCGCATCGTTAGGTCTTAGAAGATGCGAATGCGGATGCTTTTGTTTTGGGAGAGTTTATGAGCAGGAAGATCACTTCATATTTTTCAGGTCTTGAGATAGCGATATGGCTGATCTCGGTATTTCTCTTGACTGGTTCATTTCTGGTTTTTGACAGGAACAATTACATAACACTAACAGCTTCCCTGATCGGCGTGACTTCAATCCTCCTTAACGCAAAAGGCAATCCGCTCGGGCAATTTCTAATGGTGATATTCAGTTGTATCTACGGTTTTATCTCATATAGAGTTGCGTATTACGGAGAGATGGCGACCTACCTCGGAATGACTATGCCGATGACCGTATTTGCACTTGTCACGTGGTTAAGACACCCTTACAAAGGCAAAAGATCGGAGGTGTCTGTCAATCACTTGTCCGTAAAAGAAGTGCTGCTTATCATCCCACTGTCCGCAGCCGTCACGGTTGTATTCTATTTCATACTTAAGTTCTTTAATACTGCGAATCTGATCCCAAGCACATTGTCGGTAACTACGAGCTTTTGGGCGGTATACCTGACGTTCCGGAGAAGCCCATATTTTTCACTCGCATACGCATTGAATGACATCGTGCTGATCGTGCTCTGGACACTCGCAAGTATGAATAACCTGAAGTATATATCTGTGCTCGTTTGTTTTTCGGCTTTTCTCGCAAATGATATATATGCATTTATCAGTTGGAAAAAAATGGAAAAAAAGCAGTCAGAATGTATAATCGTTGATAGATAATTTTTCCATGCATCCTCCCGCAAAATGCGATCCGGCAAGTGCATTTCCGGGTAAGATCATGCATGGAGCAAAACAGTTCTTGAATAACAAAGGATATGCAGATGGAAGACAGGATCACAAAACAGCTGGCATTTGCCCTGGAATTGGACAAAGAGAAAAATGTATTCAGGCAGACTCATCTTTCAGGTCACGGAAGGAACGAGAACGATGCCGAGCACGCATGGCACATGGCGGTAATGGCATACCTTCTGAAAGAATATGCCAATGAGCCGGTCGATATCGCAAGAGTAATGATCATGTGCCTGATACATGATGTAGTCGAGATAGATGCCGGTGATACTTACGCTTATGATGCCGAAGCTCTGGCAACGCAGAAGGCACGGGAAGACGCTGCCAAAGAACGGATTTTCGCGCTGCTTCCTGAAGACCAGCAGAAAGAGTTCACAGCTCTTTTTGACGAGTTTGAAGCAAACGAGACCCCGGAAGCGAAGTTCGCTCACAGCATGGATAATTTCCAGCCGCTGATACTTAACAACAGCAATGGTGGTGGCGATTGGAAAGAACACGGCGTCGATGCTGCCACAGTTTACGGCAGACAGTCCAAGACCAAAGACGGCTCGGAGTTCTTGTTCGAAGTAACCGATCAGATCATCCGTGATAACATTCGTAAAGGAAGCTTAAGAGCAAGCGAATGATCAACTTCAAAGGGTGACCTCAAAGCCTCACGCTTTATGCTGGCGGCCGTTTTGTCAGGCACCCGGAAAATACGGCAACCGATACGGCTATAGCCGTATTAACTGCCGTATTATTATGCTTTTTCGGACGGATAATACGGCTACCGGTATGGCTGCACCCGTACTTTTGCCTGATTTTGGCAGGGTATGAAGCTGTTAAATTCTGAACTGTTATGAATAGCCGGCATCGAAAACTATGACACCGGAGGATAAACACACCATGCTAAGAATGGAAAAGATGTGTAAATGCTATAATAAATTTATTAGGGTTAAAGTTAAGAAAAAAGGATTCACTTATGTACCTTTATATCGCATACAGAAATCTTAAAGATCACTACGCGCAGAATAACTTGTGCGGCGGCCCGTCTTACAATAACGATTATAGATTTACCGCTATATGTGATGGGGTATACTATCTGCTCACAAAGGACAACATGAACTATGCTGTCTCAAAAGAAAACGGTGATAAGTTTATTGAAGACGTTAAGAGTAAGTGTACCGGTGAGCACCCGGGATTCTTTCCTTCGGTGCCGTCTCTTAACGGAAAAGAAACCGCAGCCGTTGTTGAGATGTCGCGGGACAGAAACCAGTTCTATTACGATATGGACGATGAACTCCTGCTTCAGATGTTAGATGACCTCAAGGCTAAGTCAGGTGAGCCTTTAAATGAGCGCGAATTAATGAACTACTGCTATCCTAATCCGGCTCTTCCGGAGGGGGATTTTGAACTGTGCGAGATCTATCACGGCATTTACTTTAAGCCTGATAACACTCCGGCTTCCGTTATCGGGTCATTCAATCCGGATAAGAAGATAAGCTGCCTTAAGGTGAATAGAAACGGATCATCCATTCAGATTAGAAAGGATGACAAAAACGTCATAAGCAAAGTTCCTGAAGATCTTATCCCATGGGTAAAAGAGAAGGTCAGGGAGCTTTGCAGTGAGCCTGCTGAAGCGTATGTTGAGAACGGCTGCTGTGAAGGCTATATCAAATTCGGTAAAAAGAAAGACAGGATATTTACGAATCCGGATAAGACACTGGGACTTCTAAACGAGATTGCATCGAAAAGCGAATATGAAAAAACAGAAGAAGCAGTCAATACTAATGCGCAGACCGCAAACAATTTCACGATGGGTGCTTTTTCAGGCATTAACTTGATGGGCGGAATGTGCGTCAATCCTTCAGTCACACCTGGACAAGCGGCTGAACATGCTTCCGGTGGATCCAGATGTTCATATTGCGGCGCTGATGTAACAGGCAAAAAGTTCTGCACGGAATGCGGCGGAAAGGTCGGATAATACAGCCTTAAGTGCATTCGTTTTAAGTCTGTAAATTTAAGAAGCCAAAACTGTATTTAATACGAAGTCTTTTAAGTCATCAGAGTGATTAACGACATAGTCTTTGAGGGTGCTTCTGTCAAAACTTGTCCCGGCGGGTTCGGGAGTGATAACGGGGTTATCTTCATCCGATATAGGTTCAGGCCATTCGCTGATTATTTCAAGTTCTGCCATGATGAGTACATTGTCTTCGATATATACCATAGTGTAGATCGATGCATCAAAAACGTCGGGTTCCCATCCGGCGAACCAGTTCTCGCCTTCTTCCTCGACGCCCCTGTAGTTCTGATAACTCTCGTATATATTCTTGAAAGTTTTTTAGCCTGTGAAGATGAATTGAAAACCCTGAAACTGAGATGCTCGCGGGCAGTGCTCTTTTTACCGGAGTACCATACGTAGAGATTTTGCGTACCGCTGCGGCCATCATATTTACTGACATTCCAGTTTTTATAGACTTTGTATGCGGTCTCGCCGTAATCCAAGTCATATTCGGATACATATTTTTTTTCAAACAAATGGGGTGGATTTGCGTTTCCGTTTGCAAAGACAAGGGGAAGATAAACAGCTGCACCCAATACCAAAACTAAAGCTGCTGAACATATGGCGAATATCACTCCAACCTTTTTCTTCTTTTTCTGCTGTTCCATACTTTTCCCTCCCGTATTTTGTCCTTTGATTTAAATACATTTTGGTAAGCTGATTTGTTGCAGAACACCTGATATCTGATTATGGAGGTCTAACGTTTGCAGTTTATCAGGGATATTGTCAGACTTTGTCTGCTTGTTGATTCTATCCTGCGTGTTATCCTAAAAGCAAGCAGGTTGACAAGTAGGCTTTAAGAATAACCGTTCAAATCTTGTGGGGATAAGATCATGGCGATTTCTGAAAGTGTATCTCTGAGAAAAATACGGCGAAGAAAAAAGATGTCTGCAAAAGACATTATCTTTTACGCGATCCTTTATGCTTTCTTCCTGCTGTTTGTTGTGGTAACCGTGTATCCGCTGATAAGAATAATCTCATATTCATTTAGTGATAAATCTGACAAGCTGTATACGGATATTATCCTGTTACCTAACAAGTGGACATTGAATAATTATGGTATTTTTTTTGTTAATGATGCATACCGCCGGGGCTTGTTTATTTCTGTTTTAAGAGTGGTGATAGGAACTATTGCAGGCACGATGTGCAGTTCTTTGCTTGCGTTTATTCTCAGCCGTAAGAAGTTCATATTCAAAAAGGGCCTTGCTGTTTTCTGGACCATTACGATGTATGCTCAGGCCGGCCTGGTTCCGACCATGGTGCTTTATAAAAAGATCTATTTGAATCATACATTCTGGGTTTATATCATCCCTTGCATGGTGAGTGTATTAAACGTAATGGTCATAAGAACTTACATGAAAAGCATTCCTGATTCACTTGAGGAATCAGCTCAGATTGAAGGCGCGGGTTATATGAAGATATTTACGAGCATTGTCATGCCATTATGCAAACCTGTTTATGCTGCGACAGCTCTTTTTATGGCTGCATATCAGTGGAATGCCTGGCTTGATGCGATGATATATAACCGTATGAACGAACAGTACACGACAATAATGTTTGAACTGATGAAGAGGTTAGATGATTTCCCCTATTCCCACAGCAATAATGGTTGTTTTCCATCTTATCCTACCATCACGGCTGCGGGAATTATCGTTGCTACTATTCCATTGATCATAATATATCCGTTCTTCCAAAAGTGGTTTGTAGCAGGACTTACGGTAGAGGGCATTAAGGAATGAAAAAGATAATAGCTGCTTTCATGACAGCAGTTATTGTGTTGGGAATTACATCCTGCAGGAAAGATCTGAAGACAAAAGCATGGTAAATGTTCTTCTTTATCAGGCGCAGGAGACTGATCTTAGAGGATCCCTTATCGTTGCAACCGATGATGATGTTATCTTTGCCTCAGGCACCTTACTTGTTGATAAACGCCGGATTGAAGACTAAAATCAGGATATGAAAGAGTTGATACCTGATAAAGAACTGACTTTTGAGTCGCTTCAGAAAGATCCTGAGATCGCCGTTATAAGCGATGAGGTCAGTACGCGTGAAGAACTGCTCGAGACGTTTGCCAGGTATCTTAAGCTTTCAAGACCGAACAGAAGATATTCGGATTACTATTCAGTAAAGCTGTTCGGATGCAATGTCCCGAACATGTTTTTCAATATGAGTTACCGTTTCAAGATCGATCCGCCTTTCCCTGTAAACGAGACGTTCCTTGTGACGGAACCTGATCTTTACTACAACAAGCAGGCCTTCGATGAAGGTAAAGTAAACCTCTGTTTTGTGATCGGCTATTCCGGTTCAGGTAAGTCGCATCTTACAAGAGAATATGAAGGGAATGGGATCGAAAAAGTAGAGCTTGATGATCTCGTATGTGCTAAGGACCACTTTACTTTGAACGAACTTAAGAAGATGGGTGATCTTCTTTATTCGTTTTTCTCAGGAGAAGGTTCAAGATACTATATCTCGCGTAATGAACGACCCGTATTTGCAAACCACGCTGAAGTTTTCATTGAGTTCATTAAGTACGCACAGGAGTATGCCGAAGAACATAAGGATAAGAAATTCATACTTGAAGGCATCTGGACATATCTGTTTTTTGACGATCCTTCCAAGTTCGATAAGTATGCCGTCTTCATGAAGGGCACATCTCTTGTCAAATCAAAATTCAGAAGGATGTTAAGAGAATCCGAGAACAGTATTTCGACTTCGCTGGACAGGTTTTTCGATTTTGGAATATATGCTGCCGATACCACTTTCCGTGATATCAATGTCGATAAGTGGAGACGCCATTTCGAGAAGAAGAAGGCGACAGTGATGAAACTCGAAGACAACAGATACACGCTTCTGGCACAGAATTTAATGAAGCGCGTGAATTCCATAAACGACTTCTATGTTCACGGAAACGCAGCGGGAATAAAGAGAATAATGAAGCGCACTTCTGAGAACAAGAGACTTGATAAGACTGAAAAGACCATCATTGCCGAAGAGTGCAAAAGAGCTCTTGCAGATCTGGCATAAGCCCGGGTGCAACATTTTGGGGCTCCGAATTGTATTAGTGTTAGAAATCATAAACAAGGAGATTTACCAAATGAAAAACGCAATGAAGAATTCAATAAAACTGATTACTGTTTTGATGATGTTTGTTCTTTCCCTTTCTATTGCAGGATGTAGGAACAGCAAGGTCAACATTGAAGAATTAAAACAGCACAAAGGCCCGATGCTCGTTATCACATCAATGAGCGCCGGTGAAGGAACTGTCGAAGAGTTTGAAGACAGCATATATGAGATCTCCGTATCTTACGACGGCCGCGCTCACATTCCGAATCCGATAGACGACTACGAGCCTATGATGTCTGATGAAGACTTTACAAAGCTCTACAAGTTTTGCGTCGATGCAGTTGAAAAAGACAAGTTCGCCGACTACAAGGAAGATGTTTCCGACGGCACTGTATACACATTTACTTTCTACGATCTTGAAGGCGTATCACATGAGATCTACAGTGGCTACTGCTACTCCAATAAAGATCTTCAGGATGCAATCGCAACTATTACAGACTACACGATTGATTGATATGAATGGCCTGTCAGGGAGGTTTTATTATGAGACTCGGAACTTCAAGTCCGTTAATGCACAATTCAGCAGAAGAATGGGCAAAGAATCAGACGGCTTTAGGATGCCGCGCAGTTGTCTTTCCGCTCTCGTCGGATGATCCCGAAGAGAAGATAAATGAGTATGTCGATGCAGCAAAAAAACACAGTCTTCTCATTGCTGAAGTGGGCATCTGGAGAAACGCGATGTCGCAAGATCCCGAGGACAGAAAAGTGCAAAGGGATTACTGCGTAAACCAGCTTAAACTCGCAGACAGGATAGGCGCCCGTTGTGCCGTAAATGTTGCAGGTGCGATGGGCCCCAGATGGGACGGACACTATAAAGAAAACTTTTCCGCCGAAACCAGGAAAGAGATAGTTAAGATGGTCCGGGAAATAATCGACCGCGCAGAGATCACCAACACGTATTTTACGTTGGAGCCCATGCCCTGGATGATACCCACAGGACCTGAAGATTATGTAAGGCTCATTGAAGAAGTTGACCGTGAGCGTTTCGCTGTCCACATGGACATCATCAACATGACCAATTCCCTTGAGCGCTACTATGAAGCAGAAGCCTTCATCGACCGCTGTGCTGAACTTCTTGGAGACAAGATCCGCTGCTGCCATATCAAGGATGTTCATCTTAAGGAAGAATATACTTTCCAGCTCGAGGAGTGTGCTCCGGGCAAAGGCGAATACCCTCTGCGCTATTACGTCTCAAAAATGAATTCGCTCGACAAGGAAATGCCCATAATCCTGGAGCACCTTAATACTGACGAAGAATACATCACATACATGAATTACCTCAAGGGGGTGCTAAATGGCATATAACAGGATTTCCGACGCGAACGAGATTACGGCACGCTACATGGATTCGCTCCTGATAAAAGAGCGTCTCATTGATTCCGTCGTCGCAGATACAAGCATCGAGTTCTTCGGCGAGACATTTTCGAGTCCTGTAATGACTCCTGCGTTCTCGCATCTTAAAGAGTTTGGCGGCCGCGATCTGACCGGTCTTGAGGAATACTCCATCGCCGCCAGGAACCTCAACATCTTAAACTTCGTCGGCATGATGGAAAACGACATGTTCAAACGCATCGCTGATACGGGCGCGAAAACGGTCCGCATCGTAAAACCCTATGCTGACAATGAAAAGGTAAGAGTCCAGATGAAGTTTGCCGAAGACAGCGGTGCGTTCGGTATCGGAATGGATATCGATCACATCTTCGGAAATGACGGACTTGATGTCGTCATCGGCGAACAGATGGCAGTACAGACTTCCGACATGATCAGGTCTTATATCGAATCAACAAAACTGCCGTTCGTTATCAAGGGCGTGCTTAGTGAGGAAGAGGCCGTAAAATGTGCAGAGCTTGGCGCAAAGGCGATAATCGTAAGCCACCATCACGGCAGACTTCCTTACGCTGTTCCGCCCATGATGGTCCTGCCTTCGATTAAAAAGGCTCTTGAAGGAAGAGACGTAAAGATAATCGTAGACTGCGGTATTGCAAGCGGTTCCGATGTGTATAAGTGTCTTGCATTGGGCGCGGATGCCGCGGCTGTCGGAAGATCAATGCTCCCTTCACTTGAAGAGGGCGGCGTCGAAGGCGTATCAAAGTTTATTAAGGGTGTTAACGACGAACTGAGATTTGTTATGAGTTGTACAGGGTTTTCGCATGTTGCCGATATTGATAACAGGTGTATAGTAAAGGCATAATCTTGAATATATACGGATATTATTGCCATGTCTGAATATACATACATTACATTAAGAGAGCGCCCTGAGCTTAACGAAGCGGCCGCTGAATGGTTTAACAAGAGCTGGGGAGTGCCCAAGGAAGCATATCTTGAATGCATAAATGCTTATCTTGACGGTTCGACCGAATATGGCTGGTATATTTGCATGGATGGCGACAGGATCGTTGCCGGCATGGGCGTGATCGATAATGACTTCCATGACAGAAAGGATCTGAATCCGAATGTCTGCGCCGTTTTCACTGATCCGGAATACCGCTCCCGGGGTATAGCAGGCAATCTTCTGAACATGACAGTAGAGGATATGAGATCCAAGGGGGTTACGCCGATATATCTTGTAACTGACCACACCGGTTTCTATGAGCGTTACGGCTGGGAATTCTACTGTATGGCCCACGGCGACGGTGAGACAGAACCGACCAGGCTTTACATCCACAGATGAGCGTCTGACACCCAAACAAAGCAAATGATGCATTTACCCGCGGCTAACCCGGCCGCGGTTTTTTGTCTTATATAATTAACATAGGCTCTTTTAAATTCCGCAGTTGACAAACATTCGTTCTAGTACTATTATATGCACAGAACGTTTGTTTGTTTTTTAAAGGGAGCCCGTACGATGTCAGAGTTGAAAGAAGTCTTTGCTGCATATAAGAAATTATCCTTCACTGACCGTATCGTGTTCTACACAACTCTTTCCAATACCGTAAATGTACACGAGGATAACATTCAGGATTTCCTTATCGAAACACGTATTTGCGATGGTAATACATGTATCTTTTGCGAAGGTTCTCATGTTGTTAAAAACGGTAAGCGTAAAGACGGTATTCAGCGTTTCCTCTGCCGTGATTGCAAGAGATCATTTATACCGAGTTCCTGCTCCGTTACTTCTGGTACTAGAAAGAACTTGAGTGTTTGGGCTCAGTATCTGAAATGCATGTCGGATAAAAAGACACTTAAGGAAACTGCTGAAGAATGTTCCATATCGGTAACAACAGCCTTTTACTGGCGGCATAAGATACTGGATGCTCTGCAGGAAGTAACTGACAGAGTATGTCTTGACGGAACAGTTGAAGCCGATGAGACATTCTTTAACGTTTCCTACAAGGGTAACCATAAAAATAGCAGACAGTTCATAATGCCAAGGAAAGCACATAAGAGAGGAAA
>SVIZ01000011.1 GCA_015069205.1 Oscillospiraceae bacterium
TTTCGAAAAGCCGCAGCAGTAAGGTTTTATCGTATTTAGAGAATCACAGTAAAAGTCACAGTATGCTATGACGGTTATGTCGATGTACATTTTTCGCGATTTCCGACTCGAAAATTGCACAAAAACAGCTTTTTATGCAATTTTACGGCATTATTTGACAAAAAATGTACATCGCTGTGCTATCAGAGAACGACTAGAAGTCACAGTGCACTATGACGGTTACTGTGATTTTTCTGCGATATGAGGTCAAAGACTCCGAAAAAACTGCGGCATTTTGAGACGACGGCTTTTCCTTGTTGATGACAAAAATATTTTATATAATCTACCCTACAACGCATAAACACAGGAGATTGATATGAAAAAGAAGGAAAACCCCGAACGCCGCAACGAAGTCGAAAAGACTTTGCTTGAACTGAGCAGTTTGGAGCAGAAAGTTCTTTTCGAGAAATATAAGACGGATGAAGAAGGTCTTGATCCCGTACAGGCATCCGACCGTCTTGAAGAATACGGCAGGAATATCATTGATTTCGGGAAGGAAAAGAACCTTGCCGTACGTATCAAGGACGCAATAATCAATCCGTTCAACATTGTGCTTCTTGTAGTTGCGGTCATTACATTCGTAACGGATGTCATCCTTGCTGACGAACCGTCATATGCTACGTTCCTTATGCTCGTTGCGGTAATCATTATTTCCGCAGCAATTTCCTTCATTCAGGAAGAGAAGTCCAACAACGCTGCTAAAAAGCTTCAGGGTATGATCTCCACCAAGCTCGATGTAATCCGCAACGGCGTTGAGATCGAAGTAAATATCGAAGAACTGGTTCCCGGCGATATCGTTAAGCTCGCATCAGGCGACATGATCCCCGGCGACGTAAGATTCATTGAGACAAAGGACCTGTTCATTGACCAGTCCCAGCTCACGGGCGAATCCAATCCTGTCGAGAAGTTCACGACATCTGATACGAATGTCGGTGTTACGGACCTCGCCAACATCGGATTCATGGGATCGAACATAGTATCCGGAAGCGCCAAAGCGGTTATTCTTACAACGGGCGGTGATACATATTTCGGAAGCATGGCCAAGAGCCTCAACACATATGAGGAGAAGAGCGCTTTCGAGAAGAACCTTGATTCGGTGTCAAAGCTCCTTATCCGTTTCATGCTCGTAACAGTGCCGGTTATCTTTATCGCTAACTTCATCACGAAGGGCAGGGGCGGCTGGCTCG
Source organism: Oscillospiraceae bacterium (assembly GCA_015069205.1). Lineage (GTDB taxonomy): Bacteria > Bacillota > Clostridia > Saccharofermentanales > Saccharofermentanaceae > Saccharofermentans. The sequence goes on from SVIZ01000011.1 coordinate 1,227, forward strand.
AGTCCCTCATGTTCGGAATTACGATCGCAGTCGGAATCATGCCTGAAATGCTTCCGGTCATCATGAACTCTTCACTTGCAAGAGGCGCTATCAACATGTCCCGCAAGAAGACGATAGTTAAGCGTCTTGGTGCAATCCAGACATTCGGCGAGATGGATGTTTTCTGCACCGATAAGACTGGTACTCTTACACAGGATGAGATCATCCTCGAGAAATACATGGACGTGTTGGGCCGTGAGGACAAGCGTATCTTAAGACACGCTTTCCTTAACAGCTACTTCCAGACAGGCCTTAAGAACCTCATGGACGTAGCCATCATCAGCCGTGGCGAGAAGGAAGAATTGTCATTCCTTAAGGAAGCATACGTAAGAGAAGACGAGATCCCGTTCGACTTTTCGCGCCGCCGCATGAGCGTCGTGCTTAAGGACAAGAACGGCAAGCGCCAGCTCATTACAAAGGGTGCAGTTGAAGAGATCCTTTCCATCTGCTCATTCATCGAGATCGACGGTGAAGTTAAGGAGATCTCTGATGAGCTTATCGCAAATGCGAAAAAGATCGCTGAAGAGAATAACCTCGAAGGTATCCGTGTTATTGCCGTAGCGCAGAAGAACAACGTTCACGGCGTTGATGTTTTCGGCGTTGAAGACGAGAGCGACATGGTGCTCATCGGATTTGTAGGCTTCCTCGATCCGCCGAAGGAATCAGCAGGCAAGGCCATCGATGCTCTGAGAAATAACGGTGTCCGCACGGTCGTTCTTACGGGTGACTCCGAAGGCGTTGCGATCAACATCTGCGGAAGACTCGGATTTTCCACCGAGATGACACTGACAGGTGCAAAGGTCGATGCAATGAGTGATGAAGAGCTCAAGGAAGCATGCAAGAAGTGCGACATCTTCTCAAAGCTTTCTCCTTATCAGAAGCAGCGTGTCGTTAAGATGTTCCAGGCTAACGGCCACATCGTAGGTTACATGGGTGACGGCATCAACGACAGCTTGCCCTTAAAGCAGGCAGACATCGGCATCTCGGTTGACAACGCCGTTGATATCGCGAAAGAAGTTGCCGACATCATCCTGCTCGAAAAGGATCTCATGGTCCTTGACGAAGGCGTTGTCGAAGGACGAAGCACATTTGCGAATATGTCCAAGTACTTAAAGATGTCTGTCAGCGGCAACTTCGGAAACATGTTCTCGGTACTCATCGCGAGCATCTTCCTGCCGTTCCTTCCGATGCTTCCGGTACATATCCTCGTGCAGAATCTCTTAAACGACTTCGCACAGCTCGGTATGCCTTTCGACCATGTCGAATCTAAGTACATCGAGAAGCCGAAGAAGTGGGACCTTGGCGGCATCAAAGGCTTCATGGTATCGTTCGGACTTTTGAGCACCGTGTTAGACGTTCTGTGCTTCCTTGTTCTGTGGTTCGTATTCGGATACAACAATCCTGATATGGCCGGATACTTCCAGTGCGGCTGGTTCATGTTCGGCGTCATCTCACAGACGATGGTAATCCACACGATCAGAACGCCGAAGCTCCCGTTCATCAACGACAGGGCATCAGTGCAGCTGACGCTCTCAACACTTGCGGTAATTGCAGTTACGCTGATCATCGGCTTTACAGGTGTATCAACACTGTTCGATCTGCCCACGATGCCTTTAAGCTACATGCTCTGGCTTGCGGTCCTCATGCTCGTTTACATGGTTTTCGCACAGATCATGAAGGTCATCTACATCAAGAGACACAAGGACTGGTACTGATACCTTTACTATAAAAAGAATGCGTGTGCAATTGTTGGCCGATTTTTACGGCGACAATTGCACAAAAACGCTGATTTATGCAATTGTTGGCCTTTTTGGGGGCAAACAATTATACAACGCCGGTTTTTTGAGGCATCTTCTCTACTCGTGATACAATAAGCTTTAGTAAACATCAGGGAGACTTACCGGATATATGGCAAAAGGAAATAAAAAGAGATCCAGGGGAAAGAAGGTTATCAGAGGAATACTGCTGACCCTTCTCATTCTTGTTGCACTGGTCCTGGTTGGTGCACGGATATATTTCAGGGCGCCCGTAAATGCATACTATAAAGCTTCCGAAAAGGCTTTTGTCATACCGGGCCTTATGGATAATATGGTGCCTCAGGGTCTCGATTATATTGAAGATACCAACACTTATCTTGTGTGCGGTTATCAGAAGGACGGCTCGCCTTCACGTGTTTACAGAGTTGACGGCAGTAGCGGAAAAGATAACGGCTATATCATCATGGGAGATGAAGAAGGCAATGCGATCAAGCCTCATGCGGGCGGTCTTGCCGCACACGGTGAATATCTTTTCGTTGCAGGCGATGAAGATGCACTCATAAATGTTTACAGCCTAAGTGATGTCCTTTCCGCAAACAGCGGGGATGTTGTAAAAAAGCTCGGAAGTTTTCCGACACAGTTTTTAGACGACAAGATAAATGTTGCATGGATCTGCTTTTCTGATGACCGCATGATCGTCGGAGAGTTCTACAGGGATCCGAATTACATGACCGATGAATCGCACTGGGTCACTACAACGACAGGTGAAGAAAACCGTGCATTGGCTTACTGTTATGCATTTGGTGACGGTGAGGATTCTGTCTTCGGTATTGAGACATTACCGTCCGAGATATATTCGATGCCGGGGCTCGTCCAGGGCATGACGGTGAAGGACGGAAAGATATGGACATCCCAATCTTACGGAACAGCGAAGTCAACGATAAGCTGCTACGACATTTCATATTCAGAACCCGTGGAGTTTATGGGAAGGATCGGTTCCGGTCTCCCTGAAGCTACCGTGACGGTTCCGGTCTATGCATTGGACAGCAGCACGAGGGCATTTTACTTTGAAGCTCCGCCGATGGCAGAGGAGATAATTTTCGCAAACGGAAAGCTTCTTACAATGTGCGAGTCAGCATCGATGAAGTATTTCTTCGGCAATCTAACGGGCGGCAGATGGTGCTACGCAACGGATATCGATTATTTTGCTAAAGACAGCGAGGTCTGACAATGTTTGGAACAGATATTCCCGGAATCGATTTAGGTAATTACTTCGACAAGACGACGATCCTTGGCCAGGTCCTTGAATTCCTGATCTACACGGCGATCGCCGCAATCGTCACTTCGATCGTGCTTGCGATATATAACCACTTCGTAAAAAAGAAACTCAAGGAAAAAAAGAATATCCAGATCCGCTTCACGCAGAACATCATAAGGACGCTCATCATCCTGATTGCGATAATATGGGTCCTCATGAGTTCTACTGCAACCACCGACATCGGTAAGGTCCTCTTCCAGGGAACCGCGATAATCGGTGCGGTCATAGGTCTTGCAGCACAGCCCGTTATCGGCGACCTTTTCAGCGGAATTGCGATCAGCATCAACAAGCCTTTTGAGATCGGCGACAGGATCGAGCTCGACGGCGGCCTTAAGGGAATCGTAATGGACATCACAATGAGGCATGTCGTTTTGAGAACGATCGATACGGTCGATGTCATCATCCCCAACAGCAAGATCAATTCAAGCACTATCACAAACATGAGCCACAACACGAGCATCAGATCGGTCCACATGAGATTCAATGTTGCTTACGGAACTGATATGGACAAGGCCATGAAGGTGTTAAGGGATGCCGTTATCGAATCCGAATATTCCGAGCCCGAGTGGAAGAACAAGGACTATGGTCCTGTTTATTTCATCGCATATGCAGACAGCAGTCTCGTTCTTGCCACGACCGTTTACTATAAGCCCACCAACGCTACCGAGATGGTAATGAGCGACATCAATAAGCGCGTCAATGACGCCTTCGCAAGAGAAGGGATCGAGATCCCTTACAACTACGTTAATGTTGTCATGAAAAAGGACGACTGATCAGCCGGTAATTATTTTTCCGTCCGCACCGGGAATGTCCCTGATTATCTCTCCGACTGAAGGCACTTTTATGCTGCCTGACAGCGGATTCTTTATGCTGATCACGGGAGTTGATATCGTTGCTTCGACATCAGATCTCTCGAACGCGAGATCGCAGTCTTCCATGCGGCAGTTAATGAGCTTTAAGCCATTGCAGTAGCAAAGCGGCTGTGTGCCCTTAATGGTGCAGTCTATGAATGTCAGGTTCTCTGAGTACCAGGCAAGATATTCGCCGTTGATAACGCTGTTTTTAATGGTCACGTTCTTTGCGTGCCAGAAGGCATCCTTGGTGTCGAATCTGCAGTTGTTGATCTCAACGTTTTCGACGTACTGGAAAGAATATTTCCCTTTGAGCGACACGTTCTCGAAAACAATATCCGAAGATCTCATGAGAAAATATTCAGACTCGGCTGAAGTATTAGTCATCTTAAGGCCTTTTACGGACCATCCGAACTCAGGTGATATTATGGATGAATCAACGATCTCCGCGTCAGCGCATTCACGAAGCGCCTTTATGCCGTGGAGCTTTGTATCACTGATCTTTATGTCGTCCGAATACCACAGTGCGGCGCGGCATTTGCCGGTCATCTCGCATGAAGTGATATTGAGGCCGTGAACATGCCAGAAGGGGTATCTCAGATTGAAATAAGAATCCTCGACGGTAACATTACTGCATTCTTTAAGCGCGCTCTCGCCGTCAGCGGGACCGTCAAAGCGGCATGTCCTTACCGTAATGTCTGAGCTGCCGTATAGGGCGCGCTCTTCGTCCATTGTCATGTTTTCGATCAGATTCACATGTACACCTCAGTAATTGATATCTAAATAATACTCTCCGAAAGCGAATCCCGTATATCAGTTTTTGGTTAGTTTTGTTTTGACATGCACCAATAAAGTTTGTAGTATTGAAATAATTTGTTAATGCAAACACTATAAGTTTTAAGAGGCATTTGTTTATGAAGACCAACAGTGATATCGGCAAGTCCGCTGAAGACTATCTGGAGTCGATGATAATCCTCAAGGAAAAGAACGGATATGTCCGTTCCGTTGACATTGCGGGATTTCTGGGTGTCACGAAGCCGAGCGTCAGCAATGCCATGAAACGTCTGCGTGAGGAAGGCTACATCGAGATGGACAAGTCCAGTTTCATCACGGTGACGGAAAAGGGCATGGAGATTGCCTCCAAGATCTATACCCGCCATAAGAAGCTTACTGATTTCTTCGTAGCTTTAGGTGTCGGTCCGGATGTAGCTGAAGACGATGCCTGCAAGATCGAGCATGATTTAAGTGATGAGACGTTCGATGCGATCTGCCGCCACATCGAAGAATTCCGCAATAATAAGTCAAAAAAAGACTAATATTCTGCCACTAACTGATATATACCGATTATTTTGCTATGCTAAAATCACATTATTGAGAAACTTTTTACAAAGGAGATCTCCCTATGGCATGTTTTTTGGTTCCTACAACAGAAGCAATCGTAACAACAGTAATCAAGCACGCAGCTGACAAGAAAGGTTCCGACAACATTTTCATCAAGAAGATGGGCTGGCTCAACAGTATGCTTTGGGGCGGTTCCGCACTCCTTGCTTTTGAGCATGTATGGCACGGCGAAGTAACACCGTGGTTTCCTTTCCTTACTGCAGCAGCTAATCCGGTTGACGCAGCTGAGATGCTCCGTGAGATGTTCACGAGCGGAGTTGCCATGGCAGTCCTTGTAACACTTGCCTGGGTAGTCATGGTGCTTGTATCACAGGCCATTTCCAAAAAGAAAGTTCCGGCTGTGGACAAGAGTCAGGCAAAAGCATAAGGAGATATTCCCATGACACTTCTTATTACGGTATTTGCGGCAGCCATTGCCACTATCTTCTGGTACAACACAAAATCAGACAGAAAACTCGGCACACTTGCCCTTATGTACTGGGGCGCAAGCCTTATGTGGCTCGTTGACGCCGTAGTTGAATACATTGAACTTGGTGCAGAGTTCTTCGAGCAGGCTCCCGCAGACATGCTCAACGATGCATATCTCGGACTTTGCGTAGTCGCACTCGGCATGGTCATCTGGCTCGTTATCCTCATCGTTAAGGATCCTGAGGGCAAGGTCAAGGCAATGCTGGCAGCTAAATGATGGATAACGAAGCAGATATCAGAATAAAAGAACAAGCGCTCACGGAGCGCATTAAGGCCGCCGGGAAACTGGCGGTCGCTTTTTCAGGCGGTGTCGATTCGACATATCTTGTATATAAGGCCCACGAAGTTCTTGGCGACAACGCCATCGCCGTCACGATAAGATCCCAGGTCCTCATCAACGAAGATTTCGAATGGACTGTCGAGTTCTGTAAAAATATCGGCGTTAAGCAGGTAGTGATCGAGTGTGACGTTTTCGATTCCGAACAGTTCGAAAACAACCCGCCCGACAGATGTTATTACTGCAAGAAAATGGATTTCGACGCAATTAAGAAAGCCGCTGCGGAATACGGGATCACCGAAGTTGCCGACGGCAGCAATGTAGACGATACGGGCGATTACAGACCCGGCATGCGTGCCATGAAAGAACTCGGGATAGTAAGCCCCCTCAAAGAATCCGGCCTTACCAAAAACGACATCCGCGCGCTTTCAAAGGAAGCGGATCTTCCCACCTGGGATAAGCCTGCCGCCGCATGCCTTGCATCCCGTTTTGTATATGGCGAGAAGATCACCACCGAAGGCCTGATCCGCGTTGCCAATGCCGAGAAGTTCATCAGAGACATGGGATTTCGCGGTATCCGTGTAAGAGTTCACGGCGATATCGCGAGGATCGAAGCTGCTCCGGATGACATTGAGCTTCTTACATACGGACGCACAAGAAAAGAAATATCCGATGAACTTAAGCGTTTGGGCTTCAAGTACGTAACTATCGACATTGACGGTTACCGTACAGGCAGCATGAACGAAGTGTTGAACATCAAAGAGGGTTCGTCAAATGAGTGATGCAAGAGAGATCTTAGATAAGGTTGCAAGCGGCGAGATGACTCCCGAAGAGGCTGAGACTGCTTTAAAGATGAAGCCTTTTGTCGATCTCGGTTTTGCCAAGCCCGACCTTCACAGAGGCATAAGGCAGGGCATTCCGGAGGTCATCTTCGGCGAAGGCAAGACGCCTGAGCAGATAGATAAGATCACGGAAAGTCTTCTTGAAGGCGGAGTCAAGACAGTGCTTATCACAAGACTTTCCCCTGAGAAGGCTGCTGAGCTTAAGACTTCCATCAAGTATTACGATGTTGCCCGGATCGGCGCTGCAGGCATAATACCGGAGCCTTCTGCCAAAGGGACCATAGTGGTTGCCACAGGCGGAACATCCGATCTTCCCGTAGCTGAGGAAGCTGCCGTTACTGCAGAACTTCTGGGCAATAAGGTTACAAGGCTTTACGATGTCGGCGTTGCAGGTATCCACAGACTTCTGTCTCATACAGAAGAACTGATGGAAGCAAGTGTCGTTATAGCCATTGCCGGCATGGAAGGCGCACTTGCAAGTGTAATCGGAGGTCTTGTCGACTGCCCCGTCATCGCGGTTCCCACGAGCGTAGGATACGGCGCATCTTTTGATGGGCTCACTGCCTTGCTGGCCATGATGAACTCATGCGCAAGCGGCGTCACTGTAGTTAATATCGACAACGGATTCGGTGCCGGCTATTCTGCCAGCATGATCAATCACATCGGAGGTTAACCTGATGAAGACTCTTTATATCGAATGCAATATGGGCGCAGCAGGCGACATGCTCCTGGCATCTCTGGCTGAACTTACGGGCGACGTCAAGGCATGTGAAGAAAAGCTTAATTCATTGGGAATCCCCGATGTCACATATAACTTCGAGAAGTCCGTCAAATGCGGCATCAAAGGCACCCACGCACGTGTTGTCGCACTTGGCGTTGAAGAAGATGAGCACATGCATGAGCACCATCATGATCATGAGGAGCACGAACATTCACATGAGCACTCCCATGAACATTCTCATGACCACCATCACGAGCATACTCATGAAGAACATACTCACGATCATCATCATGATCACGAGGGCGAACACCATCACCATCATCACACCCACATGAGTGATATCGAGAACATCATCGGCGGCCTTAACGTTTCTGACAAGGTTAAGCAGGATGCCCTCGCTGTTTACGGCCTGATCGCCGAAGCTGAGAGCAAGGCTCACGGCAAAGAGATCTCAGAGATCCATTTCCACGAAGTCGGAACGATGGATGCGGTTGCAGATATCGTAGGTGTCTGCGTTCTGTTAGAGCAGATCGGCGCTGACAGGATCGTCGTATCACCTCTTGCGACAGGCTACGGCCAGGTCAGATGCGCACACGGCATCCTTCCGGTACCCGCACCTGCCACTGCAAGCATAATCGAAGGCATTCCCACATATAGCGGCAACGTTGAAGGAGAGCTCCTCACACCCACGGGCGCGGCGCTCCTCAAGCATTTTGCTGACAGCTTCGGTCAGAGACCGGTCATGGCGATAGAGAAGACCGGCTACGGCATGGGAAAGAAGGATTTTGCAAAGGCCAACATGCTCAGGACCTTTATCGGAAGCTCGGAAGACGAAGGCGATAAGGTAATCGAGTTCAAGTTCAATGTCGATGACATGACCGGTGAAGAGATCGGCTATGCGACAGGCATTCTCATGCAGGAAGGCGCCCTTGACGTTTTCACGACGCCCATCGGCATGAAGAAAAACCGCCCGGGAATACTTTTCACGATGCTCATAAAGCCCGAAGACAAGGAAAAGTTCGCAAGACTTGTTTTCGAGAACACCACGACGATAGGTATCAGATATAACGAGATGGACAGGTTCAAGCTCGCAAGGCGCGAAGAAAAAGTCCTGACAAAATATGGGGAAGTCCGTGTCAAAGTAACCGAAGGATACGGCGTAATTAAGGCAAAACCCGAATATGATGACATATCGGCAATAGCAAATCAGGAATAATATCTATAATTTATACAGTTGAGATTTGAGAAAAGCATGTTTATTATTGAGTGAAGATAAAACTAGCAATTTTCTTTAATAAATAGGGGTAGCTACTAAATGAAAAAGACAGCCGATCAGGCACATGAAAACATAAGACCTGCCGCAAGAGCCGGAAACTCAAACGCTCTGGCAAAGGTTGAGCGCAGAAAGATCGAAGAAGACAGTTCTTTTATTGACTTTTCCAAGGAAAAGCCGGTAAAGAAAGAGACAAAGCCGGCAGATATTCCGGTCAGGCACACCTCGGCTAAAGAGGGCCCCAAGAAGAAAAAGTCTGCATTGCCCGTAGTTTTTGCTGTTTTAGGCATTCTTGTCGTTGCAGGCGTTATCTTCGGAGTTCTTTACTTCAAGAATCCCGGTGAAAATCCCATCGAGAAAGTTTTTGAAGCCCAGATCGAAGTAGTCATGGCAGACGGCACGGTTCAGACCATGAACGCAAATGCCGCATATGCAGAGCTTGCAACAGATAAGTTCTATCCCGGAACAGTAATCGACGGAGTTGACGTCGGCGGTATGACAAAGCAGGAAGCTTACGAAGCAGTCATGAAGAAACTGCCTGCAAATCCTGTTACTGTCGCAATAAAGCTCGACCTCGAAGGAAAGATCCTTACTCCTGATTTCAAGGACGTAACCATTGAATACAACACTGCCGAGATCATTGACGAGGCTTTTGCAAAATACAGACCCGTCAGCGGAGAAGACCTTACGAATCTTGCAGAGTGCTATAACAGCGTCCAGAAGCTCAAGACCGAGAAGGAAACTTACGAGTCAACTTATACAGTCAAGGTAAACGGCGTAAAAGAAGCAGTTTCCGCTGCTCTCACTCCTTTTGTTGAAGAGTACGCAACGGTAAAGAACGCTTCCATCGTTGACTTCGATACTGAGACCAGGGAATTCGTCATCGACAAGGAAAAGACAGGTTATGAGATCAACATCGACGGCGCAGCAAAGGCAGTCGAAGATCTCTTCAGTAAAGGCACATACACAGGCACGGTAAAAGTTCCCACAGTTGTAAAAGAGCCTGAGATCACAGAGGCAATGATCAACGAGAACTTCGGTCTGGTAGGTTCCGAGTGGACAGTTACAGATGGTAACTCCAACAGAAACAACAACATCAGCCAGGCATGCGACAACATCAACGGCACGATCCTTGAGCCCGGCGAAGTTTTCTCTTTCAACGAAGTAGTTGGTCAGAGAACATACGAAAACGGCTTCCTTACTGCAACGGTCATTGCCGGCGGTCAGTACGAGCAGGGCCTCGGCGGCGGTATCTGCCAGGTCAGCACGACCCTTTACAACGCAGCTCTCAAGACAGACCTCGAGATCGTGGAGCGTCACAGCCACGCTTGGCCGTCCGACTATATCTCACCCGGACTTGATGCTACAGTTGACTGGCCTGCATTGGATCTCAAGTTCAAGAATGACACTGATTACCAGATCGTTATCTTAGCCTGGTGGGATCCTTCAGATTACACATGCAATGCAGAGATCTACGGCAGGAAGCTCCCTGAAGGCAAGTCCATCGAGACACGTGCAGAGATCGTCAGCAGAACTCCCGCAGGCGATACGGAGTATGTCGCAGATCCGAGCCTTTCAGTCGGCGAGACAAAGACACTCCGCAACTCTCACGACGGCATTACAGCTTATGCTTACAAGGTCTGGTCCGATGCTGACGGCAACGAGATCGACCGCGTATATTACAATTCCACATACTATAATTCATACGGAGCGCGTATCGCGGTAGGTACTCTGAAACCAGACGGAACATATGCTTCCATTGATACGAGCACAGGTGAATACTTAGAGCCGATCAATACACCGGAACCTACTCCGGACACGACGACACCGGAACCTACACCGGATACGACGACGCCTGAGCCGACTCCGGAGATCACACCGCCACCTGAAAATACCGGAACTCCAGAATCACCGGAAAACACAGGAACACCTGAGACACCGGAAATTACCCCATAGGATTTGACGGATAATTAATCAGAAACAAAAAGCTCCCGGGAAAGGACTTCCGGGAGCTTTTCTATTGATTAATTAATAACGAAAGAATATCTTCTGTTATTTTATTTAATCCTTATACTTCTTTAATGAAGACCATGCCTTCTGCGATATTCTCGTTGTATTCTTCCCAGGTTACACCGTTGTAGCTGAATACGAAGACACCCTTGTCATTTGTATATTCGACTGTCTCAGTCTCAGGTTCGCCTTCTTCTGTGTATGTGAATACCTTCTTTGTTCCGTTTTCATAGCTGATAGTCTCTGTGGCGGGATCGTACTTGCCGCACATTGACCAGACTGCCTTTGAGTTGTGAGATGCTGTCCAGATTACCCAGATCTGTACGTTTTCGGGATCTTCGGAATCTACTTCAACAGTTACTCTGCCGCTCTTGTATTCGCCGTTGATGTCTGCTGCTGTCTTGGGAGCGGGTTCCGTAACTTCAACTGAAGGCTGTGTAGCTGCGGGCTCAGTAGGAGCGGCTGCTGTTTCAGTGGGCTTTGCTTCAGTCTCAGAAGGCTTTTCGGTGGGCTTAGGAGTAGGAGTTGCTGTAGGTTTATTTGTAGGCTTAGGTGTGGGGGTTGCTGTGGGCTCAGAAGGGATTGTCTCGACTACGTCTCCGGGGAAGATCGTTGTGCATACGTCCTCAACTGAATCGCCGAATCTGAAGACCATTGTGTCTGCCATGTGCTCTTCCAGATCATTCCATGTAACTCCGTCATAGCTGAATACGAATTCGCCTCTGCCGCTTGTGTAAAGGTACTCTTCGAAAATGACTTCGCCCTTCTCGTTAAGTGTGATCATCTTCTTGATTGCGTTATCGTAGAATACGCTTGTTGTAGCTTCATTGAAGGTGCCGCTCATTGTCCAGACTGCCTTTGTGTTGTAGCTGTCGCCCCATACTACGGTGATCTCTGCTTCATCAGAACCTTTTGCCTCAACGCTGACGCAGGCTCTTCCGCCGTAGTAATTGCCGATAAAGTTCATTACGGGATTCTGGCCGTCGTCAGGAGCTATGGTCTCTTTGGCGATTGTCTCTCTGAACTGGGGCTGTGCTGCTGCCTTTGCCGTGTTCTTCTTTGTTGCGCAGGCTGCGACTGCTATTGCCGTTGCGAGTACTGCTGTGGTACCGAGTATTACGTATAAATACTTTTTCATTTTATTTGTCCTTTCTTGTTTGCCTTCCGGCTTTTTGTTTGATGGCTTCATTTAAACATCTGCCAAAAGTGCTAACAATGAGCAATGAACAGGCCTTCCGTCGATTAAGCAACAGTCTTTATCTGATGTGTTGCCGATCGCGAAAAAAATCCTTCTGTCGACAGTCTGAAAAGCAGGCAGCCAAAAAAAATTTTAATAATCCTATTGACAAGGTGGGTTTAACCGATTATCATATGCAAAAATTCATTGAAGAGAGGAGGACGGGAGTTATGTACGACCGCAAGTTCTATTTTCAGACATTAGTCCGTAATAACTTCCGTTGTGGACGAATGTGTTGTTCTTGTTCAAACAGCCGCTGTTCCGACAGCACAACTATAACTATTTGAATTAAGAAAGGAAAAACACAATTATGTCCAACTATAAATTTGAAACTCTTCAGCTCCACGTAGGCCAGGAGCAGGCCGATCCTGCATCAGACGCACGCGCAGTACCGATTTACCAGACAACTTCATACGTATTCCATAACTCAGCACACGCAGAGGCAAGATTCAACCTCTCAGATGCAGGTAACGTATATGGAAGAATCACAAACTCCACACAGGGCGTTTTCGAAGACAGGATCGCAGCACTTGAAGGCGGCGTTGCAGGTCTTGCAGTAGCTTCCGGTGCATCAGCGATCACTTACACCATCCTGGGTCTCGCAGTTAAGGGCGAGCACATCGTAGCCCAGAAGACGATCTACGGCGGTTCAGAGAACCTTCTCGCAAACACACTCCCTCTTTATGGTATTGATACAACATTGGTTAATATCCATGATCTGGACGAGGTAAAGGCTGCCATCAAGCCCAACACAAAGGCTCTCTACATCGAGACACTCGGTAACCCTTCTTCAGATATCCCGGATATCGAAGCTCTCGCTAAGATCGCTCACGAGGCAGGCATCCCGCTCGTTATCGACAACACATTCGGTACACCTTACCTCATCAGACCTATCGAGTACGGCGCTGATATCGTAGTTCACTCAGCTACAAAGTTCATCGGCGGTCACGGCACAACATTGGGCGGTGTTATCGTTGATTCGGGTAACTTCGACTGGGCAGCTTCCGGCAAGTATCCCTGGCTCTCAGAACCCAACCCCAGCTATCATGGAATCAAGTTCACAGAGGCAGTCGGCAAGCCCGCTTTCGCTATCTATGTCAGAACAGTTCTTTTGAGAGACACAGGTGCAGCTATCTCACCTTTCGCTGCATTCCTTCTCCTTCAGGGTACAGAGACATTGTCTTTGAGAGTTGAGCGTCACGTTGAGAATACAAATAAGGTATTGGAATTCCTTGTAAATCATCCGAAGGTTGCAAAGGTAAACCATCCTTCACTTGCAGATCACCCCGATCACGAATTGTTTAAGAAGTATTTCCCCAATGGCGGCGGTTCCATCTTCACATTCGATGTTAAGGGCGGCAAGGAAGAAGCATTCAAGTTTATCGATAACCTGAAGATCTTCTCACTCCTCGCAAACGTTGCAGATGTTAAGAGCCTTGTAATCCATCCGGCAAGCACAACACATTCACAGCTTTCCGAAGAGGATCTCGACAGCATCGGCATCCATCAGAGCACGATCCGTCTCTCCATCGGTACAGAGCACATCGATGACATCATCGCTGACCTCGAGAACGGTTTCGCAGCAATCTGATTTCCAAATTAAGCGATATAATACTATTTAGCAGTTACAACAGGAGGACTATCTATGTCTAAGGTTTATACGTCAGCAGACCAGCTTATCGGCAAAACACCGCTTCTTGAGCTCACGCATCTCGAAAAGTCTTTGGGACTCGAAGCAAAGCTCGTTGCAAAGCTTGAATATTTCAATCCCGCAGGAAGCGTTAAGGACCGTATTGCCAAGGCCATCATCGAGGATGCTGAGGCTTCCGGCAGACTTAAGGAAGGCAGCGTCATCATCGAGCCTACAAGCGGAAACACAGGTATCGGTCTTGCATCCGTTGCAGCTGCTAAAGGATATCGTCTTATCATCACAATGCCTGAGACGATGAGCGTTGAGAGAAGACAGCTTATCAAGGCATACGGCGCTGAGCTCGTCCTCACAGAGGGCGCTAAGGGAATGAAGGGCGCAATCGCAAAGGCTGAGGAACTCCAGAAGGAAATCCCTAACAGCATCATTGCAGGCCAGTTCATCAACCCCGCAAATCCTAAGGCTCACAAAGAGACGACAGGTCCTGAAATCTGGGAAGACACAGACGGCGAAGTTGATATCTTCGTTGCAGGTGTAGGTACAGGCGGAACAGTTACCGGCGTAGGCGAATACCTGAAGTCACAGAAGGCTTCCGTTAAGGTTGTAGCTGTTGAGCCTGCTGATTCTCCCGTTCTGAGTAAGGGTACTGCAGGTAGCCACAAGATCCAGGGTATCGGTGCAGGCTTCGTACCTGAAGTTCTCAACACAAGCGTTTACGATGAGGTTATTCCCGTTACTAACGACGATGCTTTCGCAACAGGCAAGCTCCTGGGCAAGAACGAAGGTGTCCTCGTAGGAATCTCTTCAGGTGCGGCTCTCTGGGCAGCAATCGAACTCGCTAAGCGTCCCGAGAACAAGGGCAAGACGATCGTAGCTTTGCTCCCTGATACAGGCGACAGATATCTCTCAACACCTCTTTTCGCTGATTAATAGTTGGACGAAAGATAAAAAACTTACATATGCCTCAATCACCCGTTGTCTTTAAGATGGCGGGTGTTTTTATGTTTATGCCCGGAGTCCGCAAAAAGGACTCCTCAAGTATAAAAATCCGGAAATCTTATACTTGGGGACCCGGTTTTCCGGGGTGCGGAGTATAAAAAGGTAAAACCTAAAATTCACAAAATAAGCGGCAATCAGACAGAAGTATGTATAATCCCTTTGCTATAATCCAAATATCTTTATCTGAAATTAGTCAGGAGGTGCTGTTATGAGCGTAAATATCAACGAGATGCCCAAGATCGGATTCGGTCTTATGAGACTTCCGGAGAATGATGGTGTAATAGATATCGACAAGGTCAGCAAGATGGCCGATGCGTATCTTGAAGCAGGCTTCAACTATTTCGACACCGCATATGTTTATCACGGCGGCAACTCCGAGAAGGCCGTCAAGGAAGCGATTGTCAAGAGACATCCGAGAGAGTCTTTTACACTCGCTACAAAGCTTCCGGCATGGTTCATTCATTCAGAGGAAGACAGGGATAAGATCTTCAATGAGCAGCTCGAAAGATGCGGCGTTGATTATTTCGATTACTATCTCCTGCACAGCATTGAAGACGGCAACAACTACGACACATACGTAAAATACGACTGCTTTAACTGGGGTATTCAGAAGAAGGCTGAAGGCAAGATCCGTCATTTCGGATTCTCATATCACGGAACACCCGAACTGCTCGTAAAGATCCTCGACAGTCATCCTGAGGTCGAGTTCGTTCAGATCCAGCTCAACTATATCGACTGGGATAACTCCATCGTTCATTCAGGCGAGCTCTATAAGATCCTCGCTGAGAGAAATATTCCGATCATCGTCATGGAACCCTGCAAGGGTGGTAAGCTCGCAAACCTTGATGAAGAATGTTCTGCAATCCTGAAGAACATCCGTCCGGACAAGTCAATGGCTTCATGGGCATTCAGATTTGTCGGCAGCCTTCCCGGAGTTGCAACGATCTTAAGCGGTATGTCCACAGAAGATCAGATGGCTGATAACATGAATACCTTTAAGAATTTCGAGCCTCTGACAGATGAGGACAAGAAGGCGATCGACGAAGTTGTTGAAGCTATGTCCCGTGTTGAACTGATCGGCTGTACGGCATGTAAGTATTGCGTTGAAGGTTGTCCTGCAGGTATCAGCATTCCCGATGTTATCAGTGCGATCAATACAGCCAGAAAATTCCCGGGTGACATGAGACCTCAGTTTTTCTACAACGGTCTGGTTGACAGATACAGCCATGCCTCAGACTGTATCGGATGCGGCCAGTGCGAAGGCGTATGCCCGCAGCATCTTCCTATCATCGAGATCCTTAAGGAAGCCGTCGAAAAGTTTGAAGCCAAGGGCTGATCAGGATACTAATCAAACAGTAAATTTAAAAACCGTCCGGTTCCTTTGTGAGGTTCCGGACGGTATTTTTATGAAACGTTATTTATCAGAGTGACAGCGACTTAAGGTATGCCTTAACGTCAGCGGCAAATTCATGAGGGTGGTCGCCCTGAACGTTGTGATTTCCGCCCGGGATCAGGATGTAATCCGCGCCGATCATCTCAGCATATTCGATCATGACCTCATGTGAGCATGACCAGTCGTCGGAACCTGAGATGAAATAGACCGGAACCTCATAACTTGTCTGTGCCGTAAGGTCTGCGTTAAGACAGGTGTCGACAAGTTTGCCCTGAAGATTCATTACTTCTTCCTCACTCATTGTGGCCGTGTACCAGAGAAGATCGTCAGTGCCTAAATAAGGTGATTCCAAAGCGCCCAGGATGACCTGCGAAAAGTCCGGATACGGGTGATACTGCATCGCGAGATTGGAGACTTCGTTGGAGTTTTCATACGAAGGATCATTTAAGTATTTCTCATAGGCTTCTTTCATTGCCGTAGTATCTTCGCCTGCAGCTTCTGCTATGGCAAGAGCGTCTTCATATTCGGATGTGGTGGAGAGCCTGTCGTTTACGAACTGGCCGACACCGATGTATGCCGCAACCTTTTCGGGATGGTCGTAAACATATGTAGCGCCGAGGATCGAGCCGTAAGAGTGGCCGATGATTATGATCTTGTCCTGGCCGAATCTGTCCAGCAGGTAGTCGGTGAGCACGTCAACGTCATCCAATGCCTGTTCGAAAGATACAGTCGCGTTGGATTTGTCGTCGTTGGCGACATATGTTCTTCCGCAGCCGCGCTGGTCCCAGCAGACGAATGTGTAGTCGTCGATAAGGTCGTTTGAAAAAAGATAAGATACGTAAGAGTCAGGACTTAACGGACCGCCGTGAAGGTAAAGGATGACCGGGTTGTCCTTGCTCTTGCCGCGGATGGTGATGAACTGCTTCATTCCGTTGATATCAACATAAGTCTGCTCATCAACGCCCTTGAACGGATTGATGAAGTTGGAAAGATAATTGTAGTTTCTCTTTGCGATGTAGAAGATCGATGTTGCGGTAACTATGATGAGCGGGATCGCGATCACGATCTGGAGCATTCCGACAAGTACCCTGGTGCCGGTCTTTTTCGGAGGTTCGTAGCCTGCTTCGCTTCTGTGCGCGAGATGGATACCGATGTGGCCGGTGCCGAGTATCAGTGACGAGATGACGATAAAGAGATTTGATGCGTAGATTCCGAGAAGGAACATGGCGATTACGGGAAGCGTTGCACCTGCAACGGGGAATCCCGCAAAAGAGGAGTACATGTCTGCCATGGTCTTCTTGCTTCTGAAATACTTAAGCCAGTATAACTCATAAAGGACCATGCAGAGGAAGGATGCGATGAGCCAGCCGATCCACCAGGATCCGGGTCTTACATTAGTATCTTTGGTGATGAGAATCAGGCATGAGACGAGCACCTCGCCTGCGCGCTCTAAAAACAGCAGGATCCTGTTCTCGTTCTTTGCATATTCCTCATATCCTTCAGGTTTGTTTTTCGCCCAGATGATATTGGGGATAAACAGCATGGCAAGATATATCAGTCCGACATACGAAAATCCGAAATTGATCATGAAGTACTCCAAGAAAAATAAATCTTCACTATTATACCAACATTCCGAAAAGAGCGTAAAAATAAGGGTTAACAAATACTCTTTAGCGTGATAGAATTTCGGACGGGGGAGTTAACCCCCAATCCCATTATAAAAGTGAGGTGAATACGGTGGACGCTGGTGACAGTTGCGACAAACGAGGGAAACGCGGCCGAAATATCCTTTGTTCCTTAAAGTGCCAGTCGATGACCGTATCGGACCTTAAGGACTAAATGATGTATCGTCACCTCTGTTTGCCCAAAGCAAAGCGGAGGTTTTTTGTTCCCGTCGTTTGTTTACTTTTAGGAGGAGACAAATGGCAGAGAAGGAAATAAGAAGAGATTATCAGGACGAGATAATCTCACTGATGAGGGGTAACGATTCCCCAAGGGTAATTCATTACAAGCTAGAAGATTATCACGCAAGTGACATCGCACAGATCTTAGAAGAGCTTAACGACACAGAGCGTAAGAAGCTTTTCAGGGTTTGCGGTAAGACACTGCTTGCCGAATCTTTCGAGTGTCTCGAAGAAGAGCAGGTAAGTGCTTACATCAATGAGATGGACATCAGGCGTGCTGCGGCAGTCATCTCGGAACTCGAGACGGACACGGCTGCCAATGTTTTAAGGGAGCTCGACAAGGAGAGAAGAGGTCTCATCATCGATGCTCTCGATACTGAAGTCAGAAAAGAGATCAGCATCATCGCTTCATACGATGAAGACGAGATCGGTTCCAAGATGACCGCAAACTTCATCCGTATCGGCCTGGACCTCACGGTCAAGCAGGCAATGAGCGCGCTCGTTACACAGGCTGAAGAGAATGACAACATCTCGACAATCTTCGTAGAAGATGACGAGGGACTGTTCTACGGCGCTCTTACGTTGAAAGATCTCATCACGGCAAGGAGCACGACGGACCTCAACACGCTGATAGTTACGTCGTTCCCTTACGTTTACGCCAACGAGCAGATCGATGACTGTATCGAAAAGCTCAAGGACTATTCGGAGGACTTGATCCCTGTCCTTGACGAAGACAACAAGATACTCGGCGTTATCACATCACAGAGCATCGTCGAAGTTGTCGATGACGAGTTAGGAGAAGACTACGTCAAGCTCGCCGGACTTACTGCAGAAGAAGATATCAAGGAGCCTTTGCCCCAGAGTATCCGCAAGAGAATGCCCTGGCTTCTCATACTGCTCGGTCTCGGCATGGTCGTATCCACGCTGGTCGGTGCTTTCGAGGCGGTCATCGCACAGCTCACGATCATCATGGCATTCCAGTCACTGATCCTCGACATGGCAGGTAACGTCGGCACGCAGTCGCTCGCTGTCACGATCAGAGTTCTCACGGACGAGAATCTCACGGCAGGTCAGAAGATCAAGCTCGTATTTAAGGAAGCAAGGGTCGGTCTGTCGGTAGGTCTTATCCTCGGTGTGGTATCGGTCATACTGATCGGCGTATATCTCATGGTGATCAAACACAGAGAGCCCCAGTTTTCTTTTGCAGTAAGCGGATGCATCGGCGCAGCTTTACTCGTCTCCATGATCTTCTCTTCGATCGTCGGAACGCTTATCCCGTTGTTCTTCAAGAAGATCAAGATAGACCCTGCAGTTGCGTCCGGACCATTGATCACAACGCTCAACGACCTTATCGCCGTAGGCTGCTACTATGGAATGAGCTGGCTTTTGCTTATCAACGTGATGGGTTACTGATCTTATCAGAATTCCAAAGCGTATACGTAATCGTCCATGTAAAAACCGTTGCCGATATCGTTTTTCTCTTCCCACGCAACGGTGAAGCCAAGCTTCTCATAGATCTTTACAGAAGGGTTATTCCTGTTTACATTGAGCTCGATCCTGTTAAGGCCGAGCTCTTTTGCTTTTTTCTTAAGAAATTCCAGCATGACTCTCGAAAAGCCTTTCCCGCGCTGGTCTTTATAAAGATATAACTTGCTGAGATAAAGCGCGTCCTCTCTCGGATAGAACGCGAGAAAACCGGCATTTACGCCATCGTTTTTTGCAAAATAGTAGTTGTAGCCGTGAGAGAGCTGTTCCGTAACCGCTTCAACAGACTGGAACATATCGAGCATGTAATCGTTCTGCTCTTTTCCTATTATGGGATCGTAATGCTCGCGCAAAATGGCAGTTGCCATCGCTGACATCTCTTTTATGCCTTTAACGTCGTCTAATGAAAGCTTTATAAAATCCATCTGCCGGCTCTCCCCGAGAATTGCTTGCAACATAATAACATATTAAAAAACAAGGTATAATATCTTATAGTTCAGACACGGAGGAAACTATGGAACACGTAACATTCACACCCAAGGGAGTATGCTCCATCCAGATAGATTTTGATCTGGAAGACGGCAAGCTTTACAACGTGCAGTTCGTCGGCGGCTGCAACGGCAACCTCAAGGCCATCGGCAGACTCGTCGAAGGCAAGGATGCAAAGGAAGTTGCCGGTATCTTAAGAGGCAACACCTGCGGCATGAAGGGCACATCCTGCGCTGACCAGCTCGCCAGGGCAATCGACGGGAAGGTCGGCTGATAAAGGCTTTTACATTATGTTTTCGAGGTCCCGGTGCAACAAGCCGGGACTTAAATCTGTTTTATAAGTAGAAAACCTTGGGAGGGAATTCTTATGAAACTTACAAAGATGATCGCATCAGTTCTGACAGGCTCGCTTTGCTTGTCCGTATTCTGCTGTGGCTGTACGAACACCAGAGAGACGGAAGACAATAAACCGGTAGTAGATGAACTTCCCGAAGATGAGGTCCTTATCAGATCAAGCCACAAGAACGGCGCATGGGGATATGACAGCAGCGTGAATTACGTGTTTTCTGACGGCAACGTGTACAGTTCCAGCGAGTCCTTTGAAGGCTACTATGCATATGGTCAGAATAATCTTACTGAAGAGGACAGGATCGCGCTTCTTAAGAAGTACACCAAACCCAGAGCTTATATAGATGAGAACCAGCTTCTCAAGATCTATCAGCAGGCTATGCAGATCGATCCGGATGCCGAATTCGTATACGAAGATCTGTATGCATGTGATGCAGGTACAAGTGTTATCGAAGTCAACGTTGACGGCGAGTGGATCACGCTCAGCGAATCAGGCGACCAGAACGGGGCACTTGATGACCGCCACGCGAAAAAGGCAAATGCTCTTATAGAAGGTGTTTTTAATACCACCGATTGGAATACGGGTGCCTCAGTCTATTCCGGGAACGAGACATTTCTTGAGACATTCGAGTGCCCTAACGCAAGCCTCGATAATGCCAGAAGGCTCATCACGAGCGAAAAGGAACTCAGGCAGTTCGAAAAGGACACCGGCATCAAACTGAGTGAGATGGAAGAATTCGAATACTTCACAGATTCCAGTTACGACTCTTACTCTTATCTCTGCATAGGTGTTGAGATCATCCAGTACGACAACTACATGAGCCTTGATGAAGTCTCCGCCGACGCATTCATCGTCTCCCCGGATTACACGGGCTTTGCTCTCGTCGAAGATCCCCAGGTCGATATCTCCGATGAAATCGTCGAACAGAAAACCTACTGCTACGTCGTCATACTGCCGGGATACGACCTGAGCGTCTACGAAGATTTCTTACATCACTGATATGAAGGATGTCCCGCGGGGCATCCTTTTTTGTGTTTGATTTCTCGATTATTCGCAGCTGCTAAAAGCCGTGTTCTATTTTTCCCGTTTTACTGCGATGTACATTTTTCGCGGTTTTCGACTCGAAAATTGCACAAAAACAGCTTTTTATGCAATTTTTGACCATTTTTTAGGGAATTGCGGCTATTGAGCGTGGCCGCATCTTTTATCACCCCATCGAAAAGGGATGCCTCACTTCACTGAGACATCCCTATTCAAATCAATTAATTACCCGAATTACTTATACGCAGTATATGTCGTTACGTTAAGCACGGTCTCGCCGTCGATCTGGAGAGCGACAGGGCGGTCAAATGTGACTGTGATCTTGTGGCCTGTCTTTACCTCAACGACTTTGGTGTGGTTGATGTGCTTGCCCTTGAAGATGGAAGGGAAGATAGCAAGTGTTCTGATCTTGCCGCTGCCGTGGAAAAGGAGCAGTGAGAGGAGACGGTCCTTGCCAAGACGGTCCTGGGCGGGTGTGGCGATCATGCCGCCGCCGTAATAACGTCCGTTCATTGAAGGCGCGAGCCATACTTTCTGATAAGAGAACTTCTGACCATCAACATCGATCTCTGCGTTTGTGGGCTTGTAGTGGAAGAGCAGTCCCTTGATGGCGATTCCGGCGTAGTCGATCTTCTCCTTGCCGGCTTCTCTCATCTGGTCGCCGACTTCGCAGCAGTAACCGTCGATGCCGTAGCCGATACCGTTGATGAAGCGCTTCTTCATGCCATTAACTTCGACGAAGGGGAGGTCCTTGATGTATTCGTTGATCTGTACCGGAGCATCGCCGACCTTCTTGCCCAGGTCGTTCCAGAAGTCGTTGCCTGTTCCTGTAGGGAAGAAGTAGAGAGGCTGTACGATGTCGATCCCGTCGGTGTTGTTGATGAAGCGGTTGAGCGTACCGTCGCCGCCGCAGAGATAGAGTTCGTCATCAGGATTGAGACCTGCAAAGAAAGCATTGGCATCGGTGATCTTTGTGACGTCCTCGAAAACCAGTTCCTTGCCGCTTAAGAAGGGCTTGATCTCTTCTGCTTTGGTCTTGCCGGTTCCGTTTCCGGAAAGGCTGTTATACAGTACGTAGGTTGACATTATCGTTCTCCTCCTCGTTATTATCGATATAAGCAAGCATGAGATTTCTTGCATAATCGGAGATCTCGTTGCAGCGCTGTGCCTTTACGTCTTCGGCAGACACCACGTCTAAGACCTCAAAATAAACGTCACTCTTATGAAGCGGGAAATTCTTGCGGATCATGTCGGCACCCTTGATGCCGCAGATGACAACCGGAACGTTTGCCTTCTGTGCGATCTTGAAGATTCCGCTGTGGAAAGGAAGAAGTCCTTCACCGAAGTTTCTTGTTCCTTCCGGATATACTGCCATGGATACTTCATCGTTCCTGAGGAGCTCAGCTGCCTTGTTGACAGTCTCCATTGCCTTCCTCGGATTCTCACGGTCTATTGCGAGGAAGCAGCACTTTCTTATGATGTTGCCCCAGAAAGGAACGTGAAAATTCTCTTCCTTGGAAATGAAGGCGAGGTCATAGTCCTTGAACATGTACCATGTCGTGATCGGATCTAATTTGGATTTGTGGTTGCAGACGAGAAGAAATCTCTGATTCTGGGGAATCTTGTCCATTCCTTTGGTGTGCAGATGCACGCGCCCGAAAAACACCAGGATCCAGGTCGAGCTGTTAAGGAGCCAACGGTAATAGCCGTTGTGCTTGTCATAGAACTTCTTGGAATCAACCAGGCACGCGCTGACCATCAGGAGAAGTGCGTACTGGAGGACACCGAAGATCAGAAAAATAAATAACCAAAGTATATATTTCATCTGAACACCACCATTACGACAATCATAGCAGAAAGGAAATTATCTTGATAATCAAATTTTTGAATCTCTGTTCGTTAAGTTAGCTAAATCAAAAATACATAAATTGCGGACAATAGCAATATCTGTAAAGTGGAGATGGCAGCCTGACGGAAATTTGTGCTTATTTTTAGGCAATGCCCCTTATCCAAGTTGATTGTTTGCTTAACCATTCTTGCTGTATCATTTATTTTGACAAGAAGCAAAAATAAAATTGTTTCGTGGAGGTAATATGAAAAAAGGTTTAGTTAAACTCATCGCGGGAGCTTTGGCAGGCATGTTCCTCCTTAGCGGATGTGACGCGCTTCCCAAGGGCTCAGACGGACCGCGTGAAGTTCCGCAGACCATCACGGCGGACTTCACAAAGAAGGAAAACAAGGGCAACTGGGTCACATATGGTGACTGCAAGGTAACCCTTAAGGATGGAACAGCTGTTGTTACGGAGCGTAAATCAAGCAACAGCGGTGTCGCAGTACCTTGCCCTGATTACAGAGGCAACACGATCAAGACAACTGCACAGGCAACGACCGGAAATGACTCACTCACTCTTTCGATGAGATACGAGATCTTCGGCAACGTTACCTACGTAAACATTGCAGGCGGACAGCCCGATGCATCCGGTGCGGTAAGCATTACCGGTACGGTCGAGATCCCTGCAAACGCAGAAAATGCTTTGATCTATCTCGAAGCAAATGACGTAAGAGATTACACGGTTTCTTCTTTTACGGTAAGCATTGAAGGCGAGTTCAACAATCTTACGGGCGTACCTGTTGAATCACTTCAGGATCCTACACAGACAGCTTCTCTTGCAGCTGCTTATGCCGACTACTTCAAGTTCGGTGTAGCATCCCCTGCAACTGTCATGACAAACACAAACGACGGCTTCAGAAAGCTCATCACGACACAGTTCAATTCAGTTACACCTGAAAACGAACTCAAGCCTGACAGCGTTCTTGATGCTGCTACAACACTTGCAGATCCCGCAAAGTACAATGAGTGCCCTGCGATCCATTTCGATGCTGCAAAGCCCATCCTGGACTTCTGCAAAGAGAATGGCATCCAGATGAGAGGACATACTCTCGTATGGTATTCACAGACACCTTCTTGGCTCTTCTATGAGAACTATGATGTCAACGGAAATCTCGCAAGCAGAGAGCTCATGCTCAAGAGAATGGAAAACTATATCGACCAGGTCATGAACTGGTGCGAAGAGAATTATCCCGGCGTTATCTATGCCTGGGACGTAGTCAATGAAGCGGCCGCAGATGATGGGGGAATGAGAGACTGTTACTGGAAGCAGACAATTGGTGATGACTACGTTGCTAAGGCATTCGAGTTTGCAAGAAAGCACGGACCTGCCGGGGTACAGCTCTTCTATAACGATTACAACGAATATCAGACATCCAAGCAGGATGACATCCTCGCTTTCCTGAAGCCTATCGCTGAAGCAGGCAACCTCGACGGTATGGGCATGCAGAGCCACATCAGCTCCGGCCTCAATGTCGACAACTATGTTGAAGCTGCCAAGAGATATGCAGATGAGCTCGGTGTAGTTATCCACATCACAGAGCTTGACGTTACAGCACCCAAGTCAGTTAACCCTATGTACGACCAGGGCGTTTACATGAAGAAGTTCTTCACAGCCATCATCGAAGCAGACAAGGCAGGCGTTCCGATCGAGTGCGTTACTGTCTGGGGCCTCACAGATGACATGAGCTGGAAGTCTGCAACAAAGCCGTTGCTCTTCTACGGAAACCTCTCACCCAAGCCGGCATACGAGGGCGTTATGTGCGCTATCAACGGCGGCGAGGTTGCAAAGCCTGCTGACTATGTTGAGCCTGTATCAGATACAACTCCTTTCACAGAGGACTATGAGGACCAGAGCTTCATCGGCGGTCCTAGATACAGCTCCGTACAGAAGGTTGTTGAAGGCGGTCACGACAGTGGTTTCTGCCTCCAGAATACAGAAGGTTATGCTGAGTACGACGGTTATTCGATCGACGTATCACAGTATGCAGGACACGTTATCCACGTAAGCTTCTGGATCAAGTCCAAGGCAGATGTCTGCAAGTGCACCGCTGACATCGACGGCACATGGCCTAACATTGCCGAAGTCCAGACTGGTTCTGATGAGTGGGTATTTGGCGAAGGCGATTTCGAGATCGAAGAAGGCGCTACTCTCACGATCTATTTCGAGAGTTCCGACATGAGCCCGTTCTTCCTCGACGACGTTGAGATCAAAGCTATGAACTGATAATTCAAACCGATTCTCCGTACAGGACAGGGTGTCTCAGATTACTGAGGCACCTTGTTTTTTGCCGGGCGGTCCGTGAAAGCGCCACTGTAAACATGCTTCAGGCCTGGTTTTCGCGGGCGCCAAACAGTAATAACTCCCGGTGTTGTCTCAGCGGCAGCAATAAACATTTTATCGAAAAACAATAAAAAGTAATTGAAAAACAATATAACACGTGCTAATATAATCCCAACCATGGTAATTCTTTATTAGGAGTAAGGTCAGATGAAAAAGGGATTTGCTATAGGATTTGGTATCTTTGGTACGATAGCTCTTTTGTTTGGAGCGCTTATCTTCATGTTTATCCGTGGTTACGTCAAAGCTTCCAACGGGGATGTATACGAATCCATGACGGCTGAACAGCAGAAGGAGTATGGTTACAAGGCGCTGTTCCCGGATCTTGCACCATGCTTTGAGCGTTATGCAAAAAAGGGTTTGCGCGATGCGGTATATGAGGTCGAGACATATCAGTATAACAGCCTTGATGAGATGTATGAGGCTTTGCCTGAAGGGTGCAGGGATTCCATTGAGATAACCTTGCAGGATACAGATCCGGAAGACAGTAAAGATATTCAGGGCACAACCGTTAAGCGTTACCGGATCTCATCCGGTCTTCCGCTGCTCGACGAGGATACCATACCGGAAGAATACGAGTTTTACACCTATGGTGCGTTCCATGATTATTACGTATATGAATATGAAGATGGTACTTACCGTTTTGCAACTGTGATAAGTACCACCTGATAAAGTTTTTATATCTGTTGTATTAAGCCTGTTTTTTATCCTTTGCGAAAAGCATTACTGCTTCAAGTATTATGCCTGCTTCTTTCCGTTTGCGAAAAGAAGTACTGCCGCAAATATTATCACCGGCAGGCATCCCAAAAGGCCGAAGCAGTTGGGTCCTAAGATCGACAGGTGTTGGTTGCCGCTCTTAAGAAGGAACATAAGGGGCATCGCTGCAGCATTCATTGAAGAGTGCATGAGGGAAGGGATCCAGATGCAGCCTGTTTTCTCGTAAGCGAAGTCGATCAGGATACCGAATGCACAAAGAGCTACGCATATCATGACGGGTCCTAAAAAAGACTTGCCGAAGTAATCGCCTTCGTAGAAGTAATTGCCGAGGATTACCAAAGGCCAGTGCCAGATGCCCCAGAGAGCGCCACCTGCAAGCTTGCCGCCGACAGGACCGAGCTTGCTCTTAAGGAACGGATACATAACGCCTCTCCAGCCGGCTTCCTCGCCGAGGCTCGGAAGGATCTGGGAGATGGGGAGGAATGTAAGTGACATTACCGTCATCGTGATGAGCATTGCATAAGGGTTAATGGAAGATGTGTCGATGAGGGCTTTAGTCTCTTCGGGGAGCATTGCCATATAAGCGTCCAGGCTTACTCCGAATGCGTCCCTGTTGAACAGGAAGAAGAGCCCGGCGCCGATCCAGCTTAAGAGCTGGGGTCCGATGAGGGATGCAATCAGGTACTTAAACTTGAACTTCGGCTTCCATCCGAGCTTTTTGAAGGGAAGGCCGGATACGGCTACTGCGATCAAAGGAATGAATATTGCTATGAACCTGAAAAGGAACAGACAGAGCAGAGTGTTGCCGCCTTTATAGGCAATTCCTGCGATTGAAAGAGGGATATATGCCACCAGAAAGGCGACAGCCATAAAGATACCAAACTTTTTGTTTGTTATTTCAGAAGTGTTTATCATATTGTGATCCTCATTATTATTTCTTGTTTTTGCCGAGCTTTGATTGCTTCCATTCCGTGACCTTACGGAAATTCTTGTCGGTAATGAAGATGCCCATAATGAGCATTCCGAACATTATTCCGAGCAGGCCGCCGTTGAGAAAGCCGTAAAGGCCGGTATCGATATCCGGTCCGAAGAAGATCAGAAGAATGTAGAGAGCTCCGCAAACGGTTGCGCCGATGAACATCAGCTGCATTCTCTTCATTACTTTCTTCATATTGTCGTCAGTGTAATCTGCTGCCATGAGCATTGTTTCTTTAAGATCCTTATCCATGGTCTCGTTTTTCCTTTCGCCATTGAAGATTTCCCTCATGTCGACATCGTAAAGATCTGCAAGCTCAACTAAGATCGAGAGGTCCGGAAGGTTGCTTCCTGTCTCCCATCTTGAGACTGTTCTTCTTGAGACGTTCATCTTATCTGCAAGTTCTTCCTGAGTAAGGTTTTTGTCCTTTCGAAGTGTCTTAAGAAATTCTCCAATCTTCTGCTGATCCATTTCCGTCTGCCTCCTTGAGTGATGGCTTGAGTTTAGTTTTCCGCCCGCCCGAAAAACAGGACACAAAACGAGCAAATGCCTTGTTTTCGGGAATGGGACACCAAATGTCCCATGGTTTTTGCTTATTATAACAAAGGGTTTTCTTAGCGCGTGTTATAATTGTCTTCAGGCATCAGGATATGATAGTTAATGAATAAATATGAGGATGAAATAATGATCAGGGCATTACTTACAATCGATGACGTCTCATCAAATAACACACCCGCAATCGTTGATTACTTAAACGGGAAGAATATTCCCGCGATAATGTTCATGGTAGGGCAGTGGGCCGAAAACCACCCTGCAGAACTGATATATGCATTGCAGCACGGCATGATCGTAGGCAACCACAGCTATACCCATCCTCATTTCTCTGAGATCAGTTTTGAAGAATGCAAAAAAGAGATCGAAAAGAACGAGGAAGTCTTAAATAAGTTCTACGAAGAAGCCGGCGTTGAGAGAAAGTACAGACCTTTCCGTTTCCCTTATGGTGACAAGGGCGGAGACAACAAAGCCCTCATTCAGGAATATCTTTCCGGGCAGGGCTTCAACAAAGTCGACGATACTAAATTCGGCTATCCTTTCTGGACAGAAGAAGGCCACAACAAGGACATCGATACATTCTGGACTTTTGATTTTGCTGAATATAACATCCGTCCGGGCTCAGGCTTCGGCCTTGAAGACGTCATGAAGCGCATCTACGATAAGGAACCCGGGACAGGTGCTCCGCTTTTGGCTGACGGAAGCTGCCACCTGCTGCTCCTTCATGCGCATGATGAGACGGAAGCCATGGTTCCTGAGTACTATAAGATCTTCATCGAAGAGCTGCTCAAGAACGGCGTGGAGTTTGTAAAGCCCGAATTTATTTCTTAATCCCGGGATTCCTTTGCCGAGAAAGATCTCTGGAACTCCTTCAGATCGGAGGTCATGATCTTCGCGCTTCTCTTATCGAAGAAAAATCTGATGACGATAACGAGCACGAAGACTACTGCGATCGATACCATCTCTGCAATTATGAGCGTAAGATTCTCAATCCTTAAGCCGTTGATCCCGAATGTGAATATAAGGATTATGAGTTCGATCGACAGAAGCTGGATCACTTCTCTTACTATCATCTGCTTTACGGTCAGCTCGCGCTTTGAGTACATGACAATGCCGGGAATTATTCCGAGCGCTCCGTCGATTATCGGTACAAGAAAAGCCGAATAGGTGATCTCCTGGTCGGGTGCGAGGATCGTTCCGCATACGAATATCACGATATTTACCAGAGTTACTATGATGAAGAAATTCATCAGATTGTCTTTTATGTTTTCCTTCATGACTTATACCTTCTTCGAGATGAATTCCTTGAACGGATTAACGTATTTGCGCGAGATTATTACCTCTTCGCCGTTTCTTAAGATGCAGCTGAATCTTCCGTTCAGCGCGGGCTTGATCGAATCGACTTTCATGATGTTTAACACGACTGATTTGGAGATCCTTAAAAAGCTCCTGCCTTTTAACAGTTCTTCGAATTCATAGAGCTTTCTTGTGGTCTCATAACAGTCTTTGGATGAGTAGATGAAAGTCTTGTTGTCGACCGATTCGATGTAGAAGATCTCGGTCACGGGGATCGCGTATTTCTTCTCGCCCTTCGTGCCGCTTATGTTGCCTTCCAGGTTTTCCACAAACCTGACGATATCGTTGATACGGCCGTCACGCACGTGACAGCCGATCTCGATATATTCCTCTTCGGTCTCGCCGATCTTCTTAACGTTAATGTCCATTATCTGACTCCGGGATAAGATTCGTTCACAGAGAACTGACCTTCTCCTTTAAGATAGCAATCAAAGAAACTGACCGCAAGGGAGTTTACCCGGTCCATCATGTAAGCGTTGTCGACGTTGCCCGAGCCTAAAAGTTTTGCGAGGAAAGGCGAGAACAGCGGAAGATCCGTATAATCCATGTGGAGCGACCCTTCGAAGTATGTGCCGTAGTAAACATCGGCATTGTCCCTGATAACGAAATTCGGATAGGGATAATCCATCTTCTCGATCTCGGTCAGTTCGTAGTAGCTTTCCGCATTCTTCAGCTCGAAAAGAGGCACGTGGTACTCCACGTCTTCAATTATATATTTGCCGTCTTTAGCGCCTTTTATGGATCCGAGCATCGTTCCGTCGATGTCGATCACTGCATCGATGTCATCTCTTTCCAAGCCGATCTCGACAGCAGTCGCGCCGCCCATCGAATGACCCATAACACCGATCTTGTCCGTATCGATGAGGCCAAGAGCTTCCAGAGAATCTTTCTTTAATGATTCATTTTCAAACCAGTATGCTTCGATGTCGTTTTCATCCGCTCCTTTCTTGAGTTCGTCGAGCACGAAGTTCATGTCATCAACACGGAGCTTCATCCACTTGGCAGATTCTTCGGAGATCATCTCTTCTGCAGCATCTCCGTTTGCGTTCATTACGCTGTTAATGAAATCAGGATCAACGGTAATCGTCTTTCCGTTTGTATCCTTCGTGAAGAAAGAGTGATATGGGTGATCAAGGCTTACGACGACATAGCCCTGGCTTGCAAGTTCAAGATAAGTTGAAGCGTTGCTCTCATAATATCCGAATGCGCCGTGAGAGAAAACGACGAGAGGGAATCTGTCACCTTCGGATGCATTCTCCGGATAGAAGAAATAAACGGGAACTTCCCTATAAGAACCGTCGCTCTCAAACTCTTCGATCCTGTTCTTATCGGCCAGGATGGCACTGCTCTGCTTTACTCCATAAGGGCCGTGAACAGGGAGTCCCGCGTAGTCCGTGAAGATGAATGAAGGCAGCATTGCGCCTGCGATAAGAAGGATGCTTAATATAAGGCTTGCGATCTTTCCGGAGAGCTTCTTTGCCACGGTCTTGTTTTTGTTGATGAGCACTGACACACCTGCAAAAACAAGTCTTATGACAAGAAGGATAATAAGTCCCGTGAACCTGAAACTCGTATCGATCCCGGGAAGGAGCAGCATCAACGCGAAAAGTACCGCCTGTCCAAGATTGGCGATGAGTCGTCTTAACGACCACGTCTTTTTGGAAGACTTTTTTATCTGGTCGAAGATCAGAAATCCGATCTCAATTGCCGCCATTAAAATGAGTAGTAAATATGCCATAACCATACCTGCCTTTGCTTGTTTTGAGGCGAGTATAGTTAACGGAATTCCCGGGCTCAATGACTCTTAAGGTAAGATGCAAAAAAGCGTTGTGAAATGCAGAAAATGCCTTAACCAATACGAATTACATATTGGTATAATGGGAAATATAAATTTTCGGAGGTATATGAATATGCCGCATGTAGAGATCAAATGCTATCCGGGCAGAACGGAAGAAGTAAAGGCAAAGTGTGCCGAAGAAGTAGCTAAGGCAATTTCTGAAACAATGGGATGCGATCTGTCAAGCGTTTCCATCGCGATAAAAGAGGTCGAAAAGGAAGACTGGAAGTCAAAGGTCTGGGATACACAGATCGCGCCTGAGTGTGACAGCTTATATAAAAAGCCCGGTTATACTTGTGACTGATCAAGGAGGATGCCATGGAATTCACCGATGTAATAAGAGACCGTTATTCATGCAAGAGTTACGACGGAAGAAAAGTCGAGCCTGAAAAGCTTGAGAGGATCCTTGAGGCAGGAAGGCTCGCGCCCACAGCGAAGAACCTTCAGGAACAGCACATCTACGTCATCCAGTCTGACGACGGACTTGCGAAGATAGATAAAGTCACACCCTGCAGATACAACGCAGGCACATGCCTTCTTGTTGCTTTCGATAAGAACAACGTTTATACATATCCGGATTCTGCAAGGGAATCAGGCGTTGAGGATGCATCGATCGTTGCAACGCATCTCATGCTCGCAGCGGCAAACGAAGGTGTCGACAGCTGCTGGCTCAACTGCATCGATCTTGAGCAGATAAGATCCGTATTCGATCTTCCTGACAACGAGGATGTTCTCATGATCCTTGATCTCGGTTATGCATCGGCAGGAACAGGTCCTCTTTCAAATCACGGAAAGAGAAAGCCTTTGTCGGAGACAGTTACTTATCTGTGATATCAGATATTAATAAGCAACAGTCTGAACAGGAGCTTCTTTAATCTGGTATAGCTCTTTGAACATTCAACCATATGCTCCCTACATAATGTATGGAGCATTTTTATTTCTTCATCAGACAGCGAATCTGCGGCGAACGCAGCCTTCTCGGCGATCTCAACTGCCTTTCTCGGGATCGTAAATCTTAACGTGCGTCCCATGAAGCAATAGTAGTGGTAGTATGCGATGGCCTTTTCGTCGTTCTTGTCGGTATTGAATTTTCGGTACCAGAAGATATAGTAAGCGACCCTCAGGATCATCACGAATACGACCAGTGAGACTACTACTATCAATAAGATGAGAAGTACTTTAAGAGTGACCTGCTCGATCTCTTTGACCTTCTGTTCTGCAGGTGAGATATATTCATCGTCAGTACCTGCAGGATCTGTGCCTTCGTATTCAATATCAACTGACGGAACAGTCTCACCTTCAGGTGTTGTGGGAGCGGCAGCCGGTGTGGGTGTTGCTCCGGCTTCAGTTGTCCCGGATGTCTCTTCAGTCTCTGTTGTATCCGGAGCCGTCTCTTCAGTTTCTTCCGCACCGGTCTCGGAAGGTTCAGTCTCAGAACTCCCGGAAGGTTCAGTTGGTTCTTCGTTATTTCCTAATTCCGGATTCTCGATCTCAGGATAAGCTTTTGTCAGCGCGTCGACATTGTAGAAACTTGCATCGGAGCCGCAGCCGGGCGTTGAATCTCCCATTACCCAGCCGTATTCGGGTATGAAGAATTCGAACCAGGCATGTGCCTGCTCAGCTGTGACAATGCTCTCGGAATCGTTAAAGGAGTTGTTAACGACATAGCCTCTGACATATCTTGTGGGGACACCGATCATTCTCAAAAGGACCATGGTGGTTGCAGCATAATGGACGCAGATTCCGCTCTCGGCATCGCTTACGAACCACGCAACAAAATCAACGTCTTCAGGCGGATATTCCGTATCCCTGTCATAAGGGTGAAGCTGGCTTACAAATTCGGTTACCCTTCTGACTTTTTCGACATCGGACATCTCGGTATATCCGTGGTATACGTCCAGGTACCAGTCGGGAAGATCGCCGCTCTCGATAAGAGCGCCCTTGGTGCCATAAGGAACCCTGAGACACGTTCTGTAAACATAGGTATTCAGATACTGCTCAGAATATATGTTGCCAGTCTGTACAGGCAGAGGCGAAGCAGCGAAAACGGTCTGGTTCTGGTGCGTATTGTTGAAAGGATTTACGTTGGAATATTCTGTTGAATCTTCGACATAGAAGTCGTTGTAATAAGGCACTATGTCGATGGCAGAGTATCCTATCGGGGTTATCTCGACCGTGCACGGAGCTTGCTGATAGAATACCCAGTAGTCGTCTTTATAAACGTTGTTCGTTACTCTTGATGACTTAAGTGTATTGTTTTCGTATGTATCGAACGACTCAACTTTAAGATACATGGTGTGGCCCATGAAAAGCGGTCCGTTGTAAGAAAGATTACGCTTTCTGTTTACCCGGAGGACCGGGTCTGAAGTCGGGTTGAATGGTCCGATGCGTTCCAGGTTTGTGCTTGACGAATAGAGAGGGGAGAACATGTCGTAGTTTTCTTCGAAATACGGATTCTTAAAACCGTTTATCGCGTTGTCGAGCATCATGCTGAGTTTGCTGCCGCTGCCAAAAGTCTTGTCGACTTTCTCCTGCATCGAGATAAGGATATTGGTTGCGAGCTCATTCTGTTTGTACTTGTCTCCCGGGAAGATCGAGCCGAAGAGCACCGAGAAAATGATCACGGGAATTATCAGTATAAGCAGGGCCCTCTCGGCTACTGCACGGCTCTTGTTGCGGAAAGCATGCGCGAATAAAAGCAGTATTACTCCGGTTGCTGCAATAAGGCAGGGAACCACCCGGGGAACCATGATGATGTTGGCAACAGCGCATACAAATACCGGAAGATATGTCAGAAGTCCTACGGGTATCAGCCTGCGTCTCATCAGGAAATACGATGTGCAGCATACTGCGATCAGATTATATGCTGCAAGAAATGCGAATATCGCAGTGTTTTCGCCCGCATAATCGTCATAATTTCCGGGGAACCAATAGAAAGCATAGAGCCTGATATAGTAGCACAATCCGAGAAGACCGGTGCGCACTTTGAAAAGGTTTGTGATGAGCAAAAGCGCCAGTATAGACGGAGCTGCAATGAAACCGCCAATGCTGAGTTTCTTTTTGTTCAGATAGAATACAGCCGCAAACGCAATCGAAGTCACAAAAGATATGGCCAGGACCGATACCCAGTCAAAATCAAGTTCAAATGCCGTCCCGAGCATCAGCATAAGTCCTGAGCTGATGCCCATTGTGGTAATGGCAGACGTTATTACCGAGCTTAAGCCGGGAGATTGGTTCTCTCTGACTGATACTATCTTTTCAGTCTTCATGAGACACCTCCTCAGCAACATTTCCGCCGGGTTCGTCCATGTCATTCCTGTCATGGGATTCTTCGTTCAGATCGTCAGGTATCCTCATTCGGAGGATCATGGCAATTGCTCTCTGAAGATCAGTCTCTGATTCGACCTCAAAAGCGATCTCTCTTCTGTCGGGAGGAATTATCCTGATCTTATGAGGAGTCTCGTGCTCGATGAAAAATCTTGAAGTGAATAATATCTGTCCGAGATGAAGATCCATCAGATCCCTGTCATGTGTGAGCTTCAGGATGACGCGCGAATGTCCGCCGTATTCTTCCAGCGGTTCTTTGACGAGAAGCTTGTCTTTCTTGGCGGACATCTTCCAGTGTATGGTCTTGACCGGATCGCCCATCTGATAGTCTCTTATGTCGTAGATCTCAGTGTGCGGCTGCTTTGCCTTGCGGAGGTTCTTGGCCTTGAATCCGAACATGTCAGGCATGACTTCCGGCATTGCGGGAACGGGCATTACGAGTATCTCTTTATCTTTGTTTATCGTCTTGCTGAAATGGAAAAATCCGAAGAGATCGTACACATCGATCTTCGGCATCTTATATGTGAAAGAACCGCAGTGCGAAGTATCCACAGGGATCTTTGAAGTGCCTTTGTCGTGTATTATCAGCGCGAGCTTTTTCGTAGTGCCTGCCATATGGTCAGTTACTTCGGCATTGATCCTGCAGAATGCAAAATAGGAAGCATTTCCGTTTACTGTGATCCTTATGTACAAAGGAACTCCGACAGGAGCGTCCGACGGGCATTCCACTTCATATGTCATCGTCTGCGATGCTATGACGCATAACAGAAGTGCCAGAAACGGAACCAGAAGTATTACGATCAGGCAGAACCATGAGACCCACATCTTGTAGCAAAGGAAAAAGATGAAGGTTGAGATCAGTGAGACTGAGTAAATGACCCAGGTCTTCAGCATAACTTATCAGACCTTGGGAACAAAAGCAGATTCGAGGATCTCTTTTGCTATGTCAGAAGTC
The DNA here is from genome assembly GCA_015069205.1 of Oscillospiraceae bacterium. Lineage (GTDB taxonomy): Bacteria > Bacillota > Clostridia > Saccharofermentanales > Saccharofermentanaceae > Saccharofermentans. The sequence goes on from SVIZ01000011.1 coordinate 36,678, forward strand.
TTCCTGCCGTTGACTTCAGCTTCAGGCGTGAGAATAAGTCTGTGGGTGATAACGGGGAGGAACACTCTCTGGACGTCCTGGGGGACAACGTAGTTCCTTCCGCTTAAGTATGCATGTGACTTTGCCATTGCAGTGAGGGCAATCGTAGCACGCGGGCTTGCGCCTCTCATAAGATCGCCGTGTCCTCTCGTCCTGTTGATCAGGGCGATGATGTAGTCTACGACTTTCTCGTGTACGAAGACGTTATTTACTTCCGCCTGCATCTTCTGCAGCATGTTTACGTCACAAATCGGGGCGACGCTTTCCATGGGGTTTACGCCGTTTCTTCTGCGCTCGAGCATTGCCTTCTCGTCTTTTGCGGAAGGATAGCCGATTGAGATCCTTACCATGAATCTGTCGATCTGAGAGTCGGGAAGAAGTGACGTGCCGGATGCGCCCGTAGGGTTCTGTGTTGCAAATACGATGAACGGTTTGGGCAGCATGTATGTGGTGCCGTCTACGGTAACGCTGCTCTCTTCCATCGCTTCGAGAAGAGCTGACTGGGTACGTGAAGAAGCACGGTTAAGCTCGTCTGCCAGGAACAGATTGTGGAAGATCGCGCCCGGCTGGTACTTCATGGAATCGGTTTTCTTGTCGTACATCGAGAAACCTGTGATATCGGAGGGAAGAACGTCCGGTGTGAACTGGACTCTTCCAAAATTAAGCCCCATCGTTTTCGAAAAGGCTAAGGCCATAGTGGTCTTTCCGACTCCCGGAACATCTTCCATCAGAATGTGTCCGCCTGCCAGGATCGCCGTCAGCATCTGTGATATGACGTAGTCTTTACCGCAAATGACCTTCTTTACTTCATGGATTATTCCATCAGAAACATTGCCCATATTGTTATCCCCCGATATTATTCTTTATGAGTATACAATAATCTTTGCCTGAGTTGACCCAAGAATGTGGGAATTTTGCGATAACTCACGGGCATGAAGCAGAAAATATCCGGCTGTCAAAATGGCATCACGATGTATGAAACAGAAAATAATAAAGTAAGAACCCGCTGCAGTTATCAAACAGCGGGTTCCTACTTTGAACAAGAAAGCAAACAATTAAATTGTTTCGCGTCAGATTTAGAGGGGCTTATCAGCCCTGGCCGTAGTAAGCATTTGCACCGTGCTTGCGGAGATAATGCTTATCGAGGAGTGTCTGCTGCATTCTGCCTGCAGAAGGGTTGAGTGTCATGGCGTGATAGTCCATGAATGCTACTTCTTCCATGACTACTGCATTGTGCACTGCATTGAAAGGATCGGTGCCCCATGTGAAAGGTCCGTGAGAGAATACGTTTACTGCAGGGATGGCATCAGGATCTTTGTCCTTGAATGTCTCAACGATAACGTTGCCTGTTTCTTTTTCGTATTCGCCCTTGATCTCTTCATCGGTCATGGGACGTGTGCAGGGGATATCACCATAGAAATAGTCGCCCTGTGTCGTGCCCATTGCCGGGATCGCCATGCCTGCCTGGGCAAATGTAACTGCCCAGCGTGAGTGCGTGTGGACGACGCCGCCGATGTTAGGGAATGCCTTATAAAGAACAACATGAGTGGGAGTGTCAGAAGAAGGCTTCCATTTGCCCTCAACGACCTTGCCGTCGAGATCTACTACTACCATGTCTTCTGCCTTCATGGTGTCATACTCGACGCCGGAGGGCTTGATTACGACGAGGCCGGATTCTCTATCGATACCTGATACGTTGCCCCATGTGAATGTAACGAGACCGTGCTTCGGGAGAAGGAGGTTTGCCTCCAAAACTTTTGCTTTAAGTTCTTCTAACATCAGATAACCTCCGTAGCCTTTCTTTCCATGGGGAGGGCAGCCTTGTACTTCGCAAGGAAATCTGCAAATCCCTTAACGTCGGAATCTTCAGCCATTACGCTTACGCTCTTTGCACCTGCGAAAACCTTGTTGTCCAGGAAGTCGGGAAGTGATTCGCCTTCTTCTTTCTGGATCATGTAGGATACGAGGAGAGCCATTCCGTAAGGTCCGCCTTCGCCTGCTGTCTCCATAACGGATACAGGTGCTGCAACGGCTGCGCTGAGCATCTTCTGGCCGACTTCGGGAGTCTTGAAGAAACCGCCGTGGCCATAGAGCTTGTCGATCCTTACATTCTCAGTGTCCTGAAGGATATCCATACCGATCTTCAAAGTTGCGAGAGCTGAGAGGAGGTGTGTCCTCATGAAGTTTGCAAGAGTAAATGAGCAGTCGGGGGTTCTTGCAAAGAGCGGACGGCCTTCATCTAAGTCCGTAACGCCTTCACCTGAGAAGTAGTTATAGGACAAGAGTCCGCCGCAGTCGGGATCGCCCTTTAATGCAATCTGGAAGAGCTTTGTGTAGAGGTCGTTCTTGGAGATATCAACACCGAATAACTTTGCGAACTCATCGAAAAGATTTACCCATGCGTTGATGTCTGATGTGCAGTTATTGCAGTGGACCATTGCGACAGGTGCGCCTGCAGGTGTTGTAACCATGTCGATCTCTCTGTGTACGCCGAGATCGTGATCTACGACTACCATTGCAAAGTCGGATGTGCCTGCACTTACGTTACCTGTGTAAACACGGACGGAATTTGTGGCAACCATGCCCGTGCCTGCATCACCTTCGCAGGGTGCAATCGGGATGCCTGCCTTGAGGTCGCCGTCGGGATCTAAGAATTTAGCACCTTCTTCTGTAAGTGTGCCTGCGTTCTCACCTGCAACGAGGACCTTAGGAAGGATGGACAAAAGATCCTTGCCTGTAAGCTCGTTGAACTTGGCAACCATCTTTTGGTCGTAGTCGTTCGTAGAGCTGTCGATGGGGAACATGCCGGATGCTTCGCCTACGCCCATGACCTTAAGGCCTGTCAGACGCCAGTGAATGTAGCCTGCAAGTGTTGTCAGATAATCGATGTCACCGACGTGTGACTCGTTGTTGAGGATTGCCTGATAGTAGTGAGCGATGCTCCAGCGCTGGGGAATGTTGAATCCGAGCGCATCGGTGAGCTTTTCAGCTGCTTCGCCGGTTATCGTGTTACGCCATGTGCGGAATTCAGCGAGCTGGTTGCCATCCTTGTCGAAAGGAAGGTAGCCGTGCATCATGGCAGAGATTCCGATGCCGCCGACTTCTGTTAATGTTACTCCGAACTTTGCCTGAACGTCAGCCTTGAGTGCCTTATAGCATGCCTGGATGCCGTTGTGGATCATGTCGGACGAATATGTCCAGATGCCGTTTTCGAATTGGTTTTCCCATTCGAAATCACCTTGTGCGATGGGCAGATGATCCTTGTCGATCAGGACTGCCTTGATACGTGTGGAACCGAGTTCGATTCCCAATGCTGTTGTCTTAAGATCCACTTTGTGGCCTCCTTAATTTGTGCGCTTGCTTTTTGTTTTGCGCAGTGTTGTTCTAACGTAAAGTATAACACTCTGGATAATAAGGAAGACGCAAAGCATTGCACCGACGGTGATATTTGTCCACCAGGCCTCATCAAGACCCAGCGAAGTTACGATGTTCTTAATTGTTGAGAGCGAGAGAACTCCGAAAAGTGTTCCTACAATGTTTCCGACACCGCCTGAAAGGAGTGTTCCGCCGATGATCGAAGAAGCGATAGCGTTCATCTCGGCGCCCTGTGCGTGCAGGGGAGAGCCTGAGCACGCGTGGAGGAAGAAGAGATATCCGCCGATGCCTGCACAGAGACCGCAGAGAACGTGTGCCAGGAACTTTGTGAGCTTAACGTTGATACCGAGCATGTTTGCGCTCTGGTTGTTACCGCCGACTGCGTAGAAATTACGTCCGAGCTTTGTCCATTTGAGGAAACAGAAGAGAAGGACAACTACTGCAAGTGCAACGACTACGCCTACTTCAACATAAGCAGGAATATATATGCCTTTTTTGTTTACTGAACCGAGGAAAGGAATGGTGACTTCGGTTCTGCACAATTTGACGAAGGGTTCGTAAGTTACGGCGATTCTGTCGCTGCTTACTATGGTGGTCATACCTTTTGCAAAGAACAATCCTGCCAATGTGACTATGAACGGCTGGAATTCGAGATAAGCTACGAGGAATCCCTGTACGATACCGAAGGCAAGGCCGATAGCCAGGGCGATGCACATTGAAGTAAATACATTGCCGGCGATCAGGCCGTCATTTACTTTCTGGAGATAAACGGCGCATGTCATACATACGAGAGATGTTACCTGACCTACAGAGATATCGATTCCGCCGGTGATCATGACGAGTGTCATGCCGCATGACAGTACGAGGAGCGATGCATTCTCGTTAAGGATATTGAAGAACATCTGAGGCTTCAGGAATCCCTGTTTGAGATAGATTACGGCGCTGGTGTACATTACGAAGAATACAGCGATGGTAATTATAAGAAGGAGATTTGAATCTGTTAAGGAAGAACGCTTTTTAAGCTTGTTCTGTCCTAAGGTATTAGAGTTAACTGACATATCAGTTTGCCTCCTTTCCGATTTTCGACTTTCTGGAAGCAAGGTTCTTGTTCCTCACGTCTGCGATCCAATTGCGGATAACAGGAGCAGAGATGAAGATCAGGAGGATGACTACGACTGCTTTGTAAGCAGAGATCTCGCTTGAACTTACCTTGAACTTGAAAAGCGTGGTTGTAAGGAACTGGATAACATAAGCACCGATTACTGATGCCGTAAGATTGAACTTACCGCCGCCTAAGTTGTTGCCGCCCAATGCTACTGCGAGGATCGCATCCATTTCGATGTTGTTTGCGATAACGGAGTAGGTGATCGAAGAAGTACGTGATACCTTAATGAATCCGCATACGGCAACGCATACACCGAGGATAATGAAAGTAAGGAGCTTGATAAGCTTAGGGTTGATACCATTGAGTCTTGAAGATGAAGCGTTGATACCTACGGACTGTGCATAGAGTCTGAGGTTTGTAAACTTCAGGACAAGAGCAATAACGATAAGACAGATAGCTGTGATGAATACCGGAGTCGGAACGGGGATCCCCGGAATGAAGTTACCGAAGTAACCGAATCTTGTGTCATTGATGGAGATATTGTCGTTGTTGTTGATCCATGCCGCGATAGAACGTCCTGCAGTAAAGAGGATCAGGGTTGCAACCATCGGCTGTATCTTAAAGAACGCTACCAGTGCTCCGTTAAATGCACCGAACAGTGCAGATACTACTACGCAAGCAAGGAAAGATAAGATAATGACTGCTGCAAACTTTCCGCCGCTGATATCGGGCGAATACATTTTTACGAATCTTAAGACCATTGATCCGGCGATGGCAATGGTTGCACCTACGGAAATATCCTGACCGCCTGAAGCGGATGTAACGAGTGTCATTCCGATAGCGAGAATGGCAAGCTCTGATGCGTTGTCGATGATACTGATCAGGTTGCCTGACAGGATGAGATTACCTGTGCTGCTCGGCTCTAACGAGATCTTAAAGAAAGTGGGATCTGCAAATAGATTTATTGCTACAAGAATCAGGAGAGCCACAAGCGGGATAAACAACTGATTTCTTACGAGCTTACCGAAGAAACCTCTTGCTGATATTTTACTGGATGTCATTGGATTCACCTCCGGCAATCGTTGCCATGATCTTATTCTGGTTGAGATCGTCGCCCTTAAGTTCGCCTACGACCTTGCCGTCGCGCAAGACTATAAGACGCGAACATGTACGGATCATCTCGTCGATCTCGGAAGAAATGAACGTTACGCTCTTTCCTTCTGATGCAAGCTTTAATACGAGCTTTTGGATCTCGACTTTTGTTCCTACGTCGATACCTCTTGTAGGCTCATCGAGAATCAGGTACTGGGGGTTTGCAAGAAGCCATCTTGCAAGGATTACCTTCTGCTGGTTACCGCCTGAAAGCGACTTGATCGGAGTATCCTGTGAAGCCGTCTTGATGTTCAGGAGTTCTATATATTCGTCTGCAAACTTCTCGGCTTGTGCACGTGAGAAAGGTTTGAAGAATCCCTTCATTACCTGCAGCGCCAGGATGATGTTATCTCTTACTGAAAGGTCACCGACGATACCGTCTCTCTTTCTGTCTTCAGGAAGGTAGCTGATGCCGTGTTTCATTGCATCGAGAGGCTTTCTGATGGTAACGGGCTTGCCGTTGATCATTACCTTACCTCCGGCTACTCTGTCCGCACCGAAGATCGCACGGACGCTCTCGGATCTTCCGGAACCCAGAAGGCCGGTAAAGCCGTTAACTTCGCCTTTGTGTATCTCAAAGTTGAACGGCTTTATTCCGGTCGTTCCGGTAAGGTTAATTGCCTGGTAAACGGGAGTACCGTTATAATCCACTTTTTCAGCATCCGAGTCACTCTTGATCTCGGCCATGTCATCGAAATCCTTACCGAGCATCTTTGATACGAGCTGTACTCTGGGAAGGTCTTCGATAATGTATTCACCGACGAGCATTCCGTCACGGAGAACGGTAATGCGGTCGCATACTTCATATACCTGTTCAAGGAAGTGTGTAACAAAGATAATGCCGACGCCCTTGCTCTTAAGGTCACGCATCAGCTTAAAGAGCTTCTGAACTTCCTGTTCGTCAAGTGAGGATGTAGGCTCATCTAAGATAAGAACCTTACAGTCCATGTCTACCGCACGTGCGATGGCTACCATCTGCTGGACTGCGATCGAGCAGTTTCCGAGCTGGTCTTTTGCCCTTGCGGGAATGCCGAGTTCATCAAGAAGATGGTCTGCATCTGCGTTGATCTTTCGCCAGTTTGTGAAAGGTCCTCTTGTACGTCCGATGTACATGTTCTCGGCAACCGTAAGGTTAGGACAGAGTGTGATCTCCTGATAAACCGTAGCGATTCCTATATTCTGTGCATCCTGTGGCGACTTTATATGTACGGGAACGCCTGAAAGAGTGACATAGCCCGCGTCTTTTGGATATACGCCGGTCAACACTTTAATGAGTGTTGATTTTCCTGCACCGTTCTCGCCCATCAGAGCGTGGATTTCACCTTCTCTTAATGTGAAATCAACCTTCTCAAGAGCGCGTACACCCGGGAAATATTTACATATCCCGCGCATTTCCAAGATTGCGCCTGCTTCCATTTTCTTCTCCTCCTGTTTAAAGAAAGAATGTGCGATGCGATGAGACGCATCGCATCGCACAACTTTCGTGGTTAGCTAAATACTCCGGTTAAAGAGAGTTAGTATCAGATACCGTAGTTAGCAACGTCCTCTGCTGTGATAGTTGTAGCGTCGAAGCCCTTCTCGTCCATGATGACTACCTTTGTTGTAACGCCATTCTTGATGATGTCGTCGATGTAAGCAGCCTGGAAAGGATTGCACTGGCCATCGTAGTTCCAGTTGCCTGCGAGGAGCTCTTCAAGTGCCCATGTGTTGCAGTCGAAACCGATAACGATAACGTCCTTGCCTACGCCGTGAGAGATGTTAGCCTTGTCGAGAGCTGCAACAGCACCCTTAGCCATGTTGTCGTTCTCTGCATAGATAACGTTGAATGTCTCGCCTGAGTCGATGACTGCCTGAACGATCTGCTGAGCTGTCTCTTCTGACCACTCTGCTGTCTGCTGTGTAACGATGCTCCAGTTAGCCTCTGCAGCTACCTTATCGTCGAGAGCGCCTGAACGGCCGATCTGAGCGGATGAACCCATAACGCCCTGGATGTGAACGATCTTGTATTCAGGAAGATTCTGGGAAGCGAGCCAGTCAACTGCCTGCTGACCTTCCTTAGCCATGTCGGAAACGATGGAAGCTTCATAGAGGCTCTCGTCTGCGTCGATTGTTCTGTCGAAGAGGATAACCTTGATGCCAGCCTTCTGAGCCTGCTCAAGAACTCCGTCCCAACCTGATGTACCAGCTGCTGAGATCAAGAGATAATCTACTTCGTCCTGGATGAACTTCTGAGCTGCTGCGATCTGGTCTTCATTCTTAAGGCTGTAGAAGAAAGAAGCCTCATAGCCGTTCTCTTCTGTAAATGTTTCCTTCATGTCTCTGTCGTTAGCTGTACGGTAACCGGACTCGTTAGGATCGTTGTTGATGATACCAACCTTGATAAGTCCGTCTGCTGCAGGTGCATCGGTAGGTGCCTCAGTTGCTGCTGTTGTTCCGTCAGTAGGAGCAGCTGTAGGTGCCTGTGTAGGTGTTGTCTGTGTGCAAGCGCACATACCAAATGCCATAGCACCGATGACTGCGGAAGAAACCAACATCTTTACAAATTTCTTCATAATGATTCTCCTTTTCATTTTGAGGTTTTTGCCCGGCCTTGTGATGTGGTCCGGTGTACTCTGCCCCAAATAAACACCCATCGGCAATAACCCGCAACGAATCTCGTATGCCGTATTGAGAATGGTAAGTTTGCATAAATACAGATTTGAAATTTTCGTGATGAAAACAGACAACTTGCATTGTCTTGCACTGCTTTTATGTGCCATTGTGGAAAATCTTTTGCACCGTTGTCGGATATTCTACGATGACAGGTTAAGGCACCTGCACAAATTCAAATTGTCATTATGAACAACTGCGATTTTCTTATTCCGAAATCATATAATTCCGTTTTGGGAACAAGATAAAATACTCCACTTTTTCCGCGTCGAAAAACGACACCTCAAAAATTTAGCGTTACTTTGCACACAAGGCGGACTGTATAATTTTGCCAAGTATAAAAGAGGGGTCTTTTAACCATGGCTGAGAAATATAAAGTCATAGTTAATAAGCTTGAGTTGGAACTCAAGAAGATGAGATCGGAAGGCAGGACGAGACTTCCTTCCGAGCAGGATCTCTGTTCTGAATTTTCGTGCAGCAGACAGACGATCCGTGCAGCCCTCGACGTTCTCCAGCAAAAAGGACTGATCGTAAAACGACGCGGCGCAGGTTCTTATATTGCAGATGATTCTTTTAATAACAGAACTGTTTTCTTCATGACCGAAGACTGTGACAGATACCAGAGTCCCGCTCTTATTTCAGGTCTTAAAGAACAGCTCTTAAATTCCAAATACGAACTCAGATCTTTCTCGTGCGGCGGAAGTGTATCTGAAGAATCGAAGATATTATCACGCGTCATAAATGAGCATCCTGCGGCACTCATTATCGAACCTGTAAAAGACCTGGTCCCCGATCCGAATTTGCGGCTTATTGAAGAGATTGAAGATACCGGAATACCCGTTATCTATCTGAATTCTTCTTTGGGAAAAATACATGTCGTATCCGATAATTACGAAGGCGGAAGGGACCTTACAAAACATATTCTTGAGACCGGCAGAAAGAAGACCGCATGCATATTCAGAATAGATGATTCATCAGGCCGCGACAGGTATAAAGGATATATCGATGCGCTTCTTGATGCTGATGCAGGCTACGACGAATCAAGATGTTTTCTTATGACATATAAAGAAGAGAAAGAGATCATCTCAGGCGACAGCAAAAAGTTTGCTTCATTTATCGATAACCATCTTTTCGGATGCGATTCGGTAATCTGTCAGAACGGCATGGTCGCGCATCAGCTCATTTTCCTTCTTCGTAAAAGGGGAGTATCGGTGCCGGAAGATATTCTGGTGGCATGCTTTGACAACGATTATTATTCAGGTGATTCCGGAATCGTTTATGCCGGATGCGATATCGATTCATACTGCAAGACTCTTGCCAGATCTTCGGTTGCATTGGCTGAAGGGCGGAGTGCTACATGCGTTACCGTTCCGATGAAGATCTCTAAATAAATTACGACAGTTTTTAGCGATGTACATTTTTGGTCAAAAGAAGCCGTAAAATTGCATAAAAAGCTGTTTCTGTGCAATTTTCGAGTCGAAAATCGCGAAAAATGTACATCGATATTAAGGGTCAGTTATCAGTATTCTCTCGAATCAACAAATTCCTGTGTGATGTTCTGCGTCGTATAAGCAGATTCATCAACGTAAACGTGCTTCGGGATCGGCAGTCCGTTCCTGTAGTTTTCAATGAGTTCTTTTACACGCGGACCGAACATCGGATTACACTCGACACAGAGATTTATCTTGCCGTCATGGCAGTACTGCAATGCTTCTTTTGTGGCATCGAAAGTGATGATCTTGACCTGGCCGCCGTTACCGTAAGAGATGCCTGCTTCATCAAGCGCTCTCATCGCGCCGAAAGTCATGTTGTCGTTCTCACTGTAGAGCACGTCGATGTCGCTGTTTTCTTTTAAGTAGTCGGTCACTACCTCATATGCTTTTGCTTCGGTGAAGTCGCCGTATAGCTGGCTTGTGATCTCCCAGTTGGGATGCTTTGCAACTGCATCTTCAAGAGCTTTTGTACGTTGGATCTGCGCGGTCGCACCGATCGTTCCCTGAAGATGAAGTATCTTGATCTCAGTGTCTTCGGGGATCTCATCTTCGAGCCATTCGACTGCGAGATTTCCCTGACGCAAAAAGTCGGAACCGATGTTAGTGAGATAGAGATCTTCGTCATCGACTGCAACGGATCTGTCCATGATGATCACCGGAATCCCGGCATCGTGGACCTCTGTAAGGATCGTCTGCCAACCGTCTTCGACCGTGGGTGCGATGATGATGAAATCCACACCCTCAAGGATATAGCGGCGTACAGCGGCAAACTGGTTTTCCTGCTGCTGTCTCGCATTATCAATTACGAGTTCGTAGTCGGGATTATTGGCGAATGTATCGTTCATCGATTTTGTATTCGCGATCCTCCAGTCGGATTCGGAACCGAGCTGCGAAAAACCGATGACATAGACATCGGGATCTGATGTTTCCTGTGCAGGGCGGAACGAGCATCCTGCCATGCCGCAGACAAATGCAAAACTTAAAAATATGCTAAGAGCTTTATCAAAGAATCGTCTCATTATCTATGTCTGCCTTTCCCGGAATCTTTAAACTGATCGATGTTCCTTCCTGAGGTTTGCTCTCGATCTTGAAATCGAATTCATCGCCATAGAGGAGCTTTAATCTCTTATAAGCCGAAGTAAGTCCGAAGCTCTTTGTATCCTCGTTTAAGATCCTTGTCTGTAATGTATCAAGTTCTTCTTCGCTCATACCGAGGCCCGTGTCTGATACCTTGAGTATGATGTCGCCGTTCTCGCGTACACCGGTAACGATTATCTTACCTTTGCCGCGCTTGGGCTTGAGTCCGTGATAGATCGCATTCTCGACCAGAGGCTGTAAAGTCATCTTGGGAAGCTTGGTATTCTCGATCGAAGGATCGATGTCGATCTCATATTCCATGATGTCCCTGTAGCGGACCTGCTGTATCTCGAGATAACTCTGGATATGCTGTTTTTCTTCGGCAACGGTTACGATGTCGCGGCCGTCACTGAGAAACGAACGGAAGTAGGACGACAGGCTCGTTACCATCTGTTCTGCCTGGTCGTTCTTGCCTATCTCGATGAGCCATACGATCGCATCGAGTGTGTTGTAGAGGAAGTGCGGATTGATCTGTGCCTGGATCAGTGACAACTCGATATCCCTGAGCTTTATCTGTTCCTGGCGGTTAAGTTCGATCTGCTTATCAAGTCTTGCCGCCATGTCTTCGATTCCGGTACTGAGGGATGCAAGACTCGGGTCGTCAGTTGCGACAGGCGTCTGCGGGCTTAAGTCGCCGCCGCCGATCTGCTCAACGCGGCCGTTCATTGCAACGATGGGATCGGTAATGCTTTTCGAGAGCTTTACTGCACGGCTCAAAACGAGAGGGATGACGATGAGCATTACGATCACGACAAAAGCGATCTCGACCGAGAGCCAGAAATCGATCTGCTTCTGGATGCTCGCCATCTCACCGGCCTCATAGTAGAGGTACGAATACATGTAGTCTTCGATGAGCTGCGTGATACCGTATATGTTCGTCTCGAGCTCTTTCATACGGTCTTCGTAGCTTGCGATGGAGTCGATGTTCTCCATGTAGGTACTTAAGTTGTCGCAAAGAGAAAGGACGTTGTTCATCGCCATACGGCCGTCGGGATTTGAGGTATTCTTCAAAAGATCTTCTGCGAGGGCTCTTGCGGCTTCAACGTCGTCCCACGGCTTTTCGTCGCTGCTTCCTGCAACGTAGAGATACATCTGGAGATCAATGTCGTCTTTGAAGTCCTGGTTGAATCCCGAAGCTTTTACGATGTTGCCCGATACCGATGCGTAGATGATGTTACGCGTTAAGAGCATTACGAAAATACTGACCAGTATGACCGCGATCGGAATAAACATCTGCAGCATAAGACGGTACATTTTTTTCTGTACCGAATTGGCGCTTTGGGATCTGCCTGAAGGAGACTTCATTATTCGTTAACTTCCCCGTTACGGTACTGGCTGGGGGTGCAGCCCTGGTTCTTTTTGAATACGAATGAGAAATATCTGGGATCCCTGTAACCGATCTCGTTTGCGATCTCGCCGGACCTCTTGCTCGTGTTGCGCAGCAGGATCTTTGCCTTTGCCATTCTCTTCTTGGTGATGTATTCGACGAAGGATAATCCGACCTTGTTTGAGAACAGTGCGCTTAAATAGTTAGCGCTGATGTTGATCTCTTCTGCAACGGAATCGAGTGAGATGTCTTCATCCGCATAGTGTTCGTTTATGTAATCGACCGCATTGTTAATGATGTCGTTGCCGCGCTTCTGTGCTTCGGCATCGCGCATCTTGATCGCGACTGAAAGTGCTTCGTTGAGATAGGGCTTAACTTCCTCAGCCGTGATGTTCGTGTCGAACGTGGGGAGGCTGTTTGCTATCTGTTCGGAATCGACGTCTGCTTCCTTGAGCGCGAGTTCGACGTTGACCCTGATGCTCACGAGCAGGTAGTAGCGGAACAGGATCGAATTGACGCTCGATTCAAGGCTCTTCAGATAGTCGTCGGCAAATGTCTCAACTTCGCCGGCGGTACCCGTCTGGACGAAATATCTGATGATCATGGGATCGAACTTGCCGGCATCAATCTTATGGAGCTCGCTCTCATCAGGAACGTATTGCTCTGACTTGATCTGTTCTGACGTGAAGATATGCTGGTTAGGGAAGATGTGTCTGTATGCAAATGCACGGTTCGCATCCTGATAGCAGGATGAAAGGCCGCTCAGTCTGTTCGTCGCGACGCCGACTGCAACGTGCCAGTCGAGAGTGGCCGAAGCCTGCTCGCAGTGCTGGCCGATCATCTTGACGCACTTTTCCTCCATGCGCTTTAAGCTCTCTTCGTCACCCTTGATGAGCACGGCATATGAGAACAGATTGCATCTGAAGATGATGTAATCGGGATACTGCAGGAACTGGTTTAAGAGATTTTCCGTTACGCCGGAAGCCTCATCCGAATATGTGGACTGGTCCAAGTCCCTGATCGAGAATATAACAATGTTATATCCGTCGGCCGAGAGGTTTAAGTGGAGTTTGTCAGCCTCTTCGTAGATCTCCTGTACCGACAGGGAGCCTTCCACGAGCTTCTCGAAAAACACCCTGTGCGACAGACGCTCAAACTTCTTGAACTCCTGTTCGTAGAGCTTTACATAGTCTTTCTGCTCGTTCTCTTCGGTGATCTTCTTGCGGACGCCTTCAAGGGCGTTGATCATGTCTGTCTTGGTGACTGGTTTTAAGAGATACTGCTCGACACCGATCTCTATCGCTTTTCGGGCGTACTCAAAATCGCTGTAACCTGAGATTACGATGATCTTGATGTTGGGAAGCTCTTTGGTGACGGTCTTGCTTAAGGACAGTCCGTCCATGAAAGGCATTGTGATGTCCGTGATGAGCACGTCGGGCTTTAGCTTGCGGATCATGGGCAGGGCCATCTCGCCGTCGGGAGCATCTCCGACGAACTCGAAGCCGTACTTCTCCCACGGGATCATGTCGCGCAGACCTTCGCGCACGATGCTCTCGTCTTCACAAATAAAAACCTTGAACAGATCCATCAGGGGTCCTCCGCTATTATTTATTTCATTTTATCATAGGAGACACACGACTATTTTATTCTTTGTGTTTGAAAAGTTCAGAAATAGCAGCCCGCATATGCCCATGCTAAAATCCTAAAAAACCCTTGATATTAATGGACTTTGTGATATTTTTCACCGAAATGTTGTATAATAACTGACAGGGATAAAATAAACAATAAGGGTAGATTAAATGAGCGACAAAAAAATAAAGGTGTGCCTCGTAGGTTCGTCCGGGGGACATCTTGATCATCTGTATATTTTGCGTCCCTTTTGGGAGGGTAAAGAGCGCTTTTGGGCTACTTTCGACAAGGAAGATGCCAGGAGCCTGCTTAAGGGTGAAAAGATTTACCCTGTCTATTATCCGTCGAACAGAAGCCTTAAGGCTTTGATCATCAACACGCACAGAGCAATTAAGATCCTCCGCAAGGAGAGGCCTGATCTGATCATATCAGCTGGTGCCGCACCTGCCGTTCCATTTTTCTACATCGGAAAGCTGATGGGTGCCAAGCTCATCTATCTTGAGACTTTCGACAGGATCAACAAGGCTTCGCTCTCGGGCAAGCTCTGCTACAAGATCTCTGACCTTTTCATTGTCCAGTGGGAACAGATGAAAGAGGTCTTCCCAAAAGCTGTTTATTACGGGAGTCTTTTCTGAGCATGATAGTAGTTACCGTCGGAACGCACGAGCAGCAGTTTAACCGTCTGGTTGAATATATGGACAATTGGGCCGGGGAGCATGATGAGGAAGTCGTCATCCAGAACGGCTATTCCACGTACCAGCCAAAACACTGTGTCTGGCAGAAATTTTACAAGCAGAGTGAAATGGACGAGTTTATCAAAAACGCAAGGATCGTGGTTACCCACGGAGGTCCCTGCTGCTATATTGAAGTAGTTAATCTCGGTAAGGTTCCCATTGTTGTTCCCAGACTTCATGCTTTAGGCGAGCACGTTGATGACCATCAGCTCGAGATCGGTCGCGAACTCAAAAAACAGAGACACAATATCATCCTGATCGAAGATATCAATGATCTGGGTGACATTCTTATACGTTATGATGAGATAATAAAGGGTATGGATGCCAAACCGTATCAACCTGACATTGAAGGTTTTTGCGAAAAGCTGTCCGAGGCCGCTGATAATCTGTTCAAATGAGGAGCAAATGATAGTGCCCGATAATCCGAGTCTGTCCATAATTATCCCCGTTTATAATGTAGAGAAGTACCTTCCTATGTGTCTTGATTCGCTTTTGAAAACGGAAGGGATTGAAGAGACCGAGATAATCCTGATAGATGATGGCTCTACTGACAGATCAGGTGAGATTGCCGAAGATTACGCCCGGGATTATCAGAACATAAGGGCCATTCACAAGGGAAATGAGGGTCCTTCCGCATCGCGTAATCTTGGTCTCCGGGCAGCTTCCGGGACTTATGTGTTCTTTTGTGATTCTGATGATGAAGTGGTACCTGAAAAGTTTAAGAGGATCATAGAACTCTCCAAAGAATCATCGTATGACCTCATTCTTTGGGATAGTGCGCTTATTTATGATAAGGATGATCCGATAGACAGAAAGCGTCGTGAAGGATACTTTGCCCACTATGGTCTTGACAGGGAAGAACGGACATATACCGGAAAGCAGCTGATATCAACACTCCTGAAAAACAGCGGAAACTTTGTTGCTACCGTATGGATCAGCGCATACAGAAGAACTTACCTTATTGAGAATGAACTGTTTTTCGAGAATGGCCTGATCCACGAGGATGAATTATGGGTACCCAAAGTTTACCTTCGTGCCGGAAGTATCAGATATATCCCTGAAAGAATCTATCATTACAGGATCCACCCGGGTTCTATCATGAATCCCGTTACAGGTGACAGAGCTCAAAGTGTCAAATCACTTATGCATGTCTATCCGTCGTTATATGAGTTTTACGATGAGACATTGGCAGGTGATCCACTGAAGGATTTGATTGAAGAGAACCTTACGAAAAGATATCTTCACATGATCTACAAATACCGCATCTGTAAATATGGTTACGGAAAGCAGATAGATAAGAAGCTTTTATTAAGGACCTCAAGAAGACTGAGGGAAAAGATCATGGCTCTTGGGCTTTATATCTTTGTACATTGAGGATGGCTGAGAGGAACAGACGTAATGAAAACGAGTACTAAGGTAAACCTTAAGAGCAAATGCCCAAAAGCTTTGTGGAATGCAGCAAAGAAGGTTTACCGCGGCATTTCAAAGGCCGGATATAAAGCCGGGATGAAGATCTCGCCTGATGATAAAAATGTTTTTTGTTCCTGCTGCGGTTTGAGGTTTAAGAAGTTCAAACAGGGAGACCATTATGAACGGCCGGATTTCTACGACCTCTCGCTTTTCAGTGGGCAAAGACAGGATATAGCTTGTCCTTACTGTGGTTCGCTTCCCAGACACAGGATCCTTGCAGCATGGTGTAATGAAAACATAGATCTTATCAGGTCGAAGGATATTCTTTATTTCGCTCCTGAAAAGAGCATGACGATATGGATGGATTCAAACGGGATCAAGTTTAAAACTGCCGATTTGTATGATCCTGAAGCAGATCTCAATATAGATATCCAGAAAACCGGACTTGAAAGCGAATCGTTTGATGTGATCATCTGCAATCATGTTCTGGAGCACGTAAGTGATGTCATGACAGCATTGAATGAAATGAAACGGATATTAAGGTCTGGCGGACTTTTCATCTGTTCATTCCCTGTAAGTCCGGATGTTGAACTGGTTCTTGAAGATCCTTCTGCTGTAACCGGTCAGGACAGAAGGAGGGTATACGGACAAAGTGATCATGTGAGATTATTCGGCATGAAAGCTGATACTTTTATGAAGGATGCGGGATTTGATGTCACTGTTATCAGCGGTGATGATTATCCTTTTGAGATCCTTCCTGTAACAGGACCCTGTAAGTATGATATAAACCGTCTGTTCCTTTGCAAAAAGCCTTTGCGAACAGCGATAGAGGTTAAGTGAGGGACACGACACTGTTATGGAAAACAACGATAGAAAGATTGGCATAGTAACTATTGTTGACTATACAAATTACGGTAACCGGCTTCAAAATCTGGCTTTGACGAGGCTCCTTGAAGAACAGGGGTTTACTGTCATTAATGATATTGTTGTTTATACCAAAGAAGAATATGTTGAGCGCACAAACGGGATTGTGAAGAAGGCACTTAAAAGGAGCGTTCCGATATCTGTCCTTAAGTCCCGCATAGCGCCTGAACAGTATAAGATGGATTCTCTAATGCGCCGGAGGGAAATGCGTTTCAGGGAATTTTCATCACGCAATATCAAAACGGTTGATCCCATAATCTGTGAGAACCTGGATGAAGCGGTCTGCATTTTGGAAGAGCTGGAAATAGATTTTTATATAGCAGGTAGTGACCAGATCTGGAATCCTGATTATTTTACGCAGATGTATGGCTTTTTGCCTTTCGCACCTGAAGATAAAAGGTTCTCATTTGCTGCAAGCTTCGGAGTTGATTCGATTCCGGATGAAAAGAAGGAGATGTTCAGAGCTGGTCTTTCAGGCATGAAATATATTTCCCTTAGAGAAGAAAAAGGTGTGGAACTCGTTAAGGAACTTACCGGAAAGAATGCTGATCTTACACCTGATCCGACACTTCTTTTAGAACGCGGCGAATGGGAAAAGATAGCGGCAGATCCTGATTTCACACTGAATGAGGATTACATCTGCACATACTTCTTAGGAGAGGTTCCGGAAGCAGTCCGTCTGTTTGTGAAAGAAAAGGGTCTTTGTGTATATAACCTTAACCGGAAAGATGATGAACGATTGTTTACGATAGACCCTGGAGAGTTCCTTTATTTCATTAGGAATGCCCGGTTTGTTCTGACCGATTCTTTCCATGCGGTTGTTTTTTCAGTGTTGTTTCACAAAGAGTTTTATGTTTTTGAAAGAGAGCAAAAGGGTGTCCGGAGTATGTTTTCAAGAATAGATACAGTACTGGCGATGACCGGACTTGAGAACAGAAGATCCGGCAGAGATAAGATCATTGAACAGGAACTGATCGGTCATTGGGATAGTATCGACAGCAAATTAGCTGGGGAAAAGGAAAAGAGCATAAGCCGCCTGTTGAGCGCAATGGGAATGTAAAGCCTCAATCCGAAGCTTTGCCCATTACCATAAATGATTTTGTAATACCCAAAAATCTTTCTTTACGGATCGTTCCTTTGGGAAAAAGGGCTTTCAGGTCCTTTTGTGTCAGAAGATGTATACTGTCTGCTGCTTCGTAAGCCTGCTCATATGTCTCAATATAAGCAAACCACCCGTGACGGAAGTGCTTGAGGATAAATGCCTTGGTTTTGAGCGGCAGAAACTGAAATCCGAGGAACAGGAAATGCGGCTCCATCGGGAAATATTTATTCGGAGTCTGAAGAAAATAATATCTTCCTGTTCTCAACATCTCGTTCCGCATCTTTTCCCATTCGGGCTTTTTGCCGACATGTTCGATGCATGAATTGCTGAATACGAGATCATAAGAATTGTCGGCGATATCTTTCATGTCCGTGGCATCACCGATCTTGTTTGAAAAACGCCTGTCACCGGTATTATCGAGTTCTGCTGCTTTAAGATTTAGCAGTGTGAATTCACAGTTTGAAATATATTTGAATCCGACCGAATTCCAGTATCTGTTACGGCCGCCTATATCAAGGATGCGGATGGTCTTTCCTGACTTAAGTTCGTTTGCGAAGGTGCTTTCAAAAAATTCTTCAAAGACCTTCATCCTCTTGCGTCTGAAACGGTTGGACAAAGAGTCTTTATTGTTACCATCTGCATTGTAGTGAAGATTACCCTTTATGCCCACTTTCGTCACGCTCTCCTGTTTTTGCCGGTAATAAACCAATTATACAGTTATATTTCGAGATAAGCGTTGCGAGATTTGAAAGAGTATTTTCGGACTTATTGAGGAACCCGGTTTATTTTTCAGTCTGAACCACTGTTAATTCATTAACATTTTCGAGTTCCCTGATCTTCTTGATTCCGAGCATTACCAGAGCGACTACAATAAGGCAGATTCCTGATCCGATGATCGTGATTGAAGAACCTGTTCCGACACCTTCGCCTGTGATCTTTCCGACCGCATCAGCTGTTACACCGCTTAATCCGTAGGCCACTACATAACCGAGCTGTGAGATGAATCCGAGGAACGCCCACGCTCTGCCCTGAAGCTCAGGTGCTATGTTGATCCTTACAAGATAGTCGAGGCAGTTATTAGCAAAAGGCAAAGCTGCGAAGAATACGAATCCGAATGCGCAGATGATGTAGACATTTCTTGTTACCGCGAACATTGCCATGCCTGCACCCGATACCGCAAGACCGATGCTGAGCACTCTTGCGAAGTTCTTCTTGATGCCTTTGATACCCAGAAGAATGCTTGTAACGAGCATGCCTGATGCTGCTGCCGTCTCTACGATTCCGAGTGTTTTTGAGTCAGCGAAGGAGAGTACGAAAGGCTCGCCCAAAACCTGGAATACACCCATGAAGAGACAGATGATCGAAGATACGGCTACGAGAACGAGAAGCCCCTTGTTGCCGGATACCGCCTGCCAGCCTTCCTTCATGCTCTTGAAGAACGGTTCGGGATTGGAAGGTGTGCTTGTCTTTATAGAGCTTCTTACGACTGCAGCTGCAACGACTGTCAGGAAGAATGTGCAGATGTCGATTATGAGGATCAGCTTGATGTCGCTTACTGCAAGAAGGAATCCTGCAATAATGGGTGAGAAGAGATATCTAGCTGAGCCTGCCATCGATACAAGACCGTTAGCTTTTGAGTATTGTTCTTTTGTAAGAAGGTCTGTAATAGTAGCTGTATATGAAGGTTCCAGGAGGGCGGAGAAGACAGAGCTTATGGTGGTTCCGAGATAGATCTGCCAAAGCGCGGCTTCTCCTGTGAGCATGCAAATGAGAATGAACAGAACGCCGAGACCTGAAAGGCCGTCGCCGATCATCATGAGAAGACGTCTGTCGTAGCGGTCAGCAAGAACGCCTGCGGGAATCTTGAGGACAAGCGCAGGGAGGAAACCAAGAAGAGTGAGCAATGCCATGTCTGCTGCACTTCCGGTCTTCTGGAAAATATAAAGACCAAGACCGAAACTCGTGAGACCACCGCCGATGGATGAGATGAGTTCACCTGCCCACAGCAGGAGAAATTTACCGTAATTGTTCTTTGTCTTTTCCATTTAAGCTAAACCGCCTTTTCGATTTTTCTGACTATACTTTACAGTCAGCGGGGAAGTAAATCTTGAGATAAGTCTTACGCATTCCTTAAATATTCCTTAAATCGTATCGGCAGTGCGATTCAAAGATGCACGAAATTACAATATAATAAGGTCTGATGTAAACGGACAGCCGGCGTAAAATGGTGTAAGGGAACATGGCTGAGAGCAATAACAAACGCATAGCAAAGAATACGGTCTTCCTCTATGGCAGGATGCTGCTTGTCATGCTCGTTACTCTTTACACTTCCAGAGTTACCCTGAAAGTGCTCGGAGTAGATGACTACGGGATTTATCAGACCGTGGGTGGAGTTGTGACTTTTCTCTCGTTTTTGAGCAATGCATTGGGAACGGGAACTTCACGTTTTTTAACATTTGAGATGGGGAAAAAGAAGCCGAGACTGTCATTGCTTTTTGCAACAGTAAGGACAGCTCATATTGTTCTCGGCCTCATTATCGTAGTCCTCGGCGAGATCATCGGACTGTGGTTTATATATAACAAACTTGTTATTCCGGCGGACAGATTAAATGCTGCCGTTTTTGCTTTTCATTTTTCAATTATTGCAACTTTTTTCCAGATAACCCAGATTCCTTACAATGCCACACTGATAGCACATGAGGATATGAATATTTATGCCTACATTAGTATTGTTGAAGCTGTCTTTAAGCTGGCCATAGTATTTCTTCTTCAGTTGTTTGTGTTTGATCTGCTCGAATTCTATGCCGCGTTAATGTGCACGACTACTGTCGTTATTCTTTTCATCTATAGAATCTATTGCCGCAAAAAGTATCCTGAAGTCAAAGGAAATCTTAGGTTTGATAGGGAACTGTTCAAGGGTGTTGCTTCCTTTTCCGGATGGAATCTGATCACAAGTTCGGCGATGTCTCTCGCAAATCAGGGCGTAACTATTGTTACCAACATGTTTTTCGAGCCATCAGTAGTAACCATAAGGTCGCTGGCTCTCCGTGTGAATGACATCATTAACACCTTTATCGGTAACTTCAGAACAGCGGTTAATCCTCAGATAGTGAAAAAATATGCAGCGAAGGATTATGAGGCTTCGAAAAAACTTGCCCTGGAATCCACGAAATACACATACTATCTGATGCTCATTATTGTTGTTCCGATCCTGCTCCTGAGTGAGCCGTTATTGAAGATATGGCTCGATGAAGTTCCTGACGGTTTGGTGCCTTTTGTCCAGATAGCAGTATTTCAGGGACTGTTTCAGGCTTTGGATACATCTTTGTATGCGCCGATTTTTGCGACCGGGAAAATAAAAGAAAATGCACTGATCAGCCCGCTGTTTGATTTCATACAGCTGCCTGTTGTATATGGGCTTTTCCTTTTAGGATATCCTCCTATAGTACTTGCCTGGGTCAGTGCTGCAGCATGTATATTGCTCGGCGTTGTGGTAAAGCCCATTCTTGTCCATAAGATCGTCAACTACGGCTATATGGAAATAAAGAAAGTAATCGGCAAATGCATGGCAGTTACATTGCTTTCTTCGATTCTTCCGGTAGTGACAGCATTCATGTTCGACAATATGACGGTCAAAGGCTTCATAGTAATTCTTGCCGCGTCACTTTTGTCAACCGGATCGGTAATCTGGTTTGCGGGACTGGATAAGTCATCAAGAAAGATGATCCGGGCTCTCGTATCCGAGAAATTTATGAAGAAACGGGCATGAGTTGTGTGTTACTATGATTCAGGGCGGTAACTAAATGATCAATATAAAAGACAAAATTCAATGTTCCGGTTGTAATGCGTGCGGAGATTCCTGCCCGGAAAATTCGATTTCATTTGCAGTTGACGGGGAAGGTTTCTGGTATCCGCATGTCGACACATCGCTTTGTGTCCAGTGCGGATCATGTGAAAAAGTCTGTCCCATTCTGAATGAATGCGGAAGGAAATTGACGAATTACACCGAACCGAAGTGCTATGCCGCTGAGCACAAGAGCGTTGAGGTCTTGTTTGCCAGCACATCAGGCGGAATGTTTTCCGCGCTTGCAGATGTGATGTATAACGACAAAGGCTATGTCGGCGGCGCTGTTCACAATGATGATTTTTCCGTATCGCACTTTATATCGAATGACCGCTCTGATCTGAAATACCTGAGGCGTTCAAAAGATCTCCAGAGCAATGCGGAAGGATTCTATAAAAAGGTTAAGAATTTGCTCGAAAAAGGTGAAAAAGTCCTTGTGTGCGGGCTGCCGTGCCAGATTGCCGGTCTTGTGAATTTCCTTGGAAAAGAATATGAGAATCTGATCACCGTTGACCTTATATGCGGCGGTGTAAATTCTCCAAAGGCATGGAGAAAATATCTTGATTACATTGAAGAGATCAATGCCTCGAAAATAGTATGGACAGAGAACAAGTCCAAAGAGTACGGTTGGAGAAATCTTACTCAGAAATTTGTTTTTGAGAACGGCAGCGAATACTTTGATACACGCAAAACAAGCTGCTTTACAAATGGTTATATAGGATCTCATCTGTACCTGAGACCTTCCTGTTATGAATGCAGATTCAGAGGTTTCCCGAGAATTGCAGATATTACGATCGGTGACTTTTGGGGAATCGAAAATTTTACCGGGAAATACAAATCCGACATGGGGACCTCAGTTGTTATGGTCAATAACGAAAAAGGTGCCCGTTATTTTGCGAAGGCGAGCCGGAGGATAAACTGCGAGGAAGTCAGTCTTGACTGGGTCTTGCCGGGCAATCCGTCTCTTACACCTCATGCTTCGAAGATGCCGGACAGAAGAGAAGAGTTTTTCAGAGATCTTGACCTGATGCGTTTCGATGAGGCAGTCAAAAAATATCAAGTTGAGGAACAGCATAAGTCTTCAAGATTTAAGAGTGCAGTAAAGTTTTTCCTTTATATTGCAAAGATTACTCGTATGAACCCCAGGGCACTGTGTCAGACCATCAAGTACAGTGGCATTAAAAACCTTAAGGCCGGACGCGGTATCATTTGCGGAACAAACTGCCATTTTAATGTGGATAAGACGGCAAGTATTGAGATAAGCGGCCTTGTAACATATGGACGCAAAGACAGGTTTAAGCGGAGCAAGGCTGAATCCAGGCTCTATCTTGGCAAGAATGCAAAGCTTGTCTTTAATGGAGATTTCTATATTGATGCCGGTAATGAGATCGAAGTTTTTGACGAAGCCGAGCTTATCATTCATGGATGCAGGCTCGGATACAGTGATGCAAATACCGGTCTAAACATCGTATGCGGACAGAAGATCGAGATCAAAAGTGATGTCGGTATCGGAAAAAACGTTACTATCCGTGACACTAACGGTGAGACTCACTATATCAACACAACAGGATACCGGACATCCAGGCCTGTCGAGATTGGAGAAAAGGCCTGGCTGTGTGAATCCTGTACGGTTATGCCCGGTGTAAAAGTAGGCACTGGAGCTATAGTCGGTGCATGTTCTATGGTAACAGCGCCGGTTCCTGACCATGTTATCGTTTCCGGAAATCCTGCTTCGATCGTGCAGGAAAATATTATGTGGAAATTATAACGTTTGTTATCTGATTTATCGGAGGTTTGTTCTTGAAGATACTTATAACAGGCGGAACGGGTCTTATCGGCGGGGCAATAGCTGAAGCTGCCGTAAGAAAAGGCCATGAAGTGTGGATCTTAAGCAGAAAAGAACCGTCAGGTAAGATATCGGGACTTGATGCGCATTTCATCTGTGGCGACTGGTATGACGACCGTTTTGTCGAAAGTACCGTTTCACAAGACTATGATGTTGTGGTTGATACACTTATCTTCAACGAGAACCAGATGGAAAGAACGATCCGGATCATAAACGGCCATTGCAGGCAGTTCCTTTATATATCAACGGACTCTGTCTATCCTCATCCCGGGAAGGATGTCTCAGAGAATGACGAAATCGATATAAACGATATTAAATGGAAATACGGTTATGATAAACTGAAAGCTGAAAGATATTTAGAAAGCCATGAACAGGAATTGAGCTTTTTCTGGACTGTAATAAGGCCGACAGTTACATTCGGTGATACGAGACTTCCTGCAGGATTTGTTTCAAAACGGAACACCTACACGCTGGCTGAAAGGATATTAAACAACAAACCAGTGATCCGGTTTGATGATCCCGCAACAAAACACGCATTGTGTCATGTCTCTGTTTTCGGTGAAGCCGTATCATGTCTTCTGATGAATGAAGCTGCTGCCGGTCATTGTTATCATATCTCTGACAACAAATCTTATACGTATGATGACATCTTCAGAAGCATTGAGAAAACGCTGGGAACTAAGGGTATTTATGTTCATTTGCCTTCTGATGTTCTCCGCAGATACAACAGGGTGTTATATGAGGATATGATCTATGACAAGGTGCCGGAGTTTACACTTGACAACAGTTTGATCAGGGAGATCTGCCCGGATGTAGAGTTCAGTGTTGATATTGATGCTGTTATTGCAGAAACACTTCAAAATCTCAAGTCCACTAAATCTGCAGTAATACAAGATCAGGAGTATGATGTTATCTCGGATCTCATCCTTCTTAATGAAGCTGATAAAATTAGTGACACTAACATGAAAAATGAAGTTGCCGCTTATACCGGACGGATGACTGATGAGCAGAAGCGTACACTTAAAGCGTACGAATCCCAAAACAAAAGGGCACGCTTTAGAGAGAAAATGAAAAAACCGCTCAGATCGCTGAAACACAAACTTATTAAGGGATAGAACACGGAGGATGATGTTATGGTATCGAAAGAACAGTTTTTGGAAGATTTTAAAAGTTCGTTGAATATAAAATCAGATATTACTCTGGATACGGATCTTCTGGATATTGATGAATGGAGTTCATTCAGCATGGTTCTATTCATTAGCATGGTGGAAGAAAAATATGGCATTAAAGCTGAACCGTTTTGTGTAGCTGAAGCGGTATTTCTTGAAGATCTTTACCATATAGTCGAAGGCTGATAAGCGGAGGCAGATTTATGTGCCGGTTGGTTACGGATTATCTTGATAAAACAGTTAATGAATATCCTGATAAAACAGCGTTTATTGATTTTAAAAGAGTCATTACTTTTCAGGAACTGAAAGATGAAGCTTCAGCCATAGCAAGTGCAATCATAGACAGAAATGTTTTCAGAAAACCCATATTGCTCTTTATGGACAAGCGCGTTTCTACAGTCAGCTCATTTATCGGCATTGCATATTCAGGCAATTTCTATACCCCGGTCGATATTAAGATGCCAGATGACCGCATTGGCAAAATACTGAACATCTTAGATCCTGCAATAGTTATCACGGACAAAGAACATGAGGAGCAGGCCAGGACTATTTTCGCAGGCAGAGATATCATGGTGTTTGAAGACGAAGTCAGCAGGCCTGTACTCAATGACAGGATTACTGATGTCAGGAGCAGACTTACAGATGCGGATACGCTTTATGTGTTTTTTACGTCAGGATCTACCGGTATACCCAAAGGTGTAATTATCAGCCATAGAGCAGCAGTTGATTACACTGACTGGATAAGTGATTGTTACGGTTTTGATGAGAAAACTGTTTTTGCCAATCAGGCCCAGCTGTATTTTGATGCTTCAATTCAGGACATTTATGCACCATTAAGAAATGGTTCTACTACATTACTCATACCCAACAGGCTTTTTGCCTCACCAGTACGCGCATGGAAAGAGATTATCAGGCACAAAGCAAATACACTGTTCTGGGTTCCTTCCGTCCTGTGTCTTTTTGCAAATTTCGATGTGCTGTCTCATGTTGAGAAAGCACCGTTAAAAACAGTTCTTTTCTGCGGCGAGGTCATGCCGGTAAAGCAACTCAATTACTGGATTGAAAATTACCCGGATGTAATATATGCAAATCTCTATGGTCCTACCGAATGCACAGATGCATGTACGTATTACACGATAGACAGGAAGTTTAAAGATAATGAAGCGCTTCCAATAGGTAAGCCCTGCGCAAATACGGAGGTGTATGTGATTACAGAAGAGGGCGCGCTTGCGGACAGGCCCGGGGTAACAGGAGAACTTTATATAAGTGGTAAGTGCTTAAGTGACGGTTACTATAACGATCCCGAAAAGACGGCGAAAGCTTTTCTCCCTAATCCGTTTAGTTCAAATGAAGCTGAGCTGATGTATAAAACGGGCGATCTTGTCTTCTACAATGAAGCAGGTGAACTTATATATGTATGCCGCAAAGACTATCAGGTCAAAATTCATGGTTACAGGGTTGAGCTGGGTGAGATCGAAGCTGCCGCATTATCTGTGAAAGGCGTCGACTATTGCTGTTGTCTTTTCGATCAGGACAACGAAAAGACTATCCTTGTCTATACAGGAGAAATAGGTGAGGATGAGTTGAATGACATTCTTAAAACCAAACTACAGGATTACATGATACCTTCAGCTTATAAACATAGAGAGACAATGCTCTTCAACAATTCGGAAAAGATAGACAGAATAGCTCTGAGGAATGAGTATCTTTAGTCAATAAAAGAATTATTCTGTTATAATACGGACGTTATTTAATTCCAAAGGAGTATGTTATGGACAAATTAATTGCTTTCATACTCTATTTCGTGGTTGTCCTTGGTATCGGTATTTTCTTCTTCTTCAAGAGCAAGGGCAGCGACGAGAAAGAGTATTTCCTCGGCGGTCGTCACATGGGTCCTTTCGTTACTGCGATGAGCGCGCAGGCATCGGACATGAGCGGCTGGCTGTTGATGGGTTTCCCGGGTTCGCTTTTCGCGTTCGGTATGGGACAGGTTTGGATCGGAATAGGTCTTGCACTGGGTACGGCAGGCAACTGGATCTTCGTTGCCACAAGACTCCGCCGTTTCTCAAAGGCATCAGGTGACTCGATCACTCTCCCTCAGTACCTCACAAACAGATTTGCAAGCCAGAGCCCCGTGCTGAAGGTCGTATGCGCTATCATCTTCCTCATCAGCTTCACGGTTTATGTTGCATCCGGCTTCGTTGCAGGCACAGCAGTTTTCACAGCTGTCATTCCGGCGCTTGCTGACAAGCCGCACCTCGCAATGATCATCTTTGCAGTATTGATCCTCATGTATACATTCCTTGGCGGTTATAAGGCTGTATGCTGGACTGACTTTTTCCAGGGCATCATGATGCTCATCGCACTCCTTGCAGTACCGATCGTAATGAAGGCTATCGGCGATTTCGATCCCGTTTACTATGATGCTTTCACAAATGCAGCCGGCGAGGAAGTTGCCGCATTCGGCACAAATCCTTTCGCTGCTCCCTGGCAGGAGATCGTAACAGGTCTCGGCTGGGGCCTTGGCTACTTCGGTATGCCTCACATTCTCGTACGCTTCATGTCTATTGAGAAGCCTTCTCAGATCAAGAAGTCAGCTACTGTTGCCATCATCTGGGTAGTTCTTACTCTCGGCGCTGCAGCAGTTATCGCTTATCTCGGAAGAACTTTCATCTTGGGCGACGGAACATCTCTTGCTGAACTTCTCCTTCCTAATGACCGTAAGAACATCTTCATCGAGATCGTAAGCAGGACCTTCCCCGGCTTCATAGCAGGAATCCTTCTTTCTGCGATCATCGCTGCTGCAATGTCTACTGCTGACTCCCAGCTCCTCGTTGCTTCTTCCGCATTTACGAGCGACATCTATAAACCGCTCCTCCGCAAGAACAGCGCTTCCGACAAGGAGATGCTCTGGGTCGGCCGTATCGTAGTTCTTGTTGTTGCAGTTGTTGCTTTCTTCATCGCACGTCAGGGCCTTGATGACTCACAGTCCTGGGCCGCAGACATCATGAACATGGTTGAGAACGCATGGGGTCTCTTTGGTGCATCCTTCGGACCTGTCGTTATCCTCTCACTGTTCTGGAAGCGCTTTAATTACGCAGGCGCAGTTGCAGGAATCATCGGCGGCGCTGTTGCAGATATTGCGTGGCTCCTTCTCTTCACGAGCACGATCAGACCTGCAGCCATCTCCGACACAGGCATTTACGAGATCGTTCCGGGCTTCATTGCAGGCCTCATCATTGCAGTCGTGGTTACACTCGCAACAAAGGCTCCGGGCAAGGAAGTCGAAGCAATCTATGCCAAGGCTACAGATAAGTCTGTTGACGACTGATCTTTGATCTTTTCGAAAACTTACATAAGAGGATGTCTCAAAACAACGAGGCATCCTCTTTGCAATTGTTGATCAAATTTAGGGGCAACAATTGCATAAAAAGACGATATTGTGCAATTGCCGGCTGTTTTTTGAAGTAACAATTGCACAACGGTTATGCTACTTCACCAGGTTAAGAGATCGTGCTATCCTCCTGATGTGATAACATAAGACAGAATATAAAAAGGGGATATGGGTATGAGCACGGTAACATGGATAAAGTGCAAAACAGATAACTGTTATTTAGTCTCGGACGGAAAAGACGCATTCCTTGTTGATACCGGTAGTGCGGTAAGTTACGACAAGGTTTTGGAAGAATGCAGCAAGTACAACATGAAGCTGATCGTTCTGACGCATACGCATTTCGATCACGCCGAAAACGCTGCGAAACTGTCGAAGCATTTTGGCATTCCGGTGGCATGTCATGAGGCAGATGTCGAGCTTTTCGAGAGCTTCGACAAACAGCCGATGGAATCGTACGGCATCGTCGGCAAAGTCGTGCTCGGCACGTCACTTAAGGTGTTGAGACAGACAAAAGTCGAGAAACCCGACAATCTCATTTTCATCAAGGACGGCGACGACCTGTCGGCATATGGATTTGACGCAAAGATAATCGGACTTCCCGGTCACACAAAAGGATCGGTCGGTGTCGATGTCGAAGGAAAATATCTTATCGTCGGCGACGAACTTGATAACTGGATCAGCCCCGCGACGGGACATCTTTATAACGATCTTGATGCGATCAGGAAGAGTGCCGGGAAGATCGGCGGGCTCGGTGAGAGAACCATTTACTATGGTCACGGAAAGCCGACAGGGAACAGATTTAAGCATTTTTAAGACGGACACACCGTGTCCAAACCCCGAAAACACGGCAATTCCCGCTTTGTGTCGTGTTAATTTCAGCAGGATTATCATATCCTGACTCTATCCGGAAGGAGGCCCGAACTTTGGATCAGAAGAAAACAGGACAGTTCCTTAAGTCTTTGCGTAATGAAAAAGGACTTACTCAGGAGCAGCTGGCAAAGCAGTTCAATGTCAGCAACAGATCAGTTTCAAGATGGGAGACCGGAACAAATCTTCCGGACATCTCACTGCTGGTCGAGATTGCCGATTTCTATGATGTCGATGTAAGGGAGATCATAGACGGGGAGAGGAAAAGCGAGATGATGGATAAAGAGACACGCGAAGTCGCAGATAAGATGGCAGACTACGCGGGAAATGAAAAGAGCAAACTCTTAAGGTTTGTCCAGATAGCGGGCATATCGGGAATCGTGCTGACCATTTTGTCACTGGTTCTGCAGACGATTTCTTATGAACCCGATCTCAGGCGCGCCACGGCCATTCTGATCACATTTGTGGTATTTGTGGTCGTGAGCATAATCACGCTCTATGTAACAGGCCTTCTGCAGAAGATAACCAAACACAGGAAGCTCGTTAAAGCCATAAAGATCACCACCATAGTCGTCATGGCTCTGGTAACTCATTATGTGCTTGTGTTATTCCTGGTCTTAGGCTTATTCTTTGCGTCCTTCTATGGTGCTAAGATTGAGGTCAGCACAGACGCTTCAGAATTCAATAAATACATTCATAATGAGCAGAACTATGATACCGAATACAGCATGGGCTCAAACCCGCTTTTCGATGTCATGCCTGAGAAGATCGAAGGAGATGTAACTGAATACCAGCTGACCTATTACAATCCGTGGGACGGCCAGTATATTGTGTACATGACGCTTGATTACGGCGATAAATATGATGAGGAGATCGCAAGGCTTCAGGCGATCGGTATTGATGAATACGAAGGCATTTATACGGTTACAGGTGAGCCGGAAGGCTACGATCTGGTCGCAATGGATTCTGATGATTACAGCGGATTCGTATATGCAATGATTCCTGAGGGTCAGGATGGCAACACTAAGATCACCTACTGCGCGATCGTGTTCTGCAACTATTCCCTTGACCTGGATGTGCACGAGTACATGAAGGAAGAATACCTGCTTCCGGGTTTTGATGCGACAGATGATAACCCTTACAGGAAAGAAATGATGGGCACCTGAAATAAATATATAAGGTTACCTTCATATAAATATTTGGTAAATAATCTCAAATTGTCATTACAATTTTGACCTCCCGATTTTATAATCAAGGCATTATAAAAGGAAGTGCGGGAAGGATCATGTATTACGCCAGCATAGGAATAATAGCTATAATCATCCTTGTCATCGTTAATTTCGAGGCGCTGAGGAAGGTACAGAGCTCAAAAGAAAATGAGCTCCGTATTAAGTACCGCCAGTTTTTGATCTCCCTTATCGCATATTTCTTAGCGGATG
This sequence comes from Oscillospiraceae bacterium, assembly GCA_015069205.1. GTDB lineage: Bacteria > Bacillota > Clostridia > Saccharofermentanales > Saccharofermentanaceae > Saccharofermentans. The sequence continues at coordinate 67,313 of SVIZ01000011.1, forward strand.
CAATGTGGGGCCTGTTTTATGAACAACGATGGGTGGCTGTCACTTATATTGATACTGTTATGGTGTTTTCGACGATGACCCTGTCCGTATTATTCTGGACAAGGGCCGTAGTGATTTTTACGGAAAGCAAAGGAAAACTGACCAAACTATTCGTATTTAGCGGATGGTTCATTTTCGGGTTCGAAGTGGTCATCCTTATTGTTAACCTGTTCGTTCCGATCGTTTTCTCGTTTAATGCGGATAAGGAGTATTTGGCTCTTCCGGCAAGATATATTGCTTTGTTTTTGCAGATGGTGCTTTTCTTTGTTACAGCAATATATGCCTTTTCAGTATCAGCTAAAAACGAGGGAATCAAGAGAGCCCATTTCATTACTGTAGGGTGTTCAGGCATTATCATGGCAATATTCATTGCTTTGCAGATGCTGTTCCCGTTTATGCCGCTTTATGCTTTGGGGTGCCTATTTGCAACCTGCGCCATCCACTCCTTTATATATAGGGAAAAAGACATAGTTCATAACCGCGAAATGGAGAGTGCCTCGAAGAAGGCTTACAGAGACGGTCTTACCGGAGTCAAGAACAAGCTTGCTTACCTTGAATCATTGAGGGAACTTGAACTTTACTCCAAGGATCACAGTTTTGAAGGATACGGACTTGTTGTATTCGATCTTAATGGTCTGAAAACCATCAATGATACTTTGGGTCATGAAGCCGGTGACATATATTTGAAAAGTGCATGCAAGCTTATTTGTGAAATATATAAACACAGTCCCGTTTACCGCATTGGCGGCGATGAATTCGTTGTTATTCTTAAGGGCAGTGACTTCGCTAACAGGGTTGATCTTCAAATGCAGTTTGACAATCAGATCAATGAGAATATGAGCAACGGAGATGTCATCGTATCCAGCGGAATGGCTGTTTTTGATCCCGAGATAGACGAAAGCTACACTGAAGTATTTATCCGTGCCGATAAGAAGATGTACGAGCGCAAGATGGCGTTGAAGGCATTAACTGCTCAATAACATCAAATCATTAATAAAAACCAAAGATAAATTGAATATTTCGCTCCGCTGTTGTTGATAAAATGGAACCATCAGATAAAACTTTCAGCGAGGTGTTTTTATGCTCGATCTCAAGGGAAAATGGGTCCTGATAACAGGTGCTTCACGCGGCCTCGGAAGACTTGCCGCAAAGCTCATGGCAGAGCAGGGCTGCAATCTCATCCTGCAATCAAGAAGCGTGGATCACACTTTATCTCTCGAAGAGGAAGTTAAGGCTTCGGGCGTTAAATGTCATTCCTTTGAAGCTGATCTTAATGATATCCCGTCGGTAATGAAGATGCTCTCTGACATTGACGCACTCGGAGTCGATGTTGACGTTGTTCTCAACAATGCAGGTCTTCAGATCGCATACAGACCTGAGTATTGTGTGACACCTCCGGAAGATTTCACGGTCAGTTTCAATGTCAACACGATCGCTCCCGCGATGATCTGCTATCACTATCTTCCCGGAATGCTCGAAAAGGGTTTCGGCCGCATCGTAAACACTACGAGCGGCATCGATAAAGAACCTGAGCAGGCAGGATATTCGGCAGCGAAAGCAGCACTCGACAAGATAACAAAAGACATGGCTTCGAGACTTGGCGGAACAGGTGTAACAATGAACCTTACCGATCCCGGCTGGTGCAGGACGGACCTCGGCGGCCCCAATGCACCCAATGCACCCGAGAGCGCAATTCCCGGAGTAGTTGTCGGAGCATTTGTGGATAACGATGTAAACGGTCAGATCTTCCGCGCACAGGAGTTCTCCGGAATGAGTCTTGAAGACGCGGTCGCAAAAGCTAATTCAATTAATTAAGCAAAGAAGATATACAAGAATATGATCTGATCTATGGGGTGCCGCATGGCACCCTTTTTGCTGTACAGGTTTTTGCTTATGTAAAACGGCATTTCCCCTGGACAGGTTTTTGGTTATGTAAATCGTGTTAAAAACATGAGCAAAAAACTGTTTTTTGCCAAAAAACAGGTTTTTGAATAGTTTTTCGGGGGCGAAAACATGAGCATAAAGATGAGCAGCCGTCCTTCAAGGGTTATGCAGGTTTTCATGGGCAAAAAACTGTACAACGGTTTTTTCTTCAAATAATTGCAGAACGGCTATAATAATGAAAAACGCTAAAGGAGGAAAGATCATGAGCAGCATCGATATACAAAAGGTAAGCATTATTGAACTTGAAGTTGATGCCATTGTAAATGCAGCCAATACAGCCCTTCAGCATGGCGGCGGAGTATGTGGCGTGATATTCGACGCTGCAGGTCAGAGAGAGCTTCAGGCGGCATGCAATGAGATCGGCCATTGCAATACGGGCAATGCAGTTATAACTCCCGGATTTAAGCTCCCTGCCAAACACGTCATCCATGCGGTCGGCCCCATCTGGCGCGGCGGCTACGATAACGAACCCAAGCTCCTTTACAGTGCATATAAACAGGCACTTACCGTTGCAAAAGAAAACGGTCTGCACTCCATAGCTTTCCCGCTGATCTCGGCAGGCATCTACGGTTATCCGCAGGATCAGGCCTGGCGAAAAGCTCTTCAGGCGTGTCACGATTTTATCGAAGCGAACGGCGATTATGAGATCGATATCATTTTCGCAGTGATAGACGACGATATAATGAACAAAGGTCTTAAGGCGAGGGCTGAACTTAATATCTAATAACGGCAAGTTTTGGTAAAATATGACCTGATCTGATTTTAACGGAGAGGTGACCTTACAGTGTATTTCCTGATTGAAGATTCGTTGAGAGCTGTGTCGCGCGAAGATCTGAAGGGCGCGAAAAGCCAGTTTGTTGCAGTCATGAATTCTGAAGAGTGGCAGAAGACCAAAGATACTTTCGAGATGGGAATCGATATCGATTTCGGCATGGATGATATCTTTCTGACCAAGGCAGAAGTCAACTACGATTCTCTTACAGGTACATTTGCCATTCCTGACAGGAATAACCCTTCTGCCGATGACATGAAATTCGCTTTCGCAATGGACGAAAAGGGAATAGTTTTTATTGATGACACAGGCACCGCAGAGAAGATCATCAACAGCGTCCGCCATACCAAAAAGTGGAAGATGCCGAGCCTTGAGAGATTCCTTTATGACTTCCTGGACCAGATAGTCAAAAACGACTTAAGGCTCATGGAAAACTATGAGACTGAGCTTGATTCAATGGAACAGGCGATCATAGACGGCGACGAGGATCTGCCGTCAGGACGTCTGAACGATATCAGAAACGACATCCGTTACCTGCGCATCCACTACGACCAGCTTATGGATCTTGCTGCAGAACTTCAGGAAAACGAGAACGGATTCTTTGAGGTTGAGAATTTAAGATATTTCAGATTATTCATCGACCGCGCTGCAAGACTGCACGATACGGCTTCTTCATTACGTGATTACACGATGCAGCTTAGAGACCTTTATAAGGCACAGCTCGACATCAAGCAGAACCGCATCATGACGGTGCTCACTGTCGTTACGACAATCTTCATGCCGCTTACTCTCATCGCAGGCTGGTATGGAATGAACTTCCGTGTCATGCCCGAGCTTAACTGGCAATGGAGCTACCCCGTAGTGATCGCAGTCAGTGTTGCCATCGTTATCGGAAGTCTCCTGTTCTTCAAAAAGAAGAAGTGGCTCTGAGGTGGCTAATCCGTTTATAGCATTATCTAACAAGATCTCATGCGCGCTCGACAACAAGCGTGACCTTAAGATATGCGGCGAGAAACTCGGCGTATTTGTCCCGTCCCCTTTTGACAAAGAAGTAGGTGCGACAGGCTGTCAGTCGGCGCCATACAAAGGCCTTGATGTCGTTTTGCAAGATCTGAGACTCTCATCTGACGATTCGTTTATCGACATCGGCTGCGGCAAAGGCCGTGTTCTTGCTTATCTTGTCGGCAAAGGCGTTCCGTGCAAATTAACGGGCATTGAGATAAATCCCGAGGTAGCATCTGTCGCAGACCGCTGGACGAAAAGATACCGCAATATTGAGATCGTGGAAGGTGATGCGTTCGGCCTTGATTACAACGACTACACGGTGCTTTTCATGTACCGCCCGATGGAGAGCGACGTGTTCAAAGGTTTTGTCAATCTTCTCGAAATGACGCTCACACATCCCGTAAAGTTTTACTACTATGCCGACGGCCAGAGCGGCTACTATCTGAATGAAAGACCGGGGTGGGATCTAATAAGGCGCGAGGAGTTACATTCTGCACGCGGGCTTTATATTCATAAGGTGCCGCAGCGGTTTTCGGAGTGGCAGTACACGCCCTGATCTGAATTCAATCATTAAAAAAACAGGCAAAAGCCGTGCTTTTCGAGCAAATATGCTCGATAGTTCAGTCAAAAGTTCAGTCGCAACCCGCATTTTTCACGCGGCGCTTTATCACACCACATTTGATATAATTAACATGTCGGTGGCGGCTCAATGATATGGGGAGAATATATGCGGCTTCGCAGAAAACTGTTTTCGAGCAAGGACCCGTATGACTGCACTAAACAGCAGTTGTTTATTGATGCGTGCAAAGAAAACTTTGACTACCTAATCACGCGCTGCGATGACTACAAAAAGATCTGCGAAGGTCTTAACATCCATTCTTCAGAAGACATTAAGAGCGCAGAAGACATCCCGTTCATTCCGACCATGCTGATGAAGCAGCATGATTTCAGATCGGGAAGTTATATGATAATGGCGACTTCGTCCGGCACGAGCGGCAAGATGAGTCACATCAGATTTGCTTTCGGCGATCTGTGGTCGGCTTTGAAGATGTCCATAAGAGTCACGAGATATCACGGCATCATGACCGCAAAGCCCTGCCGCTACATCGTCATGGGATATAAGCCGCACAGGTCGAATAAAACAGCGGTTGCAAAGACGGCATATCTTACTACTTTCCTGGCTCCTGCATTAAGCCGCAAATTTATCCTGAAGCATACGCCTGACGGATACAAACCTGATTTTGAGAGCATCGTGGAAGCGCTCAAAAAATATGAGAAGGGCAAGGCTCCCGTGCGCTTCATGGGCTTTCCTTCGTACACGTTTTTCCTGTTCAGACTCCTCGAAGAAAGAGGTCTTTCATTTAAGCTTCCCAAGGGCTCAAAGGTCATGCTCGGAGGCGGATGGAAGCAGTTCTACCAGGAGGCTGCAGACAAGGAAACGTTTTATAAACTTGCAAAGAAAACCCTCGATATTGATGAGGAAAACATCGTGGAATTTTTCGGCGCTGTAGAGCATCCGATACTTTACACGGACTGTTCGCACCATCATTTCCACGTGCCCGTTTACAGCAAGATCGTCATTAGAGATCCGGATACATTGGAGCCAATCGGCATGGAGAAAACGGGACTTGTAAACCTTATATCGCCGCTTTGCAAAGCCACTCCGATATTGTCCGTAATGACCGATGATCTGGGCATCCTCCACGACGGGTCGAACTGTCCGTGCGGCGTTAAGTCGCCTTATCTGGAGATTGTTGGACGCGTTGCTCCCGATGACATCAAGACATGTGCGGCAGGCGCTGCGGATATTCTTAAGGGGGTGAAGGTATGATCCTTTTCGACGGTAAAACTTATGAGAGTTCCGAGCAGGACCGCCTCCTTACCGAACTCGAAAATAAGATCCCTGAGATATTGTCCAAACAGCAGTTGTCTCCTGAGGTAGTAATCGATGCGGTAGAGCAGCTCCGTACAGATCTTTTGAAAGGAAAGTTCGACGATCTTCTGGAGGTTTTCCCTAAGGATACGGTCGACACGTATAAGATCCAGGCAGAAGCACTTTTATCCAAAGAACACCTGCATAAAAAACTTGAAACCGAACTTGGAAATACTGAAGAATACGTCACTGATAAGATAGACGGATTTTCGCAGATCAAGGTAAAGAAAATGCCTTTGGGAGTGCTGTTCCACATCTCGGCAGGCAACATGGATTTTCTTCCTGCATATTCTCTTGCAGAAGGTCTCATGACAGGCAACATCAATATCTTAAAGCTTCCGTCCGCTGACAACGGGTTATCCTTGAAACTCATAATGCAGCTCATCGAATACAGGCCTGAACTGAAGGATTATATCTATGTTTTCGATACTGCATCGACAGACATACAGGGCATGCGCAAGATGGCAGAACTCAGCAACGCGATAAGCGTCTGGGGAAGCGACATGGCGATCGAGGCGGTGAGAGGTCTTGCACCTACAGGCGCGAAAATCATCGAGTGGGGACAAAAGCTCGGCTTCTGCTACATCTCAAAGCTTGGCGAAGTGAGCAGCGCTGATAAAGAACTCGAAGGTCTTGCCAAGCATATCGCAACGACAAAACAGCTTCTTTGCAGCAGCTGCCAGGTCATCTATATCGACACGGATGACATGAATGAAGTGAAGAGTTTTGCTTCCATATTCCTGCCTGTTCTTGAGGCTGCCGTAAACCGCAACGCAACGCAGGAGATAGGCATCCGCGCAAGGGATACACTGGTCTCATATACTCAGAGATTAAAGAGTTATCTCGGCGAGGAAGAAAGGCATGACAACGTATTAAGAGGCAAAGGCTGCAGCGTGATAATTAAAGAAGACAGCACGCTCGAATTGTCTCCCATGATGTGCAACGTCCTCGTAAAGCCGCTTGCTAAAGCAGACATCGGAAAGACTCTTTATGCGAGCAGATACCATCTCCAGACGGCAGGGCTTATATGCCCTCCTGAAGACAGGAATGGTATTGAAGAACTGTTCACTAAGTGTGGTCTTATCAGGGTAACAAAGCCTGAAGACATGAGCGCATATTTCCCGGGTGAATGTCACGACGGTGAGTATGCGTTAAGCCGCTACATGCGTATCGTAAATATCGAACGCTGATAAGTTTAAATTCCGAATCCCGTATTGATCTGATTTAACAGCCATTGGAAGAAGAACAGAAATATGCGCGAACCAATGACAGCAGCTGCGATGATTCCAAGGATCATGAAGAACTTCTTGAAAGACTTCGGCCATGTGCCTGCGATACTTCCTGTCTGTCCGTTGACGAGGACACGGTAGGACGTTCCATTGTAATCGAAAGAAGTTATCCATATGGGCGCGAGAACGTATTTTGCACGGATGTTGGAAGCTTCCGGTTTGAATTCCAGTTTTGTTACATGATCGGCGCCTTCCATTGCCTTGATCTGGTTCTGGATCCTGTTGTAGATCTTGTCCATAGCCGTATTCCAGGCAGCCTGACCGTCTATTGTATAGCTCTCGGACCAGAAACCGGCGAGAAGATTCGGATCGTATCTCTTCATGAAGTTGAGGTCAAAATTTGAGACACCCTTCCAGAATGAATCATTCTCAAGACGGCTTGTAGCGATTATGGTCAGGTTCCTTATAGGGAGCTTGCATACACCGGTAGACTTGTGCCACTTGGTATAACGGTCGTCGCCGCTGCCGTAATCTACACCGAACTTTCCCGAATAGGGAGCATAAGTGTCGCAGTCGAAGATCCAGTAAGGAACGTATACGCCGGTAAGGTCTGTGATCTCCGCATTCTTGGCGATATCCATCGGCGCCATTCTTCTTTTGATGACCCAGTCTTTGAACAGGGCCTGGGCCTGTTCCTTGCTGATCTTGAAGGGAATGACACCTGTAGGTTCGAGCATTCCGCTGCCGGTTGTCTCGGTGATCGAATTGGATCCGCAATAAGGGCAGAGGCCGGACATTGCGCTCTGGTCAGCAACGAAAGTACCGCCGCATGTGCCGCAAACGATGAGCTTGTTTACCATGCGCAGATAGTGCTGGCCTGCCGTATAGTTCAGGTCTTCAAGCGTGTATCCGATTCCGGGTGCTGCGGGCATGGTGTTGAGTGCTACCGAAGCTCCGCAGAAGTTACATACAAGTCCGCCTGTTGCAGGATCGAATGCCAGTGTCGCACCGCATGAAGGACACTTGTTGTCAGTTGATGTCGTGCCGTTTACAACGGGTGTAGGTGCCGGAGGAATGATGTTTTCCACATTTCCGACGGGTGTCGGCGGTGTAGCCGGGGCATTTCCGTATTTGATTGCAAGATACTCCCTCTGCTCTTCAGGAGACATCTTCAGGTATGCTTCTCTCTGATGCGCAGCGCTCTCGTTCAATATGTTGCTATCCATATCTGTTCCCCCCTTCGTACAGATATAACCTTATTCCGTGGTGAAGCCACCATCTGATATTTTATCAGACTTATTTACGCGGGTTAATATCCCGTGGTTTACGATGCCTTCGAAAACAATTTGTAAGGGGGATTTACCGGCATTTGGGGAAGCGCTGATATGACGCCAGTACAACGATCTGATGAGATCAGCGCTTCCTATTTGCCACACGTAGTGTAACACGGCGGGGCAGGTGAATATGCGTGAAGGCTGGGTGAAGGATGAGTGAAAACTGAGTGAATCACGTGACAAGCAGATTACATGAATGTGCTTGACGAAGGATTTTGCATGCTGTATTATCTCGGCAGAATTCTTAAATACGGAGGAACACCAATGAGAAAGACCATCTGCTGAAGTTTTATATAACGCCTCGCGGATAAGTCTATTTTTGTGTGTTCATTTATATTTGCATTTTTATTAGCCGCGGCCGGGACTTCGTGTCGCGGCTTTTGATTTATCCGGCAGAGGAAACGAGAAACACTGATGAATTCTGACGCACATCATGATCCGTCAGAGTTTCCCCGAAAAGGAGAATCATTATGCCAGTGATTAACATTAACAATTTAACATTCGGATACGACGGCTCCGAGAAGACTCTTTTTGACAACGTCACCATTACTCTGGACACATCGTGGAAGCTTGCCCTGGCAGGCCGCAACGGCAGGGGCAAGACCACATTCTTCAAGCTCCTCCGCGGCGAACTTCCCTATGGCGGAACGATCACCGGAGTTCCTGAGACGATACTTTTTCCGATGGACGAACTGCCCGAAAATGAGGACTGGAGAGTCAGAAAAGAATTAAACCTCATGGGCGCTGATCCGGACATCATGTGGCGTCCGATGGAGACTTTATCAGGCGGTGAGAGGACCAAGCTGATGCTCGCAAATCTCTTTGCCGCAGACGGCATTTATCCCTTGATCGACGAGCCCACGAACCACCTTGACAGACAGGGGAGAGAAGCAGTTGCAGACTATCTGTCGACCAAGGACGGCTTCATCCTGATATCGCACGACCGTGCATTTCTTGACCGCTGTACCGACCACACGCTGGTCATATCAAAGACAGGTTTTGAGCTTGTCTCAGCGACTTATTCGGTGTGGTGGGAAAACAATGAACAACGCATGGAAAATGAGCGTGCAAGAAACGACCAGCTCAAAAAAGAGATGGGCGCCATCGATGCCGCCATGAAGAAAAACGCGCAGTGGTCTGCGAAGGCTGAAGGCTACAAGAACAGGGCAAAGGCTCCTTCAAAGGTTGCAGAAGATCATTTCAGAAGAGCATACGAAGGCGCGAAATCAAAAAAGCTAATGTCGCTGTCTAAAAACTTAGAGCAGAGAAACGAGCGCAAGCTTGAAGAAAAGCAGAGCCTGCTTAAAGACCTTGAGCGCACCGAGACATTAAAGATCACGGGAACAGAGCACCATAACAGGACGCCGGTAATCCTTAAAGATATTACCCTGAAGCGTTACGGCGAGATTGTCGTAGAAGGCTTCAGCCTCACTGTCGAACGCGGCAGCAAGATCTCTCTTCAGGGCAGAAACGGCTGCGGCAAGAGTACGCTTATAAAGTATCTGGCGGGCTTTGGTGAAGACGAGGGAATAACTGCAGAAGGCGACATCTATATCGCTCCGGGTCTTAAGATCTCATATGTCGGCCAGGACACGTCTTCGCTTTCCGGAACGCTCTATGACATCGCCGGTGAAAGAGGATGCGACAAGACAATATTTTCGACGATCCTGATCAAGATGGGTTTTACAAAAGAGATGCTCTACAGGGATGTGTCGCAGCTGTCTTTAGGTCAGAAAAAGTTTGTCATGATCGCTCTTTCTTTGTGCGAGCACGCCGATCTCTATCTGTGGGACGAGCCACTCAATTACATCGACGTTTATATGCGTCAGGAGATCGAGCGCCTGGTGAAGGACAACAACGTCACGATGCTCTTCGTCGAGCACGACCGCACGTTTGCCGAGTCGGTTGCTGATGTCGAAGTGAATATGTGAGGGCCGTTCTACTAATGTTTTAGAGAAATTCCTAACCAAAGAAACTCTCTGTGCGCGGATCGCGTTTAACGATAGCGAGAAATCCTTTGCCGTCATAGACGATTGCCACTTCGGTCTGCGGCTCGAACCTGGATATGTTCACCATGCTGCAGTAACCGAAGAGGCTTTCTCCGCCGTCGATTATCCAGCTGCCCTCTGCCTTCTCGTAAACAACGCCTGTTATGAGCGCGGTGTTGCATTCAAGATCTTGGGGAAGCAGCATCTTAAGATAATTGCCGTAATGCGTCGCCCGCGCCTTCTTGTAAGCGCGGTCATCCAAAATGAAATAGAGTATCGGAAGAAATCCAGCTGATAACACGAGCAATATGCATCCTGTTACCGCGAAAAATGTCGGGTGTGCATTTATGAAGTCAGGGAACAAAAACCCGAACCCGAAAAAGATCACCGCCGTAATGCCCGGAAGGATAAGTGACTTTCCGAGCGACGCGCGGTGCGTCTTCATCGCTTTATAAGGCTCGAACATTACGAGTTCAGGATTATTAAGCAGTATCTCCCGCTCTTCAGGCGTGACCTTGCGCTTCATCTCAGATGCCTTTGCAGAAAGCGAATTTGTAATCGTCTATGCAGAAGTTGATCACAAGTGCTTTCATTCTGTTCCTCCTTCTTTACGGATATCCATGAAGATATCGACTTTGTTGCGGTGATATTCTTTGAAGCCGCACTCCTGATATACGTGGAATGCACGCTCATTTGCGACGAATACGACCAGGCGGATCCTCTCAAGGCCAAGGTCGTTAAAGCCGTAATCGATCATGCGGCGGAGAGCTTCCGTGCCGTAACCTTTGTTCTGCATTGATCCGGTGATCGCGATTCCCCATTCGGCGTCATCGCCTTTGCGGTCGAAGAATTCGGTGTTGCCTATAAACTTGCCTGTGGATTTCTCGATCATGGAATACATGGTCGCACCACTGTCGAGTTTATCCTGCATGTATTTGGTTTCTTCTTCCAGGGTGTAGGGCTCTAATCTGTCGCTGATGTGCTTTGCGACATTTTCGATGTCGTTGACCATCTCAAGATAGTCAGGTATCAGATCCATCGTGGCTTTTACAAATGTGATTCTTTCTGATTCAAATACTTTTTCCATAATAGGCAATTATAACAATAATTGCCGGATCCAGTACCCGGGATAATCGAAAACATATCTTATACAGATATAGCCCCGTTGCTTAATCAGTTATTGTTTTAAATCTTTTAATAAAGTTGTGAAGAGTGATTAACACAAGATCTTTAGAATGTTAATTGGTAAAGTACAGTATTTTGGAGATGTCCGGCATTGCTATCGCGTTACGTTTATGTCGCTATTTTTAGTGTCTTGATACTCACGTTGCTGGCGTGTGCCATTAGTGCCAGCCGTCAATACAAGGGCCTTGGCAAGGCTGTATTATGGCTTGACATAGCATTTATCCCGCCTATTTTAGGCAACGCGATAATCGTTATTGCGAATCGCAAATGGTTAGCGCTCGTCGGATGCTATATCTATTATGTCGGAATGGACTTCGTTATTTATGAGCTGGTTCAGTTCACCGAAGTATATTGCAAAAGCGCGCGTAAACCCAGGAAAGTTCCGGGATGGATCAAGTGGGTATTGCTTGCCGATGCAATCCAGCTCCTTATAAATCCTGTTACAAAGCACGCTTTTGATGTCCGCTGGGATGTCATTAACGGAGAAGTGTTCTACTTACTTGAGCCCTTCGCAGGCCAGTATATCCACAGACTGGTTGACTACGGATTTTTCTTTGCAGTCATTCTCACTTTTGCGATAACTACATTCCGCAATTCACGCATCTACAGGGAAAAGTACTTCATCATGTTTGTATCGATCCTGGCTGTCGGTGTGTGGGAAATATATTTTAATATCTCTAAGAATCCCATAGACCGTTCCATGATCGGTCTCGGAGCATTAGGAATCCTTGCTTACTATTTCTCGATCCATTACAGACCTTTGAAACTTCTCGACAAGATGCTGTCGGGTATTGTCTCGAATGGTGCAGACGCTTGTTTTATCTTCTCGCCAAAGGGCAGATGCGTGTGGGTCAACAAGGCTGCATGCAACCTGATCGGCGTTAGGGAAGATGACTGCGAGGATGCACCTGAGGATATAGAGTATCTGTTTAATATCAAACTCAGAAGAGGCAACTGGTCTGAGCGCCACTCGACGGGTTCCGGAGACAACGTCAAGTATTATCTTTTCGAGAACCGCGACGTATTAAATGAGAATGGCAAGATCACCGGCTTCTACCTCAAAATAAGTGATGTTACCAGGGAGCAGCTCAAGATCAGGAGAGAACTTTTCGAGGCTACGCACGACATGCTTACGGGCCTTTATACCAGTGACCATCTTTACAAGATCGTCAAGCAGGCAATCGATGTTCACAGGGACACTGATTACATGATCCTTTATATCAACATCAAGAGCTTTAAGGTCGTAAACGACATCTTCGGCAACGATTTCGGCGATTACGCGATCAAGTGTTTTGCCGAGAGGATGAAGACGGCCTTCTCGAAAAGATGTCTTTACGGGCGACTTGCCGGTGCCAACTTCGGTGTCCTGATCCCGAAGGATGAATTCAATCCTGAAGCGATCGAGCGTCAGCTTGCGCTCATCAAGATCACGCAGGATTCTGCAAATTATCCTATCCAGTCCCAGACCGGCGCATATGAAGTCGACCGTGCGGAGACGGATATTGCAACGATGTTTGCCAATGCAAGGCTCGCTCTTACATCGATCGAGAAAGACGATTCCGTACATATGGCTGTATATGACGACAAATTAAGAAACGAGATCCTTTGGAACCAGGAGATCACGGCACAGCTTGCGGATGCCATCAAAAACCGCGACTTAAGGCCGTATCTCCAGCCGATTGCAGACGGCGACGGAAACATCGTCGGCTGCGAGGCGCTTGTCCGCTGGATCCACAAGGACCATGGATTCCTCGCGCCGTTCAGATTTATTCCTTCGCTCGAGAAGAACGGTCTTATCGTTGAAGTCGATAAATATATGTGGCGCTGCGCATGCGAGATCCTTTCAGACTGGAAGAAACGCGGATGGAACATGTTCGTCTCTGTCAACATCTCGCCAAAGGATTTCTACTATCTTGACGTTCCGGAATACATAAAGAGTCTTGTTGACGAGTACGGCCTGGACCCGAAGCGGCTCCGTGTTGAGATAACCGAGAGTGTAATGGTTACCGATTCCGACAAGGTCGTTTCCATCATGCAGGAGTTCCGTGATCACGGATTCATCGTTGAGATGGACGACTTCGGCAGCGGGTATTCTTCGCTCAACATGCTTAAGTCACTGCCTGTAGACGTGCTTAAGATCGACATGAATTTCCTGGGTAAGACAGATGACGAGCAGAAGGCTGATACCATCGTTAAGAACGTGATAAATCTTGCGATGGATCTCGGGATCACATCGCTTACTGAAGGTGTTGAGACACAGGGCCAGTATGGTATTCTTGCAGACATGGGCTGCAAGCTCTTCCAGGGTTATTACTTCTCAAAGCCTGTCCCGACCGATGAGTTTGAAGAGCTTGTTATAGTTAAGAGAAAGTAAGCTCAGCTACATCGTAACCGTTGTCTTTCAAAGCATTTATTGCCTTGTCGAAGTTTTCTTCCTTAACGAAAATATAGTCGGTGTTATATGTCGACACCGCGAAAATGCCGACCTTGTTTTCCGCGAGGATGGCCGATATCTTCGACAGGATCCCGATAAGCGAGAAGTCAAGAACGCCTTCTATCCTGAAGCCTTTCCAGCCGTCATCTCTTACGAGCGTTTTCTCGGGCACGTCTTCGGTCTTGCAGACGAGAGATATCTCTTCATCTGTTTTTGCAGTGAAGCAAAAATCAGCGTCCGACGGCAGATCGCCGACTGACATGAGTTTGCAAACCGTAAAGTTGTAGGGTAGGGTTTTAAGTTCCATATGAATTGATGTTCCTTCTGATAAATGACATTCCCGGTGACTTAAGGTATTCGAGTCTTGTCATATTATCCTCCATAGAAAGTAAAGTACTGACTCCGATTATAACAAACACTCATGTTAAAATATTAAGTGAATTAAAAATTCCTGAGGGGGTAAAGGAATATGCGTTCTCATCGCCGTCTGTTTGGAGCACTGCAGATAATCACACCTATCCTGGTTTTTCACGCGCTGCTTATTTTCGCTGTCTTTAAACTCATTGACAGCACAAACAATGAATATATTCCTCAAACTGATTCGATATATGCTTATACATATAAATTTTCATATGAATACTCCGGTAATAAATGGGACAGAATACGTTCGGAATACCTGGCTGCAAGTCACATAGTTCCTGAAGATGTGACCAGAGGAATTACATTCGATGACATTCCCGACATAAGCACCTGGGACGGTGTAAAAAAGATCTATGTCCGTAATGATGTTGCAATCGCAGAGAAAAGCAGCCTAAAACGTGAAGGTGAAGTGTTCAACATAGCGGTGCCTGCTGATACCATAGTCCATTACAACTACTACACGCGAATGTTAGAAGAATTCGGCTACCAATCCCGCTACTCCGATATTCCTGTACTTGATGTTTACAAGTACGAATATATTGTTTTCAATTACGACGGACTGAGATACGAGAATGTTTATGCCGAGCCGGATCTATATCTTTACTACGAATACGATCCTTCCACATGGGATCAGTTCCGCATGGACCTTGATGCATATTACGAAGACAAGACGGATGAACCGTATCCCCACATACTCATCTCTGTTGATGGTGATTCAGCCGCAATCCAACAGAAGCTTGTAAGGGAGTACCCCGCTTCATGTTATGTGTCCAAAGAATTCACTTCCACCTGGAAGACTTACCGCAGAAATAAGCTGATTATCACGCTTGTAATAGCGCTTGTTTTGACTGTCGCTGCGGTCATTGCGCTAGAGAAACTCTTTTCAAAACTTAAGAAGCGTATATAATAGTCCAATCAAAAACGCGGAGTTAACATGAAAAAAGTAATAGCAGCAACATTAACGGCAGCGTTGCTTCTCACGGCGGCGTCATGCGGAAGCAAGCCTCAGGAGACATCTGAGATAACGGCAGCAACTACTGTGGTTGTTGAGACAGAGACATCGGCAACCGAAGCGCCTTCAGAGACAACTGCTGAAGAGACCAAGGCACCTGTAGAGATACCCGCCTGGGAAGGCTCATGGCAGGCAACTGATACCGAAGAACATTTCGAGATCAGCAGTGTCACTTCTGACGGATTCAAGGTAGTCTTCTGGCACTATGAGGAAGGCCAGATCGAAGAATTCATTTACAAGATGGAATTCGATAACGAAGACAGAACGATAGCTTCCGAGATCGGCACAGGCAAAGACCACGGCGGCTGGGAATACACATTCAATCTCAACGGCGACACCATCCTGGTCCAGTCCAAACTTCCGGACCAGACGTTCCTTCGAACAGAAGCTGCTGAGACATAAAAACAGAATCTCTCCGAACGGGATTATTCACGAGAAAAACTATGTACGTATTTCATACAGTAATTAAGATGCTTTACTGTACGATTTACGTACTTCTGCCCGAAAATACCTATTTCGTACAGTAATCATGAAGTTTTACTGTACGTTTTACGTACGCATATTCATCAGTCTGAAGTGGTAACGTAAAAGTAGACACGGGACAAAATATCGTATACACCTTATTGGGATAAATATATTCAAAGAGCCA
>SVIZ01000005.1:0-11366 GCA_015069205.1 Oscillospiraceae bacterium
TGTCGCAATTAAAATTATACAAGGTTAAGCCACTTGGCTCTTTATTTTGAATTTACACAATTATATGGGCACGGCGGAATTTGTGTACCTAAATTCGAAAAATAAGCCGTTTTGGTACATAATCCGGGTTAAAATCCTTTACAAACAAGGGATCTGATGGTATCATCACCAAGTTGCCTTAATCGCAGTTTTGCGGAAGACTCCGACCCTTACCTTCGATTATGGCGTATTTATTCTAAAGGAGGAAAGATTTATGTCAGCATCTTTCGACAAGCAGGCTATCATCAAGGAATACGCTCTTTCAGAGGGCGACACAGGCTCTCCTGAGGTTCAGGTTGCACTTCTTACATACAGAATCAATCACCTCACAGAACATCTCAAGACCCACAAGGGTGACCACCACAGCAGAAGAGGTCTTCTCATGATGGTTGGTAAGAGAAGAAACATCCTTGACTATCTTGCAGGCATTGATATCGAGCGTTACAGAACACTTATCGCAAAGCTCGGCATCAGAAAGTAATCTTTCACCAAGGTTATTTCAAAGAAAGCGGTTCCTTCGGGGACCGCTTTTTTGTGTCTAAAGATGCTATAATTAATATTTAGTAAGTTCCGGGAGGTTTTACTATGCTTGACGGTTATATCAGAGTAGCGGCGGCAAGTCCGAAGGTCAGAGTCGGTGATGTCGATTACAATGTGGCTGAGACAGTCAGTCTTGCTCGAAAAGCAGCTTCCAACGATTGTGCGGTCGTCGTTTTCCCGGAACTGGGATTGACCGGTTACACATGCGGTGATCTTTTCCTGCAGAATGCTCTGCTCGATAAAGCAATTGACGGTCTATATGAACTCGCTGACCAGACAGCTGATATTAATACGGTTGTTATAGTTGGCCTTCCTTATGAAGTGGGCGGTAAACTCTATAATGTAGCTGCGGTTATCCACCAGGGTGACATCATAGGAATCGTTCCCAAGCAGAATATTCCCAACCATTCGGAATTCTATGAATTAAGACATTTCACGCCTTACGAGGATGACGGTGTCATCATGACTGATGAAGGCATCTGCTTCGGCAGGGCAGTGTTTAACTGCGACGGATTTGACTTTGCAGTTGAGATCTGTGAGGACCTCTGGGTCGCACAAAGCCCTTCGGTTGACTACGTGAAGAGCGGCGCGGAGATCATCTTCAATCTGTCCTGTTCAGATGAGATCATCGGTAAGGCAAAGTTCAGAAAAGACCTCGTTAAGATGCAGAGTGCAAAGCTCATGGCAGCTTATGTTTATTGCGATGCAGGACTGGGCGAATCTACTCAGGACCTTGTTTTCGCTGGCCACAATCTTATTGCTGAGAACGGCAAGATCCTTGCTGAGAGCAAGAGATTTGCTAATGACAACGATGAGGATGCGATCCTTTATGCTGACGTAGATCTTGAGAGGATCGAAGCTGACAGAAGAAGGAGCAATACGTTCTTTACTGATAATGCCGGCTACAACGGTGTTGACATCGTTGAGTTCGATGCTGAATTCCCGGATATCAAGCCTCAGAGAAAGATCAGCAGGACTCCGTTCGTTCCTTCGGATAAGACGGACCTTGCAACGAGATGCGAAGATATTCTCGGAATGCAGGCAGCAGGCCTTTACACAAGACTTAAGGCTATCAATTGTCAGAAGGCCGTTATCGGTCTGTCGGGCGGTCTGGATTCGACTCTTGCGCTCATTGTAACCATCCATGCTTTCGATAAGCTTGGTCTGGACAGAAAGAACATCATCGGCATTACGATGCCGGGCTTCGGTACGACTTCAAGAACGAAGAACAACTCTATAAATATCGCTGAGGAGTATGGTTGTACATTAAGAGAGATCTCCATCTCTGACAGCGTTACACAGCACTTCAAGGATATCGGACACGACATGGATGTCCACGACATCACATATGAGAATTCACAGGCAAGAGAGCGTACGCAGATCCTGATGGACATTGCAAACCAGGAGGGCGCTATCGTAATAGGCACGGGTGACCTTTCCGAGCTCGCTCTGGGCTGGGCAACATATAATGGTGACCATATGTCCATGTACGGCGTTAACTGCTCTATTCCTAAGACCCTCGTAAGATATCTCGTATCCTATGAGTCCCAGCGTACTGCACAGATCAGCCCGGCTTTGTCCAAGGCGCTTGCAGACATCGTTGATACACCCGTATCTCCGGAACTCCTTCCGCCTACGGAAGACGGCAAGATCTCCCAGAAGACCGAAGAAACAGTAGGACCTTATGAGCTCCACGATTTCTTCCTCTACTACATGATCAGATACGGATTCACGCCTTCAAAGATCTACCGTATGGCGCTTACAGCGTTTGACGGCGCATACGACGCAGATACCATCTACAAGTGGGAAGAGACATTCTTGAGACGTTTCTTCGCCCAGCAGTTTAAGAGATCATGCGTACCTGACGGTCCTAAGGTCGGTACGGTATCCCTGTCTCCCAGAGGCGACTGGAGAATGCCTTCGGATGCTTCCAGAAACGTATGGCTTGATGACTTAAAGACGGTAAAGGATTGAACATGAAATCAGTAGTTTGTTTTGGCGATTCAAATACTTACGGACATAATCCCGTTAACGGCGAGAGACTTCCCGAGAGCGTAAGATGGCCATGCCTTTTGCAGGGACTTCTTGGTGACGGATATAAGGTCATTGAAGAAGGTCTTAACGGCAGGACCACCGTATTTGACGATCCCAATGACGACTGGAAGAAGGGCATAGATTACATCAAAGGCATTCTCTGCACGCACAGGCCTGTAGATTATCTGATCATTATGCTCGGAACCAACGACATGAAGACTGTTTACAATGCTTCTCCGGATGCGATCGCCAACGGCCTTAACGAGATCGTAAGCAAGGCAGAGAGCGTAATGAACATCAAGCAGGGATTTGTCCCGAAGATCCTTGTCGTATCTCCGCCTGAGATCTCGACAGATATACTGACGGGACCTTTCAGTGGCTCTTTTGACCAGGTCTCAATCGACAAATCAAAGCGCCTTGCCGAATACTATAAGAAGGTCGCTGACAAGCACGGCTGCATGTTTTTGGATGCCAAGCAGTACATTAAGCCTTCTGTTGAAGACGGTCTGCATTTAGGACCTGACGGCCATAAGGGACTTGCCGAGATCATCGCGAAAACGATCCTTGGCTGATTTGTTTTTATTTTCGCTATTAAATACGGCAACTTATGCGGCTATAACCGTATCGGTTGCCGTATTTTTATGAGTTTTTTAAGCAAAAATACGGTATTGCGTCAGGCTATAGCCGTATCGTCAGCCGTATTCCGCATGACCCCTTTTCGAAAACTAAGACATTTGTCTTATTGCGTATTTAGTATATAATTAATAAGTTCGAGAAGGAGTGTAGTGTGTAGATTGACTGCCCGAACATCGTGCCTGTTCTTGCTCGGACCGTGAATCTACGAACTACCTCCTTTACCCAAATTCTATATTTCATAAAGGAGTTTCAGATGGAAAAGATTTTCAAAACTGAAATCGCCGGCAGACCGTTGGTTGTCGAAACCGGTAAGATCGCACAGTTTGCAAACGGATCCGTTCTTATCAGATACGGTGAGACAAGCGTGCTTTCAACAGTAACAGCAAGTGCTACACCTCGTGAGGGAATCGATTTCTTCCCGCTTTCAGTAGATTACGAGGAAAAGATGTATGCCGTAGGCAAGATTCCGGGAGGTTTCCTTAAGAGAGAGGGAAGACCCGGCGAGAAGGCTATTCTCGTGTCCCGTGTTATCGACCGTCCTATCAGACCTTTGTTCCCTAAGGACCTCAGAAACGACGTTTGCGTAAACAACCTCGTTATGTCAGTTGATCCTGATTGCTCTCCCGAGATCACAGCTATGCTCGGTACATCAATCGCTATCGCTATTTCCGATATCCCGTGGAAGGGACCTGTCGGCGGCGTAGTATTAGGTCTCATCGACGGTAAGACAATCATCAACCCTACACTCGAGCAGCGTGAAGTATCTGATATGTACGTTACTCTTGCAGGTACTCTCACAAAGATCTGCATGGTTGAGGCCGGCGCTAACGAAGTACCTGATGACGTAATGCTCAATGCTATCGCAGAAGGTCACGAAGAGATCAAGAAGATCTGTGAGTTTATCAATGGTATCGTTGCTGAGATCGGTAAGGAGAAGTTCACTTACGAGTCAGCTGATGTTCCGGAAGAGATCTTCGAAGCTGTTAAGGAATACGGTTGGGACAGAATGCGTCAGGCAGTTCTTTCCAAGGACAAGGAAGTAAGAGACGGCAACGTTGCAGTTCTTCAGGAAGAAGTTGCAGCTATGCTCGAAGAGAAGGAAGAGGGCCTTTCAAAGTGGGCACCCGATGCTATCTACAAGCTCGAGAAGAAGGTCGTAAGAGATTATCTCTTCAGAGAGCATGTCAGAGTTGACGGCAGAGCTCTTGATGAGATCAGACCTTTGTCAGCAGCAGTCGGAGTTCTCCCCAGAGTTCATGGTTCATCTTTCTTCCAGAGAGGCCAGACACAGGTAATGAACATCTGTACATTGGCTCCTCTTGATGAAGCTCAGAAGCTCGAAGGCCTTGATGAGCAGACATACAAGAGATACATTCACCACTATAACTTCCCGGGTTACTCAACAGGTGAGGCTAAGCCTTCCAGATCACCCGGAAGACGTGAGATCGGTCACGGCGCTCTCGCTGAGAGATCTCTCATTCCTGTACTTCCTTCAGAGGAAGAGTTCCCTTACTCGATCAGAACAGTATCTGAGATTACAATGAGTAACGGTTCAACATCACAGGGTTCCGTTTGTGCTTCCACACTTTCACTCATGGACGCAGGCGTTCCGATCAAGAGACCTGTTGCTGGTATCTCTTCAGGACTTATCACAGATCCCGATAACGACGACAACTTCCTCGTATTTATGGATATCCAGGGCATCGAGGACTTCTTCGGCGATATGGACTTCAAGGTTGCAGGTACTACAGAAGGTATCACATCCATCCAGGTTGATATCAAGGTTGAAGGTCTTACATTAGACATCATCAAGGCTGCTTTCGAGATGACACACAAGGGAAGACTCCAGATCATCAACGACGTCATTCTCCCTTGCATCCCCGCACCCCGTGCAGAGCTCAATAAGTGGGCTCCCAGGATCATCTCCATGCAGGTACCTGTTGACAAGATCAGAGAAGTCATCGGTTCAGGCGGAAAGGTCATCAACAAGATCATCGCTGACACAGGTGCTCAGATCAACATCAACGACGACGGTATGGTTTATATCTCAACACCTGACCTCGAAAAGGCTGAGAAGGCTAAGATGATCATCAACGGCATTGTTGCTGATCCTGAGGTTGGTACAGAGTACGACGGTACAGTTACAAGACTTATGGACTTCGGCGCTTTCGTTGAGTTCCTCCCCGGTAAGGAAGGTCTTGTCCACATCTCCAAGATGGCTTGGAACAGAGTAGAGAAGGTTGAAGACGTTCTCCATGAAGGTGACAAGGTACACGTTAAGCTCATCGAGATCGATTCACAGGGAAGACTTAACCTCTCCATCCGTGACTGCTTACCCAAGCCGGAAGGTTATGTAGAGGAAGAGCCCAGAAGAAGAGAGGGCAGACCCAATCGTGAGAGAAGAGGCGGTTTTGCAGGCAGAAATGGCGGCAGAAAGAACTTCGGCGGAGACGATGAGGGCAGCAACGAAGCACCCGAGAATCCGAAGGGCAGAAGAAGAGAGTTCTAAAAATAAAACATAAAGGGGTGAACATTATGGCAGAGAACATGGGAAACACAGCTGAGCAGGTTGAGGTAATCACTGCGGCACAAACAGAAGACGTAACCGACAAGAAGTGTCCGAACTGCGGAGCTACTGTAGTTTATGACCCGGAAACTCTGTCAATGACTTGCCCGTTCTGCGGATATTCCAGAACGCTTCCCAAGCCTGAGGACAACGGTCAGGATGTAGAAGAGCTTGATTTCGCTTCTGCAAAGAACCGTGAGAGCCTTGACTGGGGTAAGGAAAAGAAGTCTCTCGTCTGCAAGAACTGTGGCGCTGAGACTATCATGGACTCTGCTGATACAGCACAGTGCTGCCCTTACTGCGGATCTACACAGGTTATGCCTGTAGACAACGACGACGATGTTGTTGCACCTGGTGGCGTTGTTCCTTTCGAGATCACAAAGGAAAAGGCAGCTCAGCTCTTCAAGAGCTGGATGAAGGGTAAGCTCTTCGCACCTAACGATGCAAAGAAGAGCTGCGAAGCAAAGAACTTCAGCGGTGTTTATCTGCCTTACTGGACATACGATTCACAGACAACATCTCCTTATGAGATCAGACTCGGATTTGATAAGAAGGATAAGGACGGTAACGTTACTACTACCTACAGAACATACAGAGGTATCTACGAGCGCTTCATCGATGATGAGACTGTTTATGCCAGCAAGAAGACAACGAACCGCTTCATCAAGGAAGCTTCAAAGTTCGACTTCTCCAAGCTCCGTAAGTATTCTCCTGAATTCATCGCCGGATTCCTCGCTGAGCGTTACACAGTAGGTCTTGATGAAGGCTGGGATATCGCTAAGACTCAGATCAAGAAGACACTTAACAGTGAGATCTCCAGCATGGAGAAGAAGAAGCGTGGTGCTGACAGAGTAGACAAGCTCAATTTCAACACAGCTTATTCCAAGGTAACTTATAAGTACGTTCTTGCTCCTATCTGGATCGCTAACTTCAAGTTCAAGGAAAAGGTCTACAATATCGTAATCAACGGTCAGACCGGACAGATCAAGGGCGAGGCTCCTGTATCTCCTCTCAAGGTTGCAGTTGCAATTATCCTTGCTATCATCGCTATCATCGTTGTTTATGCTTTGCTCAACAACTGATTGAGAGTTTAAAAGATCATTTCAGAAGACCGCTGCACAACAAGTGTGTGGCGGTCTTTAATGCTTTTCATACAATAAAACGCATCCTATTCCTGTGACCGGTGAGACTATTAATGAAATGCTGATCGCGACAGCAATAATTGTTATTTTGGGATCGATGTTTCTGTTTGGAGAGGGTTTTAAACGAAAAGAGAACAAATTGTATAAATAAACCATTCTGAATTATTAACGAAAAATAACCAGTTTTTGAGTATTCATTCCCGCAACCTAATTTAATAATTGGCGGCGGGAATGTTTTTAGTCAGATGCGTTCGAATATGTCTAATATTCTCAACCCTGTCATTTGACATTCTTGTATGCTAGATGACATTTGTTTACGATTTCCGACATTTTTGCAGATTTTTTATGCTAAAAGGTTAATATTTGTTGCTTTTGTGTGTCATACGGACATAAATGTGGCATGAGACTTGAAATCTTAACAATTCGTTCATAAAATTATCCTATCAAATTCTCTATATATTTGGAGGCCAAATGTATAACTTTGCTAAAAGAATAACATCGGCAGTAGTGGCAGGCGCAGTCGTTCTCGGAACACTTGCATTTTACCCGGGATGGAATAAGGGAAAGGTAAACGCAGCAGAACTCTACGATTCAACAAGTTCTATAAACTATGCAACCATTCTTGGAGGTGCGGTTGATTACGGTATTGTAGCCGAATCCATTGAGCAGCAATCTCATATGGAGACTACATTCGCAACAAATCTATTCACAAATACAACTAATGCTAACAATGACGTTGACTATATTTCATCAACAGCATTATTCCTTATTGATAAACTTTCTCCAGGCAGTAAGATCTACTTAGGTAAGACTACTGCCTCTGCTGTATATATTGAAGGTGAGGCGTCTGTTTTCGGTGACAGTTACGATCCGAATTATCAAGTGCCTTCAGTTGGTGGAAGTAATGGTAATCTTGAATTCGGCGGAGAATATAATAATGTTCCTGTTATTCAGGCTATAAATCAGAATGCTGATGTCAATGTAGACAGACTTCAGAATAGAATCTGTTCCAGCAGCGCCGTAGAGGATGTCGAGAAGGGCTGGTCTTATTTCATCAATGACAGAGCTACAGGAGAAACCGGCAATAAGTATTTGCTGAATCCTGACGGACAGTCTTGTCCTAATATCAAATTTACCAATTCAGGTGTTGATATTGACATTACTAATTCTGATTTTAACGGAAAAGTTGTATATGTTAATGTTACATCTCGGATGATGGACAAGCTTAAGGAAAACGGTCAGTTTAACATCTATAAGAATCCGTCTTCAATTATTATTTTCAATATTACAGAAAGTGCTGTAAGCGATTCTGTATGTAAGCTTTCCAAACCGGTTCTCCATTGTAATAACGAGACTTATGTTGGTACAACAGCCGTAAAAGGTAATAACAATGAATATGGTTATGATGCCAATTCAGATGGTGTTAATGCTTCAGCTGTTCAGAAGTATTTCAATGAGACTGTCATATGGAATATCATGACAGAAAAGGATGTTGTTCTTGATTCTACAGGTGGTCTTATCCTCGCTCCGAAAACAAAGCTGGTAGATCTTAAGTCAGGTAACAGCAGCGGATGGATTGTAACAGAAGGAAAAGTATTGGTTGAATGTGAATTCCACTTCCTTTATAACGGTTCCAGCAAAGATGGTTATGGTCAGATGCACTTTGCACTTACCAAAGGCTTTACTCATAAATATGCGCCTCATGCTGAACAGGTCGAAGGTACTTCTGAACAGTCTGTAATACCTGATACTTCAGTTGAGATCACAGAGGATACATATAAATTCTATATTCAGGAATATAATGCACCTGATACAAACAGAGGTGCGTTAACCAATCCTTATGGTACACCTAAGGAAGTTTATGCTGAAACAAATGGAACAGTAACATTCCCGACTCTGCAGTTTTATTGTGAAAATTATGATACTCTCACTCCTGAACAGAGACATTTTTATATTGAAAAGCCTCAACCTGGCGATTCAGAATCCTACAAATCAAGAGATTTCTATTTCAAAGTTACGGAGGATCCCTCTTCTCCGGTTGGTATTTCAAATTCGGATGGTTATATTGATATTCACCTTCAGGTAAGAGTTGATAAAGACGGACACTTCACTTATTTTGTAGATTATGAGTCTGTAACCGGAGATGGTATCACTTTCAGAGAATACGGAAAGAAATATGGTGAGTTCATAAAGATGTCAGGTGTCCAGTTTGACCTGGGTGCTTTCTATAATAAACTCGAAGACGGTCTTGTTATCTGTAAGTCAGCTGTTACCGGCGGTGATGAGATCGACGGTGCTGTTCTGAAGATAACAAAAAAGAATGGAGAGAATTCATTCCCCGTTGATACGATTTCAGCTGTTAGAAACAACGATGACGGTTCTTCCACCACTCTTACAAGAGTGGATTCAGGAAGTGAGCCTGGTGCTGATCAGATCCTGTTTAACAGTTCTGAGTCATCCATCTCTTATAAGACAAATAGCAGCGGTCATGTAACCATTACCGGTATCCCTGACGGCGAGTATGAGCTTGAAGAGATTACTACACCTGCTGGATACAGAACTGCGGAAAAGATTTCTTTCAAAGTAGTAAATGGTAATATCCAGAATTGTTCTTCAGCAACCGGTAATACTATTACCATGATCGACAAGATAGATGTAGGTGTTAAGATCGCAAAAGAGATTCTTGGCACTAATGGC
Organism: Oscillospiraceae bacterium; assembly: GCA_015069205.1. Lineage (GTDB taxonomy): Bacteria > Bacillota > Clostridia > Saccharofermentanales > Saccharofermentanaceae > Saccharofermentans. The sequence continues at coordinate 9,655 of SVIZ01000005.1, forward strand.
CAGAGACTTGATAATGCTAAATTAACGCTTATCAGCAATGACGGATACGATCTTTCAAAAGTAACAGTCAATAATGCAACCAAAGAAAGCAGTACAAATGACCCTGCATCCTATATTACTTTTATTACTACTAATGGGGATGCAGTTGAACTTACCGGTCTTCCTGCCGGCAGATATACTCTGATCGAAAAACAGGCTCCTGCCGGATATGCTATGCAGAAGGAACTTAGATTTAATCTTGACGGTTCCGGTAAGGTAACATTTACAAATAATGTTACAGCTGACGAGGGAAGAGTAGAGAATCCATCTTCAGGGTTATCCACTATTACCATGCTTGATGGTGTTCATATTCAACTTAAAAAGGTTGACGAAGATAATAAAGAATTAAACACAGCCCGTTTCCAGATATATGAAGCAGATGATTCGTTCAATATAGGTAATCCTGTTGGCGATTCTTTCTATGTTGGTGAGTGGTCTTTTAACCTTGCTGTAGGAAAATATATCCTCCGTGAGGAACAGGCACCAGTTGATCATGCGAGTGCTGTAGATTATGCTTTTGAAGTAAGAAGCGACGGAACTATCTATCATGATGGACAGAAGGTTGTTAATAACTATATAACCATTGTTGATAAGAAAGGTTTCGAAATCGAAGTAGCAAAGATGAATTGGGTTAGTGGTTCCGGATTTGTAAATCTTGCCGGTGCTACTATGAAAATTACGGCATCTGACGGAACGCAGGGAAATACAAGCTGGACTTGGACATCTGACGGAACTGATACAAAGCACAAAGTTACAGGTCTGCTTCCTGGAGTTACTTATACTCTGACGGAAATAACTTCGCCTGCGGGCTACAAAAAGTTTGATCCGATCGAATTTACAATTACTGCAAATGGATCCACATGCAGAATGCATTTGTTGGTCGATTCATCAAGAATTATCAGTGATCTTAATTCTCATCAGAATTCTTATTCAGAATCTGATGGAGATATTAGTTTGGTTCAGTACTATAATCCTGAATTGAGGATAATCGATCAGGAATCCCGTGTTGGAACTCTTGTAATCACAAAGGAGATTTCAGGACTTACTGATTCTAGCGTAGTGGATCCTGAATCTATTGTATTTACTATAACCGGACCTGCGGATTTCAATAACGGAACAGGTACGGATACAATTACTTATAAAGATTTTACTAATAATACATATACATATAATGATGTCCCTGAGGGTGAATACACCGTAGAAGAGACAATTAATGGCACATCGACGTCATACACATATAAGAAAACATTCATTAATGGTACTGAAGGAACTTCAACTGCACTCAATCCGGTAATGCAGAGAAACAATACAGCGACATTTGCATTTGTAAATGAATACGAAGACAAGTCAACAGCTGATAAGGGCACGATCGTAATTACAAAGACAATCGAAGGTCCTGTAACAGATAATGACCGTGAAAACCTTGTATTTGAGGTCTATAAGGCTGGAACAACAACGAACCCTGTATGGACAGGAACGCTTGGAAATTCTACACAGTTCAACCACGATACAACAACAGGAACATATACATCCAATCCTATCAGCGTAGATACAGGCGATTACTATGTAGTAGAGAAGCTCACAACACCGGAAGGAACAGTAACAGTTACATACACTATCAATGATGGAACAACTACATCCAACGGAACAGTAACAGCTGACTACGCCAATAA
>SVIZ01000005.1:11376-193700 GCA_015069205.1 Oscillospiraceae bacterium
ACAGTAACAGTTACATACACTATCAATGATGGAACAACTACATCCAACGGAACAGTAACAGCTGACTACGCCAATAAGAAAGTACAGACATCTGTATTTGGTGTGGATAAGAATGAAACACAGATTTTGTCCTTCAAGAACGTATATGCAACAGGCAGTCTTGAGATTACAAAGAGCCTGACCGGACTTACAGATACGACAGTTATCTCTTCTGATAGCATCGTGTTTGAAATAACAGGACCTGCAGCGTTCAATAACGGTGCAAAGAAGACTGTAAAGTATTCGGAGTTCACAAATGGTAGTTACTCGCTTAGCGGTATTCCTGCAGGTGAGTACACAGTAAAGGAGACTGGTAACGGTTCAACAACTACATATCCGATAAAGGTAACAACTGTAAACAATACAGCTGGAACATCGGCAAAGTTGAACACGATTGATGCAACCGGAAACAAGGTAACATTTGCGTTCGTAAATGAATACGAAGACAAGTCAACAGCTGATAAGGGCACGATCGTAATTACAAAGACAATCGAAGGTCCTGTAACAGATAATGACCGTGAAAACCTTGTATTTGAGGTCTATAAGGCTGGAACAACAACGAACCCTGTATGGACAGGAACGCTTGGAAATTCTACACAGTTCAACCACGATACAACAACAGGAACATATACATCCAATCCTATCAGCGTAGATACAGGCGATTACTATGTAGTAGAGAAGCTCACAACACCGGAAGGAACAGTAACAGTTACATACACTATCAATGATGGAACAACTACATCCAACGGAACAGTAACAGCTGACTACGCCAATAAAAAAGTACAGACATCTGTATTTGGTGTGGATAAGAATGAAACACAGACTTTGTCCTTTAAGAACGTTTACGCAACAGGAACACTTGTTATTAAGAAGAGTATTGGTGGTCTTACGGATACGTCTGTAATTGATCCTGCAAGTATAGTGTTCACTGTAACAGGACCGGCTGCATTTAATAACGGTACAGGCACAGATACAGTTACATGTGCGGCATTTACAAATGGAAGTTACGAGTTTACTAATGTGCCTGCTGGTGAGTATACGGTTGAAGAGACCAGCGATGGTCATACAACGACATATTCTATTAAGTCGACGACTGTAAACAATACAAATGCATCTTCAGCTACGTTGAGCACAATCACTGCAACTAACAACACAGTAACTTTTGAATTTGTAAATGTGTATGAAGAAAATAACCAGCAGACCACCTATGGAGAATTTGCTCTTACAAAGACAATCGTTCTTCCTACAGGAGTTTCTGCTACTGTTCTTGATTCCATTACATTTACTGTAACTCCGGGACTTGACGGTTCTTCAAGCTCTACATTAACTCTCAATCCCAGTCAGCTTGAAGCAGGTTGGAGTGAAACAAGTGCAAATGTATACACATATACAAATGCCAATGTTCCAACAGGTGCATATACTGTAGTTGAAACCGGATACGGTGAGACATCAGCTTATGTTCTCGAAGCTCAGGATTCTGATGTATCGGACAAAACAACGAACGTATCTACTAGCGCAGCAGGAACAGTTGCGTTTAAGAATGCTTATAAAGATAATCAGCAGTCAACTAACGGATCCCTTGTTATCAGCAAACAGATTGTCCTTCCGCCTAACACACAGAACAGTGATATCGGAACGATCGAGTTTACTATCTACGATTCTACTATGACTAAGATTGCTACGGTAAGTCTCAATCCTGCAGATCCTTCTGCAAATAGTTGGACGTTAGATACAAGTACTAATACTTTCACATATACGTATACGCCTGTAACTCCTGGTGAGGATTATTATGTGGAAGAGAAGTGCGTTATCGGTTCTTCTAACTATAGCGTGACTTCATCAGAGAATGCTCCTGTGAAGGTTAACATCCCGGTACAGACTGAATTGGGTACAGTAGCTTATACAAATACTTACTCAACAGTTACAACCTATACAGGTTCTCTTGTAATCGAGAAGACGATTGAGCTTCCTGCTGGAGCATCCATGAGTGATATCGGTGACATTACATTTACTATTGTTCCTGATATTGCAGGCGTTTCCACGATCGTTCTTGATCCTGACAATCCGGGTGCAGGTTGGGTTGTAAACGGCAATGTATTCACATATACGTTCGATAACCTGGTACAGGGCGTTGCTTACACAGTAGATGAGACAGTTGACGGTTCAACTTCAAGCTATTCTGTTACGGTTACTCGTGACACCCAGGGTCAGGTAACGATTCCTATAGAATCAACAAACACATCTGTTTCTGCAGGATTTACAAATACATACACATCAACATTGCCTACGGTAGGTTACATTGAATTCACAAAGACATTCGGTGGTGATGTAACTGAGGCTGAGGCAGCAGGATGCGGTCTGTACTTTGTAATCACGAATGAAGCAGGTGAGTATCTTGATCTTGACGGTAATATCTCTTCTGATGAAGTCCGTATTACGCTGAAGGATATGGATCACACAGACGGAACACTGGTATGGAGCAAGACTATCAATGATGTTCCTTTCGATACTTACTATGTAACTGAGCACAATGAAGTAATCTACATCAATGGCGGTAAGGTTCCTTACACATTCGAGAAGACGACTTCTGTTACTACGGATCACACAACATTGTGGAACACTTCTGAGGATGGATATTTCGATCTTGAGAACTACTACACACATCCCGGATTTGATGTAACCATTTCAAAGGAAGACATTGCAGGTAAGGAGATTGCTCAGGCTCAGCTCAAGTTCAAGAGCTTGGACGGCTACGATCTTTCAAAGGTTGTCGTAACACAGAACGGTGTTCCAGTTCAGTTCACGCTTTCTGAGAATAATACGGCTATCACATTCACTACGATCGAGGGTTATCCTTCAATCATCCAGGGATTGTTCTCCGGACGTTACGAACTTGAGGAAACAGTAACTCCTGAGGCATACCTGACTGCTGAGAAGATCGTATTCGTACTCAACAATGACGGTACTATCACTGATGGCGAAGGAAAGATCTCTGCTTATGGTTCTCCTGTTGTCATGATCGACCAGGCAGATCCTTACTACGATACAGAAGTTATTTCTGCTAACCGTACTCCTAACCCGATCCCTGCAACAGGTGAGAAGTCCAACTTTATTGCACTAGTAGGAATTGCGCTCGTTGGTCTGTGCTCAGCAGCTTTGGCCGGTCTTGGTGTATACCGCAAGAAGAGAAACGAATTCTGATAGGCCAGATTAACTTAATCAACTAAAAAGCAGCTTCACATAATTGTGGAGCTGCTTTTGATTTTGAGGACAATAACCGATTGTGAAAATAATAAAGGTTGCCTCATTTGAGACAACCTTTTGTGTGGTGCGGCCGACGAGACTTGAACTCGTATGAAGTTACTCACACGCCCCTCAAACGTGCGCGTCTGCCAGTTCCGCCACGGCCGCATATATACCGCTTTGTTAGCAAGCTTTGTAATTATAAGGTTTGATATATTTTGTGTCAAGTGGCAAATATAAAATTATGTGATTATCCGGTCAAGTTATCTTTTCTGCGCTCGTAATAGAACATGAACTGCTGCATTATGCCTGCAGTATCAGGGTAAGGCGTGCAGTCGAAGTGTCCGTTATAGTACTTGTCTTCGATCCTCTGTATCCAGACGTCCACAGGGAAGCGTCCCGTTCTTGCGAAAGCAAAGAGCATTATGCAGTTGGCTACCTTGGTGCCAACTCCGTACATGGCTGTCAGGGCCTTATAGAGGTCATCGTCTGATAACACGGCCAATGCTTCAGGGGAGAGCTTGCCTGTCCTGAATTCCTCTGCCGCTCTCGCGATATAGGGTGCCCTGTAGCCTACGCCTGTGTTCTCAAGTTCGCTGAAAGGCAGTTTGGCGAGTTCCAGGGGAGTGGGGAAGGCGTAGTATTCCTTTTCGAGAGGTGTTACGAAAGGATCTTCAAGCCTGGGAGCCTTGATCTTCTTGCCGCAGAGCTTTGATATGCGCTCTACGGATGTCGTGATCGACGGGATGGATCGTCTTTGGGAAATGATGTAACTGATGGTGGTCTCGAAGATATCCTGTTTGAGAATCCTTATTCCTTTGCCAAATTCGGATGCTTTGAGAAGATAGCCGTCGTTCTTGTCGATGGACTTTACGATCTTTTGGTAATCGCGGTCAAGATCGAAATAGGTTTTCCATATGGTATTGAATTCGTCTTCAGTGCAGGAGAAGACAAAAGTGTCTTTGACGGTCTTTGCCACCTGAAGATATCTGCCATAGGCTACGAGCTCGATATGGGAATCGTCTATGACCTTGATCCTGAAAGCCTGGCCTGAATCAGCGACCTTGGCAAGATCCAAAAAGGGTATCTTAATGCTTACCATTGTTCTTGTCGCCCAGTTTGAAGTAATTGCTTAATGTGCACACGATATTGCCGTTATAGAGCTTTACGCGTTTGTCCGGCTTATATCCCGTAGCATCTTCGAAAGCGTTTTCAGGAGTGATTACGGAAAGTCTCAGGCCCTTTTTGCAGAAGCCGTCTCTTGTAAGGTATGTGTGACCGATGAGTCTGTAGATCTTGTCCGCTTCCTCAGGCGTCATGAGACGGCCGCCGTAGGGCGGATTCGTTATGACGAGCTGTCTGGGAAGGGAAGTAAGCTTCTCTAAGTATTCAGGAGACATCTTGGCAGCATCGCAGATCCTGAATCTCGTAAGCTGGCCGACGCCTGCTGCTTCAGCGTTGCGCTTTGCAGATTCGACTGCCTTGGGATCTATATCGGAGCCGAAGAAGTAACAATCGTCCATGGGTTCGGTATCCTCGTTGTCCAGTGCTTCCTGGAGCGCTCTCTGGTAAGGAGCCTTTCCAATGTAGGGAAGATCCTCGTAAGCGAAGTGACGGTCTCTGCCGGGAGCGATGCCGCATGCTGTCCTTGCAGCTTCTATAACGATCGTTCCTGAACCGCAGAACGGGTCTACAAGGGCTTCGTTGCCGTAAGGGCGGTATTTGGCGTATGTGAGCATTCCAGAAGCGAGAGTCTCTCTTATAGGGGCTTCATGTGTGAGGGGCCTGTAGCCGCGCTTATGAAGTCCTGCGCCTGATGTATCGACCATGAAGCGGCATGTATCATTTACAATGCCGAACTGGATCTTAACGGTACCCATTTCCTCGTTTTCGCTGATCTTGGTATCGGCAGATAGGCCTCTTGATATGGCAAGACTCTCAGCGATTGCCTTCTTTGCGAGTTTCTGAAGGGCAGGAATACCGTACAGTTTTGATTTTCTTGAAAAGCCGTTAACTACAAAAGCCCAACCCGCAGGAATGAATTCTGACCACTTGATCGCACGGCAACCTTCGAAAAAGGAGTTAAAGTTCGTATCGGCATCGTCAGAACTGCCGCAATCGAACTCGCCGGCTTCAAAGAAAATGCGCTCAGCATGCTTGACCCACATGTTTGCGCGTGCAACGTCAAAGAAATCTCCTTCGAGGGTAACAACGCCGTCGTTGACAGTGATCCTGTCTTTGTCGTAGCCCTTCTCAAGAAGGTCTCCTTTGGTTGGTGATTCAAGTCCGAATAATGTAGTTATTATTATTTTCATAGGGATGAGTATACCAAAATTGAGGTCATATTACTTATATACAGATAGCAATAATTTGAATATCAAAACTGTTTTAGGGGCGTAGTAAATACAATCTTGCTATCTACAAAAATGTTCATAATGTGCATAACTTTGTTGATAACTATAAAAACAAACAATTCAATTTCAAAAGTGCCGAAACCCCCGATATTCATTGTGTTTAACAAATTATTACCATTTGTTGACAAAACAATTACAGCGTGGTAGCAAAAGGATGAAAGTCAATGAATAAAGGGCTTTTGAGATTTCTGGAACCTTTGTTCGCAGATGGGTGTCCACGAGAGAAATACACCTAAAAACCAAAATTGCTACTTGACAAGGCTTTTTGATTAAGAAATGAAATTCGCAATTTTTGTATATCTTTTTTGATGTTCCGCTTTACGTTTTTTATGTTCGCCAGGGGCATAAAATTTGCTATAATCTTTTTCTATAAATAAATAAGGGGATGCTCATATGTCTGAACTCCATGATATAGCTAAGTGTGCAAGAGAAGCGTCTTATGTAATGGCGTCTTTGAGCAGCGACGTAAAGAATCAGGCACTTGCCAATGTTGCTTCTTATCTTAAGTCTGCAAAGGAAGACATCTTTGCTGCGAACAAGACTGATCTTGAAGAAGCTGAAAAGAATAATCTTGAGACACCACTTATAAAGAGACTTAAGTTTAACGATGACAAGCTTACTGATGTTGTTTCAGGCATTGAGAGCCTTATAGGTCTTAACGATCCTGTAGGCAGGATCACTTTGAGAACAACTCTTGATGATGGTCTTGAGCTTACACGCGTTACTTGTCCCATCGGTGTGATCGGTGTTATTTTCGAGAGCAGACCTGACGCGTTGGTCCAGATAGCATCTCTTTGTATCAAGAGCGGCAATGCCGTATTCCTTAAGGGCGGATCTGAAGCTATAAACACAAACAAGGCTCTTGCTTCTGTTATCAGCAAGGCAGGTATCGATGCAGGACTTCCTGAAGGATGGCTGAATCTTCTTACTACCCGTTCTGAGATTGCAGACATGCTCAAGCTAGATGAATATATCGATCTTATCATTCCGAGAGGATCCAATTCCTTTGTCCAGTACATCATGCAGAATACCAATATTGCTGTTTTGGGACACGCTGACGGTGTCTGCCACACATACATTGATGTGGATGCCGATCCTTCAACTGCAATTAAGGTCGCTATAGACGCGAAGACACAGTATGTATCTGTCTGCAATGCAACTGAAACATTCCTCGTAAATGAAGAATTAAAGGAAACAGTTCTTCCCGGGCTTGTTAAGGCTCTTCAGGATGCAGGCGTTGAGATCTTCGGCGATGATTATGTTGCTGATACTTTCGGAGTATCAAAGGCAGAAGAGTGGCATCACGAGTATCTTGCCATGAAGTGTTCCGTAAAGGTCGTAAATGATGTAGATGAGGCTATATCACATATCAATCACTACGGTTCAGGCCATACTGATGCGATAATTACTGAGAACAAAGAGACTGCTGAGCGTTTCATGACCATGGTCGATTCAGGAAGTGTTCTCGTTAACTGCTCTACAAGATTTGCTGACGGTTTCCGTTACGGTTTTGGCGCAGAAGTAGGTATCGCAACATCCAAGATCCATGCAAGAGGTCCTGTCGGACTTGAGGGTCTTGTATCTTATAAGTACAGACTTGTAGGTGACGGCGACATCGTAGGTCCTTACTGCGACGGTACGAAGAAGTTCAAGCATATTCATCACGATAATTAATTAAGAAAAGAGGCACATATCATGATCGTATCCATTGCATCAGATCACGCAGGTTATGAATTAAGACAGAAGGTTATCAAGCATCTTCAGGAGAAGGGCTTTGAAGTTCTTGACGGCGGTGCTCCCAACGGAACTGATTCCTATTCATATGTTGATGCAGGCGTAAAGGTCGCTGAAGATGTAATCAGCGGCAGAGCCGACAGGGGAATCGCTATCTGCGGTACCGGTATCGGCATTTCTCTTGTCTGCAATAAGTACAAGGGAATCAGATGTGCTCTTTGCAACAATGAATTCATGGCTAAGATGTGCAGACAGCATAACGATGCCAACATTCTTGCCTTCGGCGAGAGAGTCGTCGGTCTTGGCGTAGCGCTCGGAATGGTAGATGCATTCTTCGAAGAAGAGTTTGCAGGCGGAAGACATGCCGTTCGTGTAGACGGTATCAAGGAGATTGAAGAGCGTCACTTTAAGTAATATTTCGTTACTGTTTCTTTTTGATTTTTGTTGAAGGCTCCGGTTTGTCCGGAGCCTTTTTTGCTGCCAGAAGCGCAATAAAATAAGGCGTTTGGTGTGTGCTTGTGTACTTGGATAGGTTTAAATATAATCATGCACAAAACGTATCGTTATCATCAAACTATTCGTATTTTATTTGTTAAGCCCTTAGAGATACAATCTGACTTGAAATCAAAAACAATATTCAAAAAGCATTGAAACATAATATCAATACCTTTTGAGAATGACTATGATTTACAACAATTATTAAGGGGGGAACGAAAATGCAACGACAAGAAAGAGTGCTGCCGGTCGGGTATCTGCAACAAAGCTTCAGTTAGAGGCATTAGCAGAAACAAACCAAAACTTAATGAAGGAGAAAAGATATGGACACTAGTTTAATTAACAGTTTAATAGACGAAAAAGTCTTCGGCGTCTGGTTCCTGATCGGCGCAGCATTGGTTTTCTGGATGCAGGCAGGTTTCGCGATGGTTGAGTGCGGCTTTGCAAGAGCTAAGAACGCAGGAAACATCATCATGAAGAACCTCATGGATTTCTGTATAGGTACCGTAGTATTTATTGCAATCGGTTTCGGTTTATTCCTCGGTGAAGACATGCTCGTGGGTTTCATGGGCAAGCCGAACATCGACATTTTCGCAAATTACGCAACTTTCGATTGGTCTAACTTCGTATTCAATCTCGTATTCTGTGCCACAACAGCTACTATCGTTTCAGGTGCTATGGCAGAGAGAACAAGATTCCTTTCTTATTGCGTATATTCAGCAGTTATTTCAGCAGTCATTTATCCTATCGAAGCTCACTGGACATGGGGCGGCGGCTGGCTTGCTCAGCTCGGATTCCACGATTTCGCAGGTTCTAACTGCATCCACATGGTAGGCGGTATCTCAGCTCTCATCGGTGCAGCTATCTTAGGACCCCGTATCGGTAAGTTCGTAAAGGATAAGAAGGGTAAGATCACAAAAGTAAATGCATTCCCCGGCCATAACATCCCCATGGGTGCTTTGGGTGTATTCATCCTCTGGCTCGGCTGGTACGGATTCAACGGTGCTGCCTGCACGGATATGGCTCAGCTCGGTTCTGTATTTGTAACAACAACAATCGCTCCTGCGATCGCAACTGTTGTCTGCATGATCTTTACATGGATCAAGTATGGTAAGCCGGATGTCTCAATGTGCCTTAACGCTTCTCTTGCTGGTCTTGTTGCAATCACGGCTCCCTGCGACGTAACAGACGCTCTCGGCGCAACGATCATCGGTGCTGTCTCAGGCGTACTCGTAGTATTCGGTGTATGGTTCCTTGATAACGTATTGAGAGTTGACGACCCTGTCGGTGCAGTTGCAGTTCATATGCTGAACGGTATCTGGGGTACGATCGCAGTCGGTCTTTTCGCAACAGATACAGCTCCTGCATACTCTATCGCTGACGCAGCAGGTAATACAATGACTGGTCTGTTCTATGGCGGCGGTGTTAAGCTCCTCGGAATCCAGCTCTTAGGTATGGGCGCTACAGCAGCCTGGACTGCAGTTACCATCACGGTTACATTCCTTATCATAAAGGTTATCTTCGGTCTCAGAGCTTCTGAAGAAGAAGAGCTCACAGGTCTTGACGTTACAGAGCACGGTCTCGCAAGTGCTTACTCCGGTTTCTCACTCATGGATGTTTCAGGTTCTATGATGGAAGAAAACGAGAATACAGATCTTGGTACAGCAGAATATGCCGAGGCTTCTGAAGCCCAGAAGAATGCTGCGGTCAAGGTAGCAGTTGCTCCTGAACTCGATACAGGTATGCATAAGGTTGTCATCATCGCCAAGCTTTCACGTTATGACAAGCTCAGAAAGGCAATGAACGATCTCGGTGTAACCGGTATGACAGTTACCCAGGTTATGGGCTGCGGCATCCAGAAGGGTGCGGGTGAGAAGTACAGAGGTGTCGAGGTTGACGCTACGCTCCTTCCTAAGATCAAGGTTGAAGTTGTCGTATCCAAGATCCCTGTAGAAAAGGTTATCGAAAAGGCTAAGGAAGTTCTTTACACAGGACATATCGGTGACGGTAAGATCTTCGTATACAACGTAGGCAAGGTCGTTAAGATCCGTACGGGTGAAGAGAACTACGCAGCATTACAGGATGTAGAGTAACCGATCAGTTGTATTCTCATATTCCACCCGACAAGGCGATCCCCGGAACTGTTTTTGTCCCGGGGATCGTTAAACCCTTGTAAATAATGTGCTTATCGCTCTTATATTATAATTAGATGACAATATGAGCATTTAGGGTTAAAATAGGCTTTATCGATAAGAAGGGAGCTGGAGGGAAAAGATGACCATAGTATCATTTCTTCTGGCAGGCACATGGTTTTCAGAATTCTGGGCTGCTTTTGTAGAACAGCTTACTGAAAGACTGTTTGGCCATAAGGATATTGGAGAAGAGATTAGCAAAGCCATTATGCAGGTGCAGATGAGCTTTGCTGCCGGCGATAATACACTCATCATTACTGATGCCATCATAGTAACCTGGATCGCTGTAGTTATTATGTTGATCATTGTCGCTGTTTTGCTGGGTAAACCATCAAAGGACCATAAGCTCACAAAGGGTCAGACGATCCTTGTTTCTTTGACAGAGCTTGTTATCAGCACTGCAATGAGCTTCGGAATGAATCGTAAGCAGGCTGAAGAAGTTGCTCCGATGGTCATGACCTTTGGTCTTGTGCTCGTCGCATGTAACTCAATCTCATATTTTCATCTCCCGCCTCCGGCAAAGAACGTCGCATTCCCTGTAGGATGCGCTATTGTTGCGATCATTTATGTAATCGTCATGACGTTCAAGTTTATCGGCATTAAGGGATTCTGGATCTCACTTACACAGCCTGTAGCTATCATGCTCCCGTTCAGGCTTTTGGACTATGTTATCAAGCCCTTGTCTCTTGCATTGAGACTTTTCGGTAACGTTTTCGCGGCATTCGTATTCATGGAGTTCTTATCTATCTCCTTACCGGTGATCGTACCGGGTATTGTAGGTCTCTGGTTCGACATCATCGACGGAGTTATTCAGGCTGTAGTATTTGCTTACCTGACAATGTCTTACATCGGTGAGAACCTTGAAACTTACAACGAGTACATAGAACACCCTGAAGAACATCAGAAAAAGAAGAAAGCCAAGAAGAGCAAGAAATCTGAAGCTGTAGCAGCTTAATACGGAATTCAAACAGATAATAATTTAGGAGGCCAAATATATGACTAACATTCTTCTCGCAGCATTACCTATCATAGCTGCACTTGAGACAAAGGGAATCGCAGCAATTTCTGCAGCGATCGCTATCTCTTGTGGTGCTATCGGATCTACTGCAGCCATGGGTAAGGCGACAAGTTCAGCTCTTGAAGCAGGCGCAAGACAGCCTGAGATCATCTCAAAGCTTCAGACACTGCTCCTTATCGCTATCGTATTCATGGAGTCAATCGGAATCTATGCACTCGTTGTCGCATTCCTTTTGATCTTTACAGTAGGCTGATCAGGAATATTTCCGAGAGTTAATGGAGCTAAACAGTATGTCATATTTACCGGAGCTGTTATTTGAGGCAGGAGAGTCCAATCTCTTTTCGCCCGATCAGTTTGCAGGATACGCTGTAACTGCCGTTATCACGATATTCAATATCTTATTGGTATTCGTGGTTTTCAGGCTGTTCGCATATAAGAAGATCCTTAAACTTATACATTCACGTCAGGAAGCGCTTGACGCCGAGCTCGAAGAGGCTAAAAAGGCCAGAGAAGAAGCACAGGCAATCGTAGATTCTTCCAAAGAGACTATCGATGACGCAAAACGAAAAGGCTCTGCGATCATGGAAGAGGCCAAGGCCAATGCCGAAAAACAGAGCAAAGCCGTTATCGAACAGGCGAATGAAGAGGCTCAGCAGATTATTGTCAGAGCCGAAGAAGATGCAGCAAGGATGAAGCGTAATGCCTTTGAGTCTATGAAAGACGATATCGCCGATCTCTCAGTTCAGATCGCAGGTCACATAATAGGTGATGCGATATCCAAGGATGAACTCAGCAAGTCCGCTGCAAAGCACACAGAAGAGATCCTCAGCCAAGAGGTAGCTAAGAGTGAGTAATAACCCGTCAGACAATAATGAGATTAAGGCTGCCGGCAAGGCCAAATCCAGAGGTCCGTCTCTCCGTATAGAGACAGCCGGTGACATTCCTGAGGAAAAACTTACCAGGGTTGCCGCCAAATTTGCCGAAGTAAATGAGATCGAAGATTACCGTCTCTCCATTGAGTTGCGTGAGGATCTCATCGGCGGTTTTATTATCTATTTTCAGGGTAGCCGTTACGACTATTCCGTAAAGGGACAGCTTGCCAGGATCGGTTCCTTTATTAAGCGTACACGTTCTATCGACGGCTACGAAGACGGAATCGCCGCACAGAGAAAGGCTCTTACAGAAGATTTCCCTGCGACCAAAGTAAAAAAGGATTTGGAGACTGCACTTGAACAGTTCCCTGAATCCAATATGTTAAGTATTGATAATGTCGAGATCTTCGAGCTTACTGATGAAGAGCTCGACAAGCGAGTAGAAAATGCGTTTGTTTCACGTGAGCACAAGGATGAGATCGGCCGTGTAGCAGCCATCTCAGATGGTGTTGCTTCCGTTACCGGCCTTCGCAACTGCATGCTCAACGAGCTTATCTATTTCGCATCCGGTGCTACAGGCATTGCCATGAACCTTGAGAAAACCAAGGTCGGCGTCGTTCTCCTTACAGGCGAAGACACCGTAGTTGAGAGCATGACCTGCAAGCGTACCATGACGACTTGTTCCGTACCTGTAGGTATGGGCCTTTTGGGAAGAGTTGTAGATGCCTTGGGCCATCCTATAGACGGCAAGGGTGTCATCAGATATACCGAAGAGCGTCCGGTTGAGTCGCCCGCGCCTTCGATCATCGACAGAGCACCCGTTGATACCCCTCTGTTCACGGGAATTACAGCCATCGATGCCCTTACACCTATCGGAAGAGGACAGAGAGAACTCATCATCGGTGACCGTCAGACCGGTAAGACATCCATCGCACTTGATACGATCATTAACCAGAAAAATGAAAATGTTATCTGCGTTTATGTCCCGATCGGACAGAAGATGGCAAATATCGTTGCAACTGCAGGACTTCTCGAAAAGCGCGGAGCTCTGGACTATACGGTCATAGTTGCTGCTTCAGCTTCTGAATCAGCAGCAATGCAGTATATCGCACCTTTCTCGGCATGTGCCATTGCCGAGAAGTTCATGTACGACTATCACAAGGACGTGCTGATCGTTTACGATGACCTTTCAAAGCACGCACAGGCATACAGAGCTATCTCATTGCTCCTCAGAAGACCTCCGGGAAGAGAAGCTTATCCGGGCGACGTCTTCTATCTGCATTCAAGACTTCTGGAGAGAGCCGCTAAGCTCTCGGATGAGCTCGGTGGAGGTTCCATCACTGCGCTTCCTATCGTTGAGACACAGGGTAACGATATCTCCGCATATATTCCGACGAACGTTATCTCGATTACAGACGGTCAGATCTATCTGTCACCGGAGTTGTTCTTCTCGGGCCAGAGACCTGCCGTAAACGTAGGTCTTTCCGTATCCCGTGTAGGCGGTGCGGCACAGACAAAGGCAGTCAAGAAAGTTGCCGGACCTTTGAGAATCTCATTGGCTCAGGCCCGTGAAATGGCTTCCTTCTCACAGTTCGGTTCCGACCTCGATGAGAATACCCAGCTTCAGATTAAGAGAGGTGTTGTTCTTAACGAAGTATTGAAGCAGGAGAGATTCTCTCCTCTTACGATGGCAGCAGAAGTAATCCTTCTGTATTGTGCTACTTCGGACAAGTTCAACTTCCTTGCAACTGAAGACATTACAGAGTTCTATACAGCACTTTTCGCAGACATAAGACTCCGTCATCCGAATATCTTCGAAGAAATAACGGACGGCAAGGTATTTACTGACGAGATAAAGTCCGAGATCGATTCGGCATATGAGGAATATAAGGAAACATTCCTTGCCGAGCACGAGGAGTACGTCGAGGACTATTGATCTTATGGAAAGCTTTTCTGCCATCAAGAAGAGAATGAAGAGCGTCAATGACATTAGTCAGATGACTAATGCCATGCAACTCGTATCGAGCGCGAAAATGCGCCGCTCGCAGCTTTTGCATGATTCAATGTATCCGTTCTTTCTTTTCTGCGTTGAGAGTATGCAGGAGATGATCCGTAACAACGAGCACCTTGATAATCCTTTCTTCGTTCTTGAACAGAAGCAGGAAGGTGATACCTGGAAGATAGGTTACTATGTTCTTTCCGGAGACCAGGGTCTTGCAGGTGCTTACAATAACAATATGGTAAAGATTACCGAAGATCACATAAGACAGAAGGTAATGGAGAATACCCAGAAGAATATTTCTACGACTTATGAACTCAACGTTTTCGGGCGTCTGGCAAGAGAGAAGCTTGCAAGATTCGGCTATAAAGTCAATGCTGATTTCTCGTTCCCGATCGATGAACCTACTTATGTTGATGCAAGACAGGTTAGCTCGATCATGAGAAACCGCTTCCTGAAAGACGACTACGATCTTGTTTATCTTCTGTATACACGCATGGATTCTCCCGTAAAGATGGAACCCGTTGCGCTTAGACTTTTACCGGTCGATCCCAAGTCGATTTCAAGACTCCTTCCCAAGGATCTTGAAGATGCCGGAATGGCAGTCCAAAAGGGAGACGCTCTTGAGTATTTTCCTAACTCTGACGCGGTATTCAACTACCTTATCGATTCTTATACGAATGCGATGGTATACGGCGCTATGGTTGATGCTTATGCGAGTGAGCAGACAGCAAGACTTACCGCGATGGAGAATGCGACAGACAACGCTGAAGAAATGATGAAAAAGCTCGAGCTTATGAGCAACCGTGCGCGTCAGGCAAAGATCACGACGGAATTGACGGAGATCGTCAACGGTGCCCAGCAGGCAGAGAAGATGTGAGGATAAAGATATGGCATACGGCAAAGTAATACAGATAATCGGACCTGTAATCGACTGCGAATTCGGAAAGAATGAGATTCCGAAGATCAATGAGGCTGTCAGGATCTTGAGAAAAGCTCCTTCAGTTGCTTCCGATGATGCTGTCCTTACCGAACAGGATGTTGTAAAGAGTGATGATGACGTGTATGTTGAAGTCCTTCAGCAGAGAGGTAACGGTGTCGTAAGATGCGTTTCCTTCAATGCTACGGAAGGTCTTACAAGAGGCCTCGTATGTGAGTCTCTCGGATCTTCTATCAAGGTCCCTGTAGGCGAAAACATCACCGGCCGTCTGTTCGATGCCATCGGACATCCCATCGACAATAAGGGTGAAGTAAACAGCGATGCTTACTGGCCTATCCACAGACATGCTCCTTCTTTTACGGAGCAGTATCCTGCAGAGACGATGCTCGAGACGGGCATCAAGGTAATCGACCTGCTCGTACCTTTCTCAAGAGGCGGTAAGATCGGTCTGTTCGGAGGTGCCGGTGTAGGTAAGACGGTCCTCATCCTTGAACTTATCCGTAATATTGCAAGTGAGCACGGCGGATATTCCGTATTTACCGGTGTCGGAGAGCGTTCACGTGAGGGTAATGACCTCTGGAACGAGATGAAGGCTTCCGGCGTTCTTGATAAGACAATCATGGTATTCGGTCAGATGAATGAGACTTCAGGTGCAAGAATGAGAGCACCTCTTACAGGTCTTACAATGGCTGAGTATTTAAGAGACGAAAAGCACAGAGACGTGCTCCTTTTCATCGATAACATCTACAGATTTGTCCAGGCAGGTTCTGAGGTATCGGCTCTTTTAGGCCGTATCCCTTCAGCCGTTGGTTACCAGCCGACTCTTACAGGCGAGGTAGGTGAACTTCAGGAAAGAATCACTTCAACACGTAACGGTTCGATCACTTCGATCCAGGCCGTTTACGTTCCTGCGGACGATATCACTGACCCTGCACCTGCAACGACTTTTGCACACCTTGATGCAAATATCGTTCTTTCACGTGCAGTCGTTGAGCTCGGTATCTATCCTGCTGTAGACCCTCTTGAATCTTCCTCAAGAGTTCTTACGGAAGATGTAGTAGGTGCAGAGCATTACCACGTAGCCCGTAAGGTTCAGGAGATGCTCCAGCGTTATAAGGAACTTCAGGACATCATCGCCATTCTCGGTATGGAAGAGCTTTCCGAAAAAGACAGGCTCATGGTATCCCGTGCACGTAAGGTACAGAGATATCTGTCACAGCCTTTCTTCGTAACTGCTGATTCCACAGGTTTCGCACCGAGATATGTTCCTGTCGAAGAGACCGTAAAGGCATTCGGCGAACTTATCTCCGGTTCATTGGATCACATCCCTGAACAGTGCTTCTTCATGAAGGGCGGTCTTGACGACATAATCCAGGCTTATAAAGAGACAACTCCTTAATCACTGTTATGGCTGAACATTCTTCACATAAGATCAACCTGCTTATCGTTACTCCCTACGAGGATTTCTTCGAGGGTCAGGTTGACAGTGTCAGAATTCCCACAAGTGACGGTGAGTTCGGCTTTATGGCCGGACATTCTCCTTTTGTAGCTGCATTAGAACCCGGTGCATGTGCACTTACGACTAACGGCAAGACAAGATACTGCATGCTCTCTGAAGGTTACTGTGAGATCAACGGTATGCTCGCACTCATTGTCTGTAATTCTGCCGAGTGGCCTGAAGACATTAGGCTCAGAAGAATAATCAACGCTTACAAAGCAGCGATCGAAGAGATAAAGACTCATCAGGACAAGAACGGCAGACCGGTATTTTCTGAAGACAGTGTTGCAAAAGGAAAGCGTGCTCTTGCAAGAATGCGTTTTATCGAGCGTTACGGTACTGACCAGCAGAGAGAAAGACTTGCCGGCTATAAAAAGAGCGATTTCCCTGACGGAAAGATCCCCAGACTTCAGTAATTGCAAGGAAACCGAGCCAAAAGAAAAAGGCTCTGGGCCCTCCGCTATCCAGCAGTGGGTCGAGCCTTATCTTATCTAGATAATATCACTTGGAAATGAAAAATCAATGTTATTTTTTGTAAGATAGAAGAGTACAATCTTTTCTTATTATGTATAGTTTTTTAAGCTGGGAATTTAACTTAAATTCCAGTTCAAGTTTATGAATGCTTTTTGCTTCAGCCAACTTAGTATTTCTTAGGTCAAATATGATATTTTGAGATTGCTTAATTGCTTTGCGTATATTGTTTTCTATGGTTCTTTTGCTTTCACCTATAGGACATTTGATTTCCCATTCAATACCATCCATTATAATGTCAGGAGTATGTTGTTTTGGTATTGCACTTGGATGTATAAAAACTATATTTTTACCTAAATTAGCGAAATATTTGGCTGTTTCAAATTCAGCTTTTTCCGGTGGTGAGTTTAGTTGAGATATATCTATTGTCCCAATCGTATTCATGTACTAGCAGCTGAATCTGAATTCAAGTTCTCCAAATGTTATCTTTTGTCCTGATTTGATCTCATAAGTTTTTCCGTTATCAACCGGAGAGTCTTCAATATATGTTTTGCCTGTGCCCTTGGAAGGCACTAAATAGAAAGATCCTTCTTTTTGTTTGATGACTGCATGAAGAGGAGCTATCTCCGGATCGTCGATTACTATGTCGGATAAGAAACAATCTGATCCGATGCATGTCTCATCCAGATAAATTGAATATTTTGATCTGACTCCTTTGCTGTCAGAAATAAGCGTAAGCATTCCTGATGTCAGTGGTTTATATTGTCTTACAGGTTCATCATTAGTGTCTTCATGTGTCTGGTCTGAATCATATTCAGGAACAGGATCATCTGAAAATAGAATTGAACTTCTCTGTTTTGATTTCTCCTGTGATTCTTCTTTTCTTATGAATTCTTCGCGCTTTTTCTGATTCAATATCGATACGGACAATATTACCGCTGAAAGGAAGAAGAACAGAAAGCAGGGAAGTGCCATTTTATTAATCAAAAGCAGCAATGCCAAAACTGCCGATAAACAGGCGATAATAAGGTCTTTTTCTGTTTTTGAAAGAGCATTAATGCTGCGTGGCAGATTGATTGTTTTCCTTTTCTCCCCGGTATTCTGAGACTTTATAAAGGGATTAGCATCTTCATCAGTTCCTCTGATTAACCCTGCTATCTTAAGAAACATATCCTCGTTGTTCTCCCTTACGCTGTAAACTAACGCATTTTTCTCATCGTCAGAGATGACGTTTTTGAAGAAATCGCAGTTAAGGAGTTTTTCAAATTTAAGCGCATCAATTGAAGATAAGCAGAGTCTGTCAGGTGCGATCTTTTGTGGAAGACAGCACAGCTTTATAGTGATGCCTTCCGAATCAGTGAATATCATGTCCGGATCGAGCACTATGCAGGAAGGGGAGACGAGGTTATCTAAAAGCTTTACGAAGGTATAAAAAAGGTCCCCGGCAGATTTACGCCTCAGGCTGAGGTTCTTTAATTCTTTCTTGGTTGGTGTATTTCTTCTGCCCGGCGAAAACACGGAAAATTCCGGGTCAGTTATCTGCATGAATCCTGAAAATTCAAAACTGCACATTATTCCTCTGCCTAAATATTCAGTACTTGGCTTAAGGTAGAAGTCTGAACTGTTTCCGGCAATTACCTCCTCGGCGTAAGTGCATAATGATTCCGGATCGTCAAACTTCTCAAGAGCGTAATATCCGTAGGGTCCCTTCTTTATCTGCATTTCATTGTTCCTTTATTAACTCAAAAACTGATACTGCTAAGTGATATGTCAGAATGCGTCTGATATCTTTGAATCGTCAAAACAGAAATCCATAACCTTTTCTCCGTACTCGGAAAGTCCTGCCCTGAAGAGCAGCGCAAGAGCAACGAGGACCGCGATGATGATGACTATCTCAACGGTTCCCATGCCTTTTTTGTTCCGTTTAGCTGTTTTCCTCATTGTCGTTTTCCTCCTTTATATGCCGAGAGAGATAATTGCGGGTGTCATAGCAACCATAAGGACGCTTATGAAGTCTAAAGTCATTGGGATTATCAATCCCAACGCTTCTCGTTCCTGTCTTTTTTTTGAAGCGTTTCTGCACAGGTTCCAGCATGCCTGTGACTGAAGATTCAGCATGTTTAAGACTTCTGCAGAACCTAGTCTTCCGTATCGTGCGATCAGAAGAAGTGCGGCCTGGGCTTCGGGTATCTGTATCCTTAACGAGAATTTCTCGACGGCATCCGAAGCGGGAATGCCGCTTAATATCATTGCTCTTAAGTTCTTGATCTCAAGCGAAAGGCTCTTGTTTTCTTCGAATGCTTTTGAGCAGATCGAGATGGCTTTAGGAAGCTGCATTCCGGATTCCAGAAGTGTTGATATGAGACACAGGAATAACGGAATGTCACTCATGAGATCCTCTCTTTTGCGTTCGACATCAGTTCTGATCTCACATCCGCCAAGTACGATTATCGCGGCCGTAAACACGAGCGAAAAGAGAGGATTCTTATCAAGAGTGATGAGTATTGCCGTGGATATCACAAAGGCGGCAGTACCCGTTAACAGCTGTTTTTTCAGATATTGTTCGTAAGTGTATTCGGGGTTTACCGACAGCTCATTAAACAGTTCATGTCTTGCAGTGATGAAGCTTGCCGGAAAGATCTTTTTTGCAAGTATGGTAAGGGTAGTGGACGGTATCTTACCGCCTTGGTTTATGCTGACGGCATGTTCTGATTTATATGCTTTTCTTCCTTGCTCATGGGACATAAACTTCAGAAGCATTGCGCAAGCTATGGTACATATGCCGAAAGCCGCAGCAAGAAGGAATGAACCTGTCTTGGTGTTCCTTGCCATATCAAGGTATTCTCTGCTCATGTAGTTGAGAGCAAAAGTTACTCCAAAAGGCATCGCACAGAGTATTGCTGCTTCTGCATTCTTTCCTGCATTTGAAGCTGCGATCTCTCCCTGAACCGCATTGAGTTCTGAGAGCATCTGACATGAGCTTCTTAAAATCGACAAACTGTTGTTGCCGATCTCACCGGATATCGCCAATGCGTGAAATACCGGTACCGTCTCAGGAAATCCAATCTGCTGTGCAAACGTGTTAAGAGAATCTTCAAGACTTACGTGAAGCTTGAGATTGTTCTCGAGATTAATGAGCGGCTTTAAGAGCATTGAGCGTTTGCCGAATGTTTTCTCTATAACCGGTCTTATCAGAAGAAGTGATTTCTCGATTGAGTATCCGCTCGAAACGCTTGTGCAAAGGACCTGCAAAAGCACGAGAAGCTGAGTCCTCATGTGTCTGTAGTTATTCGAGTAGATCTTTTTCATGGCTTCTTTCCATGGGAGTATGCTTAGCAGGATCGCAAGGAACAGCCTTATGAATTCGGATTTAATGAATAATCCTGATGCGAAATAAACGACTGCCACAAAGACCGGGTAAACCCATACTGTCTTCGCGAGAAATACAGGGAAGGAATGGATCTTCTTATGCTCTGTACGCCATTGCGCTTTTGATGTCTTCAATGCCTGCGATACGTTCAAGACCGTTACCTCCTTTATTTCTGTATAGCGTTTTGAGTCTGTATTCATGATCTTTAGGGGGCATGACCTCACAGATCTCATCTATATATCTTTTGCCTTCACGGCTTCTCATTATGTGAAGCACGATGTTTATTCCCATTGATACCTGGGACAGGATCGCATCGTAGGGAAGACTTGAGCCTGAAAGGATCATGGCGGTAAGCCTTTCCATCATTTCAAGACATGAGTTGCTGTGTCCCGTACTCATGGATCCCGGGTGACCGCTCGTAAGACAGGATAGAAGGTCTGCGCTTTCCTTGCCTCTGACTTCGCCGACGATGATCCTGTCGGGACGCATCCTGAGTGATGCCCTTATCATCATTCCTATATTGATCTCTCCGGTACCGTCAGGACCCGGAAGCCTTGCTTCCATCCGCACGAGATTATCTATTCCCTGAAGGTTCAATTCTGCTGAATCTTCTATTGTTACGATGCGTTCGTCCTTAGGTATGAAGTTGCTGAGACTGTTTAAAAATGTGGTCTTTCCCGAGCCGGTTCCGCCGCATATGAATATGGTCCGTTTGTTCCTTACACATTCAGCCAGAAACCTGGCTGCTTCCTCACTTATGAACTCCTGTCTTATAAGAGAGACGATGTCGTGAGTGATGCCGGTAAACTTTCTTATCGTTACCGTCGTCTCTCTTGATATGGGAGGGAGGACAGCGTTAGCTCTTGAGCCGTCCGGAAGTCTTAAATCGGCTATTGGATTGGCTTCGTTAAGAGGCCTGTTCTGGTTTGCGAAAAAACAGGAGATACAAGTCCTCAAGGATTCTTCATCTCTGAAAGCCAGATCTGATCTATAGAGCTTTCCGCCTCTTTCAAAAAATATCTTGTAAGGTCCGTTTACCATTATTTCCGTTATAGAAGGATCTTCCATCAAAGGTTCGATCACGTCCAGGCGTCTTAATGAGTTGAATACTGATTGGGCCATCTCCCGTTTCTGGTCGAGATTCATCTTGTAGGATGTGTTCTCGGAGATTACATCGGATATGATCTCCCTGAGTTTTTCATCGGAAGGATCAGTCTCTCCGGATATTGCATTCAATACGCAATAAGTAATCTGCTCTTTGATGTCGTCCCGGCTCGTTTTTACATGATTCATACTGCCAGACTCCTTTGAGAGAGGATGTCATCAAATTCACTCCTTGGTGCAAAATCTTCCGCATAACGTACGGATACCCTTTCCTTACCGAGAACTTTTGTAAGCATGGTTATAAGGTCTCGCGCACCAATATCCTCGCTTGCATTTTTTGCAGGGAGAAGGATGAATACCTTGTCGCATCCGGCAAGAAGTCCGGGTAGATCGGCAGTTCTGAATCCTTCAACGACTGCAAGAACGTTTACGAATATCTGCCTGGAATGTGCAAGGTCAGATGCATGGTTCATGAGTGCAGTGGAACGCTCTATGCCGAGATCATATACATCGTCATTATTCTTGCAGCTTCCGGGAGTAAGAAAACCCGAATCATCCATGTTACAGTATTTGAGAATGTCTTCAGGCATGAATCTTCTGGACTTGCAGTCCTTAAGAAGTGATGTCATGTTTGATGCCGGTGAACCTCTCCACAATGCTCTGAGTCTGCTCGTGAAATCGAGCCTTATGTTGTAGTCGGCTTCAGAGAGTCCGGACTCGAGATCAAATATGAACCTGTCCCTTACGTCAGAGTAAACGAACGGAATGACGGCGGTGAGTGTTCCAGTTAGCGGTTGGTTGACTGAAGGTACGTCTGCTCTGGGCAAAAGCATAGATATGAGTCTGGAACAGTCAATTATTCCGCCGTCTTCCGTTAGCCTAATGGGTGAGGCTGCTGTAGAGGGGATATCATCTTTGTTAATGCAGGCCGGATCGTAAATGACTTTTGTGAAGTCACTGAACCTGTCATCTTCATCCTGTCCTTCAAGGCACGGGTTTACGATATATGCGTCAGGATAAAAGCTTCCGAGTCTCTTTTTGAGAAGACTGTAAATGTATTCGTTGGTCTCATAGATCCTGATAGTGAATGCCATGGCTTTTATCCTCCTTTGGTCTTTGTTCGATAAGCGGATTGTAAGGCCATAATCATGCCGATAAAAGCGACAAAAACCGACAAAAACAGACAAGGGAAAAGACCAAAAACGGCATTTGGGCGAGGGTAATAAATTAATTATTATTATTAACAAATCACCTGTTGGAAATCATTTTCGGAAAGTTTTTTGAGCATGAAATGACAATCCCGTCACTTCCGATTGACAAAGAGGGTAGTGATAAGTAAAATCATCTCGTTACAATTTAAAGTTCATTGCTTATCAAGAGTGACTCGAGGGACCGGCCCGTTATCAGAGTCCGGCAACCGCGGAAAGCAGCGGTGCCAATTCCGGCAGGGAAACCTGGAAGATGAGGATCGATAATATATTGCGTCGGCCTTCTCCTTTCGGGGGAAGGTTTTTTCTTTTACCAAAGCATTGAACGGAAAGGAAAGAAAATGAGAAATAAAAAAGGAAACTGGCTGTTCACTTCTGAATCAGTTACTGAGGGACATCCCGACAAGATCTGCGACCAGATCTCAGACAGCGTTCTTGACGCTATCCTGGAACAGGATCCTATGGCACGTGTTGCATGCGAGACATGCACTACAACAGGTATGGTGCTCGTCATGGGCGAGATCTCAACATCGGCTTATGTTGATATTCCTTCCATCGTAAGGAATACGGTTAAGGAGATCGGCTATAACTCAAGCGAGATGGGTTTTGACAGCCATTCATGCGCTGTACTTACTTCCATCGATGAGCAGTCTCCCGACATCGCCATGGGTGTCAACGAGTCTTACGAGGCACGTCACGGCGGCGAAAAGGAGCTAGACACAGGTGCAGGCGACCAGGGCATGATGTTCGGTTATGCCAACGATGACACACCTGAGCTTATGCCTATGCCTATCGCACTTGCACATAAGCTTACTATCCGTCTTACAGAAGTACGTAAGAGCGGTGCAGATTTCTTAAGACCTGACGGTAAGTCACAGGTTACAGTAGAGTACGAGAACGACAAGGTAAAGAGGATCGATGCTGTAGTTATTTCCACACAGCACAGCGCTGACGTAACTCTTGAGTTCCTTGAAGAATATATCAAAGAGAATGTTATCAAGGCTGTTATCCCTGCTGATCTCATGGATGAGAACACAAAGATCTACATCAATCCTACAGGCAGATTCGTAGTAGGCGGACCTCAGGGTGACTCCGGTCTTACCGGAAGAAAGATCATCGTTGATACATACGGCGGATTTGCCCGTCACGGCGGCGGATGCTTCTCAGGTAAGGATCCGACGAAGGTTGACCGTTCAGCATGCTACATGATGCGTTACATCGCAAAGAACATCGTAGCTTCAGGTCTTGCTTCCGAGTGCGAAGTCCAGGTTGCTTATGCCATTGGTGTTGCCAAGCCGGTTTCCGTAATGGTTGATACATTCGGAACCGGTAAGATCGAAGATACCAAGATCGTTGAGATCGTAAACAAGGTATTCGATTTAAGACCTGCAGCCATCATCAGAGATCTCGATCTCAGAAGACCTATCTATGCGAAGACCGCAAGCTATGGTCACTTCGGCAGAACTGATGTTGAACTCCCTTGGGAGAAGACAGACAAGGCTGAAGAGATCAAGAAGCTTGCAGGTATCTGATATCCCGATATAAGGACAATTTAGTCTCAAACACCCGGTTAAAGTCTTGAGCTTTGGCCGGGCTTATTGTTTTGATGAAAGATTATTGTTAGCATTTTGAAAAACCGAAAGAAGCGAGTCAATGAAGAAAGATCCCAAAGACAACAAACTGTCTTTGTCGGTTGAAGATATCGGCAGCGAAATAGAAGATGCAAAGGTCACCTGCATAAAGGTGTTTTGTCCGAGAAAGGCAAATAACTTTGTGTCGTTTCTTTGCGACGGCAGATTTACCGTAGCAGGTAAATCAAAGGTCGATATCGTCGAGGGCGGATCTTACATCATTTCCGGCAAAGTCACCGAGTGGAACAACAGACCTCAGGTAACGCTCAAGAAGATAAGCGTTGATGAAGAAGCAGGCGACTCGCTGCTCATAGCATCCTTTCTTTCAGATAACATAAGTGGTCTGGGTAAGACTACCGCGGAGGCTCTGGCTTCCAGATTCGGCAAGGAAGTTCTGAAGGTCCTGACTGAGACACCTGAACTTGCATCTACAGAAGTAAGCGGGCTTTCTTCCTCAAGGGCAATGGCCATATGTGACCAGCTTGTTGAGGAATATGAATTCTTCGAGCAGGGACTTGAAGCAAAGCTCATGGGTTTTTCGCAGGCCCAGATAAAGATGCTCAAGAACCTCGACTGGCTTGACTGTGAAGAGATAAGAAAGACTCCTTTCGCACTCATGGGACACGGCGTTGCAGGCTTTGAACTTCTGGACAGGATCGCACTCGGCGAAGGTGTATCACCTGTAGCAAAAGAGAGAATAGCAGCTGCTCTCTACCAGTCCTGTATGTATCTTCATGAGGAAACAAAGTCCACTGCTCTCGTTCCGCAGGACGTAAGAAAAAGAGCCTTGGAATATGTTAACAGCCATGAATCCAAGATCACTTCGGAGCAGTTCACAGAGGTGTTCAGGGATGCAGCCGCAATGGCGATAGAAGACAAAAAGATCGCAGTATATAAATACGATTCCGGCAAGTGCGCAGTCTGTGATGTTGAAGATCCGGATGCGAGATTTGCCACAATGAGTTATTTCGCATCAGAGCTTGCGATCGAGAGACGAATCAATGAGATGCTCAAGTCAAAGACGGTTCCTCCGCCGAGAGATGAGAGCGACAGGATAATGAAGGAGGTCGCATCAGACCTCGGAATCATTCCAGATAAGTCTCAGCTGGACGCTTTGTATCTATGTATGTACAGTCCTATCAGTGTCATCACCGGTGGCCCCGGAACGGGTAAGACGACCATTATGGGTGTTCTTGGTGAATACTTCAGGCGGAGCAAGATCAGCTGCGTATTTGCAGCGCCCACAGGACGTGCGGCAAAGAAACTTTCAGAAGCATGCGGAAGTGAAGCTTCGACTATTCACAGGCTTTTAGGCGTCAGAAGAACCATCAACACTGACGACGAGGATCTTCCTGATGACAGGTCGGGCCAGTATAACAGTCTTCTTTTCGCTCATGGAAAAGACAATCCGATCATATGCAGGGTAATAGTCATAGATGAGATGTCCATGGTGGACACGATGCTCATGAGGCACCTTCTTGATGCGACTGATAAGGGTACCTCGATCATTCTAGTAGGAGACCCGGATCAGCTTCCTTCTGTCGGCTGCGGCGATATCTTAAGAGATCTTCTGTCTTGCAGATCGATCCCTTCGATAAGGCTTGAAGCGCTTCACAGACAATCTGATGACGGCAGTATTGCGGCAAATGCAAATCTCATTCTCGAAGGAAATGAACCTAGGAGCATGGGTGACGATTTCGAGATCATCAGCTGCAAGAGTGAAGAGGAAGCGCAGGAGACAATTGCAAGGCTCGTTCTTGAGCATAAGAACGACGATCTCATATGTCTTACTCCGACCAAGAATGAGAATGTTGCCCTGGGCACAGTCCAGCTTAATAAGCTTATCCAGGCATTGGAAGTAAAAGACGACATTAAGGTTTTGAAGAGAGGCCAGAGCCTCGTCCTTCACATAGGCGATAAAGTAATGCAGAACAAAAACGATTACTCCACCGAGTGGATAGATCCCGTCACAGGGGAAGTGCTGCAGGGAATATTCAACGGCGAGCTTGGAGTTATCAGCGACATAGACCCCTTAAAAGGAAGCGTTACGATCACCTTCGATGAAGGCAAGACCGCCGAATATAAGGGCAAGCTCCTGGATAACATAGATCTTGCTTATGCCGTTACGGTTCACAAATCACAGGGCTGTGAATTCGACAGGGTTATTATCGCTTTGGGCAAGATGAATGCCCTTCTTTACAAGCGCAGCCTGCTTTATACGGCTGTTACGAGAGGCAAGATGAACGTTACGATTGTCGAGTGCGAAGGCACGCTCGGTAAGTTCTTAAGGGCGCCCAAGGGCGATACCAGGGAGACATGCTTAAGAGATCTTCTTAAGACTGTCGATTACCGCAGGAACAAGTGATGGTATCCCGTCATGGAAACAGCATAATCAGCATTTCAGGAGAGATAAGAGAAGCTTTTAAAGGGGCGGCGGACCTTATTCTTCCTTACAGATGTGCGCTCTGCGGAGATGTTTCTGATTCAGAAGACCGCTTCGAAAACTACGATTCCTTATACCGTCAGCTCTATGGGAAGGATCCCGGACTTCATTTGTGCGGCAAGTGCCTGTCTGACCTGGTAAGTACTGATGAACAGGGAAGATGGCTCTTATGCCTTTCAAATCCCGTCGAGAACGATCCGTGCCCCGGACTTGCACTGTATCTGCTTTTTCCGTACAAAGGGATAATCGAGCGGGCCGTTCCGAAGATCAAGTTCGGCGGACAAATCGGGCTTGCCAGATTCTTCGGCTGTGTATTGGGCTCTGCTCTTTTTGATGTGGGACTTTCCGCAGATCTCATGGTTCCTGTCCCGCTATCGCAGAAAAGACTTGAAAAACGCGGATTTAATCAGGCTTCCGAAATAGCATATCCGGTCTCAAAGTTGACCGGTATCAGGTTTGCAGAAGACTGCCTGATAAGAATAAGAGATACGAAGAAGCAGTCCGAGATTACTGACAAGAATCTGAGGGCGAATAATGTGTCAGGTGCTTTCGGAGTAAGTGATCTCTGGGATGTGACCGGCATGACCGTAATTATCGTTGATGACGTTGCCACGACAGGCGCTACGCTACATGAAGCGGCAGCAGCTCTCTACAAAGCTGGGGCTGCAAAAGTGCTGTGCGCAGCATTGGCAGGAAACAGATCTGCCAAAAATGCCGAACCTTTTTAATGGCTGAAGGAGATTTAAGCTCCGATCGCTCTTACGATGACTGCTGCAATGATGTAGAGCAGGTTGATAACGGTTGCTGCGATGACAAGCGTGAACCAGACCTTCTTTACGCTGAACTTCCTGTTCTTGCGGAGCTCGTCGTGAAGGGGAGTCGTAATGTTCTTGAAGAGAATGATCTTCTTCTTTGTAAGTCTTCCGACAGTGATCTTAACGATGGAGATTCCTCCGTCGCAGAGGAATGGAAGTCCTACGATGAAGTAGAGGAGCGGGATCCTGCAATAGATCAGGAAGAATGCGATAAAGAATCCTAAAGATCTTGAACCGGCATCACCCATCAGCATTTTCGAAGGGTTGAAATTGAAGATGAGGTAAGCGATGAGTGCAGGTACGAAGAATACTACGAGCAGGAGTGCATTATCGTCGAACAGGGATTTTGCAAGGAATCCCATGATGAAGGTCGTGATCACCGCAATTACGGAAAGTGATCCCGAGAGGCCGTCGATACCGTCAGTAGCGTTTGTGGCGTTTATCGATACGACGAAAAGGAGCACTGCGAGGATATAGAAAAGAACGGGGTGGATGTTAAAATAAGTGCCCGTAATGGCGAGGTATACGCGTGTTCCGAAGAAATGAACGACGATGAATCCTGCAATGAGGGATACAACGAAGTCAAGAGCGCCCTTGATGTATTCGTTCCAGGCATTCTTGGATCTGTCATCGAGCCAGCCTGTTACCATCTCGGCAAGTACTGCAAGAAGGCCGAATCCCAAGCCTGTTACGACGTTGCCGCTCTCAAAAAAGCCTTTGTCTGACGTGACGGGGCTTATAAGGAAGCAGAATATGCTTGAAACCAAAAGGAAAACCAATATGAAATAGAAACCTACGCCTGTAGGCTTTCCGATGTTTACTTCTGAACCCTGTGCGTATTTACGGCCGCGGTCGTGGCCAAGTATGATCTTCTCTCCCGGAAGGAACTTGAGAAGTATAAGTGTAATGGCAAAGGCAGCAATGCAGCCGATGGCCATTTTCATTATAAATGACATTAAAAATTACCCTCGCTCTTAGGATTCTCCACCAAATGAATTATACATTAAGCATATTTGGATAAAAATTATTAAATCGTTCAACAAATCGGTCTGTTCTATTGGGAAGTATTGGCTAAATGTGTTAACATATTCATTCGTAATAAGGAGAATAAACCATGGATTACAAAGATTTAATAGCTTCTAATTTGAGTAATTGTACAGGCCTTGATAAGGCGCAGGTTGAGGGACTTATCGAGATCCCGCCGAAGCTCGAGCTCGGAGACTTTGCTTTTCCGTGCTTTGTGCTCGCCAAGACGCTTCACAAGGCTCCTCCCATGATCGCAAATGAACTCAAGGATTCAGAAGAGCTCGTTAAGGGCTTTGACGGTGCGGTTACCGTTGATGCTGCAGGTCCTTACATCAACTTCAGGATCGACAGAGGTGTTCTCGCCAAGTCCGTTATCTCTGAGATCATCAGCGAGGGCGATCAGTACGGCAACAGAAATATCGGTGAGGGCAAGAACGTAATCGTTGAGTTCTCATCTCCGAATATCGCAAAGCCTTTCCACGTAGGCCATGCTTTCACGACGATCCTCGGCAATTCTTTGTCGAACATCTATTCAAGACTCGGTTATAACGTAATCAGGTTCAATCACCTTGGCGACTACGGCACACAGTTCGGTAAGCTCATTACCGCTTACAGACTCTGGGGTGACGAGAAGGCCATGGAGGAGAACCCTATAGATGAACTTACCAGGATCTATGTTAAGTTCCACGATGAGTGCAAGGTAAGCCCTGAGGCAGAGAAGGAACTCGAAGATTCTGCAAGAGATAACTTCAGAAAGCTCGAAGAAGGCGAAGAAGAGGAAGTAGCTCTCTGGAAGCGCTTCAGAGACTTAAGCCTTGAGGTTTTCGAGAAGACATATAAGAGAATGGGCATCAAGTTCGATAACTACAACGGTGAATCCTTCTATTCATCAATGATCCCTGGTGTTGTTAAGATGCTTGAAGATAAGGGCCTTTTGGAAGAGAGCGAAGGCGCCAAGGTCGTAAAACTCGATGACGAAGGTCTTCCTCCGTGCCTTGTAGTTAAGAGCGACGGAACCACTATCTATGCTTCGAGAGATCTTGCCGCAGTCCTTTACAGACACAAGGAATTCAATTTCTACAAGAATATCTATGTCGTAGGTCTTCCGCAGCAGCTCCACTTCAAGCAGGTCTTCGCCGTGCTCAAGAAGGCCGGCTATGACTTTGCTGACGACTGCGTACATGTCGGCTTCGGTCTTTTGAAGTTCAAGCCAAAGAAGGATGAGAACGGAAATGAGGTTGCAGAGGCATTCTCAACACGTGCCGGCAATATCATCAAGCTCGACGACTTCCTTGATAAGACAACTGAGAAGACAGCCGAGATCATCAGAAAGAACAGTGAGCTCCGCGGCGGCGACATGACCGACGAGCAGATTGCTGAAGTATCCGAAGTTGTCGGTCTCGGTGCAGTTACATATACATATCTCAAGGCCGGAAGAGAGAAGGACATCTTCTTCGACTGGGATGACATGCTCGATTTCGAGGGCGATACAGCGCCTTACCTCATCTACACATATGCAAGGATCAAGTCCATCTTGAGAAAGGCAGAAGACCAGGGCTTTGCAGGCAACATTGATGCTGCCGACAAGCTCACTGCTGAAGATGAGTATGCTGTTATCAGAAGCCTTGCAGACTTCAAGGATTCGGTAGTTAAGGCTGCTGAGTGCTATGAGCCTTTCATGATCTCACGTCAGATCGCGCTCATCGCAAGAAATTTCAACCGTTTCTACAATAACTCGAGAATACTTAATGCGGATTCCGAAGAGATCAGAGATGCAAGGCTCAAGCTCTGCGAGGCTGTTGCTGACTGCCTCAAGTCAGGACTTGATATGCTCGGAATCGGCGTAGTCGAGAAGATGTAAGAATTAGAAAGGTGATCTAATGGAGAATACAGCGAACAGCTCGGTACCGGATTTTAAGGAACTTAACTATACAAGACCGGACCTTGATAAGTTCACGGAGACCGTAAGAAACGTAAGACTCAGGCTCATGACCGCCAAGACCATCGAGGCAGCCGACGAGGCTCTGGGTGAGTACGAGATCGCCATCAGTTCATTTGATACGCAGTATGCTCTGTGTCAGATCCTTCATGATCTCGACACGTCAAACGAGTACTATAACACCGAGATGGAGTTTTTCGATGAGGCCGGCGCAAGAGTCCAGGAACTCTCGTCAGCCGTCCTGTCGGGACTTCTGACATGTCCATGTGCCGACAGTCTTAAGGCCAAGTACGGTCCCATGATCTTCCGTAAGGCCAAGAACCAGAGGGAGATAATCTCCAGCGAAGTAATCGACGATCTTACTGAGGAATCAAAGCTCGAGAACGAGTATTCCCAGAAGCAGTCTGAGGCAGAGATCCCTCTTGGCAAGAAGACTCTTAACTTAAGCCTTATCCAGCCTTATCTCCAGTCTACTGACAGGAAGGTAAGACGTGACGCTCACATCGCTCTGGACAAGTACTACATGTCCAGAAAAGAAGAGTACGACAGAATCTACGACGAGCTCGTAAAGACGAGAACTACCGCAGCACAGAAGCTCGGATACAACAATTTTACGGAACTCGGATATAAGCGCATGGAGCGCTACGATTACAACAGGGAAGATGTTGCCAAGTTCAGGGAGAACATCAAGAGATATATCGTGCCGCTCACGACACAGATAAGAAAGCTCCAGCAGGAAAGATTAGGCGTCGACAAGCTCATGTTCCATGATCTTCCGTGCCTTTTCTCGGAGGGTAATCCTACACCTGTAGTAAGCAAGGATACATATGAAGAGGCAGCAGGCAAGTTCTTCAGGAACATGTTCGGCGCTACGCCCAGTTTCTTTGATATTCTTTCCGATCACGGATATACGGATCTTTTGTCCCGTCCCGTAAAGTCTACGGGCGGTTACTGCATGTATCTTGAAGATTACTGCATTCCTTTCATTTTCATGAACGGCAACGGTACGTTTGACGATGTCGCAACTGTCGTACATGAGGGAGGACACGCTTATGCTGCTCTTGCAGGTGCTGAGTCATCTCCTTTCGTAGAGTGCCTCTCACCGACGCTTGAGACATGCGAGATCCACTCCACATCTATGGAATACATGTCATATCCTTTCATGGATATCTTCTACGGCAAGCAGGCTGACCAATACTGCGAGCTTCACATGACCGACGGACTTCTGTTCCTTCCTTACGGATGCATGGTCGACGAGTTCCAGCACATTGTTTATGACAATCCCAACATGACGCCTGATGAGCGCCACGAGATCTGGAAGATGCTCGAGCAGACATATCAGCCTTTCATAAACTACGATGAGAACGATACGCCTTTCCACGCAATGGGCGGCGCGTGGATGAAGAAAGATCACATCTTCACGACACCGTTCTATTACATTGACTATTGTCTTTCTCAGATATGCGCTCTTGAGCTCTGGGATGAGTCCAGAGCCGACCTTAAAGATGCGCTCGAAAAGTACAACACGCTCTGCCAGCTCGGCGGAAGCGACACATTCCTTAACCTTATCAAGCGTGCGGGAATCGAATCGCCTTTCAAAGTCGACGTAATTAAGCGCCTTGCGTTCAGATGCGCTGATTTCCTTAATCTGTGAGGATAAAATGCAGCTTCCCGACAGCTTTGTAGATGAGATGAACGACTTCTTCACGCGTCACAATGAAGTGCCGCGTGATGGTTTTTATGAGAGTTTTGACAAGGTCCCGCTAAAAGGCGTCAGGTTCTCGCGCTCGAAAATATCATGCAGCGCGCAGGAAAAAGAATTCCTGGTCGACATGAACGAGGAGATAAAGCCGGTTTCATGGTGCAGTGGCGGTTACTATGTTAACAACGAACCAGGCGGAAGAGATCCTCTCTATCACGCAGGTGTCTACTATCCTCAGGAGCCTTCTGCAATGCTGCCCGCACAGGTAATGGCTGCAAAGCCTGGCGAGATAGTCCTGGATCTTTGTGCAGCACCAGGCGGCAAAGCGTGCAGACTTGGCGAAGATATGCACGGCAAGGGAATCCTTGTCGCAAATGAGATAAGCTTCGAGCGTTCCAAGGCATTGCTCAGGAACATCGAACGTTCCGGTATCGAAGGACTCGTTATCCTTAATGAGACTCCTGAAAATATTGCAGCAAGACTTCCTTTGTTCTTCGATAAGATCCTCATCGATGCGCCATGCTCCGGCGAGGGAATGTTCAGACGTGATAAGAATGCCTGCAGAAGCTACATGAATTACGGACCCAAGGTCTGTGTCCCGCTGCAGGAATCCATTCTTGAAGCGGCAGACAAGTGCCTTAAAGAAGGCGGTTCCATCGTTTATTCAACATGTACTTTTTGTGTCGATGAAGACGAGAACCAGATAAAGAGATTTATTGAGCGTCACCCCGAATACCATGTAAAAGCACACCCTGAGATCGAAGGTGTCACTCACGCGGGAGAAGATTCTATCCTGCCCGGATCAATGAGGATCTGGCCACATATGTCTGAAGGTGACGGACACTTCTGCGTTCATATCGTAAAGGGTGAGGAGAAAGATCTTAAGTCAGCTGATGAACTCCTGATAAAAGAGACTGTCGGAGCCAAAGATAAGAGCGCTGAAGCAGCATTGCCCGTGCTTGATGAAGTGCTCTCTGACAAAGGCAGGGAAGAGCTTTTACAGGGTCGCTTTATAAGCCACGGAACAGGTCTTTTCAAGATGACTTTCGATGAAAAACTCTTTAAAGGACTTAAGGTCGTCAAGACCGGACTTTATGTTGGCGATATCAAGCCTTTGAAGTCGGGAAAAAAGGTTTTCGAGCCGTCGAACAGCATAGCTCTCGCGCTCTCAAAAGATGCGATAAAGAAAGACTCTTATCTGGGCCTTAGAAGAGACGATGACAGACTTACAAAGTATCTTCGCGGCGAGACTATATCAGTATCAAGTGAAGACGGACTTAAATCATCCGGCACGATAATCGTGGGAATCGGAGATTTCCCGCTGGGCTTTGCCAAGATCAACGGCCAGACCGCGAAAAATATGTATCCCAAGGCATGGAGGCTTATATGACAAAAGAATTCAAACTCATTCTTGCTACTTCAAACAAGGACAAGGCAAGAGAGATCGCAGAGATATTAAGTGACACCCCCTTCGTCGTTACGACCATGAAGGAAGAAGGATATGATCCCGATATCGTGGAAGACGGCAAGACATTCGAAGAGAATGCCCTCATTAAGGCCAGGACAGTACACGCTCTTGCCAAAGGCGCTTATGTCATGGCTGACGATTCGGGACTTTGCATTGATGCATTGGACGGTGCTCCGGGCATCTATTCGGCACGTTTCTGCGGCGAGAATTCAACATATCCCGAGAAGTTTGCGAAGATCTTTGAGATGCTTAAGGACGTTCCTGAAGAAAAGCGAACTGCCAAGTTCGTTTGCAGCATTGCAGTCGTAAGACCTGACGGTTCTGAATTCACGGTAAGAGGCGAAGTTTGCGGCGTTCTTCACGAGAAGCCCATGGGCGACGGCGGATTCGGCTACGATCCTATCTTCTATGTGCCCGAATTCGGCATGACGACAGCACAGATGACAAAGGAACAGAAGAATTCCATAAGCCACAGGGGTAAGGCTTCAAGAGCCATGGCTGAAAAGCTTAAGGCTGATCTCGGCTGATAGTGTTTCAATTCCGATCGTTTAATAGATCGAATACTAATTCGTACAGTAAATTGCCTGAGTTACTGTACGGATTACGTATTTTGCGTCAGAATACGTAAATCGTACAGTTCTTCATCGTTTTTACTGTACGAAATTGGTACTGGAATCTTCATGAATCACATGGCATGTATTTATCTTATTTATTTTATTGAATTAGCGACTTAATCGTGTTAATATTTTCGGGCGCGTACAAATGTCCACCACTCGTGGTATAGTGACAGCGCAAAATCTCTACAGAAAGGCCTTATTTTATGCATCAGGATAACCCCGAATATTTCC
Organism: Oscillospiraceae bacterium; assembly: GCA_015069205.1. GTDB lineage: Bacteria > Bacillota > Clostridia > Saccharofermentanales > Saccharofermentanaceae > Saccharofermentans. The sequence goes on from SVIZ01000005.1 coordinate 45,846, forward strand.
TAGTCGATAAGAGAGTTTTACCTGAAGTCTTCATTAAGGTTATGGAGGTCAAGCAGCGTCTCAACACCGGAGAATCAACTTCTGTAAATGAAGCTGTAAGGAAGACAGGCCTTTCCAGAAGCGCGTATTACAAGTATAAGGATTCCGTCCTGCCGTTCTATGAGGCAGCAAGCGGCAAGAAAGTTACGCTTCTTCTGTCTGTTGAGAATTTCCAGGGAATCCTGTCTGAGATCATCAGAACGATTGCGGAATCACGTGCGAATATTCTGACCATCAATCAGAATATTCCGATCAACGGCCTTGCAGACATCTCGATCTCCATTGAAACCGTGTCAATGTATGGTACAGTTGACGACATAATTAACGATATCTCCAAGCTCGCGGGCGTGCGTAAGTGCATGATCCTGAGCAGGGAATAATGAAAGGTAAGGAACAGCAAATGGCAATTAACATCGCGATTCTGGGTTTTGGTACGGTAGGTTCTGGCGTAGCCGAGACTCTCGATATAAACAAGGAGCTCATCACGAAGCGCGTTGGCGAAGAGATCAACGTGAAGTATATCCTTGATATCAGGGATTTCCCTGAGAGCAAGTTTGCTAACCTCGTTACACATAATGCTGATGAGGTTTTCGACAGCGACATTCTTATTGCAGTCGAGACCATAGGCGGTGCGAGGATCGCTTATGAATACACAAAGCGCGCTCTTTCGTTGGGAATCAGCGTCGTAACATCAAATAAGGAACTCGTATCAACACACGGTCCCGAGCTCATTAAGATCGCTCAGGAAAACAACTGCTGCTATCTTTTCGAGGCTGCAGTAGGCGGCGGTATCCCGATCATAAGACCTCTTTACAAGTGTCTTGCAGCAAACAAGATCACAAAGATCGCAGGTATCGTAAACGGTACGACAAACTATATCCTTTCACAGATGAAGGATGAAGGCATCGATTTCGATACGGCTCTGAAGCAGGCTCAGGCAAACGGTTTTGCTGAGGCAAATCCTTCTGCAGATATCGACGGTATTGACGCACAGAGAAAGATCTCCATCCTTTCAACGATCGCAAATGACGGCGCTTACATCGCACCTGACCAGATCTCAGCTGAAGGTATCTCTGCTATCACTAATGACGATTTCGAGTTCGCTTCATCCATCGGATGCGACATCAAGCTCATCGCTCTTTATGAAGCAGGTGAGGATAAGCCGGTTGTATACGTAGCACCTACACTCGTTGCAAAGAGCAATCTTTTGTTCAACGTAAGCGGCGTATTCAATGCGATCATGGTTGAAGGTAACAGCTTGGGCCAGGCTATGTTCTATGGCCAGGGCGCAGGAACGCTTCCTACGGCTTCTGCTGTATGCGGCGACATCCTTGAAGCTGCAATGAGCAATCCGACAGAGAACAGGACATGGACGGAAGAGAGCGTTGCTATCACACCTTACGATGAGATCGCTGCTGATATCGTAGTAAGAGCTGATGTTCCCGCAAAGGTCATCACAGCTGCTGAAGGCTATGAGTGCGAAGTTCTCTCTGATGAGGCAATCCTCGTTAAGGGCATCAGGCATAAGGACATCGCTTCACTCGTAAGTGAGACGGGCGCAAAGTCCTGGATGCACTATCTTAAATAATCTAATCGAAAATATCCCGGAGGAATAGAAAATGAAGGTTCTTGTAGTTGGCGGCGGCGGAAGAGAGCACGTTATTTGTTGGAAGCTTAAGCAGGATCCCAGAGTCACGGATCTTTACTGTGCACCCGGTAACGGCGGTATTGCTTCGATCGCTACATGTGTAGACATTAAAGCTACTGATATCGAAGGAATGGTTGAGTATGCGAAGAAAGAGCAGTTTGATCTCGTCTTCGTTGCACCTGACGATCCGCTCGCAATGGGCATGGTAGACAAGATGGAAGAAGCAGGTCTTCGAGCATTCGGCCCCAAGGCAAATGCAGCCATCATCGAAGGCTCAAAGGCTTTCTCCAAGCAGCTCATGAAGAAGTATTCGATCCCTACTGCAAAGTATGAGATTTTCACTGATGAGCAGGCAGCTCTTGATTATCTTGAGACACAGCCGATGCCGATCGTTATCAAGTGCGACGGTCTTGCATTAGGTAAGGGCGTAATCATTGCACAGAATCTTGACGAAGCAAAGCAGGCAGTTAAGGACATGATGGAAGACCAGAAGTTCGGTTCTGCAGGCTCCACTATCGTTATCGAAGAGTGCATGACAGGTCCGGAGCTTACAGTGCTCGCTTTCTCTGACGGCAACACATGTGTTCCGATGGTTTCTTCAAGAGACCACAAGAGAGCATATGACCACGATGAAGGCCTCAACACAGGCGGCATGGGCGCAGTTACACCCGGTGCCGACATGACAGACGAGCTTAAGGCACGCATCCAGAACGAGATCATCACACCTACAGTCGAAGCACTCAAGAAAGAGGGAAGACCGTTCAAGGGTGTTATCTACTTCGGACTCATGCTTACACCTGAAGGACCGAAGGTAGTAGAGTACAACGCACGTTTCGGAGATCCTGAGGCACAGGCAGTTCTGCCTCTTCTCGAGAACAGTCTCCTCGACATAGTTGATGCTATCATCGACGGCAAGCTCGACCAGATCGACTTCAAGTGGAAGAATAAGTGCTCCTGCGTTGTTGTTATGGCTTCAGGCGGATATCCTCAGAGCTACGCAAAGGGTTACGAGATCACAGGTATCGATACATGCGGCAAACTCGTATTCCAGGCAGGTACCGCTCTTAAGGACGGCAAGCTCGTTACAAGCGGCGGACGCGTTCTCTGCGTATATGATGAGGCTGATACCCTTGATGAAGCTATCGACGGTGCATACGAAGGCGTTGCAAAGATCTCCTTCAAGGATATGCATTTCCGTCATGACATCGGAAGGACACTCGGTTAATAAATGAAGATCGGAGTTTACGGAGGATCCTTTGATCCCGTTCATAACGGTCACATAGCAATGATAAGATCCGCTTTAAAGAGCGGATTTATCGATTGTGTGATCGTTATCCCTTCAGTCCGTAATTCGTTTAAACTCTATACGAATAAGCTTCCGCCTCCGTACCGTTTTTACATGATGAAAGAGACGGTCGAAGGAATGGGCCTCAAGAACGTCTTTGTAAGTGATATCGAATACGGTATCGACGGCGTAAGCTACACGTCTGTCGTTCTTGCAAAACTGACTTCGGATGAATACATCATTCCGTTCCTTACTGACAACGGTATCAAGCGTAAGAAGGCTGAAGAACACCACGAGTTTTTCTGGTTAATGGGCTCTGATACCCTCGGCACGTTTGAGAACTGGTATAAGCCGGGCGAGATCCTTAATTATGCATCACTCCTTGCTGCCGTAAGACCAGGAGACGATACTGATGTCGAGAAGACCAAGGCATCAATAAAGAAGAATCTCGGAGGCAAGGTTGAGATCTTCAGACTTGACGGTATCGAATGTTCTTCTTCGCAGATCACGTCAAGCGGTGACTTCTCACAGGTACCTGAACCGGCGTTGGAATTCATTAAGCGACACGCTCTTTATACTGAGAATACGAAGCTTGAAGGGGTTTCTGACGAAGCAAGAAAACAGTTCTTCGAAGCAGCAGTTTGGATGTACCGTTATCTTGGCGGCAAGAGACTTCTGCATACATTAAACGTCGGATATCTGTCAGCACATCTGGCCGGCCTTTATGGCTGTGACAAGGACAAGGCATTGATCGCCGGAGCTCTTCACGACTGCGCGAAGGAACTTCCTATCGAACAGCAGCTCGAAATGGCAAAGAGATATTCAGGCGATCTTTTTACAGAGAAGAAGATCATCCATTCCTCTGCAGGTGCCACTTTTGTTAAGGAAGATCTTGGTATCGAAGATAAGGATATCCTTGATGCGATCTGCTATCACACCACAGGCAGGGGTAACATGACGGTGCTCGAAAAGATCGTTTATCTTGCGGACAAGATCGAACCTGCCAGAAACTACATGGATCTGGGCCCCATCAGAGAGACTGCAGAGCACGATCTGGACGAGGCAGTTCGCATGACCGCTGATGCTGTAAGGAATAAGTTTAAGAGTCAGGGAAGGGAAATGCATCCTGTTACGATCCAAATGATGAAGGATCTGGGCATGTTAAGTGAATAACACCTTTTAGGTCCTCCGCGCTCAGCTTGTGCGGAAACTGCTCAAGATGTGTTATTCGTTTAACAATAAGTTAAAAACAACACAACAGTTATTGTGTTACAATCAAAACATAAACAAAACTCAAGGAGATAAATAATGGACAGCAAAGAATTAGCCGCTAAGATTACTGAAATACTTGATTCCAAGAAAGGTATCGACATTGAGACGATAGATCTGACCGGTAAGACCGTTCTTGCAGATTATTTCGTTCTCGCAAGCGGTAATTCCACAACTCAGATCAAGTCACTTGCTGACGAAGTCGAGTTCGTTCTCAAGAAAGATTTTGATATCGTTCCTGACCACATCGAAGGCCGTTCAGGTGACAAGTGGATCCTGTTGGATTACAAGGACGTCGTAGTTCATGTAATGGGCAGGGAAGAGCGCGAGAACTACAATATCGAGAAGTTCTGGGAAACAAAGCGCAGAGAAGACGAAGCGTAATTTAGATAATTATTTAAAAGTAATGTCCGGAGCCGACAGGGTAAATGCCTTGTCGGCTTTGTCATATATTGTCGGTAAAAACCGACAAAGAGCGGTGATATGCTTTCTCTATGTTGAAGAAGAGCACGGCAAAGAAGTTCAAAAGTATTATCTATCCTGTGGCATTCATCCTGATTGTTATCCTGAGTGCCGTCTATAAGTATGTTTTCAAAGGAAGCGGCGATATTACTCTTCAGGGCTTTAGGAGCGGAAAAACTGCTTCAGTTACTGAGACAACTGCACCGGATGATCTTTATCAGGAAACAGGAATTCAGGCCACAGTACAGGATACGGCACCTGCAACTTTTGAGACGGTCCGGCTCATCAGTGTTTATATTTGCGGAGAAGTAAGAAATCCGGGCATCTATGAAGCACCTCAGGGTGCGATGCTTAATGACATTATCGAAGATGCAGGCGGACTTACGGAGAAGGCTTCAGTAAACAATATCAACCTCGTTTATCAGATTACGGGAAACATGTCCATCTATATTCCGTCAGAAGATGAGATTAAAAACGGATTTACGGGAGGGGACATCATCAGGCAGGACGGTGTCTATGTATGGGGCAATTCTTCAGGTGGCAGTTCTGATCCTGGAGGAAGCACACTTATGGTCAATATCAACACGGCGGCTTTAGATGAGCTCAAGAGCCTTCCCGGGATAGGGGAGGTGACGGCCCAGGCCATTATCGATTACAGAAATACAACACCGTTCTCGGCTATTGAGGACATAAAGAACGTTACAGGAATAGGTGATTCAAAGTTCAACAGGATCAAAGACTATATCTGTGTATGATCAGGTGTAACCGTAAAGGCCTCTTACACTGACTTCTCCGCTTCTGAGGTTCTCTGTTGATCCGTCATCAAATTCGACCTTAAGTGAGAAGTCGTCATTGATGGCGATGGCTTTGCCTGTCCGGCCCTGACCGTTCTCGGTCATCTGGGGGAAGGCAGTGATCTTACTTCCGGTAGTGATGTTGAGCTCGCGGTATCTTTCAATGTAATATGGATCTTCGGGCCAGTTGGCTGCAAGCTTGTCCATTGATCTTATTATCTCTGCGGCAAGTTCTGCGCGGACGAATTTCTTTCCGCCGTTCTCCATTGATATGGAAGTTGCTATCTCAGATATCTCAGGCGGGAAGTTATCTTCGTTAACGTTAACGCCGATGCCGATTATGCATGTGTCGATGAATCCGCTCTCACCCTCGACCGTAACCTCCGTCAGAATGCCGCAGATCTTCTTCCTGTTCATCAGAAGATCGTTTACCCATTTGATCTGTGAATCGAGTCCGTAGGCACTTGAAATCGCATCAGAGACGGCAACGGCAGTCCAGCTGGTAAGGTCTGATATCTTATCGAACCCTGAATCAGGTTTGAAAAGGTAGGAGAGATATATTCCTGCACCCGAAGGGGAGGCAAAGCTCCTGCCGCGTCTTCCTTTGCCGCCTGTCTGCTGGTCGGCAATGACTACTGTGCCTGATACGGCTCCTTTTGAGGCCAAGTCTTTAAGGACGTTATTTGTAGAATCCACGGAATCGAAAACCAGAAGGTCGCCCGATCTGTTATCAGGAAGATATACGGAGACTGATCCTTTGGACAGGATATCCGGACTGCTTATGAGAAGGTAGCCCTTTTTCGTGGATGAATCAATCCCGTAGCCTTCTTCTCTTAATGTTTTGACGGCAGTATTAACCGCAGCTCGGGACACTCCGAGTTTGTGGCTTATTGTCTCACCGGAGATATAGCTTTTTTCTCTCGAAATAAGCTTTAAGACATCGTCTTTGAGCATTAGGGAACCCATCCTTTTACTTAACAAAATATAACAGGCTATATACTGCTTATTAAAAAAATAATAACACTTTGCGGGCTATGTGCGGTAAAATAATCTTGGTAAAGTGCATTTTACAATTAATTGTTAGGGTAAGCATGGGTATATATTCAATTGTTCTGGCAGTAGTAATGCTGCTTAGTATGATGTCAACTATGGCGCTCGTTCTCTTCTCGAGACGAGGTGCTAATACGCTTGAAATACTTATATCCGTTTGTATCATGATGAGTAATGCAGGATATTTTATCCTGTCCTGCTCAAGGAACCTTCAGGAAGCGATTCTTGCTAATGCCCTTTGCTATGTAGGCGGTGTTTTCCTTCCGCTCCTTATCGTCTATATCCTGATCGACTATTCAGATTCAAAAGTCCCTACCTGGTTCTCGGTAGTAATTCTCTTACTCAATATCGTAGTCTTCATTTCCACACTGCTTACGGACAGGATCCCATTATTCTATTCAACTGTTATGTTCGTGCCCGGCGATCCTTCAATGCTCATTAAGGAACCCGGATCCATCTATTACATCAGATACATTATACTGGCAGTAGAGGTAGGTCTTGCGGCTTTCTTTACCATCCTTACATATCTCGGCAAGAGAACCGCCTCTTTCAGACTTATGATGACATATGCCGGATCATTATTCGGTGTTGTAATCATATATCTTGCAAGACGCATCTTTGACATTAAGTATGATCTTATCCCGTTCTTCTATCTTGTCTGCACACTGATGCTCGACTACGTTGTCGCAAGATCAACGATCTACAACGTTAACCTCAGCGTCCAGGAGAAGATAGATGAGCTCAGCACATTCGGCTATCTTGCTTTCGACAAGCAGTTCAGATTTGTAGGAAGCAACGCTGTATCAGAGAAGTTTTTCCCTGAGATCAAGAACGCCAGGATTGACTCAAAAATCATTGCAAAGGACTATGCGTTAAAGGATCTTCTCAAGTGGGTTGCTACCAACGCCAAGGAATCCGCAGAAAAGAAGCAGGTCCAGGGCAAGTTCACCAGAGCTATTACTATCAACGACAAGAGCCCTACGGAAAGAAGATTCCTTGAGTGTGAGATGAGCTTCATTCATTTCGGACTCGAAAACCACGTTTCAGGATATCTTGTTGAGCTTACCGATGTTACTGAACAGCACAACATGATCGAGACCATGAGCTGGAAGGGCGAGTCACTTAAGCGTGAGGCCGAGAAGCAGGCTAAGAGAGCTAAGTCGATGCAGATGTCTACCATCCTCGGAATGGCGGCCATGATCGAATCCAGAGACAACTCAACAGGCGGTCACATCAACAGAACATCCGAGTGCGTTGCTCTCTTTGTAAACCATCTCCGTACTCTCGACGACTACAATATGAGTGAGAGTTACTGGGATGCAGTAATCAACGCCGCTCCTTTGCATGACCTTGGTAAGATAACTGTAGACGATGCCATCCTGAGAAAGCCTTCCGGACTTACGGAGGATGAGTACGAGCAGATGAAAAAGCATGCTGAAAACGGTGCTAAGATCATGAATAAGGTGCTTGAAGACGTTGATGACAAGGAGTTCGTCAGCGTCGCTACCAATGTTGCCCACTATCACCACGAGAAGTATAACGGCACAGGATACCCTGACAGATTAAGAGGTGAGAACATCCCGTTTGAAGCAAGAATAATGGCTCTGGCAGATGTTTTCGATGCCCTTGCAAGCCGCCGTTATTACAAGGAACCTATGTCTTATGATGAAGCTTTCGAGATCATCAGACAGGAACTTGGTCATCACTTTGACCCGCATCTCGGACGCATATTTATATCTCTCAAGCAGGAGATCATAACTCTTTACGAGTCATTCGAAAATACTGACTACGCAAGATAAATCAGACTTCTTCGTCGATAATGTTTTTAACCCACTTATACTTCCGGTAGTGAATTATAACTGCCGGAATTTTAATTATCTCATCAAGATTTAAGATGAAATATACAACCATCGGCGGCCAATCGAGTTTGTATGCAAGGAATCCGAATGGAACGATAAATGCCCACATCGTCAGTGTATCGCAGATAAAACCAAACTTGGTATCTCCGCCTGCTGAGAAGATTCCGCCAATGAGGATCGAATTAATGGACCTTCCGAGAATATAGTAGCTGCACATCAGGAGCATTATCAAAAGGTAATGCTCGGCTTTTTCCGATAAGTTCACGAACTTGATGACCAGAGGAGAAGATGCTGCAGCGACAATGCCGAGGATGATTCCCGATATGACGCCGATCTTGAAAAGCTTATCTCCATATAGCTTGGCTTTATCAAGCCTGTTTGCACCAAGTTCATTGCCGATAACGATGACGCTTCCGCTTGCGATAGCATAGCAAAGACACGATACAAGATCTTTTATGATCGTAGCTATGCTGTTTGCCATGGCAACATCTTCTTCGAGACGACCTAAGATTACCGTGATCATTGCAAAGCCGAAGCCCCAGAGAAGCTGGTTCAAAGTGTAGGGAAGGGTGTACTTTGAAAACCTCTTCCTGAGATCAAGATCCACACGGAAAATGTTTTTGAATCTCAATCTGAATTTGGTCAGTTTGAGATTGAATATCAGGCAGATGATAAAGCCGGTGCCGTTGGATATCGATGTTGCGAGAGCCGCACCGGATATACCCATCTCAGGCGCACCGAAAAGGCCGAAGATGAATACTGCATTTAAGAATATGTTGAGAAATACGATAACGATACTTGCGATCGTACACTGCTTTACGAATCCGACATTCTTCAGGAGTGTCTCATAGATCATGGCAAGAGTCATGAACACATATGAAAAGGAAGCGCATCTCAGATAAGGAATGGCACCTGTAATAAACACCTCTTTATCAGTGAATATCCTGATAACATATTCGGGAACTATCATCGTGGTTGAGAAGAAGACGATCATGATCGGCAGTGAAAGCGCGAACATATATCCGAAGATCTTCTCGATCGATTCAGTATCGCCTTTGCCCCAATACTGCGCAGCAAGGATAGATCCTCCTGCTGTTATCGAATAAATGAAAAGAGATAACACAAAAGGAACCTGTGCAGAAAGCGATACAGACGTCATGGCTTCCGGTGAAAGGTAGAGTAGCATAACGGCATCTGATATCGGTACGAGTGCAAAAACAAGGTTTTGCAGAGTCATCGGCAATATCAGAGATATCAGCTTTTTCCTAAATGATGTGTCTTTTACCTGTTCCATGTTGCGAATTATATATTAAGTCCCAATTAAATTAACGGCAGGAGGGCATTTTAACCCGAAAGATTAAGAAAATCAAATGGATACCACATACAGATACGCTTGATAATAAAGTCGAAATAAGTGAAAATTGGGCTTGTGTAAATATCTATAAAATATAGTTGCTGGATTTAGGGGGATAATTTTATGCAGCAGGTAACTAATCAGCAGAAACTTAAACCTTGGATGGGATTCGTCCTTTTCGCAGTTGTTATGGTATTGTTCTTATCCGCAGGTGCGCGGATGCAGACAGCCTGGAGGATCTACGGACTGATCGCAACGGAAGCAATGTTCCTGGTTATAGCGATATTGTACGCAGTAATCTTCAGGATACCTTTAAAGGAGATGTTTCCGGTAAAGAAGTTCAAAGCAAGAGATTTCTTCGGTTCTCTTTTCCTTGCCGGAGGCGGTGTCCTGATAGGATTTGTAAGCATTGCCATTGTAGGCATACTGATCCCCTCATCTCTTGAAGCAGGAGATGTGCAGGCAATAAGCGAATTTAACAGCGGCAGCTCAGGATATCTTCTTACGATCTTTGCAATGGCGGTAACACCTGCTATCTGTGAGGAAGCCATACAAAGAGGAGCAATAATTGCAAACTTCAGAACGATCAAAAAGGACTGGATAATCGTACTCATCATGGGACTGTTCTTCGGTATCTTCCATATGTCAGTATTAAGATTTATTAACACTGCAATAATGGGTGCATGCCTGTCATACATTGTCGTTAAGAAGAACAACATGGTGTTATCCTCACTCATGCATTTTCTCATTAACTTCGTGGCCACATCTTTATCTTACGTTGCCAGTGTAAACAGCGGTAATTCAGCTGCAGCAGCGTTAACGGCCGATACCATGAAGGTTGCACTTGGAACTTATCTCCTCATGGGTTTTGCGGCACCGTTCTTTATTGTTATAGGACTTATGCTTCTTAATCCGGAATCACATAAGAAGATCAGGTTCCTTTTTGCTGCCATAGCATCTGTGATCATGCTTATAGGTGGATTTGCCGTTACTATATCAAACAGACTTGGTCAGAATTATCTTGTTAATTGCAACATGAGCTACATTGTTGATGTAGAGAATACAGAAGCAGAGCCTATAGAGTTCGGCACTGCAGAAGAAGGTGTATATACTGTTGCCGTTGTCATCGCAAATGCCGAAGGTGATTACAGCGTAAGGATCGAGAAAACAAGCGGAGAAGTGATCTTAAACGATAAGGTCTCATCGGGCGTTATCAAAATGTACAGTAACCAGGTAGAATTAGAACATGCTGATTACCGGCTTATAATCGTAAACGGAGCCGGTTCAAGAGGAGATAAGCCGACAATATCTGTTCAGATAAGTTAAATGGGGTGACGGAATATGGATAACAGGAAAGAGTTGGGCGCTACATTTGATACAGAAGCATCCAAGTACGATAAGATGCGCCCCGGTTATGCCGATGAGTTGTTTCAGGCTATTTTCGAATACGTAAAGATCGGTGAGGGAAGCCGTGTCGTTGAAGTAGGAAGCGGAAGCGGTCAGGCTACGCTGCCCGTGCTCAAGACCGGCTGCGAACTTACTTCAGTTGAATATGGTGAGAACTTCTCGAAAATCCTTATGGAGAAGTTCGGCGGATATAAAGGCTTTAAGGTAATCACGGGAAAGTTCGAAGATGTTGGTTTGGAAGATGATGCTTACGATCTTGTCTTCTCTGCAACTGCTTTTCACTGGGTTCCTGAAGAGATCGGATATCCCAAGGTTTATTCCGCATTAAAGTCCGGAGGAGCATTTGCAAGATTTGCTAACCGTCCTCGTAACAGTCAGAACGATCCCGAGCTGGCTTTAGAGATCGATGCGCTTTATGAAGAGTATTACAACAAGGCATACGATATCAAGTCAGGTACAAAGAAGTGGTTCACTGAAGAGAAGGCCAAGGAGATCTCGCAGATCCCTGCAAAATACGGGTTTACGGATATCACATATAAATTGTTCTACCGTGAAAGAGTATTTACTGCAGACGAGTATATCCAGCTTCTCGGAACCTATTCAGATCACATTGCCATCGAAGAGACTATAAGAAATGAATTCTTCTCTAAGATCGCTGCTGCGATCAACCATCATGGCGGTAAGATCATCATAAGCGATACGATGGATCTTGAACTCGCGAGGAAGTAAGATCAGGCGCAGACAGGCTTTACGCCGTGAAGGAAAGATACAAGAAGATTATTGAATTCGTTGTACTTTTCGATGCTGCATACATGGCCGCACTTTTCGATGAAGTACAAAGATGCGTCGCTGATCATCTTCTGTGTTCTCTTTACGCTGTTAACGAAGAAGTAATCCTCTCTTCCTGAAATGAACATGACGGGAAGATGATTTTCCTTGATGGTTGTCAGATATTCCTTCAGCCTGAACTGTGTTCTGAAGAGCTCGGAAAGCCACATTCTGAATGCAACAGACTTCATCTTTACGGATTCTCTTACGAAGATGTCCCTGGACTTCTTATGGTTCTTTTTGGGCATCATGATATTGGCAAAGAGGGGATAGAAGAACTTCTTAGGTACGATGTACTTGCATCCTTCAACAAATGCCAAAAGTGACTTGAAACCGAAGTTCATGTTGAGAACGAAGCCGGCAAGTACAATGGACTTAACTTTTTCCTTGTAAAGGTAAGCAAATTCCATAGCTACAAGTGTTCCGAGTGAAAGAGATACAACATGGACCTGATGGATATTCTCGTTTTCAAGAACTTCATTGATCTCTGATGCGGATCTTGTCAAAAGACGTGTGCGCTTCTCAAATTCAGAACCGCCGTGGCCTTCGAGATCTACAGCAATTACGTTGTATTCTTTAAGATCATTGATCTGATACTTCCATGTGTTGATGCTTCCGCCTAAACCGTGGATAAGCAGTACCCATTCTTCTGAATTGTTGTTATATATCTTGTAATTCATCTTATTTACCTCTTTTAGCAGAACATACCGAAATATCTTTTGATAAACCGACCGGTCCTCCTGGCATCATATTATCGCCATTCAAATTTGCAAAATATGAGACTTTGGGGCAAATGTGAGGTAAAGCTTTGATAATCAAAGTAAATTCACAAATCGGTAATAAATGCGACATTAGGTGTTATAATTGCCTTTTTGAAGGACGGATCGGTATGAAGTTTAAATTGGACATAAAACGCATTATAGTTTGTTTTCTTGCAGTATTCGGGATGGGATTTTTTCTGTCATTTTTGATGCTTTGCGGTCTGGGAACAGATCCATGTTCTTTTATGAATAAGGCAATCTCGCTCCGGATAGGCTTATCGTTTGGCAACTGGCAGCTCATAATCAATGCCGTCATGCTGGTAATTGTCCTGTTTTGGGACAGATCCAGTCTGGGCTTTGGTACGATCTTCAATATGGTGCTGGTAGGATATTATGTCGACTTTTTCGACTGGCTCTGGGGCAAGATCATACCTGCGCACTATTTTACTGATACTGTTTCCAAATGGGCTATCTTTCTGGTTGCTCTTTTTCTGTTTATCATCAGTGCCGCAGTATACATCAATTCTGATATGGGTGTTGCGCCATACGATGCGCTTCCCAAGATCATTACCGAAAAGGTATCAGCAAGATTTCCGAAGTTCCCCAGGATGCTTATCCGTATGGCATGGGATTTCTCCGCTATCCTCATCGGTACTCTTGCAGGAGGCATCCCGGTTATCGGCATTATTCTTATGGCAGTCTTTCTGGGACCGGTCATCAGTCTGGTCGGAAAACTTTTCTTTGGAAAGAAAGAATCTACTGATACTGCAACAAATTAAGTGAGTTAAATGGAGTTGCCTTCAGATATCCAGATCCACAGCAAGGACGGCAAGGTCATTAATCTGATAACAGGCTAATTATGGGAAGATAGAAAAGTTTCTTTCTGCAAACAATTACAGAACCTTCTTTACTTCATATACGAAAACGCCCTTTGTTTTACCTTTAAGCGGGATCTCGCCGACTTCTGCAACTTCCAGTCTGTCCTTAAGTCTCTCGTAAAGCACGTCGCTTATGAGGACCTGGCCTTTCTTGGCATTAGCTTCAAGACGGGCAGCCGTGTTGACTGTGTCGCCGATGGCAGTAAAGTCCATTCTGAAATCGCAGCCTACGTTTCCTATGACTGCAGGACCGCAGTTAACGCCTACGCCGAAGCCGACGCTTCTGCCGAATCTCTTCTGGAACTTTTCTTCGATCGCTTCGCCGCCCTTAACGATATCCATGGCTGCGCATACTGCCTTGTACTCATAGTCCTCGAGATAGAAAGGTGAGTTGAATACTGCCATGGTCGCATCACCGACGAATTTATCCAATGTTCCGCTGTTGTCGAAAATGGATTTTGTTGTAAGGGTTAAGTACTCATTTAAGATCTCAACGACCTGCTCAGGCTCTAACGCTTCTGACATTGTCGTAAAGCCTCTGATATCAACGAAGAGTACTGCTATGTCTCTGTTTTCGCCGCCGACCCTTATCTCAAAATCACCTTTCTTGGCAATTTCTTCAACGATCTGCGGAGCAACGTATTTGCGGAAGGCATTTAATACTTTGTCCTTCTTGCGTTTTTCGAGCAGGTAATTGATGCTGAGTGAATAAATGAATGACAGAATAAGCACGATCGGGAAGTATATTATGCTGTGCGAATATCCGTTGTTGTTGATCCATACGAGGAGTGCGACCTCTGCGCTGATAGAAGCGACGAGGAGGATAACGGACTGCCAGGTCTTGAGCTTGCGGAAAAGGAAATGCAGGAGCATTGCAATAACGCCAGTTATGAGACCCAGAAGATAAGCGTTGCCATTAAGCGCAAATCTTCCCTGAAGATAGGACTGGAAGATGTTTGCGTGGATCTCGACACCATACATCTGGCTGCTTCCGCCGTTGGGAACATTGAAGTCGTCCATCATTTCCGGATCGTATGCGCCTACGAAAACAATGCTGTCATCAAAGATACGCGGATCAATGCTGCCGTTCAGCACATCAGACATAGAGATGTATTCGTAATCGCCGGGCTTGCCTGAGTAGTTGATCATGGTCCTGCCGGTTATGTCTGTCGGGATATTGTTGGGAGTGATCCCCATCTCTGCGCAGTATCTTTCATACATTACGGTCGCGAAAGAATGATACTCGGTGCCTTCGAAAACCTCAGCAGGAATTATTCTCCTGACCGTACCATCAGAGTCCTGTGAGACGTTGCAATAACCTACGGATGCAGCATCAAAAAGTTCTGCATAAGGATTATCGACGCCGTTGACAGGGTAGTAGAGAACGCCATTTTTGTCGGTCTCCCATTTCTTGCTGTAGCTTAGCTGATTTACGACAACGACATTGCCGTGTCTTGATGCCGCATCTGCAAAAAGCTGATCACCGTCATTGCCGGTAATCCCGCTGGAGAAAAGGATATCGAATCCGATAACCGCAGGCTTCGTGTTATCGTCAACACAAAGCTTATTAATGAGGTCAGCGTATATACTTCGGGACCACGTATCGATACGGCCGTATTCACCAAGCGTTTTGGCATCGATACCGATTATCTTGATATCACTCTCGATGCCTCTCGGTACCTGATAGAGCCTGTCACGGGCGATATAATCCAGCGGACTGAACAGGTTCGTTATCGTCAGCAGGAATACGATTACACCGGCAGCCAGGGCTTCAAGTACGGGTTGCAGATTTTTGCGCATAAGATCAGATTACCTTTGTGAACGTATAGTCTCCGCCTTCATTAACATAGAATGGCATGTTGCCGCTGTAAACGGTGTTGTCCGTTACGGAACCTTCCGGAGTATTTCTTGTTACGAGCCAATATCCGTCGCCAAGGTTGTAGGATTCGTTTCCTTCCAAAGGCAGAACTACATCAGGAATGATTACCTTATCCTTGAGCCATTCTGCTTTAAGTGTGAACTCAATCGAGGTGACATTACCGGCTTCATCTTCAGCCATGATCTTATATGTCTGGCTTCCGTATCCCGGGTTTAATGTCAGGGTATAGCCGTCCTTATAATTCTTAAGGTCGACAGCTTCTCCGTTTACCTTTAATGACCTGAGGTTAGGATCTGAGACATTCAGGATAAAGTCAGATGCATACATTACAGCCCCCGGAGTAATAGTTCCTGTCTTAGCACTGATAGAGGGAGCGTTCTTATCTACCCTCGGAGCATTCGTTATCTGAATAGCTGTAGTGAGGGCATTGTCAGACGTTCTCTTCAGGTAAACAGAAGTGATTCCGTCCTTGTAAGGAATGCTTGCAGTGTAAGGACCGCCATAAACAGCAGAGATCATGTATCCTGTAGGGGCCTTGAGAACGACATCGCTAATAAAGTAATTATTCTTGCCGGTTTGTCCTTCGATTACATAAGCTGTCTGAGGTGCAGCAAGATATATGATCCTGTAATCTGCAGTAACGATTGTTTTAGCAAACTCTGCAGTCTCAGGAATCGTTACTCTTACAACATATTCACCGTAAGCGGTAGGTAATGTTGTTGAGTACTTCGAATCGTCAGCGTTCTTTTCCTTGTATTCGAAAACAGCTCTGTCTGATGCATCAGAATTAGAATAGAATGTTGGACTATATGTTGTTCCCGCATAAGGTGTTCCGACACCAAGAGAAACGTTCGGACTTCTCTTGCTGATAGTATAATCGACGCTTGTTTCTGATGCGTAATACTTGGATGTCTCTGCCGTTCTTACCATTACAGTATATTCGCCGGCAGTGGTAGGCTTTTTGATCGGATAAGTGTTATTACTCTTATTGTAGTACTGATAAGTAATATCGCCGTCAGAATCAGTAGCAACTTCAATCGCATAATCACTATCGATAGTAATGATGTCAGGAACAGTGACAGTGGTGTCAGGAGCTCTCTTGATGATGGTATAGCTTGTGCTGGCCGATGTCTCATAATAGAAATCAGTTTCTTCTGCGGTAGCTGTTACAGTATATTTTCCGGCTGATGTAGGCTTTGTGGAAAGAACAGTATTTGTGGAAGCATCCTTATACTGAAGTGATACTTCGCCGTCAGAGTTTGTTTTAACATCTACAGAGTAATCGTCACCTGCAAAAATAGTTCCGGGAACTGAAACAGAAATATCAGCATCGGTTGTATTAGGATTAAAAGTAAACGAATAGCTGGTTTCTTTTCCTGCATAATCTACAGCTTTGATCGTGTAATCAGTAGCTTCGCCGGGAACACTGCTAAGTGTCAGAGTCACGTAATCAGGCTCGAAATCTTCGGTATCAGGGAAGGAATCACCTGCTATAAGTTTAGGGGCAAAGTGACCTTCCTCGTAACTCTCGTATAAACTGCCGTTGATGTAAATTTCTTTAAGGTTCTCATCGAAAACATTGATCTTAACTACATCACCTGTGACTGCATGGTTATCATCAAGATCGGTTTCTTCGTCATCAACAGAGTAGAGCCAGATATCAGGATCGTACTGGTCGAAAATGAGGTTTTTGATATCAGGATAGACAGAAACCAGAGATATATTGCTGTTGGTTGTGGCATTGTCAGAAGCTCTTCTGAATTGAACCAGTGTATCTTCGTTTACGTGGTCGTCATATAATATTTCATCCTGCGTAAGTGTTACAGGATTTTTCAGGCCGTCAAAATTCGGTGAAGAAACAGCGCCGAACAGTATTCCGTCAGGCAGTGTAAGAACCAGATCACCCGGTACATATTTGCCGTTTACAATACCGCTTACGGTAAAGTAGGAAGTTGTGCCGTCAGGGTAAAGCTCGGATAAAGGAAGAAAACTGATCGTGAATCTCTGCGTTTCAGATGTTTTTCCCAAATATGTACCGTAATCAGGAGCTACAGCATGTACGTAGTAAGTGTTAGGATATGTCGGCTTCGTGGTTGTGTATTCACCGAATGCGGTTGAATATTCAAGATAAACGAGTGATTCATCGTATCCGTCAGCGACACTTATAAGATCACTGAAATCGTAATCCTGACCGTAGTACAAATCTGAAACAGTACCGAAACTGAATGGATCATCAAATAACTCATTTGGATTTTTATTGGAAAACGTTTCTGATATTTCTTTTGTTGCCTCACCAACCTGAAGAGTGAATTTGCCTCCATTATTACTGATATTAGTATAACGATCAGCAATGACTGTACCAGGAACATCATCTGATCCGTTGGTAAAAGAAGATAACACGCTAATGGTTGAAGTAGCACTCGCAGGATATTCAATGACTGATAAATCGACTGAATCAATAATAACAGAACTATTATTGGTTAATATAAATCTGGCTCCATCGGCTTTTTCAATACTGCCGCAATCAAAAGTTGCACCAGGTTCTACAATTATTTGAGTCCACTCATTGGAATTAATTTTGGAACAGGTAAAAGAGCAATTACCATCGATGCCGACAAGGGTTCCATCTGTAATTACAAGGTTGTCTATCGTAATATCAGATTGAATATTCATTTGAACACTTTCATAGGTGTTCAATACTGATATTTTCTCAAAAAGATAAGTTTGAGCGTTATCTGCATCATCTGTATAGGAAATTACAATTCCGCCGTCGCTATCAGCTTTGAAATCAAAAGCTTCATATGCCTGTCCACCTGTTATATTGACTATGGCGCCATCTGCAGTTTCAGTACTCGTTACGCTTGCAGCATTAACACTTTTGGTTTTTATTCCCCATCCGATCTGCATGGTAAGTGCGGAGCAAAGAATTCCGCTTAAAATCTTGGTAAATGTCTTAGTCTTCATAATCTTTACCCCGCTTATCCTTTCCATTCAATCGTTGTGTCACGATCAATGGGTTTCTTAAAGTCGTAGTCCCAATTTCCTTTGTCGGAAGGGGAGAGCGCAGGTATCTGCGCATACTCGCCGTTGTTTACGATCTGAGTTCCGAATTCCTGTCCCTTATATGTGAATGTGACATAAAAGGGGCCTTCAAGGAGTCTTGTGAGTTCCTCGTTGGAGATGGAGAGATTGTCGCCGTTGATATCGGTGATATCCTTCAGATCTTCGAGAACTTCTCTCGGGAGAGTGGAGTAGTCGATGTCCTGCGGTTCATCGTAAAGATAATCTCTCGTTGTTCCGTCATCGTAAATGATGACTTCCTTACCCTTTATTACGGGCACTTCCTCAACAGCATATGTTCCGTTCTTATATACAAGTCTGGATACTACCTCGCCTTCGAAGCAGCATGTCTTCGTATACTTAACGCCGTCAATCTCATATACGGTCGTATAGAAAACAGTTCCTCGTACAGACATCGCCGAGTTAGGCGTGTTGACTTCGTATGTGGATTCGGCGGAGAGCTTGTTCCTGATGTCGCTCGTGATGCCGCCTTCGAGAAGCTCAATTGCTGTCTTGCTCTTGTCGCTTGTTCCGGTGGCGTTGAGCTTGATAGTAGTATGCTGGTCCAAGTGGATGAACTTGTCGTCGTCGGCCTGGATGGTCATGACACCTGTATCAAGTTTGACCGTGTCGCCGTTTTCGAGGACCATGTTGGCATAAGGCGTGATGGCTCCCTTGTTCTCTCTGGTGACGGTTCCCGAACCGCTGAACTCGAAAAGCTTCAGCAGGCGGTAAGACTTGTCTTTAGGAATAACAAAAAAGAGAGTAACGGCAACCGCAATCAAAGCGACTGCCGAACCTGCAATTATAGCTATCGTTTTCTTGCTCATATATCTTCCCCCTCAGATTAAGAAAATTTCAGCCAAATATCATATATATTACAAGTATATTGCTATTATATCAGATATAAGACGTTCATATACTAATTTGTCTAATATTTAAGCCTTTTGAATAATCACGCATCAAATGCCAATTTTGCTGAATCATATTTCTTAGTGCTATTCTTGACAAATGCTACGTATACGTACTATACTACGCATACGTAGTAAAACAAGGAGATAGTGTTTGATGAGAAAACTGTTCAGATTTAACGTAACTAAAGATACTGGGATTGCTGCTGTTGCAGGTATCGTGATGATCGCCCTGAGTTTTATGATGATTCCGTTTGGAGGCGATTCGGTAAGGGATACTGTTGTCTCATTTGTATTGCGGGATGTTTTGATGATCTTTGGATTGGGCGTTGTTTTCGTATCATTATATGTTGAGAAGAAGGGGGCAGGTGTATTAGCTGAACTCGGATTTACAAAGCGTAAATGGATTCTGAGCCTGATATTAAACATTGTCCTAGGTGCGGGACTTCTTTTCGTTTTCATGAAAGATGAAGTGCCTGAGAATGTTATCTCTCTGAAGAATCTTTATGGGGCGACGTATATTTTGGTTGCCGGCATTTTCGAGATGGTTTTTATATACGGATTTCTCAGAATGAGTTTTGAGAAAGCGTTTGGGATAATTCCGTCGATCTTGCTGACTTCAGCTTTTTACTCGCTTCATCATGCGGGATTCCAGCCTGAATTCCTGCACTTGTTCCTGGTTGGTTTAATGTATTGTTCCATTTTTTACATAACAAAGAACATGCTGATCATTTTTCCGTTTTTCTGGGGTGTAGGTGCTTTGTGGGATGTTTTGGTATCATCTGAAGCAGGAGACGAGATCAGGAATCCTGTCTCGTTTGTAATAGCATTGATAATCCTTATTGCATCTGCTGCATGGGTCTTGATCAGAAAGTGGAGGAACGGCTCAAATGTTGTCAAAAACATCGATAGTAATCTTGGGAATGCTCAAGAAAGGTGAGATGAATGCCTATGACATGCTCAAGATGATCGACAGGATGAATATGAAATACTGGTTTCCGATCGGTGCCACCACGCTCTATGAGACATGTCTGAGACTCGAGAAGAAGAAATATATCGAGAACACCGGCGAATCAGATAAGAAAGCCGTTTACAAGCTGACAGAACCCGGCTTGAATGAGCTGAAAAGCACTATATGTGAGCTCTTTGAAAGAGTCGATTTTGATTCAGTCTGGTTCTGCCTGGCAGTCATGTATTCAGGAGTGTTGAACAAGAAAGAGTTGAGCAGGGAGATAAACATACGTGAAAAGCTCCTTGACGAATATGAGAAAGGCACGCTTGAGAATAAAGAAAGAATGCTCAAATACGATGTCTCCTATATTGAGGTCTGTGCAATAGACAGAATGATCCAGATAATCCGTATGGAAAAGGAAACGCTCGAAAGGTTTAAAGAACAAAATGCTAAATAGGAGATAACGGATTGATCGAAGCAGAGATATATAAAGAACTGGGAGAGCTTACCAAGAATAAAGACAGATGGAAGGATGAGATTCCATATGTAAAATCACTTCTTGATAATGAATCCGTGAAAATAAAGGCGAAGGCACTTTGGCTTCTTGGGGAAATGGGACTGCTATATCCGGCTGATGTGCGAGATTCAGTTCTTAAGATAGTCCCATATCTCGACAGCAGTGTGCCGCTTTTGCGTGAACGGGCTGTTAATGCTCTTGGAAGGATCGGACGGGGAGATTTCAACATTATCAAACCATATTGGGATGAGCTTTTCAGGTTTGCATCTGATAAGGAACCCAAAGTCAGGTTGAGCTTCATTTGGGCATCTGAGAATATTGCAACTAACACACCTGATATTTACTGTGGATATATGACTGTGTTTGAGAAACTCTTGTACGATGCCGATGATATAGTCAGAATGGAGGCTCCCGAGATATTCCGTGTTTTGGGTAAACGCAGACCTGATTTTGTGAGACCTTTTGAGCGGGAGCTTAAGACTATATCAGAGTCTGATAATAACCGTGTTGTCAGGATCCATTGCTTAGGGGCTATAAAAACATTAATGAAAAAAACGGCCGGATAACCAGCCGTTTTTGAGTTTTGGTGGAGATGAGGAGAATCGAACTCCTGTCCGAAACCTCTTCCTCCGGGACAATCTCCGGGTGCAGTCAGTAGTTGGATTATTCCAATTCCCGCGTCATCTGCTGACAGATTGCGGTTCCTGTAGCTTCATAAAGATTAAAGTCACTATCCGGCGCAAAGCTTAACCGGCAGGACTGCCTGCTTAACCTCTCTCAGGCGAGGTCTTCGGTGTACGTACACTCCCGCGAGAAGATAGGCGGAAGGACGGTAGCCTTAGGCTGCTACGAGCTCTGTGTTGTCTGCAATTACTTGCAATTCCTCGTTTATTAAAGAGGCCAACGAGGATCCTCTACCCGCTTTCCCGACCTCAGAAGCCCCGTCGAAACCAGTGCATCCCCAGATCTGAAATAAATTGCTCCGGTCACGACAACATGTGACCGAAGCAATAAAGCTTACGCGTGATTATACATACTGTGCGGTTAAAATCAAGTCTCTTCGTCGAAGTTCAAATCCTTTGATACATCATAGGGCTCAAAGCTCTGGCTGATGATATCCTGACTTTCTTTAAGTTCCTGAGCATCTGCCTCATCATCGGAAATGTAGGGAGCAGGCGCGTCTTCGGTAACTGCATAACTTGTCTTGTAAGGATCAAGATCGTCGTATTTCTTGTAAGGATTGTTTATTACCTCGAGTCCGCAGTAGTAGCACTTTGAAGTAAAGAGTTTATTTTCCATCTTCTGGAGACCCTTGCCGCAATTAGGGCATGTCTTGATGTTTTTATAATCTTTTCTGTTAGCGAGAAGCGATGCCTCAGTTAATGCTTTGTCGAACTCTTCATTTGTAGCGCCCTTTTCTTTAAGCATTATCCAGAATGCGTGAAGGAGACAAGACTGTTTTTCAACCATTTTCTTGAGTTCTTCAACTTCCTTGAGAGCCTGGTATTCGTTCTTGATCTCGCCGTCATTGCCGCCTTTCATTTCGTTAAGAAGTGCATCGGCCTCATGAACATTTTTGAGCTTAGCCATATCCTTCATGTTGAAGGAATCAAAGTCCGTCATAATAACTTACCTCCTCGAAAATATTGTTTGCCTCGATAAAACTAATATATCAAACTTTTTGTATTTTCAATCTCGAAAACGGTAATGTTAACAATTACTCGCCAAGGAATTCTGAAACGGCTACAGCGACCTTATAAGGAGTGTCATCAAGGTTCAGGACAGAATCATCATCGCTGTTTGAAAGATAGCCGACTACGAGCTGATAAGACTTAACAGAATCTGCATGATTAAGTCCTGTGTACATGTTGGACTGAACGGATCCGAGAGAGGGAAGACCTATGGCTTCAGCAACAGCATCCGCAAGATCTTCTCCGGTCGAAGCAATACTCGAAGAATAACTTCCCGTTGAAGGAACATAAACTTTGACACCGCTTATCTCGCTGTCAGGTGCGCTGTCTGCATGGATCCTGATGAAATAATCCGCATCGTTATCTATCGCAATCTGCGCTCTCTCGATATTTGAGATGTCGACATCATTTTCGGTCCTTGTAAGGATTACTTCTGCGCCGCAGCCTTCAAGATATTCCTTA
Organism: Oscillospiraceae bacterium; assembly: GCA_015069205.1. Taxonomy (GTDB): domain Bacteria; phylum Bacillota; class Clostridia; order Saccharofermentanales; family Saccharofermentanaceae; genus Saccharofermentans. The sequence goes on from SVIZ01000005.1 coordinate 68,952, forward strand.
AGAACAATCGCATATTCGAGTGTCAGCTCGTATTCTTTAACACCACTGTTAATGCCGACTGCACCGGATGTGGCGCGTTCTTTTTCAGCGGTTGTTCCGGGGATGGATTCCTCAAGTTCGGTATCTGCTTCCTGCTGGTGTCCGGGATCGATTACGATTACCAGACCCGTAAGATCAGGATGGTCATCTGCGAGCGGAACCGGTGTCGGTGATGGCGTGGGTGTTGCCGGGATGGGTGTGGGAGTGTCGGTAGGGAAGTGCATCGGGTCATCTCCCATGATGATGCTGCCGTCAGGTGTAGTGTCAAAAGTCTCCGGAGGGGGCATGCCGAACATCTCGTTAAACTTGTTATCTATTGTTTGCTTATTAAATGCATAAATGAAATAACAAATACCTGCAACGAAAAGCGCAATGAGTAATCCCAGGAAGATACTCTGTACGCCGTTCTTGGGCTCTTTCACTTTCTTTTCTTCTACAAAATATTTCTTATTAAATTCTGCGATATAGTTTTCGCGTTCATCAGGCGGTAAGGACTGAAGACGCTTATAAAGAAACTTCCGCTTTTCTTCCGGAAGCTTGGAAATGATCTTTTTGAATTTGGAAAGTTCGTCCTGCTGACTCATATGTTCCTCCGTCAGAGAAGATAATAACATTCTTTATTTAATAGACAAAACGTATTGAATTGAGTGAATTTTTCGGCAAATGGAATTGTTTAAGATTTAGTATTGAACAATAAACAGTAGTGTGCTATAAATGGTAGTGACGGCGGGGCGCTAAGGAATAGGGGGCGCCCCATAGCCCGTCAAATCGGAATGAAAGGGGTATTGCCAATGAACAGCCAAATCAAGAAGGGCATTCTCGATTTGTGCGTGCTGGCTTTGCTTGAGAAGGGTGACAGTTACGGTTACGACCTCGCAGGCAATCTTGCACGTAAAGTCGAAGTAGCAGACGGCACTGTGTATCCGATACTGCGAAAGCTTGCTTCTGAAGGTGTGGTATCAACTTACCTGCAGGAATCTCAGAACGGGCCGCCGCGCAAATACTACCATCTCACCGAAGCAGGACGTAACAAATTAAATGCTGAACGTGATGAGTGGATTAAGTTCTGCGGGGAAGTGAATGATATTCTCAGCAAGGAGACTGGAGGAAAAGCCGATGAATAAAACGGAATATGTTACAAAGCTCACCAATGAATTGGGGCACATGCCCTATGGTGATGTAAAAGACATCATCCAATCTATTGAAGAGCATTTTGAAGAAGGTTTAAGTGAAGGCAGAAGCGAAGAAGAGATCGCAGCAAGCCTTGGTGATCCCAAGGAACTCGCAGCAGAATTTAAGGACGGCGTTAAGTTCAAGCAGATCATGAAAAAGCGCAAGATGTCCGATAACTTCAAGGGACCTGACGGAAGAGGCAGGATCTTCGTAATCATATTCAACGCTTTCGTAGGCATCGAGTGCTGGCTCATTCTTCTTTTCGCTATTATCGCGGCATTCTGCTGCCTCGCAGCTGATCTCGCATTTATCGGACTTATCGTTGCAGGACTGATCACCGGCGTATTAACAGAATTCCTGGTACCTTTCATCTTCCTGATCCTTACGATGATCTGTGTTGCAGTCTTCCTTGTCATATTGCTGATCCTCGGCATCAAGTACTATGCCAAGGGTTTGAAGTCCTACATCAGATGGAACAAGAACGTATGGAATTACGGCTTAGGGGAGGACTAAACAATGGAAAAGAAAGATATTAAATTATTGATCACAGGTGGAATTGCCCTTTTTCTGGCTTGCTTTCTGGGTATTATTACGATTGTTCTGTTCGCTGTTAAGCTTGGCGGAAAAGCTATGGAATATGACTGGAAAGGCACTTTTGGCCAGGTTACGGAACAGGTCCAGGACCTTGGAACTTAATTAAATATTTATCAGTAAGTTTTTGGGATAGGGATGGATTTGAGGCTGTCTTGATGTGATAAGGCAGCCTCAACAATTTAAATTCCAATAATTGGCATTGTGGTAATGACCTCTTGTGTTATCTTAAAAATACATGAGGATTTGTTGAGAGGGTACCACGATGAAACGATTATTGTCTTTGATATTCACTTCTTATTTCCCGTCAATTGAAGAAAACGGTGATAAGTTTTTGGGGTAATGTCACCGGAAACGGAGAAAGAAAATGGAAACTGACAAAGAACTTGAATCGAGGATAGACGAGATCCTCATGGCGGAGAAGGAGAACAAGCTCCACCGCATGACAAAATGCGACTACATTATCGCAGCCATCATTACGGCAATATCTCTTTTGGGAATCATAGGAGGTTTCTTCTTATGAGCCGTAAGCATGACGTAAACAAAGAGATCGAAAATGAAGTTTATTGCGGAACATTACCCGTTCTGCCCAAAGAAAGAAAATACGGATTCATTGATGCGCTCCTTGTACTCTCAGGATACTGCATCGCAACTTGGAGTTACACTCAGGGTTCATACCTTGCAACTCTCGTAGGATTTAAGCAGCTCCTGATCGGCGCGTTCCTTGCAGCAATATTCATGCTGATGGTATATCAGCTCCCGGTAATCCTGTCGGTGAGATACGGTATCGATATCTGGATATGGCTTCGAAGCGTTTTCGGACCTAAGGGCAACAAGATAGTTACGATAATAATAATTCTCGTAAACTTTCCTTGGTATGCAGTGTGTTGCGAACTGTTCGCAGATTCGATGGAAAACCTTCTGGGACTGTTCGGAATTCAACTCTTTAACGGGGCGCATCTTGTACTTAGTTTATCGTGTGTTGTCGTAGGAACTATCATCGCACTTCGCGGTGTCGGCACGATCACATGGACTACCCGCATTCTCGTACCGCTTCTGCTTTTAGTTGGTGTGGCGGTAGTCGTAGTAGGCTTCACATCTGTGCCTATGGATGTCATCTGGAACTACCAGCCTCAGCTTGCTGGCGATGCCGATAAGACAGTCAATTATGTTCTTAACATCGAAGCAAACTTTGCATTCGTTATCACGCTTGTCGGAGGCATGGCTGAAGTTCCGCGTCTCTGTAAGTCCGAGAAGTCAGGTTACTACGCAGGCGTTCTGGGCCAGGGCGCTGCAGGCTCTTTCTTTGTAGTAGTCGGCGCAGTCATGGCGATCGCAATGCAGTATGTAACAGGCCAGATGGTAGACGATCCTACGCTTATGATGGCTACCTTGTCTGCTCCTATCCTGGGTCTGTCTTCGCTGCTTCTCGTTGCTTTCGCGAACATCGGAACACAGGCCGTCGGATCTTACATCTACGGTGTAATGCTCAAATCCACATTCAAGAAGATCTCATATAAGACTCTTGTTCTGGTGTTGGGTGTATATGTGGCGCTCCTTTGCGTATGGGGCAAGATCACAGAATACTTCGGCAGCTTCTTGACGATCGGCGCATGCGTTTATGCTCCACTCGCAGCACTGCTGTTTGTAGACTTCTTCCTTATCAGAAAGCAAAAACTCGATCTGAAGAGTGCTTATGAGCTGCCCGGCCATAATGCTTACCGGTATTCCAAGGGCTTTAATATCGTCGGCATCATCTGCCTGGCTCTCGGATTCGGATTTACACTTGTAATTTACGATCCCATCCAGGGAATAATCCACAACAAGATACTGTTCATGCTGACACCTACGCTGGCATCCTTTATCTTCACGGGTGTTCTTTATCTGCTCCTCAGCAAGATCCCCGGCATCCGCCGTTATATCAGAAGGGATACATATGTGAGCCCGGACAAGAGACCTTTTGACAGGGCAAAGGTACCGCCCAGGCAGAACATCTTTTTCCTGCCTTTGATGTGGCTCCTTTGTAAGATGGCAGTATCTCCTTATAAGCTTAAGATCGATAAGTACAACATGGAAGGCATCAAGCCGCCGTTCCTGGTATACGGATCACATAACTCCTTCATGGATTTCTATGTAACACCTCTGGCCTTAAAGCCTTATCGCGCAAACTATATTTCCGAGCTTGAAGGCTTCGAAAACTTCGGCGAATGGATCTACCGCCAGGCCGGGTGCCTCGGAACCCGCAAGTTCATCAACGACCAGTCCCTGATCCGCAACATCGCCAGGGTAATCAAGCGCGGCGACATCATGGTCATCTATCCTGAAGCAAGATACGCGAACGTTGGAACCAATTCACACCTGACGTCTTCCATCGCCAAGCTTGCCAAGATGCTCAAGGTGCCAGTCGTAACTCTCAACATGCAGGGTAACTATCTTCAGCAGCCCATCTGGAATCTTAAGGAACGCAAAGGTGCAAGACTTCACGCCGACCTTAAGTGTGTTGTAACTGCTGAAGAGGTAACTAAGCTTTCCGTTGATGAGATTTTGAACCGCATCTCCAAAGAACTTACTTACGACGAATATAAGTATCAGCTCGATAACAAGATCGTCATCAACGACGAGTGGAGAGCAGAAGGCCTTCATTACCCGCTCTACAAGTGCAGAAAGTGCGGCAAGGACTTTGCCATGACTTCATCCGGCAGCAAGATCACCTGCAAGTTCTGCGGCGATTCATATGAAATGGATGAACTTGGCCAGCTTCATTCTTCCTCAGGCGAAGTTATCCACATTCCCGACTGGTATGAGTGGCAGAGAGGCTTTGTTCACGAAGAGATCCGTGAAGGCCGTTACAAGCTCGACATTCCGGTCAGGGTAGAGGCACTGCCTAATTCCGTTAACTTCATAGACTGCGGTATCGGAAGATTCATTCAGGATAACGACGGCTTCTCTTTGGAGTTCGACAACTACAGGACCGAGAAGCACGAGACCCTGAAGTTCCCGGCCAAGTCGATGGTATCGCTTCACACCGAATACGATTACCGCGGCAAGTTCGGACCGTGTGTCACCTTGTCCACTTATGATGACACATTCTTTATTTATCCGACCGAAGAGAGCAAAGATGTGTTCAACCCGACAAAGATCCAGTTCGCGACGGAATATCTGGGCGGGTTATATAGTTGATAGTAATTTATGTTTTGACTGTACCGTCCCAAATGGGGTTTTGCCGTTTGGGACGGTGTTTATTTGATTGTTGTTTTTATGGAGTACCGTCCCAAATGAAATTTTCGAGATTGAGACGGTAAGTTGACCTACTAAAACCAAAAATCAACAATTAGTAGGTATGTTTTCTCGATTTCCAGAGTGTAAAAACTGATGATAATACCTACTAAACTTTGAAAACGCAAAATAGTAGGTAATGATTTCGGAATTTCGGTGCGGATTTAAGGTTTCTGATACCTACTAAACTTTGAAAACGCAAAATAGTAGGTAATGATTTCGGAATTTCGGTGCGGATTTAAGGTTTCTGATACCTACTAAACTTTGAAAACGCAAAATAGTAGGTAATGATTTCGGAATTTCGGTGCAGATTTGAGGCTTCTGATACCTACTAAATTAGAAAAACGCATTTTAGTAGGTATAAACGACTATAGATCAATGTGCTGATTTCCATTTACATACCTACTAAAAAGAAAAATAAAAGAATTAGTGGGTATCGAAAAAACGGCCGAAGTACGAAAACTTCAGCCGGTTATAAAACTTATTAAATTACTTCGCTTCGTAGTTTGTCTCGGGATCCCAGTGGAGGTCTTCCTGCTGGTGCATCCAAGTGGAGAGGGCCTCGGTCATCTTGTGGGCGTCGTTGTCGAAATCTTCGCCGTGGAGAGGCTCGCCGACATAGATCCTGATCTTGCGGCGGTGGAGACCGTTGAGCGGGTGAGGCTTCTTGGATGTTCTGGGCCAGATCTGGTAAGCGCCTGCGATATAGACGGGAACCATGGGAACGCCGGCCTTGATGGCGAGGTAAGCGGCACCATCCTTCATCTCGGCGAGTTTACCGGTGTGGGAACGTGTGCCTTCGGGGAAGACGAAGCAGATGTTGCCTTTCTCGACTTCCTTCTTAGCCTTGATAAGACCTCTGACGGGGTTGCCGTAGCGGTCGACTGCGATGCCTCTGCCGACTCTCATGATGAGACGGCCGAGTTTGCCGTGGTTTGTCTCAAGGTCGGAAGCTGCGAGGCAGCACATATATTTGAAATGTCCTTTAGGGAGATAGTCGATGATAAGAACGCCGTCGGGGTAACTCTGGTGGTTGGATGCGACAACGTAGGGATTGTTTTTAGGGAAATTCTCTCTGCCGATACATTTCATGTCGCAGAGAAGGTGAGTCAGGAAGAGAAATCCGTTTTTGGCTACTACGTCCCAAAAACCTCTTTTGGTAGGATATTTCTCATCCAGGTGCTTATGATGATCTGCTTTTGACATGGCAGGCTCTGAGACCTGTTTTACAGTATCTTCGGTCTTAATGTTTTCTTCAGACATATAATCTCCTGAATTTCATCTATCTTAAAATACGCACATATTATACTCATAAATAGGATTTTAGCGAATTATTGCGTTTTTGTTATCAAGTATGATATATTTTTTTAGTTATTCATGCATTCGCTAAAAGTGGAGAGCATGGACGGTGGAGGTAATAGTATGGATCCGGTACAGGGTACGCCTGTCTTTAAAGCTGAGAAGTTCAATGACTTAAGAGATTTAGTTGTTCAAACGTGTGCAAAATACTCTGAACTTGATGCTTTTATCTTCAGACGTTCTCCGAAGCTCTCGGAGGTTCACAGAAGCTTTTTCGAGTACGGGAACGATATCAAGGGCCTTGCTACTTATATCCTTAACAGTGAATATGCAGGTGAGCGTCTTGCCGTAGTAGGTGAGAATGCTTACGAGTGGTTTGTTTCTTATAATGCGATCCTGTCTTCCGGTGCCGTTGGTGTGCCTTTGGACAGAGCACTTCCTGAAGACGAGCTCATCCAGCTCCTTGTGAGATCCAAGTCACGCCTTATCTTCTACCATCACAGACATCACAAGATGATGCTTTCCATTGCTGCGAAGATCAAGTCGGGCGAGCTCGATATTCCGCTCAATAAGTTTGTTATTTTCTATAAGGACGGCCTTTTGGGTAAGACAAAGGACGATACATGGCCTGAGGATGACGAGCGTTTCGTTGATATCTATGACCTTATTAAACAGGGTAATGACTTTGTTGAGGCCGGCGATACCAAGTTCATGGATACTCCGATCGATACTGAAGCGGCTAAGATCATTCTCTTTACTTCAGGAACTACTTCGATGAGTAAGGGCGTTTTGCTCTCTCATAAGAATATTGTCTCGAATGTGTATTCAATCTCACAGACACTTGATGTAAGAAGGGGAGACAGAGCGTTCTCCATCCTGCCTTTGCATCATACTTTCGAAAATACATGCGATTTCTTTATCCTCTCCTGCGGTGCGTGCATCTGCATGTGCGACGGCTTGAGATACATCGTTAAGAATATGGAAGAGTGGAAGCCGAATGTTTGTATTTCGGTTCCGCTTCTTTTCGAGAACATCTACGAGAAGATCGAAGACGGTATCAAGGCTTCAGGCAAGGAGAGGATCATTGCTATCGCAAGACCTGTTACGAGATTCCTTAAGAAGTGCGGTATCGATGTAAGACGCAACGTATTCAAGGATATCCTTGACAAGCTCGGCGGCAACTTCCGTATGATCGTCATCGGCGGTGCCGGAATCGACAAGAAGTATATCGATGCATTCACAGACTTCGGTCTCCAGTTCTATATGGGTTACGGACTTACCGAGACATCACCGGTTATCTCCGTTAATACAGAGGTTTGCGACGTTCACGGTTCGGTAGGACGTCCTATGGCCGGAATTACGGTAGCTATCGATGCTGAAGGTACCGGCCCCAAGGCAGTAGGTGAGATCCTCACAAAATCTGACTGCGTCATGCTCGGTTACTACGAGAATGAAGAAGCTACAAAGGAAGCCATTGATGAAGACGGCTGGTTCCATACAGGCGACATGGGTTATATCGACAAGACCGGTTCCATCCACATTACGGGCCGTGTTAAGTCCATGATCGTTCTTACAAACGGTAAGAAGGCTTTCCCTGAAGAGATCGAGGCAGTCATTACCGAGATCAAGGGTGTATCAGAGGCATTCGTCTGGGGTAACAAGAATGAGCGTGAAGCGATCGACATCTGCGCTAAGCTCCTTATTAACCGTAAGGTAATTGGTGCTGAGCTCGGCCTTGCCACAGAAGCTGACGACAGCCAGATCGAGACATATCTCAACGATAAGATGCATGAGGCTAACCACAAGATGCCTCAGTACAAGATAGTACGTAATTACGTCTTCTCCGAAGAAGACATGATCAAGACAACGACGCTTAAGATCAAGCGTCCGAAGGAGCAGGAACATATCGAGAGCCGCCTTGCCGAGCTCGGTCACACAATGTATGACGTTAACGGCAAGAACTTCGATAAGTTGATAAAGGCTAACTGATAAAGGAACTTTATGTCGTTCCGCAAATTGATTCTCGGTAACCGGGAAGTCGGCATCGAATTCGAACGCAAAAGAGTCAGGAACATCAACGTCCGCGTAAGGCGCGACGGTACTTTATATTGCTCTTTGCCATACTATGCCAAGACTGATGAGGCTGTTGCTTTCATTATATCCAAACAGGATTATCTCTTGAAGGCAATCGACAATGCCGTCAACGAGGAAAAGACCAAGAGTCTGTCGCGTCAGTATGTCGACGGTGAGATCTTCATGGTGCTGGGGAAGCCATATGTTCTTAAGGTCGTACCCGCTGCGAAAAATACCTGCCGTGCAGAAGACGGCATCATTACTCTTGAAGTTACCAATACCGGAGACTACCGCACCAAATACATGACCTATGAGAAGTGGAGAAGGCGCTGTATCAGAAGTCTTATCGTAGATCTTTGCAATGAGATTTATCCGTGGTTCGAAAAGCTCGGCGTCGCAATGCCGAAGAAGATAACACTCGGCGATTATAAGTCATTCTGGGGAGAATGCTTTGCAAAAAGGGGCGAGCTCAAGTTCAGCTACAGGCTTTTCGAGAAGGACACGGAAATCATAAGATATGTCGTGGTCCACGAGTTTGCTCATTTTGTCGTGCCTAACCACTCTGCCAAATTCTGGGATGTTGTAAAAGGTATTGTTCCGGATTATAAAGAACTTCGAAAGCGTTTAAACAGCAACGCTTAAGATTCAGACATCTTTTTTGTATTAGCCTCTAAAAGACATGCCATTCCGAATAAAACAGCCAACAAAGATGTTACGCATGCTTTATTGGTGAACCAGTAATGGATCATGGAGTGATTCGTTGCGAAGGCATACCATACAACAGGCGCCAATCCTGTAAGAAGAAAAGGAAAGAGCAGCCTGACAGATTCTTCTGCTGTAAGATTCTTTTGTTTGATCAGTTTGAAGATCATATAAATGATTAATAACACAACAAGTACTGTGATTGGAGTCCGGATGAAAGCACCGAAGTTTCTTATCTCAGTTGCATAAATGCTGTAAGTCCCGCCATCATCGGATGACATCGAAGTTCTTTGTGCTACTTTACTCAATGCATCTGTGAACTTGTTTTCACCTGTTATGATACTGGCAATACACCATTTAGATACCCACATTGCTCCGAGTCCGAAGCACCAGTAGATTGCATTGCGGACAATCTCGGCGAGTTTTGATTCAGTTGAATTGGTATTATCCAATAACAGATATAAAACCATGGGAACACCGAAGGTGGAAATAGGGTAGGTAAGAAGATCAAAATACGCAGTTGCTATTCCGCTCCAGAGAAATACCAGTGGTGCTAAAGTTTTTCGTTTTTCATTTTTAATTATGAGCAAAGCTATGCAAACAAAAGAAAAGATATAAAAACATGATGAATACTGGAATGCTTTAGCCAAAGCTATAGGCATAAGCATAAGGTGTGAGAATAAATAAGGGATGACCGCTTTCTTGTGCTCTTTTTTGAACAAAAGGAAACAGGTTATAAGCACGATTAGTGTTTGGATAACCCCGTTAATCAATCTTATATCACTGTAATCGAATAACTGCAGTAATGGTTTAAGGAATATCAGATATCCGTGCCAGTATCTGGGATATAAATTTGTCAAATCGTAATCAGCCCCATTAACATAATGACCGACGATTGTATCAACAGGGTCTGACTCTCCAAGACCGCCACGAGGTACATTCATTGCATCTGCCAGTGGTGATGCATCCTGAGGATAAGCGGCCTCGAGAAGCATGAGAGAGTCGGTAAAAGTATCTATATCACTGGTTATCCAACTGAATAGAGAAGGATCAAGACCTTCATCTGCGATTGTCTGAGCCGATGAAGCAACGTTAACTTCAATACGTTCTGTCGGTAGAAGATAAACTGCAAAGAGTAGCAGAGTCCCCATGATAACAGCTGTGATCAGATTAGCTGTTACAATTCCTGCCTTACGCAGAATGGTGCGAAGTGTTAGTTTTTCCTTGAATTTTGACCAGATTTCTTTGTATTCAAACTTGCGGAAAACTTTCACGAGGGTGGGCAGCATTCCGATCATGCACGCAGCAAAAGGAAGTGTCATTATTCCTACTACGATACTGATTATTAACAGTCCCTGATCGTAATCGGGAAAAACTTTTGTGACTACGGTTCTGACGAAGTTAAGTGAAGTGATCCATGTATCATAGAAATTCTTGGCGGACAGAAAACTTATTAGACCGCCTCCTGCCAGCGATACAACCAGCAAAACCTTGTTGAATCTTGGATGGAATCTCGTAAGGAAAAGATATTCGATAATTCCCAAGATCAATCCTAAGAATAATGAGAATATAATAGACGAAGTCATCCATTCACTAATGGAAACACAAAAAACAATACCGGAAATAATGTTGATCAAATACAGAATCTTTTTGCCCACTTTATTTCCCTTTGTTGAGTTTCCTCTTGTACATATCTTCAGTCATCTGAAGTCTGAATTCGAAAGCCTGCTTATCTTTATGAATTAACGTCTGAAGGATAAGACCAGCTGTGAAAGACAGGAATGAAGCGATAACCACAAAGCCGCAGACTATCAGGGTAGGGAATCTCAAAACGAGTCCGGTATTAATGTATTCGATAAGAACGGGAATGAAAAATCCGGTCGCAATGAGAATTCCGATAAGAGACATGAGTCCGAAGAATTCCAAAGGCCTATAGTTCTTATAAAGATTAAAGATTGTTTTTATTACTTTGCTGCCGTCAGAGAAAGTATTGAGTTTGGAAACACTTCCTTCAGGTCTGTCACGGTATTGGATGACACAGTTCTTAATGAACATATTCTTGTCGATCGCATGTATGGTCATCTCTGTTTCTATCTCAAACCCCTGGGATAAAACAGGAAAGGTCTTTGCAAACCTGAAACTGAATGCACGAAGACCCGTCATGATGTCTTTGATCTCAGTCTTGTAGATGTTGTTGATGAAAAACCTCGTGATAGAGTTACCGACATTATGGAATGGTCTCTTGTTTTCCTGGAAATAAGTTGAAGAGAGTCTGTCTCCTATGACCATGTCAGCCTGATTTTCAAGAACTTCCATGACCATCTCAGGACCTGCTTCGGCAGGATAGGTGTCATCTCCGTCAACCATTACATAGCATTCCGCATCGATCTCACGGAACATTCTCCTGATGACATTTCCTTTTCCCTGCATATGCTCATATCTGACGACAGCTCCGGCCTCTTTGGCTATATCGGCTGTACCGTCGGTTGAGTTATTGTCATAAACATATATAACTGCTTCAGGTAGAGCCTGTTTCCAGTCAAGAACGACTTTCCTGACCGTCTGGCTCTCGTTATAGCAGGGAATCAAAACTGCGATTTTATCCATTACACGCCTCAAAAGTATAATTTAGGAGTATACCATAAAATCTCAAGCAAGCATGTTTATTTATATTTTGTTATAATTTATTTTTGAGAATAGCCTTATCAGGAGGAATCACTTATGGGTGAACTCAATCTTGAGAGAAGCAAAGTCAAATTCGACTTATGGGAGCGAAAACTCCTTGATTTAAGTACACGTAATTCACTTCTTAATCTGAGGATAAAAGGTTCTTCGATTCCTTTGTTTGTGCCGGGCTGCGCAAACATTGAAGACCTGATTGCACAGGATAAGAATTTCACCATAATCTCACGCGGCGAAGATGACGAACCTGTAGAGGAAACCGAATCTGAAGAGAATGAATCTGTTCCTTCAGAGGCTGAAACTAAGGAGGATTCTGATGCTGCGGCACCTGCTGAAGAGGTGGCAGAACCGGTTCAGGAAGCTGAAGATAAGCCGGTTAAGGAAGCCACTCCTGAGGCAGCTTCTGTAGTAGATCCTGAAGCAGTAACTGAAACCGTACATGATGCTGAACCAGCAAAAGAACCCGTCAAAGAAAGCAAAAAGATAAAGGGTATTCCTGCAAAAGATTATTCCATTGAAGATCTTGCCGACATTACCGGATTCAAGGAATTTATCGAGAAGAAATACGAGAAGGGCACCATTGTGTCTTCTCTTACGAATGCGGTGCTTGATAAGAATATCAAGACCCTTTACAGAGGTGCCAAGACTTCGATGGAAGAGAACGGCGCCAACACTTTGTTCCTCGCATGCGGATTTTTGAAGTGGTACGAGAAGGACAGAAAAGAACCGTGCTATGCGCCTATTCTTTTGATCCCTGTTGAACTCGTTAAGAAGTTCGGTATCAAGTACACGATGAGAAGAAGAGATGAGGACGTTCAGTTCAATGTTACCGTCTCTGAGAAATTAAGACAGGACTTCAAGATCGAGTTTGATTCATTCAGCAAGGACCTTCCCTCAGATGAACACGGCGTCGATGTTAATGCAGTATTTGCCAAGGTAAAAGAAGCCGTAAGCTCGCTTAAGGGATGGGAGATCATTGAATCCTGTGTTCTCGGCTTATTCTCGTTCTCACAGTTCGTAATGTGGAATGACATGCACAGTCACAGAGACTCCATTGCAAAGAATAAGATCGTTAAGAGTCTTATCAACGGCAGCCTTGAGTGGGAATACGAAGACATGACGGCTACAGGCAAAGTTCCTGAAGAAGACGTATTCCTTCCGATCGTTGCAGATGCATCACAGTTAGCAGCAATCAAGCGTGCAGGCGAGGGTGCAAGTTTTGTTCTCCACGGTCCTCCGGGAACAGGTAAGTCTCAGACGATCACATCGATAATCGCAAACTGTCTTGCAAATGGCAAGAAGGTTCTTTTCGCTGCAGAGAAAAAGGCTGCTCTTGATGTCGTTTATAAGAGGCTAGAGAAGATAGGCATTGCTCCGTTCTGTCTTGAACTTCATTCAAATAAGATCCGTAAGAGTTATGTTCTCGATCAGCTTAAGACTGCAAGCGAAGTAAGGCTTAAGTCACAGGTGGACGGCGATTATGACAAGTCACTGGAAGACATTGTCGCAAAGAGAAAAGAGCTCGATAAATATGTTGATGAACTTCATGCTCCACAAACTTGCGGAATGACTCTTTATGAGCTCATTAACGTATATGCTTCTAACCAGTCTGCTCCTGACTGCGGCTTGTTTGACGAAGGTTTCGTCAGTGATCTTAACGACCAGAGATTCAGGGATATAGAATCTTCATTAGGAGAACTCGTAGCTTCTTCAGGCAATCTTAATGGTAAGCTCCCGTTTGTAAAAGCATCTTCGTATTCACAGGATGCAAAGAGCAAACTTCCATCTCTTGTTGAAGAATTCATTAGAGCATACGATGAGTTTGCTTCAAGCGTTGCTGCATTTGACAAGATCCTTACGGATCACAGCTGCAGGATCGCAGGAGAGCCCGGTACCATCGGAAGGATTGCAGGACTTAATTATGCCGGCACATCAATTGCAAAACTTAAGTCTCTTAACCTTCCTAAGGGCCTTATCTGCTGTGACGATACTGAGAGTGCTTATCTCTCATTAAGAGATGCCGTTTATGCATGCAAGGATGCTCTGGCCAAGAAAGCTGCTTTGTGCAATGACTGGCAGGACGGTTTCTTAGATCTCGACGGTGCGGTGCTTTTAAGCGAGCTCATGACGGCCAAGGCTAAGAATGCTCTTATGCGCGGCATTGCTGAAGGCAATATATATAAGAAAGTTAAGGCATATGACAAGGGTAATCACAAAGAGACTCTTGAACAGGCCTTTAAGCTTCTTACCGAGTATAAGAATTCAGTTCAGAATGCAACAAATTACATAACGTCAGTAAGAGGATATCTAGGTGAGCTCTATAATCCGGGAGCAGGTTTCCCGGGCTTCGATATCAGCTATGTTGAAGCACTTAACGAGAATGCTCATGTTGCACTTGCGGAATTTACGGCTTTTGATCCTACAGGCATGGTAAGAAAGCTGGTAGGTAACGGTGATGCTTTCTTAAGTGATGCAGTAAACGCATTTAATGCAAAGACAGCATCTTACAGCGCTGCTTACACGAATCTTAAGAACACATACGGATTTGAGTATGGCGCGTTTGAACCTGCTGCAGATCTCCTTGAATCCAAAAAGCAGATGGCTCAGGATCTCTTAAATGACAGTGAATATTTGAGAGATAGAATGCAGTTTAATCTCATGGCTTCTAAGTGCGTTGACTATAAGGTTACAAATCTTGTTAAGGCATACGATTCAGGCATAGTAGACGGTAACGGAATAATCAGTGCATTCCGCAAGGGCTACAGCTCTATGCTCATTTCGATGCTGATAGACAATTCCGAAGTCTTGAGATCTTTCAGTGGTCTTGTATTTGAGAAGAAGATCGATGAACTTGCCAGGATCACTGATGAGTTCGAAAAGATTACACGTCAGGAGATCTATCTGCGCATCGCGAAAAATCTTCCCGACCTCAGCAAGGACGCGAATGTATCTTCCGCTCTTGGAATCCTGCAGCATGCGATAAAGTCCGGCGGCAGGGGAGTATCTATCAGAACTCTGTTCTCCCAGATAGGAGATCTCATCTTAAAGCTCTGTCCCTGCGTTCTTATGAGTCCTCTGTCATGTGCGCAGTTCCTGGATCCTGATAATTGCGGAATGTTTGATATCGTTGTTTTCGATGAGGCGAGCCAACTGCCTACATGTAAGGCGATAGGTGTTATCGCAAGAGGTCGTGAAGCCGTGATCGTAGGCGATCCCAAGCAGATGCCTCCTACGTCTTTCTTCACTGAACAGGTAGGTGATGAAGACGATTATGAGACTGAAGATCTTGAGAGCATTCTCGATGACTGCCTTGCGATCAGCATGCCTCAGATGTTTCTCGCGTGGCACTACAGAAGCCGTCACGAGAGTCTTATCACATTCTCTAACAAGTCATTCTACGACGGAAGACTTTATACGTTCCCGTCACCTGATGACAGACAGTCCAAGGTTACTATGGTCGACTGCGGCGGTACTTTTGATTCCGGCAAGACCAGAACGAATAAGGCAGAAGCACAGGCAGTAATAGATGAGATAGTTAAGCGTGCTAAAGATCCCGTTCTTTCCAAATACAGTGTCGGTGTCGTTACATTCAATATCCAGCAGCAGTCCCTTATCGAAGACCTTTTGGACGAAGCTGCAAGCAAGGATCCTGAACTTGAGAAGTGGGCTTTCGGAAGTGAAGAGCCGATCTTCGTCAAGAACCTTGAGAATGTTCAGGGTGATGAGCGTGACGTTATCCTGTTCTCGGTAGGCTACGGCAAGGACGAGACAGGCAAGCTGATAATGAACTTCGGTCCTCTCAACAGAGACGGCGGCTGGAGAAGACTTAATGTAGCAGTTACGAGATCAAGAATTGAGATGAAGGTTTTCTCTTCGATCTCTCCTGAAGAGATCCGTATCAACGAGACTGCATCAGAAGGCGTCAAAGCATTTAAGAGATTCCTTCAGTATGCTGGCGGAAGCGAGGTCTGGGATCAGGACATCACATCCACAGGAAGTTCTTCTGATAATGCAGGCACGCCTCTTATCGACAGAAATGCCGCATTCACAGGTATTGCAGATGATATCTGTGCCAGATTCAAGGCTGCGGGTTATGACACGGACAAGGGTGTCGGCAAGTCAGGATTCAAGATCGACATTGGTGTCGTATCTCCAGATAAGGAAGGTACATACTGTCTCGGCATCCTGCTCGACGGTCCTGTTTATGCGGCATCGGGTACTACTACTTCAAGAGAAATCTCACAGCTCTCGATGCTGAAAGGCTTCGGCTGGAACGTTGTCAGGATATGGTCTCTTGAATGGTGGGAGAATCCTGATAAGGTTTTCGAGAAACTCATTCAGCTGATAAATGACTCGCAGAAGGAAGGCGTTTTAACTGAGGAAGCGCCTGCTGAAGATGTTCTTTCTGATTCAACAGAAACTGCTGAAGCAGTTCCTGAAGAAGAGGGCGGACCTGAAGTAATAATCTACGGTCAGGAAACTGAAGAGACAGCAGCAGAAGAACCCGAAGCATCTGACGATCAGACGCAAAAAAAAACGGCTGAATTAGAGAGCAGTTCCTCTGACGGAAATCCTGCGAGGGTATATAAAGCCTCTGATCTTAATCCGAGGAAAATGACGGCATCGGAATTTTGTGATGCTCTCAATACAAAGTATCTTCAGGAATGCGTAATCAAGATAGTAGATCAGGAATCTCCTATCAGTTCCGATGTTCTTGCCAAAGAACTGATCACGCATGCGGGCATCGCCAAGATGACGCCCAAACTTCGTGAGCGCTGCACATATCTTGTAAGAAGTATCGAGAAGAACGTTAAGCTTAATTACACGACGCAGAGACTTGATCCGGCAGCCGAGGATGACGATTCCGAAGTCATATTCCTCTGGAAGGACGGAACGGAGATGGGCAAGGTCATGGACTTCTACAGAGTTCCTGCTGAAGGAGAGAAGCCCAGAAAAGCATATGACATTCCTGTTCAGGAAGCTGCATGCGCTGCAAATTATCTTGCCGTATCACAGTATGGAATGCCTTATGAGAGCCTGATAACCGAGACCTGTAAAACACTTGGACTTACCAGGGCACCTGAGGATTCGGATAACTACAGGCTCGGAAAGAGGTCAGTTGATTACTGCATCAGGCAGGGCCTTTTGCAGATGGATGACGATGGTTTCGTTAAAATGGTATAATTCACAACGATGAGCGAAGACAACAACAACTTATTCTTTTTGAATGGTGACGATAAGCCGTTATATGAGCGACCGGGAAGATTGGATCCCGATCGTAATGTTCCTATCACCAGACAATCCAGGGTTGATGTAAACGTTCATTACGATGAAACGCAGAAGACTTTCATCAGGGATTCCGAATCTCCGGAGTTTACCGAGCAGTCCGTAAATGCGATGGATCCGTTTGAGGATTCGGCATTGCTTAAAGGAGATGTTAAGCCTAAGGTTGTCGGTATAAGAAAAAATGCTCCCAAGGTTGAGAGCAAGATCTTTGTTCCTGAGACAGATGTCAGCGATGTTAGACGTAAGGTCAGGACTCCGGTTTTCAACGAGCCTGAGCAGCCTTTGTATATTGCTGAAGAAGATGCTGCCGCTTCGACTGATTACATTGCTGATGCGATGAGCGGTGTCGATGATGCCGAGAAGACTGAGACAAAAGCACCGGCCGTTGCAGTTGATAACCTGGCTAAGCTAAAGATGTATGCTTTGTTGTTAGGCGTCGTAATCGTTTTGGAGACTGCCGGAATAGGTATCCTGATCGCGCTTTTCTAATCGTTTTTCAAGCAAATTAAAAGGGCTGTTTCATTAACTGAGACAGCCCTTTGTCATTACCGGTTATCCGGCATTATTTCTTCTTTTTCTTCTGAGTCTTTACAGGCTCGTCTGTTATCGTTGAGTCCTTGGCCTGAGCTGCTTTCTGATTGCTCTCGAAAACATAGTCTTTTCCGGGAAGGACTGCGTTAAGGATGATGCCTACGAGTGAACCTACTGCAAGACCTGAAAGTGAGATAACGACTAAAGGCTCCGTGGCTGTGACTGTTTCTGTAACGGAATCGCCTGCCTTAGCCATTAGATCTGCAGGAATATTTACGCTGCCGTCAGCTTCGACATAGTATTTGTTTCCGTCAACTTCATAGTATTCAACATTCTGCTGAACTTCCTTTGTGCCGACAGGGATCTTGATAGCCTGAGCTGCACTGTACTGAATACCGATCGAGAGAACGAGGATGATGGCTGCGATGATGACGTTTCTTGCCTTGCCGAAGTCGATCTTGTTCTCAACTACGTTTCTTACACCGACTGCAGAGATCATGCCGTAGAGTACAAGGGAGATACCGCCTACAACAGGTGTAGGGATAGCAGAGATGCAAGCTGCGAGCTTAGGTGAGATTGAGAAGCAGATAGCGAAAACGGCTGCAAGTCTTATTACGAAAGGATCGTAAACTTTGGAAAGAGTAAGAACGCCTGTGTTCTCGCCGTATGTTGTATTGGCAGGAGCACCGAAAAGTGATGCCAGTGTTGTGGCAAGACCGTCTCCCATGAGTGTTCTGTGGAGTCCGGGATCCTTGATGAAGTTCTCGCCGACTGTTGAAGAGATAGCAGAGATGTCGCCGATATGCTCAACGATAGTAGCAAGAGAGATAGGAACGATTGTGATGATAGCTGTGATGAGAAGGCTTGTATTGAGGTTGCCGCCTGTGAAGATGTTGAAAACGGTATCCTCATACTTGAAAGGCAATCCGATCCATGCAGAGTTCTTGATGTTCTCGATGCTTGCAACAGAGAAGAGCTGGAAGTTGGAATTGCCGGCGATGGTGTAGTAATCACCTGATACCTGACCTGTTGCAAGAGTAAGGATGATGCAGAGTACGCATGCTCCGACAACACCTAAAAGGATAGGGATGATCTTGATCATGCCCTTGCCCCAGATATTGCAGATTACGATGATAAGGATAGCAACGACTGCTACGATCCAGTTTGTTGAGCAGCTGTTGATAGCTGTAGCTGAAAGGCAAAGACCAATGGCAATGATGATTGGACCGGTTACGATAGGCGGGAAGAACTTCATTACACGGTTAACGCCGAATGCCTTGATAAGTCCTGCAAGGATAAGATAAACAAGACCTGCAAGTGCAACACCGAAGCATGCATAGGGCAGGAGCTCTTTTTCGCCGTTGGGAGCGATGGCAAAATATCCTGCGAGGAATGCGAACGATGAACCTAAGAATGCGGGTACCTTTCTCTTTGAAAGAAGATGGAAGAGAATTGTTCCCAATCCTGCGAAAAGAAGTGTGGCTGAGACCGACAGACCGGTGAGGATAGGGACGAGGACGGTTGAACCGAACATAGCGAACATGTGTTGGAAACCAAGCACGATAACACGGCCGGCACCCAGTGATTTCGCGTCGTAGACAGCTCCATCCTGAAGACTGGATTTACTCATAACAAGCCCTCCGTTGTATTTGGATTTTATTTATAATAGCACTCTTATGTAAAATTCAAGCAATCATTTTGACATTTGGATGTAATAATGAGCGGTTAACGCGGTTTATGTTTATTGACTTAAAAATTCATTCTACTAAAATAATCAAGAGATAATTTGTACCATGTTTATCAATGTGAAAAGGAGACGAATATGCAGTACAAGGATTTTAAGAATGTTCAGGTAATGGAGCATCCGCTCATCAAGCACAAGATCTCACTCTTAAGAGACGAAAGCACCGGAACTCACGAGTTCAGACAGCTCGTTGAAGAAATCGCTACTCTCGAAGGTTATGAGGCATTAAGGAATCTTCCTCTCAAGGATGTAGAGATCCAGACACCACTCGAGAAGACAATGACTCCCATGATCGACGGTAAGAAACTTGCCATCGTTCCGATCCTTCGTGCAGGTCTCGGAATGGTACCCGGCGTTGAGGCTCTCGTTCCTCTTGCCAAGGTAGGCCACATCGGTCTTTACAGAGACCCTGAGACACATGAACCTCACGATTACTACTGCAAGCTTCCTGATCCAATCGATCAGCGTCTCATTCTTGTTGTTGACCCTATGCTTGCTACAGGCGGTTCAGCTGTTGATGCCATCAATTCGATCAAGGCTCACGGCGGAAAGAACATCAAGTTCATGTGCATCATTGCAGCTCCCGTAGGTATCGAGAGACTTGCAAAGGCACATCCCGACGTTGATATCTATGTCGGCAACGTTGACAGGGAACTCAACGAAAATGCGTATATTCTCCCTGGTTTGGGAGATGCGGGTGACCGTATTTTCGGCACCAAATAAATAAACCGGAAACAATTGGAGGAAAGTGTTTTATGGTTATGAAGAAGGTTTTGGCATCTGTTATGGCAGTTGCTACATTGGCACTTGCTATCGCAGGATGCGGCAAGAAGGATGATAAGAAGTTCGTCGTTGGTTTCGACCAGGAATTCCCGCCTATGGGATTCGTTGCCGATGACGGTTCTTATGCAGGTTTCGATCTTGATCTTGCACAGGAGTGTGCAAAGCGTATGGGACGTGAATTCGTAGCACAGCCTATCGCTTGGGATTCAAAGGACCAGGAACTTAAGTCAGGCAACATTGACTGCATCTGGAACGGTTTTACCATAAGCGGCAGAGAAGACGGATACACATGGTCTGAGCCTTACATGGTCAACGATCAGGTAGTAGTTGTTAAGAATGATTCAGGCATCACATCACTTGCTGATCTTGCAGGCCTTAAGGTTGCAGTTCAGAAGGATTCATCAGGTCTTGCTGCATTGAATGACAATCCGGCTCTCACAGATACTTTCGGTGAGCTCGTTGAAATCGATTCATATCTCCAGGCAATGATGGAACTTGAGATGGGCAGTGTAGATGCAATCGTTATGGATGAGATCGTTGCCCGTTACGAGATCCAGACATCAGGCAAGCCTTTTGCAATCCTTGATGAGGCTGTAGCTTCCGAAGAATACGGTGTCGGTTTCCTTCTCGGAAATACAGCACTTCGTGACGAAGTTCAGAAGACCCTTGAAGATATGGCTGCTGACGGAACAATGAAGCAGATCTCAGAGAAGTGGTTCGGTTCTGACGTTACTATCATCGGCAAGTAATATTAGTGATTAAATGACTTTCAAAAGCTGTTCCGGGTATTTCCGGAGCAGCTTTTTATTATGGTAAAGCAAGTTTTCCATATATTTGTTATAATCTGTTCGTTATGGGTTCATTACAGTCGACATTGATTCAATTGCTTCAGGGCTTCAAGTTTACGTTCGGGATCTTCTTCTTCACGTTGATCTTCTCGATCCCTTTGGGTCTGCTTGTATCCAAGGGCAGAATGTCCAAGATAAAGATCGTATCGCTTATTTTCCAGCTTTACATCTCTGTCTTAAGGGGCACACCTCTCATGCTTCAGCTCCTGCTGGTATATTTCGGACCTTATTATATTTTCGGGGTCAATCTCGGAAGCATCCAGCTTGGACCGTTCAACTACAGGTTCATCGCCACCATCGTTGCGTTCTCTTTGAATTATGCGGCATATTTTGCCGAGATCTTCAGAGGCGGCATCCAGTCCATGTCCAAAGGTCAGTATGAAGCAGCGACAGTTTTGGGCTTCTCGAAAATGCAGACCTACTTCAAGATCATCCTGCCTCAGGTCGTAAAGCGCGTGCTGCCTTCAGTTTCCAATGAGATAATCACGCTCGTAAAAGATACGTCACTTGCACAGGTCCTCTCGGTAACAGAGATGTTCACAAAGGCTTCCGCAGCCGCATCGGCACAGGTATCGGTAATTCCTTTTATAGTTGCCGGCGCTTTCTACTACGTGACGAACCTGATAATCGAACAGATATTAAACCGCGTGGAGAAATCCATGTCTTACTATTCTTAATGGGGTAAGCCAAATGCCGGAAACAAAAAGCGACGTTGTCCTTGAGATAAATAAAGTATATAAGTCCTTCGACGATCTGGAGGTCCTTAAGGGCATTACCATGGAGGTAAAGCGCGGCGAGGTTGTTGCCGTCATAGGTCCTTCGGGCGGCGGTAAGTCTACTCTCCTAAGATGCGCCACCACTCTCGAAAAGGTCGACGCCGGCAAGATCGTCATCGGCGGTGATGTTCTTTGCGAAGACGGTCAATACTGTGACAAGAAACTCGAAAAGCAGATCCGCTCAAAGTTCGGTCTCGTATTCCAGAATTTCAATCTTTTCCCGCATTTCTCGGTTAAGAGAAACATCACAGAGGCTTTGATCCACGTCCACAAGAAGAGCAAGGAGGAGGCAGATACGATCTGCGATCAGCTTCTTGCAAAGATGGATCTTAAGGAGAAAGCCGATGCTTATCCCTGCAATCTTTCAGGCGGCCAGCAGCAGAGAGTTTCCATCGCGCGAGCTCTTGCCACGAACCCTGAGATCATCTTCTTTGACGAGCCTACATCCGCATTGGATCCTGAGCTCACCAAAGGCGTTTTGAATGTCATCAAGGAGCTCGCTAAAGAGAAGATGACAATGGTTATCGTTACTCACGAGATGAGCTTTGCCAGAGATGTAGCCGACCGAATCATATTCATGGATGGCGGCGTTATCGTTGAGGAAGGTCCTGCATACGAACTTGTAACAAACCCTAAGCAGGAGAGAACAAAGGCATTCCTGGCCGGTTATTGATTTATTCAGCAGTAGAGACAAAGCAACTACACGTTGATGTGAGGCAGTAGCACCTGAAGGCTTCGCCGTCAAGGGACGTAAACTTGCCTTCGGCACCATTGACTGCTCATCTTTACAGGTACATAAATCAGTGTTCAAGAGGTCGGATACCCGACCTCGCATCTGGAGATGCCGTTCTTTACAAAGTTTCCGGCTGGCAGCGATCGATCAAACCCGTATATAACAAAAGTGAATGTTTATCTGTTTCTTAAATCGATTTTAGCGTTTTTGAAATGGTATCTTCTTGACCTAATTTCAGACTGATAGTACAATAATTGAACCAACAGTTCAGAAATTGAACTGCTAGTATGAAATTAGACATTGAAAATAGCACTTTCAAAACTGGCAAAACTGGATTGGAGACGGAATATGTCAAAAAAGACAAGGATAATCATTTATAAAGAATCGGTAATGGATGCTGCAGAGAAACTTTTCGAGAGCAAGGGATATGATGCAACATCGGTCGATGAGATAGCTTTCAACACAGGTATCAGCAAGGCGACGCTTTATGCGTATTACAGAAGTAAAGAAGAGATCTGGGATTCGCTTATGTGCAGGTACATGGGGTTCATGCTTGAGGATGCCAGGAAGGCGGCAGAAGGCGAAGGAACTTTCGAGCAGCGCTATTACAAACTTTGCTTTGACCTCGCTTACAAGTTTGAAGAACATCCGGTTATCTATAGGGGAACACTCGGAAAGATCTCCGTGGATATGGAGAATGAGATCTATAAGAAGATCTACGAAGTCGGTGAGGCGACAAACGAAGCGATCGCTGATTTCATCAGAAGCGGCATTAAGGAAGGCTTTGTCAGAAAAGATATCGATATCTATCCTGCGGTCATCATGATGTGGTCTTCAATATCAGGAATAATCTCAATGGCCATCGATAAAGAAGAGTATCTCAAATTGAGATTCAACATGAGTAAGGAAGATTATCTGAAAAAAGCATTCGAGCTGCTTTTGGAGGGTGTTAAATGAACGCAGTTTACTTAAGCGGTACCGGCAATACTAAGCATGTAACTGAATTGCTTTTCAAGAAGATCGGAGCAAATGGAACGCTGGTGCCAATTGAATCTTCCGGTGTCGATGAAGCGCTGGAAGAAGATGAGCTGATATTAGCTTACCCGACACAGTTTTCGAACATTCCGTATCTTGTAAGGGATTTCATAAACAAGCATGCGGACATATGGCAGGGCAAGAAGATATTCCTTATAACGACGATGGGACTTTTTGCAGGTGACGGCACAGGGTGCGCTGCAAGGCTCCTGAAAAAGTACGGAGCCGTTATAACAGGAGGACTCCAGATCGTTATGCCTGATTCCATAGGTGACTGTAAAGCACTGAAAAAGCCCCGTGAACAGAATAAGGCAGTCATAGAAAAAGCTGATAAAAGAATTATAGAAGCAGCAAGTCAGATTAGGGCAGGGAAGTATCCTAAGGAAGGGCTGTCGTTTGCATCTCATCTTGCCGGTTTATTCGGTCAGCGACTGTGGTTTTATAACAAGACGACCGGCTATACCGATAAGCTTAAGATCGATCCTTCAAAATGCATCGGGTGCGGACTTTGTGCGAAGAACTGCCCGACTCAGAATATCAGGATCGAAGACGGAAAGGCTGTATCATCTGATCAATGCACCATGTGTTACAGGTGTGTGGACTTTTGTCCGAAGCAGGCAGTAACCTTGCTTGGCAAAACGCTTCATGAGCAGCCGACATACGAGAAGAACGCCAAGTGACGATAACCTGCAAAACATGCTGATCTATAGATAGTTTGGAATAAATAAACCGCCCCATTCATAAAGTGAATGAGGCGGTATTGTTAATAAGCTTTTTGGGCAGCAGGTATTACTCGGGCTTGTAGCTGTCCTTCAAAGATACAGCTCTGTTGAAGACGAGGTGCTCGGGAGACGAATCCTTTGAATCAGCGCAGAAGTAACCTGTTCTCAAGAACTGGAATCTGTCTTCAGGCTGTGTATTCTCAAGGAACTTCTCAAGCTTTGCACCCTTGATGACTTCAAGAGAATCAGGATTGATGAAGTCGAGATAGTTGCAGTCTGCAAGGTCGGGCTGCTCTGTGGTGAAGAGTCTGTCGTAAAGTCTGATCTCGCCGTCAACGCAGTTATTTGCATCAACCCAGTGGATGGTTGATTTGATCTTTCTGCCGTCCAAAGTGTTGCCGCCTCTTGAGTCGGGATCGTATGTGCAGTGAACTGCAATAACGTTACCGTCTGCATCGTGATCGCAAGAAACGCACTTAACGACATATGCGGACTTGAGGCGTACTTCGTTGCCGGGGAAGAGTCTGAAATACTTGGGTGCAGGAACTTCCATGAAGTCTTCGGATTCGATCCAGAGCTCTCTGGAGAAAGTAACCTTACGCATTCCTGCGTTCTCATCCTTAGGATTGTTCTCGACGTCGAACTCCTCGGAAGTGCCTTCCGGATAGTTGTCGATGATGAGCTTGATGGGCTTTAATACAGCCATTGCTCTCTGGGCATGTTCGTTAAGATCTTCTCTTAAGCAGTATTCAAGGAATGCAAAGTCAACAACGGAGTTAACCTTTGCAACGCCGTTTCTTGCACTGAAGTTGTGAATGGAAGCAGGTGTGTAGCCACGTCTTCTGAGACCGCAAAGCGTAGGCATTCTGGGGTCATCCCAGCCTGAAACTATACCGGCTTCGATCATGGCACGGAGCTTTCTCTTTGAAAGTACTGTGTGCGTGATTCCGAGTCTTGCGAACTCGATCTGACGGGGCTTGCACTCTACAGATATATTGTTTACGACCCAGTCGTATAAAGGTCTGTGTGACTCAAACTCGAGGGAACAGAGGGAATGTGTGATTCCTTCAAGAGCATCTTCAATCGGATGAGCGAAGTCGTACATAGGATAGATGCACCACTCTGTTCCTGTTCTGTGGTGAGGCAGGTGATTGATCCTGTAGATAACGGGGTCTCTCATGTTGAAGTTACCGGATGCGAGATCGATCTTAGCACGGAGAGTCATCTTTCCGTCTTCGAATTCTCCGGCTCTCATTCTCTTGAAAAGATCAAGGCTCTCTTCGATGGGTCTGTCGCGGTAAGGGGAGACTGCAGGAGTCTTTGTGTCGCCTCTCATGTCACGCATCTGGTCGGGTGTGAGTTCGCATACATAAGCGAGACCCTTGTTGATGAGCTCGATCGCGAATTCATACATCTTCTCGAAGTATTCGGATGCATAAAAGAATCTGTCGTCCCAGTCGTGACCTAACCAGTGAATGTCTTCCTTGATGGCCTCAACGAATTCCTCATCCTCTTTGGTGGGGTTGGTGTCATCCATTCTGAGGTTGCAGAGACCGTTATATTCTTCTGCAGTACCGAAGTCGATCTCCAATGCTTTTGCGTGTCCGATATGAAGGTAGCCGTTCGGTTCAGGCGGGAATCTTGTGTGGATCTTCTTGCCGTATACGCGGCCGCCTTCCTTGAGTTCCTCGTCAATAATCTGCTCAATAAAATTCTTGCTGTCAGCCATAAAAATAATCTCCCGGATTAAAGTCTAGAATAAGCATATTTGATTCGTCTGAGTGACTCTTCCTTACCGAGGAGGAGCATAACCTCTGCGCATCCGCCGGGCGTTACTGCAACGCCTGCCGCAGCGATACGAACGGGCCACATAACTACGGAGTTCTTAACTTCGAGACCCTCTGCGAGAGTCTTCATTGCTTCGGTGATCAAGTCTCTGTCCCAGTCGAGCTGCTCAAGTACGGGGATTGCCTTTTCGAGCATCTGCTTGGAAGATTCGAGAGTGGACTTGCTCTTCTTGTGTTCGAAGAGAGCAAGATCGAAATCTCCGTATTCCTTAATGAACGAAAGCTTCTCTGTAATCTCGGTGAACTTTGCGATACGGGGCTTTAAAAGCTCAGCCAGAAGATCATAGCAGGAAGCGTCGACTCCGGCCTCATCATAGAAAGGCTTTGCGTGCTCAAGGAATTCCTCGTCGGACATAGCCTTGATGTGTTCCTGGTTTACCCACGAGAGCTTATCGTAGTCGAAAACCGCAGGTGACTTGGAGATGCCGTTGATGTCGAATGCTTCGATAAGTTCCTTAAGAGAGAAGATCTCTCTTGTATCCTTGGGAGCCCAGCCGAGGAGTGCGATGTAGTTGATAATCGCCTCAGGCAGGTATCCTTCATTGATAAGGTCCATAAAACCTGTAGATCCGTGACGCTTTGAAAGCTTAGAGATAACCTCGTTGCCTTCCTCGTCAACTGACTTGCCCATGATGAGCGGCAGGTGGATGTATGTGGGAATCTCCCATCCGAATGCCTCGTAGAGGAGGTTATATTTGGGTGTGGATGAAAGATACTCGCTTCCTCTTACAACGTGAGTGATTCCCATTGTGTGGTCGTCTATTACGTTTGCGAAGTTATAAGTAGGGAAGCCGTCTGTCTTGATAAGTACCTGATCATCGAGATCCTCGTTGGGGAACGTGATGTCGCCGTATACGAGGTCGTGATAGGATGTGGAACCCGTAAGAGGCATCTTTTGTCTGATGACATAGGGCATGCCTGCATCAAGATTCTTCTGGATCTCTTCAGCTGATAGGTCTCTGCAGTGACGGTCGTAGCCTGTGCCCTCGGGAGCATTCTCCTTAAGAGCTTCAAGGCGCTCTTTGGTGCAGAAACATCTGTATGCCTTGCCCTGCTCAACGAGCTGCTCGGCGTAAGGCTTGTACATCGAGAGTCTCTCGCTCTGTACATAAGGACCGTATTCGCCGCCGATATCAGGACCTTCATCGTGCTCAAGTCCTGCAAGCTTCAGTGTGTCATATATAACCTGAGTTGCTCCCTCAACATAACGCTCACGGTCCGTGTCTTCAATTCTAAGGACAAAAGTGCCGTTTTCATGCTTGGCCGTAAGGTATTCATAAAGTGCGGTGCGAAGATTACCGACATGCATAAAACCCGTAGGGCTGGGTGCGAATCTCGTTCTTATTTTCATATACAACCTCTATTAAATAAATTACCTGAGCGTTTATTTTATCACTTTTGTGTTAATATACAAATTGATTTTGCAAGCGAAAGGAGCCTTAAAAGCTTGGACAGACTTGATTGCAACCGCAGCTATGACTGCTTTACCGGAAGCGGTATTGCCGAAGAGTTCGTAGCCGGATTTATCCTTGAGCAGTACGACAACAAAGATCTCACAGGTCAGGAGATCAAGGTCGCGATAATATCCGACAGACAGGTAAGCGGTTACTATTACAACGCTTTTGAGAAGCAGTTCGTTATAAGGGACATCAAGCCCTGCCTCATTACTGTCGATGAGGGCGAACAGAACAAGAATCTTTCGCAGGTTAATTATGTCATTAAAGAACTTGCAGACTTCGGCCTTAACAGCAATGACTGGATCATTGCTTTCGGAGGAGGTGCCGTAATCGACATCGCAGCTTTTGCATCGGCTCTTTATACCGGTAAATCCAGATTCATCGCGGTACCGACGACGCTTTCATCCATGGCTGAGACGGGCTGCTCGGACAAAGCTTACCTTAACTCTGGAAGCCGCAAAAATACTGCATCAATTGATATCTCACAGACGGCTGTCTTTATCGATCCCAAGTATCTTTCGACGGTTCCCAAAAAGTATGTCCCCAATGGTTATGCGCAGATCATAAGATATGCGCTTCTGGCTGATTTCGGACTTCTGACCGATCTTATCGAATTGTCAGGTTCAAGCCTTTCAGACATAAGGGTTTTCCTCAACCGCGTATATGCCGCAAGGGCAGCTATAGACAGGAAGAATCCCGTGCTCCTGACACTCGGAAGCGAACTTTCTGAAGCTGTTGAGGGTTATTTCAGGTTCATGAACTATTCGGAGGGTGAGGCTCTGGCATTAAGTCTTTTCGCGACCGTGCCGGACAAAGCCAGAACGGCCCTTTCTGCAATCTATATCAAGCTCGGGCTCCCCACGGAACTTAAGGGAGTAAGCTTTAACGCCATTATGAATTCACTTAAGGATTCATATCGAAAAGGCTCAGGCACGGACAGGTCCCTGGTCTGCTATGAGGAAAAGGACGGCAAGGGAAGCTGGACCATTAAAAATCCCTCAACAGACGAGGCTTTGACGATCCTTGAAGACAGACTTAAGAAGATTACGGCCGTCTCTTCACCGATTGCCTCAAATGAAGAGGGAGTTTAGGGTATAATACGCAAGTTATGAAAAGTGATTTGATCAAAAAAGTAATAGCCGCAGCTACCTGTGTCACATTAATGGCACAACCTTTGCTCCTGACTTCTTGCAAGAGCAAGAACAAAGGTGACGGAAAGCCTGCAGATTACGGCACATACGGTTCTGACATTGCCAGGGAGATTGCTTCTAAGTTTCCCGACAGACGCGCTTATTCTGCCGGAGAGTCACAGACCGGTGCATATATTGAGGAAAAGATAAAGGAACTCGGATATACACCCGAAGTCCAGAGCTTCCAGGGTTCAGGCGGCACATCCGCAAACTACATTGTCAGAGTTGAAGGTACCGGATTTTACTGTGCCCAGGACGACGGTTCGTTCACGCTTGAACACAGAGTAGCAATCATCGGTACTCATTATGATGCAGATCTTTATTCCGAATACAGACCTGACGAAGAAGACGAAGAAGAGTATGACGATGAGGATTACGACGAAGATTACGATGAAGAAGAATACGACGATGAGGATGAGACTGAGGAGACAGAACCCGAATTCAGATATGACGGCATCTCCGACAACGCGTCCGGAACTGCATGTGTCCTGACTGCGCTTAAGGCTTTTAAGGATTACAAAGATGTCGGATTCGACGTCTGGTTCGTTTTCTTCGGTGCAGGTACTGACAATTTCAGCGGTGCGGAAGCTTTCTATCAGTCCCTTTCATACGAAGAGCAGCACAGCATTGACGTTATGTACGATGTCGACAGTCTTTACGCAGGCGACAAAGTATATGCATCTTCCGGTTATAAGTCACTTATTTCCACAAGAAGATATGAGATGAGAAGAAAACTTTACCAGGCTTACGACGTCTGTTTCTCTAATACTCTTTATACGAATTACGGATTCGATCTCTATTATAACGAGTCCGGCATTAAGGTCGATGTTGACGAAGACGGTGTCAATGATATCTTCAAGGAAATGCCGAAGACAGTCTCGGATTTCAAGGTTTTCGATGACCGCATGATCCCTGTTGTATATTTTGAGAGTTATGAATATAACTTCGCGAATTATGACCAGATGAAAGAGACCAAGAACCTGAGTCTTCAGGATTACGGCGGAAACATCAGAAGAACGCCTGCCGACAGTACGGCTTTCTTGGATTCCGTTCTTGTTGAAGAGGACTACGACCGTGACGGCGACGGCGAGATCGACTGCAGCGGCGACAGACTCCAGATAAGGATCAACTGCGTCGCTTTCATTATTTGCGAAGCTCTTCTTAAGGGTTCCGACAAGGGTATGACACCTTCAGAATACGAAGCGTTCAGAGCCGAGCAGACAAGACAGACCTACTATACTGAGACTACAGAAACTTCAGGAGCTTAATGCCGATAATGCAAATTTACCGACATTGATTTTTGTCCCTTATGTTATACTAAATAAGATAAGCGTTAGGGAAGAAGGACCGGTCGATGTCCAACACATCTATCATCACTCAGATATTCGAATTCTTGGGAGAGCTTTTTAACAGCCTCGATAAAGGCACGCTCTTCTTTGGAAGCGTCTGGGATTTTATCCGTTATGCAATCGATATCGCGCTCGTAACTTTCCTTTTCTATACGCTCCTGATGTTCATCAGACAGACCAGAGCCTGGCAGCTCATCAAGGGTATCGTTCTTATCCTTCTGTTTGTTGCTTTCTGCGGCGTTGTCGGACTTGATATGGTCGGATTCCTGTTTAACAGACTTCTTTACATCGTTGCGATCCTGTTCGTAGTTCTCTTCCAGCCTGAGCTCAGAAGAGCCTTGGAAACAGTTGGTCTTCGTACATCCAATGCAGCCAATCCTTTCAGGCACAGCGAGTCCATCATGACAAAAGAGGAACTCAATTCTTTTATCAAAGAGATAAGCGCAGCATGCAAAGAGATGTCCAGAACTTATACGGGTGCACTTATCCTCATCGAGAGACACACCAGACTTGATGAGCTCCTTTCACAGGAGAATGTAGTTACATTTGATTCCGAAGTTACTAACTCTGTATTGCAGAGCATTTTCTATAAAGGTTCACCCATGCACGACGGTGGTCTTCTTATCAGAGACGGCAGGATAATTGCTGCAAGATGCCATGTTCCGCTCTCAGTTACTATGCATTCGCTTGAGCGTGCAGGAACACGTCACAGAGCCGCAGTCGGCGCAAGCGAGATGGGTGATACTGTTGCGGTTGTCGTATCTGAGGAAAGAGGCAAGACCTCCATTGCAGTTAACGGCAGGCTTTTCGAGATGCGGTCCACAAGAGAGCTCGAGGCAAACCTCTCATATCTCCTTGGCCTTAAAGAATACGGCGGTGAGCAGAAGACATTTATCGATAAGATCATCGACAAGTTCCGCGGCAAGAAGAATGATACTGACTCGGAAGTATTAAGCCAGGAAGATGTCGGCAAGGCTTCGAAAACAAAGACCGCTGCAGCCGCTTCAGCTGCGTCAGTTCCCACAACCCAGGTTGAGGTAGCAGGTGAGAGCTCTGTTCCCATCACTATCAGAACAAGAGATGCTGATCAGACATCCAACTCCCAAAGAGTCGGAACGCCAACAAGGATTATTTTCATTGTCCTCTCGTTCTTTTTGTCTCTCTTCCTGTGGGTATATATCCAGGTTATCAACAACCCTGTTGTTACAAGAAATATAACGGTTCCGATCAGCCAGTATCAGAATCTTCCTGACAATGCCGAAGTTTCTTACCCTATTAAGTCCGTTGATCTTGAGATCGTAGGACGTGCCGGAACCATTAACAAGCTTACAGTTGACGATATCGTCGTATCTGTCGATTACTCTGAGATCTCAGAAGGTGATATGGGTGTTGTAGAACTTCCGATCAATGTATCGAGCGCTGACGGAAACATCTATTTCCGTGTCGAGCATCAGCTTCCGGAGACTATATCCGTAACGGTATATTCTTCCAACTAACTGATTCTATTGTCCATTCAATATAGGACAGAAAGGATATAAAATATGTTAGAAACAAAAGATCTTATCGATTTGACACACACACTTGCAGCTCCGATTCTTGAAGATAAGAAGTATCCCTGGGAAGCACTTCCTCTCATCAAGGAATTTATCCTCGCTTTGGGTCCCACACTTGATCCTGAAGTTTATGAGAACAAGGGTGAAGGCATCTGGATCGCAAAGAGTGCCAAGGTATTCGATTCAGCATACATTGCAGGCCCCTGCATCATCGGACCTGAGACTGAAGTCCGTCAGTGCGCATTCATCAGAGGCAGTGCTCTTATCGGCAGCAAGTGCGTTATCGGTAACTCAACAGAGCTCAAGAACGTAATCATCAGTGATAACGTTCAGGTTCCTCACTATAACTATGTAGGTGACTCCATCCTCGGATTCAAGTCACATCTCGGCGCCGGCGCGATCACATCAAACGTTAAGTCTGACAAGACGCTTGTTTGTGTTAAGAACGGTGACGAAGTAATAGAGACAGGCCTTAAGAAGTTTGCTGCTATCGTTGGCGACAACGTTGAAGTAGGCTGCCAGAGCGTTCTTAACCCCGGTACGGTTATCGGAAGAGGTTCAAGAGTATATCCTCTCTCAAGAGTAAGAGGAGTCATCCCTGAAAAGCACATCTTCAAGGATGCAGATCACATCGTTCCAATCGAGGAATAATTTTATTAAATACCAGTTTTTTCAAGGATGTCTTACATTTGTGAGGCATCCTTTTTGATTAGATAAGATGTGTGTTTTCCCCACATGCTTCGGAAAAGATTCTTTTGGGAAAAGAATGCAGGGAATGAAGATATAAAAAAAGGGTTGCCTCACCGGAGACAACCCTTATAGATTCAATTAATTCTCTTATCAAACTACACTGTCTTTGAGCTTATCGAAAGCCTGTTTTGCAACCATTCTTACGTTAGGATCTGAATCAGCGAAAGCGAGCTTTTTTACATATTCTTCGCAATGCTTAGCGTGGATGTCTGCAGCAGCAGTTGCGGCAGCGGCTCTGACCATAGGAGAAGAGTCACGGAGAAGGGGAATGAGAGCCATTCCTGATTCGTAATTCGGGATCATGCCCATAGCCATTGCTACAGTCATGCGGACATCGTCTTCTGCATTGTCAGCATACTTGAGCAAAGCACCAAGTTTCTGCTTCGAACCGAGTTTAAGGATTTTGTCTTTGATAGCGTCTGTACGTCCCATAACTCTCCGACTCCCGATATCGTTTATTCTTAACAATATTATAGAGTAAAAGTATCAAAAAAACATCACTCTTAACAAATTATTATAAAGTGCTGTTAGATTTTTGTTTGCTTTGCTCTATAATACTTCTGATTATATAGTCAAAGTAATTAAAAACGATTCGATTTTTTACTGTGTTTGACTAAATTTGTGAGGAATATCGAGATGAATAAACTTTTGCGCGGAATAACTGTTTTAGGGCTTACGGGAGCTGTTTTGCTCTGTTCCTGTACGACCAATCTTGGCCCCGAAACATTGCCGTCCATTACAACCGCAACAGAGACTACTATAGAAACAGAACCTACAGAAACAGAACCGACGCTTCCTCCTGAAGCAACAGAACCTTCAAGTGTTGCCGTTGTAACTGACAGCATTGTTGAGAATGAAGGCACATTAAGTGTAAGCGGTACAAAGATCGTAAACAGTGAAGGCGAGGAAGTTGTTCTTAAGGGAATGAGTACTTTCGGCATCCAGAACTGCGAAGGTTTTTTCACGGAAGAAGTTGTTAAGACACTTGCTGAAGACTGGGGTTGTGATGTCCTCAGGATTGCACTTACAGGCGATAAGGATATCGAAGGATATCTGAAGGACCCTGACAAGTATTTCGACATGGTCTGCAAGATATGTGATCTTTGCATCGATCAGGGTATCTACGTTATCGTTGACTGGAATGTAGCTTACTACGAGAATGCCGACGAGACCAAGGAAGCTTGTGTTGATTTCTTTACGAGACTTTCAGCTATTTATTCTGATTCTCCCAACCTCATTTATGAGGTGAATAATTATCCGCTTTTCTATGAGGAACCGGATGAAGATTCCGATGAAGTTCCAAATGAGTGGGAAGACCTGATCAAGCCTTTCGCTACGGATGTTATCAATGCCGTAAGAGAGAACAATCCTGACTGCATCGTAATTGTCGGTGTTCCGAATAACGGACTTGATGTAAATGCCGTATCCGAATCTTGGCTCGAATTCGAAAACATCATCTACGGATGCCGTGTTTTCTCTGGTTCCAATAAGCAGGAAATGAGAGACAATATCAGTCTTTTACTTGATGAAGAAGCCTGCGTTTTCATAACAGAATGGAGTTTCTGCACGGAGTACCTTAAAGGCGGAATATTCAGAAATGAGAGCGAAAAGTGGTCTCTGTTCCTTGAGGCAAACGGTATCTCCTGGTGCAGCGTCGGTATCGGAAGTGATATTGATAACGATACAAATGCGTTGCTCTTAAATGCAGAGAACTATACTGATGCACAGAAGTACGGCGGTCACTGGCCTGACGGACTTCTTTCGGATGCCGGACTTTATGCAAGAGAACTTCTTTTATCGGAACCTTCAGCCCAGATCGATACGGAGACGACAGAACCTGCAGATGAAGAGACCGAATCTACTGAAGATTCTTATGCAGAAGACGGCGAAGATGACGATGACGAAGAATAAGACAGCAGGTTTAATAAGGTGCTGATGTCCAGACCGGGTTACAGTGTATCTTCTTGCAGGGCGAGATGTGAAATGCTCGCCCTTGATACTGATAACTTAAGGCTTGCGGTACTGCGTAAAAGTGAAGCTGCAAGAGTTGCTGAATATCTTCAGAATAACAGGGATTTTCACAAGCAGTTTTCGCAGACTCATACTGACGATTACTTTACCGTTTCAACACAAAAGAAATATCTGGCTTATGACTGCAATTCATTTCTTGAAGGCAGTCTTGTGCCTTTATGGATCTCACTTAAGGATGACAATAAGATCATAGGCCGTGTATCTTTTTTCAATTTCGCATACGGCGGCATGATGTCTTGTGCGTGCGGATATCATCTTGATAAGGAACATACCGGCAAGGGCTACATGACTGAGGCCCTGAAGAGCGCGATGGCTTTTGTTTTCGACGAGTATAAGATGCACAGGATTGAGGCTTTCATCGTACCTGAGAACGAGCCTTCGCTGAACCTTGTGAAAAGGGTTGGCTTTCACTATGAAGGGAAGAGGAACTCCTATATGCACATCAATGGAAGATACAGGGATCACGAAGCGTTTTATATGCTGGAAGATGACATGTAAGATTTCCCGAAAATAAATTTCTCTTAACTTGTAACAAAATTTCCATAAATTTATTTGCAAAGTATGTAATAATAAGATATACGATTATGCGGAGGTGATAATTGTGAACAGAAAGAGATTTACAACCGCACTTATTGCTGGAATGATGGTTGCCGTTATGGCTATGGGCCTTGCTGCCTGCAAGAAGACAAAGCCTACGGAATCAACACTTGAATCTTCTGAACAGACCACCACCACCACCACTACTATCCCAACAACAACACTTCCGGAATATTCAGGTCCTCTTACAAATAGCGAAGAAGTTACATGGACCGAGACACAACTTGAGTCACCTGCGACTTACTATGCTAACGTTACAAAGGGTGAGTTCCTTAATGTTAGAAAGGGTCCCGGCACGGGCTATGAGAAGGTAGGTACTCTTACGAGAGGTCAGGCTGTTACAGTTGTTGCCAAGGCAAGCGGCGGCTGGTACAAGACACAGGACGGATTCTACGTTTCCGAGACTTATCTTACAGGCACAATGCCTAACTAAAATTCTTAGTTGATTATTTTTAAACCTTAGTGTAATATACATAGGCACTTAACTGAAAGTGCCATATGCGAGTGTAGTTCAATGGTAGAACTTCAGCCTTCCAAGCTGACCACGTGGGTTCGATTCCCATCACTCGCTCCAGGGTCATTAGCTCAGCTGGATAGAGCAACAGCCTTCTAAGCTGTGGGCCGGAGGTTCGAGTCCCCCATGGCTCACCATCAAAAAGCGCTTCGAGTAATCGGAGCGCTTTTGGTTTTTATATCCCTTAACATTAATTCTGTAAATTTTTTTTGATATAATGCATTTGTATATCTTGATTAAGAGGGGGTAGATTATATGAATTGTGTTAAGTGTGGTAATCCCATTGTTGATGGCAACAGATTCTGCATGATCTGTGGAACACCTGTTGATGCGGCTTCTCAGGCGCCTGCAGCAGGTAATGCGCCCGCTCCGGGTCCTGCGGTTCAGGAGACTGCTCCGGTAGCTCCCGTTGATATTAATCCCCAGACTGTAGCACAGGCACATCCTCAGCCTCAGCCGCAGACGATGCCTTATACGCCGCCTATTACTGACGGCACGAATGTCACCATACCTTTCGGAAGAAAGTACAGAGTTGTTTGTCCCGATTGTCAGACTGTAGTTGACAATCTTAAGAGAGATGAGACATACGGATTTGCATGCACAAGGTGCGGTAAAGCATATGCTTACGGCGGTCAGCTTCTCCTTTACAGGATGGGTAACGGACTTCCTTCTGCTGCAATTGTTCCTGTAGCTATCTACATTGATAATGTTTTCTACGGCGAGATCGCCAACCGTGAGTCTTTGAGGATCATGCTCAGCACCGGAACTCATGTCATCGGCATGGGTGCAAGGCCCGGTACCAGGATCAACAGAATGCAGAGCAATCAGTTCCAGATCACCGTCGGACCCCAGACCAACAATCTGGCGTTCAAGGTCAGTGTTGTGTACAGATACATGGGTCCTTACGGACTTGAACTTAAACAGTGCAATCCTGAAGAGATTCCTGATATCTGACCTCATCAAATAATTAAGCTTTTTTGACAAGGTTGTCCGTTTTGGGGACAACCTTGTTTTTACACCTGTTTTGGCTTGAAGGATATGGAATTCTTTGTGTTATAATCGAAAAGTCAAATGCATATATATTATTTATTTTAAGGAGTTGGGTTAGTTATGCCGGGTAAGAAAGATTACGGCAACGAGAGTATTTCGATGCTCAAGGGTGCGGACAGAGTAAGACTCCGTCCGGCTGTTATTTTCGGTTCTGACAATCTTGAGGGATGCATTCATTCCTTTTTCGAGATCCTGTCAAACTCTATCGACGAGGCCAGGGAAGGTCATGGCGATAAGATCATCATCACAAGATATGCAGACGGTTCTATTGAAGTTGAGGACTTCGGCCGTGGTATCCCGATGGATTACAATGCCAAAGAGGGAAGATACAACTGGGAACTCGTTTACTGCGAGCTTTATGCGGGCGGCAAGTACAACAATAACTCATCAGGCGACTATGAGTTCTCATTGGGTCTTAACGGACTTGGTGCGTGCGCAACGCAGTATGCTTCAGAGTTCTTTGAGGTAACAGTTTTCAGAGACCATACAAAGTATGAGATGTCTTTTAAGAAGGGTGAGCCTGTAACCGAGCTCATCCAGTCTCCATACAGATTCAACAGGACAGGTACTATCCAGCGCTGGAAGCCTGATACTGAGGTATTCACGGAGATCCTTATTCCTCTCGATACATTCAAGGAGATCATCAAGCGCCAGTCCGTTATCAACAGCGGAATCGAGTTCATCCTTAAGGATGCCGAGACCGGTGAGGAGTTCTCTTTCATCTATCCCGAAGGTATCAAGGGATATGTCGATGAACTTAACGGCATGAAGGGCTTTACCGAGACATATACATTCTCAGGTGAAGGCAAGGGCAGAGACAAGGAAGACCGTGACGAGTATAAGGTAAGGGCAGAGGTTGCTTTCTGCTTCAATAACGAAGTCAACGCTTTGGAATACTTCCACAACTCCAGTTTCCTTGAGCACGGCGGATCTCCTGATAAGGCTGTAAGGAATGCTTTTGTTGCAGAGATCGACAAGCAGATAAAGCAGCGCGACAAGTACAAGGCAAATGAATCAAGGATCATCTTCCAGGATATCGCTGATTCATTGATACTTGTTACCAATACATTCTCAACACAGACTTCTTATGAGAACCAGACCAAGAAGGCTATCAACAACAAGTTTATCCAGGACTTCATGACACAGCTCATCAGGGATAATCTTGAGATCTGGTTTATCGAGAATAAGGATTTTGCGGCTAAGACTATAGAGCAGATCCTCATCAACAAGCGTGCGCGTGAGAATGCCGAGAAGACCAAGGTCAATATTAAGAAGACCCTCATGGGCAAGGTCGACATTAACAACAGGATCAAGAAGTTCGTCGACTGCAGAACAAAGGATGTCGCAAAGCGTGAGCTTTACATCGTAGAGGGTGACTCCGCTTTGGGTTCCGTTAAGCTCGGCCGTGATGCCGAATTCCAGGCTGTAATGCCTGTAAGAGGTAAGATCTTAAACTGCCTCAAGGCTGATTATGCAACGATATTCAAGAGCGAGATCATCACTGATCTTCTCAAGGTCCTGGGATGCGGTGTTGAGATCAAGAACAAGCACACTAAGGACATGAGTGCGTTCAATCTTGATGACTTAAGATGGAACAAGATCATAATCTGTACCGATGCCGATGTCGACGGATTCCAGATCAGAACACTTATCCTTGCGATGCTCTACAGACTTACACCTACGCTCATCGAGAAAGGCTATGTCTATGTAGCCGAATCGCCTTTGTTTGAGATCACTTACAGACCCAAGGGAAAGAATGCGCAGGAAGAGACTTTCTTTGCATTTAACGAGAAGGAGAAGGCAGAGATCTTATCCAAAGTCGATCCCAAGCTCTGTACGATCCAGAGATCAAAAGGTTTGGGTGAGAACGAGCCTGAGATGATGTGGAAGACAACCATGAATCCGAAGTCTCGAAGACTTATCAAGGCTTGTCCTGAAGATGCAATGAAGACCGCTGAGATCTTCGATCTTTTGCTCGGAGACAATCTTGCAGGAAGAAAACTTCATATCGAGATGGACGGCAAGAAGTACCTCGATATGCTTGATTTAGGGTGATATAAATGGCACGTAAGAAAAAAGAAGACATCAATTCAGATTCACTTAAGGCAAAGCTTACTGACAGCAATGCCAAGGATATGCCGGCTATTGACCAGCCGATAACAGAGATGCTTGAGATCAACTATATGCCGTATGCGATGAGCGTTATCGTATCACGTGCGATTCCTGAGATCGACGGCTTCAAACCCTCACACCGTAAGCTTCTTTATACGATGTATAAGATGGGTCTTTTGGGCGGCAACAGGACCAAGTCCGCTAACGTAGTCGGTCAGACCATGAAGCTCAATCCTCACGGCGACCAGGCCATCTACGACACTATGGTAAGACTTACCAGAGGCAACGGTTCTTTGCTTCATCCTTTTGTTGATTCAAAGGGTAACTTCGGTAAGCAGTATTCCAGAGACATGCAGTGTGCTGCGCCACGTTATACGGAAGTAAGACTTGAGAAGATCTGTGAAGAGATCTTCAAGGGTATCGACAGAGATGCCGTAGACATGATCGATAACTATGACGGCACTCTCAAGGAACCCACGCTTCTTCCTACGACTTTCCCTGCAGTACTCGTAAATGCCAACCAGGGTATCGCCGTAGGCATGGCATCCAATATCTGTTCATTCAATCTTGCTGAAGTATGCGCTGCAACTGAAGCGTACATGAGAGATCCCAATACCGATCTTTTGGAGATCATGCCCGCGCCGGACTTTTCGGGAGGTGGAAAGATCCTCTATAACAAAGATCAGATGAAAGCCATTTACGATACAGGTAAGGGAACGTTTTCTGTAAGAGCAAAGTATAACGTTGATAAGGCAAAGAACCTCATCGAGATTACGGAGATCCCTTATTCCACAAGCGTTGAGGCTATCATCGATAACATCGCAGATCTCGTTAAGAGCAAGAAGGCAAGCGAGATCGCAGATATCCGAGATGAGACAGACCTTGACGGTCTCAAGATCACGATAGACTGCAAGAGAGGTACCGACCACGAGCAGCTCATGACAAAGCTCTTCAGATTCACAAAGCTTGAAGATACTTTCTCATGCAACTTCAACATTCTCATTGACGGTTCTCCGAGAGTAATGGGCATTGCCCAGATCCTTGATGAATGGCTCAAGTGGAGAAGAACCTGCGTGTGCAGGGAACTCAGTTTCAACCTCGCGAAAATGAAGAAGAGACTGCACCTTTTGGACGGTCTTGCAGTTATCCTTCTTGATATCGATAAAGCCATCAAGATCATCAGGGAGACAGAGCTTGAAGCTGACGTTATCCCTAACCTCATGACAGGTTTCGGCATTGATGAAGAACAGGCTGAATTCGTTGCAGAGATCAAGCTCCGTAACATCAATAAGCAGTACATCTTAAACAGGATTTCAGACAGGGATAAGCTCAAGGCTGACATCGCTGATACCGAAGATCTTTTGGGGAGTCCTCGAAGGATCAACAATCTTATCGCCAAGACATTAAGGGAAGTAGCAGAGAAGTACGGCCAGCCCAGGAAGTCCGAACTCGTCGGAATGGAAGAGACAGAGACTTTCGAAGAGACGGCTGTTATTCCCGATTACAGACTTCACCTCATGCTTACCCGTCACGGTTATCTCAAGAAGCACACGATGAAGTCTTTGCAGAATGCCGGTGAACTCAAGACCAAAGACGATGATGAGATCTTCATGGGCTTTGAGTGTGAGAATAAGTCAGACCTTCTTATCTTCACTGACAAGTGCAATCTTTATAAGACACACGTTTATGATTTCTCAGACACCAAGCCCGGCGATCTGGGTCACTACTTAAACAGCGAGCTCGGTATGGAAGACGGCGAGAAGCCCATGTTCATGATTTCCACAACGGATTACAAGGGCATTCTTTTCATTGCATTCGAGAACGGCAAGGCAGCGAGATTCCCTATTGCATCTTACGAGACAAAGCAGAACAGAAAGAAACTCGTAAATGCGTATTTTGACGGAAGCAAAGCAATCGGATTCATACTTCTGGCTGAAGACGAAGATCCTGATCTTATCGTTACAAACAGCCTTGACAAGGCTGCCGTATTTAAGGCATCGTTGATCCCGCTCAAGACAACGAGAACGACGCAGGGTGTCCAGCTTCTCGTATCGAAGAAAGGTTCCGTATTAAAGACTCTCGCGCGTCTTGCAGAAGTAGAGGTTCAGGATCCGGAGTACTACAGGATACGTAAAGTTCCTGCTATCGGTTACTACATTAGAGAGAATTCATTGGAGGCAAAGCAGGTTAGCTTTGATGATCTGAAGTGACGGTATTTTCTTCTGAGTATCACGTCGGGGAAGACGATCGCAAGGGCGGTAAGGATTACTATACCGCTGCTGTCGTCTGTGCCATTATGCTCATAATACTGGGCGTAACGACGTTCTTTATCGGAAGAAAAAACGCATATGAAAAAGATACCATTCCCAGCTTCGAGGCGGCGATAGACGAAGGCAATTATTCCGAAGCGCTTGAGATCTACAGAGGCATTCAGGACGAAGTCTTGAAAGCATCTCCGGAAAATCAGGAGGCAAACGCAACTAAGCTTCAGATGCTTGATGATATGCAGAATATCGTCAGGGTCCGCGTTGATTCACTCTGTGACAGGATTATTTCCAACAGATATGTGCTTACCGCGAGTGACATCAATTTCCTCAATTCGATGAAGGAACTCACTAGTTCCGTCGTTTCCGAGAG
The DNA here is from genome assembly GCA_015069205.1 of Oscillospiraceae bacterium. Lineage (GTDB taxonomy): Bacteria > Bacillota > Clostridia > Saccharofermentanales > Saccharofermentanaceae > Saccharofermentans. The sequence goes on from SVIZ01000005.1 coordinate 110,332, forward strand.
AATGTACAGCATCTGTGAAGACTTCCTTTTGGGCAACATCGAGAAGCCGGTAGTTATGTATTTCTTTGACCAGTTGTCTCCTATCGGTAATTTCTCTGCTACCGCAAATCCTTTGCTCAGAGAGCTGGACTTTATGGAGACTGCGACAGGTGATGTCCAGACTGCTGAGGCGGCTTATAACGAAGGTGATTACATTGCTGCTGTTAAGAAATATACCCAGGTAGACCAGAATTATGACGGTTTCGTAGGTGATTACTGCTATACCAGGATCACGACGATCAAGGATCTTATGTATGAGCCTATGATGGCTGAAGGTGAGCATATGCTACAGACATCAAAGTTCTATTCTGCAGAGCAGCTATTCTCTGATCTTGCGGTAATCTTCCCTGAAGACGAGATGATAAAGAGTAACCTTCTTACCGCGACGTCATATACGAGCGAAGTTAAGGAATACAGAGGCCCCATCGAAGTTATCTGCGTAAGATCACTTATCGCGGATGCTGATATTGCTTTCTCAAGCCGTATCCGCTCAAGTGAGACGGGCCTTTACCTTACGACATATGAGTTTGAGAAGATCCTCGAAAATCTTTACGAGAGAGATTATGTTCTCGTAGATCCGGAGGACCTCATTGATGCAAGTGATCCGACGTTTCTTCTTGAGCGCAATCTCCGTGTGCCGAAGGGTAAGAAACCGCTCATTGTCGTCATTGAGAATCTTCAGTACAACGCATCCGCATACAGTTACGGAACATGCAGAAGACTTGTTCTCAACGATGAGAGCCAGGTCTGCGGTGAATATATTAATTATGCAGGGGAGACCGTTGTAGGCAGAAATGCTGAAGCAATCGGTATTCTTGACATGTTTGTTGAAAAACATCCTGATTTTACCTATGACGGCGCTAAGGGTATCATCTCCGTCAGCGGTCACGAGTCAGTATTCGGATACGTAATCAGTGAAGATGAGGTAGATGACCGCAATGCTGCATTAAGTGCTGCAAACATGCAGCAGATCACCCCGACACCTGAAGAGATCCAGTATAACAGGGACAGAGTTACGGAAATCGCTAATATTCTATCCGATAACGGCTGGAAGTTTGCCAACTGCACATACGATTATATCCAGGACTGCACCAATACCGAGAAACAGGTTCTGATCGATGACACTGAGAAGTGGCTTGAGCAGGTAGGAAGTCTTTTCGGAGAGGTACATATGCTGGTATATCCGAACGGAAACTACATTCCGGGCACGGACGACAGGGCAGTGTACTACAAGAATCACGGATTCAGGATCTTCTTTGGCGGCGGAGCAAGCCCGTATTATACATACGGAGACAATTACCTCTATCTTGACCGTGCCATGATGAGTTATGTTACTTTGAAGCGAAAGGTTTATGAGGAACTGTTCGATTATCACGATATCATCGATCCTAAGAGGGGCGAACCTGAAGAAACCTGATGAAGCGTTATATTTCAATTACGTTTCATTTTGATAAATTTGTACAATAAATTTGTTTTTTATTATAATGTAAATTGTGAAGAGCTATTGTCGCCTTCCCGAAGGGAGCTTGAATATGGGCAGAATTGACAGACTTACAAATCTTACCGAGAACGAAGAGATACTCTGGCAAGACAAAAAGAGATATCTTGGACTGCCTATTTCCTTTACTATCTACAGTTTCAGCAACAACAAGTTTTATCTGAAAAAGGGTATCTTCAATGTCAGTTCAGAAGAGATCCTCCTTTACAGGATTTTGGATCTGACTTTTAAGCAAACCCTCTGGCAGAAGATCTTCGGTGTCGGTTCGGTAATCCTTACGACAGCCGATAAGTCAACGCCTGTTCTTGAGATCAGGAACATAAAGACGCCTGACAGAGTAAGAAAAGCCCTGAGCACACTTGTTGAGATGAGACGCGATGAGAAGCGTGTTACCGGTAAGGAAATGTTCGGCGCAGCCGGAATGTTTCATGATCACGGTGATCTTGAAGGTGTTGACCTTGACGGCGACGGAATAGCAGATGTTCATTGATTGAGGTATTGTTTTGGAAACGAGAATTGACAGATTCGGCAGCGTCCGCGAAGACAAGATCAATCAGCTCAAGAAGCTGATCGCAGAATCCAAAAATATTGTTTTCCTTGGCGGAGCAGGTGTATCCACAGAGAGCGGCATTCCCGACTTCAGAAGCGGTGCCGGTATCTACAATACTGAAAGCGGTACTAAGTACAGACCGATAGACATCATTGCTCACGATTTCTTCATGGAGCATCCTGAAGACTTTTTCGATTTTTACAAGCGTAAGCTTATCTATCCTGATGCAAGACCTAATAAGGCACACAAGGCTCTAGTAAGACTTGAGAGACAGGGCAAGCTTAAGGCAATAATCACACAGAATATCGATAACCTCCACCAGGAGGCCGGAAGCAAGTGTGTTATCGAGCTTCACGGTTCTGTATTCAGAAACTACTGCATGGATTGCGGAAAGAAGTTCAATATCGAATATATTGCGGCTCAGGAAGGCGTTCCGCACTGTGACAGATGCGGCGGCATCGTAAGACCTGACATCGTTCTTTACGAAGAAAATCTTGAGCATGAGAATGTTGATAATGCGATCAAGGCTGTTAAGAAGTGCGATCTCATGATCATTGCGGGAACATCACTTACTGTTTATCCCGCTGCTACGTTTGCTCAGTTCTTAAAGCACGACAGGATCGTTATTATAAATAAGAGTTCTACTTATATGGATCTTAAGGCGCTTCTCACGATTCACGATAATGTCGGTGATGTTCTTGATAAGTGCGTTCCGAAGAGAGTATCAAGAAAGACGACTACTTCGAAGACTACAGCAAAGAAGACAACTGCTAAGAAGACGGCTTCTAAGACAACAACAGCAAAGACGGGTACTGCCAAGGCGGAGCCCAAGACCGCTTCGAAGAAGGCACCGGCAAAGAAACCTTCTGCCGCCGCTTCAAAGAAGCCGGCATCTTCTAAGGCGAAGAAGGATGAAAGCTAATCTTAAATTCTACGAAGATAAAGACCAGATGATAATTGCCGATCTTGCCAGGTATGGAAGGCAGAGCGGCATTTTGTCATTTTTGAGATTGATTACTTTCTTAGGCGCAGCTGGTCTTTTTATCGGCGGATATGCAGCTAATCTTCCTGTACTTTATTTTGCCGGCGGTGCTGTTTTTATTTTGTTTGTTGTACTTTGCATCGTTCACGGCGGAATCATCGAGAAGGTTAATTACCTCAATGAATTATCCAAAGTAAATGCTTCTTATATCGCCAGGATAAAGGGCGATTTCAACGAGCTTAGAAATATTGCCGTTAAAGGTCTTAAGCGCGCTGAGGATATCGGCTCTGCCAAGAACAGGCTTTACGGCAAGGATTTTGAAGTTGCTGATCATGACTACTGTGCAGATCTCGATCTGTTTGGAAAGAAGTCTTTATTCTCTTTATTAAATGTGTCCGAGACTTCGTTCGGAAGAAAAAGATTTGCTGATAGTCTCCTTAATAATCATATATCAGATATTACGACCGGTGAGCTGAAAGCCAGACAGAAGGCTGTAGAAGAGCTTTGTTCCAAGCCTGAGATGCTCATGGATTACCAGGCTACGGCAAGAGTCGGTAAGATGACAAAAGATCCCAAAGTCCTACTGGATTTTGCTTCGGAAGGTACGAAAACAAAAGCAGCTGCAAACGTACTTATAGTCATCGGTTTTGCTCTGTGGATCAGTGTCCCTGTTGCACTGATTGCCTTTCCTGATTATGCAGCTGCAATGGTAATAACATGCCTCATTCTGAACTTCATTATCTGGCTTATCGGACGCGCTTTTAACGAGACATACATCAAGGCCTGTGAAGGCATGCCTAATCAGGTGAGAACGATGCTGAAGTTATATTCGATCCTCGAAAATGCAGGCTTTGAAAACGAACTCAACAAGTCCCTGGTTAAGGGCGACGATAAATCAAAAGGTGCATACGATTCGTTGAAGGAACTTAATTCGGTTTTGAGACTTGCCGGTTTAAGAAGCCAGCCTTTGTTTGCTCTTATACTTAATTCGATCTTTCCTTTGGATTATATAATCTCAAAGCGTATGGGTAACTGGGCAGTTAAGTACGGTAAAGAACTTCCCGGTTATATCGATAAGTTAGCTGACCTTGAAGCGCTTATGTGTGCCGCACAGACAGGACTTGTATTACCTTTGAGTTCTTTCCCTGAATTCGTTGAATCAGACAAAGCCGAAGACAATGCTTTTTTCGAAGGTTCGGAGCTTGCACATCCGCTTCTTTCACATGAATCAGTCGTAAGCAATTCCATTACTATCAATAAGGATATAGCGATAATTACCGGTTCTAACATGTCCGGTAAGACAACCATGATAAGAACAGTAGGCGTATGCACGATACTTGCGATGACAGGCGGCCTTGTACCTGCCTCTGCTTTGAAACTCGGACGAATGAGAGTTATGAGTTCCATGAGGATCGTCGACAGCATCGAAGAGAATATGAGTACGTTCAAGGCAGAGCTCATAAGGATTTCTGGTATCATAAAGGCAGCTGGGGAGAACAAGCCGTTGCTGTTCCTTATCGATGAGATATTCAGAGGCACAAATTCAGATGACAGGACAGAGGGTGCTTTGACTGTTTTGAAAAAGCTTTCAATGCCCTACATTTGCGGTCTTATGACTACGCATGACTATGCAATGATCGACAAGACCACGGAAGAGTTTAAAAACATCAGATACTATCATTTTTCGGAGACTTATACGGATACCGGAATCACTTTCGATTACAGCCTTACGTCGGGTATAAGCAGGCAATCTAATGCTAAATATCTAATGAAGCTGGTCGGTATAGGCTAGGCGTTTGTTATTATGGACAGTATTTTAGGTTTATGTTGAATTTCCTGCATAAATGTTAAATACTTTGTTTTCTTTCCTTGCATTCTAGATTTTTAATGTATAAAATCTTATTGGAGAGAAGGTTTGAAGAGGGTTTTATGTTCGAAGAATTAGGCAATTATCTGTCTATTGTGCTTGATTACTCCGTTGTTTTGGAGTACTCCAACGGAGTTTGGTTTGATGAACTCACAAACCTCTTTGAAGATAAGGGTATCGATTGTTATATTGATGATACTTTCAAGATCCTTCACAAGTGTGTTGTACAGCAGCAGGATCCCAAAGACATCTACGTTCAGAGTTCAATGCGTTCGCTTATTCAGAGCCTTATGGCTACGAATACGCTTCATGTTGTTCATACATGTAATACAGAGTTTTTCTTGGAGCAGGTCAAAGATCTCCGAATGTGCTGCATTCTTACAACAAGAAAAGGCATTTTCACCAAAAGACTTTATGAGAAGGCTCCGGACTTTAACGGTGATATCGCTATAATCACCCCTACAGGTATTAAGATCTTCCATTCTGTTGCAGAGATGATCAAGGAATTCCCGCTTCCTGAGATCAGCAGTCTTGCAAAGAATAATACTTTCATTGACTGTGACGGAAGAGCGAGTATCGATGATATGGTTATTTCCACCGAAGGTGACAAGTTCATTCTCGAAAAGAGGCTGAGCGGCGGCGCTGAAGGTATGGTATTTACAACGAACAACCCCAAGTATGTTGCCAAGATCTATCACAAGGGTGTCATCACTCCTTTGAGATGGGCTAAGCTTAAGAAGCTTACGGAACTCGGCATTACTTCTTCAAGTTTCTGTACTCCTCAACATCTGCTTTATTTCCGCGGTGTACCGGTCGGTTATACGATGTTCGTTGGTAAGGGTACAACGCTCAGCAATGTTTTCGACGGTCCTGATGCGATCCTTGAACAGTATCCTGACTGGACAAGACTTGATGTAGTAGAGACGCTCCTGTCACTTATCGGCAAGTATCTCTATCTTCATATGCATGATATCGTTGCCGGCGACATACAGCTTAAGAATGCTTTGATCTATACTTCGTCCACACAGTATCTCATCGATATGGACAGTGTACAGGTTGGCAACCTTCCTTGCCCTGTAGGTACGGAAGATTTCACTGATCCCAAGCTCTGGGGCAAAGACTTTTCCGGATTCGTAAGAACATTGGAAGATGAAGACTATTCAATCGCAATGCTTGTATTCTCGATCCTTTTCTGCGGACTTCATCCTTATGCGACCAGAAAGGGTGCCGAGACTTTAAGAGAAGAAATCCTAAATCACAACTTCCCTTATACACTCGATAATTCTGATAAAGAACATATCCCGCTCGGCGGTTACGATCACATCTGGGAATACCTCCCTGAGAATCTCCGCGTCATGCTCTATAAGACATTCCGTGAAGGAAAGTCATATGAAGCAGTATGCTGGCGCGCAGCCGTTCAGGAATACATGAATAATCTTGAGAACTTCGTTTACGATGATCCTGAAGCTTATAAGCTTTTCCCTTGCGAAAACTATAAGCAGGCATCTGTCAACGTAGAAGAAGTAAGAGCTAAGCTCCAAGCTAAGCTCGATGCCAAGAAAGCCAGAGAAGAAAATATAGCAGCCAAAGCGCAGATTGAGAAAAAATCTTTTGGAAATGTTCCTTCAGGCAGATATGTCTCATCTAATGTCGGTGGCAGCGACAGCTACAGACCGGTGAGATTTGACGATGAGGAAACAGCGGCTCCAAGTGCATCTTTTGCTGCTACTCCGACCAATAGCGCTCCGGCGCCTTCCGTAAGTCAGGAAGAACCTGCAAAGAAGAAAAAGTTTTTCGGACTTTTCTGATTATTCGCGCGAGCTCAATATAACTAATACATTGCAACGGCATTATACAAGTTGTAGGAATGTTTGTTATAATTTTATAGATATCTATACTCTCGAAAACTCGGAGGAAATTTATGGCGGATAATTTTTCTAGTTCGGATTTTGGAACAAGTACGAGAAGAAGACTTCCAATTTGTTTTGCACTTGATACTTCAGGATCCATGATGGGTAATCCTATCAGACAGCTCAACATTGGTCTTCAAAACTTTGTTGCATCAATCAAGAACAATGATGATACAAGAAATTCTACTGATATTGCAATCATTACTTTTGGTTCCAAGGTAGACATCGTAATGCCTTTCGGTAAGATTTCAAAGGAAAAGGGACTTCCTGAGATTACGGCATCCACAACTCTTACACCTATCGGCGAAGGCGTTCTTACTGCATTAGAGCTTCTCAATGCACGTAAGGAAGGTTACAAGGAGATGGGAATCAAGTATTTCCAGCCTTGGCTTGTAGTCATTACTGACGGCGCACCTCAGGGTCCTAATGCCATGCAGAATATGGAACGTGCCATTGAAGCATGCAACGAACTTGAACGTGAAGATAAGCTTGTTGTATTCAATATCGGTGTCGGTAACGGAGTTGACTTTGATATCTTAAAGAGACTTTCCTGCAAGCGTTCAGAGCCTATTTCAGTTAACTCAGCTGACTTTGGTAAGCTTTTCGAATTCCTTGGCTCTTCATCTTCATCGATCGTATCTTCCGGTATGAAAGATGATGCGCTTTACAACATTAATACTGAGCCTCAGGGTAAGGCTGTTGAATTAGATGATTTCATGAAGTTCATTAATGAGGATGAATAATGTATAAGGGAATTACTGTCGGTGCAATCACGACGATCGGCAATAAACATGTTAACCGCGGTACTCCTTGTGAGGACGCGTCTTATGCTGTTGCCAGGAATGGTGTTTCTGTCGTCTGCATTGCTGACGGCGCCGGCGGTAAGCAGTATACGGATGCTAGATTCGGCTCTGATTGTGCCGTGCACGTTATCACGGATACCTTGTGCGATCATTTCGATGCGTTATACAGCGAGAACAGGGAGGCTGCCGTAAGAGGTTATCTCATGGCAAAACTCCGTGTGGCATTCGCTGATATCATGGAAGAGCGCACGATCGACGTTATCGACAGACTGTCATGCACATTGCTTTTCGTTGCCGTAAAGGACAGAAGAATGATGATCGGACACATCGGTGACGGTCTGATCGTAAGAGTATCTCCTTCCGGTGTAAGCCCTATATCAATGCCGCAGAACGACAAGGACGGCAAGACATATTTTGTTACTGCCGCTCATGCCGATAACTATATGCGTCTTCTTAAGACCACTGTTGACGATGTTCATGCGATCGCGTTAATGACTGACGGCGTCCAGGACAGCGTATATAACGAGGAAGCGGGTCTTGTAAAGCCTGTTGTTGCAAAAATGGCTGAGACATTTGCAGAAGGCCGGGAAGAAGGCGAGAAATCAGTTCTTGAGACTGTGCAGAAATATATCGTAGGTTCAAGTAATGCCAGTGACGATGCAAGCTTTGGAGTTATGTATTTTGAGGGGACCAAAGCACCCGATCCGGCTACGCTTGAGAGTGAAGCATCCAAGTTTGCTTCATCTTCTGAGACGTTTAAAGATTTATCTATGGCTATCAAGCCTGAGATTATTAAGGCGCATGAGATCATTTCAAAGTGTGCCGGCGAGGAGCCTGCCGTAACGCAGCCTGAACCGGAACCTGAAAAAGCGCCTGAGACTGTTGCTGCTGATAAGATGGAACCGGAGGTTCAGCCTAAAGAACCTTCGAAGATCAGCAAGATCTCGATTATCATGCTTGCTATAGGCATTGTGCTTTGCATTATAGGAGCTATTGAACTAGTGTTATCACTTAAAGGATGAGGGGTATTATGAGAGAAGAAAAAAAGTACGAGATTCTACCGGGCGTGGAAATTCCTGATATCAAGAAGATTCAGGAAGCAGCTTCAGACTTCAGCATTTCTGAAGTCGGAGATGTTGAGATTAAGACTGTCACACTTCAGCCTGTTATTAAGGCTGCAGCTCCCGGTGTATCAGCTGAAGAACTTTCAAATCTTCAGTCTCTCGGTGATAAGGTTGCCGAGGATGAAGAGCGTTCAAAGGCTGCAAGCCGCGCTAAGATGGATGCAATCATGAATAAGGCTGTACAGGCACCTGAGTCCATCGGTGACCTTAAGGCTTCACACATTGCTCAGCTTAACGATGAGAAGCTTAAGAAGCAGCTCGAAGATGAGATGAAGAAAGCTGAAGCACAGAAGGCCGAAGAGGATGCTAAGAACAAAGCGCGCGAAGAACGCCGCCAGCTCCAGCAGAGACTTCTCGAGGAATCAAGGGAAAAGGCTGCTAAAGAGAAGGAAGCCCGGGAAAAGGCTGCCAAGGAAGCTGCAGCAAAGGAAGAAGAGGAGATCAAGAAAGCTGCTGAAGAAATGGCTGCCAAGCTTATGCAACCCGTTGAAGAAAAGAAAGAAGAAGCAGCAAAGACGGAAGATGCTCCTAAAGCAGAGGTGCCTAAGGCAGAGGCTGATAAGAAAGAAGAGCCGTCTAAGGTTGAAGAGGCTCCCAAGGCAGAAGAGAAGAAGCCTGAGGAAGCGCAGAAACCTGCTATACCTGATGAGGTTCCGATCGAGAAGAAAACTGTTAAGGTTTTATCCGCTTCTGAGACCTATGACGAATTCAAGGAATTCCTGGAAGAGGAATAAAAAATTTACGGATATTAACGACGGGGTGTCTCAGATGGGGCACTCCGTTTTAATTTTGTTTGTTTAGGGGTAGTTTTCCTAAGTAGTTACCTGAATTCGAGAAAAAAGGAAAGCATTTAGGCAAAACAGCGCGATTTTTCCTGTTTTGTTTCCTATATCTTCGAAAACAAGTAATGATTCAGGAAATACCTTATCGGGATAACACAGATTTTATAATTTGTGCACTTATAAAATGCTGCAGTCTAAAAAAATGAAATAGTTTAAAGTATTAAAAACAAAAAGGATGTCACTTAGGACATCCTTCTTTTTGTTGGTGCACCTCCAGGGACTCGAACCCTGGGCCCACTGATTAAGAGTCAGTTGCTCTACCATCTGAGCTAGAGGTGCGTTAAGCAACGTGAGTTATTATAGCCATTAGGTATTTACAAGTCAACACTTATTTTCACGTGTTTTACTTTAAATCGAAAAAATTTTTCTTATTACTTAAAGAAGCCGGTCATGTCGACAGAATTAAAGTCGTCTGACAGGGGAAGAGCTACGGGCTTTCCTTCCTTAGCGGACTTGTAAATTCCAAGGAGGGTATCGACGGATGAGAATCCTGAGTATGCATCAGCTATAGGATCCTTGCCGGTCGTAATGGATTCATAAAGGTCATTATAAATTCCGAGGTGCGGATTTAGTGCGCATTTGTATGAAAACATTCCGCCTTCCTTGAACTGCTTGCGGATATAGTAGCCGTTAAGTTTCTTTATCTTTCCGTCAGGCTTAACGGTAACGAGGTTAAGATGAGGCTTGCCTGATTCAAGTCCCATCGAGAGCTGTCCGTTCTCACAGAATACTGTGAACTCAGCCGAGTGCTTTGAAGGAATTGTTGCAGTAGTACCTTCGATTTGTGCAAGCGCACCGTTTTCGAGTCTTAGTACGGCCATGCCGAGATCTTCTGCTTCTATGTTCCTGATGCGCTGTGCGATCATGGCGGAAGCTTCTTCGGGTTCGGAACCCATGAGCCATACGAGAAGATCAATCGCGTGGATCGTCTGGTTCATCAGGGCGCCGCCGTCACTCTTCCATGTTCCGCGCCATGCAGCGCTTGAATAGTAATCTTCGCCGTGTCCCCAGCGCACATAGATGCTGCCGTGTGTTACCTTGCCGTATTTGCCCTCAGCGATATCCTGTCTTACGAGGCCGACGATTGGGAGATAACGGTAGATGTGTCCCATGGCAATCTTAAGTCCTGTCTTTTTGGATAGCTCGAAAATCTCACGGGCTTCAGAGACAGACATTGTCATGGGCTTTTCGAGAAGGAGGTTCGATCCGTGTTCCATTGCGTATTTGGCAATCTGGAAGTGAAGACCGGAAGGAACCGTAACTGATACGATCGAAGGCTTGATCTCATCGATTGCAGCCTTGTAGTCGGTAAATGTCTTAACGTTCGCAAAACCTTTTATGGAACCAAGAAGTCTTTTCGCCGAATCGGGATTAACATCCACTACGGCCTTGAGCTCTAAGCCCTTAAGCTTGGAAATTGCCTTTAAATGCTTTTCTGCAACTCTTCCGCATCCGATGAGGACTACGGAAAGTGTTGAAGATGTTGATGTTGTGTTCGTATTATCGGCCATTTACAGCCTCCATATCAGGTTTTTGCTTGAATTAGTTTAGCACAAAAGAGTATTTTGCACTTATTAGATTATAATATCTTTATTGAGGACCTTTACCGGAGGTGATCTTCCATGAATATGCGGGATATCATAATCGCCAAGAGAGACAAGCATAGCCTGACAGATGAACAGATTAAGTACTTCGTTCAGGGCGTTACGGACGGAAGCATTCCGGATTATCAGACTTCGGCGCTTCTTATGGCAATCGTCTTAAACGGCATGGATGAGCATGAGATGACGACCCTGACGCTTGAGATGGCCGCATCAGGCAAACAGCTTACACTTCCTTATATCGAAGGCGTATCCGTAGATAAGCACAGTACAGGCGGCGTAGGAGATAAGATCACGCCTATCCTTTTGCCTTTGATCGCATCGTTCGGTGTTGAAGTTGTTAAGCTCAGCGGCAGAGGTTTGGGCTTTACGGGCGGAACGGTCGATAAGTTCGAATCCATTGAAGGCTTTAATGTCGAAGTGGATACCAAAGATTTCCATATGTATGTTATTAAGACGGGTATGGTCATTTCAGGCCAGACGCCTGATCTCGCGCCTGCAGATAAGATCCTTTATGCATTGCGTGACGTTACGGGAACGGTTGATTCCATTCCTCTTATCGCATCCAGCATTATGAGCAAGAAGATCGCAGCTGGTGCCCAGGGAATCGTCTTAGACGTTACCTGCGGATCCGGTGCTTTCATGAAGGATTTGGACATGGCCAGAGAACTTGCTGATGCGATGATCAAGATCGGCAAGCTTGCGGGACGTCAGGTGGTTGCGGTTATTACCAATATGGATGAGCCTTTGGGAAGATTCTGCGGAAATGTCCTTGAGATGCAGGAAGTCTTCAATACAGTGACCGGTAAGGGCGAACCTGACGTTATCGAAGTAGTCACCGAGCTTGCTTACCATCTAATAAAGATAGCCCAAAAAGATGCCGGCATGAGTGAAGATGTCCTTAAAAGTGAGATCCGCGCAAGGCTTTCTGACGGAACATGCTATGAGAAATATAAGCAGCTTATCGAATCACAGGGCGGCAAGCTTAATGAGGCTGGTGCTCCCGTTTATGTTTCAAAGCCTTTCGACTGCATGCACGTAAATTCACCTGATGCGGGCTATGTACAAAGCATCAGGACAGATCTTATCGGACAGGCATCCGTTCTTTTGGGAGCAGGACGCCTCGCGAAAACAGATAAGATCGATTACGGCGCCGGAATAGGATTTTTCGTAAAGGTTGGTGACAGAGTCGAAAGAGGCGATTCGCTCTGTGCCCTTTATACAGGCGAAGACAGTGAGCTTCCTGAAGATAAACTTTACGATGCTATGGAACTTATCCTTGATGCTTATGAGATAGGTCCCAATCCGCCTGAGAAGAAGCCTGCCATATTAGGTGTAATCACTTGATTTGATCCGCTGTTGCGGTATAATACGAACAAATGTTTATATCTGTACAGGAGTACTATGGCTAACGAACCCGTTAAGAAAAGAATAATCGGTATCGACCCCGGCTATGCCATCACGGGTTACGGCATCATCGATAAAGTCGGATCCAAGTTTGAAGTGGTCGATTACGGCGTTATAGAGACCAAAGCAAAGACTGATTTCCCGTTAAGACTTCTTGCGATCAATGACAAGATGCGTTTTCTGTTAGAGCAGTACAAGCCCGATTATATGTCAGTCGAAGAACTTTTCATGGGACATAACCATACGACTGTAATCGGTACGGCACAGGCCAGGGGTGCTGTGCTTGTTGAAGCGGGAAGAGCAGGAGTAGAGGTTTTCGAGTTTACGCCAGGACAGGTAAAGCTCGCCATTACGGGTTATGGTAAGGCTGAGAAGAAGCAGGTCCAGCTAATGACAAAGTCTATCCTTGGCCTTAAAGAGATCCCAAAGCCTGACGATGCTGCAGATGCGCTTGCCCTTGCGATCACACTGGCAAATACCGGTCTTGCTTTTGCAGGCAAGGCTGTTGCAGGTTACCAGTACGGAAGGTACGGATATCAAAAGCGCAACGAAGGATTTATCTGATTTATTGATACAATACTCTTATTGAGCATAAGGAGACACTTGAATGTACGCATATATCAAAGGCATTATCGCTGACCGCAACGACCAGCAGATAGTAATTGAGAATAACGGAATTGGATATCTCGTTAACTGCCCTCTCGGCATCTCGGCAGAGATCGGAGGCATCGGTGACGAAGTTACGGTCTGGCTTTATCAGAGCGTTAAAGAAGATGACATCTCACTTTACGGATTCGTATCAAGAGACCAGAAGGAGATGTTCTTAAAGCTCATCACGGTAAGCGGTGTCGGTCCCAAGGTTGCACACACAATATGCGCTTCATTATCTGCCGAGCAGATTGCTGCAGCAGTAATGAGCGGTAATGTTGCTCTCCTTACAAGCGTTAAAGGACTTGGCAAGAAGAGTGCAGAGAAGATCATCGTCGAACTTAAGGACAAGCTTAAATCCCAGCTCGGAGCCGCATCCACGGCAACAGTTGTACCAAGCGGTGCGAACGCTTCGGTCAAGGGTGATTCAGGTGTCATGCAGGATGCTGTCGGAGCTCTCCTTGTGTTAGGATATAAAGACCAAGAAGCAGCCGATGCAGTTGCATCCGCATACGAAGACGGCATCGGACTCGAAGACCTTATCCGCAAGTCTTTGAAGGTTGCTGCAGGTAAAAAGTTCTCATAAGGGAATAAACATACATGATGAATTTTAACGAACAGGAAAACGAGGAAGAGCGCGTATTAGGCAGGCTCAGACAGCCGGGTGATACGGAAGAGAAGGCGTTAAGGCCTGTTACTTTCGATGAGTATTCCGGTCAGACAAAGGTAAAGAACAATCTCAAGATCTTTATCGATGCAGCCAAGAAGCGCGGTGAAGCACTCGACCATGTTCTTTTATATGGTCCTCCGGGATTAGGTAAGACTACTCTTGCAGGCATCATCGCATCCGAGATGGGCGTTGCGATGCACATCACCACAGGTCCTTCCATCGAGAAGGCAGGCGACCTTGCAGCTCTCCTTACCAATCTCAATGAGAATGAAGTTCTCTTCATCGATGAGATACACAGACTCAACAAGAGCGTTGAAGAAGTTCTTTATCCTGCGATGGAAGATTACTGTTTGGATCTAATGATCGGCAAGGGCCCTGCCGCAAGATCAGTCAGACTTGATCTTCCGCACTTTACTTTGGTTGGCGCCACCACGAGAGCCGGTATGCTCTCTGCACCTTTAAGAGACAGATTCGGCATGATCCACCGCCTCGAATTATATGAGACGGAAGATCTCATGCAGATCCTTGAGCGTGATGCCGGACTTCTCGGCATCGCCATCAATGAGGAAGGCTTACGCAACATTGCATCCAGATCAAGAGGCACGCCGAGAATCGCCATCAGACTTTTGAAGCGCATGAGAGACTTTGCTTCATATCTTGATAAGGACATCATTGATAAGGAAGTTTCTGATTACGGTCTTAATGCGCTTGACATCGACGGTATCGGTCTTGATGCTGTAGACAGAAGACTCCTTACTTCGATCGCTGATATCTTTAAGGGCGGCCCGGTAGGTCTTGAGACACTTGCTGCCTGCACAGGTGAAGATCCCGTTACCATTGAAGATGTTTACGAGCCGTTCCTTTTGCAGAACGGATTCCTTCATAAGACACCCAGAGGAAGAATGCTTACTTTAAGAGCTTTCGAACATTTGGGACTCACGCCTCCGCCGTCTTTTATTGCCGGCATGAAGAGTACTGAAGTTGCGCCTCCGCGCTATGAGAATATCTCAATAGAAGATTGGCAGAATTCCAACAAGGACGGTGAGAACGGCTGATGGGAAGAATGCTTCTCCATGCCTGCTGCGGCCCCTGTGCCATGTATCCGTTGGATCTCCTGACTTCCGGCGGACGCGATCTTGACTGTTATTGGTATAACCCCAATATCCAGCCGCAGTTTGAATTTGACCGCCGCCACGTAAATCTTGAGAAGGCTTGTGAGCACTTTAAGATCAAGCTCATTTCCGAAGGAACTGAGTGTATGCAGGACTACTGGCTTTCCAAAGAATATTTAAATGAATTTTCTTCAAGATGCGAGATGTGCTATGACATAAGAATGGATCACGTCGCAAAGTTCGCTTCTGAAAACGGATATGATACTTTCTGTACGACGCTTCTTGTAAGCCCTTACCAGCAGCACGATAAAATAGCCCGGATCAGTGAGGAGAAGGCTTCCAAATACGGCATTGATTTCGAGTATATTGATTTCCGGCCGGGCTTCAGACAGGGTCAGGACATGGCAAGAGAGATCGGTCTTTACAGACAGAAATTCTGCGGATGTATATTCTCATTAGAGGAATCCAAGTTCAGGGATAAGATTTATAAATCTTTTGAAGACGGTTCCTTAGCTTCGACCAAAACCGAATAATAACCTTCGTAGATTACCATTCCGGGCTTAGCTCCCGGAATCTTTTTTACATGTGAGACAGGGCAGTAGTCGACTTCTGCCTTGAGCTGGCCGGGCTTTGAATCTTCAGATGTCATATGTTCTTCAAGGATTATCGCCTTTGAGAAGAATGCGGCAAGACTTGCGGCCTCAAGTACGGCATTATCTGAAGGCATTTCCTCGTTGGGTTTAGTCTTAAGGATAACGTGTGTTCCGGGAAGCCCTTTTACATGGAACCACCAGTCGCGTCTTGACGCGGTGTGGAAGGTGAGCTGCTCGTTCTGGATGTTGTTTCTTCCTGCGAGTATCTCATAACCGTCGGAAGTCATGTATCGTCTGCAGGGAAGAGCTCTTTCCTTGCTCTTATCCTTATTGCCCTTGTTCATGTTGGCTCTCTTGGCGGCTTCTCTTAAAGCGCGCGAAGAAGCTTTTCCGGACTTAGCAACTCCGACCATCTTGTTCGGATCGCCTTTGTTTGTGTTGCTGTTCTTTGCTGAAGCTGAGCTTTTTCGAAAACCTGAGTCACCGGAGATCTCGGCACGGATCTCTTCGTTTATCGCGTCAAGATCTTCAACGCTTGAAGCGGCAGTAACGGCTGCGCTTAATGAGCGGAGATACTGTGCCGCAAGCTCGTCTTCTTTAAGATAGGTTTCTGCAAGTTCCATCTTACGCTTCGCCTTATGGAATCTCTTATAGTATTCCTGGGCGTTGCCTGAAGCATCGAGAGTCGGATTAAGCGGGATCGTGATCTCGCTTTGTGATTCACTTGCATAATCAATGAGGGTAACACTTGAAGAACCCTGTTTTACCATGTATTTGTAGGTGAGGATAAGGTCGCCTGAATGCTTGAGAGCATCAGCTTTTTGGCCTTCCTCAAGGTCCTGCTCGTGGATCTCGCGCTTCTTTATTACTCTTGCAAGAGCGCTTCCTATTATCTGGCTTAATCTGTCACGGCCTTTATCGAGCACGAGCTTTGAATCTCTTGCAAGGTAGCATATGTCGATCGCTTCTGATATTGAAGAGACCGGCTTTGCTTTCGCATAACCCTTGAGTTCAACAATGGATGCATCTTCAGGCTCTCCGTCTTCGCCGTAGAACAAGTAAGGCGTATATGTTCCTTCTGTTATGGAAGTAAGGAAATCCTTTATAGCATTGATAAGTCTTGTCTTTTCGCCGTCAGTGAGCATCTGAAGAGTCTTCCGGTCGTCGATGTCGGACTTATCGGTGATATATGCGGCAAGAACAGGGGACAGGCCTAATATTGAACCTACGAGAGCCTTGGCGACCGGGCGCTGTAACTCGGATTCCATGAACGGAATCTCGCCGGATCTGGCAATCTCCAATGCTTTTTCAGGCTTGTACTTATCCTGTGACGGCGGATATTCGTAAACGCGCGCAGGCATGACTTCTCTGACTCGTGATACCGAGAAATCAACGTGGATAGCCGAATCAAGGATCCTGCCGTTCTCGTTTATGAGGACAAGATTTGAAAAACGTCCCATTAATTCAACGATAAGGGTATAAGTCTTCCTGTCTTTTAACTCGTCATATTTGCTGACGGTGATCTCAATAATTCTCTCGTAACCGGGATTGGTAACGCTCTCGATCCTGGATCCCGCAAGGTATTTGCGGAGCAGCATGCAGAATGAGGGAGGAATGGAAGGATTGTCCAGAGTGTTTTCTGCAAAGCAGATCCTCGGAGCGCCAGGATCTATTGATATCAGGAGTTTCTGGTATCCGCCCGTAAATCTTACGTGGAGAATGACAGTATGCTTGTCAGGCATGTAGATCTTATCTACACGCTTTCCTTCGAGCTCTTTATTGAGTTCGTTTGCGAGAAGCTGACAAGTGATGCCGTCAAGAGTCACGGCTTATACCTCGTCTTCAGAGGAAATGCTGTCAACGCCTTTTTTATTCTTGCCTGAATAAACCAGTGTCAGGATTACCCAAACGACAACTGCGAGCAGGACTTCGACACCTAAGATCTTAAAGAAAGTCTCATAGCTGTTCCAGCTGATGAGAAGGTCGATACCTACGATAAGAAGTGATGCGGCAATGAAGATAACGGGCATTGCCGCTTTTGAAGATGCAAATTTAGAGAAAATGGAAGAAGCACCTGATTCAGATTGAACAGGTGCTGTTGTCTTCCTTGAAGTGCTGCGTGAACCGGAAGAACGTGTAGAGCGGGCAGACTTCTTCGAGGTGCTGCTTTTCGAGCTCCTTGAAGAACCTGATGAACGTGATCTGCCGGTGTTTGCCATTATCAGCCGATACCTTCTTTTTCCTTGAGGAGACGCTTGATCTTCTCAGTAGGATTGATAAGGCTTGAAAGCGAAGCATCGTGGTTGATGGCATCGATGAGGAGTGCGACGAACTTGCAGAGGTTAACGTCTGCAAACCAGGGAGCCTGAAGGAGTTCAGGTCTTCTGTAGATGAGGTTTGTAGCAAATACCTTGTTGATGATGCCTTCTTCGTATGCCTTGTTGAAGTGGTCGATGCCTTCTGTGAAGAGACCGAAAGTAACGGCGCAGAATACCTTGCGTGCACCGCGGTCCTTCATCTCGCGTGCGATATCGATCATGGAATCGCCTGATGAGATCATGTCGTCAACGATGAGGATATCCATGCCTTCAACGGAATCACCGAGGAACTCGTGTGCAATGATCGGGTTTCTGCCGTTAACAACTGTTGTATAGTCTCTTCTCTTATAGAATGTTCCGAGAGGAACACCCAGGATGGAAGCGTAGTACATTGCTCTGCCGATACCGCCTTCATCAGGTGAGATGATCATGAACTTACCGGAAGAGAATGAGAGGTCAGGTACCTGACGGTACATTTCCTTGATGATCTGATATGTGGTAGGGAGGCTCTCGAAGCCTGCAAGAGGAATAGCGTTAGCAACTCTCTCGTCGTGAGCATCGAAAGTGATGATGTTTGCTACGCCGAGATCGTAGAGTTCTTCAAGTGCAAAAGCGCAGTCCAAAGACTCTCTGGCATTTCTCTTGTGCTGACGGCTCTCGTAAAGGAAAGGCATTATGACATTGATTCTTCTCGATTTACCGGAGCAAGCGAGAATGACACGCTTAAGATCCTGATAGTGATCGTCAGGGCTCATGCGGTTGTCTGTTCCGAACATCTTATATGTGCAGGAGCAGTTCATGATATCGCTGATGAGATAGAGGTCATGGCCTCTTACGGTATTCTTTACTACGGCTTTACCTTCTCCTGATGAGAATCTTGCGTTCTCAACGGGAATCGTGTAATCCTCTCTGAAGAATCCCGGGTAAGTATTGACGATCTGTTCCTTCTGGTATTCGGAACGCCTCTTGTTGAGATAGAAGTTTACCTTCTCGGTAAAATCTTCACTTCCTCGTAACGCAATAAGACCGATAGGTCCTACCGGCGCCATTGGGTTGTCGCCGTATTGGTCGTAGCGGGAATAAGCTTTCTCGTCAGATGCTGATGTCATAATTGCAGCCTGCCTTTCATGCCATTATTGGTTTTCTGGTATATCAAATTCATCAAAAACCTCTTCGATCCTTATCTGGCTTGCAAGGTCTCTCAATCTTGCAGTCGAGTTGATAAGGTCGTAGACGGATTCGTCTGAATTAAGTGCGTCAATGATTCTGGCAACATAAGGGACCATATTGGCCTCAAGATACCATTCGCGTGACTTGAGCTCTGCGGGTGAATAGATAAGGTTAGTAGTGCAGATGCACTTAATGGTTCCTTCTTCGTATGCCTTATCGAAAACTTCAAGTCCGTCAGTAAAAAGTCCGAAAGGAGCCAGGCAGTAAATGTCTTTAGCGCCTTTATCCTTGAGCTGTTTTGCTGTTCTGAGCATTGTGTTGCCTGAATTGATCATGTCGTCGATGAGAAGGATGTCCTTGCCCTCAACGTCTTCTCCCAGGAACTTAAATTCTCTGATGGGATGCTCACCGTTGACCTTGACCGTGTAGTCGCGGTGGCGGTAGAAAACACCCAAAGGGAGGTTAAGGTGGGAAGAGTAAAAAATAGCCCGTGATATTCCGGTCTCATCCGGGCTAACTACGAGCGTATGGTCTTTGTCCATCTTGATCGTTCCGAAACGGTTCAAAAGAGATGAAGTTATCTTGAACTGGCAACGGGGGAACTCGATTGACATAAGAGGAACCGCATTCTCGATTCTCGCATCGTGCGGATCGAAGATGATGAGGTTGGATACTCCGAGCTTATAGAGCTTCTTGAGCATATCTGCGCAATCGTAGGATTCTCTGTGTGAATCCAGCTTTTCGCGTCTGCCTTCGTAAACGAAGGGCATGATGACATTGATCCTCTTAGCCTTGCCCTTAAGAACAGAAATGATCCTCAAAAGGTCCATATACTGGTCATCAGGGGAGATGACGTGTGATCCTTCGAGAATGTCATACTCAAAACTTCTTGCAAGTACGTCCGTGATAACAAAGATATCGTGTCCTCTCACGCTCTCTGCAATGCCGAATTTGCCCTCGCCGGTCTGGAATCTGGTGAGCTGGGTGTCGATTATGTAATCTTCTCTGGCATAGCCGGGATTATTGGCGTAAATGTTACCGGGTCTCTGAGCGTGGAGCTTTCTCTTTTGAGAAAGTACTTCAGATACCTGTCTTACAAATTCTTTGTTGGAAGTATGAGCAATGATTCCAATGGGACCGAAAGGTGCCAACTGTGTTTCCTTATAGCCTGTATTGACGTATAAGTCACTCATGGCAGATGTGGTCCCCCTCAAATTTTTCTATTAAAATAATATCCAAGTCGGAAAACAATTCAAAGTGCGGAACGATAAAAAAATGCACGAAAA
Organism: Oscillospiraceae bacterium; assembly: GCA_015069205.1. Lineage (GTDB taxonomy): Bacteria > Bacillota > Clostridia > Saccharofermentanales > Saccharofermentanaceae > Saccharofermentans. The sequence goes on from SVIZ01000005.1 coordinate 130,752, forward strand.
GTTAATGAAAGATTGTTCAATCTTTGCATACCTCATCAGAGAGTGCCTGCTTTAAATCATTTATTCCTGATTTTTGAGGATTAGTCTCACTTGATGAAACCGCGAAAACCCTTGCATCTTCAGCAAAATCAAGACTCTTTGACATCATTTGCAGCTGTTTTCTGACCTGCTGCGCAGAGAGCTTGTCACACTTGGTGAATACTAAAAAGTAAGGAAGATTTGCACTGTTAAGATAGTTCAGCATTCCAATATCGTCTTTAGACGGCTCATGTCTTATATCAATGAGTAAAAGAACAAGGTCAATTCCTTTTCTGACCCTGAAATAATTATCACAAAGTTCCGAAAAACCTCTTGATTTATCCTTTGAAGCCTTTGAATAACCGTATCCGGGAAGATCAGCAAGTATAGCCTGTCCGTCCATGTCGAAATATATGATCTGCTGCGTCTTGCCCGGTGTCTGTGATACCCTTGCAAGCTTGCTATTATTGCCCAAAGCATTTACAAGTGAAGACTTGCCGACATTGGATCTTCCGGCCAGTACGATCTCCGGCAGTTTCTCGTCAGGGAGGTCCTTGATATTTGCGCATGTCTTAAAGTATTTGATCTTTCCGTAATTGATAGCCATGTTTATAACTCTGTTCAAAGTGTTCAACTTGTCGGTTTTGTCGGCTTTTTTGTCGGTTTTGGCCAAATAATGAGACGAAAACCGACAAGGGTCCGCATTAGAATTTTAACATGAAGGACTACTATGGCAAAACTTACAGGAATAAAGGGTATCTGAGTGTCCGATCCTCATTGCGCAGGCGCCTTTGTTCGTATGGTTCTGATGCCCGTAATCTGCTTGGCGCGGTTAAGAAGAGACCGCTTGTTCTGCCTGCATTTTTAATGATAGCCTGCAGTTTTAGCTGTTATTATTCTTCATCATTTATTCCTTCTGTTGTTTTGGCTTGTATAATTATCGGCTTTTGTGTGCATGGAATGAAGCATGTTTCAATCAATAAACCGGTGTTTTTGTCCGTGGCATTAATGTTTTGCTCCGTGCTTGTATATATCGGTTTATATATCGGGTCCCGTCTTAACGCTTCCTTTGATTCCCGGGATCGTTATATTTGTACGGTAACATCGGCATCTTACAATATCTCGGGTGAAATGGACCTTACAGTAAAACTCGAAGGCGGAGCGTTAGCACATGCTAACTTTTATTGCGATCACGAATCTTTCTATCCCGGTGATTCTTTGGTTATATATGGAAATTTAAAAAAGCCTTCTTCGGCAGGTAATCCGGGCGAGTTTGATTATTGCAAAACTTTAAGGAAAAAGGGCATTCTGTATGTTGTTTCCTGTGAACGGTATGAATTTATTGATAAAGCCGGTTTTCCACTTAAAATCACCGGTTCTGTCCAGAGGTTTTTCTATGAGCTGAGACGGCAGTCCTTTGATGCCGTGACTTCATTTTTCGATGATACTGACAAATCCCTTGCCGCAGCAGTCTGCCTTGGGGACAAATCCCTTATATCTTCTGATGTTAAGCGTGATTTCAAGATGTCCTGCTGTTCACATCTTTTGGCTGTATCCGGCACGCATTTTGCCGGTTTTATGTCATGCATTCCGATGGCGCTCAACGTGTTTAAGGTTAAGCGCAAAAACGCATTCATTGTACAGGTGTTATTCTGCCTTTTGATCGGTTGTCTTACGGGATGGAGCGATTCGGTTACAAGGGCCGCGATAATGAGCATCTGCCTTTTTGCCGACAGGGAATGGCTTTCTGCTTTAAGTCTTGCTTCTGTCATCATGATATCAGCTGATCCATTTTGCCCGTTGTCTTCAGGTTTTCAGATGAGTTTCTGTGCTGTCATCGCCATAAAGGTATATTCCGGAAAGATTTCTGAATTCCTGATCAAGCTGCATTTGGGAGAGAAGACGGCTTCTGTCATTAGCGTTCCCATTGCTGCAGTGCTCGGCATGATCCCATTCTGGTCTGACATATCGATGAGACCGGACGTTGAGCATCTTTTTATTCAAATTGCCGGTTCCTTCATTGCGGGTGCGGCCTGTACATTCTTTATTCCGTGCGTTCTTTTGTGTTATCTTCTGCCTTTTTGGAGCCGTTATCTTTCCGTGCCTTTGAAACTCTGCCTTGAACTGCTTTTGCGCATTGTTAATATCGGCAGTTCCCTTAGTGAAATGGGTGGTAGTCCGGTACATCTAAACTCTTATCTCTTGCTGATTTTTGGGTTAACGGTATTTCTTTTTATGCTTCCGCCTTCTGTCCTGCGCCGCTTGTTCCTGAAGCCTGCAGCCTTTGTTTTGGCCGTAGCCGTTGGTGTTAACGCGTTCACGCTGATAAGAAAACCAACATGTCAGGTTGTTTTTGCCGATGTCGGACAGGGGGACTGCTGCCTGATAATAACTCCTGACAAAACCTGCCTGATCGATGCCGGTACTTATGATGAAGGCAGTACAACTGTAAGTGATCTTCTCGATTATTACGGCATTTACCGGGTAGATATCTGTGTCATGAGCCACTGGGATGTCGATCATGCCGGCGGAATAGCAGCACTTTGCGATCAGGGAAGAACCAGTACCATACTTACTTCATATGTTCCTTTACCGGATGCTTATGACAAGGACGTTCAGGAGTTTCTGTTGTCCACATCCTTGAGTGGGTCTGACAATTCATGCTTTTTGTCACAGCTTCAAGGCATTTACGAACGCGACAGGGTGTATTTGTCGGAAAGCGTTTATTTCGATGTGCTGTATCCGTCTTCAAATCTAGGCGGCGGCAATGAAAACAGCCTCGTACTGAAGCTTCGCGTATTGGACTCAGATGAAACAAGCATATTGTTTACCGGCGATATCGGAATGTCTACTGAGGCTGAGATACTTGAAGCCGGCATAGATCCCGACTGCGATATCCTTAAAGTTGCCCATCACGGCTCGAAATACTCATCCTCCATGGAATTCATCGAAGCCTGCTCGCCCGATGCTGCCGTCATCTCCGTCGGCGCCCACAACTTCTACGGCCACCCGGCCCCGGCCACCTTGGACCGCCTCAATTCCTACGGCTGCGAAGTGTTCAGAACAGATGAAGAGGGGGCGGTAGTAATGGAGTTTTGAGGGAGGATACCTACTAAATTATAATTTTGCATTTTGGTAGGTGTGTTTTTCGTGTTTATGGTACTCGAAAATCCCAAATAGTACCTACTAAAACCCATTTTTGATTTTTAGTAGGTAATTCCTTGTTGGTTTTCAACTCGTTTTCGCTATCTCGATACCTACTAAAATCCATTTTCGGTGTTTAGTAGGTGTTCATCGACGTTTTTAAGGTCAAATAAATGCTGTTTTGTACCTACTAAATCGAGATTTTAGATTTTAGTAGGTATTACGGAAGGAGAATACTATGAATGAATATATTCAATTGTTACAAAGCAGGAAGGAACTGTTGGTAAAGCTTAAACAAAAATCTCTCAAACGTCTTGGAAATCTTAAATACAAAGGCCAGCCCCGATATCATATAAGAGTGTATTCGGATAAGGACCAAATATATATAAGAGTGCCTGGAAATAATGAGGAGCAGTATCTGAAATCCAGTAAACGTCAGGTTGCTGCTGATATTGCTTCATATGATTATCTTAAAGGAATCGTTAAGAGGATTGATGCTGAATTAAAACATGTTAACTGGTTGCTAAAGACAGGTGCAAAGCAATTGCCGGAAGACTACTATGAATCGCTTAGTAAAGGAAGGCAAAAATTAATCGACCCAATCTGGCATACCGATGAGCAGTTTGTTTATTCATGGCTGTCAAAGCCATATATTGGCAAAGGATTTGAGGAAGAAGATTCAGAGTTCTATACGGATAAGAACGAGAGAGTAAGATCGAAATCGGAAATCCTTATAGCAAACGCTTTAGGAAAGCACAATGTTCCATACAAATATGAATGTCCGATAATTCTAAAGGGAATGGGGAAAATACATCCGGATTTTACGGCTCTGAATGTTAAAAGGCGAAAAATCTATTATTGGGAGCATTTAGGTAAGCTGGATGATCCTGATTATGCGAGAAAGAATGTATTCAGGATTAATACATACGAGAAGAATGGAATATTCCACGGCGAAAACCTGATTACAACTTGGGAAACCAGCACGCTCCCACTCGACGTAAAGCTTGTTGACGAACTTATAAACCATTATCTCCTGGAATGACGGCCCAAACAGTCACGGCAGAGACCAATACTGCATTCTCAATACTGCTATCTCTTGGAATAACTGCCCAAATATACAAGGCAGTTACCAATACAGCTTTGCCCAATTTTGTCCCTATATGTGCATTAGATTTCGGACTTTGTTTGTTATAATCGGGTGAGTATATGGGACATATATGGGAAAAATAGGAAAGGTCCGGCGGGGAGCCGGAGATAGGAGACTATGCATAGTAAAGTTAATAAGTTAGTAAGGTCGCTGACCGGTGCCATGCTTGTGGCATCTGTTGTGGTTGCATCATTTACGGGATGCACTACTGGACAGACTGAGAATACGGACGGTATGCGCGACGGCAACGACATCAACACATTTGAGACTACGGAGGAGACGGAGCCTGAGGCTACACCGACTCCGACTAATACTCCGACACCCACACCGAGTCCTACACCGGCTATTCCTCATATGGATATGCCCGAAGTAGATACAACTGCACCGTTCTTCCTTACTCTTCCGGAGAGTGTAAGTATTGAGAACGGCAGTGAGTTTGATATCAACAGACATATCGGCTATATCGATGACTGCGACAGCAATGTTGACCTTCAGATCGACGGCGAAGTTGATACGTCTGAAGACGGCAGTTATGCGCTTTCGCTTACTATTACTGATGATGCAGGCAATTCGAAGACGGGCAGCATGACTGTTAATGTATACACACCAAGCAGCAGCGGCGGTGGCGGAGGAGGCGGCTCTTCCGAGCATACAACGCTTGCATACAGCGATTTTATCGACAGATATCCCGCAGCTGACATCGCACATGGTATTGATGTATCAAGATATCAGGGTGATATCGATTTTGAAGCTGTCAAAGCTGCAGGATGCGATTTCGTTATGCTCAGAGCCATGATCTATAACAACGGCGAGCTTGGCGTGGACAGAAAGTTTGAAGAATATTATGCTGATGCCAAGGCTGCGGGCCTTTTGATCGGTGTTTATTACTATTCGACAGACAGCACGATTGAGATGCTCCATGAACATTGCGATGAATTGCTCGCAGTCCTTAACGGCAAAGAACTTGACCTTCCGGTTGCTTTCGACTGGGAGAGCTGGGCTCATTTCCAGAAATATCAGATGAGCATTATAGATATCAATAACCTGTTCTACGAATTTGCGGGTATTATGGAAGAGAACGGATACAGCACGATCCTTTATTCCAGCAAGTATTACCTGGAGATAATCTGGGAACCGGCAGGTTATGATGTATGGCTTGCACATTATGTAAAAGAGACCTCTTATGAGGGCGACTATACAATGTGGCAGACAGGTTCGATCGGAAGGATCGACGGCTGTGACGAAGACGTTGATACGGATATCCTGTTCAAGAGCAGATATCCGGAGTTGTTCGGAGGGACATAACTTAAAGTGGCAAAGGCAAAGGCGCTTCCCAAGGGAGTTTTGAATTCCCGTCAGATGCTTTCCAAGATCAGTAAAGAGTCTGATTCTTTGGGCCTTGTGCTTTTATATGGCACCGAAAACTACATGATCGACGGTGCTGTGTCCATGTTAAAGAAGGTTTGCCTCGGAGAAGGTGCCGAAGACATGGACTATGCCGTAATAGATACCAGGACTGGTGATAAGTTTGACATTGGTAAGCTGGAAGAGCTTATATCCATGCCGCCGTGGATGTCACCTAAGAGACTGGTTGTTATCAAGCAGTCAGGGCTCCCGAACAGGGAATTGTCCGAGAAGGACGAAGCTATACTTAAAGATATTCCGTCTTCTACGGTTGTTGTCTTCTTTGAGGAGACTGTCGACAGCCGTAAGAAGGCGTTTAAGGCGTTCCTGCAGTACGGCACGGTTGCTTCGATGAGCGGTTTTGAAGAAGATGAGCTCACAGGTTGGATCAGCAGCAGATTTGCAAAAGAGAATCTGAAGATCGGGTTTGAGGCTGCTAATTCAATGGCTTCAAGGTGTGCAGGTAACATGATGGAGCTTGTAAATGAGGTTAACAAGCTCTCGCTTTATTGTCAGGGCAAGGGCTATTCGGAGGTCACACCGGATATCGTAGAGCTCTGCTGTCCGCCTGACTTAAGCGGTAAGATCTTCGACATCATGGATGCGTGCGGAAGCGGAAATGCAAAGACTGCGCTCGGAACTTTGGATAAACTCATTGCAAATAAAGAGCCTCTGGCAAGGATCAGAGTATCCATCGTAAATCACATAAAGGCGCTTATCATGGCCAAAGAGGCCGGAAATGCCGGAGTTCTTGTCGAGCGTACCGGAATGAACGATTACAGGGCAAAAAAACTCGTGATGCAATCCCACAATTTCAGCATGAAGGACCTTATCAGCCTTTATCTGGCTGCTTCTGACTCTGACAGCGAGTTTAAACACGGCCTTATTGACGAGAGATATTCGCTCGAGATCATTTTAGTGAAAGCCTGTGCAAAATCGGCCTCCTGATAAGGTGCATTTTCATTTGTTTTTTCCTCAATATCAGATTTGATTTTATGGGTCTTATGACTTAAAATCTTTTAGTATTATTTATAAGAATGGAGATCTTATGGCTAAGATTCAGATGAAGACCCCGCTTGTTGAGATGGACGGGGATGAGATGACAAGAATAATCTGGAAGCAGATTAAGGACATCGTTATTTTGCCTTTCGTTGATCTGAAGACCGAATATTTCGATCTCGGACTCAAGCACAGAGACGAGACAGGTGACCAGGTCACGATCGATGCGGCTAACAGGACTAATGAGCTCGGCGTTGCAGTCAAGTGCGCTACGATCACACCTAATGCGCAGAGAATGACCGAGTACAACCTCCACACAATGTGGAAGAGCCCTAACGGTACGATCAGAGCTATCCTTGACGGTACCGTATTCAGAGCACCTATCCTTGTTAATGGCATCAAGCCGTTCGTATCCTGCTGGGAAAAGCCTATTACTATCGCAAGACATGCTTACGGCGATGTTTACAGAGATACGGAGTACCGTGTTGAGGGACCTGCAAGAGCAAATCTTGTTATCACATATCCTGATGGAAGAACAGAGAGCCAGACGATCTTTGAGTTCACAGGCGACGGTATCGTAGAGGGACTCTACAATACAGACAAGTCCATTGAGGCTTTCGCCAGTTCTTGCTTCCAGTACGCTCTGGATACGAAGCAGGATCTCTGGTTTGCTACAAAGGACACTATTTCCAAGACTTATGACCACCGCTTCAAGGACATTTTCCAGGAAATGTATGACAGAGACTACAAGGAAAAGTTCGAAGCAGCAGGAATCACATATTTCTATACGCTTATCGATGATGCTGTTGCAAGAGTTATGCGTTCTTCAGGCGGATTCGTATGGGCGCTCAAGAACTACGACGGCGACGTTATGAGTGACATGCTCGCATCTGCATGCGGTTCACTCGCAATGATGACTTCAGTTCTCGTTTCACCTAAGGGTGTTTACGAGTATGAGGCAGCTCACGGTACTGTTACACGTCATTATTACAGACACCTCAAGGGTGAGCAGACTTCCACAAACCCGATGGCTACGCTTTTCGCATGGTCCGGCGCGCTCCGCAAGAGAGCACAGCTCGACAAGCTTCCTGAACTCGAAGCATTTGCCGACAAGCTCGAAAAGGCTTCTATCCAGACTATTGAAGAAGGCATCATCACGGGCGATCTCAACAGCCTCCTCGACAGGGAAGACAAGACGGTCGTAAATACTGAGGATTTCCTCAAGGCTATAGCTGCAAAGCTCTAATATTGATTTTGGAGGATTACAAAAAATGAGTTATTACAAGACATGGATGGATAAGTCAGAGGACGCATCCAACAGACAGGAATACATCGAATATATCAACCGCTACTATGCTCTCGAAAAGGTAGCATACGAGAAGATCCTTGGAGCTTATCCGAACAATGAGGAGTTCCTGAACGGCACAGCAGCAGAGCTTGCCAAAAAACTTGAATTCCCTAAGGATGCAATGGATGTTTTCGTAGGTTTTATCGACGGCATTAAGTCCAGCCTTACAAACGGCGATGACATTGATCTTGATGCAATTGACGACAATTATGAGCTCAAGCTCGTTATCGATTATGAGAAGCTTTACTTCAACATGCGTGATGCAAAGGCTGACTGGCTTTTTACCATCAAGGCTTGGAAGGACATTCTCACAGAAGAGCAGATTAATGCCATTACACGTGAATACCGTGAGGCTAATATGGCTCATTCCGACAAGATCGGACGTAATGATCCGTGCCCTTGCGGTTCAGGCAAGAAGTATAAGAACTGCTGCGGTAAGAAGGGTTGATCCCTAACACGTCAGGAGACTATTCTTGAAAAAGCTTTTAAAGTCCAAATGGTTCATAGCACTTATCGTTTTGCTTGTGTTGGCGGCATTTGCTATATTGAGCATGCTTCCGGGAAGTCCTATAAAGAATCTTCTTAAGCCGGTACAGCTTATAACGACTCCTGCGCAGTCTCTGGTAAAGAGTGCCGGTGATACACTGACTGACTTCTGGTCAGCCATCACTGACGGTATTGCTATCAGAGAAGAGAACAAGGCTTTAAAAGAGCAGATCGCTGACTTAAGATACCAGCTTACCCAGAGTGAAGAGGCGGCTCTCCGTTACGAAGAGCTTAAAGATGCTCTTCATATCAAGGATACATTCAGCAACTACGTAATCTACGGTGCTTCTATCCTGTCCAGAGAATCTGACGAATGGTTCTCAACAATAAGACTCAATGCCGGTGCTGCAGACGGAATTGCTCTTTCAGAGGGTAATTCATATCCTGTGCTCGACGTTGAGATGAATCTTGTCGGACGTGTAATCGAGTCATCCGAGACCGAATCCAGAGTTCTTCCGCTGCTCCATGAAGGCTTTGCTGTAGCAGGCAAGGTTAACGAAGTAAACGGTGTCACGTTTATGGTAGTAGGAGACGCTGAACTTAAGAGACAGGGTCTCTGCCTTGCTAAAGACATCGATCCTGATGTTCATCTTGAACCGGGAATGGAGATCGTTACTTCAGGAGACGGCGGTTTGTTCCCTGAAGGTATTCCGATAGGTGTTATCGAGTCAGTGGATTATTCAAATCCTTTGGAAGTTACAGCTACTATCAGGCCGTATTCACAGATCGGCAAGCTTGAAGACGTATTCATCATGATCCCTTATGTCGAGGAGACAGAGGAGACTGATGTAACTGTACCCGTTGGTTGATCTTTCAGGTGAATATCAATGCGTATCGTTAGTGACACTACAAATGCCAGGATCAGAAAGATAGTCGTTTATGCGGTCTATATCATTTTGCTGACTTCCTTGCAGGTATCGTTTCCGGAAGCGTTTACCGCTTTGGGACAGACTGCCGATATTACTTTTGTTTTCGTTGTTCTGGCAGGATACTTCAACGGTTTCTGGGACGGTGCGATAGTCGGATTTATCTGCGGAATGATAAGAGACGTTTTCTCACCGCCGGCTGTATTGGGACTTGACGGAGAAGTAAGAGTTACGGCATTTATCGGTGTTTTTACGCTCTTTTCGGCAGGCATCATCGGAGCTTCTTTTTTTACAAGAAGAATGAGAAGAAATATTCCTTTTTCGATCGTTGCGGTTATCTTTACAACGTTCTGTTATAAAGTTGGGGGATATCTCATAATATTCGGATGGAGTTCTATGGCAGGAACATCATCTACCATCTATGAGCCTTTGACGGCTTTGGTCTATTCGTTCCTCCCGCAGCTCCTTTTGAATACTCTGGCAGCAATTCCGCTTATATTCTTTTTGAGATTTTTGGGTCCTGTATCCTTCAGAGGAAAGTCCAAGAAGGATCAGATCATTGAGAAACAGGGTGAAGGCACATGGCTGGGAATCTGATAGACGATTACGGTGCATTTGACCATAACGCGGAACGTGGCGGCAAAAATGATGCTGGCTCGCTCTTCAGGCGTATCATCCAGTTCCTGACCAACAGATATCTGGTTCTCGCCGTTATCTTCCTGGCATTCGGTGTTGCGATCCTTGTAATGACGATGAGACTTCAGTTCTCCAACTATCAGAACACGTTGTCACAGAGTTCATCGGGTGTTGTAAGACAGTATTCACAGCCGGCTCCGAGAGGCGACATATATGACAGCAGGGGAGTGCTCCTTGCTTCAAGTATCGAATATAACAGCATCATGATAGCGAATGCTTATCTTGATGATGCCCAGCTTAACGCGCTCTGCCTTGAGCTCAGCTATCTTTTCGATGAGTATCACTGCATTGATGTTGCAGATCTCGACCAGTATTTCATACTGGATCCCAAGGCCAGATTCGTTAAGTCCGAAGACAAGATAAGGCTTTGGCAGACTGACTCCAATCTTTTTAATCTGAAGGACTATTCATCGGGCGTTATCGTTACGTTCTCTGATGATTACGTTAAGACCGATCCGAACGTTTTCTTCCTTTATCTGCGCCGGAAATTCAACATCGACAACAATTATACGATCGAAGAAGCGTACAGGATCATCAGGATAAGATATCAGATATTTACAGATAACTGGGCATTCATTAAGGGTACGCCTGTTAAGATCGCAACTGACGTTCCGGATGAGCTCATCAGGAAGATCGAAGAGCAGAATTACCATTACATGGGGCTTGTTGCGGGTAAGGAATATGTGAGGACCTATTCCTCGGAAGCCCTTTATTCCAGCCACGTTGTCGGTTACGTAGGTAAGATTTCCAGCGTTACGTATCAGGATCTTGCGCCATTCGGGTACACGAGTGACGACGTTGTAGGAAAATCCGGTATCGAGTCGCAGATGGAACGTTATCTGCACGGCAAGAGCGGTGTCACGCCTTACAGTATCTGGACGATGAACGGTGAGGAAGGACTGTTTGTTCCCAACAGTTACGGCATTGAACCTGAAGAAGGCGCGACCGTACACCTTACAATAGATACGCATATCCAGGAAGTAGGAACCCAGGCTCTTAAGCAGTACATCCTTGAGCAGAGAGAGTACGACGAGGTAAACCAGACGGGTTATAAATCGGCGTCCGCCGGTGCTTTCGTTATGATGAACGTCAACACGGGCGCAATCATCGCGATGGGTTCATACCCGAACTACGATCCGAATGACTTTATCCTTGCAAACTACGGCGACGAACAGGCCCAGGAACAGGTTAAGTACTATCTCGGTATCGATGAATATCAGGAAATCACTGCAGGAGACCTTCCTTTGTGGAATCGTGCGATCATGTCAATGTACGCTCCGGGTTCTACATTCAAGCCCTGTACGGCTTTGGCAGCTCTCGAAAACGGCGACATCACACCTGAAGAGAACACCATCAGGTGCCCCGGTCCGTTAGACGTTGACGGATGGATCTTCAGATGTCTCGAGTATCCTGATAACGGCCACGGCGATCTTACGCTTGACGATGCGATGACCCAGTCCTGCAACATCTATTTCATGATCTTAGGCATCCAGACAGGTATCGACAACATTTCCGCGATGGCAAATAGATTTGGTCTGGGTGTTAAGTCAGGTGTCGACCTGCCGGGTGAGATCTCAGGCGTCATGTCATCAAGAGAGAATAAGAGACTTACAAGACAGTCCGTATACGATAAGACATGGTTCCCGTCCAATACGGCCCAGGCTTCGATCGGTCAGTTTGATAACTGCTTTACGATTCTCCAGCTTTGCAGATATACATGCGGCATCGCTACAAATAAGCTCTGCACGCCTTATGTCGTAGACAGGGTAGTAGCAAGTGACGGCTCGATACTCTATCAGGGTCAGACCGAGTCCGTTGATATCGGTATTTCAGAAGAAAGTATCGAAGCTGTAAGAGGAGCGATGAGATGCGTTGCTACGGGTACTTATTATCCTAACGGTCGTATCCGGTGGGAATCGAGTGCCGGTAACCAGTTTGATGACTTCCCTGTAGAGATGGTATGTAAGACCGGTACGGCAGAGACGGGATTCGAGGATACCCGTAAGGAGTATTCAAACGGCCTGTTCATCTGTTATGCGCCGAAGGAGAATCCTGAAGTAGCTTTGGCTCTCGTTGTTGAGAAGGGTAAATGGGGTTCGACATCAGTCGTCATCGCTAAAAAGATCATGGCTGCATACTTCAATGCGCAGTTCGATTCATCTGAGCCTTTGTATTCGCCAAACCCCGTATTCGGCGACTATCTTCCTTATGTTGACGCTACTGCCGGTTGATAATTTGTGAATTTATTGTTTATTTCTAACAAAGACTAGTTGCTTGAATAAACATTTTACTGTACAATCTGTTTATTAGTTTTTAATGGGAGATTTCGGATGAAGATCGTTTTGATGGCTGACAACAGAAAGACTGAATTATTGGTCAATTTCTGCATTGCATACAAGCCTTTGCTTGAGAAACATCAGCTTATCTCAGTTTACAATACTGCCAAGCTCCTTAAATCAGCTGCAGATCTTGATGTGTCCGGTCTTTCCGTTGACTATTCCAGCGGTTTTGAACAGCTTGCTTCCAGAGCAGAATACAACGGCATCGACTGTGTCATCTATTTGAGAGACGGACGCCAGGTAGGTGAGTCCAATCCTTTTGAACTCCTGGATGTTTGCGATCAGAATACGATCCCCTATGCTACCAATATAGCTTCAGCGGAGATCCTCATTACTGCTGTCGACAGCGGTGCGCTCGACTATCGCGAATGGAACGCAGGCTGATAACTGTCCCTTACGGACCTCTCAAATCCAACATGTACGTAATCACCGGCCCGTCCGGTGTTTTTATCGTTGATACTTCCGTTTCTCCGGAGAGAACTGAAGAATACTGCAAACTTCCCGGTCTTTCCAAAGGTGAATGTAAAGTTAAGGGCTTTCTTCTGACTCACGGTCATTACGATCATATAAAGTTCATTAGCGAATGGATGGATCTTTATCCCGATGCCCAGGTGTTCTTCAGCAGCAAAGACGCGGAACTTTTGGGCAACGCTTATATGAATTGTTCATATATGGACGGTCAGCAGATCACTTACGATTTCAAATATGAGAACATGTCCGGTCTTGACGGCATGTACATTTACAAGGATGACAATATTAAGATCAAGGTTTTCGAGACGCCCGGACACACGATGGGAAGCGTTTGCTATCTCTTTGAACAGATGAGCGGAGATGTTCTCTTTACCGGAGATACCGTTTTCCGCGGTTCGATCGGACGTACTGACATGCCCGGCGGATCGATGAAGCTGATGACAGAAACCTTAAAGCGCGTCAGTGCTTTTGATCCCGGTCTCATAATCTATCCGGGACACGGTCCGGGTTCGACGGTCGAAGACGAGGCAAAATACAATCCGTTCTTTGATTTATAAGGGGTTGCTTGACTTTTCTAAGGATGTATATGTAGAATAAGCACACGCAATGAAGGTGCGTAAGTAGTCTTATTGTTGACCGGAACAGAGAGTTGTGTCTTGGGCTGAAAGCACGATCCGAAGGGCATAAAGATGAATTTCAACACCGGAGCGTTCCGGCGAAAACGGCTTTAAGGCTGATTAAGCGGATGCATGGCGCGGCATCACAGCGCATAAACAAGAGCGGGTTACTATAGTGGTTTCCCGAACATGGGTGGTACCGCGAAGGTGCAAGATTAATGCGAATTCGTCCCGTGGCAATTGATAATTGCCGCGGGCTTTTTATTTGGAAAAGCAAAGGCGGAAAGAATAAGGAGGAAAACATGGCTGAACTTAGTGAATTAAGCGCAAAGTTATCAGAGATCAAAGCAAAGATCGAATCAGACCTTACCGAGATCAAGAGTTCCAAGGGCGTTTTCGAGTATAGAAAGAGTGTCATGGATTCAAAGGAAGGTAAGATCGGATCTCTCATGAAGGAGATGGGTAAGATCCCGAAGGAACTCAAGGCCGACTACGGTAAGATGGTCAATGAGATCCGTAACTGGGCAACAGAGAAGTTCGATGCCCTCGATGCACAGTTCAAGGAATCTGAGCAGAAGGCAAGATATGAATCAGAGACTATCGATGTTACTCTACCTTCAAAGAAACTCAAGAAGGGTTATCTCCATCCCAATACACAGGTAAGAAACCAGATCGTGGACATCTTCGGTTCCATGGGTTTCTCAGTATATGAGGGTAATGAGATCGAGACAGATCACTATAACTTCACGGCTCTTAACATCCCTAAGGACCATCCTTCACGTGACATGCAGGATACATTCTATTTAAGCCCTGAGTTCCTTTTGAGAACACAGACTTCTGCAGGCCAGGTTCACGTAATGGAGTCACAGCAGCCGCCTATAAAGATCATCTCACCCGGTAAGGTTTTCAGATCTGACGACGATGCTACACACTCACCGATGTTCTCCCAGATGGAAGGACTCGTTGTAGATGAAGGCATAACACTCTGCGACCTTCAGGGAATGCTCGACGTATTCGTTAAGAAGATCTTCGGTGAAGAGACAAGAACACGCTTGAGACCTTCTTATTTCCCGTTCACAGAGCCTTCAGTTGAGGTTGACGTTTCCTGCTTCCAGTGCGGCGGCAAGGGGTGCAAGCTCTGTAAGGGAACAGGCTGGATCGAAGTTCTCGGTGCTGGCGTAGTAAACAAGAAGGTTCTTGAAGGCTGCGGAATCGACAGCGACAAATACAGCGGTCTGGCTTTCGGTATCGGAATCGATCGTATTGCTATGCTCAAGTACGGCATCAACAACATCAAGCTCCTGTTTGAGTCTGATCTCCGCGTACTTGAACAGATCGATGACTAAGGTTAAAGGAGGCAAGAACAATGTTAGTACCATTAAGTTGGCTTAAAGATTACGTAGATATTGATGTCACACCTGATGAGCTCGAAAACAAGCTCTTCAGCTGCGGCTTCGAAGTAGAAGAAAAGTACGAAGTAGGCAAGGACATATCTAAGGTCGTTGTCGGCGAAGTTAAGACATGCGAAGCAATCGAAGGCACACACCTTCATCTTTGCACCGTAGATGCAGGCGAGAACGGCGTTCTCCAGATCTGCTGCGGTGCTGATAACGTTGCTGCAGGCGGCAAGTATCCTTTGGCTCTGATCGGCGCACAGGTTTATGCTACCGCAAAAGACCATAAGACTGTTGAAGGCCTTATGACAATAGGCCAGGGTAAACTCAGAGGTTACGATTCATACGGAATGCTCTGCTCCGGCGTTGAGATCGGCGTTACTGAGGACATGTTCCCCGGCGCAGGTTACGACGGACTTCTGGTTCTTCCTGAAGATTCTGTTCCCGGTGCAGACGTTAAGCCCATCCTTGGCCTTGATGATTATATTTTCGACGTTTCCATCACTGCAAACAGACCTGACTGCCAGTCCATTTACGGTATCGCAAGGGAAGTAGCAGCAGTGCTCGGCAAGGAGATTAAGGAACCTGCTCTTGATTACACGGAAAGCAATGTTGCGATCGATTTCAACATCAGAGTTTCTGCTCCGGATCTCTGCCCGAGATACATCGGACACTATGTTTCTGACGTTACCATCGGTGAGTCACCTCTTTGGATGAAGCGCCGTCTTGCACTTGTCGGTTGCTCTGCAATCTCCAACGTGGTTGATATTACAAACTACGTTCTTTACGAGCTCGGCCAGCCGATGCACGCTTTTGATTTTAACTATCTTGAAGGCGGTGAGATCCACGTCCGTCGTGCAGAGAACGGCGAGAAGATCGTGACACTCGACGAGAAGGAATTCTCTCTTACATCTGATAACCTCGTTATCTGCGACGGTAAGAAACCTGTCGCTTTGGCAGGAATCATGGGCGGCCTCAACTCTGAGATCCTCGATTCAACAAATGCCGTAATGTTCGAGGCAGCAAAGTTTGCTCATGATAATATCCGCAAGAGCTCAAAGGCTCTGGGTCAGGTATCTGATTCTTCAATGAGATTCTCCAAGGGCGTTGATGAGTACACGACCGTTATGGCCATGAAGAGAGCTCTGCATCTCATCGAAGAATTGGGCTGCGGTAAGGTCTCAAAGACTTCTTTCGATATTAATACAGGCAATTCAATAGAGCCCAGAAAGCTCACAGTCAGCGTTAAGCAGGTTAACGGCGTATTGGGCATCACGGTTCCTGATGAGGATATCGTAAGGATCCTTACAAACTTAAGCTTCGCACCTGAGCTCAACGGTGATGAACTTACCATAGCCATTCCCGGATACCGTGTTGACATGGAGTCTTACCAGGATGTTGCTGAAGAAGTTATCCGTATGTACGGCTACGATCACATTACGCCTACATTCATTCCGACAGCGAAGGTTACTTCCGGCGGTTATAACCTGAAGCAGCGTTCCGAGCTCAAGATCAAGAGAGATCTCTGTGCAGCAGGCGCTAATGAAGGCGTACATTATTCATTCTTCTCGCCCTCTGATTTCGACCTCTTAAAGCTTCCTGAGGATGCTCCCGAGAGATTCGCGATCAAGATCATGAATCCTATCAACATTGATCTTTCTTTGATGCGTACGACTCTTGCGCCCCAAATGATCAAGGCTATGGCAAGAAACCAGAAGAACGGAATCCTTACAGGCCGCATCTATGAGATGGGCAACAAGTTCATTCCCAAGAGTCTGCCTCTTACTGAATATCCAGATGAGCGTGAGACGATCTGCATCGGTGTTTTCGGTGAAGACGAGGATTTCTATTCATTGAAGGGCCTCGTTGACGTGATCGCAGCATCTCTGGATGTTGAATTCGATTACGAGAGGGATTCTAAGACATTCCTTCACCCTGGAAGAACCGCAAAGGTTATCTGTAATGGAGAGGAAGTAGGTTACATTGGTCAGGTCCTTTATGAGATCTGTGATGAGCTCGACATGAGAGTTCCTGCTTATGTTGCAGAGATCGATCTGAGAACGCTTTCCAAGTACTACGGCAAGGACAGAAAGTTCATACCGCTTCCGAAGTACCTTGAAGAGAAGCGTGACTTCTGCTTCGTTATGGACAAGGATGTTACCTGTGCACAGATCGAAAAGGAGATTAAAGCTTCATGTGAGTACATCACCAAGATCGAGCTCTTCGACATCTACGAAGGAATCCAGCTCGGCCTTAACAAGAAGAGCCTTGCTTTCAGCGTAGTCTTCACGCCTAAGGACGAGGAGTTCAAGCCCGAAGTCATTGATGGCTTCGTTGATACGATCCTTAATAACCTCAAGGAGAAGTACGGCGCAACACTCCGTGCATAATTGTTTAATAGGATTATAAAGACGGACATGAGCTCGAAAAGAGCCTGAAACGCAATAAGATCAATGCTTTGAAGCATATTTAACGCCCGGGAGACCGGGCGTTTTTCTTTGTCGGTTTTTGTCGGTAATTGTCGGTATTTGTATGATTTTTCAGCCCTCTTTTGATTGTAAGATTACTCAAACCATATCTGCATATAGCAGGTCACAGATCCGGAGGTGCCTTATGTCCACGCTTGAAACTGCAATTACATTTTCGCTGATACTCGTAATGCTTGCCTTTATGATCACGGGCCCGGAATCGATTGCACTTGAATCTTTTGAATGTGCCAAAGATGGTGGAAACGAATTGTTTTTCATGGAACGGGACAAGGATATTGCGGATAAGGTCGTAGTAAGCGGTGTGGACTGTTACGACACATCGCCCGAAAAACTCTGTACGTATCTGTCCGGCATATCAGATAACTTCAGGCTTATATACGGATCCGTTTACGAACTTTCACAGGAGGCAGCAGATGAAGAGAACTGATAAGAACAGAAGAACCAAAAGAGGCGCATCGTCTTTGTTCCTTGCGGTGATAATGTCGGCCCTGATCCTTGTGGAATGTACTTTCGTAGCTTTTGTCTGGAATCTTGATTATGCATTAAGCGTTAATGAGGCGCTTAAGACACAGGTAGACACTATCCTTTGCGATTACAACAGACAGTTATTTGATGTCTATGGAATCTATGCTTTCACTTTAGATGAGGTTGACGATGAATGCTTCTGCAAGGCTTTGGAAATGAACGGGCTGACATCACAGTCAACGCTTGTCGTTACTGCCGCGGATGAGTTCACCACAGAAGATCTTAAGACAGCGATCAATTCGTACTACTGGTACAGGGGAACCGGCATAAGCCTCAAAGGCCTGGTTGAAGGATATGCCGAGATGTTAAGGCAAACAGATGAGTCAGGGATTTTAAACAAAGTCGGTGAGTATATGCAAAGCCCGGCAGCAGGTTATGTGTCGGACATGATCAAGGGGTCTGAAGATGCATCCCAGTGGATAGGAAAAGCAGGGGAAGCGCTTAATCTTGATGAGATACTGGAACAAGCGGCTGATCTTGATGACATAAGGGCTGATTACAAAGACACGGTAAAAGACATTGAACTTGATATCGACATAGACATTGACGACTGGGAAGCCCTGCTTGATACGTTGTCTTTCCTTGAGAGCACCATGGATAACCTTACGGATATGTCCGATCCCGTTATGACCAAGATGAATGTATCTCATTACTGCGCATATAACTTCGACTGCTGCTTTGCGCCTGACGGAGATGCATCGATCACGGGAACGGAGTTTTCATCCATTCACGGAGACAAGCAGGTAGATGCCGAATACATAATCACCGGACTTGAAGATTACCCGGCAATCTTTAAGGTCGAATACCTTATGGTACAGGTCCTTATCGTTTCCAATATGCTCAAAGACTATGCAAACGAAGAGTTCAGGAACACCATGGAAGTTCTGGGGCAGATAATCTCAACGATCATATCTGCAGTAAGCGAAGGAACAGTCAATATCGATTACAGGATAATAGCTGCAGGACTTACATACATATGCGCGTCCTTCCAGTCCATAAAGGACTTTTACCAAGTGATAAAAGGACAGAGAGCCGTTATCTTCGAATACGAAGGTGAAAAGATGGTCACTTTCAGTTACAGGGATTTTCTTTATCTGTTCGCGCTTTGTACCCCTGTGGAGGAACTTCTCGAGAGAAGCCACGCGGTTCTTGAGAGAGATTACGGTGAGCTTTATAAAGGAATAACGCTTGAGGCTGATTTCAGGGGAGATGCATATTCGGTTACGAAGAGTTATCAGCTTTATGAGAAATAAGGAGAATGGTCATGAGACGATCAAAAAGCAAAAAGGGACAGGTAACAATAGAAGCAGCTATAGCATTTACAATAACCCTGGTATTTCTCGCATCCGTTATCAGTTCGATAGACTATTACCGCACGGATATACTAATGAGAAGATCCGTTGAACAGACCTGCGAGAAGATGTCTCTTCTTTATCCCGTGTCCATTCCTGCTTCAGATCTTATGTCAGCTGCGGTAAATGCTTTCCCTGATCTCGGTATAGGTGATACGAAGGGAGCGGCAGTAATATCAAAGGTGGCATCTGTCGGTCTGGGAATAGACGATGTGACCGGTCACACTCTCAAAGAACTCATTTTGCAGGGTGTGTTCTCGCATACGATGGAAGAACAGATAAGGCAGGGGTGCATAGAAAGAAACGGCGGTTCTGATTTCTTCGTGCCTGATGACATAGAGGTCTTTTTCGCGATAAATGACAAGCACCACATAATCGAAGTCACTACGGAATACTCCGTCGTTACGCTGGCCGGGCGAAAACACAGGAGCATTTATTCTGTTATTCCGCTGTATGGCGAGCCAGTCCTTATGCTTCAGGATGAAGAACATAAGCAGCAGGAGGGTGAGGCAAACAAGAACAATATCTGGTCTTTGAGCAATTTTGACAGGGGCGATGCCTTCAGGGAACAGTACGGAGCTAATCTTCCGAAAACCTTTCCGGTGATAGATTCGGTTGACGGAGGGGATATTACGGCCATAAGGAGCATAGATCTCACTTCTCCTTACTATCAGGACACATCCAATATCCAAAAGAAGATCAGGGACGATATCAATTCGATAAGCAGGTTTGAACCCCAGTCAGCCGTGATAAACGGTACGACTTATACTGTCGATCATGTGGATTCCAGACATCTTACTGTGGTAATACCTGAAAACTCCGGCCAGGCAGGGCGGGAAGCCGTGGAAGAACTAAAGGGATATGCTTTTGTACACGGTGTTATACTTGATATATGCGAATACGGGACCTCAGAGAAGTATGTTTAGGTCTGGTCATCCCTTTATTGTATTAAAATAAAGAATGCGTTATTATGTATGAGTATGTTTGGAGGTATGAACATTGAAACATGATAACAGCGTTAGACGCCCGAGTCTTGCTAATTCAAAGATTACTACAGACAAGACGGCTTCGCTTTCTATTGGGGATTCTCTGAGAAAAGCCAAGACCAATCTCATATTTACCAGATTATTCCTGGGCATTCTTGCTGTGCTCGCCATTACTGCGGTCTTTATCGCGATCTATATGGGCTATGGCAAGATCGTTTGGGATTACATCATGAGAGTTGTAGCGTGATTTCAGGTAAAGGGTATCAAGATGGATGACATTAAAGACGCTCATTTTACTGAGAGCGAAATGGAGGAACTGACCGACCTTTATAACGCTATGCTGACAATGAGGGACAGCGCAGAGATGCATAAGTTCTTTAAGGATCTTTGCTCGATCAACGAATTGCACTCGTTTCTTCACCGTTGGCAGATCGTAAGAAGGATCGAACAGGGTAAGAGCTATGAGGAGATCATTAAAGAGATCTCGCCCGCTGAAGTAGAGACAAATACGCAAGCGGACTCCGGCAAGAAATCAACAGGCAGAGCGCGTGGCAAAGCCAGGTCATCGACCAAGGTAAGCTCCACGACGATCTCGAGAGTCAAGAACTGCTATGTGAATCCCAACGGAGGATACAGAACGGCATTGAACAGGCTCAAGGAAGCTGCCGAACAAAATAAAGAAGAGAATTGATGAAGGTACAAAATGGGTTTATTTGAAAGTATTTTTGGAACACACAGCGATCACGAACTTAAGAGGATCAACCCTCTCGTAGACAAGGTCTTCTCATACGAAGAAGAGTATGCCAAGCTCTCAGATCACGATCTGGCCGGCAAGACCGACGAGTTCAGAAAGAGATATGAGGAAGGCGAATCCCTGGATGCTCTTCTCCCTGAAGCATTTGCTACTGTCAGAGAGGCTGCCTGGAGAGTTCTCGGCATGAAGCCTTACAGAGTTCAGGTTATCGGCGGAATCATCCTCCATCAGGGCCGTATCGCCGAGATGAAGACGGGTGAAGGTAAGACGCTCGTTGCTACGATGCCTGTTTACCTCAATGCCATTACCGGCAAGGGCGTTCATGTCGTAACGGTTAACGATTACCTCGCCAAGCGTGACTCAGAGTGGATGGGTAAGGTTTATAAGTTCCTTAACATGAGTGTAGGTCTCATCATCCACGACATTCCGAACAAAGAGCGTAAGAGCATGTATGCATGCGATATCGTATACGGAACAAATAACGAGTTCGGTTTCGACTATCTCCGTGACAACATGGTCGTAAATAAAGAGCAGATCGCACAGAGAGAGCTCAACTACGCTATCGTCGACGAGGTCGACTCGATCCTCATCGATGAGGCAAGAACACCTCTCATCATTTCAGGCCGTGGTACAGAGTCTTCTGATCTCTACCAGAAAGCTGATGCATTCGTTAAGACATTGAAGCAGTACACAGTAGTTGAGACTGACGACAAGGTCGACATGGATGAGCTCGTAGGTGATGCAGATTACGTTACGGATGAGAAGGCTAAGACATCAGTCCTTACAGCAAACGGTATCACAAAGGCCGAGAAGTACTTCAATATCGAGAACCTCTCAGATCCCGAGAACTTCGACCTTCAGCACTATATCAACAATGCTTTGAAGGCTAACGGTAACTTCAAGAAAGACCAGCAGTACATCGTCCAGGACGGCGAAGTCATAATCGTAGACGACTTTACCGGAAGACTTATGCCGGGAAGACGTTTCAGCGACGGTGTTCACCAGGCTATCGAAGCAAAAGAGCACGTTAAGGTTGCAAACGAGAATAAAACACTTGCTACCATTACATTCCAGAACTTCTTCCGTATGTACAACAAGCTCTCAGGAATGACCGGTACGGCTTATACAGAGGAAGCAGAGTTCAGACAGATCTATAACCTCGACGTTATCCAGATCCCTACAAACAGACCCATTGCAAGAATTGATGAGTACGATGCTGTATTCAAGACAGAGAACGGTAAGTATGCAGCAATCCTTAAGACAGTTAAGGAAGCAAACAGTAAGGGCCAGCCTGTACTCGTCGGTACAGTTAACGTCGATAAGTCAGAGCTCCTTTCCCGTATCTTCACAAAGTATGGCATCAAGCACAACGTATTGAATGCTAAGAACCATATGAGAGAAGCTGAGATCGTTGCCCAGGCAGGCCGTAAGGGCGCAGTTACGATTGCCACTAACATGGCAGGCCGTGGTACCGATATCATCCTCGGCGGTAACGCTGAGTTTATGGCTCTCCAGGAGATGAGAAGATTAGGTTATACAGAAGACCTTATCGCTGCATCCACAGCTCACAATGAAACAGACGATGAGCTCATACTCGAGGCAAGAAAGAGATTCTCTGATCTTGAGGGCAAGTATAAAGCAGAGCTCGCTCCTGAAGCAGAAGAGGTAAGAAAACTCGGTGGTCTTTACATTGTAGGTACAGAGCGTCATGAATCAAGACGTATCGATAACCAGTTAAAGGGACGTGCAGGACGTCAGGGTGACCCCGGAAGATCCAAGTTCTTCCTTTCACTTGAAGATGACCTCTTAAGAATCTTCGGCGGTGACAGAGTAACCATGATCTATGAGAGCCTTGGCATCGAAGACGATATGGAGCTTCAGGTCAGATCTCTTACAAAGGTTATCGACAGCTCACAGAAAAAGCTCGAAGCTATGCACTTCGCAGCACGTAAGTCCGTCCTCGAATACGATGACGTTAACAACGTACAGAGAACAATTACATATGAACAGAGAAGACAGGTTATCTTCGGTGAAGACGTACACGGCATCTATCTCCAGATGATCGAACGTGTAGCTTCAAGAATCTGCAACCAGTTTGCTCTTGACGGCGTTATTACTTCAACAGAGAGATATTCACTGGGTAAGCTCCTTGAAGAGATCTTCGGCCAGCTTCCTTCAGTTCTCCTTGTTCAGGACGATAAAAAGGATATCCCTGAGTGCGATGAGCTCGCTGCACAGATCGCTGAAGAGGCTAAGGAACTCGTTGCCCAGAAAGAGAATGAGATCACCACAGAGGTATTCCGTGAGGCTGAGCGTCAGATCCTCCTTAGAACAGTTGACCTCAAGTGGATGGATCACATCGATGCATTGGATCAGCTCTCCAACTCCATCAGAATGAGAAGTGTCGGTCAGCACGATCCTGTTGTTGAATATAAGCTTGAAGGTTCAGCTATGTTCGAAGAGATGAACGAGAATATCCAGAACGATGCGGTTAAGTTCATCATGAGAGCGAAGTTCACACCTGAAACCCATATTGAGGCTAAGTCCCAGGTTAAGGATATCAAGGAGAACCACGCAAGCGCTTCTGCTGTAACTCCCCAGTCCGCTTCAAAGCCTATCCAGGGTACAACAGGTAACAACCAGCCCCAGGCTCCCGTAAAGCGTGATTCTTCCAAGGTCGGAAGAAACGATCCGTGTCCTTGCGGTTCAGGCAAGAAGTACAAGGATTGCTGCGGCAAGGCCAAGTAATAACAAGTTGATTTAAAAGCTGTACGGGGTATTTTTCGGAATGAAAGATACCCCGTTTTTTACTCGGTAAAATCCGGAAGAATAATATATAATATTTCCATGATTACCGATATTTCTGAATTTATCAAAACCGTAGACGGCGCCGCTGAATATATCAGAGGTGTCTTGGCAGGAAAAGAGATTCCTTCTGTTTGCATAGTTCTGGGTTCCGGTCTTGGTCCTTTGTCATCAATGGCTGAAGATGCCGTTGAAATCCCTTATAAGGACATTACCGGATTCCCGGTATCAACTGCACCGGGCCATAAGGGTTCTCTTTTGATCGGAACGCTTTCCGGAAAGCCCGTTTTTATGATGAACGGCAGATTCCACTACTACGAAGGTTATCCGATAGAGACTGTTACTTTCTATGTCAGGGTAATGGGAAGACTGGGCGTTAAGGCGCTTCTTCTGACCAACGCCTCAGGCGGCATTAATCTCGACATGAAAGTACCTGAACTTGTAGCGATCACAGACCACCTTTCTTTCCATGCGGAGCCTGTATTAAGAGGTCCCAACATCGCTGAATTCGGTACGAGATTCCCCGATCAGTGCCATGTTTACGATCCTGAACTTACTGATACTCTGGTCAATTGCGCGCGCGACCTAAAGATAAGGATCAGCCGCGGTGTTTATGCATATTCCAAGGGCCCCCAGTATGAGACTCCTGCAGAGATCAGGGCATGGAGAATACTTGGTGCAGACTGCGTAGGCATGTCTACTGTACCTGAGGCAATTGCCGCATCCCATATGGGCATAAGAGTTGCAGCAATGTCCTGCATTACCAATATGGCAGCAGGAATCACCGGTCAGGCTCTTTCTGAGCAGGAAGTTTTAGATAATGCGGCACTGGCGTCCGAGAACAGCTGTGCAGTAGTTAAAGAATTCATAAGACGTATAAACCTCTAAGGAGATAAGAATGGGAAAGTTTAATTACGAAGTAAGAGATATAAATCTTGCTAAATCCGGTTTGGAAAAGATCGAATGGGCTTACCGCAACATGCCCGTATTAAGAGCCATCGAGGCTGAACTTATTGAGAAACAGCCGTTTGCAGGACTTAAGATCTCTGTTTCCGTTCACGTTGAAGCGAAAACTGCATGCCTTGCAAGAGCGCTCGCAAGAGGCGGGGCAGAGGTAGCTCTTACAGGATGCAACCCGTTGTCCACACAAGATGACGTGGCAGCAGGTCTGGCTTCACTTGATATCATGAATGTCTATGCTGTTCACGGAGATGATGAAGAGCATTACTGGAACAGATTAAGAAGTGCATTGGCTTTCAAGCCTGACATTGTAATCGATGACGGCGGCGACTTTGCTCTGCTCCTTCACTCTGAGATGCAGGATCTTGCAGCGAGTCTTAAGGGCGGATGCGAAGAGACCACAACAGGCGTTCACAGACTTGAGATCCTTAAGGGTGAGAATAAGCTTCTTTATCCCGTTGTGGCAGTTAACGATGCAAGATGTAAGCATCTTTTCGATAACAGATTCGGTACGGGCCAATCCGTATGGACAGCGATTATGGCCACTACTAACCTCGTAGTAGCAGGTAAGACAGTTGTCGTTGCAGGCTACGGCATGTGCGGAAGAGGCGTTGCAATGAGGGCAAAAGGCCTTGGCGCTAAAGTCATCGTTACCGAGATCGATCCCGTTAAGGCATGTGAAGCCATTATGGAAGGCTACCAGGTAATGACAATGGATGAAGCTGCTCCGTTGGGCGACTTCTTCGTAACGGTTACAGGCTGCAAGGATGTCATAGTAGGAAGACATTTCGAAGCCATGAAGGATGGTGCGGTTTGCTGCAATGCAGGTCACTTCGACTGCGAAGTAAGTGTTGCTGAATTAAAGCAGATGTGTGTTGAGAGTTCTGAACTCCGTAACAACATCATCGGCTACAAGCTTAAGAACGGCAGGACTGTCTGCGTAATCGCTGAAGGAAGACTCGTTAACCTCGCATCAGGCGACGGCCACCCGGTTGAGATCATGGACATGAGCTTTGCTTTGCAGGCACAGTCCGCTATGTATATCGCCAACAACCCTGAAAGACTCCCCGTTGACGTTTATCAGACTCCTGAAGTCATCGACAACAGAGTCGCTGAGATCCTTCTTAACACCAAAGGCATCTCCATCGACAAACTCACGGCTGAGCAGGAGAAGTACATCAGTTCCTGGGATCTGTAATCTGAATACCAATTGATTTCCTTGATACCTACTAAACTTCGATTTAACGGTTTAGTAGGTATTCTTTTTGCTTTTTAATTCTGGGTTTTCCTGCCCGGATACCTACTAAAATAAGTCTTCTTGATTTTAGTAGGTATCGATTTCGAAAATATGACTCGAAAACACGATGCAAAATGCCTACTAAATCACCGTTTTGAGATTTAGTAGGTAAATCAGCCTAGCAAAAGCAACAATATCAACGAAAGTAATACCTACCAAATTCCAATAAAAGGAATTAGTAGGTATTTTGAGCACTAAGTCCCAATAGCCCAAACTTGTTTATTTATATATATAAAATTATAATATATGCGGAAAATTTCGGATTGGAGACAATATAAATGGCTTTAAGAAATTTGGTAATTGAAGGCGATCCGCTTCTTCGTAAGACGAGCAGACCGGTAGATGAGATCACACCCAGGATCATCAAACTCCTGGATGATATGGCTGACACTATGTATTTTGAGGGAAGGGGCATCGGTATTGCCGCTCCACAGGTCGGCGTATTGAGAAGGATCTTTGTCATTGACGTAGGAGATGAGCATGGCCTTATCGAATTCATCAATCCTGAGATCATTGAGACATCAGGTTCACAGACAGACAACGAAGGCTGTCTTTCAGTTCCCGGCAAGACATGCGAGGTTGAAAGACCTGAACACGTTAAGATCAAGGCTCTTAACAGAAACGGCGAAGAATTCGAGCTTGAGGCAGACGGTCTTCTTGCAAGATGCATCTGCCATGAGAACGACCATCTTAACGGCATTCTCTTTATCGATAAGTCAGTAGACGGTAAGGTCTATAATGTTGGCGACAGCGAGGATTAAGTGTTGGACAGGCGTGATCTTAAAGTAATATTCATGGGTACGCCTGAGTTTGCAGGCACCAATCTCAAAGCTCTTATTGACGCAGGCTTTGATGTCCGTCTGGTTTTATGCCAGCCCGATAAGCCCGTAGGACGTAAGCATATCCTTACAGCTCCTCCTGTAAAGGTTATGGCGCAGGAGAACAATATCGAAGTATATCAGCCTGATACGCTCCGCAATGAAGAAGCGCTCGCAAAGCTTTCTTCTTATGAGCCTGACCTTATTGTTACGGCAGCATATGGCAAGATCCTTCCATCCGGCATTCTTGACCTCCCGAAGTACGGCTGCATAAATTGCCACGGAAGCCTTCTTCCTGCAAGAAGAGGTGCGTCACCTGTACAGCGTGCGATACTTGAAGGCGACAAGGTAACGGGAGTTACTTTCATGAAGATGGATGTCGGCATGGATACGGGCGACATCATCGACAAGGTTGAAGTTGCGATCGATCCCGATGAACACACAGAGAGCCTCATGAACAGACTCGCTGAGGCAAGTGCCGATAAGCTTCCTGACATCATCGACAGATGGGTTGCAGGAGAGCTCAATACAACAAAGCAGGATGAATCATTGGCAACGGCATGTCCGCCGATAAGACCTGAAGAGGGCGAGTTCGACTGGTCTCAGGATGCGGTAGATATTCATAACAGAGTCAGAGCATTAAGTGCGTGGCCGGGTGCTTTCGTGCTTAAGGAAGATAAGAAGCTTAAGGTCCTTGATTCCGAAGTTGCAGATGAAGCAGCGGTTCCTGACGAACTGAAGGATTCTAAGCCCGGTACTGTTGTTAAGGCAAAGGGTGAGAATCTCATCGTTAAGTGCGGCAACGGTTTCCTCAAGGTCAAAGAACTCCAGCAGCCGGGCGGCAAGAGACTCCGCGCCATCGACTGCGCTCATAACTTCACGGTAGGAAGCCCGATCATTTAGGAGCAGCTTCATGTCTGACGAGATCAAGTACAAGAAGAAAGAGCTGCAAAAGCTGATTGCTGACGATAATGAGAGGGAACTTTGTTTTCTCATGCTCTACTTGGTATATGAGGAAGAGGCTTACTCAAATCTCGTAATCAAGAAAGCAGATAAGATTGCATCAGAAGAAGGCAAGAAGATCGACTTTGCAAGAGCTATGCTTTACGGCACGCTCACATATTCTTTCACGATAGACTTCCTCATCAGACATCTTACAAAAGAAGAAGTCGGGGACATGGATCCCGTTTCCAGAACCGTTATCAGAATGGCTGTATGGCAGATCCAGTTCGGAAATAACATTCCTGCTTATGCGGCTGTGGATTCAGCGGTTGAGATTACAAAGAAATACAATCACAAGGCTTCAGGCTATGTTAATGCCGTTCTTAGAAAGTTTGCAGACTGTCCTGAGGAGATGCGAGATCTTGAGCAGTTCAAGCCGGGGATCAGGGTCGCTTTAAAGCCTGAGATCTACGGTATATTCAAAAAGGATTTCGGTAAGCAGACAGCATTAGAGATTGGCAAGGCGCTTTTGGAACCTGCCCATATCACAGTAAGATTCGATGCCCATAAAACCAACAGGGATAATCTTATCAAGGAACTCAAAAAAGAAGGAATCACCGCAATCAAGGGGAGCTTTATCCCTGACTGCGTTGAGATAACCGGAGGCCTTAACGGCCTTGAGAATACCGAGTGCTTTAACAAGTACGGCATGTTCGTCCAGGGGCAGGGTGCGATGCTCGCATCACATATCGCTCATCCGGAAATTTCAAACAAGATTCTTGACTGTTGTGCTGCTCCGGGCGGCAAGTCTACCCACATGGCGCAGATGTGCAGCGATAAAGTAAGCATTCTTTCTGTTGATGTCAATGAGACAAGACTTCAGCTCGTAAGAGATAACTGCAAGAGATTGGGCCTTACTTCGATCGAGACGCTTTGTGCTGATGCTTCCGACATTAATAAGAATGATAAGGCTTCCAAGAAGACATACGATATTGTTCTGTGCGATGTTCCGTGCAGCGGCTTGGGGCTTTTGGGAAGAAAGCCTGACATAAGAGAGAAGTTCACATACGATGAGCTTAATGAGCTTCTTCCATTGCAGTATTCGATACTTGAGCATGCTTCAAAGATGGTCCGCCCGGGCGGAACGCTTGTATATTGCACATGTACCCTGAATTCCGATGAGAATCAGAATCAGGTTGAGAAATTCCTTTCCGAACATAAAAGATTCCACACGGTACCGATAAATAAGTATCTGCCGGAGGATATCTATATGGATGAAGAAAGGGAAGAGTCTGCTGCAAACGGCATGATCACGCTTCTTCCACACCTTGACGGTTGCGAAGGATTCTTCATCTGCCGCATGGAAAGAGACAGAAAGGAAGATTGACATTGAAAGAAAAGTTCTGTCTTGATTTGAATCTTAACGATCTTACCGAGTGGTGCGCGAAAAGAGAAGTACCAAAGTACAGGGCATCCCAGATTTACGGATGGCTCTCTTCAGGCTGCGTATCAACTGATGAGATGACCAATGTCCCCAAGAATGTAAGGGCAATGCTCGAAGAAGATTTTATTTTCGGTGGGTTCGAGATGATGGAGCACCTTGTATCCAAACTCGACGGCACCGAGAAGTTCGTATATAAGCTCTACGACGGCAACATCATTGAGACAGTTGCAATGAGATATAAGACAGGTATTTCAGTTTGCATTTCTTCACAGGCGGGATGCCGGATGGGTTGTGCTTTCTGCGCATCTGCAAAGATAGATTTCGGCAGAAATCTCTCAGCAGGAGAGCTTCTTGCACAGGTTTCCGTTACACAGAAGGAATTGGGTGAGAGAGTCCACAGTGTAGTAATAATGGGAATTGGCGAGCCTTTCGATAACTATGAGAACGTAATGCGCTTTATTAAGCTTGCAAACGATCCCGACGGCCTTAATTTGGGCGCAAGACATTTCACGCTATCTACATGCGGACTCGTGCCGAAGATAGAAGAGTTTACAAAAGAAGGCCTTCAGGTAAACCTTGCCGTGTC
The DNA here is from genome assembly GCA_015069205.1 of Oscillospiraceae bacterium. Taxonomy (GTDB): domain Bacteria; phylum Bacillota; class Clostridia; order Saccharofermentanales; family Saccharofermentanaceae; genus Saccharofermentans. The sequence continues at coordinate 160,699 of SVIZ01000005.1, forward strand.
ACTGCATGCTCCTAACGACGAGCTTAGAAAGAAACTCATGCCTGTTGCAAAGGCATATTCGATTGAGCAGCTCATGACGGCTTGCAAAGAGTACACAAAGGCAACGAACAGAAGGATAACTTTTGAATACAGCCTTTTGGCCGGAGTCAACGATACGCCTCAGTGCGCATCAGAACTTGTAAAGCTCTTAAAGGGCGGTCTTTATCACGTAAATCTCATTGCAATGAATAAGGTGCCCGGAACCATTTTTCAGTCGGCATCTCCCGCAAAGGTAAAGCAGTTCAGGGATATCCTTGAATCAGGCGGCATAAATGCAACTATAAGACGCGAGATGGGTTCTGACATTATGGCTGCCTGCGGACAGCTTCGAAGAGGAACCATTGAGGGAACGAGATGAACGCTTACGGATTGTCAGACAAAGGTCCCGTCAGGGACATGAACGAAGACAGTTTTGCTTATGAGATGGTAGGCAACTGTCTTTGCATGGCTGTAGCTGACGGTGTAGGCGGTGAGGCGTGCGGCGAGATCGCAAGCCGTATTGCTGTTGATGCCGTTATGGAGGAGTTCAAGGAGAGCCTTCCGTTCGTAAAGGACAGGGAAGCGCTGCCTGCTTATCTTAAAACGGCATTTAATAAAGCCAACATAAAGATCCTTCACGACTGCCTTGAGCACAGGGAACGCATGGGTATGTGTACGACACTTACCGTGGCTATTCTTAAAGGCACCGAACTTACTATCGCACATATCGGAGATACGAGAGGCTACATGCTTCACGGCTCCGAGCTCATTAAGCTCACCGAGGATCACAATGAAGCCGGAAAGCTCGTAAAGCAGGGACTTCTGACAGAAGATCAGGCAAAACGTCATCCGGGAAGATCGAGGCTGTTCAAGGTGCTCGGAGAGAATCAGTATCTTAATCCTGACATTTACAGTTATAATATAAGTTACGGCGATTTGGTCTTTTTATGCTCAGACGGTCTTTATTCGTTCATGAGCAACGAACAGTTCAAGGCCTGCGCCCAGGAACGCAATAACCTTGAAGGAATTTGCGGCAAGTTGATAAACCAGGCTCTTGATGGCAAGAGCAGTGATAATATTACGGTAACAGTAGGCAGGGCAGTGCCCATAGCTGAATTATAGGGGGAGACATGGCAAATCAGGTTCACGGCCCGGAGGGCATGATATTTGCGAACAAGTACAGGATCGTCAAGCTTATAGGCTCAGGCGGTATGGCTAATGTATATCTCGGAATCGACATGAACACAGGCGTTAATGTCGCCATAAAGATCTTAAAGCCCGAGTTCTCATCCGATGAGGAGTTCATTAGAAGATTCGATGCTGAGGCTAAGTCCGTTGCATCTCTTAATCACGCTAATATCGTTAAAGTTTACGGCGTAGGCCACGAAGGTAATTTCAGATACATCGTTCAGGAATACATCGAAGGCATCACCGTAAAAGATCTCATCAACCAGAACGGTCACCTTGACTGGCGTAATGCAGTCCCGATCGTTATCCAGATCGGTCTTGCTTTGGACTATGCTCACCAGAACGGTATCGTTCACAGAGACATCAAGCCTCAGAACATACTTATCTCGCGTGACCGTGTTGCAAAGATCACAGACTTCGGTATCGCGCGTGCAGCATCCACAACGACAATTACAATGACAGGTGTCCAGATGGGCTCCGTTCATTATTTCTCACCCGAGCAGGCTAGAGGCGGTAACGTAGGTCCACAGTCTGACGTTTATTCTCTGGGTGTATCTCTTTTTGAGATGGTAACGGGAAGACTTCCTTTCGACGGTGATTCCAACGTAGCCATCGCTGTCAAGCATCTTCAGGAGACACCTCCGGTACCTTCATCTCTCATGCAGGGCATTCCGAAGGGTCTTGATTCCATCATCGCAAAATGCATGCAGAAGAGCCCAGAGAGACGTTACCAGACAATGCGTCAGCTCGTAACGGAGCTCGACGCTTTGCTCGTCGATCCTAACGGTGTTTACGGTGTTATTCAGAATGTGCCCGAAAAGACGACAAATACTGATACAAACATCTCTTTCAGACAGGATCCTGAGTACGAGAAGATCTCTGAGATCGAGAAGAGTGCCGAATCAAGACGTATCTCAAGATTCAGGGATAACGTGCTTCTCGCGCTCATTGTTGTAGTAATCATCGGCGTGCTGATAGGTATCGGCATCCTTGTCGTAAGGGCTGTCGGCAACGCTACGCAGATCGAGGAAAATACGGACTATACAGTCGAGAACTATGTCGGACTTACGGCAGACGAAGTTATAAGAAAACTCGACAATGCCCAGGTTTTCTATACTGTCGAGTACAAAGTTACCGATGCGTATGAACCCGGCATCGTTATTGCGCAGAGCATCCAGGAAGGCGTGACTATTTCAACGACCAACAAGCTCAGCAATCTCGTAATTACAGTATCTTCAGTAGATGAGTCGATCGTATTGCAGGATTACTCGAATACAAACTATGAGAACTGCTATAAGTCACTTCAGAATTTGGGCCTCAAGTTCTCGTTAAGACCTGAGCCTTCTGATTCAGTTGAGCCGGGTATGGTTATAAGGACCGAGCCTGCAGCAAATACACAGGTATTAAGAGGCGATACGATCATCATCATCTATGCAACTGAGCCTACATCAAGCGTCGTTCCTGACGTCGTAGGTAAGAGCGTTGAAGAGGCAATTGTATTGCTGTCGGAAAACAGCCTCAACTATGTTGTTGAAGGTTCACCTGAAGTGCTTGCACTTGCTGAAGAAGACCAGTATGTAATCCTCACAAATCCTGTATCCGGAACTACTGTTGCGAGAAAGTCCACAGTCAAGCTTTATGTCGGAACGCATGAAGACTATGTTAACGGTGGTACACCTACGCCCACACCTCCGCAGGCTGAAGTTAAAGTCCTTATCAGCGGAAACGGAACAGGCGGAACAGTTACAGGCGGCGGCCAGTACGAGCTCAATACACAGGTAACGCTTACCGCCACACCTGCAACGGGCTTCAAGTTCGACTGCTGGCAGGATCAGTATGGTAATACTCTTGCCGTATCAACGACATACACATTCGTAGTCAAGGAATCAACGACATTTACGGCGGTATTCTCGCCGATGCCGACAAATACGCCGGTACCTACGGCAACTCCCACACCGGAGCCGCCTCCGCCGACGGATACCCCGGTTCCTACACCTGAACCGACTCAGCCCGGCCCCGGACCCGAACCCGAGAACACGGATCCTAACAATCCTAATCCTCCGGTATAACGGCACCAACAGATGGCAGGAACAGATACATTTAAAGGAGTAATCACTAAAGGAGTGGGCGGAATATACACAGTCCGCTTCTCTAATGAAGGCATACTTTCTTATGCGCAGTGTGCCGCAAGAGGTCAGTTCAGATTAAAAGGAATTAAGCCTGCTATAGGTGACAGGGTTACTATCATGCCATCAGGAGACCCTGATGTTGAATATGTCATTACAGACATCGAAAACAGGACGAGCTTCATAGCAAGACCTCCTGTAGCAAACCTCTCGGTAATGCTTCTTACGTTCTCAGTTACGGAACCGGCTCCTGACCTTACGCTTCTTGATAAGATGCTTCTGGTCTGCTCATTAAGAGACATAAAGCCTGTGATCATTTTCACAAAGAGCGATCTTAATGAAGATGACTCTGAGAGGCTTTGTTCAGTATATACTAAGGCGGGCTATGAAGTTCTCGTTTCTGCACCTCAAAAGCCTCTTACCAAAAGTGATCTGAAGGATATAATAGGTGAGGGAATTGCGGCTTTCGCAGGACCTTCCGGAGTAGGCAAGAGTACTCTTTGCAACTCACTTCTGGGTTTTGACCTTATGGAGACGGGTGAAGTCAGCGCAAAGATAAAGCGCGGCAGACATACGACAAGACACGTTGAACTGCACGAGTTCTTTGACGGGTTCATTTGCGATACACCCGGATTTACATCGCTTTCTTTGGAAGACCAGGGCGTCGATTACAGGGATGTGCTTTACGGATATCCTGAGATAACAGCGATTGCGACAGGATGCAGGTTCGACGACTGCTCACACCGCAAAGAAGACGGCTGTGTTGTAAGAAACGCGCTCGCCGAAGGCCTACTGGACCAGGGACGTTATGAGAGATATACAAGCTTTTATACGGAGCTTTACGATAATAGGAATAACTACAAGCACAGGAGAAAACAATGAACGATATCGGAATTGCACCTTCCATTCTGGCCGCTGATTTCGGCTACCTTATGAGAGATATAAAGGCGATCGAAAGCAAAGCCGAATATCTCCATATCGATGTAATGGACGGACACTACGTTAATAACATCTCATTCGGCATTCCGGTTATTCAATCTATCCGCAAATATACTGACATGAAGTTCTATACGCACCTCATGATCACCAATCCAGAAAAATACATCAAGGCTTTTGCTGACGCAGGTTCTGATAACATCACATTTCACATTGAGTGTTCTGAAGATCCTGACAGCGTTATCGATTCCATCAAGGCATTGGGAAAGAGCGCGGGTGTTTCCATTCATCCCGATACGCCTATCGAAAAGGTTTTCCCTTACATCGGCAAGGTCGACATAATCCTCGTCATGACCGTATGTCCCGGCTTTGGAGGACAGGGTTATCTTGATTCTTCAGACGAGAGACTTAGAAAACTCAGAAAAGCCATTGATGAAAAGGGCGCTGACACCATTATCTCTGTAGACGGCGGCATTACCAAAGAAAACATTGGACATGTATACGACTGCGGTGCAAGACTCTTTGTAGCAGGCAGCAGTGTATTCCGCGCAGAGGATCCTGCCCAAGCCATTGACGAGCTTATAAGATGCGCTACATCATCGTAACAGGCGGGCCTTTGCCTCAGGAATCGGCAAAGCTCATTAAAGAATTATCAGCTTCTGATGAAGACACGATACTGATTGCCTGTGACGGAGGCTGTGATATCCTCGCGCGCAACAACATCGTACCTGATTTGGTTGTAGGAGACATGGATTCGATATCTGAAGAGGGTCTTGATTTCATTAACAACCATAATGTTTTCATCGAGAAATACCCTGTCGAGAAAGACTGGACTGATTCCGAGATTGCCTTAGGGAAGACCGGAGATGAAGACGTCATTCTGGTAACTCCTGATTCAGGAAGGTTAGATCACGTCATTGCAAATCTTCAACTCGCTTTAAAGTTCAAATCAGAGGGCAAGAAGATCACGATTACTGACGGCATCACTTACTGCTACCCGCTTTCCGGTGAAGATTCAATCGATATAGATATAAGCAGTATGCAAAAGCCATTGTCTGTATCGCTTGTACCGTGGGATTTTTCAAGACCGGTTACCGGTGTAACTACCAAAGGTCTTTACTATCCGCTCGAGAATGCGGAACTTAATGCCGGGTCATCATTTTCTTTTTCCAACCATCCTACTTATGAAAATGGCCGCATAGCCATAGAAATAAAGGGCGGACTGCTGTTGGTCATCGTAACATTTGCAAATTAGGGTGCCAAAATTGAGACTTTGGACTATTGAATGAGACTGGTTTTCCATATACACTTATAGTGCAAACAAACGCATCCTCCGGGGTGCGTTTTTTTATGCCTATTTTTTTATACGGAGGATCAGAACATGTTGAGTTACGAGAGTTTCAAAAAGAGAGTTTTGAAAGAGTTTTTGGATTACATGCCTGAGAGGTATGCAGGCTGTGAGATCGAACTTCGTAAAGTTCCCAAGGTCAACACAGTCCTCACCGGCGTTGTCATCAAGCCCAGAGGCCACAAGGGTTCTTACTGCAGTCCGACATTCTACATGGAAAGAATGTACGACCAGTACAAGCAGTGCGATTCTTTCGAGAAAGTCATGGCAAATCAGGCCATCTACCTGGAGGAATCCATGAAGTATCTGCCTGAAGACGTGCTTAAGCTTGATCTGGCCGCGCTAAAAGACAAGATCGTGTTTCAGGTCGTCAACACAAAAGAAAACCAGGAAATGATCGATCTTTGTCCACACAGGGAGTTTATGGATCTTACTATCGTTTACAGAGTAATTGTAAGTATCGATGAGAGTGGTGTATCCGGTTTCCTTATCACTCATGATATTGCCGATATCGAAGAGCTTTCAGAGAAGCTTCTCTTCAGTCTTGCAAAGAAGAACACCAAGAAGCTGTTCCCGTTTAAGAGTGAGAGGATCGAAGAGACAATGGGCCGCATGATGCGCAAATGGGGAGCGTGTGACAAGGACATTGAAGAATCATTCCCTGACATGGATGCAGTACCTGCAAAAGACAGAGTGTATGTAGTCAGCAATGAGTATGAGTTCTTCGGCGCCAACGCACTTATCTATTCTGACGTTATCGGAAAGATAGTAAAGAAGATCGGTACGGATTGCTATATACTTCCTTCTTCGGTGCACGACCTTGTCGTGTTGTCGACCGATACCTTCAAAGAGAGCGGAAAGCTCGTGAAGCTTGTCAGGGAGACCAACCAGGAACATGTGAGGGTATCGGACAGGTTGTCTGACAGCGTATACCGTTACAGCATCGTTGACGGTTCGATCGACCGTGTTACTGATCCTGTGGAGGATGCCTCATAAGCCGGGTAAAGTAGATTTTAATGACGGAGAGCATATAATATATGTGAATGGATCAATAAAAACCAAAGATACAGCGCTTGGCAGATTGATGAATGATTTTTATTGTACTGAAGCTGATGATATGTGTTATGAAGAACTGTCAAGCAGAGTAAAGAAATATAAGGAATCGGCGGAAGGAGTTGAGAGTATGGGTTCAGTATTTGATGAGATAAGAGAAGAAGCAAGAAATGAAAACACCTGTGAAATTGCTTTGAAGATGATCAGCAGCGGAAAACTAACTTTGGAGGAGATCTCTGAATATTCTGGTCTTCCGATTGAAAAAGTCAGAGAGCTCGCGCGAGAAAAGACGGCTTGATCAGACGATCGATTAAGGATCTCCGAATGGAGATTTTTTTTATTTCACTTAAAGCAGCCCGAATGGGCTGCTTTTTTATTGCCTTATTACGGAGAAAAGAGAGGTAAAAAGATGGTAAGAAAAAAGCAATTGATTGCATGCATGGTTGCATCGGTCTTAACTGTAAGCTCTATGCACGGATCGTTAATGGTCCTGGCAGATGAGTTTACTCCTGAAACTGAACCGCCTTCAGATGAACAGGCAGTGATTACCGAAGGTGAACCATGCATAAACAATGAGCCGGAAGAGACCGGAGTTAATGTAATTGAAGAAACATCAACAAATATAGTCTTTGCTGAAGATTCTGATGAGTACTATAGAACTGTATCAGAGCTCCCGGAGTCTGAGCGAATAATCGTAGATACATCGGACGATTTGGAAGGCGTAAATGCTTCGTCAGGTGTTTATTACGATGGAACTTATATTCTTTGTTTTGATTCGCAGGACAGTTTGTCTGATGCTGTTGAGTCACTGCGCGATGAAGGATATGAGTACGATGTTGATGGTACATTCGGAATATGCGGCTTCTGGGATCTGCCAATAAAGCATGCGGAAATCAATCCGGAAGCTTCAGTCAGAGTAGCAGTTATAGATACAGGATCTGATATTGCTAATGAGAAGTATTCTGTTATCGGCGAAGATCCCAATGACTATAACGGACATGGTACGGCCGTATCTGCTTATATCCTTGATGAGACGAATGATGCTTATATCATTTCCATCAAGGCCATTGGTGATAACGGACAGGGATATATGACAGATGTCTATGCTGCCGTACAGATGGCTGAAGAGATGAATGCCGATTATATCCTTATGGCCATATCGGTCAGAGACTGCGGTAATTATGAGCTGTTCAGAACACTTATTGAGGGCACAAACAGTACTGTAGTTGCATCCGCGGGAAATAACGGAACAGATGCAGCAGATTATTTTCCTGCAGGAATAAACGGGGTAATAACTGTCGGCGCAGTAAATGAAGACGGAATCTTAAACGGGAATTCAAACTATGGAGACGCAGTAGATTTCTATGCAGTTGCAGAATCGACTTCTGAAGCTGCAGCTAAAGCGTTGGGCATGCTTATTTCAGGCAGGGAATCAGAACTTGCAACAGGTTATCTTGAACCTGAGCCGGAAAATAAGTTTCATCTTGTATTCAGAGCAGAAGATGATGAGGCGATGTTTGGCACGGATTCATCTATAGCCGGAGAAAATATCTATGTTTACCACAAGGACGATCACATTGATACTGTCAACATGATCGCCAATGCCGGCTACTGGTCCAGGAGTTTTTACTATGCTGACGATGAACCTGAAGGAGATAAGTACCAGCAGTCTTATTACAATAAGGCACTTTATTGTATTCAGGATTCAAGACCGTCTCCTGATAACGTGGAGTATCAGGCATATTCATATCTGTCAGAAATAGATTCAGACAGCAGAAAATATCAGATGATCCAGGCTGCAGGAGCATTCGGTCCTGGCGGATCCTTATATGAATACGGCCTTGCGTGGTGGAAATCCCACGACCCATATGATCAGATGCTGCTCGTAAAAGATGCCAGCTCAATGTATATCGTTACGCACTATGCGATGGACTGGTATTACTCAGACCAGACAACCGAATGGCCCGGCAATCAGGGATTCGGTGACCTCATGTTCGAGTATATGGATTATATCTACGGCGTTCGAACCGGTACTATAACTATTCCCGGACTGACACTTGCCAATTGGTGGTGCGAGATCTATGAATCCACATGGAATGGTTCGTTTCAGGATATGGCACATGGAGATGTCACGGCGACTCCTGTACAGATCACAGTAATGAAGGCTTCTTCTGACCCTGCTTTAGTTAGCGGTAATTCATGTTACAGCCTTGCCGGTGCAAAATATGGTCTATATAAAGCATCCGATGATTCATTGATCTATACATTCGAGATCAATGCGGACGGAACATCAACTAATTATACTTTGAATCCTTTAGCTGACGGTTCAAATCTCTATATTAAGGAGATAGTTCCCGGAACGGGATATAAGCTTGATACTGCTAAGTATACGGTAAACTTAAGTTCATCCGTGAATAATGTGATTACGCTTAATGTTAAGGATACGGCTGTCTCTTCGTCCGGTTCCTTATCACTGATTAAGCAGGATTCAGACGGCTGGATTTTAGTAACAGGTAAATCACTTGCAGGTGCTGTCTTCCGTATCGAATACTACGACAGGACTGACATAAGGATCACGTCCGATATTTCAGCGTTGAATTCAGCTTCGCCTAAAGCAACTGTAAATCTTGTGACCAATACTAACGGTGCTGTCACCATCAATATAAATACTCTTAAAGCCGCAGATAAGAACGGGTATTTCAGTAAGCTTAACGCTCTTCCGTTAGGAACTTATAAAGTTACTGAAGTTTCTGCACCGGTCGGTTATCTGAGATCTGATAAGCCCATGGTTATGTATGTTGCTGACGGTGGCGGCAATGCTTTAATGGGATATGTTTACGACAACTCGGTATACAGTATGAGATCCAATTCAGAGATAGTATTGAATGAGCAGGCGAAGACCGGGTTTTATTCTCCGCAGAAATCTGCAACAGCCAATTCGGCTTTAATAGACGGGGTTCATTCCCTTAACGGGACAAAATATGGAATCTATTATAAGTCTAACGATATTCTCGTTTGTACAATCACGTTCGATTCTAAAGGAGAATTATCTGAAGTTGAATACAATTCAATGGTTAAACCGGATAAGGTATGGAAGACAGGTGATAAGGGAATAGAACTTGCTGAAGGAGATTACTATGCAAAGGAAATTAAAAGTGGAAGATGGTTCTTTGTTGACGGTGCTATTTATGAGTTTGCTGTTACTTCGGAAAACTCATACGGCATGAATTTTGAAGACCAGCCGTATAATCCACAGATCAGGACAATTGCCACGGATGCGGATACCGGTAACCACTATATGTCTTATAAAGATAAGGTAACGATCGAAGATGAAGTTTCTTATGAAGACCTGATCCCTGATGAAGAATACACACTTACCGGTATCTTATATAACTCAACGACGGGAGAAATCTACAAAGATCCTGAAGGTAATACATATACAAAGTCAGTAAAGTTTACTCCTGATGCATCTAATTCTGTCATTGCAAACGGTACAGTATCAGGAAGTGTAACTGTAAGATTTGAAGATGTTCTTGTTCCTTACGAAGAGATATCTATAGTTGTATTTGAGAGCCTGTATGAAGAACAGAATAATGTACGTATCGCATTCCATGAAGATATCAGCGATGCTGACCAGACAGTTATAAGACGGGTACCTGAGATAAAGACAACTGCAACTGACAGCAATTCCGGAACCCATATCTTTGTTTATGAAGAATATGTATCCATAAACGATATCGTAACTTATACGAATCTTAATCCGGGTGAAGAATATTATCTGACAGGGGTCTTATACAATGCTGATACAGGTGAGATCTATAAAGATGCTGAGGGAAAGACGTATACGGTAACTGGGAATTTTGTTGCAACAGCTGAAGACGGTGAGGAGACAATAACATTCAGGGATGTAATGGTTCCGCTAACTAAAACTTCTATTGTTGTATTTGAAGAACTGCATGAAGCATCGACGGGTGCGCTTATCATCTCTCATGCAGATCTGAACGATGAGGAGCAGACTGTAAGAAGACCTTCCTGTGTTACTTATGCGACCACATTAATAGGTGCAAAGTCATTTACAAACGATGAAGTAGTAACCGTAGTTGACCACGTAAGTTATGAGAATCTTGAAGCAGGTCAGACTTACTATGCAAAGGCTTCGTTGTTTACCTCATCCGGTGATGCAGTAATTAGTAAAGGCAACGAAGTAATTGCAGTTCAGGAATTCGTGCCTGATTCTGATACAGGTATAGTCGAAGTACCGATCGAGTTTGATCCTGTTACACTTAAAGAGGGTGAACGGGTTGTGGTTATCGAGAATATCTACGATAAGTCAACTGCTGAAGAGATCGAAGCAGGCGTGCAGACAGAAGACATCCATATTTTGGCTCATGAAGATCTAAACAATCTGGAGCAGAGTCTTAATGTTACTTCACAACCTAAGATAACCAATACTCCTGAAATTACAGTTGTTCCGCCAATGCAGAACACACCTGAAGTTCCGGTGATTCCTCCCTTGCAGGATACACCGGGTAAAGATACGCCTGATATTCCTGCGCTAGGCGATGTCCCGGAAGATGAGCTTTTGATCTGCCTGGGAGTATCTTTTGTGGTCATTGGCGCAGTATCACTGGTAATAGCAATAGAGGTAAAGAAGAATAGGATATATAAGAATTAATTAAAAAGGGGTGAGCGGCATGTGCCGTTCACCCCTGATAAATAACTGAATAAGAGATTACTGCTCTTTTCTGTGGCTGATGCCGAGTTCTTCTGCGACAGCATAGAATGCTTTTCTTGAGTTTCTGATGGAAACTTCAGAAACACAGAATGCAAGACGGCAGTAACCGGGACGTGCAAAGCTTGAACCCTTAACGAGAAGGAGATTGTGTTTAGCGCAGATTGCTGCGAACTCACCGTCTTCAAGTCCCTTAGGTGTATTCATGAAGATGTAGAGAGCGCCGTTAGGCTTAACTGCATCAAAGCCTGCATCTACGATGTTTGAATAGAGAAGGTTTCTTCTGTTCTCGTAGTTTGCTACGTCAACCTTGGCGTAGATTGCCTTCTCGATAACCTTCTGCCAGATAGCGGGAGCGTTAACGCTTCCGAGTGTTCTGTTGGAAAGGACGATGGCGCCTGTGAGCTCGGCGTAGTCAGCACAGTTGGGTGATACTAGTGTATAACCGATTCTCTCGCCGGGGAGTGAGAGTGACTTACTCCATGAGAAGCAGATGATTAGGTTGTCGATATACTTGAGGGCGCAGGGAACTGCAGCTCCGTCGTATGCGAGATCAATATAAGGTTCGTCGCTGATTACATAGATCGTGTGATCCTGTTTCTTGAGCATGTCATTGAGTTCTGTAAGAAGCTCAGCGGGATATACAACACCTGAAGGGTTGTTAGGTGAGTTAACGATGATCGCCTTTGTCTTAGAAGTGATTGCCTTCTCGATATCAGCGATGACCGGCATGAACTTATCGTCTGTCTGAACGATAACAACCTTGCCTCCGTGGTTTGCAACATAACCGTTGTACTCCATGAAGTAGGGAGCAAGAAGGATGACTTCATCCTCTGGATCGAGAAGAGAGTGTAGAACATCGTTCATGGCGGATGCAGCACCGACAGTCATGCAGACAGCGTCAGCACCGATCTCAAGTCCGGATTCCTTGCTGCGCTTCTCGGCAACGATCTGTCTTGTGGAAGGATATCCTGCGTTGGGCATGTAGCCGTGCATTCCGGGCGTCGGATTATTTGCAAGATCCTTAAGAGCGTCGAAAACTTCCTTCGGGGGCTCCAAGTCAGGGTTGCCGATAGAGAAGTCGTATACGTTTTCAGCTCCGTAGATGGCCTTAAGTCTTCCGCCTTCTTCGAACATCTTGCGGATCTCAGAACCGCCCTTGAGGGATTCGATCATTTTCTTGGAAATCATAGCAGTACCTCTAATTCAAAAATTATAGGAATAAATATAGCACAAATATCAGTTAAGAGTGAAAGAAGAATAAGAGATCAGATCTCTTCGGGTTCCTTCCTGGTAATCTCTATATCGTAATACGGATTCTGCAGTCTGTTGACGAAGAATCTCTCAGACAAAGGCTTGTCGTAGTAGAAGGACTGGAAGAGGTTGCAGCCGCACATCATGAGATCGTCAGCCTGCTTCTGAGACTCGACGCCTTCGCAGATTACTTTATAGCCAAGGATGTTGGCAAGATTGATCATGTCATTTGTAATGATTCGGCCCTTCTGATCTTCAGGGTCAAATCTGTCGGCACCGATCTTAACGTAACTTGCATCCATGTCGTGAAGTAACGTAAGGGTAGACTGTCCCGTGCTGAACTTATCGAGTGTAACGAGGATTCCTGCTTCGCTTAAAGTGTGGCTTACGTCTCTCAAGACCGGCATTCTCTGTGTGAAGTCAGGCTCGGAGAACTCGATACCGATGAGCTTGTGGTCAACACCGTATCTGTCTACGACATCAAGAATGTTGTCTGCGATAGCTGAATTGAAGAGATGACGGCCGGAGAAATTGATCGTGATAGGTACGGCCGGGATTCCCTGTTCCTGCCAGGACTTAATGTTCTTGCATACATTCTCAAGAACATAGAAGTCGATCTTGGTAACGATGCCTGAGTCGGTTGCGAGGGTGATGAATTCCTGCGGAGACATGATCTTGCCGTCAAGAGGCCATCTTGCCAATGCTTCAGCAGCATGGAGGCAGGGCTTGTCTTCGAAGCTTATAACGGGCTGGTAGTAAATGAGGAACTTATTCTCATTTAATGCCCTGGTAAGTGTCTCTGTATTGTTATGGTTTGATTCGTTGATCGCTTCTGAATAGTAGACGATATCGACATTGTTTTTCTTTGAATAACTGAATGCCTGTGAGCATTCGCCCATAACGTGGTTGCCGAAGCGGTGGCTGGGTCGGATAGTCGTAATGCCGGCCCTGCAGCTGAATATATGCTCGAACCTGTCACCGCCGTATGTAAGGGAGACGGGAACGGATGCGATGAAGTTTTCAAGCTCTGCAAGTCTCGAAGTGTAGAGCACAACAACAAAGTTATCTCCGCCCAAGTGCACTGCGCATTCGCCTCTGTCGTAATCGGGGAAAGAATTGAGCTTTGCACCGAACAGCTTGATGGCAGAACCTGCGATGTCGGAACCGAAATATCTGTTGAGCTGGTTAACGTGTTTGATATTGATGAACGCAACTGAATATTTTGTTGCAACGCCTGTAGCGAACATCTCATCGAATCTGTTGAAGAGATAATTCTCGTTATACATTCCAAACTCAATATCATTGTTGTAGATGAATGAATATTGTGTGCTGAGACGGTTTACGGCGATCTTGCCTGCTACGCTGTTTTTGAAGATGCACTTGAATTCTTCCTGCTCGACAGTGAACTGGGGAGGAAACTGTGTATAAGTGAATCTTACTATCGTGATAACGGAATCAGAGCTGCCTAAAGTAACTTCGAAATATTCCTGGCCGACGTTATCGGCAAGGTAATCGACATTCTTGTTGGTGGGTTTGCCGCCGACGTACTGAGTATCTTCGATCTTAGCTATCGAAAGATAATCAGCATATTTAGAAAACTTCTCGTTGAATTTGCAATCAACACATTCATCGAGTGTCTCAAAAAATGTCTTAATGTCTGGAGTGCCGGCGATCATAGAATATCCCTTATCGTTTACTGTGTTTAGATTTTATTCTTCTAAAACGTGCATTACAACAAAAAACAAAATAATCAAAAAAATATAAGGAAATATAAATGAAAAAGAATGATAAACGATTCAAACAATATGTCGGAACCAAAGGTGAGGAGGCAGCGGCAGGACTCCTTAGGGATAAAGGTTATAACATATTAAAATGTAATTATTCAGTACATAACGTGGGCGAGATAGATATAATCGCTGAAAAAGACAGCGATATACACATATTTGAAGTCAGAACCAGACGCAATCTCGGAAGTTTCCCTGACTCTGCTGAATCCGTAATGCATAAGAAGCGGATCAGGGTAATGAGGACGGCCGAGAGATTCGTTAACGAGAATGATCTGTTCGACCGGAACATCGTATTCGAGGTGATAAGGGTTACCCACGATGCACAAGGTAATATACTCAACATCGATTTTGTCCCTTTTTGATGTGCAAAGTGCCGAATTTGATACAAAATGCATTTTTGATGATTAGAAATGCCATTTTGACAAGTTTTGTTTATTGCTTTAATTAAGCAATAGACTATAATTGGTGAGGTTTTGGGACAGAACCACTATGCAAAAAATGCAAGATTCAATTTGCAAAAATTCATTTTAAGGAAGGTTGGCCGATCATGAAGGGTTACCGCGACATGACAAGAGAAGAACTCTTGGCGCAAAGACAAGAACTTAACGAACGCTATGAGAAGTATAAGGCACTTAATCTCACTCTCGACATGACACGCGGAAAGCCGTCTCCGCTTCAGCTGGACCTTTCCAACGATATATATGACGTTCTTAACGGCGATTTCAAGACCGCTAAAGGTCAGGATACAAGAAACTACGGTATTGCTGAAGGTATCGAAGAGATCAGGGCTGTGTTCGGCGAGATCCTTGGTACCGATAAAGACAATATCTTCATGGGCAATTCTTCATCTCTTAACCAGATGTACGATGCGATCATGCGTGCAATGGTATTCGGAGAAGTTGATTCACCTAAGCCCTGGGCTCAGGTAGAAGGCAGAAAGTGGCTTTGCCCGACACCCGGTTACGACAGACATTTCAGAGTTACAGAGACATTAGGCTTTGAACTCATTCTCGTTCCGATTACTGAAGACGGTCCTGACATGGACATCGTTGAAGAACTTGTTAAAGATGAGAAGGTAAAGGGTATCTGGTGCGTTCCTTGCTACAGCAATCCTGACGGAATCGTGTATTCCGAAGAGACATGCGACAGACTTGCCAGGATGGAGACTGCAGCTTCTGATTTCAGGATCTTCTGGGACAACGCTTATGTGGTTCACCATCTTTCTGAAGACAGAAACGAATGGGGCAAGCTTCCTGACATGCTCTCACTTTGTGAGTCTTACGGCCACGCAAACAGAGTTTATGAATTTGCGTCTTCTTCAAAGATCACTTTTGCAGGCGGTGGTATTTCCTGCTTTGCATGCAACAAGGACAACATGACATATGCAAAGAAGTATCTCAATACGCAGACGATCTGCACCAACAAGGTAAACCAGCTCGCCCACGCAAGATATCTTCCTAATGCTGAGGCTGTATACCAGCACATGATGAAGCATGCCGCTATTCTTCGTCCGAAGTTCGAAGAATGCCAGAAAGTTCTCAATGAAGAGCTCGGCTTTGACGATCTCTGGCACTGGACAAACCCCAAGGGCGGTTACTTCGTAAGCTTCTATGCAATGCCTGGAACGGCTACAAAGATCGTTTCCATGTGCAAGGAGGCAGGCGTTGCTCTTACTCCTGCAGGTGCAAGCTATCCTTACGGCAAGGATCCCCAGGATTCAAACATCAGACTTGCTCCTTCGTTCCCTGTGATCGAAGATATTGAGAAAGCCGTCAGAATCCTTACGATCTGTGCTAAAATCACAGCAGTGGATAAATTGTTGGAGGATCTTTAATAATGAGCAAAGATACATATGAGAGCCCGTTAAACTCCCGCTACGCCAGTAAGGAGATGCAGTACATCTTCTCGCCTGACAAGAAGTTCCGTACATGGAGACTTCTTTGGATCGCACTTGCAGAGGCAGAGAAGGAATTAGGCCTTAATATCACAGATGAGCAGATCGCAGATCTTAAGGCTCACAAGGATGATATCGATTATGAAGATGCAGCTGCGGAAGAGAAGATCCGCCGTCATGACGTAATGGCTCATGTTCATTCTTATGGTAAGCAGGTCAAAGGTTCCGGTGCTGATGCCATCATCCACCTCGGTGCAACATCCTGCTACGTTGGCGACAATACTGACATCATCATCATGAGAGAAGCTTTGGAGCTCATTAAGAAGAGACTTGTAGTCGTTATCGCAAAGCTCGCTGATTTTGCTGACAAATATAAGGCTATGCCGACATTGGGATTCACACATTTCCAGCCGGCTCAGCTCGTAACAGTAGGTAAGAGGGCAACCCTTTGGCTTCAGGATCTTGTATTTGACCTTGAGACTATCGAAAATGCCATCGCTTCATTAAAGCTCCTCGGATGCAAGGGTACAACAGGCACTCAGGCTTCCTTCTACGATCTCTTTGACGGTGATCACGCCAAGTGCGTAGAGCTCGACAAGAAGATCTGCCAGAAGATGGGCTTCGAGCAGTCCTACTATGTATCAGGACAGACATATTCAAGAAAAATCGACTACACAGTTCTTTCCGCTCTTGCTGCAATCGCTCAGAGCGCTCACAAGTTCTCCAACGATATCAGACTTCTCCAGCACTTGAAGGAGATCGAAGAGCCTTTTGAGAAGAATCAGATCGGATCTTCTGCCATGGCTTATAAGAGAAACCCGATGAGATCAGAGAGAATCGCATCTCTCTCAAGATATGTGATCGCTGACGTTCTTAACCCTGCAATGACATCTTCAGAGCAGTGGTTCGAGAGAACATTGGATGACTCTGCAAACAAGAGAATCTCTGTTCCTGAGGCATTCCTTGCCGTTGATGCCATCCTCGGTATCTATACAAATGTTGTTTCCGGTCTTGTTGTTTATCCCAAGATGATCGAGAAGCACATCCTTGACGAACTCCCGTTCATGATGACAGAGAATATCATGATGGAAGTTACAAAGAAGGGCGGCAACCGTCAGGAGCTCCACGAAGAGATCCGCCAGCTCTCAATGAAGGCAGGTTCCGTTGTAAAGAACGAAGGCAAGCCCAACGATCTTCTTGAGAGGATCGCAGCAGATCCCAAGTTCGGCATGACCATGGATGAACTTATCAAGCTCAGAGATCCCAAGCTTTATATCGGACGCTGTCCCGAGCAGGTCGATGCATTCCTCACAGAATGTGTCAGACCTTTGATCGAAGCTCATAAGGATGATCTTGCGGTAAGCGAAGTAGAACTCAAAGTATAACAACCATATATCGAACAGATAATTTATTAGGCCTTGTGTCAGTTACAGCTGATGCAAGGCCTTTTTGATATGCGATGAATATTTGATAATAAAATATAATTATCATATAATTATGAATAAGGAGGCATTCATGACCTTTGAATAGTGGTGAAATATGAGAGATAACTATGATATAGAAAAATTGAACCCGAGAAAGAATCCTTATGCAGAAATGCTTAAGCGACAGGTTACTATTAATCTCAGAACTACTACCGTTGATTACTTCAAAAAACTTGCCGAGGAGACTTGTATTCCATACCAGAATCTGATAGACATGTATTTGGATGACTGCGTGAAAAAAGGAATCAAGCCGGACATAAACTGGAAGAAGCCGGCATGAGTGTTCTGATTATGACAGTCTAATCAAATCAATAACGACAAGAATCATTATTTTATTAGCGGGATATCCTAAACGAAGAGTTTGGCATATCCCGCTTTTTATATTAAAATATAGTTAACTCGAGCATGGTGGCCTCTAAATTGGACCTACATGACGTAATAAGGAGCTTGGGCCTGTCTTTTTGATGTAAAGCCTTGTAAGTTGGACTATTGAGATCTGACACCTGAGCACCGCCCTGGATTTCCGGGTGTCAATCAGAGTCCACTTTGTTTCGGGGGTTATCGGAAGGTTAGAAGTAATGGAACTTCTTGTTGAAGAAAACAATTTGAATTCTTTTGACTCGGCTGCCCATATTGTGGCAGGCGTTGTTTTTTTGCTTATTAATAGCAGATCCTGTCGATGTTGATATTGGCTTTTATCTAACCAACTAATTCAATATGACAGGAGATCAACTATGAAACTTTACAATACACTCACAAGAACAAAAGAAGAATTCAAGACAATAGAGCCCGGCAAGGTAAAGATGTATGCTTGCGGCCCTACAGTCTATAACTATTTCCATCTCGGCAATGCCAGACCGTTTGTTACTTTTGATACGCTTGCCAGATATCTTGAGTATTCCGGTTACGATGTAACTTTCGTTCAGAACTTCACGGACATCGACGATAAGATGATCAAGCGTGCCAACGAAGAAGGCATCACTGTTGAAGAACTTGCCGACAGATTCATCAAGGAATACTACGTTGATGCTGACGGCCTCAATATCAAGAGACAGACATACCAGCCCAGAGCAACTCATTCCATGAAGGCCATTATCGGTCTTATCAAAGCAATGGAAGAGAAGGGCTTCACATACATTATCGAAGGTGACGGCGTTTATTACGACGTAACCAAGAAGGCTGATTACGGTAAGCTCTCACACTATAACCTCGATGAGCTCGCAGCAGGCGGCGGTGAGCGTAAGGCTTCTTACGAAGACAAGAAGAATCCCGGTGACTTCGCAGTCTGGAAGTTCAAGAAGGAAGGCGAGCCTTCATGGGGTTCACCCTGGGGTGAGGGAAGACCCGGCTGGCACATTGAGTGCTCTGCCATGATCAAGCAGTATCTGGGTGATACCATCGATATCCACGGTGGTGGACAGGATCTTATCTTCCCGCACCATGAGAACGAGATAGCACAGAGTGAAGCTGCAAACGGCTGCACATTCTGCAACTACTGGGTTCATAACGCATTCGTCAACATTGACGGCGAGAAGATGAGTAAGTCTTTGGGCAATTTCTTCACGATAAGAGATATTGTTAAGAAGTATCCGTACAATGTCGTAAGATTCTTTATTCTTATGGGTCATTACAGAAGCCCCATTAATTTCTCTGATGAGCTTCTTGCTGCAGCCCAGACGAGCCTCGGAAGAATCTCCAACTGCGTAAGAAATGCAGACTTCGTACTTAACAGCGGCAATCTTGCAGGTGAGCCGGAAGCTGATAAGGTTCTTAACGATGCCGTAGCAGCAGCTACCGACAGTTTTAAGGCTCACATGGATGATGACCTCAACAGTGCTGATGCGATTACTGATATCTTCAACCTTGTCCGCCAGACAAACACAAGCGCCCAGGAAGCAAAGGTATCCAGGGAAGCGCTTCAGGCTGCAAGGGATAAGATCGTTGAGCTTACAGGCGTTTTGGGAATCCTTTTAGATCTTGAAGACGAGATCCCTGAAGAGATCACAGAACTTGCAAATAAGAGAGCAGAAGCAAAGAAGGCCAAGGACTATGCTGAGGCTGACAGGATCAGAGATGAGATCCAGGCTAAGGGCTACACCGTAAAAGACGTACCCGGCGGCTTTAAGATCGAGAAGGCGTAACTGATGATCAAGCCGTTCATTGCACAGGACCTAAGAGAAGTCTCGCCGTTAGTACTTGCATACATTGGTGATTCGATCTACGAACTCTATGCCAGATGCAAGTCGGCGACTCTCGGTGCCGGCAGCAACAACAAGATGCATAACAACACGGTTCGTTATGTATCGGCAGAAGCCCAGGCTGCGAGCATCAGGGTCCTGGCAGATGAACTGACTGAGACAGAAACGGATTACTTCAGACGCGGCAAGAACTCAAATCCTCATGCCGTATCCAAGAACGCAAACCATGCTGATTACATGTATGCGACAGGATTTGAAGCCCTTATCGGTTATCTTTTCCTTAATAACGAGGAACCGAGGATGGAATACCTGATCTATAAGAGCTTTGATATATGTGACGGCGTGATAACCAAGGAAACAGAGACATAAAAATGGATAAAGGCAAGAGACGTTTTAACCAGGATAAGAGACAGAGAAGACCTGAAGGTGCAAGGCCCCAGGAAAGACGTCCGCGTCAGGACGATGCTTTCACTAATGAGGGGGCAACAGATAAGCTCGAAGGCAGAAATGCCGTAACTGAGGCTTTGGCAGCAGGAAGGGACTTCAACAAGATCTGGATCTTAAAACCTGAAGGAGACAAGCCTTTAGATCACGGTCTTATCAGGATCTTGGATGAAGCAAACAAGCGTGGCATCGTTGTAACAAGAGCTACAAGACAGATCCTCGATAAGATGAGTGCCACTCATAACCATCAGGGTGTTATTGCCTCAGTTGCGCCTCATAGTTATGCCGATCTTGATGAGATAATAGCGAAGTGCAGGGAAGAAGGCAGACCGGCCCTTCTCGTAGCATTGGATGAGATCAAAGATGCCTATAATCTGGGTTCTATCCTGAGGATCTCTGACTGCTGCGGCGTTGACGGCGTCATAATCCCTGAGAGACGTTCTGTTGCATTGGATTCAATGGTAGCCAAAGCTTCAGCAGGTGCCATCGAATACGTACCCGTTGCAAGGGTAACCAACCTTGCGCAGACACTTACAAGACTTAAGGAGAAAGAGAACTTCTGGGTCTGCGGTACCGACATGAATGCCGACTACGAATACCACAATGCTGATTATTCAGGTAATCTCGTAGTGGTTATCGGCAGTGAAGGTGACGGCATGAGGGACGGCGTCAGAAAATGCTGTGATTTCACGGTATCCATTCCGATGTCTGGTCATGTTAACAGCCTTAATGCCGCTGTTGCAGCAGGAGTAGTTCTCTTCGAGGCACAGGCAAAGAGGAACAGAGAGGAATAACAGTGCACAAGGAAGATAACAGCAGAAAGACATTTAAAGGAGCTCTTACAAGGGCACTTGCTGTTATCATGTGTATTTCCGTAGTATTCGGAGTTTTGGGACTTACCGGATGTAACTTAATAGATAATCTTACCCACGGCGTTACACAGAAGCCCTTATCTGAAGCCGAACTTGCAAGGCTTGTAACTAATGCGGTTATAAGTGATGCCAACGTTGCAGAATGCTATGCCAAGTTTCCAAAGAACCAGCTTGACGGTCTTTCTTATTCAATGTTCTCAGAATACTGTTCTATTTTAAGAAAGAACTCATCAGAACACGGCACTCCTGATTCTTTCAGAATATTGAATGAAGAGGATAAGCAGTCATATTTTGCATCAATAGACAGCGGCGATATGGAAGGTTTTGAGTCCGTCTACACATACGGAGATATGGACGTAGTCGAGCTCTGTTATTCAAAAGATAAGGCTCCGAGCGCTTCTCCTGTTAGGTTTTTGCTCTCTAAGAATGACAGTGTTTATTCACTCCCGGGCCAATATATAGTTGATTCGATGCTTGCTTATTCTTATATTAATCACTACTTTGAGATGATCGATGACGATAATGTCGACGGTCTTGAAGCTGTAATCAAGTCAACTTATAATTCGGATATCTATCTTAATTCCGTTATCCATGCGAAGGCTGAGTATATAGCAGACTATTACAGGCTCAAGGTTAAGACGGCCACATCTGATTATGAGATCAAGCTTTTCTCACCGACGCATATTACTTATGTCATTCCTGAAGTATTTTCTTCCGATGGTACCAAGATCGTATCAAAGACAGTCGAACTGAGGCTTAAGTCAGACGGTAAATTCCTTGTGGAAGATGATATCCCGGCATCAATAAAAGAACTCCGTTTCTCAAGAGAGGGTTCAGCAAGTCTCAGAATGGGTTCGACTTATACATCAAGTGAGATCCGTTATCTTTTGGGAGACCCCATTGTGTCAACACATACGGAAGATCAGGTTATCCTTGCTTATTCAGGCATGACCATCCGCCTTGATGCCGAGTTTGAAGACGGGCAGTGGACATCAGGAAGACTTTCTTCAGTAGTATTCAGGAAACAATCTGTCTTCTCTTTATCCGAGGACCTTTATATCGGAATGAACATTTCAGAGCTTCTTCTTGTATATCCGATGTTCGATGAATGCGGATATACGGGTTCATTTAAAAATGGTGACGGTGAATTCACGCTGTCTTTTGAGTTTGATGAGTACGGCAACGTTTCCACCATCAAGCTTGGTGAATATGTAAGTTAATCTGCGATTATCTTTGTCTTAAGAGCAGCTATTTCAGATTCTGTAAGACCATTGGCTATAAGGAGGTTTGCTGCATCTCCATTCCATTTGCTGTCTATATAATCGAGGAAAGTCTCCATATTATGTGCATCCGATTTAAGAATGTGCTTCATGTTGTCGGGAAGCTTTGCTATGGACGGAGCAAGGAAATCTTTCAGATATTCATATGAGATGGAGTAATTTTTGACGATGTTTTCTCTTGATGCGCCTGCAAGAAGATAGAGGATTGCCGCTACAACGCCTGTTCTGTCCTTGCCGTGTGCACAGTGGAAAAGGGTAAGACCTGAACAGTTAAGCAAAATGCGCATTATCTCTGCCAGACGGTCGCCCATTTCTTCGGCAATGATCACATAGTAATCACCCAAAGTGTGGTTGATTATGAACTCCATAGTCTTGTCGTCATCACCATTGGGGTCGCCGTTAAATAAGGGAATGTTATAAAACTCCACATCTTGATCTTCAGCAAAAGGGTTGCCGGTACCTTTAAGTTCATCGGTGGCGCGAAGGTCGATTACCGACTTAACACCGTAAGCCTTAACTGCATCGATCTGGTCAGGCTTAAGCCATTCGGGAGAACCGGAACGCAGGAATAACCCTGATCTGAAAGTCTTTCCGCCGGCCAAAGGCATACCGCCCAACTCTCTGCAATTTATAAGTGCAAGGTCTTTTACCAGCTGTGAATCAGGATTATAAGTTCCCATAATTAATCTCCCATTTATACGATAGGAGTTATTCTAACGAAATCGTGATTGACATTCAAGGCGTCAAGTAATAAACTTATTAGGCTATTGGGAAACCAATGCTTTATACGCGCCTATAGCTCAACTGGATAGAGCGTCTGACTACGGATCAGAAGGTTGTGGATTCGAGCTCTGCTAGGCGCGCCATACACAAAGCTGTTGCGTTAGCGGCAGCTTTTTTAATATCTGCAGGAGGTAATACATGTATAAGGTACTCGTTGTGGTTGACATGCAGAAAGACTTCATTGATGGTGCTCTCGGTTTTGATGGAGCAGAGAAGATCATTCCCGGTATTGCTGCCAAGATAAAAGAATTCGAAGAAGCAGGCGATAAGATTGTTTATACGCTCGATACCCACTTTGAGAACTACATGCAGACCCAGGAAGGAAAGAACCTTCCGGTACCTCATTGTATTAAGGGTTCAGAAGGTCACGGCCTTTGTGATGAATTAAAACCCTTGCTTGAAGGCAAGAAGTGCTTCGAAAAGCTCACGTTCGGAAGTATCGAGCTTGCAGAATACTTAAAAGAGAATGCTGAAGATATCAGCAGCATCGAAGTCTGCGGCCTTGTCTCAAACATCTGCGTAGTGTCAAATGCCGTAATCGCAAAGGCTGCAGCGCCTGAGGCTGAGGTTATCGTGGATTCAAAGCTTACTGCTTCATTCGACCCCAAGCTTCACCAGGCAACACTTGATGTTTTAAAGGGAATACAAGTTACTGTTAGTGTTAGATAGTAATTAACTAAGAAATCACGCTTTGTTATCCTAAGCGAGCCAGTTTTTCTTCGACGGCTTCTTCTATGAAGCTGTTAATGCTCTGTTGGTGAGCTATTGCATAAAGAGCAGCTCTTCTATGAGTTTCCTTGTTCCTGAATCTCACATTAAGACTTCCTTTATACGCGGTTTCCGGTTCAGATCCTTCTTCTTCGCACAATTTGAGATAATCGTCAACGGCGCTATGAAAGTCAGAAATTAGTTCTTTGGCATTTAATCCTTCATAAGAAATTAAAGAACGAATTCCTTGAACTTTACCAAAGAAAATGCCATCCGCTTCAGAAAACTCTACGCTCCCAATATATCCTTTGTATTCAATAGTATTATTCATATTAAATTCTCCTGCTCTAAAACCTCAATTAACTGTTTAATCTGATATTCCAATAATTCTTTTCTCGGGTGCGGCTTGTGAAGTAATATCTTCGCTGCGTGTTCTTGACTCGTAAACATCACGCGTGATCCGCTCGTTCGACCTTTATTATCTCTAAAATATGATAAATGACCTAAGAGTTTCTCGGCTTCTTCAAAGGTGAAGTCTTTGGGATTTGATTTCAACTTCTTAATAAGTTTTTCTTTTTGTCCCATATTAACCTCCTTTGTTGTAGTATAACTCCATTACATTCAACAAGCAACTAAAAATGGTTGCAAATACATGGATGTTTATTTATTCTTTTATATTGCATTTCTTAACCACGCTGTGATACAATTCATACTCGGCTATTAATCTATATATTATTTGTTTGGAGGATATAACATGGCATCCACAATTGAGAAGAAAGAACACTCTCAGGTAGTAATCAGCCTTCAGGCTAACAAGGAAGAGTGGAACGGAGCTTTAAAGAAGTCTTACAACAAGAACAAGAACCGTTTCCAGGTTCCCGGCTTCCGTAAGGGTAAGGTTCCTTATCAGCTCGTTTGCCAGTACTACGGTGAGGGCGTACTTTTTGAGGACGCTATGAACGAGATCGCTAACGAGCAGTATCCCGAGGCAGTTAAGGAGCATGACCTCAAGGTTGTCTCCAGACCTGAGATGGACGTACAGGACATCAACGACGAGGGCATCAAGTACACAATCTCTGTTTACGTTAAGCCTGAGTTCGAGCTTGGTCAGTACGAGGGCGTTGAAGTTCCTTTCAAGGATCAGGTTGTTACAGACGAGGACGTTGATGCTGAGATCGAGCGTATGAGAAAGAGAAATGCTTCTCTTGAGGAAGTATCTGACCGTCCTGCACAGGAAGGCGATACAGTTACTATCGATTACGAAGGCTTCAAGGACGGTGTTGCTTTTGAAGGCGGCAAGGGCGAGGGATATAACCTCAAGCTCGGTTCCAAGTCTTTCATCCCCGGATTTGAGGAGCAGGTTGCAGGTCACAACGTTGATGAAGAGTTCACTATCGAAGTTAAGTTCCCTGAAGACTATCACGCAGAAGACCTCAAGGGCGCTGACGCTACATTCAACGTAAAGATCCACGCTATCAAGACCGAGATCGTTCCTGAACTTGATGATGAGTTCGCTAAGGACGTTTCCGAGTTCGATACTCTTGATGAGCTTAAGGCTGATGTAAGAGCAAAGCAGCAGGAGAGAGCTGACAAGGACAACAAGGCAGGCTTCGAGAACGAGACAGTTCGTGCCGTATGCGACAACTGCGAGATCGACATTCCTGAATCAATGATTCAGAACGAAGTTGAGCAGATGGCTCAGGATCAGGCAGCACGTATGTCCAACCAGGGTATCGGCCTTGATATGTATCTCCAGTATGTAGGCCAGACAATGGATGACTTCAAGAAGTCCCTTGAGCCTATGGCAAGAGTAAGAGTTAAGTCTTCACTCGTTATCGAGAAGATCACAGAGAAGATCGATCCTGAGGTTACTGACGAAGAGTACAATGAAGAACTCTCAACAATCGCTAACTCCTACAAGATGGATCTTGAGGAAGTTAAGAAGTCAATCGGTGATGATTCCGCATTCATCAAGGATTCCATCAAGGCCAGAAAGACAGTTGAGTATCTCGCATCCAAGGCTGTAAAGGTTGAGCCCAAGCCCGCTGAAGAAGCTAAGGAAGAAGAGAAGGTTGAAGAGTAATAGTTAAATAATTTAGCTTTTAAGGATGTCTCATTTATGAGGCATCCTTTTAGTTTGTAAATACAATTAGTGTTATATTATAAAATGCTTATGCCTAATAATAACAATTTGCTTGTACCGATAGTAATTCCTTCTTATGAGCCTGATGACAGGCTTATATCCTTGTTGCATGATTTTGATGACAAAGCTATGGGTCCGGTAATCATTGTTAATGACGGAAGTTCTGAGGAATACGATAAGATCTTTGCAGAGGCGGAATCTATAATCACTAAACGTGGCGGTAAATACATCTCTTACCGTCCCAATCGTGGTAAAGGACGTGCATTAAAGACTGCATTTTCATATATTAAAGATAATATGCCTGATTCTATAGGCTGCGTTACTGCTGATTCTGACGGACAGCACACACCGGAATGTATAAGCAAGATAATCGATACACTTATTGCCAACCCGGATAATCTTGTTCTTGGTGTACGTAAATTTGATAAGAAAGAGATCCCGTGGAAGAGTTATTTTGGTAATACAATAACCATCAGTGTCTTTTCATATGTGGCAGGCATGCGTGTCAGTGATACCCAGTCAGGTCTTCGCGGCATACCTTTTAAGTTCATGAGTGAGCTTATTGATACAAAAGGTGAACGATTCGAGTATGAGATGCAGATGCTTTTGGAATGTGCCGGAAGATACGATCTTACTGAGGTACCGATAGCTACGATCTACGATTCCAAAGAGAATCATCAGACTCATTTCAGACCTTTTCAGGACTCGGTCATTATCTACAGAGTATTAGGAAAGAAGTTTTTCAAGTTTGTATTTGCTTCGGTCTCTTCTTTTATTGTCGATATCCTGCTTTTTTACCTGTTTGTCCTGCTTTTTAAGGATGTCTTTGGGGCATTCTATATTACATTTGCGACTATCGGTGCCAGAGTTATTTCTGCTGTCTATAACTATCTGATTAATTACAAGTTTGTATTTAAAAGCAAAGCATCTAAAACAACTTCGCTTACCAAGTATGCGCTTCTGGCAATTGTTCAGATGCTTTTAAGTGCAGGTATCGTCAGCCTTATAGTATTTATGCTGCCTAACAGTTGGGAAACACTGGTCAAGATGATCGTAGACATGATCTTATTCCTGATAAGTTATGCTGTTCAGCAAAGATTTGTGTTCAGCTCTAAAAACAAATCCTGATATTTGAGCGTTTGGGTGGAAATATGTTGTCTGTGTTCTTTTTGCTCGCTTTTGTCTCGACCGGTGGAGTTGTCGGAAGTGTTTTCTTTAAGAAAAGATACGAAGAGACGGCAATTATATCTGTTTCCGCTATTGTCCTGTTACTATTTATATTCGGCATATTCAAACAACTCAAGTCCGGTTTGTTTATAGAGTGCATAATCTGTGCTTTGTGCTATTTGGCATCACTGATCTATTTGATAAAGAAGAAGGAATTCAAGTCTTTTAGTCATTGCTTCTTTACTCCGGGTTTTGCATTTCTTGCTTTCACGACAATATTGCTGAGCATATTGTTATCCGGCAGGTATTTTGAAGAGTGGGATGAGTTCTCACATTGGGGTGATGTCGTTAAGGCAATGGTGACCATTAATGATTTCAGTACAAACCCGCTGTCTCAATCCCAGTTCCAGTCTTATCCGCCGGCTATGGCGATACTGCAATACTGTACAGAAAAGTTTAATTCAACATTAACAGGGGCACAGTTTGTGGAGTGGATAACATATCCGTCTTATTTCGTATTTGTTGCTTCGTTTATACTGCCGTGCTTCCGATATTTTGATAAATTTAATCTAAGAAGCCTGTTGTTTTCCCTTAGTCTGTTTTTGTTTCCTCTGATCTTTTATGTTAATTTCTATTCATGCTTATATATAGACCCGGCACTCGGCATTTTATTGTTTATTGGTCTGTATCTGCTTTTTACTTATAAAGCTGATGACAAACTGTTCGTGCCGCATATTGCATGTGTTTGTTCGATCCTGCCGATTACAAAAGATGCGGGTCTGTTATTTTCTGTGTTTATAGGTTTAGCTGCTCTGGTTTTGGTATATCTGAGCAAGATCAAAAAACAAAATAAAGAAGTAAAGAAAAATAAGAACGTTAAGTCTATTAAGCATCTTGTTCCGGGTTTAGCTATTTTAGGTTCTGTTGTTTTGCCTAAGGTTTTATGGAATTACAGTATAGAATCAAATCATGCCGTAAAGAGTTTCCCTGGTAAGGTGGACTTCGTTGTTTTACTAAATGTGCTTTTAAGGCGGGATACGTCTTACAAAAGAGAAGTATTACATAACTATGTAATTGAATTCTTCAGCAACGGAGTAGGGAATAATGGCATCAGAGTCACATATTTTGTGTTGTTATTAGCGCTTATGCTGGGGTTATTCTATTTCAGTAAGCGACAATTTTCTGTTATTAAAGCTGAAAAGCACAGCCGTGTTATCGGAATAGCTGCAACGATAGTAATATCTGCTATATACCTGTTTGGTATATGTGTTATGTACATGTTTAAGTTTAATCAATATGAAGCGGTTCAACTTGCTTCATACAACAGATATATGAATATCCTGTTCTTAGGGCTTGGTTACTTACTTACAGTAATGCTGATGAATTCTCTTTCAAAAACCGACTATAAGAAATCCGTGGCAGTCTTTTGTGTAATTCTGATATTCTCTCCTTGGGATTATTTATCAAGACTCTTTAGCAGAAAACTCGTTATAGAGTCCAGACAGTACCGCCGTCAGTACATAAGCGTGACAGCATCGGTTGATAACATTCCGGCAGATGGAGGTAAAGTTTATATTCTGTCCCAGGAAGATAACGGAGCAGACTACGAGAAGATAAAATACCTTATAAGGCCTCTTACAACATATGCAGGCTGGCAGTGGTCAATAGGAGAGGCTCCGTATTACGCAGATGATATCTATACAAAAGTGGTAGAGCCTGATGCATGGATAGATGATCTGTTTGATGAGTACTCATATCTGATTGTTTATAAGAATAATAAATGGTTTACTGATACCTATTCTGATTACTTTGTTGAAGAAATCCGTGAAAGACAGATTTACAGAGTCGACACTGCTTCAGGAATGCTGGTGCCTGTCTTGGTGAATGGTGCTGATTATATAGATTCACTTTGTGATCAGGACTATACAGTATTTATATCTATTAAATCAGACGGTTCTGTTGACCTGAGTCCGGAATTAGAGACATCACTGCGTAATCTTGGCGTAGATTATGACTCGTATTCCGGGACAGGTTACTATAATTACATCTCGATATTGAATAATGGTTCTGTGGTTGAAGAGATCGGCAGTGAACAGCGAATAGAAAGAACCGGCTCTTTTGACTTTGGTCATGAATATAAAATACAGCAAGAGGGTGTTGATGGCTGCATAATAATTGACAGACTCGATTATTCCACCAATAAACCCGGCATTAATATAGTTGTTTACGATAATAAGCAAAATGATGTAGTAGACACGGTGAATATAGATATATACTCTGATGCGCAAGTTGTGAGGAGATATATATATAAATACCCGGAAAACTTGTTCCGGGTATCAAGTGAGCATAGATTGTTATAACAGCACCGGATTATGTCCTGTAGCTTCCGTTGATCTTAACGTAATCGTATGAGAAGTCACATGTGAACATTCTGTCGTAAGCATCGCCTTCGTAAAGAGTGATATCTACCTTAATATCGTGCTCGGCCAAAAGCCTGGATGCTTCTTCCTCGTCAAAGTTAACTGCTGCACCGTCCTTATACATAAGAAGACCGGAAAGTCTGATATCGACCTTCTCAGGATCAAATGAAGCACCGGAATAACCGACAGCTGTAAGGATACGGCCGATATTTGCATCTTCACCGAAGAATGCAGTCTTGCAAAGAGGAGATCTTGCTACTGAAGTAACGATAAGTTTTGCATCTTTCTCATCCTTGGCGCCGTGAACTTCGATCTCGACGAACTTGGTTGCGCCTTCGCCGTCAGAAGCGAGCATTCTTGCGATGTCTTCAGAGAGTTTGCAGAGAGCTGACTCGACCAAAGCGTAATCCTCTGTGCCTTCCTCAACAGAAACACCGGATGCGCCATTAGCAAATACTGTAACCATGTCGCAGACGGAAGTGTCGCCGTCAACGCTGACTCTGTTAAATGTATACTTAACAGCTTTCTGGAGCATCTTCTTTAATGATGCAGATTCGATTCCACAGTCTGTAGTAAAAACGCAGATCATGGTTGCGAGGTTAGGGTGGATCATGCCTGAACCCTTAGCCATACCGGAGATAGTTACTGTCTTTCCGTCTGTAAGTTCGATCTGAGCGGATACTTCCTTCGGAACAGTATCAGTAGTCATCATGGCATATTCAGCGTTGTGAGCAGCTTCCTCATCAGCAGAAAGGCCGTTTACGAGTGAAGGAATAGCTGCGGTCATCTTATCTAACGGAAGTCTTGAACCGATTACGCCTGTTGAAGCTGTAAGTATCTCTGTAGGATCACAGCCGAGAAGGGAAGATGCGGTCTCAGCAACCTTGGCAGCATCTTCAACACCGACATGACCAACGCCTGCGTTGGCAACTTTACTGTTAATGATGATGCCCTTAGCTTTTCCTTTATTCTCGATAATATCGATTGATCTTACGAGTGAATGACCTTTAACGAGATTGGAGGTATAAACACCGGCAACATTGCAAAGTGTATCAGAATAAACCATTCCCATATCAAGAACCGCATACTTGGGTACGCTTTCATTGATGTTTGCAGGATCAGAACACTTCATACCGGCAGAAACGCCGTTAGCTTTAAAGCCCTTAGGCATTGTTATATAAGATACAGATAATTCTTCTTCCATAATAAATAACCTCTTATGTTTATTACTGTCGAATTATAGTACAACAAAGCATATACACGCAATAAAGCACTTTACAATAAATAACGCTTGACTTAAAAAGACCTTTTCTTTATAATTTCAAGGCAATTGGCTGAAATGGTGGGATTAGTTCAGTTGGTTAGAGCGCTAGTTTGTGGCACTAGATATCATGGGTTCGAATCCCATATCCCACCCCAACTTTTTGCCTCGAAACACTGGGGTGTAGCCAAGGGGTAAGGCACGGGTCTTTGACTCCCGCATTCGTAGGTTCAAATCCTGCCACCCCAGCCAAATGGTTCACTAGCTCAGCCGGTAGAGCACTTGACTTTTAATCAAGGGGTCTGGAGTTCGAACCTCCAGTGAGCCACCAAATAAAATATAATCACCCTGCAGTCATAAGTACGGCAGGGTTTTTAATTTCAAAAAAAATCTGTCCAAAACTCAATCATTCTTGCGTTTTAGGTTACAAACCGGTGACATTTTGTGCTAATGCCCGAGTTTTGCTTGAATTATTCGTTATTCCTTACAAGTTGAATGTTAAAATATCATCTAGATTATGCGCTAAGAGCAGAAAGGAAATGCAGTGGTTAATAAGAAAGCGGTAAAGATAGTTTCAGCTGTTGTTGCAGCAAGTGTTTCTGTCGGATCTGTTACTACACATAACTGCGGATCTTCTAAAGAGATCGATCTTCAGAGTCCGTCTCTGATCGGACCTAATGCTGTCACTTTTGATGACTTTTGTTCGCCTGCATATGAAGAAGCCGAGAATACTGCCTATATTCCGATGAGCTTAAAGAACGCTAAGTTTAATATTGATGATTATACGATTGTTGCCGTTAAATCTTATTCAGATATAGCTGCTGAATTTGGAACAGATCCTTTGGATCCGATTACTTATGACGGTTCTATGTACTGGATCAACGGTGATGCCGTTCTTGTTGCTCCTAAGGCTGAGAATGCAGAAGGCGAAGAAGACATTGAAGATTCCGAAGAAACAGAAGATGATGAAGATCAAAATCAGGATGATGTAATAAGCCTCAAGCTTAACGATACTGTTACCAGAATCGCTTATATTAAGGACTGGTCACTTGTAAGACTTCCTGACGGAAGAGAAGGTTACATAATGAATTCTCATCTTTCAGCTGAAGAGATCGTTGAAGAACTTGAGACACCTGATGAACCTGAAGAAGTTTCTTACGATGATGATGACGATGATGAAGGCACATCAACATCATACACTGAACCGGATCCGGAACCTTATTCTGAACCCGAACCTGAACCGGAGCCGGAGACAAGTTCTGGACCCGATTGGGAAGAGTGGGATGTTGATTACACGGTATATGCGAGCACAGCCCTTAATACCAGAACAGGCCCTGGTATCTCTTATACTTTGCTCTCCACATTGTCTACAGGTTCAGAGATTGAAGTTGTTGCTGAGACAGATAACGGCTGGTACAAGTCAGCTGACGGATATTATGTAAAGGCAAGCTTTACTCAGGAAGATGAACCTTATATTCCTGAGCCGGTTTATTACGATGATGACGACGATGACGAGGATTATTACGAAAGCGACGACTGGTCATCATTTGCTTCATATGTAAGAGGATTTATCGGATGCAGATATGTTTATGGCGGAGCTTCACCTGACGGCTTCGACTGTTCCGGATTCGTTATGTATTGTTATGAGACATACTATGGAATCTATCTGCCTCACGGTGCTACAAGCCAGTCTTACTGCGGCGAATGGGTAGATCCCGATGATATCCAGGTCGGTGATATTATCTGCTTCGATAAAGAAGGTGACGGTATCATGGAGCATGCCGGACTTTATGTCGGCAACGATACTTATGTACATGCTCAGTCTTCTGCAACCGGTGTAGTTGAATCCTGTTATTCATCAGCCAAGTGGAAAATAGGTTCGGTAAGAAGAGTCTTATAAAACAAA
>SVIZ01000021.1 GCA_015069205.1 Oscillospiraceae bacterium
TGTCAGGCATAAAACCCGAGAAAATTACGTACCTAAAAACACTTTTTCGCTTTTAGGTACGTAAATCAGCCCGCACCCCAAAAACCTTACGTCACGCTCCAGACTACATCAAAGTCCTTCTTGTATTTTGAGCCTTTCAGGAGATATGAATCCTCATCGAATCTTTTTGTCCTTCTGAACTTTCTGGCAGCGAGCTGCTTGAAGTACTGCTTTCCGCTTATGCCGTAATGCCTGACCATGAAGATCTCACCGCCAACGCGTTTGATGACAGGAATATAAATGGTTCTTCCGCCGGCATCTTTTACGGGGATATGTACAATGCGTTCTCTTTGGCGTTCAACATAATATCCGCACTGGCCATAGAAGCGGCTGTACTCTCCCCGGTCATACTTACGTGCTCTCGAAAATTTCTTCTGCGCAGTCTCATAACGCCTCAGCCTGTGACGGGCCTTCTGCTTCGAATCAGAATCAAGATAAAAACCAACTTTGGACATGTTACTCACCTCTATACACAAAGAACCAATAGCCTCCCATAACCATAAACTGATTACAGGAGGCCTGTTGTGCTGCTTTTACACACTCACCTACTCACTTGCCTTAAAGTTGTATACCGGCTTGATCACTTCGACCACATCGACGGACTCTGTGATGACATCGATGATGTCTTCCAAAGACTTGTAAGCCATGGGTGCTTCATCCAATGTGGACTCGTTTACGGATGTAGTGAAGATGTCCTTCATCGCTTCCTTGTACTCATCCATGGAGAGAGTCTCTTTTGCCTTTGTTCTGGACATGAGTCTGCCGGCGCCGTGAGGTGCGGAGAAGTTCCAGTCGGGGTTTCCCTTGCCGATGGCGATGACGGAACCGTCCCTCATGTTGATGGGGATCAATACTTTCTCGCCTTTGTGAGCGGCGATGGAGCCTTTTCTTAAGATCATCTCTTCAGTATCGATATAGTTGTGTATCGTGTGGAAGGATTCGCCCGCTACAAGACCTGCGCGTTCGCAGAGGATCTCGGCCATTAATTCCCTGCTTCTTTTCGCGAAGGCCTGGCAGATCTCAACATCGTGGAGATAATCTTCAAGGTATGTTCCGTAGAGGTAGCAGAGGTCTTCGGGCATCTTTGTCTCGCCTCCGTAGACTTCGAAGTGGAGTTCCTTTAATGCGGCCTGGATCTCAGACTTGCGGCCCTGCTCTTTGTAAGTGCGGATTATCTCGTCGCGCTTTTCGTAGTATTCGCCATAACCTCTTTGTAAGTTGATGGCGAGCTTCTGGTAGAACTCGGCGACCTGTTTGCCCAAGTTTCTGGAACCGGAGTGGATGACAAGATATTTAGTGCCGTCGGATGCTTCATCGATCTCGATGAAGTGGTTGCCGCCGCCCAATGTGCCGAGAGATCTGACTAATCTCTTTGTGTCCTTAAGAGATCTGTAGCACTTAAGACCTGTGAGGTCGAACTGTTCCTTTCTGCCTTCCCAAACGGATCTGCCGGAAGGAATGTAGTGCGCTGCAGCATCTACCAACATATAGTCGATCTCACCCTTGCCGAGAGATACAGTGTACATTCCGCATCCGATATCTACGCCTACGACGTTCGGAACGGCTTTATCGACCACAGTCATTGTCGTGCCTATTATGCAGCCTTTTCCGGAGTGGACGTCGGGCATGATCCTTATCTTGGAACCTTCAGTCATCTCATAGTCGCACATTCGTCTGATCTGTTCGATCGCTTCATCTTCCACGACTTTTGCGTAGCAGATCGCTGTATTTACCTTTCCTTTTATTTCTATGTATTCCATAAGTTTTTCCTTTCTTAGAAAAGCCCCCGCCATGTTTTATAAATTGACGGGGGCGCTGTTCACTATGCTGTTCACTATGCTATTCACTAAGCTGTTCAATAAGCTTTTCACTAAGCAGTTTCTTTATGCTGCTACCTGCTTATATCTTTCAGATGAGATAACGCTCATCATGAAGGAATAAGGGTCCATGTTGTCCTTCTTCAGCATCGCGAAGATCTGAGGTGACATACCTGAGACCAGGGTAACGCCCTTTTCGTTCATTCTGACAGGCTGCTGCCTGTTGAAGCTGTTGACATTCCAGAAGACCAGAGAAGGCAGCTTGTAGCCGGCTCTCTCGAACTTTGCCTTGGCATTATCGAAGTTTGTCATGTCTGCATCATTGGTGCAGGAGTCAAACTCCATGTCCGAGATTATGATCAGTCTAGAAGGCATATCCTTCTGCTTCAGTCTGTTCTTGACCGCTGTGTTCAAGATCAGGTCGAATGTCTTGCCGATATTTGTGTTACTGCATTCATTGAAGCTCATGCAGTACTGGACCTTCTCGAAAATATCCTCACCCTTGATCTCAACCAGCTGAGGGTTAGCTGAGAAAGTGATGAAGTGATTTCTGAAAGCACCCTTGTTGCGCTCTGCAAAGTAGATGCCCAGAGATTCAGCAACTGCAGCAGGCATAACGCTTGCGCCGCCCCAGTACATTGAGCCGGAGCCGTCAACCACGACTAGAGTGTTATCGGAGTTTACATAGTTCTCCAATGCATTCCATGTAGTATCAAGAACTGCTCTTTCCTCAGAAGACATGCCATTTCTGTTTTTGATAACAGAGCCTACGATGTCGTAAGGAGTCAGAGTGCTCGTGTTCAGCTCATAAGGGTTCTCTCTGGCATCCGTGATGAACTTCTGGTATCTTTCACCATCGTTTCTGATGAATGCTTTTCTGTACTTGAACAGAGCCTTTGAAGGCTGCATGTTGTACTCAAAAGAGTAGTCCTTTTCTCTTAAGTTATTCTCAATGATCCTGATATAAGCTCTCAAGGAAGACAGCATCTTTCTGTAGGATTCACAAGACATATCCATGCCCTTTGCGATCTTCTTTGCAAGTCTTACGGCTTCCTTATTGCTTGTGTTTACAGAAGGCAACCACTTGGCCATCAAAGAGACTAAGCCCTGTGCCTGCATGGACTTCATGTCGTCATTTAAGACCGCCTTTATATAAGCGATCGCCTCCTGCTCACAAGCTGTATCCATCAATGAGAGGATATCATCATATCTGCCGTACTCGGCGATGTTGTCGATATTCTTAACAGCAACATCAGGATAGTTTATAGCCAAGTATCTGAAGATTACTCTGAAGAATCTTCTCTCACCCAAACCGCCTCTGACATCTCTTGCAAAGAAGAGTGTCTTCATGGCGATCTCCCTGTCTTCTGCAAAGGCTCTGATGAACCTCTCGATGATCTCTTCGTCACCTGCATTTCTCAATGCGCCTGCTGTAGCAAACAGATCTAAGCAGTCAGACATTGTAGATGCATTGGATACTGCACCGTTTGCTGTGTAAGCAACATTTGCTTCTTTCTTTAAAAACTTCAACATTTCCTTTTTCTCCTTTACAAGGTGCCGGGGGATCTCCCCCAGATCGATTGACAGTCGCGCATGCAATTGCTGTATGCACCTTTAGTCAACGTTTTTTGCAAGACACTTAGTCTTCGCCTCGACTACTAAGGCAGGATTCGAACCTGCAAACCAACCTCTGCTGATTGCTGAGCGTGTCTTTCACGTTGCAGCCTTATGTTAACCCCGGCAAGTGGGGTTTAAAAGATGCAGATTGACTTGTGATTACAACCCCAATATAATCAGTGTATTAGAGCGATTTTCGTAATTTCAATGATTTTCGCAACCCCAAACAGGAGTTATATATGACCGAGAAATACAAGATATATCTTTCCGAAGACACGAAAATGAGGCTTATCAACGATGCCGAACTCTTCGAATTCTACAGAAACGACGGCAGCGTCAACCTCAATGGTTTTCTAAAAGAGCTGATCGTCAATTATTTCGAGCAGTACAGAAAAGACAACGACGAACTCTTAAATAACATGCTCGAAGAATTAACATCGGTAAAATCACTCAAGTCCAAAGAGGCTTCAGTTCTGGCTGAGAAGATAATAACAACATACATCAATAACAGGGAGAAAGCTTCCGGCAAGAGCTCTGTGATCACGCTCACCGTGAGCGGCGAATCTTACAACATAGTACAGATAATCGAGAACAATCTCCTTAAAGACAATTCGCTTTCAGGATATATCAAGGACATGTTCCTGTCTTACCTCTCGATCCCGAGAAATAAGCGCGAAGAGATAATCTTCAGGCAGACTTATGAAGCGATCAACAAAGCGATTGCTGAAAACAAAGTGCTGTCATTTACTTCGACCAATTCTTCAAAGCAGGGCACCATCTATGCCGAACCGTACCTGATAGCGACATCCAAAGAAGAGCAGTTCAGCTACCTTCTCTGCCACGGCCACAAATACGATCTTGATCACACATTCAGGATCTCAAGACTTCGAAATGTATTCATAACATCAGACGTATTCGTAAGGAGCAAAAAGACGGAAGAGCGGCTCACACAGGTCGGGATACGTCATCCGCACTCTGCCTCTTCCGACATTCACGCAGTCATACAGATGACCGAACGCGGCAAGCAGATGTATAAGATGATCGTCAAGAACAGGCCTGCCGTAACTGAGATCAAAGGCGACAGATATCATTTCGACTGGCCTCAGCAGCAGCTTGAAGATTACTTCAGAAGATTCGGCAAAGAAGCGATCACGCTCCGTCCGAAGTCACTCAGGACCAAGCTTCAGAAATACTTTTCCGATGCAGCAGAGGCGTATTCGGACAAGACCTCACACTAAGGTCTGTTTCTTTCCTCGTGATTAATTCGCTTTTGCGGCCAGCTTTCTTCTGTCAATATCCGTTATTGGGACAACCGTTCTTTTTTATAAAGTATTTCTCCTCCTTACCTGATACATTATCAGCACTATTTCGAAAAGGAGGATTCAAGCGTATGTACCGCAAAAAGATTAGCAAAAAAGATCTTGAGAGATTGCAACGCCTTCGTCTTATGGATGATGATTTTATGACGATTTGCTTTGATAACTACATTGAAGGCGCTGAACTTCTCCTTAAGATCATTCTGGACAGAGACGATCTCAAAGTATCAGAGGTCAAAACGCAAAAAGAACTTAAGAACATTCAGGGAAGGTCAGTCCGGCTTGACATTCACGCAACTGACAAACAGGGAAACAAGTACGACATCGAGATCCAGAGAGCCGACAAAGGCGCCAATAAGGAAAGAGCAAGATATCATTCGGCCTTGCTGGATTCCAGCATGCTAAACCCAAATGACGACTTTACCGGTCTTCGCGAAAATTATGTGATCTTCATCACAGAAAACGATGTACTCGGCATGAATGAACCCATTTACCATATCGAACGTACCGTGTTGGAACACAATGTGCAATTCAATGACGGAGAGCATATAATATACGTAAACGGATCGATACGGACAGACGATTCTGCTTTGGGCAAACTGATGAGCGATTTTTACTGCACCAAAGCAGACAGCATGTACTACAAAGAGTTGTCTGACAAAGTCAGACACTACAAGGAATCTGAGGAAGGAGTTAAGGCTATGTGTAATATATGGGAAGAAGTAAAAAACGAAGGCAAAATTGAAGCCAGCATTGAGAATGCTAAAACGATGTTAAGACTTGGTAAGCTATCTTTAGAAGAGATTGCTGTATGTTCAGGTCTTTCAATAGAGAAGGTCAGAGAACTTGCAGGCAACAAGTCAGCTTAACATCTAACCTTTTAATGTGTAATGTATAAAAACTGGAGCGGCTCTTCGATCAGAAGTGCCGCTTTTTTAATAACTCTAAATGGAAAAAGAAAATAGAAGATTCATCGTATTTTAAATGGAATTGAACCATCGCAACCTGCCAGAGTCTTTTTACAGATCAGCCTTTAAGCCGTCAAGGCTGCCTTAAGGCACATTCTGACGAATGCTGACGGCCTTGACTGCAACCGGCTGATCTGTTTTGGGTGTTCAGGCAGGTTGCGATTAGTGTCGATAGTTGTAAAGACCGGCACCGACAACAGCTGACAAAAACACCCCCGGATTTGTATCAACGTTTAAGGCAAGCACCCGCAAAGTTTGTATGAGAATGTCTAAACCTTGCCGGATTTAGGAGAAATACCTCTGAAAAACCGACAAAAAACCTGCAAGAAATTAGACGTCCGGGATAACAGTTTTTAAGGCAATTGTTTTTATTGAATTCCCACATATTGTTTTGCGCAAAAGTATTGCTGGCCTTTACTGATATATTCATAATATGTATGGGTTTTTGTATTAGGGATATAATATACGTAAACGGATCGATACGGACAGACGATTCTGCTTTGGGCAAACTGATGAGCGATTTTTACTGCACCAAAGCAGACGGCATGTACTACAAAGAGTTGTCTGACAAAGTCAGACACTACAAGGAATCTGAGGAAGGAGTTAAGGCTATGTGTGATATATGGGAAGAAGTAAAAAACGAAGGCAAAATTGAAGCCAGCATTGAGAATGCTAAAACGATGTTAAAAGACGGCTCTTTGCCTTACGAGAAAATCGCTGAATTCTCCGGTCTTTCAATAGAAAAGGTCAGAGAACTTGCAGGCAACAAGTCAGCTTAATTACAATTACAACCTCAACATTTGAACGGCTCTCGCAAAAGAGCCGTTTTGTTTTGTTATTACGCCGTGAATATTCTGCAAATGATGTAGATGGCAAAGAGGTATTTTTCATTTGTGCAACAGACGTCCCGGAATCTGTTGCTTAAGCCACATTTACGCTGTGAATTACTGATTGTTTGTGCCACTTGAGGCGGTGATAATGAAGCCACAAATCAAAAACACAATCTCATCAAAGGAGAACACGACAATGACAACTATGACTAACTACAGAACACTGGAAATGGAAGAACTCGAGATCGTATCAGGTGGTACAGTTACAGAATTAGACGAGCTTATCTCAGTAATCGAAGGAAATGGCGTTTTCGGAGACATCTGCGGAAAGCTCGGCGGACACCTTCCCGGCACAAACGGTTTAGTAGCTGCACTGATCAAAGAAGTCCTTGAAGACAGCCTCGGAATCAGGGCAAATATCAGCCTCGGCTTCGGAGGAACAGGCCTTGGTTCAGACCCCAACACTTATGTTGATCTGAGAACAGGCAAGAACCTTACACACGCTGAAGTTATCAGCAGAATCCGTCGTTACGTAATCTAAACAGACATTTTTCTCATAATTATCCCCTCATATCCCGTAAAAAGGCGTCAGGAATTTTTCTTCCGGGCGCCTTTTGTCTTCCTTATTGGAGCAATATCCTTGTAAGAGAGCGTCTTCTTCTCAATGAGCTTATGCCCTGATTATAGGAGGTGGTATGTTCGCAAATTGTCGCATATAGCAGCACGTTGATTGACATATGTGATGATGCTAAAATACTGTCATGAAAGCATGGTCTGCAAAGACGGTTGCTTCCAGGTAGTGTAAATAATTACCTCACCCTAGAGTGCCAGTCTTTGGGTGAGGTTTTTCATTTTTTCCTGTATCTGCTATCCAGATACTCAAATGCCTTGAGCAACAGCGAGACAACACCGACCAGTAACCCGATCAAAGTTATCACCAGAGAAAGAATCTCATAGTCTGTCACTTTCTGAACCCTCCTTTCCTTTTACCTCTAAGAACGAATTCATAGAAGCATATAGTACTCGGAAGGCAACCGCCCATTAAACAGGCCATATATAGTAGTAACTTTGATCATTGAGTACATAAAAAAATGACCGTCCCCGGCCAAGGTTGCGGTCATCTATTGATCAAACACTGAGGTAACCGTCTGGTAGGTAACACCTCTTATGTATTCATTATACTCCGGCCAAACTAATTAAAAAGATTGCAAAGTTCTTTTTATTCTTTGCGCTTAAACTTCTCGCCTTCATAAACCCTTATAGGATTCCCCCTCACAATCTCCGTATGCTTCTGCCATGCTTTATTCAAAGCATCAGCATATTTGTCTTCCTGCTTTGCTGCGAGAATGCTCTGAAGACGCATTATTGCGCGGTTTTTGTTCTGTACCTGGCTTCTTTCCTCAGTGCATGTGACAACGATGCCTGTAGGCTTATGTACGATCCTCACACCAGTCTCCACTTTGTTTACATGCTGGCCGCCTTTGCCGCCGCAGTGCATGGTCGTGATCTCGCAATCGGACAGATCAAGTTCACCGACAACATCAGCTTCCCTGATCACATGAAGATCCATGTACCAGTTCTTTCTCTGATGACCCGGTCTTATGGTGCTCTTCCACACCCACAAGACCGTGCCTTCAAGAGAAGAAATATCTTCAGAAAACTCCATTACGCAAGACTTGTAGCCGTTGCCGGAATAGTCAGCATTGATTGAAACAATCCTTGATCCGGCAAATTCTTTAAGCAAAGACTTGGCAATTTTTTCTACTCCGACAGAGCACTCTACAGGACCCTGTCCTGAACTTATCTGTAATAACATTCTTACCTCTCTTTTCCTGCCTTGAAGTTATAGACAGGCTTTATAACTTCCTTAACTTCCACGCTGTCAGAAATCACGTCAAGAATCTCATCGATTCCGCGATAAGCTACCGGTGCTTCATCGAGCGTTCCTGCGCTTATAGAAGATGAAAAGATGCCCTTCATGTCGTTCTTAAATGCCGATACCGTATAGTGGTTCTTAACTTCATCACGGCGCATTACACGGCCCGATCCGTGCGGGGCAGAATAGTTCCAGTCTGGATTGCCTTTACCAACTCCAAGGATCACTCCGTCACGCATATTGATGGGAATTATTACCCTCTCTCCTTCAAGCGCAGATCCAGCACCCTTGCGCAAAATACGCGTGCCATCAGGAAGAACTCCGATGTAGTTATGAATCGATTCATAACGCTCGATCTCCTTCCACTTCATTCCCTTCAGGATCTCGCTGAGAATGATCTCCCTGTTAAGAGATGCATATGCGGTAGCAATCTCAACATCGTGGAGATAATCGTCCATTAGAGTGCCTTCCACATAAGATATCTCATACGGTACATCTTTGCCCATGTTGGCAAGTCTTCTGCGGGCTGCTTCCGTGTAATAGTCAGCAACGTCATAACCAAGATGACGGCTTCCGGAATGGATGATGATGTAGTATCCTTCTTCGCCTTTATCGACTTCGATAAAGTGATTGCCGCCGCCCAAAGTTCCAAGGCTCTTTAGTGCCTTATCGCTGTTTATCGCACGCAGACATCTCAGATCAGAGATCACCTCAAACAGTGCCTTGTTGTGAGGCTTCTTTCTGATGTTGAAACCTGACGGCACATTCTCATTTATTACCCTGTCGAGCTTCGGATATTCAAACCGTCCTTCGACCTTAGCGACGAGCATGCCGCATCCGATATCAACACCCATGAGCTGAGGGATTATCTTGTCGGTAACGGTCATGGTAAGACCGATGGGTCCCACTTTGCCCGGATGACAGTCCGGCATCAGGCATACTTTTGAATTAACAGATACCTGGTTATCAAGTATCATTTGGATCTGCGATCTGGCATAGTCTTCGATACTTGTAGCAAAGACTGAAGCCGACGCAAATCGACCTGTAATAGTGTCCATAAAAATCTTCCTTTCGTTATGAAAGGGCAATTATGGGATAACTTCAATCGGGATAATTAAGCAACCTCAGAAAGAAGGTCCCATGTACCCTTATTAATTAATGTTTTTGCAGTTGTTAGATCTTGTCTTCGCAGCTTCATTGCAAGGACCTCCTCTCGTAGAAATATGCCGCTGATTATAGTGGACAACTTTTGGAAATGCAATACCAAAATCTGATCACCAGTTGAGTTCATCAAATTCATCAGCAGTGCTGTTTACGAGGTCATGCCACTTCTTGGAATACATGGCATTATCTTCATCTGACATGACTTTTCCTCCTAAGCCCAAAAACAATATAAAATATAAACACTATATGTTTAAAGAACTCAAGGAATATATACTTCAATGCATTACGTATGAGGACAAGTATAAAAGCAAACGCTGGACATTTTTCATTGCTGATGCTCTCAACCCGACAGATTTTATTGTGCTAATATAAATCTATCACCTCTCGAAAAGAAGGACCCCATGATCTACGTAATCTCTGACCTTCACGG
This sequence comes from Oscillospiraceae bacterium, assembly GCA_015069205.1. Classification (GTDB taxonomy): domain Bacteria; phylum Bacillota; class Clostridia; order Saccharofermentanales; family Saccharofermentanaceae; genus Saccharofermentans. The sequence goes on from SVIZ01000021.1 coordinate 10,058, forward strand.
ATATCCGCACGAAAAGTTTCTTGCTCTGTTAGATAAGGCAGGTTTTGGCAATGATGACTTTCTTTACATCTTAGGCGATGTCGTTGACCGTAACGGCGACGGCGGAGTTGAGACATTAAACTGGCTCATGTATCAGACCAATGTTCAGCTCATCTTAGGCAACCACGAAGCCATGTTGCTTGCTTGCTCATTTGTATTCGATGAGATAACAGAAGACAGCATAGAATCATTAACTGCAGAAAAGATCGATATGCTCACCAGATACCAGTTAGACGGCGGAGATATCACTCTCAAAGCAATGCAAAAACTGCCGAAAGAAACACAGCAGGATATACTCGATTATCTCCGTGACTGCCCGTTATATGAGACTGTAAATGCAGGCGGAAAAGACTTCATACTCGTTCATGCAGGACTTGGCAACTTTGATCCCAACAAACAAATAGAAGACTACACAACAGAAGAACTTCTCTGGAGCTGGCCGGAACTTACAGACATTTACTACAAAGATAAGATAACTGTCTTCGGACACACACCTACTTTCTCATTCGGCGACGAATACGAAGGCAAGATACTCAAGACCAACACATGGATCGACATTGATGTCGGTGCAGGATTCGGCAGAGAACCGGTGATGGTGAGGTTGGAGGATATGAGGGAGTATAGCCTGAATTAATACAGTATGACTGTTTTGCTAGTTATTTTAATCATTCATTTAGTTAACAGAATCATTAAGTGCATGTTTTTGAACATATTATCGTAAATATCACACATATCACTTTCACATAATTAATTCTTTCTTAGTATTACGTTATACCAGGTTGTTTTCTTCTCCGGCCTAACATCTTCTGTAAACCACTCATCTACCTTTACTAGTCCAATAACATCAGAAATCATTTCTTCAAATATAACAGGATTAACATCGGAGAAGAATCGTCCATTTCTATTTCCTTCAAAATCTCCTAGTTTGAAAGAAGCATATATTACTCCGTTATGTGCAAGTGCTTTTTTCATCTTCGAGAGCATTATCGGCATTTCATTTTTTGGTATATGCAAAAGTGATGCACAAGCCCATATGCCATCGTATTTTTCGGTTTCAGATAAGTCATAATAGTCCATGCATTTTACTAGAATTCCACAATAGTCGCTTGCAAGTCTGCACAACTCACTAGAGCCATCAATCGCATCAACACAATAGCCTTTCAGTAAAAAAGCCTTTGTATCTCTTCCAGATCCGCAGCCAAAATCTAATATCTTTCCGCCGTTTGGAATATATTTTAGGAAACGATCATATTGTTCAGAAATATCAGCATTTACCGTATCGTCAAAGAATGCCTGAGCATTATTCTGATAATATTCCTTAGTTTCATTCATATTATCTGATCCTTATATTCCCAATTCCAATTAAATCCGCATTCGTGAGCAGCATTAAAGATTGGACGAATTACTGTTTCCAGTTGCTTAGTAAACTCATCACAAGAAAGCCCTTCTTTATAGAGGCGTTCTTGGATATCAATATTATTAATATGTTCTTTTGCACACTTATTAAACTCTTTGAGGATAATATCGTACTTCCACATCAACTTATATGATTGATATTCAAGCCGCACCAGTCTAGGAAAATATAATTCCCAATTAGGAAGATTATTACTCTTGGAACTATTAATACTTCTCGTAGTTGGACTTAAGTTCCAGAATTCATCATGAGCAACATAAGACCACGGAACAAAATGATCTATAGAAATATCTTTATCTGTCAGCATCTGGTTGTTATAAATTTCGCGTACCGGTTCAACAGATAAAACCATCTTCCAATACTTCTTTACTTTTTCAAGTTTTCGTTCTTGCGGTGGATAAAGTTTGTCCGCAATTCCAGGAACACTCGGATTGCGTTTTTGTAAATAATGAATCATATGGTATTCAATCCAACCAAGAATAATCTCACGATTCTTCTTGATGTAATCTGCCCATTCATCATTTACAATTATTCTTGAAGCTAATCCATTTATTGCTTCAAAATAATATATTAGTTTATCGCCTTGATTAATTCTCGCAGCTAAATCTGCTGTTGGTATATTCCAAGCTTTTCCCTTTAAATCTGTTAGAAACGGAGCCTGGAGACGATAAGGAACATTGTATGTTAACGTGTGTTTCTTTGATAAGATTTCCTTATCATTAACATTAGCAAGATAGTCAATTATTACACTTTCTTTTTCTGATGATTTTAGCTCAGGGTTTCTAGAATTCATTAATTCAATAACAGCCTGCAAACTATCTTTAGGACCTAAACTTAAATGATATTCGGTAACCATATACCATGCATCAGCAATCATCTTATCAATGAGTTCTTCATAGGTAAGTATTTGTTTATCATTACCAACAGCAGTTACTATCGCTTTAAACCAAAATAGCTTATAGCATTCGCTTGTATTATCGAACAACCGAGCGAGATAACCTGTATTAATGCTGTCGGAATATGGTAATTTCATAAATCGTTTTTGAATTTTGCCGCTTTAATTACATCAACTACCTTAATATCAGCAGGCAACCAATCAACAGAATCTATATTATCTATACTTAACCATTTTGCTGCTTCATGCTCCAGAAGTTTCATGTCAGATTCAGGTGCCAGTTCAGCCCAGAAACAATCCATAGATAAATGAAAGTTAGGATAATCATGTTCGACTGTTGTAAGAAGATCTCCGACAATAATATCTGCGTTTAATTCTTCCTTTATTTCTCTAACGATTGCGTGTTCAGGTGACTCTCCTTCTTCTATTTTACCACCGGGAAATTCCCATCCATCTTTAAAGTCACCATATCCGCGCTGCGTAGCGAAGATCATGTTTCCTTTGCGTATAATTGCTGCTACAACTCTAATAGTTTTCATTCCCAATCATCCATTCACAATATATTCGTATATATCATTTCTTACTGGTGTATCCAGGCGCCATTCTATCTCTACAGCGGTTGATGTGGTGTTAGGCATAATAAACTCTTTGGTATTGCCAGTAGCCGTCATCCTGCCGAGATAATAAAACTCCTTGGATATCTTATCATCTTTATTCTTTCGAACAAAAAGTTCGACGTCGATTCCTCTTTCTTTTGCATAAAGGAAGTTCTGGACGTCTTCAGATTCAAGCGATCTATTGCTCTTTGAAATAGCTATCAACCTGTCGTTAGTAACAAAATGATCTTCATATTTTACTGTATCCTGAATATCTTCAGCCTTATCGTAATTGATAAATACCGGGAATGTTTTTGTTTTCTTATCGTATTTATAACCGCCGATATTGAGCGGGACCTCATTGTGTTCCCAAGCCAGAAGTCTGCATACATCTTCGTATGTATATTTCTGATAAAGTACAAAATCCGTATTCTGATAGCGGGAGCTGTAATCTCGTTCATAACGATATCTTGCAAACTCTATAAGTTCCTGCAATATCTGATAGAAAGAATCATCTTTGAGCATCTTCATAAATCGAGAAGATAAACTATAATCTCTTCCATCGCGTTCAAGGAAGACACATTCTTTATACGATGCTTTACCATAACCGGATGGAAACTCATTCGTCATAACATTAACGACATTATCGTACGTATTCTTTTCCAACTCGATCATATAGTCGACTTGCAGTCTGTCACGAAGTTTCCGCATAAGATCGGTTTGATCTGTGAGCATCAGAGCAAGTAATTCAATCTCATGAATTCGCTTTCCGTTAGCAATCTTGCGGGAAACAAACTCTACTATTTTCTCCTGTGCTGCAGAGAGTCTGACAGTATAATCCGGTTCGTACTTTACGAGGAACTTGTAGTAAGATCCCAGAGAATTGTTATCAAAGATTCTAAGAACATCCATCTCGCCATATCGATCGAAATCTAGAAGAGATGGTATCTTTCCAAGCTTATCCTTAAGATTTTTATAATTCTGCTTGATCAGTTTAATGTCACTGAAATTCGCAACATCTATAGCTGAGAATATTCTCTTCTTAGATATCTCATCAAAATGTATTGTAGAGGATCCAGGAATTACTCGGTTGCCTTCCATCAAGTATCTTCTGACATTATCTTTGTTATAACTTCTATCACCTGACAGTGCGATCGGAATAAGGAAGTTGTTCTTATAGTTCGCAATGCAGTCAATTATTACAGTGTATTCTTTCCCGATTCTCTTACGAAGGCCACGGCCCAACTGCTGAACAAATACAATGGCACTCTCAGTCGGTCTGAGCATAATGATCTGGTTGATTTCAGGAATATCTACACCTTCGTTAAAGATGTTTACGGTCAGTATGTAATCAAGATTATCTACACGTCCATCATCGGCTAATCTCTCGATTGCTTCTTCTCTTTCTTCAGGAGTGTCTTCGCCAGATAATGCCAACGTTCTAAGTCCACGTTCATTAAACTTTATGGATAATTCTTTTGCTTCTTTAACAGAGGAGCAGAAGATTAATCCTCTAACTCTCTTTCCGGAATAACCATAGTAATTCGCCTGATCTATCACATAATCCACACGCTGATCACTTACAAGATATCGGAAGTTGCGAAGACCGGTATCCTCATCAATAGTTTCTCCATCAACCTCAAGATCTGTAATTCCAAAATAGTGGAAAGGGCATAACAGATCCTCTTCCATCGCCTGCTGCAACCTGATCTCATATGCAATGTTATAGTCAAACAGCTCAAACACATTGAACTTATCAGTTCTTTCCGGGGTTGCTGTCATGCCCAATAAGAATCTGGGATTGAAGTAATCAATGATCTTCTGATAACTTCCAGCCGTACTATGATGAGCTTCGTCTAACGTTATTACTTCGAATTCATCTTTGGAGAAATGTTCATAAACTTCCGGCTTACTGATCATATTTATCATAGCGAAAACAAAATCCGCCTGTGCAATTTCTTCATAATCTTTATCATCGCCAGTAAGCATTGCCATCTTAATGTTGCTTCCAAAAACCTTTTTGTATGAATCGCGAGCCTGCCTTAAGATCTCTTTGCGATGGACGACAAATAGGACTTTGCCTGTAGGTTTAAGAGCATCTCTTATACCAAAAGCAGAAGCATATGTTTTACCTGTACCGGTAGCAGAGATTAAGAGTGCTTTGTCAGCACCTGCTTCAATAAGTTCCTTAAGACGGGTTATAAAACCAACCTGCATTGTGTTGGGCTCAAGGCGAGCAACATCCAACGGAACAACATGTTCATGTGCTGCAACTTCACGCTGCCTGGCAATTACTTCGTATTTGGTCTTGTAATCTTCATAGAACGATTCGAAGGAAAGACTGTTCCTGCTATTCCATAGTGATTCAAATTCGTTCAAGATCTCATATGCCATTTCACCATTCTCGGTAGAAACAATTCTTGTATTCCACTCATGATTAACGGTTAAGGCGCTCAGCGTCATGTTAGAACTGCCGACAATAATCTTATAGAACTCTTTATCCTTGAAAAGGTAACCTTTTGTATGGAAGCCTGGACCATTCTGGACCCTATACATCCTTAATTCTATATTTGAGAACTGAGAAAGCTTCTTAAGTGCTTTCGGCTCACTGAACATAAGGTAATCAGTGGTTAGGATCCGACCCGTTACTCCTCTTCGCTCCAATTCTTTTAGAGTTTGAAGAAGTGGCGTTATACCTCCTTGGGTTATAAAAGCAACACTGATTGAGAATTCATCACATGATGAGAGCTCGTCATCTATGACTGAAAGTACTTTTTGACCTTCGAGATGGTTATTTGATAGGAATCTGGGCTGTAACGCAAGATTAGAATCCGTCATTCGATCAATGAATGCCGTCTCTAATGATTTTCTAAGTTCTAACAATTCGTCATTAATCATATTTACAACTCACTAAATATAAGTATACTCCAACTCTGATTCATTTTAATTGAGATAGCATCTCATAGGATGCAAATATGAAAATAATTGGGCATCTGCGATAATAGTGCTATGAGAAGCAATAAAACTAAGACAAATCGACTCAAACAGGTATGGGCAAAAAACAAAGGAGTTTGTGCCCATTGCGGCAATCCGTCTTCAGGAAAAGGCCGGACTATCGATCATTATGTGCCAAGATCTTATGACGGTGGTTATGACATAAGAAATCTGATGCCACTTTGCAGAAAGTGCAATGCAGCTCGTGGCAATGAACCGATAGATCCATTTGAATTCTATAAGTACGCACCCGAGGAATATATACGTCAATGCATTGAGTATGAGGACGAGCATAAAAACAAACGTCGGAATTTCAATGGTGACATATTCCTATGAATTAAACGACTCCCCTATCCTCTCACACACAAACGCCATGGTATCAGCCGAGGGCAGATGATTGTCTGTTTTCTTGCTGCTTCTTGTCAATCTTCGGTTCTTGACAAAAAGGCCGGGCAGGTGCAAAATGAAACCGATTTCATTTAATGAAACTCGTTTCATTTTAGAAACAACTGACAGAGGAGGCGGGAAGCACATGCCCAAAGTTACTCAAGAATACTTTGATAAAAAGAAAGAAATGATAGTAGAGGCAGCCTATCAGGTCTGCCTGAAAAAGCCTGTGGAGATGGTGACGATATCTGATGTCATTGCAGAGACGGGAATGTCCATGGGAGCTATATACCGCTATTACGACGGACTCGATGAGATCCTGGCGGACATGCTTAAAAAGCTCAGACAAGAATATGACTATTACGACCGTATTGAAGAGCTCTCCAATGAGAAAGATCTGACTTTTGAAGAGATCACATACCGTGTCTGTGACATCGTTGGCGAAGTAATGGAAAAACACCTGATGGATATTCAGAAGATCAACTTTGATTTCGCTTCTCTTGCAGTGAACAGCCCCGAGAGGATGGCAAAGATCATGGAAGGCGCTGCAGGGCAAGGCATCACTGAGAAAATAGGTATATATATCTTCCCCAAAATGGTGGAAGCTGCCATGAAACAGGGATACAAAATGAACGGCACGCCTGAAGAGATAGGTGTTTTCATCTCTGCGGCATTTTCCGGCATTGAGAAGCTTTGCATACTGCAGGCTAATTACGGGTCCGACAGCTATGGAGCAAAGATTGAACCCAAAGTCCTTTTCAGAACTCTTGCCAGATCGGTCATTTTATTATTCGGAGGAAAAATCGATGAGAAAAAATAAGATCAATAAGCCCATGCCGACCGGCGATTATGCCGTGGGCACTTTTTCTTATACGGTTTATAACGACCGCGAAGAGAAAATGTATAACGCCATTGGTACTAAGAGATCCATACCGGTGAAAGTATACTATCCGGTCTCAAAGGAGTCTGCCCAAGGGCTTCCCAAGGCGCGTTACATGAGCAAGGCGACTATCAGCGCCATCAGGAAGAACTTTTATGTTCCAATTAACTACGAGAAGGTGGAAAGTGACGGAACAAACCGTTCTGAATGCTATGAGAATGCCCCCTTTATTGAGGGCGGACGTTTTCCCCTTATTCTGTTCAATTACGGTTACAGCTCGTTTTTGGAAGCTAATACATATCTTTTGATCGAGCTTGCTTCGCACGGCTACATCGTGGCATCCGTAGGACATCCTTATGAAGGGATGGTAACCACGCTCGATGACGGAACAGTATATAAACTGGCAAAGGGACTCTCATCAAAAGTGTATTCGCCGTTTCTCCCTTCCACCATTGCCCTGTTGAAACTTCAGAAAGCCAAAGGCACAAACGAAGAACTGTGGGAAAGATTTGATGCAATGCAAAAAAGATATAACAGGTTCCTGATTGACAGGATCCCGGAATGGGAACTGGATACGAAGGCTGCGTTAAAGTATCTTAAGGAAAATTATTCCGGCAGGATCGACTTCGCTAACGGGATCGGCGTTACAGGACATTCCTTTGGAGGGGCGACAGCCTATGCCCTTTGCGAAGACGAACCGGAGACTTTTACCTGCGGGATAAATATAGATGGCGGTCTCTTCGGAAACCACGATGGCAAGGTGATAACGACACCATTTCTTCAGATGAACTGCGAAGCGAATAAAACAGCTGTTACGGTTGCATTTGTTAAGAATAAAAATGTCGCGTACCATGCCGTATTACGTGACATGCAGCATCTGGGGTTCTCGGATCTGAAGCATGTCATCCCGCTTAAATCACAGATGGGAAAACTGGATCCCGATACTGCCCATAAAACGGTGTGCGGCATTCACCTGGAATTTTTCGATGCTTATCTGAAGAAGGCTAAAGGCAAACCGGTTTTCGAGAACAGCGATGCGGTTACTTTTACGGAATATGAACCATAAAGATCGGGTCGTTCAACGGGAATCTTATACCGGCTTTATGTCGAACAAATATATTACCTGAATGATATATGCCGAAGCCCGATGCTGCACTAACCACAGGCAAACATGACTATACATAAACATACCCCGAAATTATTGTTCCGGGGTCGAGTTCTTGGTTGGTTATATTGCGGACTAGGTGCGCTATAGCACCGGATTAATATCAAGTACGTATAACGTACAGTATTTTTGAGCATTTACTGTATGAATTACGTATTTTTCGCTTGAAATACAGTCAAGTCCAAAGTTTTGTGTAAATTCAATCCTTAGTATAATTTGCTTTCTTTTGCCAAGAACTTTGAGTGGAGC
>SVIZ01000012.1 GCA_015069205.1 Oscillospiraceae bacterium
TCATTACATGGAGAAGTATATCACGTTTCCTAAGATTTCATAAGCAAAAACTTCTTTATCTCTTTGTCGATTTAATTCGGGATTATTCTTTCTGATTTCAAAGAATTCTCATGTTATCATGTGTATAATTTTACACCTTAAAAACTGCTACAACTTTTACACTACCGTTTCTACCAACAAAAGTTTTTTCTCAGCATTCAAAAACAGCCTTGGTACTCTTTTTTTCATATAATTTGACCCATACGGTAGTTATTGTTGCCATAATGATCATTGTGATGAGCTGTGCTTTTACACCGTAGAAATCATATCCGATCGACTCGGGAACAGCATTGGTAAGCATATGCGTCATCACGCACAGCCAAACGCTGCCTGTTACCTTTCTTATCGCACCCAGTATAAAGCTAAGGCTGATGCAGCCGAAAATGAACGCAAGGAAATTCTGTCCGTACTGATTTACATCCGGGATAAAAAACAGCGGCAGGTGCCAGAATGCCCATATCAGTCCCATTATCACTGCCGCAGGTACAAAGCCGAATTTCTTATCCAGCTCAGGGAATGTTATATACCGCCAGCCTGCCTCTTCAAGTCCGCCTCCGACAAGCATAATGGGGAGCATAAGGATGATCATATACAGGGGAGCTTTGTTTTCACACCCGCCTGCTAAGCACAACACTAAGGTGTTGAGTGCGACAAGAATGATCACTGCTATATAAGACCATGCACTCTGCTTGAAATCGAACACTTTTTTCAGCCATTCTTTGAACCCCTTTATCTCGCCGTTCTTTTTCAAAGCGATATAAGAGGCTATAGTGGTGGAAAATGCTCCAAGAGCATAGGGGATGTTTATCCATATGTGATCCGATTTAGTGATGCCGTTTAAGCCAAGGATAATGCACAGGCCACAGCAGACAAACATGATCGGAAAAGTGATGATAAGATGATCCTTGAAAGTTTTAGACATTGTATACTCCTTTGTAATAAGTAAAGCTGTTTTTGCCTTTTGCTTATTAGACGTAGATATACGGATTTCGTTACAGGGATTTTCAAAAAAAATTATGTTTCTTTACCATTCCCCACTAAGATCGAGACAGCATCAGCTCATAGAAACCGGGGATAACCGAAGTTGCAAGGATCTGGCCTGCCGTAGCCACATCTATAACGGCATGACCGATCATTATCGGAAGCGGATTCTTATGATTATGATAGTGCATACACAAGATAACAGTAAGCGGCAGGAATGATATGAATCGGTAGATAATGTATCTGACATCGGGAAGCGTCGGAATGAAGCTGTGCTGCACCGCAAAAAAGAAAGCAGGAACGATTATTGCAACAAACTTGTTTTCGATCTGACGTACTCCGCACCCGAGATACAGAGAATCCTCAGCCATCGCCGTACTGACAGGAAGTACGATAAGATTGATCACTGCCAGAACTGCGGGTATCGGAGCGATCATCATCGGAGCCGCATAAGGTATTACGCCATAGCAGATCCAGCCTGCCAGGAACATTCCGCCCATACCCACAAGAAGTATGATGCCAGTCATTGCAAATACCTGTTTGGGCCTGGTTTTCCCCTTCTCATAATTGATAAGTTTCAGATATCCGCCCTGCTTGCGGGTGATCAGCACAAGAGCCAGAATAAAAAGAATATTTATAACACTTGCCGCAACAGACCAGATGTTGCTGACGTCTGATAAATCCTTGCCCGTAACCGCTGCGGCTGCAAGGAATACAAGGATAAATAATACCGAGCGGAGCGGCATTAACAAGATGAGTTTCTTATTTCTCATAAACACCTTCAAATAGCATATTTACAGTATCGGTAATAAACTTCGCACGCTGCTTTGCCGTTTTCAGATCATAGCCTGTGATCTCCTTGGCATTGTCACCCGCAAGAAACGCAGCCTGCATAATTGACGCGAGCGAAAAAGCAATAAGCTTCTTTTGTGATTCGGGCATATCACCTCTCAGTGCCATCAGAAAACCCTTCTGTGTTAACGCCGAATTACAGTTGGGAGAGTAGTCCTGAAGATCTGCCAGAACAGATATCTTTACGGTGGAACAATTCTTATAGATAAACTCAAAAGTCTGCTGTGCAAAAAAGGTCAGACGTTCCTTGTCGGTCAATCCGTCATCTTTTGTATAGTCGATGTTTTCCGGCGACATCGACATGAGAGTCTTATTGATAATCCGGCTGCAGCATATGGCGATAAGATTATCCTTGCTGCCGAAATGATAATTAATAAGACCCAGTGAGACACCACTCTTATCAGCTATCGAACGCGCTGTAATGTTTCTGATGTTTCCGTCCGATACCTCGATCAGTCCGATTGCAGCCTGAATAATGGATTCTTTTGCTTCATCATTTGCAGTCATGATATTTGCCTCCTGAACACTGTTCAGGAACATTATACTGAACAGCGTTCAGTTTTGCAACCGTGTATGTTGAATATTCTGATGATTATCTTAACAAAAGTTCCCTTGCCATACTGATGTGCTTGGTAACAGTCAGGCCTTCATATCAGGATCGGATCTCTGCCGCTGACAATCTCATTACATTCTCGATAAAGACACAGATGAAGTAAGTCAACAAGTACGCAATCACTATCGTCAAAAAGAAGTTAAGAAGGACGTCCATACCTGTGAGATTGAGGAAATACTGGCTCAGGACAACTACCGGGAAGTGAACGATGTAAAAAAGGTAAGACAGCTTCGATAACTTCTCGGGAGTATTTCCGGTAAAATCCAGATGATCATGACCAATGCACATCAGGGCCGGCAAGCCGCTTATAAGGCTTAAATGGTTAAAGATATCATTGAGGATCTTGGGGCCGCCTGCATAGATGAACAGAAATGCATTTGTGACAGTAGTGACAACAAATACAGCAACGAATCCCCACTTAAAAGCCAGAAGTCTATTAACGAATTCTTTCTTGCTGAAGAAATAGTAACCGAGAAGGAAAGCACATAGGTATGTTATCAGCGGCTTCCCCAGAGGCTTATAATCGAATGCCGCTGCACCTGCAACTGCAAAAACGATTCCTGCGATCAGGAGCACTATCTTATTATGCGGAAGCAGTCTGATGATGAGACACGCAATGAGGGAGATAAGGATAAGCGCTAACAGGAACCACAGGTGACCCAAGGCAAATCCGCCATCATAGCCTGAAAGATCCGTGAAGCGTGAATAGAAGATCCCGTAGTGCTGAATGAAGTTTCCACGGTAATGATTGTGTGTAAGATCGGCGACATAACTTAATATCGGTGTGTTGATGACAAGGCCGATCAGAAGAGGAATGCCAAGGCGCTTGAAGCGTTCGCCGATGAACTTGCCGTATCCTCTTCTCGAGAGCGAATAAGAAGCTGATACGCCTGCCAGAAGAAACATCAGAGGCATGAACCAGGGGCTTATGAGAACAACAATAAAGGCAAGGGGCTTTACAGCTTTGAAGAAGATGTAGTTCTGCTCGCCCCAGGTATTATAAGACATGCATGCGTGGTAGAGGACCAGAAGCGAAATCGTGATCCATCTTAAATTATCAATATAGTGTATGCGCTCTGTTTTCGTGCCTTTCCCTGTCCCCATGATCATACGCCGATTATCCTGCTGATTATCCTTTCTAAGGATTACTTCTCATTCCGGTTGCTTTGATAGCACCTAAGCTATGTATCCTTACGACACGGTTCTCATCTGTCTCCGAAATTTCCTGCAACAGATCCAAATAAGGAAGCACCAACTCAGGCCTGCGTTTGCCGAGAACACGGAAAATCTCAGGTGATTCCATCCTGACTTTGTCATTCTGATCGTGCAGGAGTCTTTCAAATACAGACATGTGTTCAGAATAGATATCAGGAGTATTCGTAGCGATATTTTCGGATGCCCAGATAAAACTCAACCTGACATTAGGTTCTTCATCAGTAGCAAAGCGGAACATATCCTTCCAATAAGGTTCGATAAGTTTATAGTCAGCTCTGCCAATCCTTCCGAGCGCATTAAGAGCACGCTCGCGCAAAATCGGCTCTGAACTCTCAAAGAAAGAAACAATGTCTGGAATTGAATCCTTTACCGACTCAGAATACTCTAAGCCCATTTCAGCAAGCAACCAAAGAGCCTTTGCCTGTATCTTTACTGATTCATGTTTAAGAAGAGACGATACATATGGAATACTATCCTTCCATTTATCCTTTTCTTTCGTCAGTTTTCCAAGTTCTTTATAAAGCTCTGCTTCTTTCAATCTCTTATCCCCTTATCCTGTATATTATCTAAGGGTCTTCCTTAGCCGTGTACCAATATTATATCAGTACACGGCTGATTCCGACTCAACAAAATAGGGTAGATCACGTTTATGAGAATAGAAGACAGACGTTACATATTAGCAATTGTCCATAGAGCATTGAGATGCTTCTTTGACTTGCGTTCGATGTGGTTGTATGCAGGGCTTGGGGATCAGATTACTTTCTAATTGTTGTTGCCGAAGCACCTTACCATGTCATATTCGAAGGAATGATCTGATAATTTACGGATTTGATATAATTCAAATCCGAGATGCTTATATCTATCTGCTTTAGATTTTGCATCTGTAGATACTATACAGGGCACTTTGAGTTCATCAGCCAGGTCGAATGCCGATCTGACCATTTTACGCATATATCCCTGCCCCTGGTATTCTTTCTTAACAGCGAGCATTTTAATTTGAACATAACCGGATTTCTCAAATATTTTCTCAATGGGTTTTCCGGCCCGGAAGTAATCTTTTGAAAACTTTATGGCACCCGCTATCCCCATTCCTTTTATAATACCCCGGATAAATGCGATCCACCCCGTAATGCTGCTTCCGGATCTGTGAGTCCGTATGCACATATAACTCTGATTTCTGTCCCCGTATGACCGAAGCCAACCGCTTTGAATACCGAGTCTTACATATCCTTTTACAAAGTCTATTCGACCTTGTCGACTCTTGCAAAGATAATACAGACCTTTCTCCTGATCATCGAATTCATAATCACTGAATGCTTCGGCTATCGCCTGTATCTCATCTTTAGTTATTCTGTCGGTCATGTATTTACTTACGTATAAATTTCTTTATCTCATCTGCCATCAGATCGGGATGAGCGATGATCTCACCATGTCCCATATCTTTAAAAGGATGGTCTTCCATATTCGGATATATCTTTCTTATTGCAAGTATCGCCTTCTTCATGTTGGGCTCTTTCTGACCGTGCCAGACAGAAACTTTGGCGTCGGGTCTGACTTCGAATTTCTCCATTTCGTTATAAAGGGATATTCCTTCTTCGGTGCAGTTTTTAAGCGTCTCGTAGGAAATGTTTTCAGGCATCTTCGCGAACATGCCGAGCATATTCTCATCGCTTGACCGGGTAAACAGCTTAAGCATAAAAGGGATTTTCCCTTTCTGTTGAGCTTTGTCCATCTTTCCCAGAAACCTGTATTGATTCCCGGGGATCATTGATGCTATCGGTTTTGTCAGGAATCCAAAGTCAAAACGCTGCGGTCCGTTCATGATAATGGAATTCACTTTTACCTCTTGCGTGTTAAAAATAACGGCTGCCGTCGCAGATCCGAAAGACTCTCCGAATACAAGTTCGACTTCATCCACACCTTTTTCCCTAAGGCTCATGGCAAGCTTATGAGCCGAGGCCTTGGCTGTCGTAAAAGTTGAATCTGAATCTCCGTCAAAACCGTCGGTGCTGACTGCAAGAATATGATAGTCTTCCTCCAAGAATGGAATTACACTCCCAAATTGCTTCCAGCACATCATTGTTCCGGGAATAAGAACTATCTTGGGATTATTTTTGCTTCCGAATTCATTTATCTTCAATTCAGTGATCTCCTATAAGTGGCGCAGTTGTATACTTTTGCGTGTAATGGTATATTACACAAGCAAAACATTCAACTATGAGGACAAAAGATGCACAAATCAGTCTTTTTGTGACACTTACGAGGTAATATGAAAGATTCCGATAATCCTTCCGCAATAAGATCAAGAAAGGTGATTACCGATTCGCTGTTGGAGCTTCTTAATATCTTCCCCTACAACGAGATCACCGTAACGCAGATCATTCAGAATTCCGATGTCGCCAGAAGAACCTTCTATCGTAACTTTACGTCCAAAGACGATGTGATAGAGACGTATATCAGGAACATCATTATGGAATATGCTGACAGCTGGGAAATTCATAAGTCTAACAGCATCGACCTGATCTTCGATTTTGTCGATAAGTATAAGCCGTTTCTTGTCCTTCTCGCAAGAAATAATATGCTTCATATATTCCTTACATGCCTTAATAATTATCTGCCGGAAGCCCATAGGAATGCCGCTCAAGAAGACCCCTTCCGCGCCTTCTTCGGTGATCTCAACCCTTCGTTTCTGCTTCCTTTTCACATCGGAGGGATATGGAATACCATTTTTGTTTGGATGAACAACGGAATGAAAGAATCACAGGATGATATAAGGTTGACACTTAAAAGTTACTATTCATCCTTCACCATTCCTTCCGCCAAATGATAAGTCGAGATGTGTTCTACAAATTGTCTTATTCCGGCGAATTATATGATCCCGCAAACACCCTGTCCATATTCCGATAGAACAGAGGGAGTGCGAGGCCGTGCTTTTTACCCTCGTCATACACGCAGCGGCAGCCATACATAATGTCATTGACATCATTATGCAGCGTCATGATCCTTGAAGTAAGCTCATTACTTGCGAAAAGCTTTTTCATAGCGATTCCGGCAATTCCGGAAGGGATCTTATAAGGCAATATCTCATTATTGTATTTTCTAAGATCTACACCCCTGGCACTTACCGTCTTCAATGTCTCCCTTATGCACTTAACTGCCATGGTCAAAGCCTTCGAATCAGCCATAAGTTCCCTTGCAAGGCGGTTCGGATCATCGATCTTTCCTTCGCGGGCCGCAGTTGACGTAACACCGGCGTTTATTGCCATATGAACCCATATCCATTCGAACATGTCATGGGGTATCTCCTGCTTGATGTCAGCCGAATCAAGGAGAGATATAAGATCATCATAATTATGGATCTTCGCTTTGTCACGCCCCTCAAGCATTATATGGTCGAATAGAACACAATTAAGCTTTCCGTCCTTTTGCATATGGCCGCCTGCCGTCGGGAAGGCGGTGATGTATTCATAGTCTCCTACTATCTCCTCGACCTCTTTACGCTCGTTCCAGAAATTACAGAAGAGGATGACCGTTCCTTTAAGGTCTCTTGCACGTAAAGTCTCCATGGCTCCTTCAAGTTTGCCGCTTGCGACACTTATCAGGATAAAGTCGAAGTCTTCATGTTCCGAAGCGATCTTTACTCTGTATGTGCCGTCCTTTTCTTCACCCTTCTGATCGTATCTCCCATCAAGAAGATGTACCGGGATCTCTGACCGGATCTCTTTGCCGGGTCTTACAATGTGATACGTATCACAGCCTGCCTTCTGAAAAGCATATGCATATGTCGTCCCAATAACTCCCAAACCTAAAACCGCAATCTTCATCTTCTAACCCCGTCTGCTAATCATGTATGTAATCTGACAATAATATTGTAGCCTAACAGGAGAGATCATTCCTTACATATTTCTTAACAAATCTTAACTGAACCTTCTTAGATCAGATAATTGCTGAGATAATATGCGGCATTTTATGGCAATGACTCTCTACCGCATTCCGGGGTTTCAGTAGAACATAGTCATCAAGCATTAGTATATTTTCGTTCATGATCTTTCCGGTTGTATTATCCCCAAACATCTGTCAGTTGCCTTTACCGTGTCACTTGTATTATTTGCTTCGAAAAAGGAACGGCACACCGTGCCCGCAGGCTAAATACTCAGGTGATAATTCAGATATCTTCTTGATCGAATCTTTCATTTCCTCAATGGAATAGGCATGCGGAGGCTCCATGGGTGTTCCGTTTATGACAGCATATGAATCTCCTGCATAGAGGACACCATCCTTCAGTATTCCGTAAGACCCTTTTGTATGTCCGGGAAGATGTACGATCCCGATATCGTAACCATACTGCTTTGCAACTTCATTTGCATTTTCATCGATCAGTATGTCAGGGACATAGTGCTTACTCTTAAAAAACGGTGTCTTAGTCCAAAAAGAAATCCATTTTACCCTGCTGACAAACCTGCTGTGAGTCGGCTTTTGAGGCTGGTCTGCGAAGTTGCTTATCAGGGACAGGTCATCTTTGCCAAGCCAGATCCTGGCATTAAAAAGCTTCTTGAATTTGGCCGCATTCCAATCATGATCCGGGTGAGCATGAGTTATAAATATGTCGGTGATGTTGTAACCATTTTTGCTGATCCACTTAATTAACGCTTGAGATGTTGTAGAGAATCCGGTGTCGATGAGCATATCACCTTTCGCGCCGGAGATGACATAAACAGAGATAGGTGCATCTCCGCTAAGCTCGGTAAAATATCTGATATTACCGATTTTTACATTATCACTTGTCTGAGTTCTCATAGTCCTCGTTATACTTACCATTATATATACTGACCGATCGGAGTTTACTGTATGGGGTTATCCGATTAGGGCTCAGGAAGAGGTATCAACTGAGTTTTGTCTGCACGGATTTTCCTGTTTACTATATGTGCGAGGCCGTGAGCTATCTTCATATTCACTATCATGAAGATTATACCGACAACGGTTGAAATCACCGATGCGGTATTCCAATCCATAAGTCCGGCACATTTTATGAGTATAAGAATGCTGATTGGCAGGCAGATGGAACTTGTTATCACACAGGGGATATATTTTCTTATGTATATCGAATGACCGATATGGATAAAGAAATGTCCTGTCAATGACATAAATATGCCAAACCAAAGACCATAGAGAACATCATTCGGAAAATAGTATGCCAAAAGACTTACTCCGAAGAAGGGGATAAATTCTTCGTAGACGGCCAGGGCAAAGCCTGTGTGTGTCATACCACGGTAAGTATTCATTACCTTGGGAAAACGGTCGAAAAGATAAGTGTTTCTCTTGAAGAACCAGATAAAACCTGCAATCTCTTCCATATCATGAAAGATGAATAAGATAGGTAAGAGCAAGATATATTCTCTCATATATTCCTCCTGCACAACTGATACAACTGTATCCTTTTTTGCTATAATAACGAGTGAAATCATGAGTGTAAATAAATCAGCTTAAAGATACACGAAATAGCGAAAAAGTGTCACTTTAGAGGAGTAATATGCTTGAATCGAATAATCCGTCTGCCATAAGATCTCAAAAGGAAATCACGGAAGCTCTGATCGGACTTATGAAAGAATATCCCTATGATGAGATAGCGGTAAAACAGATTTTGCTCGAGTCTAAACTTGCAAGAAAGACCTTTTACAGGAACTTTGAATCCAAGGACGATGTGCTTCTATCCTTGATCAGAGCGATCCTTCGTGAATATTTTTTTGTTGTTGATAAAGGAGATGTTGACGTCCTGGATACCATTTTCTCATTTGCCGTTAAGAACCGGGATCTGCTCATACTGCTTGACAGAAATAATAAGCTTCATATGGTGCTTCAATGTATGAATGAGTTCATCGAATTGCATAAGAACGGCAAAGTTAGTAGGAATAATCCCTTTGTACTCCTTTTTGACGGGCTCGATTCCGAGTATTTAATTGCCCTTAATATCGGTGCAGTCTGGAATGTGATAATGCTTTGGATACATGATGAGATGAGGGAAGATCCTCAACACATTAAGGATACGATCAGACTCTACCTGAAAAGAATGAGCTGATTTATACTTATTAACTGTGGAAAAACGATATCTTGAACAGACATAAGATCACAATACTGATTATTTTCCCGACTAAGGGATCATCCCTCAGGCAAGGTAATTATATCATTCGGGAAAAGAGCGCTTAGTCTGATTTATTCAGGATATAACGGGCCAATACAATAGCTCGATGAACGCTATTTCTTATTACTCTTAACAAACTCCGATTGGGAACCATCCCAATAACAGTTTATACATCTGCCATTTTCAAACACATGCTTACAATTGAGATATCCATATAAAACGCTGGCGCATTCCGGACATAAGCTCTTCATCTTCGAAGAGCTTAGATAGTATAAACTCCCACACTCGTCACATCTGTTCTTCTCAAGTTCCATTCGTTGTATTCCAGTTACTTCTGCTTTTCTTATAATATCGTATAGTATTTCCCATCTCATTTTGTGAGACAAATCTTACTGTCTTTTCGCGCTGCATCAAGGTCCTTGTTGATGGCAAAATAATTAGGTTTCCTGCCGTTGCCACGGTTACCTCTGACAACGAGGAGTTCATCGCCTTTCTGTATGTAGGCCTTATACATGGAGCATCTGACGGAGGGAAGATATACCTGTTGGTCAGAACACCAGACAGCAGCTCGATCATAACGACCGGATGAAGATGCGCTATCACTATCGCTACTCTCGAACCCGTATACCAGGATTCCGTCAGCGACCTCATAAGAAATACTCTTTCGCGCATCCAAAATGGATCTTATAAGACCAATTACCGCCACGATCAAAAAGATCGATAAAAAGGCAGCAGAGATAATATTCAAAAAACCTAATATGTGCAGTAAATATGCGAAGAACAGTACCGCTATAATGAAGAAATCACCTACAATGATCAAATACTTTCTTTTCTTCTCAGTATTTCGACAGATCTCTTCCTCATCAAATGTTGCTGTTCTGTATGTAAGATCATCCGGCTTACCCTGATACTGCCTGTATTCTGCACCTACTATTCCTATTCTCATTTCTCTATCCCAGAACCTTAAGTATGATTTTTCCAATCTTTTTCATTTTTATTTACTCCTTTTTATTCAAGATTTCAATGACATTATAATAAAAGCGTATTGATCGGAACCATATCATCGTTCTGCTTTTGAATCTCTTTCAGTTCCTCTTGAGTATACTGCAGCTTCAACTTTCCTCCGCACTCGGGGCATTTCCTCTTAGGACACATCTTCTCCGACAAATCATATTTCATTCCGCAATTCATACAAGTTTTGTACATTATTCTTACCTCTTGATTTTTTCTCGCAAAGCGAAAAACTTCATTCTACAAAAACGGTTACTAAAACATCATAGACAACATGAGCAATAATCGGGTTCCAGATCGTTTTGCTCTTCTTAAGAAGCCGGCAAAATACTATTCCCCATACAGCAACAGTGATGCTTTGCATTATCCATGTATCATAATCAATTGCTCCCAAACGGAAACATCTGACAAAATATGCCGGAGAATGGAGCAATACGAAGAACAGCGTGGATAAGATGGTAGCCTTCTTTTCACTGACAATCCCTCTTAAGGCATTATAGCCCCAACCTCTGAAAACAGTTTCTTCAACAAATCCTACACAGCAGATAACTATTATATCCAAAGGATTTCTAATTGCCGGATTGAGCCACAATCCAGCATGAATGATCAACATTCCGGCAAAAGCCAATACCGCCGATATGGCTAGTGTAACAACAAGAGGCCTGTTCCATACCGGCTTCGAAAACAGTTCCTTTTTGCTGATACTCAGTGAATCTGAGTACCGCTTGATCAGACAAATGGCAGGGAATACCCAAAACAACCTGCTGAGCAAAGCATAAACTTGCTTGCCATAGCCAAACTCTAAATTCGATGAATATCCCCATGCATCATTTATAACAGCCCATAGTAACACAAATCCAAACAGTGTCAGAAGGATGAAGGCAAGTGTTCGCTTTTCTTTATAGATGTACATTTCTTTGTTTGCTCCTGTGATCGGCATCAGTGTGTGAACATCATGAGTACTGCCGGGAGATTGTTCAATATATGAAGAGCATATACCAAAGTTATGTTCTTTGTCTTTATATAGAGTATAGCCAAAGCAATTCCGAAGCATATATGCGGAAGAATCGACAGCATTTCAGGTACAGTAAAAGCATGAAGATGGATCATTCCGAAAAGGACAGAGGAAACGATAACCACTACAGCCTTAGGAATGAAATCACCTTGCTTACGCATAAGAATGCTCCTGAAGACGGTTTCTTCGACTATGGGACCCATTATCCCGGCGCCCAACACTAACAACACGGGTTCAGCGAGCTGTCTTGCAACTTCGAGGTTGCTATCATTGATGCTGCCCGCCTGTTCAGAATAAAGAAGAGCGTATGGGATTATCGCAAGGTTATCTATTATATACAGGACAATAAAGCCGCCAATGATCAACAGAATATTCCTGACAGGATGCGCTTTCCACGATGCTCCCGCTTCCTTAAGCTCGGGCAGACTGATTAGCAGACCCGCAATGCCCATTACGATATACATCGCACACTGGTAGTTTGGGTTATGTAAAAAGTAAGGCAATATCTTTATAATAACGATATAGCAGAAAAGAAAAATGACGCACTTTACCATGCCGCCCTTCAAGGCGGTTTTTTTTGTTTCCATTTGGTTGTCCTCCGTTGAATCAGCTTATTCCGTTAACTTGAATGGATGCAGACAGGAGCAGGAATACGAAGAATAAGAAGACCATAAGCAGCAATATTCCGATAAACATATGCTTAATGCTCCTGTTTCTCCTTGAATCTACGATCATCGCTATGGAAGCAACAAGATAAACGACTCCGACAACCTCAATGAAGATCGCTACGGGAGCGATATTCTTAAATACCGACAACACGAGCAGTAATACCATTGAAGAAGCGAAGACCAGCGCTGTTATCTTACGTTCCTTTTTCCTGTCGTCGATATTGTACCTAATGGTATCGGCCAAGGTCTTGTTGGCTTCTTCAAGTGAGACGGATACGTCTTCCTGCTTCTTACTGTGCATAAGTTCCAGAAGACTGACACCCAGAGCTGAAGACAGGTCTTCAAGCGTCTCGATGTCAGGATAACCGTGTCCGTTTTCCCATCGGCTTATCGCCTTATCAGTGACCATGAGCTTATCCGCAAGTTCCTTTTGTGTTAAGCCCTGAGCCTTTCTCTGTGAAGAAATAAACGAACCGAATTCCTTTGTATCCATTGCTATTCTCCCTTGCATGTTTCCATTGAACTCAAGTATACAAAACCCGTCACAGATTACAATCTATGATTCATAGAGTTCAATGTTTTCAAGGGTTAGAAGGGATAACGGTTGTTAAAAAGATCATAATTTTACCGACAAAGAACCTTTATTTCTTTTGCCACCAGTGCTTTTTCTTCTTTGACTCTTCCGCAAGTCGTTCTTGCTCTTTACGTTCCTGCTCAGCAAAGTACTCGTTATAGTATTCGACATTCTCCAAGATATCATTAAGCTGGTCAGAAGTAAGACCAACCTGCTGTCTTATCTGAACATAGTTAGTTACTCCAGAATCAACTAACTTCGATACTTGCTTAAACTGATGTTTCGATATCATCACACTAACCTGCGTTTTAAATCTCTCCGACAAAGGACCTTCCTCTGTCTTAATCATTATACCATTCGTGTAAATAGTCCTTACACGCAAAACACCCGCCGCAGGACATCGGAATCAACCGACATCCCACGACGGGCATATTCTTCATATCACGCTTTTATCAGAGTCTTTTCTTCAGAAGACCGAACTCGAAGTCAGACATTCTCATGAGCTTTCTCATAATGATCTGTACCTGACTCGACATCTCCGGATACTTGATAAAAGGAAGCTTGGCAAGCATATCCGCGATAGCCTTCTCCCTTGAAGAGAGATCAAAGAGCTTAAGGAGCGACCTTTGTTCAGCGTTCAGCATGCTGCACCTCCTGACCCTTGCTTACGACAGCAGCTTTCGCAGCAGTTCTTTCAGCTACGATCGCCTTTTTCTCCTTAAGATCTGCAAGAAGAGACTTCTTTGTAGGCGGATCAACCTTATCGACGGGCTTCTCAGCCTTGGAAGCAGCGGCAACTTCCTTAACGGAATCCTTGACCGCCTCACGTTCCTTCAGGATAGCTTCACACTCCGTGATCGCTCCCTGCACAAGGGGAGAATCCTTGTAGTAGTCAACCATGTTGATCGCGTCATACTGAATCTGATCGCCCTGTACCAGAGGATACTGACCGTTATCGATGGCACTGTTCTCATCGTGGATCACAAAGCCGATACCGGTAACTGCATTGAGCCTCTGGGGAGGAATGGTATCTAGGATCTCGAATGCATCCTTAAGATTATCCGTCTCGTGATACTCACCGTAACTCGGGAATTCCATGCACTCGGCAACGTAGAAGGTGATAGTTGCCTTGGAGACTTCCTGCACATTATCGACCTCGAGATACTTCTCGCGGAAAGCGTGAAGATCGTCAAGGAGTACCGCTGCCTCAGCGGATTCGAGACAGTCCGCCTCGATCACTCCCTTAAGGAAATCCTCAACACCGTCAAGAGACTTGTTGTTACCGGTAGCAAGATCCCTCGTAAGATCTGCAAGAGCCTGCTCACGGTCGTCGATCATGTCGTTATAGGAATACGGATCGGTGTCATATGCAAAGGTGTCGAGCCTGTCGGCAAGCAGTTCCGCAGCCTCATCAATCGTCATGTTCTCGATCTTCTCGAGATGGATCTCCTTGATGTGACCTTCGATGTCATCGATCATGGAAGCGGCAGCTCTCCTTATGGTAAGAAGTGATGCCTTAAGCTCTGCCATCTCCTTACCCTGAGACCAGCCTGCCACATAACCGAAGCTGTAATCGGAAGTATCAATACCGAAGTGCTGACATACCGTGTATGCGACGGACTCCGCCTCGACTTCCTTCTCGCTTCTGGTCTGTGCCTTTTCTTCCTGCTTCTTACTCTGGTAGGACTGGTTGTTCTCCTGTTCTACAGAGTGAAGCTTCTGATGTGCCATCTCGTGGATCGCCGTCTTGATCGTCTGGATCTCACTCATACCTTCCTGAATAGCAATGCGCTGATCCTTCTGATGGAAGTATCCCCTTGCGCTGCCATTGATATTCTCGAACTCGATCGGTACCGGACATGTTTTCTTCAGAGCCTCGAAAAAATCCTGAAAGTTTCTCACGTTACCCTGAAGCTCCGTTGCAAGAGTAGGAATCTCCTTACCCTCGGTCTGGGAGACATCGAAGACGTTCACGACCTTATAGGAAGGTCGCTGAACTTCGGCAATTTCCTTAACGGTATTACCGTTCTCGTCCTTTACGGGCTCATGTGTCTCGGGATCGATCTTGTCTCTCTCGACCTTCTCCTTGTGAGGGTTCCATGCAAGGATACGAATCGCTTTCTCGCCCTTGTTGACGTTTCTCTCGAAGTCCTTCTGCCACTGCGTATAGCCTGCAACCATGGTTGCATCAGGCCTCTGCATCGCGATAAGGATCGTGTTATTCAGGCTGTACTCATGAAACTTACTCATGGTATTAAGCCAGGTCACGTACTTCTCGGAGTCGAAAAGCTCCTTGATACCGGTCTCGAGCCTGTCCGTGATCTCCTGAACCTTGTTCTTTCTGACCTCATCAGGCTCCATTACCTTTGTTGCTGTATTATTTTCCATCTGTAAACCTCCTTGTTTTGGAATAAAAAAGCGGGGATAAAGTTTCCTCTACCCCCGCCGGTTTTACTTACTCGTGAGATCAACTCACTTGTTCTTGCCGTAGTTCTTCAGTGCATCAGCGTACTTCTGAAGTCTCTTGGATGTGGCATCTGTGTTCTTTGTCTGCTTCTCCATAAGATTTACCTCCCTTCATCAGAGTGACTGCTCAGTCTTCTTTGCCTGAGCCTTGACCGGTGCGGTCTTCTTCATTTCCTCGACCTGAGCCTTCTTCTCCTTAAGATCGGAAAGAAGAGACTTCTTGGCAGGAGCCTTGTCCTTCTCGGCCTTTCTTGCCTCGAACTTGTCCGTTCTCTCGAAGAGCTTCTCCTTAGCGTCGTAGTGATAAACGTGATCGGAGAGCTGCTCCTTGGGATCGACACAACTTGAATTGATGTCCTTAACCATGGACTCAAGGTTCTTGTAGTCCCCCATATCAGGAACGATAATTACCTCGTTCGTAGAAGAAGGAAGCATAACGAAGTCGCCACCGAGCTTCTCGGAGATCTCGTCCATGACACCGGGGTAAAAGATAGCCGCCGCACCGTTTACCATCGCGGTATTGCTGACGATCATCATCTGGGAACCGGGGAAGTCCTGATCCATCATCATGTCTTCAGATACGGCCTCGGGCATCATGCCGGAAATGACATTGAGCATGGTATCCATCTTCACGGGCATGACCACGGGGCTTTTCTCCATCGCATCAGCGAAGAGCTGCTTCTCATCAATTCCGAAGTGCTCGAGAAGATCGTTATTAACGATCGTGCTTGCCATACCGTTCGGACCTTGATCTACTGCGATGTGGCAGGTAATAACAAGATCATCAACGACCTTGTGCGGAGCCTTATCAAGAAGATCCTGATTAGTCTCTGCGTTGCTTACTCTGATGAAGAGGTGTTCCTTTGCCTGATCGTAATCAAGGAGCCAGGACATATTCTTCATCTGCTCAGGTGCTTCCATCTGGATTACATCAGCGATGCTATCCATTACCTCATCGAAAGGCTTGCCATCCTCATAGTCCTCAAAGAACGCATTGAGATTAGCGGCAGGGCTTGCAACTTGACCTTCGGGTCTGACGGTCAGCGAATCGTATGTCATGCCGATCTTGCTGACCTGATTTACAGAAACCTTGGCATCCTTGAACTCATCAGGGAGATAGTCCTTGATCACAGCTTCCACTTCCTTCTTAAACTCGTCGTAATTCATCTTTTCCATTGTTAAAATACCTCCTTAAAATTAGTGATTATTGTTGTCGGGGAAGTCCAACTTCAGATTGATGAACTTACCCGTGTCTTCCATGACGATATCCGCATCAAAGGTCTTGTCCTTTTTCTGCGAATAAAGTCCCTTGACGTGAACGCGCCCCTTATCCAGGAGCCCTGCAACCAATGTCTTGGTTACTTTCTTCTTCATGGATGAAAGGAGCTTATTGTCCTTGACGATGAAGAACTTGCAGTCGTTATTACTGCAATAAAAGCTCTTCTGTCCCTCATATACGGGTGAACCGCAACGAGGGCATTTGCCGATTGTTTCTCTTACAGAAGCATCCGCGAACTTTCCTGCCGCTTCCGAAGAAGGGTTCATGTTGGAACGGATCATGTTGCCGGTAAATACCGAGATACTGTTCATGAAATCTTCCGCGTTCTTCTCACCGCGCTCTATCTGCATCAGCGAGTTCTCCCAATCTGCCGTGAGTTTGGGAGATTTAAGAACTTCCGGGAGAATACTGATCAGGGTGATACCTGCATCGGTAGGGATAAGCTGCTTGCCTTTGCGCTCAGCGTAACGGCAGGAGATGATCTTTTCGATCATGGACGCTCGGGTAGCAGGAGTACCGATGCCTTTCTTCTCGGTATCTTCGTCGAAGTCTTCGTTTCCCGCCGTTTCCATAGAAGACAGCAAAGAGTCTTCCGTATAAGGCTTGGGTGGAGAAGTAAAGTGCTCCGACTTGCTCATAGCCACGCTTTCAAGAGTCTGTCCGTTTGTAACTTCAGGAAGCTCGGCAGGCTCTTTCTCATCGTCACTTTTATCTGAGTTTCCGATATAAGAGCGATAGGCCCTCTCGATACTTTTCCAGCCGTTCTCGATAACGGTCTTGCCCTTTGCCTTAAACTCTTCGCCGGCACAGGTGACAAGGACTTCCGTATCCATATAGATGTGAGCGGAATCCGTCGCACATAAAAGCTGCTTGGAGATAAGCATCAGGATGTCCTGCTCCGCATTGGTAAGCTCGGATATCTTCGCCTTGGCTACCTCAGCAGTTGGGATGATCGCATGGTGATCCGTGACTTTCTTGCTGTTAAGGACACGCTTCACATTGATCTCGCCCGTCGAAGCTTTCCCAAATGTGAAGAGTTTACGTACGATCTCTACCATTGACCTGGCTGTATCTTCCATGTCTTCGGTAAGGAACCTGCTGTCCGTTCTCGGGTAAGTAACGAGCTTCTTCTCGTACAAGGACTGCGTAGCATTAAGTGTCTGCTGTGCGGTCATACCGAGATAACGGTTCGCCTCACGCTGAAGAGTAGTAAGATCGTAAAGCTTCGGGGGATTGATGCTCTTCCTGTTATTCGTAACGGAAGTGATCACGGCTGTCTGTCCGCTGCACTTATCGACGATCACGTCGGCTTCATTCTCATCGAAGATCTTTTCCTTCACGGCTTCAAATCCTTCAGATGACAGATGCACGTTGAAGTACTTCTGCTTAACGAAGTTCTTGATCGCATCGGATCGGTCTACGAGCATTGCAAGAGTCGGAGTCTGAACACGTCCGACAGTAAGCTTTCTGCCATACAGTGTCGTAAAAAGCCTTGTGGCATTGATACCAACAAGCCAGTCAGCTTCCGATCTTGATATTGCTGCATCGTAGAGATTATCGAAGTCGTGACCCGGACGAAGGTTATCAAAGCCTTCGCAGATCGCTTGATCTTCCATCGAACTGATCCAGAGTCGCTTAAAAGGCTTCGTGCATCCGGCTTCGTTATAAACGAGACGGAAGATAAGTTCTCCCTCGCGTCCGGCATCTGTCGCACAGATCAGTTCATCGACATCGTTTCTGAACATAAGCTTTCTAAGAACCTTGAACTGCGATACCTTATCTGAGGTAACTTCCCACTTGAAGTTTTGGGGAAGTATAGGAAGGTCTTCCTTGTTCCAGTTCTTGTACTTAAGGTCATATGCATCAGCCTGACAGAGCGATACCAGATGACCGAAGCACCATGAAACGATATAGCCGTTTCCTTCGAGATAACCGTCGTATCTTTCAGTTGCACCGATCACTTTTGCGATCGACATACCGACACTCGGTTTTTCTGCTATTACAAGTTTCATTATTTGTTTCAAAACCTCGCTTTCTTAAGTATTTCGGGAATAAAAAAGGGAGCTACGCTTGCTAAGGCGGAACTCCCGCAAAGGAATGAAATATCATGTTGTCTTACTCCTCGTCGTCAGATTCCTCTTCGGTCTCGGATTCAATCTCTTCAGATTCCTCGGACTCTTCGTCCTCGTTCTCGTCGGGAAGATCCTTCTCGTACTCTTCATCGTCCTCGAACTCGGCGTCCTCATTAATCTTGCCGTCCTTCTTAGGCTTGATCTTCAGGAAGTAATAACCGCCGCCGATTGCAGCAACAACACCGACTACCACAAGAAGCATTGTTATAGAGCTGCCTGCGCCTTTCTTCTCGGTATCTTCAGGATTCTCGTCGGGTTCAGGTTCGGTATCACCACCGCCAAGGATGGAGAAACCGGAACCGCCCTCTGTTCCTTCGCTGCCTTCAGAGCCTTCCTCGGGGAAGTACTCCGCGACCTGTTCATCGGACAGAAGAGCTCTTAAGTCTGCATCGTCAACCTGATTCAGGAAGTGAACATTGTTGCCGTTCTTGGTGTGCTCGATCACGATATAGAATGTGTGGTTATCTCTTGTCGTGACTGTCAGAAACTCAATACTCAGAGCATCTTCGCCTTCGATATCGTCCTGCAATGCCATGTTGCCCGTAGGAGTAAGACCGAAACCGTACTCGGTCGGTGCGCCTGTCTCTTCGGGGATAACCGGTGACTGAGTCTCGACGGGCTCAGTCTCGGCAGGGGTTGTCTCTGTGGTTTCAGTAGCGGCAGGCTCTTCGGGAGTTGTCGTTTCCTCGGGAAGCGGATCTGCCCAGACCGCACCTGCCATGGTTGTTGTGATAAGTAAGGCGGCAAGTATTCCTGCCGCCTTGTGCTTCAATCTGTTCTTAATCATCGATTTCTACCTCGCTTTCATGATTTGTAGTAAATGTTCCGCGCGCCTGCTCGAAGGATCGCTGCTGTTCTTGAACCGTCTTAAGCGTCTGCATAACATCGCCGCCTTTCTCGGTCATGGCTCTGATCACGGCAACGATCTCTTCGTTTTCCGCCTGACGCGCCTGCTGATGAAGTGCTCTGAGCTGCTCCTCAGCTTCGCGCTTCTTTGCCTCTGTCTTCTTGATGTCCTCGCGGACTTTTCGCCAATCTTTCTTCATGTTGATAAATCTCCTTTCTCATGGTTCCGGAAGTCTTCCGAAACACAAAAAATGCTCTTGCCAGTAAGATGTCTCAATGGATGTGTACTGTATCGGTTTACCGCAGTGGATCATCATGCCGTCTCCAACATAGATGCCGACGTGACTTGCAGGGCCGTCGCAGTTATAGGTCTTCTCGAAGAAGATCAGGTCTCCCGGTCTTGCTTCAGAAGGACTTACGATCGTACAGATATTCATAAGTCCCGTAGCGCCGAGTCTTCCGACATTCCATCCGTTACCGCAGTGATTGATTACCCATGAAACAAATCCCGAACAGTCGAAACTCGTTGAAGGAGATGAGCCGCCGAATACATACGGATATCCGAGATACTTGTTAGCCTCTCGGATCATTTTCGCGAAGCGTTCATCTTCCAGATACTCGGGTGGTATCTCGTAATAGAGTGTCGGCGTTTGAGTCCGATCACCGAACAGATAACTTCTGTTTCCGAGTGTCGCCTGATAATTGCGATACGACTGGAACTCTTCTTCGTTAAGATTCTCGAAAACAACCATTTCAAGTCCCTTATTTGTAAGAGATACATTCAGTATCGTGACCTCATATTCCTCGGTCTCTGTGATCGTAATAACCTGCGTCTCAACCTGACCAGTCTTAGGATTTCGAACCTGCCTTGTTTCAGTCCTTGTTACTTCACGCGTTCTAGTCTCGGTCGTCTCCCAGATATTTAAGGTGTACTGCTGCTGGAACAATGAATTGATCTCACTTGTGACCTGATCCGAAGTAAACTCTCCGTACTTGACGGTGAGGTACGATATCAGGGCATAAGGGTCATGAGATATTTCATCGATCTGATACTGATACTCGTCATACCCCGGATAAGATGTTTCCATGTTGTCGATCTGCGCCTGAAGACCAGATTCCAACCCGCAGTAGATCGCTTCGGCAGCATAGATTTCTTCATCTGTCGCCAGATATGTCGTTCCGAGGATTATGCTACTTGAGCTTCCGCCCATAGAACTGCACATCGTAAGTGAGCAGACGATCATGAAGATGCCGAGAGCAATAAGGATCGCGATAGCAATCGCACCCTTGTGATCTTCTACGAAGTTCTGAACCCTCTCCTTAAGCCTTGCTCCGAGTCCGCCGTCTTTGGTTGCCGTTGATCTCTTCTTGGTAAGAATCGACCCGGTATCACCATCACGCTTCTTGGCAGCATATTGCTTCTTGATCGCACGTTTCTGCTGCTCTTTTCTGCGTGACGGTTTCTCGGATATCACATCGGGCTCTTCGTCATCGAACTTAAGATGACCTGAAGATGATTCTGACCTCGAGTTATCTCGGGCTCTGTTTCTCTCATCCTTATGAGATTCAAACCTCAGAGACGATACCTTTCTTGCACCTTCCTCTGTAAGTCTGGTGCCTTCATCAAAAGCTTCAACCGAAGCATTATCATCCGAAGATTCCGATACTTTCCTGTGGATAGCAGAAGAAGTGTACCCGGTCGCAGCATTAAGAGCTTCATCGTCGAAATGCAGTCTTTTGTACTGCTCTTTCTTAATCGCTTTCTTGATATCAACTTCTTTCTTGATGGACTTAGTTCCGGTATGAAGTTCGCCCCTCTGAAGACTCTCGGACTGAAGGTTCACTACCTTTTGTGTAAGTCTGGGACCTTCCTTATTAGTCAGCTTGGAAGTATCTGCTTTGGGAGCTTCGGGAGAAGAAAAATCCCGAGAAGTTTCTTCCAAAGAACTTTCCCGGGATTCTCTTTCAATCTCTCGATCGGGTATCACTCTTGTCTCAGACGCGGCTTGACTCGCTTCAGCGTTCTCGCGGTACTTTTCCGCATACATCCTGCTTCTGGACTTATGAGAAGGATCTTCATAAGATCCGTGATCCGCATCGCGGACGCTGTTATCACTTAATTCATTCCGCATAAGATCTGATCACCTCACTTGATCTCTTCGATAGTGGAGTTCTCCCATCTTGTGAAAACCTCTTCGGCAAGAGCCTTTGCGTTATGAACTGTATCATCGTACTTCTGCTTATTTACAGGAGCCTGATACTTTGTCGCAACGTAGTACTTGGCCATGAGATCGATCGCATCGGTAAGGTCGATCATGTCCTTCTGCATCGCATAAAGATCGTCAAGCTTCATGATGACGCAGGGATCGTCATTGTTTGCCTTTTCCTCGGATGCATCCGCCTCTGCAATGGGAAGCTCCGTCACTTTGCAATCAGGACAGCCGCAGTGCACACGCGAACTAAGCACTCCGCTAAGCGTATTAAGAATCTCGGGAATCACCTCAAGATCATCCCCGATCGTCTCTTCGGCGGCCTCTCTTACATGGAGATAAGCCCTGTGGTGCTTCTTAAGCTCGCTTTCCTCACGGTAAAACTCGATAAGAGTCATGTGCATATCGACGAGCGTGCTTACGGCCGTGGCGATAGCCATGAACTGATCGAAATCAAGCTCCACCTTGTTGTCCTGTGCCTGTACCTTAGTGTTCTTCTTGTTAGGGTTAGTCATAGTCAAATACCTCCTTCATTCGTTTGTTCATTAAGTTTCGTTGTCATGATGTGATAAAGCTTCGTGTCCTTCGGGAACTTATCCTTGAACGGGATGATCGTTCTGCCGTAGAACAGGAGTCCTTCGCCTTCGTTACTGTTCGTGACGAACGATAACTGGTGAGGACTGATGTTAAGCTGCTTGGCAAGAATCTGTCTGTCTCCGCCTGCCTGATTGAGCATGTAGATGTAGTCTGAGTTCTCGAAGATGTTCTCGATCTCACGGGATGCAAGAAGATCCTTTACGTTCTGAGTGATGCCGGTAGGAATACCTCCCCACTTTCTGAATCGCTTCCAGATCTCAACGGAATAGGCTGCCGTCTGCTCATCCTTCAAAAGAAGGTGGAACTCGTCGATGTAGTACCTCGTGGACTTGTGCTCCGCGCGGTTTATCGTGACTCTGTTCCAGACCTGATCCTGTACGACCAGCATTCCGATCTTCTTGAGCTGCTTACCGAGCTCCTTGATGTCAAAGCACACCATACGGTTGTTGATATCAACGTTCGTTCTGTGATTAAAGACATTCAGGGAACCGGTGACATAGATCTCAAGTGCCGTCGCAATGCGCTTCGCTTCCGGCTCGTCCTGAGCAAGGATAGTGTTGTATAGATCTTCCATGATGGGCATATTCTCCGGAATCGGGTTCTGAAGATAGTTCATATAGGTAAGTCTTACGCATCTGTCGATGATCGTTTTCTCGACAGGTTCAAGCCCCGTCTTAGATCCGACGATAAGTTCGCAAAGAGACAAGATGAAGTCTGCCTTGAAGCTTACCGGGCTCTCGTCTTCCGAGTAGTTCAAGTTGATATCCATCGGATTCACGTACTGGTGACTTGCAGGCGAGATCTTGATGACCTGACCGTGAAGCATGTTCACAAGGGGACTGTACTCGCCCTCAGGATCACAGATGATGATG
Organism: Oscillospiraceae bacterium; assembly: GCA_015069205.1. GTDB lineage: Bacteria > Bacillota > Clostridia > Saccharofermentanales > Saccharofermentanaceae > Saccharofermentans. The sequence goes on from SVIZ01000012.1 coordinate 23,510, forward strand.
TCATCCTTTGTGATAAGGAAGGCATTCGCCATCTCACGCTTTGCCGAGAAGGACTTACCGGAGCCCGGTGTACCGAGTATCAGACCGTTCGGGTTTTTAAGAAGCTTCCTGTCGGCCATGATCATGTTATTACTGATAGCATTGATGCCGCAGTACAGGGCTTCGTCTGCCTGAAAAAGCTCTTCCGTGGTAAACGGTACGAACACGGCAGTAGCAGAAGTGGTAAGACCTCTCTGGATGTCGATCTCGTTGATACCGAGCGGAAGGGAACTCATGAGACCCTGCTCCTGTCTGAAATCCAATCTCTTGAGCGCACAGTTATATTTCTGCGCGATCGCTGCTGTCTGAAACAGGATGTTATCGAGTTTCTTCTTACTCGTCGCCGTGTTCATGATGAGGATCGTTACAAGGAACATTCTCTCGTTACGGCTCTGAAGATCTTCCAAGAGTTTCTTGGCTTCACCGCCGTATGTCATGAGGTCGGAAGGCAGAACATCCATGTCATATCCGGCACGGACCGCCTTCTTCTGTTCCTCGATCTTCATCTTGTCGAGATCTGTGATCTTCGACTTGATCTGCTTGATCGCCTTTGCCTGATCGATCGACTGTACATGCAGGTTCACGATTATGGAATTATCCATATCGAGGAAGTCTGCAAGCATCTTGTCCGAAAGCTCCGGTGCAAGAATGTGAAGGAAAGATACCGCTCCGATCGTCTTTCCCATACGGAAATACTTCGAGTCTCTGAAATCAAAGCTCGTCGGTGCGATAAAGTCCTTGGTCGAAAGACCTGTCTCGGCGATAAGGTCGTAAGAGAATACGAACGGCTCCTGTGTCTCTTCGTTGAAGGTCGTATACAGAAGCTTCAATCTCTCGAAGCCTGTCATTGACCTTGCTGCAACGCCCATAGCCTTCAGGTTATTGATGATGTCCGTCTCGATCCTCTCAAGTTTGGGCTTAGCATCCTTAAGGTTATTAGCCTCAATCCCGAAAGTGATGTACTTCTTTCTCTGAAGTCCGTTGTTACCTTTGGAAAGCTGAGTCTTAAGAACTCCTGCGTACTCTTCGCGGATATCGTCGAAGTCATCTCCCTGCGCAGGGATATCGATCGTCTTCTGCATCTCTCTTACATTCGCGTACTGGCTCATGCATGAGATCTGCAAGGAGATGTTCGGATCGAAGTAATTATAGAAATCACACCAGAACCCGAACGCGGCTGTCTTATCCTCATTGTTCGCAAGCTGATAGTTGATATCACCGAATGCGATGCACTTGTTGAAGTGCTTGTTATCGACCTGGCAGATACCGTCCTTATATATTTCCTTATAAGGAATAGACTGCTGAGCCGTCTTGGGGATCTTAGCCTGCTTTCTCTCTTTGGCCTTCGCCTTGAGGATCTGCTTCTTCTCTTCGGCTGTCAGGATAGAACCGGTCTCACTTCCGTTTCTTACGGCTGTTTTGACCTTGCGCTTTATGGGCTTTTCGATTACCTGAGCCTGTTTGCTCTTCGTCATAAAGTTTCAAAACCTCCTTCTCGTAGATATTTTTCTGAATGGCACCGTACATGTTTCTTGTCTCATAGGGTCTTACGCCCGGGTACTTGATCTTCTGTCTGTAGATAGACATCAGGATCTTTTCGAGCGGTCTGCCGTCCTTCTCGTACACGCCGAACATAAACAGCGGCAGCACGATCACGATCATGATGCAGGCCGCGAAAGTCGTGCCTAAGACTCCTTTGGTCAAAAAATAAGCGGGTAATCCTAAGACTCCCGCTGAACCGAAACATATAAGTTGCCTCTTGGTAAGGTTAAACATAACCTTGGTCTTGACCCTTGTTAGGTCTTTAGGGACTTGAACATAAGCCATGTTCATCGCCCCCTTTACTGATTGTTTCCATGTTTACCTCCTGTTAGTGTGCATTGAATACCGACTTGCTGATCGAACCGGTCTTAAAGAGTGCAAAGCACAGAACGACCGTATATGCGGCTATCGAGAACAGAGCGCCGTGAACATCGTCCGCGACTGTCATGGAATTAACGAGGACACAGTAGATGCCCACGATAACCATGATGAAGAAGCCCTGGAAACCAAGTGCAAGAAGTCCTCTTGCATAGTTGTTTCCGATCTGTCCCCACTCTCTGTTCGTGAAAGTAGCGAAGGGGATAGGAGCGATCGATGTATAAAGATAGATCTCGATCATACGACCGTACATGACGACCGTGATGAGAATGGAGATGATCTTCATACACATAGATACGATCATGGTCTCAAGAGAAAGCTGAAGAAGCTCGCCGACATCCATGGTCAGCATCTCCGCCTGCATCTGCTGAATGACCTGATCCGTATTGATCGCCGTGCTTCCGCTTATCACTCCTGCCGCTCCGTTTACTACATACTGCCCGATATCGAATATCGCCATGACTATGTTGAACGTATTCGTTACAAGCCAGACGGCGATAAAGGACTTGAATACCCACTTAAAGAACATCCAGGTATCTACATCGTGCAGATTGTTTTTCTCCGTGATCATGCTTATAAGTTCATAGGTCAGAACAAATGCGATGATCATGCCTGCGATCGGGATGATGACGTTGTTGGAAAGGCTTCGCACCATATTGAAGATGCTTGAGTTCCAGCCTTGGGGAGTCTGTCCCACTTGTCCCGCGATCGTTCCGGTCTTCTCATTTACGTCGGTAAACATGCTGGTAAGATTTCCGGTAATAAAGTCTCTGAGTAAGCCACAGAGCCAATCTTCCAAATCATCTAATAATCCGTCCAGCAATTTTTGTTACCTCCTTTGCGGTAATGGGAAAGCCTGCCTTTCGTCTTGGAAAAGCAGGCCGCCCCGCGTTACTTCTTCTCGTCACTTCTCAGCCGAAGAGTCCGGCAAGGAGAGGAACGAGTGTAGTACCGATAAGAGCCACACCTCCGCCTGCCATGAGCTGCTTCATGCCCTGAGACTTTGCACCCGGGTTATCGTTACCGTAACCCTCGAGAAGATTGATAACACCCCAGATACCAAGACCTGCTCCGAGTGCTGTTACGAGTGTCTGCAATACTGTTACTGCGCTGTTGAAAAATGCCATAAAAATAAAACCTCCTGTAAATAAATGATTTTTCTTGAAAACAAAAAAGGCACCCGTCTCTTTCCCCGAAGGGATTGAAACGAGCGCCCGATTGTTTTCTGCTTTAAGTTGTTATGAGTTCTCGACTGTTACCTCGTGAACTTCTACTACGTCGTCCTTTTTCAGGACCAGTTTGCGGCTTACGTATTTTTCAATATCGAAAGCCAGTTTCGGATCATAGTCCGACAGCTCCTTGTATCTTTTGTGCTTAGTGATATCGAATTTATCACTGAAGAAGGGGCGTACACCACGGAGTTGCATGATGCACTTTCCACCATCCATTACTGCCAGCTCATCCTTAGTCATGAGGTCTTTTCCTGTCTTCTGATAGTTAATTCCGTAACTCCTGTTTGTACCTCTGGTATCGGATGTGTTGAACAGATCGATGGTTTCCTTACCGAGCATCTCGGACATCTCCTTAAGTGTTGTCGATTCCTTTCCACCTAAGAAAATCGTCGTATCACAGTTGCCCACGATTGTGTCTGCCGAATCCTTGTAAATGGCCTTAAGTTGTGACTGGGACTGCAATATGATTGACGCCGATATCTCACGGGATCGGATCGTTGCTATGAGCTTATCGAACTTCGGAATCTGTCCGATATTCGCAAACTCATCGAGAAGACACCTGACGTGAACCGGAAGCTTACCGCCGAAGTGATCGTCCGCACGGTCACACAGCAAGTTGAATAGCTGCGTGTACATAATGCTGACGATGAAGTTGAAAGTATCATCCGTATCACTGATGATGACGAACATTGCCGTCTTACGGTCTCCCATAAGATCGAGCTCAAGTTCATCGTAACTCATCAGGTCGCGAAGCTCCTTGATATCGAACGGAGCGAGTCTCGCACCGCAGGAGATAAGGATGCTCTTCGCTGTTTTACCTGCCGCCAGTTTGTACTTACGATATTGCCTTACGGCAAAGTGTTCCGGATCTTTCTCTTCGAGTGCATCGAACATAAGATCCACTGCGTTTTTGAAGCTCTCGTCGTCCTCTCTTGCTTCTGATGCGTTGATCATTTCCAAAAGAGTCGCAAAGTTCTTCTCTTCGTCGTTAGCCTCATACCAGATGTAGCCGATAAGAGCTTGATAGTAAAGCTTCTCTGCCTTAACCCAGAAGTCTTCGCCGGACTTGTCGCCTTCGCCCTTAGTGTTCGCTATGATCGTATTGACCAGCTTCAGGATGTCTTTCTCACTCCTGATATACACGAAAGGGTTATAGTGCATCGACTTCTTGAAGTTGATCGTGTTGAGCACTTTTATCTTGTATTTATGCTTCCTCAGCATGTGCCCGCACTCAACCAAGATCGTACCTTTCGGATCAGTCACGCAGTATGAACTGTGGAGCTGCATCAGGTTGGGCTTCACGAAAAAGCGAGTCTTGCCGGAGCCAGAACCACCGATAACAAGAATGTTTTTGTTCCTTGCATACTTCGGGTTCTTTGGTCGGCTGTTCATCGTAAGGCTCTCGGTCTGGGTAAGGATGATATTCTGATCAGGTTTCTCATCCATGTACGGCTTGATGTCTTCAGACGTACCCCATCTTGCAGAGCCGTACTCAACGCCTTGCCTGAACTTCTTTGCGTTCTTTTTCTTCATATAGAGCGCTCCTTTCAATGCCGCCGCTGCTCCGACTCCGATCAGAAGATCTGTCGGGTTGATACTGGGTAAGACATTCTCGAAAGCCTTTCCCATGTTCATTGCAGCGTAGGCGATCTTTTGTGCGGCCTGTTCTGCCGGTGCAGTCCGTACAAGCCAGGACAGCTTATCTCCGAGATATCCGACAGCAACGAAGGGGATGTTCAGTAGAATTGACTTCTTGATATCCTTCTTCATCGGTCACGACCTCGATCTTTCTGTCTGACCTTCGTTCTCTCCATCTGCTTAGCCTTTTCCTTAGACTGTTCCAGATTCTTACGAAGAGAAGGCTTCTTGGACTTCGTGAGCTCTTTGGCTGAATACTCCTTGAACGCGGCATGCATGACATCAACGTCCCGAGCTTTGAAGAAGACCATATACCGAGGGGGACTTATGGACTTGTCTTTCTTCAGGGCGAAGTCGATATTGTACTTCTTCGCCACTCTCTCGAAAGACTTGATGTTCTGATCCGTAACCTCGATGTTGGTAAGCTTGGTATTCTGAGCCATGAGCTGCTTTACCGTCTGGCGACCTCGATAAGTCTTGGGTTTCTCGACTTTCTTGGTCTGAGCCTTCGAAGCTCGCTTCATCTTCGCCCGGTCTTGCTCCGCCAGATACTTGCGAAGCGCTTCCTTCAGAAGGTGAGCGGTCATGCGAGCGCCTTCCTTGCCGGTATTAACGGCAATAGCTACGACCCTCGAATTGATCTCATCCTGCATTTCGTCTTCTCCTTTCTGTAGATTTTTATGAGATCATCTGACCTCACGCTAGGGCGGGATCACCCTGTAAATAAGAAAAATGCCCATCTCATCACCCCTTTCCGGGCAAAATAAAAGCTCCGGATTGCTCCGAAGTTTTATCCAAATCTGAAGTTAACATCTATTAAATTCCGAAGTTTTGTTTATTTAATCCCGAAATTTCGGTAGTTTTGTTATTCTTCGTTTTTGTGTTCTTCGTAATAATCGACGATCTCTTGTGGGAGATAATCGAGTATCTCTTTGTGATAGGTGCTGTTGATCATACCGACAGCCGATTCGCGTCTCCCGGTCCGAAATAACTCAATGATGTAGTCACGGGTTCCTTGAAGATCAGCTGCTTCACTTCGCATCATGATCCTATCGGCAAGCTTCTCGTTGTAATTCTCGTCAGCGATTTCTGCTGCAACATACGAAAGCTTGTCAACACGACGGTTCAATATGAAGTTCTTAGCATCTCGGGGATTATCTACGCCTCGTTCTTTCCACTCGTCCAAGGTGGTCTGAACATAACGAAGATCGAATCTTTCATGCCGGAAAAGGTTATCCTGAACCGCTATACGGATCATTTCAGGATCGATTTCTTGTTCTACCCATCGGACTAAAACACGACGTTCTATAGAAGAAAGAGACCTTCCAATCTGATCGTTAACAAAAGAAAGCAGTTCATCGACGGTTTCTTCGCGCGCACGTGTCGTACGTACGTACGCTGAATTTGTTTCTTCCGTTTTTGATTCTTTCTTTATATTAGTTATATCTTTACTTAATTCTGTATCGTCCTCATACGTATGAGTCTCTTGCGTACGATTTTCACACGTAGGTGTCTGTAACGCAGGTTGAGGACACTCATAAACAGTGTAGATCGATCCTGCGAGCCGCCCATTTGGATCTCGCTGACGTTCCCGGTGGATATAACCGTTATCCTCTAGTTCATGAAGAGCTCCACGAACGGCAGTAAGACCGTCTTTCGAGATCGCTACAAGCCCTGCAAGGGAATAGTCCCAGTCTTCAGGCAAGGAAAGTATCATGGATAGCAGTCCTCGTGCCTTCAGGGACAAATGCTCGTCTCTCAGATGGTAATTGGACATCACCGTGTAGTTCTTGTTCTTTTCGATTCTGAATACTGACATTGTTTTTCACCTCCTTCCTCGTCAGAAATAAAAAAGCGCCGCTCCTTATGGGGAAACGACGCTTCGTGTTAGTTAATTGTTGAATGATTTTACTTTAGTTTATTCAAGACTTCGCCTATATCTGCATTGATACAGATTGATTTATTTTTGATCTCGTCAGGAGCAAATGCATCGCCATAGTTGAGGCACGCATATGTTGCATCCTTCCAGTCATGAGTCATCTGCCAGAAACTGTACTTAATTATGCCAGGCGTATTAAAGCCTACAGCAAGTTCAAGGAAGATGACTTTAAGATCCTTATGTCTTCTCAGAAATTCTGAGTATCTCTCAGATGCCTTGTGCCAACCTTCGTCTTCGACAAAAGTATCATCGGCACGAAGATTCATGCTCATGGGTTCTCCGCATACAGGACAATGAGGTACCAGCTCCGTGGGGATTACCATCTTAAGCTTGTCGAAGTCAGTCTCGCCGTTTTCCTTAGTCGGAACCTGCAGTTCCCCGTCTTCACCAATCGAAAACCCTTGTGCCAATACCATTTTTGTCACTTCATCCTTGTTGTCATATGTCATATCATGACAAGGTTTGCTGCATTGCCAGAGTCCGTAATCACCCTGAGTGTAGAACATGCGCTTCTTATCAAAGCCCGCTAATTGGAACTGATGATCTACATTGGTCGTCAGAACGAAATAATCCTTGTCCTTCACTAGACTAAGAAGATCAGTATAGACCGTCTTAGGAGCTTTCACATAACGATTGATATATATGTATCTGCTCCAGAAAGCCCACTGTTCCTCAAGTGTCCCATAAGGATAGAAGCCACCTGAATACATATCTTTGTAATGATACTTATCAACGAAATCTCCGAAATACTTCTGAAGACGTTCTCCGGTATAGATAAAACCGGCAGATGTAGATAGCCCGGCACCTGCTCCGATAATGACCGCATCAGCTTTTTCCAAAACAGACTTAAGCTTGATTACACCATCGGGTGTGTCGTCAATTTTGGGTGAATTATAGCCAAACATCATGCGCATCTCCTTTCTTTGATATTATCATTAAGAATTGTCAAATTGCCTGTCCTTGGCTGTTTTTTAGCCCATTTTTGCCGGTTTCGGTGCGCAGTGTCAGGTAACACAGGTGTATTGTATCCGACACCAAGCTCAAGATACAGTATTTTTCCCTGTCTTGCACGAAGGAATTCCTCATATCTTTCACAGGCCTGACGCCAGCCTTCATCTTCAACAAACTTATCATCCGAACGCAGATTCATAGTAAGCGGTTTACCGCACCTGGGACACTTGGGAATAAGCTCTGAAGGAATCCTCATACCTTGTTGTTCATCGACCATCTTCCGTATGATCTCCCCGTTATCGTATGTCACGTCTGAACAAGGCTCGCTGCACTGGAACAGGCCATAATCGCCCTGGGTATAGAACAGTCTCTTCTTATCAAACCCGGCTTTCTGAAAACAATGGTCAACGTTAGTTGTTATCACAAAGTAATCCTTGTTCTTTACCAGTTCAAAAAGATCCTCGTAAACCGGCTTTGGTGCATTCATATATCTGTTTATATAGATATACCTGGACCAATACGCCCACATCTCTTCGGGTTCCTTATATGGGTAAAAGCCGCCGGAATACATATCATTAAATCCGTACTTCTCTCCAAAATCAGAAAAGTATTCTTCAAAGCGCTCACCGCTGTAAGTAAAACCGGCGGCAGTCGACAGTCCGGCTCCCGCACCGATTACTATTGCATCCGCCTCATCGATGGCTTTTCGAAGCCTCTTGATATTATCCGAGTAATCTGCTGTATATGTCATAGTCTATATCCTTCCAAACATTGAATATCACTTTGATCTTGCTGTTGGCCTCAGAACGGTATTCGATAACTGTTCTCACTGCGATCTGCGCTGCTCTCTCGTTCGGAAAATGGAATTCTCCGGTAGAGATACAACAGAAAGCAATACTCTTAACATTATTCTCATCTGCAAGCTCAAGGCATGAACGGTAACATGATGCAAGTAATCCTTCATCGTTTTTAGTCAGATCACCTGTAATGACCGGTCCCACTGTATGCAGAATGTACTTACAAGGCAGATTAAACCCGGGTGTGATCTTCGCCTTTCCCGTCGCTTCCTCATGACCTTGCTTTTCCATGATCCCGGCACAGCAATTCCGGAGCTGGATCCCTGCATATGTATGGATACAATTATCTATGCAGCCGTGGCATGGCACATAGCAACCGGTCATTCCGGAATTGGCCGCATTGACGATAGCATCACACTTAAGGGTCGTGATATCCCCCTGCCAAAGATAGATGCCGTCTTTAACGGGGATCAGATCTGCAATATCGGTGATGCCTTTATCTCGAACTGCTTCAGCAAGATATTCATCTTGTATCTTTGTAAATTCATCACTGATTTTTCCGGGAAGCCTGATGTTCATCAGACTTCTTAACATCCGCTGTTGCTCTTTAGAAGAAACCGGAATACTAATCTCCTGATACTCCGCTCTTTCTTCAAGAAGCATCTTAATAAGTTCAACTCTTCTTATCTGCTGATCCATATTATTCTTTACCTTTATATTTCAGCCCGAAAACTTTCATTGTCTTGTTGATGGCTTAAGTGTATATGACCATCAGAAATAATGTAAGAATGCACTTTTTCGTAAGATACTTACCTGCAGGTAGGAATAATGGAAAAACAGCATTATCATCTTCATGTTACTCGTTTGCAGAAAACGGCAAACACTAAAGCGGGAATGCCACTGCATCAGAGTAAAGCTTTTGAAGAGTCTTTATGAAGATGTCCAAGCTCTTTCTGTTATCTGTTTTGTGTGTACAAAGAACGAGATGAAAACATTCCTCACACTCAAACGGAATCCAGGCAAACTGGCCGCTGTGATCATTAAGGAATCCGGGCGCGAGGCATATTCCTTTTCCCGCAGCCACATTAGTGAGAGTACTGTCATGATCCGGACTGTTGAAATAATTGATCTTACCTGAAGATATAAGACGTTGCTGGACGGCTCTTAATGCCTCCGGGGAACCGCCTCCGACCATCAGTGTCCTGCCGTAAATATCTTCTTCCGTAATAGTATTTTTAGCAGCAAGCGGATCGTTTTTGTCTGCTATCAGATAGATGCGCGAATCAAACAACTTGTGGACGTTTATTCCCGGAATATGCTTTGTCTGTTCCGAAAGTGCCAGAAAGATGTCAGCATCGTTTTTGAGGAAGACCTCAAGGCCGTGGCCGTAATTGAACATAGGCGTAATCTGCACACCAGGCTGCTTTTTCTCGAATATACGTATTGCTTCAGGAAGGAAATACAAAGCCTGGCGGACAGACATTATGATGGAAATGTTGTCATTATATTTGGCGCTGAAGTTCTGACCTTGTTCGATCGCACGCTTCATCTCTTCGCGCATATTAGCCAGATAGGATACGAACTGCTGTCCTGCAGGCGTAAGCGATGCTCCTTTGCCGTTCCTCTCGAAGATCGTAAAGCCAACCTCTTCTTCCAACAACCTGATCTGGTATGAGAACGTGGGCTGGCTTACGAACATATTCTCAGCACCTCTGCTGAAGTTCTGCGTCCTGGCAAGTTCAATACAATAATCTATCTGTTTAGTGTTCATAACGGCTCCGCATGCTATTTAATTTTTAAATCGGATATTCAGTCTTTCTATTGGATATTTTATCGGTCTGATGTGAGAATGTAAACATAGAAAACAGAATACGGAGGCAGTATATATGGCTAAGACATTGATAGCATTCTTCTCGAGAGCTGATGAGAATTACTTTGGCGGAGCGATGAGATATGTAAAGGTTGGTAACACCGAGATCGTGGCAGGGATCATGAAGGAACTGACCGGGGCTGAAACCTTCAAGATCGAGATGAAGAACCCTTATTCGCCTGTCTACATGACCTGCATCGACGAAGCGAAGAAAGATCTGAGGGAGAACGCCCGTCCTGAGCTAACATCTTATATCGAAAGCATCGATGGCTACGATACCATCATCCTGGGTTATCCGAACTATTGGGGAACGATACCCATGGCTGTTGCAACTTTCCTCGAAAGATATGATTTCACAGGCAAGACCATCCTTCCGCTTTGCACCAACGAAGGAAGCGGCATGGGTTCATCCGAGCGAGACATAAAGAAGTATGCAAAGGGTGCTGATGTTAAGAAAGGCCTGTCGGTCACGGGCTCCCAGGCAGCAAACTCAAAAGATGCCGTTAAGAAATGGCTTGCGGCTAACAGAGCAATCTAAGAGGATCAAGTAATGGATTATTCAAAGTAAAGTTCGGAGAATACGCCGTAGTTGCAGCCGGCGCTGTAGTAACAAAGGACGTACCTGCATATGCAGTAGTCGGAGGAGTACCTGCAAAAGTCATTAAGATGCAGGACCCTTCTGAGCAGAAAGAATAAAGGAGAAATTCAAAATGGAATACGTAACACTTAACAATGGTATTAATTGCCCTGCAGTAGGAATCGGAACATTTATGCTGACACCTTCTGACGCTGAAAACAGTGTCAGGGAAGCTCTTAAGATGGGATACTCACTCGTGGATACTGCAAACGCTTATGTCAACGAGAGAGCCTGCGGAAGAGGCATCAAGGCAAGCGGCTTAAACCGCGATGAAGTCTTTCTCTCCACCAAGCTCTGGCCGAGTGAATATGAGAATCCTAATGCGGTCGATGAGACACTCGAAAGACTTGGCGTCGACTATGTTGACCTCCTCTATATCCACCAGCCCGCCGGCAACTGGCTTGCAGGTTACCGCCAGCTCGAAAAGGCATATAAGGAAGGTAAAGCAAAGAGCATCGGCATCTCAAACTTCGAAGGCAAATACATTGAAGAACTTCAGACAAAATGGGAGATCGCACCGCAGTTCATTCAGGTTGAAGCACATCCATACTTCACACAAAAAGAGCTCCGCAAGACACTCGACAAGTACGACATAAAGCTCATGAGCTGGTACCCGTTGGGCCATGGAGATAAGTCACTTATCAATGAACCGGTTTTCGCTGAGCTCGGAAAGAAATACGGTAAGACCCCCGCGCAGATAATCCTCCGCTGGCACACCCAGATGGGCTTTGTTGTAATCCCGGGAAGCAAGAACACAGATCACATAAAGGACAATCTGAATATCTTGGACTTCACTCTTACAGACGAAGAGATGGCTGAGATCGCAAAGCTCGATAAGGATCAGAGATATTATCACAGAACTGATGAACAGCTCGCGCAGTTTGCAGCATGGAAGCCATCTTTCGAAGTCAAATGAGCAGACTCAAAACGAACAGATTCATTATTGCCTCACTGATACCTGAGACAGGAGGGAAAAACACATGAAAAACATCAAGAAGATGTGAGATACAGTGTCAATGAGTGGATATCAGGGCTCGGATATTAATACCCTGCTATACTTCTTTACAATGGAGAAAGAAGAGATACATATTTATATAAGATCTTCCAGCGGTCCTTTGAATACATAAGATTTCTCTTTTTCGTTGTAAAGAGATGCAACACCATCGTGCAACCCGAACGTATAATCCATGTCCAGATCATTATGTTTTTTTGAGCCGCCCGGACGGACGAAACACAGTCTGAACCCATTTCCCCGATCGTCATTATCTGTGGTTATATGACGGAAATAATCAAGCGCCATCTTTTCGATCTCATCTTCATCGGGATAAGTGTGACCGTCTTCATAGTACACATATGCAATATAATGATGGATGGCATATTTTTCAATGTACTTTTCGTCGCTCACATATTTTAGGGGCTTATCAGCCGTGTCGGTCATTTCGAGCTCTACGTAATCACATCCAAAACATGAAATTATCAGATCAGAGAAGTATTCCACGACAGCTTCCTCATGATAATAACGGGGATAATTGCTGTAAAGTTTTCCGTCGACCTCATAGATCTGAACATCAACATGAGGGAAGTTTTCTGATTCAAGGCTTATGCAGGAAGGGCTTGTGACTCCCATGGATACCGTGCTGTGTCCCACATATGTGAATGTATCGTCAGGATAGTACTTCTCGATCTGGCTGATCCAGCCTTTCTGCTTACTCGTTAACGGATAATAGCAGCCTGTAAACATGACTGCTGCCATTATCAGTGAAGCGGCCTGCAATAGTAACTTCTTTGCCTTTTTCATATTTATCCCCCGCAATTTATTTAGGGACATTCTAACATAAAGAATACGGAAACAAGGTAATCCTGCCATCCGGGTAAGAGGCTCTACAACCGGCCTGATACGACAACCAGACTATTGCAGCAGATATAGTCTGATCTTCTCCCATGAATGCTTAAACTGTTCCTTATTGACGCGATCCGTATCCTGTATATTTTCCCACTTGCAAAGATCTGTCAGGTCATCATTGACAGCAAGAAATAGGGAGCTTTGCCTATAAAAAGTTTCCTCAGCCGTGTAGTTCCCTGTAAATGTCAAGAACATCCCCCAAACCGGCATTGATTATCGTATCGCTTGAAGGCGTATTAGCCGGCGGAGTGCTGTTCTTATCAGAAGCGACTATTGATATATGCGTTATAAAATTAGGATTTTCTTTATCGTAGCCGGCACATAGAACAATAGAGTTATGGTTCAGATACATTTCAATAAAGACATATACGGTATCTCCGGATTCTTTTGTCCATTTCAGATAATTGGCACCAGGATGACATGAGAGAAGCCACTCCAGAGCAAGGAGTTCTTCTTCATCATGATCTTCGTAACACTCATCTGAGAGACATTCTCTTACATATTTAACTTCATCATGGAACCTGATACCATTAGCCCTGACGAAAGCTGTTCCCTTTACCATATAGTTCTTAAGTTCCGGATTATATACACCGGCGGTCTCATAAAATTTTTCGGTTATATTCATAACGGCAAGAGAATATAGTCCCTCACAAGACCTCTCATCAACTTTGCGTGGGACATCCTCCCAGGAAAGTCTCATCTTACCCTGGGAAGTCTCTATGTCACAATAACAGGACAGATAAAACCAGCCCTGATCGCCGCCCTGACCGTAAGCACTGCAATTGATCGCTCCCACGGCCTTGATATCATCGTAATTCTTCATAATGTAATCGAGATCATTATCAAGCGTGTCGGTTCTTTCTTTAGCTACTTCAGAGAACAAACGCTTAAGACCGTCTTTGTCATCGGTATTGATGCATGAAATGACGTTATCCATCATCTCTTCAGAACGTTCCATCTGAGATACCTCACCCGCATAACTATTCTCATGCGTTTCTTCGAATATTGATGAGGCATCAGCTATGAATCTGCTGCACCCTGATAAAGAAGTTACGAGTACTGCTATGAGAAGAACACTCGCGATTGTTTTTGTGTATTTCATTATTCCCACCTGATCCTGGCCGAGGTGATTTCCTGACTGTCACGTAGGACATGGAACTGATCTCCGTCGTCATAAGACTCTTTCATGATGCTGAGCACCTCACCTTCAAAAGACTGGCTGGCATAATGGATCTCAAGCTGAGCAGGCTCGTGTGTTTTAAAATGATCGACAGGATAAGTATTAAGCATGAACCTCACATACTCGATGTTGTTTGTATGGTAGCAGTAATCAAGGCTGGTGGAACGAACAGTGACCGACTCCGCTATAGCGCCTAATGTTTTGGGAAAGCGCGAGAAATCAAGACCTTCAGTCTGCACGGGATTCTCCATCGAAGGATCGAATCCTACAGTCTCCGCCTTGCGGATCTTTCCTGTCTCAAGGTCGATAGCGGCCAGCTCGGTCCTTGCTTTCAGAAGCAGTTCGCCTGTTTTGGACTCAACGATCGTATCAATATTAAGCTTTACGGCGGAATGTTTTGATATATAGCATTTTACTGTGAATTCCTCACGCCATTTCGGGCGTCTCATAAAACAGATATTGTTCTTGGCGATCAGCCACATGGCTTTGTATCTTTCCATCGCAACGATTCCGTCGATACCGAGATCGCCCATTAATTCGGTTACCGCATTCTCGACGATCTCATCTGCGGCAAGTACTGACAGCTTAAGTTTACCGTCGCACATACTTCCTGTTACATACGAATCATTCGTATATATCTCCATGTCTATATTCACTTCCTTTTATGTATTTTAAAATCCCCGCTAACCGGCATTTCTGACTGTCTGTTAGCCTTGTGCAACCAATATAGAATAGCACTATATATCCTTTTCTTCACAACCAAAACTACAAATCTAATAACACGAGGGTATTAGCCGGGACAGCAATCTGATGTCTCTCCAAAAAGATTATTTAAGTGCTGACTCTTTTTCCAGAGCCAGCCCTTTTGCAGTGTTTATAGTATTTATTATATGAATCAAGGAATAACCTCGATTGTCTTTTCGATCAACTGATCGGTACAGCGTTCTTTTTTGCGTGAGATCAGGAAGAAACGAATCATAAGTATGATCAGCACGACATCGAGTACTGCCAACGATAATCCGATGAAGGCAAGATTATCATTTGTTTTGAGCAATTCCTCACTGAGCGAGAAGTCGTAGAGACCGTGAATGAGGAAAGGAAGGCCGAATGCTACGATGCCGTATATTTTTTTACCGGTCTCGATATGTTTGCCATAGAACCAACCCATTATAAATCCATAACCGACATGTCCCATTGTTAATCCTCTGATCAGCATGATAGAAGGAGTGGCACCTATCGCATAAGGAATATCTTCAACAAGGCCGAAGACGGTTCCGATGATTACCATAAAAGCCGTAATATCCGCCAATGAATAGTTGCTTATATTCTTCCTGAGAAGATGGCGGAACATAATGTATTTGACAAGTTCTTCCGAAAAAGCCAACACGATGAAAGTGTATATAGCTTTGGAAACTAAAACGTTCATGTCCGGAAAGATAAAGCTTATCAAAAGATTCCTTGCAAAATGGAACGTTGCCGAGACAGCCAGTATAGGCATCACGCAGATAGCACCGCGTATGATTGCCGATTTACAGCTTTGAAGATAAAGTGTATTGTGCTTTTTACGGTTCCTGAGCCAGATAACTATCAGCACAGAGGGTACAATACTTAGGATAAAGAAAAACAAATTGATCAGCATAACTCCACCTCTTTTTAATTCCGTTTTTTGATTGGTGGCTTCATTATTACAAGAGCACGGAAAGATAGCTATCGTTAATGATTATCTGATCTGATGCATAAACAACACTTTACTGCAGTTATGTTGCCAATATAGCAATGGGAACTAGATTCTTTGTTTTTTTCGAGCTTTTTTTACAAGATACATTTCTGCATCTGCCTGTTGGATGAACTCAATCAGTGTATCAGACTTGTCCGGGATCGCATTTATAAAGCCGACACTTGCCGAAAGCTCATATGGCTTATTCATCTCTTGGTTTTTCCTTTCGAGTTCAGCATCAAATCTTTTCTTGAATATATCAGCAAAATTTTCCCCACGGCCTATAATTACGAATTCGTCTCCGCCAATTCTTCCGCATACATCCATAGAGCCGCATGACAATTCAATACTCTCTGACACGGATTTGATCGTAAAGTCACCCTCAGAGTGACCATAAGTGTCATTAATTATCTTGAGACCGTCAACATCGATAAAAATAACAGAGAGTGTCGCTTGAGCCTGAATACATTCTTCAAATATATATCCGGCATTGATATTAAATCCGTTTCTGTTATAGATTCCACACAGAGGGTCAAGCACATTCAGTTTGGATATAGTTTCTATAGCGTTGCCTATACTCATTGTTATTGTATGACAGTGATTGCTGTATATAGGAAAATCTGTGTTCGACATGATGTAATATCCTAATATACGTGGGCCAAAATGAAGCGGAATATAGTAACTGACCTTGCCGCTGGTCAATTGCTGTTCAGGATGGAGTTGTTTGCTCGGGAAGGATTTTACAGCACATCTTTCGCCGTGATTCCAAATAAGCGGAACAGTCATTGCTTCAGGATAATTACCGCCGTCGTCATGGGAAAGTGTGTTATATGTCTTCTCCCAGTCGCTTACAAGACACAGAGCAAACTCTCCGCAATCAATTGCTTCTAGCCATTTACAGATAGCATCAGAACATTCATCGATGTTCTTTGCGACAGCTAATGCTGCGATCAGTCTGTTAAGAATATGGATACCCGTATATGTCCGTTCGATCTTTAATGCTGTCTCTTTTCTGAATTCCAGAGCATTATCTTTGTTGTCAGGATTACATCCGCAACTCTCGGCAAAGACCGGTTCTGCATCCATAATCGTGCTGCGCGGACTCTTTCCTCCCTGCATAAGGGAATACAAAACCTCGCAAGCTTTTACACCTGAGGCATACAAAGGTCTTTTCACGGTTGTAAGAATCGGGAATGCATTACGAGCATTGAAAGTGTTATCGAATCCGGTCACTGCAACATCTTCAGGCACTTTAACACCATTCAACTGAAGCTTATTCATTGCAGTCAGAGCCATGCTGTCGTTAGCACAGACAAAAGCATCGGGCAAACTGAGTCCGGAATGCATAAAGTCATCTATAGCCTTAATTCCATCATAGCTGCGGAATTGACCTTTATAAAGTCGTCTTTCATCAAATTCCAAACCGTTCTCAGAAAGAGCATCACGGAAAGCTTTGTATCTCTCCTGAGCCTCAGGATTGGATTCAGGGCCGGAGATATAATTGAACACTTTATAACCATGCTCATTTATAAGATGCTCCACCAATCTTTTCATTACGGCATAATTATCAATACTTATATCGTGGAACTCCTCATAGTCATTGCACTCGAAAATAACTGTAGGAATGTTTGCAGCTTTAACCTTATCAATGATCGAATTCCTTATATCCAAGTTTGAAAAAGTGTTTGTCAAAAGAAGTGCACCATCAAAACTTGCGAGCTGTGCCAGTTTGTAAATGCTGTATTCTCCGTCATCAAATGAACTGTTTTCTACAACACCGCCGAAAGATGCAAAATACGAAATGTTGATGGCATGATTTCTGGCAAATTCATTGATGCCTTTTATTATCTGATATGGGTATTCCTCATCCATACCGCAAACAAAGGCTGCTACATTAAATATCTTTTTCATATCATGCCTCCTAATCTAATCAAACCACTCCTACGCCTCTTTGATTGTAACATCCATAAGGAAACTATGCATTCACATAGATTTAACAAACGTTTACGCATTGTTTTTATCTTCTGTTAACACGTACAAGAACTCAGTTGACATTTTGAACACCGTTCAATATAATCACTTTGAACAATGTTCAAGGAGATTTGTATGAGCGATATAAAAGAACTTCTTATAGATCAGACAATTGCCCTTATAAAGGAATCTGACGGCAAACCGGAAAGCATTACTGCCAGAGCCATAGCCCAGAGGAGCGGCGTGGCGCTCGGCCTTATCAATTACCATTTCGGCAGCAAGGACAATCTGCTGGCAGAATGTTCCAATAAGATCATCAATGACCTTTTAAGCGGCATGAAACCGGATCTTATGAAGGCAGAAGACGACGGTCTTTCTGATCGTGAGCGCCTGACCGTTTACGCGAAACAGACGTTCGAATACCTTTTCGCAAACCGCGCGATAGTTAAGATGTCTATCCTCTCAGACTTCAGTTCCTACAGAGCTGACTCCAATTCCGCCCTTACACAGAAAGGTTTTCAGATGGCTGTGAGGGGTGACATCCCGGACAAGAAAAAGCGCCTGATAGCCTTCAGCCTTGCATCTTCGATGCAGACTGCTTTTCTCGCGGCAGATGAATCAAAGGAGATAACGGGCTATGATCTAAACACCAAAAAGGGACGCTGTTCTTTTATCGAAGACACGGTAAATATGCTCATGGGTGAGATCGTATGAACAAGAAATTCCTCCCCGCTCTCATGCCGCTTAGAAGCATCATATTTATTGCCGTGTTTATCGTAATATCGATGATCGCGGGAAAGGGCCTGTCTGATATCAGTAACACATGGTCAGTCGTTGCAAGCGCAGTAAATATCATCACGGTCGCTGCCTTGATCTTACTGACTAAAAATGACGGCGGACTTAAAAAGCTGATCAACTATGAGAAGGGAAAAACAACACCTAAACAGGTTGTCGGCATGAGCATACTCATAATATGTCTCGGTATGGGAGGAATGTATCTGGCAGGCTTTCTGTGCTATGGAATAATACCTTATGCGCCACCGATGATGATAGCCCCGATAGCCGTTCCTCTTGCAGTGATCAATCTCATTCTGCTGCCCGTTAGCACGGCGCTTGCAGAGAACAGCATCTATCTCGGCTGCGGAGTTAACACGATCAAAAACAGATACTTATCAGTGATCCTTCCGTCTTTCTTCTTTGCAGTTCAGCACAGCTTTATTCCGACACTGCCTGACGTAAGGTATATGATCTACCGTTTCCTGTCATTCCTTCCTCTGACGATATTGCTTTGCATCATCTACAGGAAAAACAAGAACCCGTTGCCCATTATGATCGGCCATGCATTCATCGATTTACTGACAGCCGGGCAGATCCTGGCAACCTCGGCGATTCCCGGATTCTATGACATGATGACAAACCTCTGATCTCACTTCATGCATCTTCTTTGAACTTCTCGAGTTTGTCTTCATACTTTTCGAGCCAGAGCCTGGAATAATCGTACTTATATCTGCTCCCTATGGTCTCAGCCTCCATAAAGTGTTTTACATGTTTCCATAAGACATTTGCAGCCTTTTGGCGGTCTATATAAATGCGCGTGGCATCGTCTGCCATAAAACCCTTTATAAAGTTCCTTTTCTTGCCAAGAACAAAGCTCGCAGTAAAGAAGATCGTAAAAGGAGCTCCCTGCGCCATGATGATAAAAAATATCCCTACAGGAAGAGCTGCTTCATTTCCACTCTCCGTTGAAGTTAAATAAGCGGATATCGCGGCAATACCAATAATCATGAAGAGCACATAAAGCAGCGACATGCCGACCCAGGCTCCCGTCCACGATCTTTTGTAGTTGCTCATACGTGCGAGTTCATGCAGATTCTCGTCAGGATAAAGTCCGTCACTTTTCTTAAGCTTAAACTTGCCTTTTCTGATATTCTTCCTGACTGTCAATTCTTCGGCAAAGAAAAACAATCCGACACCAAAAGGAAAAACAGATACTATTAATGCTGCTTCATAATTTATTTCCGCCTTGACGTTCTTGCCGGTAAGCCAGTCGGTTTTCGAGATTAAAGCTTCATCAGGATGACTTTTCTCATAGTAGACAACTAACGTGTCTCCTTCGTGGATAAACTCATAAGGTCCGTCCGAATCCCTGAAATAACACGTCGTATCAGATCCTTCGGGAGTGTATTCGACAGTGATTGAATCACTGATAAGTCTTCTGTTGCCAATCCAGCTCTCAGTAGTTTGTCTTGAAGTTACAACGCCCGGGGCATGCTCCATTTTCTCGAGCTTGCGGTTGTCGTTATAACGGCAGAATATATTGATCCCTACGATGGCAAGGAAAATGAACATGAAAACAAGTCCGACGACCCAGTCGTTCTTCGCACCGGACTTTTCATATAATTCTTTCTGCTCTTTATTCAGCATGCCGGAATAGGATCTCCCTTCAGTTCCAGATTGTATTCATCCAGCTCGAATCTTGCATCATAAGAACCTCTTGTTGCAACCACCACGAAAAGTTTATCCCCTTCATAGAACGCATACAAAAACTCGAGATAATACATAAAAGTTGCCGGATCGGCCGGCAACGGGATTTCCTTTTTATCTGAACCTGACTGAACAACGATCTTATCACTTAATACGTGATATACGTTGTCATTCTTTTTGGATCTTAAAACCATTTTCATTTGCTTTTAAGTATTTTGCAACTTTAGCCCTTAAAAAAGTACAATTCCACGCACATCCCAGTCACGGTTGGATTAGCTGCCTTAACTGCCGATTATATATACTAAAATGCCAGCCCGTATCTAACTTACGGACAGGCATATTATATCATTCGGTATTTATGAGTATGTTTCTGCTGATTTATTGTTATCTCGTTCTGTAGTAGAAGGTACATTTAAGCAGACTGCTGACCACCCAATACGGTTAATGCTTCTTTAAGCACTTCCAATTCGGCTTCCTTTTGTATTCCGCCGAATTCTCCGTCAAACGACCAGGCAATATCAGAACCGGAAATAAACGAAGCTTTTTTGATCTGCGATATTTGGATCAGAGGGTGATCTACCGAGCCGTCTTGAAGAGCTTTCAGTGCTTCCTTTGCCTGCGAATGCGAGGCAGGTTTCCTGATCAGCAGCATTTCCATAACGCCGTCGTTATTCTTAAATGACTCATTATTAAGATTAGTTCCGTCGATAACACTTAAGTTGGATATGGCTCCGAAAAAATAGTCATCTTCAAATGATCCGGCATCGGTTTCTATTGCCATGTGGAAGCCATCTCCCATATTCATATTCAATTCGCCGATTGCCCTAAGTATGTATTTCGAGTACCCGAAAACATTTTTCATCTGTTCACTCGTAACATAATTCATTGATGAAGCTGAAGCAAACGAAGCTACGTAATTAAATACGTGCTCATTGACTTTCCCGATATCACATCTGCATGATTTTCCATTTAATACATTATCAATTGATGCTTCGGCATCCTCCGTCAATCCCAGAGACTTGGCAAAACTGTTTGTAAGACCGCAGGGAATATATGCAAATGCCGGGGCGTTCTCAAAATCTGTATATCTGTTTACGATCCGGTTAAATGTTCCGTCACCGCCACAGCATACAACAATACCTGAATCATCCGTGGAACCGGCATCATCCACCGCGTTTTCTCCGGAACCGATCTTGGATAAACTTACTTCATAACCGTTGGAATAAAGAGCTTCAACAACGGCATCCTCAACAGAACCGGCCTTACCTGTACCGGCAGTTCCATTAATTATGACCAAAGCTTTTTTCGCATTTAATTCCATAAGAACCACAATGACTCGATTCGTTCGGATCGCACCCTGAGCACAAGCGAACAGTTTATTGACATAGCGGTGTCACACTTGTAACATCAGGTTAGTTATTTGACTGTAACATCGCCTATTTTTCAAGTCAATTCACTGACCGTTAATTGTTACAGTCTGCTCGCAATCTGTAACACCGGACTGTATTTTGGGGGGAGTAATTCATCGTGTCTCAGACTAATTTAAACCATCTGCGTAACCTGTCGAACAATGAAGCAAACAGGATCACACGCGAATCCATCTGCACAGCTTTGCTCGAACTCCTGAAGACCAACGAGTTCAAGAAGATATCCATATCTGAGCTTGTCAGAAAAGCCGGAGTATCAAGGCAGTCTTTCTACCGCAATTACAACACAAAAGAAGATATTGTTCTGGAAATAGAGCGAACCATCGGTGCGCATATGATCGAGAATATGAAAGATCCCGATTACATCAACAACCCAAAGAAATGGTTTATCGATTTCTTCACAATAGTAAAGGAAAACAATGCTGCCGTTACCCTGCTTCAAAAAGCTGATCTGTTCGTAACCATATTCGAAAAAATACCTTCATATATCGAAAGCCAGATTGAGACAGTTACTCCGGAACTTCACTACAGTATCGTCGGAACCATGGCTGCAGTTCATTCAATAGCGCGTGACTGGTTTAACAATGGGATGAAAGAAAGCGAGATCGAAATGGCCGATCTTTGCATGCACTATGTTATCTATTAAATAGGATCGAACGTTTCCTGATCAAAATAAGATCAGTCCTGCCGGTTCCAATATGACCGCCAAAGCATATGGGATGTGTTACAAGGATACTTATGAACCGAATCCGGTCAGGTCCTTTATGACCTCGCCTGCGATTATAAGTCCTACAACGGACGGAACAAATGCAGTGGAACCGGGGATATCCCTTCTCTCAGTGCATTTTCGCTGGGCGCCGGGCGGACAGATGCAGTTCGTCCTGCAGCTTATCGACATGTCTTCAATGGGGCGCGTAGGCTCTTCCTTTGAGTAAACGACCTTAAGGGATTTGATACCTCTCTTCCTGCATTCGCGGCGCATAACCTTTGCCAAAGGACATATCGATGTCTTGTAGATATCAGCTACTTCAAAAGCAGTAGGATCGAGTTTGTTGCCTGCTCCCATGCTGCTGATTATGGGTGTACCCGTTTTGTCGGCCTGCATAACGAGCTCTAGTTTTCCCGTAACGGTATCGATGGCATCGATCACATAATCGTATTCAGCGAAGTTGAACTGATCTGCGGTATCAGGCATGTAGAACGTCTTGTATGTACGCACTGTGCAGTCAGGATTAATATCGTGGACCCTTTCTTCCGCGACGTCGACCTTGTATTTTCCGATGCTCTTTCTGGTTGCTATTATCTGACGGTTAATATTAGTAAGACAAACTTTGTCATCGTCTATCAGGTCCAGAGCACCTACGCCGCTCCTGGCCAAAGCCTCCACGGCATATCCTCCGACACCTCCGATGCCGAACACGGCAACACGTGCATTCTTAAGCTTATCCATGCCTTCATGGCCAAGCAATAACCGCGTTCTGGAAAACTGATCAAGCATTCTTAGATTCTCCGTTCAAAGTCCCGTGAAATATTCCCGGGCGATTAGTTCAAGGTATTATATCACGGACAGGATCTCTGACATTATAAAGCGTCAGTCGGCTCTCTCCCCAAATTCTTCCACGGTCTTATGTTTGCCGGTTTCAGGATCTTTTTCCGAATACCCTATGTAGTAGATTCCGACATTATCTTTGTCCTTGGAATCGTAGAGAATACCTGACATAAAAATAAGTGCACCGTCATCGTTTACGTAGTACATCGTATAATCAAATTTGTTCCCGTCCGGCCTGTAATGATTCCCTTCAGGATCGCCCGGATCACCCAGAAATTTATATGAAGTATATCTTTCCATGTCTTTGGACGAAGTATTCTCGATATCACACTTATCAAGAAACTCCTGCAGATCATCTTCAGTCAGATCGGTCTCTTCCAGCATATTAGGAGCCAGGAGTTCATAGAGGCCATCGGCATCCTTATCCACTATCAGCCCGGCCACTTCTTCGATGTCAAAATTCCATCTGTTTTCAAGTTTATCCAATATTGAACATCCGCCCGCCATAACAACAGCCAGGGCCATAAGCATGGTGGCGCAGATCTTGATTCCGGCTCTGTTTTTTCTCATAAATATCATCCCTTAGCGCTAAAATATAATCCCTTAACGTTCCTTCAACCAGATCATTATAGCATCCCTGTCATCAGGCAGATAGCCCAGGCTAAAGGCATCTTGTAATACAGCGACTGCTTTTTCTGCGCTTCGAATTTAGGATTATAACATGTGATAAGAACACTCAATGCGGGATGTATCAGTCCTGTTCCGATTCGGCCCTAAAAAGTTCTATATAGAACCTTGACCGATATAGTTCTATATAGTACTATTTGCTTAATTCTAATATTCTCCGGAGGATATATGGAATCAAGAACTGGCTTTCTTATATCTCAGATCAAGCAGGTGCAGTCACGCATTTTCCAGCGTCTTCTGCAGGATAGCGGCATAGAGGAATTCAACGGTCCTCAGGGACGGATCCTTTATGTTCTGTGGCAGAAGGATGAAGTCCCTATCGTAGAACTCTCGCAGAAAACTGGACTTGCCAAGAATACTCTTACCGTAATGCTGGGCCGCATGGAAGAATCGGGCCTGATCTGTCGAAAAGCAGCCGAATCAGACAAAAGACAATCCCTGATAGTCCTGACTGATAGAGCACGTGAACTTCAGGGAAAGTATGACGAAGTATCACAGAAGATGAACGCTATCTTCTATGAAGGATTTACGGAAAAAGAAGTACTGGAAATAGATAAATATCTTGACCGTATCCTGTTTAATCTCGAACAGTCAGAACGCAGTTCCCGAAAGTGAAAGGAAGAATAACATGAAAAAAGTACAAGTAAAAAACTGGAACGATTTTTGCCCGCAACAGCTTTTCTTATACGGCACATACAGAGAGGACGGAACTCCCAATTTCGGCCTGTTCTGCTGGTTCAGCTATCTTAACGCTCCGGACTTAAACGGCGAAGGCGACGGAATGGGTGTAATGGCCTGCATCGGCGGCGAGAAACTTACAAAGGATCTTATCCGTAAGAACGGCGTCTTTTCCGCTAATCTGGTTACTGAAAAATTGCTTCCTCTGGCCGATTACTACGGAATCGTCGGAGGCAGAGAACACAAAGACAAATTGCGCTTCAGTCCCACTATCGAGAAAGGCGTTGTCCTTGATGTCCCTACGATTGCCGAGAGTCCCGTAAGCATGGAGCTTAAGGTTTTCAAGGAGATCAGCTTTGACAACAAATGCGATATTTACCTGTGTAAGATCATGGGCGAGACAATGAGAGAAGACCTGACAAATAAGGACGTTCCTTTTATCGAGAGATTTAAGTCTGTAAAGCAGGTTCTTGCCGGAGGCGAACAGCATTATATTAGTACGGACGGCCGTGATCTGGGCTCCTGGGGCGAACCGATGAAGAGCTTATAATTCGTGAATCAAAAGGGGCAGGTAACTTATGCCATACGCAGAATTAAACGGACTGAAACTATACTACGAAGAATTTGGCAGAGGCGATACAGTACTATTTCTTCACAGCCACTTCAGCAGAGGACTTCTGGCCTTCTCAGGACAGATCCTCCCCTTTTCAGGACATTACAGATGCCTGTTTCCTGATTTTCGTGGTCACGGAAGAACGATATGTGATGACCTTACGTGGAACAGCCGTATGGTCGCAGATGACATGGCTCTGTTCCTGGACAAACTCGGGATCGAAAAAGCTCACTTAATTGGCTACAGCTGCGGTGCCTATGTAGGGTGTTATATGGCTTCGAAATACCCGGATAAGGTAAAGAGTCTCGTAACGATTGGAGGTGCTGCTCATGCAAGGCCTGAGGGCGCCTCTGACATGCTGCCTGAAAATCTCATTAAGGCCGGTGCTACGGATTTCATTGAAGACATGAAGGTCAGGCATTATGAGGCGCACAGGGGCGACTGGCAGACCTATTTAAGAAACGCTGTTGCTGACTGGCAGCAGCATCCAAATCTTACTGATGACGAATGGCAGAAAATTGTTTGCCCTGCCTTTTTTATCAATGGAGAAAACGATCCGTTTGGAACTGTTGAAGAACTTCAGGAGAAAGTGCCTTCAGCAAGTGTCTATAAGGTCATGGGCGGCGGTCACCGTCCGCATTTCGTCGGTGAACAGATAGACGATATCAATGCGAGGATCCTGGATTTCTTAGAGCAATTGTGAAGCCGGTAATGGAATCTTCAGTCTTTTATATCGCGTTGATCCGTTTTGTTTTTCACTTAATGCCGCAAAGGTCTATCCTCATTGAGACAATTCCGTTATCTTCTGATAACTCTTCAAAACCCATGCGCTTATAAAGACCATATCCCACTCTCATGACTTCCGGTTTAGTCGTAAAGACAACTTCTTTAAACCCGAGTTCTGATGCTTTATCCGTCATTGCTTTGATCATTATCCTGGCATACCCTTTTCCTCTGTTTTCGGGCTTAATGAATAGACGCTTTCCTTCACAAGTCTCACCATTTATCTTTCGAAAAGCTACACATGCCACAGGCTCATCATCTTCAAAACCAACCAATATAGCACCACCTGAATAAAAGCCTTCAAGATCATTCAACTCCTTATCAAATGATACAAAACAGCTTTCCGCTCCCTTGATATGCGAATACTCAGTAAATAACGCTTTTATAACTTCAGTATCTGAACACTCATTAACTTTAAATGCCATAAGATTATTACCCTTATCTCGAAATGAATTATGGCTGATCACTTTTGTATGTGATACCCGCCATCAGCAAACAACATGGTTCCTGTCACATAATCCGACATGTCAGATAAAAGGAACAGTACAACTGATGCTATGTCTTTGGGCATACCGAGTCTTCCGTTTGGTATCAATGCTTCTGACTTCGCTCTCACATCGGGCATATCAAATGATGCCGCAGTCATTCCGGTATATATAAATCCGGGAGCAACGCAGTTTACCTGGATGTTATACGGAGCAAGGTCTAGGGCCATGGCAGATGTCATCGAGGCTACCGCGCCCTTCGAAGCAGCATAGTCTGCCATATTGTTCTTAAATATGGTGGATCTTATGCAGCTTATATTAACTATCTTGCCCTGCTTTTCCCTTATCATTATGGGAGCAGCAGCTTTGGATACAATGAAAGTTCCGGTAGTATTTACCGATATTACTTTGTTCCATTCTTCGCTTGTTAATTCATAGAAAGGCTTGTTATTGCCAAAGATGCCGGCAGCATTGACCAGTCCGTCTATGTGGCCGTATTTGGAATCAACTTCTGATATGCATTTTTGGATCTGCTCTTCATCAAGGACATCCGACTTACAGTGTGAGTAACGGTCATGTTCTATCGTGCTGTCATTTCTATCGATGCCGACTACAACAGCATCATTTTCGAGCAGCAGCTCTGAACAGCTCTTTCCCATACCGGAACTTGCACCGGTTACGATAAATACTTTTTCTTTAAAATTTATATTCATATCTCCTTAGATCAGTTGCCGGTCCGGATATATCCGTCTACCACCTCGCGGAATGCTTTTACACCTTCTTCAGAAAGAGAATAGTGCATCCATTTTCCTTCTTTGCGGTAGTCGACAAGTCCGCTGTCACAAAGGAGCTTCATGTGATGAGAAAGCGTTGATTGTGAGATATTGAGTTCCTCCAAAAGATAGCAGGCGCATTTCTCCCTTTGCTGAAGCGACATTAAGATTGCCAGACGGTTCTCATCTGCCAATGCTTTGAACTTACGCGCATCGTCTCTATAACTCATATGCAGTCACCTCCCATAAACAAAAGGATAGTAACACACATATCGATAAATGTAAATGTATAGATATGTTTAGATTATAGAAGAACTGTTTATATTCACGTCCTTATAAGTATTTTCAGCCCTTCACTAACAAGCATTTTTGAGGCGAGATTCCGTGCCGGTCCTGTTCAATCCGGTTCGCCGCCGACCGTTATCCAGTTGCCGGTATCAGGATCTTGCATGGTAAATACGACAAGTCCCACAGAATCAGAATCATCCCTGTTGACCTTCACGTGATAGTATCCGAACTCCTCATATACAGTCCCGTTATCTGTTTTGACTTCGGAATAATTGACCGAAATATGCGAGTCATAGACTTCGCCGTCCTTATCTTTTCCAATTCCTTCACCAGGATATTTAAGACCTTTGTAAGAGACGATGTTCCCGTCCACATGATCGAAAAAGTACTTCCACTCACTTTCGAGACTGTGTTCGGCACTTACTTCCGGAGCGAAAAGTTCACACAGACTGTCGATATCCTCATTCTTCAGATACTCGAAAACCTGTTCCGCATATTCTTTCTCGCCGTTCTTCGGGTCGTCTTTAATGCTCTTGGCAACATTATCCACAATCTGGCATCCTGACAGCGGAAACAGCATTACAAGGCTCATTAAAAGAGCCGTGATCCTTTTGTGATTCACTCCACTTATCCCCCATTCATATAAAATCCACATGCAAATATAACAGTTAAGTTATGCTTAAGTAATCTAAAGATCGTCGTCTCTATAAAATTCTAATGTGCCCAGGCCCATGGTACTGTCCAGGACTTCAAGAGATGTTCCGCAACTGTTGCAGTGCTTAAGTGATGATGTTGAGACGGCACCGCAGTTAGGACAGACTTTGCGATAACACTTCATGGAAGAGTCTGCTTTTGCAGTCAGATCTGCCTCAATATCATTTGCCAATTCTACGGCGCATTCATAGAGAATGTTATCCCTGACAATGACGAAGATAAAACTTAAGATCGGACATAATAAAGCCAAAACACACGGTGTATAGAATACTATTTCTCTTAACGTGGTAATTTCCGCACCGGTACCCATGCCGGCGAAAAAGGAAGATACGGCATTATCCAAAAAGATATTCAGTACGAGAATAGCTGTATATATTGCAAGCCATACGCCCGGTTGAAGCCATATGATCCGCGGCTTGCTCTTCATGACCTTTAAGACTTCCTGTCCGTTTCTCGTACCCTGTTCCGAAGCAGAAAATGCTATGCGGAAACACTTCTCATCGGTACCGGCCCAGGTAAAATTGCTGCCGTTTCTTTTATAGGTATACTTTCTGCTGAATACAGGCATTTCGGATGCGCCGTAACGGCGGAGTTCCGACAGTGCATACGTCCTGGGAGCCTGTATATAGCTCGGAATGATCAATAATCCTGCCACTAAGTAAATGGTTGCATTTGCCGGATCAAGGCCGGGGAACTCTCTGTTGTATATCCCATATGAGATCACAAAGATCGTACATGGCACCACGATCCAAAACTGGCCTAGAATTTTATAAAACACGCCACCTCGGCCCATCTGTTCCTCCGTTAATCTTACTTGCTATGAAATATTATAGCTGCAATCGAATCAAGACTCACTAGTAATAATATTCTGGATTATTACGGCTAGCCTTATTTTACGAGAATACAGTCATTTTTCATCTGGATAAGATCCCTCTTAGATGCAAGCAGATCATAAGACAGCTGGCGGTTATCTTTCTCGAGGCTATCGATATCACTTAAGATCTCTTTTCTGCTCCTGGATACGCCGCCGAATTCGGTCGTTAACTGCTCAGCCATGTAATACACGTGACTGATCGAATCGAGAGTTTCCACTTTCCTTTTCATGGCATCGAGAAGGCCGTTGTTGTAGCATATCCTTCCAAGTTTGAATATCAGCTTTTCGAGCTTTACGAAGAACTCCATGTCAGATTCAGAGACGCGGAGTTTTGCATCATCGAAGAGCGATTTGATCTTGTTCCAGTCTTCCTCATCTATTATGTCGGAAGGGTCGATGTCGCTTATCCTGGACCATCCGCCCACACAAAGGATCTGGCCGAGGAGAGCGTCAAAGTTTGAAGGTTCGACCATAAGGACATTCTCGAAACGCTTATGCGCTTCAATGTAATGGCCCGTGTTCATGGCGTTCAGGGCCTTCTCCATAGGCATTCCGAAAAACAGGGAAATACCATATGCCACACCACACGAGCTGCATTCGTAGACGCGCTTGTCCTTATCAAGGAACAGATGTCCGGCGCACTTGGAACAGATGACAGTCTCCGGATGATCTGTCTGGATGTCACTTCTTTCTTCTTTAGTTTCTTCCGGCACGGCGGGCTCAAGCGTTCTTCCCTTGGCAGCACGGTCCATCTCAATTAATTTTTCATATTCCTTGATGTAAGTTTTCTCATAATGGGCATATTGATTTTCTAGGTATTCTTTCATTTCCCAGGCATCGTGTATCGGATTGCTCTCATATGTCATATGTTGGGAATGATTATCTTCAATATAAATAAGTAAAATAATACCGCCTATGACACAGGCTCCTAATATAATGGGAATAATGAATTCATTATTGGTTATAGCGGTAAGCCCAAATGCTATACCAACGAGTACGGTGAAGGCAACAGGCAAAAACGAATTGAAGTGTTCCGACTCAACCTTTCTCATCTCTTTATTGACAAAACTCTGATTTACAGTCTCTCTCGTGGTATCTGAATACAGGGCATTGATACTGTTCTGGTACGTTTTCAGTTTGTCACTGAGGTCGATCAACTGCAGAAGCTGGTTGAAAAAAGCAGCATCGCTGATCGAGGCCTGTTTCTTCAACCTGATGATATAGTTTCTCAGAGAAACTACATCCACCGTATCAAATATAGCGGGCGATTCCAGGCTGTCCAAAGACGGAGTCTTGAGCTCACACAGGATCAGACCTTTGAGCGCCTCGAAGTCGGACGGATCTTTTTCGAGCAGGGAATAGTATTTTTCTTTTGCAGAAGAATACGCTTCTTCCTTAAGGCTTTCTTCGGCCTGCGACACGATCTCATCCTGGTGAAAATCGATGGCATCAAACTTCGTCCCGCAAAAAGGACAGTCAAAAAACTCCTGATCTGAATCGAACATCAGGACGCCTGCGCATTTAGAACACGTATAGCTTTTCAATAATGACATTTAATTCCTATCCCTAATCCCTTAACGATTCCTTATGACTCGTTTACAAGTTTGCCTGTCATGTGTTCCGGCGTAAGTTCCAGACAAACGGCCCTTGGCAACGCGTTTTTGACCTCGTGCTCAATATATGCTTCATCATCAGTAAACTTACGGCAAAGGTTGGTTCCGATCTCAACGCGCTTTTCTTCATCAGTAACGATCTTCATGCGCCCGAAAACAACCACACTTCGGATATTAAGTGCCCAGTCATTCTCTTTGCGGAATCCCTTATCCATTACGCAGTAACTGACCTTATCACATGCTTTTATGGCATCAAGCTTATGCCCTTCCTTGGCACCGTGAAAATACAGCTTGCCGTCAGCTTCAGAATACCAGTGATCCATCGGAATGCCATAAGGATATCCGTCATCACCTAAGACAGATAAAACTCCCCTTGGTTCGTTCTTCAATATCTCTATGCACTCCTCATTTGTGATCTGCTGCTTGAATCGTCTCATTTCTCTAAACATAGCTTCACCTATAACTATTCCTTCCCAAAACTTCTCTGATATGAACATTATAACATCGGTTAAAGCATGGAAAGAGTTTATCTTATAACCGTCTCGTGCCGTGCATATCTCGAAAACGAATGCGGGACGGCTTCACATAATCCCGGTCTTTTCCGGTATTGTTTTCTATTTTGGCTAAAACAGGAAATGATTTAGGAAAAACAGCCCGTTTTTTCCTAAACCTTTTCCTGAATTTGCATTTTTAGGAAAACACTTGGGAAAATACGCATCCGGTAACAACTGCACTACAAATAATCAGGGACCATCGCACTTTTTCATCTCAAATAATCAGGGGCCATCGCAATGCAGCGACAGCCCCCGATAAATCACTTATAACTCAAAGACTATATCAGTCTTCCCACTTCCAGTTGGCTACCTCAGGGAGGTCGAGGCCGACTTCGTGGATGTACTGCTTGTGCTCAACAAGCTTGTCGCTCATCTTCTGATAGAGATATGCGCCGCGGTTGCCGAGCTGGGGCAGGAACTTGATTGCTTCCATAACGAGGTGGAAACGGTCTACGTCGTTCTGTACACGAACATCGAAAGGTGTTGTGATAGTACCTTCCTCACGGTAACCCCTTACGTGCATCCAGCGGTTGTTGTGACGTCTGTAAGTAAGCTCGTGAATGAGTGATGCATAACCGTGGAAGTTAAAGAGTACCGGCTTATCCTTTGTGAAGAGGATATCGTACTCGGCATCAGTAAGTCCGTGCGGGTGCTCTGAAGCAGGCTGGAGCTTAAAGAGGTCGACAACGTTTATGAAACGGATCTTAACTTCAGGAAGCTCTTTTCGAAGGATGGAAACTGCTGCCAATGCTTCGAGAGTAGGTGTCTCGCCTGCGCAGGCAAATACGATATCAGGATCCTGTCCCTGGTCGTTACTTGCCCAATCCCAGATGCCGATACCCTGTGTGCAGTGCTTAACAGCCTCATCCATCGTGAGCCACTGCGGACGGGGATGCTTACTTGCAACGATAACGTTTACGTAGTTGCGGCTTCTGATGCAGTGATCGAAAACTGAGAGCAGGCAGTTGGAATCCGGAGGAAGGTAGAGTCTTACAACGTCTGCCTTCTTATTTGCGATGTGATCCATGAATCCCGGATCCTGGTGTGTAAATCCGTTGTGGTCCTGCTGCCATACGGTAGAAGCCATGATGAGATTGAGAGATGCGATCTCTTCTCTCCAAGGGAGCTGGTTGCAAACCTTGAGCCACTTAGCGTGCTGTGCAGCCATGGAGTCGATGATCCTTGCAAAAGATTCATAAGTTGCGAAGAATCCGTGACGGCCTGTAAGGAGGTATCCTTCGAGCCAGCCTTCGCACATATGCTCGGAAAGCATGGAGTCCATAACGCGTCCGTCGATTGCGAGGTGATCGTCATCAGCCCAGTGCTCTGCGTTCCAGCTTCTGTTCTCGACCTCGAAAACGGAATTCAAACGATTGGAGTTTGTCTCGTCAGGTCCGAAGATCCTGAAGTTCTTGCTCTCTGCATTAAGCTTGAAGATATCTCTTACGAACTTGCCGAGCTCGGTCATGTCCTGACCGTCCTTTGCGCCGTGTGCCTCTACCTCGACTGCATATTTACGGAAGTCAGGCATACGGAGGTCTCTTAAGAGCTTACCGCCGTTGCCGTGAGGGTTAGCGCCGATCCTTCTGTCACCTGTAGGAGCAAGTGCCTTTAATTCAGGGATAAGCTTGCCGTTCTCATCGAAAAGTTCTTCTGCATGGTAGCTCTTGAGCCAGTCAACGAGGATCTTTAAGTGCTCCTCGCCCTTTTCCATGCTGATCGGAACCTGGTGAGCGAGGAAGTTGTCCTCGATCTTCTTTCCGTCAACGACCTTGGGGCCTGTCCATCCCTTAGGTGTGCGGAGAACGATCATGGGCCATACGGGTCTTGTAGCATCGCCTGTGGTTCTTGCATGCTCCTGGATCGCTTTGATTTCCTCGATGACCTTGTCCATCGTCTCTGCCATAAGCTTATGCATCGTCATGGGGTCGGAACCTTCGACAAAGTAAGGCTTCCAGCCGCATCCGTTAAAGAAAGAGACGATCTCTTCGTGGCTCATTCTTGCGAAGAGCGTAGGGTTAGCGATCTTATATCCGTTCAGATGAAGGATGGGGAGTACCGCACCGTCTCCGATAGGATTAAGGAACTTATTGCACTGCCATGAAGTTGCAAGAGGGCCTGTCTCTGCTTCGCCGTCACCTACGGTAACTGCTGCGATGAGATCAGGGTTGTCGAAAACCGCACCGAAAGCATGAGCGATGCTGTAACCGAGCTCACCACCCTCATTGATAGATCCGGGAGTCTCAGGAGCGCAGTGGCTGGGGATTCCGCCCGGGAATGAGAACTGCTTGAAAAGCTTTGCCATGCCGGCCTCATCTTCGCTGATATTGGGGTATACCTCAGAATAAGTACCCTCAAGATATGTATTGGCTACATAGAAGTTTCCTCCGTGTCCGGGACCGGAAAGAAGGATCAGATCGAGATCGTATTTCTTAATTGCACGGTTCAGATGAACATATACGAAGTTCTGTCCGGGAACCGTACCCCAGTGTCCGACGATCTTCTTCTTAACGCTGTCGAGTGTTAGGGGTTCCTTCAAAAGGGGGTTGTCGAGAAGGTATAACTGTCCTGCCGAAAGATAATTTGCTGCACGCCAATAGGCGTCCATCTTACGCAGATATTCCTCGGTCAAAGGTCCCTTCTCAACGCATGTAGTCTGATTATTTTGCATAAAAATCCTCCAAATCTATTGATAAAGGTTAAAATCCTATCGTAATTATAGAGGAATAAAAAAATATGGTTAATGGCAAAAAGCCGAATATTAGACAGATAAACTCCGCTTTTGTAATTGAAAAAACAGATTTTTAGGACCCATCTGATTTTCACTTGGACCGGCCCATCGCAACCTGCCAGAGTATTTTTCCCGGTCATGCCTTCTGGTATTAAAGTTCCTTGGTGATTATCACTGCATCTTCCGGCTGATTCTTAACGGCTATCTGGAACTGATCCTCATAAATGATCTCGCCCGGGACCTCATCGCATTCGGAAACATAGAGCTTTACTCCATACTTATTGCACATCTCACGGTAGAAAGTCATCTGATCCCAGATGTCCTTAGCTTCCTTGCTGTCCTTGAACCATGTAATGGCACCGTCAGGGTTATTCTGCTCATAAAACGGCGGCACGGGCAAGACCCTCTCGAAATACTCTCTGTTGCGCCAGTATTCCTTCTCCTCTTCTTCCGTTAACAACTTGCCGTCTACGAGCTTGCCTACAGCCGTAAAGATGCCCCTGGGCTGCTTGGTGATGTATGCGCAGTCTTTCATGTGTACTCTGAAATATGTCATGTTGTCCCCCTTATATAGATCTCTCAAGATATCCGCATGTGAATGGGAAGAAATCAAACTTCTTCGTTCCGACATGAACAAAGCCGTGATCTTCGTACCATTTGCGAAGCACTTTATTCTCTTCGACTATGCTGAGTTTCATTTTACCAAAACCAAGTCCTTTTGCTCTTGATATGGCATCTTCCAAGAGCGCATCTCCTATTCTCGAATGTCGCTTGCCGGGAAGCACGCACAAACTTCCCAGTTCGCATTCTCCTTCAGAAGGAAAAGCAAGATTGTAATAACCAACAAGCACTTCATCTTCGAAGTATCCGTACATCGGGCGGTGCTGCTCATTTTTCCACATCAGCACCTTAGCTTCATCCGTGGCAAAAGCCGTAAAGCGCGGTGCGTTTTCTTCAGTAAATCCGAACTCGTCTGCCACCGTCTGAAAGCTCTGTCTTATTACGCTTACACATTGTTTTATCTCGTTATCTTTGATCTCTCTTATCATGTTCATCACCCTATTTCTCTGAATTTTTCAAGTCGTATCAGATGCTCTTCATCAGGTGTGGTTATCCCGTTTTTATAGTGGTAACCCATCTTCAGATAGAACGGCACGCCTGTTATGGATGCCGGTATCTCAATGCGTTTTGCACGAATGAAATACTCATCCTTTTCGAGAGTGTCGATGATCGACCGCCCGACACCTTTTCCCTGATATTCCGGGAGCACAAAGATCGTAAACAGACTGCTCTCATCCTCCTTGCCCCAGTATGGTCCGATGGCGCCGCATCCTATAATATTTCCTTCATTCAGGGCGACATAGAAATGGGTCCACGAAGCTCTTCCCAAAACCGCTTCAGGTGTCTCAGAAGCGATAAGTTCATCCATCAGTTCCGCAGGATAATCCTTTGTATTGGATATCCTGATAGTTGTTCTGATAACCTCTGATACTGCATTAGCATCTTCGTCTTTGAATCTTCTGATCTCCATTTTTTCGTATCCTCCTTGAAAAATAATAAAGGCCACTTATCTCGTGATAAATGGCCTTGGTGAAACTGATTTAAATAACGGATTATTTTAGAGCAACAACAATGCCATATGACTTCATGTCATAAGTTAATTCATGCATATGCATTGTTGTCATGTAATTAAACATTGATTCCGTCTCCTTGTTTGAAAGATATGTTATTACTCAAATTCCGATAAGTCAATTTGAAATTCATTCATGAGCTTTCCATGCGCATTCCGTAAGCTCGATGTTGCTGAACACGGCGGTAAACGATGAATCTTCCGGAGAGCAGGCATATACTCCGAACTTTATCTTCCCTGCACCCTCATGCAAGTGACACACGCGCATCTGTTTCCATCTGGCTCCGTCGTCCGAGCACTCTATGCAGTAATCGTCTTCTCTGCGGCTTAAGCGGTACCACATGCTTTTGACATCTGAAGGTATCTCGGTTGTGGCCCAGTCAGAATAGCCGTGATTTGTCACAACGCTTCCGAGATGCTGGAACTCCTCGTTCTCGAATTCTATGGAGCCCTTTAACCAGTTATCGCTGTCTAAGTAAATGACGATGCCGCACTGGTCGAATCTGTGATGGCTGTCTTCAAAAGATGTCTTCACGATAAAACTGAAATACTTATCTTCCGTCTCCATTTGAAAGACCGGAGCATTATCGTTTTGGAAACCATAGTATGTTCTCTGCCACAGGTCAGTATTAGGCTTTGTGGTAACTTTTAAAACATCTCCGTCGATCTCATATTTATCAGGCTCTCTTGTCCAAACAAATTTCTTTAAATCCATAACCGTCACCTTATTGTCTAAACTCATATCTGCAAGTGTTAATTTACATATATCTTGGCTTTGCCGCTGCCATATTCTTCATCACGCGGATCTCTGCTTTCTGTGTCCCTGATCCTTACATTATCGAGCTGAAGATATTGGTCTTTTGTGTCTGCCGCAATCCAGATACCTTCAGTTTTCTGATACACTTCCGCATCACTGTCGATAAACCAAATGTATGCAAGATAGCCGAATTCCTGAGAACAATCCCAAGAGTGAAAATCTTCTTCCTCTCTGCAGATTTCCCTCAGATCTAAAAGCAGTGATTCAACATTTTTAAGATCTTCTTC
Source organism: Oscillospiraceae bacterium (assembly GCA_015069205.1). Classification (GTDB taxonomy): domain Bacteria; phylum Bacillota; class Clostridia; order Saccharofermentanales; family Saccharofermentanaceae; genus Saccharofermentans. The sequence continues at coordinate 60,231 of SVIZ01000012.1, forward strand.
GGATGCACCGTCTTCGATATAGATGTAAACCGCATTCGGACTCAAGAATATCTCTTCATCGGCATCCCGGCCGTAATCAACTTCAGCGAAATTGTACTTTTCGATGCATCTTCTGTATTCATCATTCCAATATTTGTGAACAGCATAGTCATAATCTGATTCAAGAATATATTTGCCACCCAGACTTAAATCAATATCAGGCCAGATCGGCGTTCCTTCCCAATTGTATGAATAGGAGAATTCAAGGTCTCTGTCGAGAGAACGTGCGAGGCCGTTACTGACGATCTCAATATTCTCACCGCCCCATTGATCTTCCAGTCTTTCGAGGGTTTCTTTCTTGCCCGGCTTACCGCCGCATCCGGTTAAGATGCCTGCCGTCAGAACAAGGCTCATACTCATAGCGATAATCTTCTTCATATTCCTTAGCCCCTGTAATTCAAATAAATGGAAAATGTTTACATAGCCAAAAAGTTACTGCCTGATGATTTTAATCTCACCAGGCAGTCTAATTATATCATTAATATTTTAGCAATCAGGAAGCCGACAAGACTGCTATCAGCAGGTCATGCCGGACGGGCCAGGTAGTATCCCTGATAAAGATCGATGCCAATACCCTGGAGGTATTCAAACTCTTCTTTTTCTTCGATTCCTTCGGCAACGACCAGAATGTTTTTCGAATGGAAATGTTCCACCAGTTTTTTAACATTCTCCTGCTTTTCGATTATGTGGTCGATTCCGGAGATCATTTCTCTGTCGAGTTTTACGATATCCGGAGACATGAATTCCATCAGTTCCATATTGTTGAGCCCGGTTCCGAAATCATCGGCTGCCAAAAGATTATCCATAAACTTTACGGATCTCTTCTTTTCTTTCCAGTGTTCAGGCGAGAAATACGGATACTCAAGATTCTCGATGATCATCCTGCCGCGGATCCTTTCTCCGAAATGATCCAGAAACACATCTGCTTCTTCCTGCTTCATGCAGTCAGACGGGAATGAATTGATGGCAACTCTCTCCTCATATCCTCTTAAGAAATATGCCTGCATCGCGCCGAAGAATGTAGCCACTTCAAGAACGTGCAGCTTATCTTTTTTGGTGTAATCAGCAATTAGATCCGTTACCGTCATTTCAGTCGGGCGCATTAAGGCCTCCCATGCATAAACAGTCTTACCGTCAGGACGGAATATGGGCTGGAACACGTAATTGATCGACAACTCCCTCAGAGCCTGCAAAATATCTGTATGTAATGGCATGTGGTCAAAACTGATCATGTGGTATCTCCTTATCTTTTCAGCTCAGGATGCGCTGCGTAGAATTTCCGCTTATCCTCATACATCCGCTCATCTGCGAGCCTCAAAGCCTGTCTTACATTAAACCTGCTGTCTTCGTAACACTGGCCGATCGCAAAACATACGTGTTCGTATTTCTCTTCAGCCTTTCTTATGTCTTCAACACGTTTAGCCAGTTCTTCTTCTGTTATGCCTGCAATGATGATGGTAAATTCGTCTCCGCCGGCACGGTATATTTCATTGGTGTCAAAGACTTCCTCAAGAGCTTTTGCAGCGTTCTTCAAAAGCGTATCGCCTTCGTTATGGCCGTGTTCATCGTTTACGCGTTTTAATCCGTTAAGGTCAGCAAAGATAACACCGACCGAAGTGTCGGGCGCAGTGCTTTCCATGCAGATCTTATCGACATAATTGTTCATCTCGTTTCTGTTCATGACTCCGGTCAGGATGTCTTTTGAACTTAAGACCTTCAGACGGTCCATAAGAAGATTGTTGCTTATGGCAGAGGCAAGAATGGAAGCTGTGGTCTCAAATGTCTCCTTGATGCTGGTGGCCTTTAATTCATCATAGTTCATCGCCCAAATATAACCGAGAAGCTTATCCCTGTATTTCAGCGGGAACAAAACGATGTTCTTTCCATGGGCAGACGTAAACGACTCATACCAGATAGGATTGCGTTCCTTAACAACATCCAGATCGTACTCATCATTTACGACAAGACAGTTGCTTCCTGCGATCAGGTCTGTCCAGCTGTCTGCTATATCATAGAATCCTGCATCGTTATAGTTATTCATTGAAGTCAGCACAGTGTTTTCAGCAAGAGCTTCGCACAGGACTGTGCATTTCTTTTCGAATGAATCCATAAGGAGAATACAGCAATGCTCGGCGTCAAACATGTTCCTGACATCATGTATGACGTCATTCATCATTTCGCCGAATTCTTTTACGCTTCTGAGCTCTAAGCATATCTTGATTACATTCGCAGTGACATCAGCAGGAAGAGATGCCATTCTGTCCAGATTAGCCTCAAAGTTTATCTCCATGGTGTATGTGCAAAAACAAAGATTGCCTTCTTCATAGGCTACCGGGAGGAATGTCATATTGAACCAGACACCCTGGATCCTGTCAGCAGTGGCATACGAATTAAGGCATCGCTTTTCGACCGCTGCTTTATAACAGTACTCTTCAAAATTCAGGTCTCTTGTCAGATAGTTTGTATATTCCTGATTGGGTGTAAACTTCTGGATCAGCAATTCCGCTCCCGGTGCAGGATGTTCTATGGAATCGATATAAGTCTTGTTTCCTGTGACAATGCGGAATTTACCGCGCTTTCCGTTAGCGAGCTTCTCTACGGATACAATGCATGTCATAGCCCCAAAGCCATCAACATATTTCTGAAGATCCATAAGCATACACCTCCCATCGATATAGGTATAGTTTATATGCTAATAATATAGCGGAGATAGACTGACTGTGAACATTCTTTGATATAATGTTTAAATTTCATTAATTGATATCTCTCCTCACCACAAAAAATCACAGTAACCGTCAGGGTGTGAGCATTATGACAGGGATCTTCTTATCTTCCTTTTTACCTCGCCCAGAAGATCAAGGCCCGAACCGTCGGGGAGATTGATGTCCATCAATATAAGAGCCGGCTTAAAAAGCAAGAGCTGGTCTCTTGCCTCTGATATCGTACTGACGCAGATCACGTTCCTGCCTTCGGATCTGTAAGCCGTGCATAGTCCGCGGTTAAGTTCATTGTCGTCTTCGACGATCATTATCTGTTCGCTATTCATCCGGTTCATCCCCACATTAAAACTACGCGGGACATTATATCACGCTGCATGCAAATGATAAGTTCATTTATGACACTTGAGGGAAGCCTGCTCATTCCATATCCTGACCTGCTCGGCCGTGTACTCCTCATTGTCTTTGAACAGACGGTTGTCGCGCTGTAACACTGTTACAGAGTCAGAACCGAAGTGAGAATCAGCCGTATACCAGTTACTCATTGCACGTAACCAGTATATACGATTATATCTTCAGTAATACCAGAACGATATCAAGGCGAAAATGATTTCGAACTACTTAGTATTATTGGTGGCGCTGTATTGGCATTAGCGAATATTGTGAACCTGCCGCTGAAAAAGATTTGCTCACATGAAGCCGAATCCAAGTTGCTTATCAAAAAACAAAACAAGTATAAACAGATATTCGATCAAGAAGCTTGAATTATTTGCTTGGAGCTTGATTTATGACTACTGAAGAAAGAAGAGAAGTGGTCCGGATTTATTTGTTTTACAACGATAATGAAATCGTTGCATTATCGCTGCAACGATTCTTGAAAGGATGATTATATTTACATTTAAAATCTGTTGTATAATGATGTCAAATAAAGCAGTAATGCTTTTGGGGCTGGCCGAAAGGTCTTTGGTCCACCGATGAGCGGGGATTTACCCCGCCATTTTTTCTGTAAGGGGAATCCATTGGAACATGAAAGGATACTGGAACCGTCTCGACCATGCGTCAGATCGGATCATAACCCTTTATATCTCTACTTTATGAGCCGTTGGATGCCAATTAGGATGCCAAAAAGCTAGGGAAAGTGAATAAAAGCAGAAAAATCGCATACTTGCGCCCTGAATGCCTATATTCAGGGCGCTTTATTTGGCAAAAGTAAGGATATAACAAGTTTTGTAAAACCATCGGTAACAATTTAACGTTAGCGATTTTGGAAAAACGGCAAAAACGCTCACGTTAACTTTGAATTTTGCCGAGTTTTTTGTTAGAATACCATCCGTAAGTATATGGAAGAAGGTGTCAAGATGGAGTGGTTCCCAAGAGAAAACTATCTGCGCAAAGTACGCGATTTTTACCATGCAACAGACATCATAAAGGTTATTACCGGAGTCAGACGATGCGGTAAGTCATGTTTGATGGAGACAATTGCAAATGAACTGCGCGCCGGTGGTATAAACGAAGACAATATTGCATATTTTGATCTTGACAGCAAAGAATACAACAAGATAACTAAGGCCGTTCAACTGGAAGAGCTGATTAACAGTGCCGATAAGAATAAGGATACTAAGTATCTGTTTATTGATGAGGTTCAAAATGTCGAAGGGTTCGAAATCGTTTTGAACGGCTTTCGCGGAACCGGAGAATGGTCGATCTTTGTAACGGGTTCTAACTCCTACTTATTGAGTGGAGAACTCATGACCAAACTTACCGGACGCTATATTGAATTCGAGATGTTTCCGCTTTCTTTTGAAGAATATGAGCAGTTTAAGGAATATTACGGCAAACAGATAGCGGCTGAACGTGCAGTCGAGATGCAGAACTATATTCTTGAAGGTGGTTTTCCTAGAACGATCACACTTGACAGCATGGCGGCCAAAAGACGATATGTGCAGAGTGTAATTGGCGAGATCTATGAAAAAGACATAAGGAAACGTATAAAGATCCGCAACAAGAGTACTTTTGAAACGGTGCAGAAATATGTCATCAATAATTTCGGTGCGACAACGAGTCTCAAGAGCCTGAAGAAAGCAATCAATCAGACAGGCACACCAATAAGTGAAGCGACTATTGCCAGATATATCAAGGCTTTAGTAGATGCGAAGATCATATACGAGTGTCCGAGATTTGATATGAAGTCGAAGAAGTCCTTAAGCGGCGAGAAAAAGTACTATCTTGCAGACTTAAGTTTCTTCTATGTTCAGAATACTGATAACAGGATCAATTTCGGTCCAGTGCTAGAAAATGTTACCTATATCTATGCCAGATCGCATGATTACTCCGTGAGCATCGGACGTATCGGTAAACTTGAATGTGATTTCATACTTCGCAATGATGCGATGCAGTATTCTTATGTACAGGTGTCTTATACGATAGCGTTGTCAAAGGAAACAGAGGACAGAGAATACAGACCTTTGGAGATGATCAAAGACAATTACCCCAAATATGTTGCAACTTTGGATCCGTTGCTGCAACAACGCAACGGGATAGTTCACATCAACTTAGTTGACTTCTTAAAAGATGGTAAGAACTTTTAATCTTCATTAGAGAAGGAAAATTAAGACAGTTCGGGGAACGTTAAGATTTCAGAGAACGCGCTCCCTCATATAATTGATGTTGCCTTTTGTCAGACGGGTTTGCCTGCCAGGATCTCCTTGTAGTCTTTAAGGTTCTTTTTCAAAAGATTCGGGATGTCGAGTTCATAAGGACACCTGGTCTTGCAGAGCCCGCAGTCCACGCAGGAATCGATCTTCAGCATCTCCTGCTGCCAGTGATCCGTAAGCCAGTTCTGTGACGGAGCACGTCTTATCATCTGGCTCATTCTCGCGCACTGGTTGATCGTGATGTCCACAGTGCATGGCATGCAGTATCCGCAGCCTCTGCAAAATTCCCCGAGGAGTTCGTTTCTGTCTTTGTCAATAAAGGCCCTGATCTCATCAGTCATAGATACTTCGTTATCAAAATACGAGAGCCATTCATCAAGTTCGGACTGCCTCTGGATACCCCAGATGGGAAGCGCATCGAACTGGCTCATAAAAGCCATGCAGGCTTTAGAATCCGTAAGAAGGCCGCCGGACAAGCCCTTCATGGCGATAAATCCCATGTCGTGTTCCTTGCATGAAGTTACGAGCGCAATGTCGCGGTCACTTGCAAGATAAGAGAATGGGAACTGCAGTGTCTCATAAAGTCCGCTTTTTACGATGTCTTCTGCGACACCGATCTTGTGGGCCGTGATCCCGATGTGTCTTACCCTGCCCTGTCTTTTAGCCTCAACAAGACAATTGTAGATCTCGTCTTCTTCCGTATAGCATTTTGCCGCGCAGTGAAGCTGGTAAAGATCGAGATAATCGGTCTTGAGATTTGTGAGCGTGGTGTTCAGGTCTTCTTCGAATTTCTCTTTGGTCGTCGCCATGGTCTTCGATGAGATGAAGACCTTTTCGCGCATGCCACAGAAGGCCTTGCCGATCTTCTCCTCGCTGTCGGAATATGCTCTCGCGGTATCGAAAAATCTCATGCCGCCGTCGTACGCATTCCTTAAAAGGCTTACCGCTTCCTCAGTGCTGACACGCTGGATGGGCAGCGCACCGAAAGCGTTCTGCGGAACTGTGATCTCTGTCATGCCAAGACGGATGTTTTTCATGTGCCTGTCCTCTCCTCATATTCAGCCAGTGCCAGATGCTCGCGTCTATAAAGTCCGTAATCTTCGATAGCAGTCTCATGAAATCTCTCGTAGTCTCCAAACATGTTGAGGGCTTCTTTGACAGGCACCCAGACAGCCTTATAATCTGCTGCCTTCTCGCCTTCTGTCAGGTGCTGCACTCCTGTATCTTCGATCAGCTCACATACGAAATAGTGATTGATGTGTCTCCAGTCCAGGAAGAGCTCTTCGATCGCAAGATATTCTTCCGTTGCCTTAACCTTCATGCCGGTCTCTTCGAGCATCTCGCGTTCGCAGCATTCCGCATATGTCTCGCCTTCGTCCTGACCGCCTCCGGGGATCATGTACTTGTTATTTGCTGCCTCATAACTTAAAAGAACTTTCCCGTCTTTAACGAGTATTCCCCTGCTCGCATGACGGAGATGGTTTACATGTCCCAAATAGTCATCGTTGATCAATTGCGCCTGTTTCATCCTAATTCCCCTTTAAAAGTACGTTTCTTCGCTTCTAATCATTTTGCGAAAAAATAATTATCAGACATGTAATATAATATCAATCATCTTGAATACATTACAGATAGCATAGTAATAGGAATAGGGGAATTTTTATGCTGAAAATGAATACTGTAAAGAAGACTTTTGCGCTTGTTATTACTGGAATAATGCTCGCATCACTTGCCGGATGCAGTTTTAACTTATCCTCTTTGGGATCTTCCAAAGCTGCTGCTCCGGCCGAAGATTCAACTCCGATACATGGGAGCCCTAAGATCGCAGAAGAGAGCATCTCACTTCCCTGCACAGTCAGGGATCTCAAAAACACCGGGTTCGAGACTGATTACATTGTTGAAGACGGCTCGGTAAAGTTTTGGCACACCACTGAAGAATTAAGAGGCAATAACCTTAACATGTATGTTTATCCTGATGAAGGATATGGCTACAAAGACAAGGATCTTATAAGCGACAGTGATACGATTGTCGCCATCAAGGTTACATCATTCGATCACATTGACTTCGACTTTAACGGCATCCGTATCTGGATGGACAAGGAAGATTTCCTTAATATTGCAGGAACGCCCGCTTATGAGAGATCCGTGATGCTCAAAGGTGATTATTACTTCTATTTAGGCGATAACGACCAGGTCTACAGATTCCAGTTCCTCGCTACTGACAAACTCGAAGAATTCTTAGTTGGAACCAAGGATTACATGATCGACGAGAAAGGCCAGCCTTACACGGGCTGATCTTCATTCCCGGTGCACTTTTATTTGAAGCAGTTATTAATTCGTTATCCTAAGGATTACCAATCCGAATCCCAGTCTGAGTCATACGAATCATAATCGTCCCAGTCGTAATCCCAGTCATCGTCGTCCCAGTTGCTGTCATTCCAGCTGTCGTCATCGTTGTCGTAGTCGTCGTTGGAATATTCCTCGGTCGGATATTCTTCGATATCGTCAGCATAATCGGCATCAAGGTCAGAATAATCCTTAGCCTCAAAGTAATCTTTATAATTCTCTGTCAGGGTGTCGGGAGCATCGTAAGTGCGTTCCCAATCGCCGTAGTCATCAGGTGTATACCAGGCACCGGCCGCATAGTAGTAAGGTGTTCCCTTGTAATTGTAGTAGCCTCTGTTGGGTGTCTTGGAATCCTGTATGGCCGTAACGACGAAGGCGAATATCCATATCGCTAAGATGATGAGGAAAACGATCATCATTTTGCCAAAGGGACCCTTACGTCTCCTTTGCTTTACCGGCTTCGGGGTATAACTGTTAGTGGTCTTGCCTTTATTCAGATCAGCCTGCTTGCGCTCCAAGAGCTCGGCCTTCATCTTCTGATAGATCTCGTTGACCGCATATGCCTCATCGGTACCCTGATATCTTATCGCACGCGAACCGTCTGCCTTGTTCTTGTAAACGACGCAGTTGCCTGTTGTAGGTTCTTTGTAGATACCGAATGCACGGGGTTCCTTGTAATCAATGCCGATGAAGAACCTCATCTTCTCAAGCGGAATGCCCTTCTCCTGGGCGAAAGCCTGAAGCTCTTCTATCGTCTTAGGAACCTGGTTGCCGCTCCTCTGAATATGCACATTGACCGCGCCGCAGTTGGGACACTTCTCTATCGTGTCATCTATAACGCTTCCGCAATAATCACAAAAAGTCTTCATAACTACCCCCTGCAGATCTTTATAAAGCAGTTGAAATCCGTTGCCATTATATCACTTGAAGTTATTGTTTATTGAGAGATTGATCCATCGCAACCTGCCAGAGTTTTTTTACAGATCAGCCTTTTAGCCGTCAAGGCTGCCTTAAGGCACATTCTGACGAATGCTAAAGGCCTTGACTGCAGCCGGCTGATCTGTTTTTGGGTGTTCAGGCAGGTTGCGACCAGTATCGACAAGACCCGACAACTCCACTTGCTGTCAAGGCCGCGCGCGATAACCGTCAGACTGTTTCTGACCTTCTGCGACAAGTACTTGGTATTGGAATCTATTCCTTCCCTGTCTGAGGAATCAAACTTTAATATAAGATAATTGTCCACTCCGTACTCAACTCTTTTTCCGCATTCAAGGAAAGTGATGGTGATCAGTGCATTTGTTCTATGATTGCCCCATGAATAAATTAAAGAGCATCTTCAAGAAAGACCATATGGTCAAACGCATACTCATGAGCATCTTCGGCGTGCTCATCTGCGGCATCGCAGTAGGCTTTTTCAAGCGTGCGATGTTTGGTGTCGACCCCTTCCAGTCACTGATGGCAGGCCTTGATACGGTCATCCCGATAAGCTTCGGCACCCTTTATGTCATAGTGAACGTGATAATGCTCCTGTTCAGTCTCATATTTGACAGGCACTACATAGGACTTGCAACCTTCATCAATTTGTTCCTGATAGGTTATGTAGCTGAGTTTTCTCAGAAGACTTTAGAAAACTTCTTCCCCGACTTAGGCCTTATCGGCAGAGCCGTATGCCTCATAATCGGCATCCTTATAATCTGCGTAGCCTCATCTTTTTACATGACCGCAGACATCGGCGTATCAACATACGATGCAGTCGCCCTCATAATCTCCAATACCTGGAAAAAGGGCAAATTCAAATATGTAAGGATAATCACCGACGTTATCTGCGTTATCCTCGGAGTCGGACTCTACTTTCTCTCCGGCGCCACCATTGACGGTATCGGTGCAGTAATCGGAGCAGGCACGATAATCACGGCATTCTTCATGGGACCGCTTGTTGATTTCTTTGCCAACAAACTTGCAAAGCCTTTCCTGTACGGAAAAACAAAGGAAGCGAAATAAGTCAGCCTTCAAATGTCCAACCGTGTTCGCCGTGGTAGATCATCTGCCTGGTCATTCCGCCGTCTGTGCAGATACTCTCACCGGTAATGAATCCGGCTTTATCAGAACACAGATATATGACCATTGAATGCGTCGTTGACAGATTCAGATTCCATCTTTAGCTCAATTCATCGTAGACAAGTTTTTCTCCGGCTCGTCCTATTCTTGTATAAACACAATAATGAGAGAAGAAAAGCCCAAATGAATGTATTAGCTTATTATGCTGCAATCAACATGTGTGTCATGCCAAGGTTGTAAGCATCAGGAAACTGCTGCTCAATATGCGAATTATGGAAATTACTTGAAAGCATATCCTTGATCGCAGTTCCGTGATTGTAACCATGTATTATTACTAATCTGACAGTGCAACGAACTGTGCTTATGATGTTATTTATGAACCTCCTAGCCTGAGAACATTTCATCCCGTGTACATCAACCACAATTGTAGTATTGCCTGCAACTTCAAAAACCGTAAGTCGATCAAACTCATCCGAAGAAAGTATTAATCTCAACCTTGTACAAACCATTTTGACCTCCTTTCGATATGTTTCTTTGGTTTACAAGATGAGTATAACGAGGTAAGACCATTCGCGCAAAAAAATCGGGACCATTTCGGTCCCGGAGCATGTACAATCCAACAAAATAAGCTCCTGTATCTTCAATCGACTCGTATTTTTTTGAAAACACATCTTTTCCAAGAGTTTCAGTTGATAATTCCCCTTTTGTATCTGCACTTAATAGGATTTTGTTATCTTGAGAATCCAACAGAAGCATATATCCTCTTGTCACAATTTCAGAAGGATCATATTCTGTACTCAGGGAATTATAGCGATTTTCATAGTACATATCGTCTTCTTCGGGAGAAACGACATATACATCTTCAATAATCTTATAAGGTAAAATCTTTCTCTTACCTTTTGTCTTACCAACATTAAACTTATCCTTGTTTTTCTGAATTGTTAATTCACTAAATCCCATCGAATGCAAGTGCGCATTGAGCCGTTCAATACTTAAACTATATGTCTTATTCAAAAATGAATCAGAAGCAAGGCCTTCAATTAATTTATCTCGATCATCCTTAGGATTCAATGGTTGCATATCATAAAGGTAGAGAGCTTCATCAATTTCTCCCGGAGACAATTGAAGCACAATACACATTGCTATAACGCAGTCTCGTTCTTTGATATATTTTGATTTGTTCAGTTTCTTTCTAATCATTTCATGGGTAATGCCCAATCTGTCTCCAAGATCATAAATTGACCAATTTTTACCATTGTTCTCGTTATAAAAATCAATCTTATCTCTTATGAAATCAGAAAATGTTATTTCATTATCAGAATTCTTTCTACTAGTCTTCATAACGCAACTCCTCCAAGCATATAAAAAGAATAGCTTGAAAATAAGAAAAAATCTAATAATTCGGGACTAACTCGGTCCATTACTATTAGTATTATACTACCCAGCATCTATACCCAACTCCCGCAGCACAATCAGCAACCAGAATCTTATCAGAATAAGACTTTAAGATTATGTAATCCTCCCACTGATCCCCATGGTTCCTTGACAATCAGACAAGGGCAGGAAAAGAATTTCTAACTGTCAGAGTAAATGGGGATTTGTGAGGCAGTATATGATTTATAACCTGGGGAATCGTGTAGTAAATAATTACCTGGTTCCGATAGATGACGGATATATGCTGATTGACACGGGATATCCGGATGGGTTTAGGCGTTTTCAGAAGAAACTTCAAAAGCCGGAATTGATCCCAAAGAAATCAAGTATGTATTTCTGACTCATGCACATGACGATCATGCGGGATTTTTAAACGATGTTCTTGGGCTCACCGGTGCACGTGTCATTTTGCATCCTAAAGCGATCGAAGTATTAAAGCGAGGACAGAATTCCTTTGAGGGAGGGTGTTCAGGCAGACTTGCGCATTTCTTTTGTCTTGTCCTGAAACTGTTCGGCAAAGGCGAACACAGATTCCCTGCCATCCGTGATGAATATCTGGACAGGCTTATTACAACTGATTCTGAAGAATTCCGTTCGCTTAATCTGAATTTCCGGGTAGTAGAGACACCCGGACATACAACTGACCATATAGCTCTTCTTATGGGCGATACGATGTTTTGCGGGGGAACGGATTTTCAAGTGTCAGAAGAGTGATCATGTGGATCGGTGATAAGGAAGAGTTTAAAGCTTCATGGAAGAAAATCATAGATCTTGCACCACGTGTCCTTTATCCTGCACACGGAAAGCCTTTTAAGACATCGGACCTTAATAAGTATCTCCCCTATTTGGATAAGATCAGACTGTATTCGCTGAAATAGTACGGATAAATCTGTTACCAGATCATTTCCCACTCAAGCTCAAAGTAGATTATCGCTTCGCCGAATGTCAGTCTGTAGATGCCGTCTTTATACATGTCAAAATCCATGACCAGTATCTCGACATACATGCTTTCGCCGGGTGCGATCTCAAACGTCTCGTTCTCGTATAGGGTAAACTGCGGATCAGGTGTACGGTCCCATGGTGAATACTGGTCGGAGTGTCCCAGACTCCACACCTTGGCAACAGGCATGTCTTTGACTATTACACCGGCGTAGTTCATTTCACGGCTGTTCCGGCCCAGATCTATCAGGTCCTCACCATTAACACGCTGTAAGTAACGTGTTCCGCCGATGGTCTTGGTCTCTTCGCTTTTGTTATATATCAAGATACATAATTCGCCGTTATAGGATTGTACCTGATACGTGACGCCGTCGTATTCATACACCTGCTGTTCCTGACCGAATATCAGGTCAAGTGACCAGGTGATCTCTATACCGGTTGTGTCTGAATCGTTATTTGATTCGTAAACTTTCGTTGTAACTTCAGACCATGTCTCCTCTGATACATCGTAATACATCGTGTGGGTGTCGTGGTTCTCTTCGGAAAAGTTTATCTCAAGATCACCCGCAAGGATGTCAGCATATATAGATTCTTTCACACCATTTATCCCAAAGCCGGTGATCTTTACTTCGCGATTTGGATCGATCAGGTCGGATTCTTCATATTGGCATGCCGCATCCAATATGTATTTGCCCTGATCTTCAGTTATATTAAACTGCGCCTCTATTCCGCTTAAGTTATTAAAACTTACCCAGATGTACTGTATAGCATCGTTTCCTTGCCTGATGAAGCAGCCGCATTTATCACAGGTATTCTTATCGAACACTGCGGCAAATCTGTCTTCAAACAGGACGACCTTTTCAATTCCGAACAGGTTTCTGTGAGAGCAGGTGATCACCTTTTGCGCTTTATCTTCGTTATCGACTGTATACTCAGAAGAATTCTCTTCGGGTTCATCTGTAAATCCGAATGTATAAGTGATAGCCGTGCTCTCAACCGATGTTTCTGTAGATGTATCAACGGTTGTGTCGCCTTGCTTGTTGCAGGCTGTAACCGGCAGCAGCATTATTGCTGCTAATAACGCTACCTGGATTCTTTTTAAGTTAGAAGTTCCAATCCCCATAGTAAAACTCCTATAAAAAGTCAAACAGTTTAAGCTGTTTGCTGTATTTTTCTTTATTTGCTCAACATGAGTTCAGGATTAAAT
>SVIZ01000006.1 GCA_015069205.1 Oscillospiraceae bacterium
TTCAGGATCTAGGCCAGCCGCTGATCAATTATATTGCTTTCAGAATACTGGTCCCTTTAGGCGTAAACATTCTGGTTTATATTATTGCCAGGTTTTCGAACAGGTCTGATACAAGTACCGATAGCACGAAAAATAGAGTTGTATCATTTGCCGGTCTCGTAATGACGGGCGTGATTGCACTCGCGCACAGCTACTTCATTCCGCTTTGGCTTTTGCCGCTGTTTACGGTCGTAATCTGCACGATCTTCCATGACCGATTTATCCTTATGATCCAGGCGGGCTTAAGTTTTGTATTTGTTCTTTATGCGGGCATTCTCCATTTGTACGATTACCCGGACCAGAGGGCATTTACGATCCTCTGCATTATATTTTCTGAAGTCATTGTAATCGCCCTGAGCATCATTTCTTACAGGCTTGAGATATTCAATATCAGAATGCTTATGGTGCGCGAGAGAAATTTTGCCGGTGCAGATAAGTTCGAAAACGGTTTTGAGACCGACTCTGTTACCGGAGTTTACAGCAAGAAATATCTTACGGAAGAAGCAGAGAAGATCCTTGCTAAGACCAATGAGCTCGATCCGTGCGGTGTTGCAATAATTGATGTCGATGACTTCAAGAAGATCAATGATGAGATGGGCAATGACAAGGGAGACGATGTCCTCCGCACACTGGGTTCTGTCCTTCAGGATTATATCGATGAGGATACGATCGTCGGAAGATACGGCGGAGATACATTCGTTGTTATTTTCGAGAACGGTGTCAGGGAAGAAAACCTCGATGCACTGAATCAGATCCGCAAAGACTTTTCGAAGAAAAAGTATTCATTTACAAAAGAACCCGTTACAATAAGCGGTGGATATTCATGGTTTGATGTTACCATGGATCTGAAGAGTGCTCTGGATGAGGTTGAGAAGTCTTTGTCTATAGCGAAAAGTTCAGGTAAGAATGTAATAATGGCTTCAGGCGAAAGCGAGGATTAAACATATGGGTAAGAAAAAAGATAAGGCTGTCAATTACAATGCCGGCAGAATAGTGATCGACATCGTCATGTTGTTCCTGGGACTCATATTCATCATCGGAACCATTGCAGGTAAAGGCGATGACATTGCAGCAGGATTTGTCAGGATCATCGGCGCCGCGCTCATTGTGGTAGGAGTATTTGCCCTGATCAACTTCTTGAGGATCAAGGAAAAGACCGTTTTTGACTGGATCGTGCTCATTATCGGCTTATCGATTGCCGTTGTCGGAATCGTGTTCATCGTTAATCCGCTTCCCGTCATCACGGTATTCAACTTTATCTTCGGAATAATCATCGCAGTTTATGCGATCGTCATCATTGTTTCGGCAATCGGAACATTAAGGATCTCCGGCGCGAAATACTGGTGGTTCTCAGTTCTTTTCGGCGTTATTGCCCTTGCACTCGGAGCAGTGATCATTTTCTTTAATTTTGCAACCAAGACTCTCACTGTTGTTATCGGTATCACTCTTGTTGTCGGCGCCATCGGCGGTATTGCAAATGCCATGCTCGCATCACAGGCCAAGAAGGAATTTAAAGCTAATTCCAAGATCCTTGACGATGCTTCATTTACGGTAGATTCCACAACGACAGAATCTGATAACACATCAGGTGACGACAGCACAAAGTTCTGATATTTCCTGATTCCGGTCAGCACGTAAACATCCCGGAGGACAACTAATCATGAAAGTTACATTCATCGGCCACGCATGCTTCCTGATCAAATTCTCCACAGGCCTTTCAGTCTGCTTTGATCCTTATGTGCACGGATACGTTCCCGGTCTTTCCGACTGCAATGTTGCTGCTGATGAAGTGTTCTGCTCACATGAGCACGAAGACCACAATGACCGTGCTTCGGTCGGATCTCCCGATGTTCCTTATTCCGGTCCCGCACCCGAAGTAGAGTTTATCGCGTCATATCACGATGAAGTTCAGGGAGCAAAGCGCGGCCCCAACAATATCACCATCGTAAGATCAGGCAGCGAGTCCGTTGTCCACATGGGCGACATCGGATGTGAGCTTACTGATGACCAGATCGGAAAGTTAAAAGGATGCGATCTTCTCCTGATCCCCGTCGGAGGTTTTTTCACGATCGGCTGTAAGGAAGCTTTTGACCTTTGTCAGAAGATCGATCCGAAGGTCGTTGTCCCGATGCATTACAGGGGAGAGACATTCGGATATGATGTGATCTCCGGAAGAGAAGAATTTGTTGAGCTGGTCAAAAATGCCGGCGGACGCGCCATAGTAAACGGCGGAAACAGTGTAGATACTCTTCCTGAAGAAAAATCTCTTCTATTATTAGAACCGCTTCGAATTTTGTAACACAAGATTGGACTTCTTTACGATATAATCTTTTCGTTGAAGGGGGTTCAATCCTATGTTTAAGCTCGGTTTTTCCAATGACAAGTATGTAGAGCTCCAGAGTGAGCATATCAGAGAGCGCGTCGAGAAGTTCGGCGGCAAGCTTTATCTTGAGTTCGGCGGCAAGTTGTTCGACGACTATCACGCTTCAAGAGTTCTTCCCGGTTTTGAACCTGACAGCAAGATCAGAATGCTCAAGGCTCTTTCGGAAGATGCTGAGATCGTTATCGCGATCAATGCTGATGCTATTGAGAAAAATAAGAGAAGAGGAGATCTCGGCATTACTTATGACCAGGAAGTTCTCCGCTTGATCGATGCTTTCACTGAGTTCGGACTCTTTGTCGGAAGCGTAGTAATCACGCAGTTTGCAGGCCAGCCTCTTGCTGAGAAGTTCGAGTCAAGACTCCGCGGTCTCGGAGTTAAGTCCTACAGACACTATCCCATCGAAGGATACCCTTCAGATATTCCGCTCATCGTAAGTGAAGACGGCTACGGCAAGAACGACTATATCGAGACTTCACGTAAGCTCGTTGTCGTTACGGCTCCGGGTCCGGGTTCAGGAAAAATGGCTACATGCCTTTCACAGCTCTATCACGAGAATAAGCGCGGCATCAAGGCAGGCTACGCCAAGTTCGAGACATTCCCTATCTGGTCCATCCCGCTCCAGCATCCCGTTAACGTTGCTTATGAGGCAGCAACTGCAGACTTAGCTGACGTTAACATGATCGATCCTTTCCACCTTGAAGCATACGGAAAGACAACAGTTAACTACAATAGAGACGTTGAGATCTTCCCCGTTGTAAACGCTATTTTCGAGAAGATCTACGGCGAGAGCCCTTACAAGTCACCTACGGACATGGGTGTAAACATGGCAGGATTTGCAATCATCGATGATGAGGCGTGCCAGGCAGCTTCAAGACAGGAGATCGTAAGAAGATACTACGAAGCTAAGATGGCTGCACGTGCCGGCAACTCCGACGGTTCAGACGTTACTAAGATCGAGTTCCTCATGAAGAAGAGCGGCATCGACATTTCCGACCGCCGCGTTATCGGAGCAGCTGCCGTACGCGCAGAATCCACAGGCGGTCCTGCTGTAGCATTAGAGCTCCCTGACGGACAGATCGTTACAGGTAAGACGACACCTCTCCTTGGACCTGCATCTGCAGCGCTTCTTAACGCTCTTAAGGTCCTTGCAGGAATCTCACATGATATCCCGCTCATCTCACCCAATGTTATCGAGCCTATCTCCGATCTCAAGATCAATCACATGGGCAACCACAATCCGAGACTTCATACAGACGAAGTCCTCATTGCGCTTGCGATCAGTGCTGCCACAAACCCGGTTGCAGAGCTCGCCATGCAGCAGATCAGCAATCTCGCTAACAGCGACGCGCACTCAACAACCATGATGAGTTCCGTTGACGTAAACATGTTCCACAAGCTTGGGATCAACCTTACTTGTGAGCCTGTCTACGAGACAAAGAAGCTTTATCACAGATAAGTTTCTGATTATTCTTTTTGACTTTAAAGCCCGGTCTTCATTGCACCGGGCTTTTTTGTTTTGTATACCCCAAGTATGGCAATACTCCGGCTATAGCCGTACTTTTAGCCGTATTATTGCCCCTTATCTGACGGAAAATACGGCAAAAAATACGGCAGCGCCGTATTATTGCCCTGATTTTTTGAAGCAAACGTTTTCGAGTGTTGACAAAAGACAAGAAAAGTCAGATAATTCGATTAGTCAAAGAAAGTCAAAGTCAAAGTCAGAAAAGAACAAAGTCAAAAACGATTAAGCGGAAGGAGGACGATCTTGTGGCTAGACTGGTTGATGTCATAGAACAGATGATCAAAGAGATGGTCGATGAGAATGACGGAACGGCGACGATCTGCAGAAGCCAGTTGGCGGAGCAGGCGAACTGCGTGCCGTCCCAGATCACATATGTACTGTCTACAAGATTTTCGGGCGGAAGCGGATATATTGTCGAGAGCAGAAGAGGCGGCGGCGGACAGATCACGATCACACGTGTAAATCATGTCGGACCTGCCGAGTATCTGAAGGCGGTCATCGACAGTGTCGGTGATGACCTGTCGCAGCAGCAGGCAAAGAACCTCTTAACAAATGCGGTTACTGTCGGCGCGATGACTTCAAAGGAAGGTACTGCGATCATGTCAGCGGTATCAGACAGGGCTCTGGCAAGAGTTGACTCGGATATAAGGGCGGTCTTAAGAGCGGATATTTTCAAGCATGCGCTTTTGGGACTGATGGTTACTTAAGAGGATAGAACCCGGAAGGAGACAATAATTAATGAGATGTGAAAGATGCGGTAAAGAACTTACCAACAGGATAATAAAGATAAACGGCATCACTTACTGTGAGAACTGCGCGAGGCTTATGGGCTACGACAGGTTCCTAAGAGACCCGGCAGATCTTATGAGCAATCCGTTTTCACCGTTGGATCAGCTTGCGACTTCGCTGATGCAGATGAGTGAGCTCGATTTCGGCAACAGCACACTTACATGTCCCAAGTGCGGAATGACTTTAAGGGAATTCGAGAATGAGGGCCGCGTAGGATGTATCGAGTGCTACAACACCTTCAACGACAACATCGTAAGAGAGATGTTCAAGCAGCAGGGCAACAGCGAATATGCAGGACGAATTCCCGCGCAGTCTGCTGATACTGATGCAAAGACGGAAGATGTTCCGCAGATAAAGAAGATCGCAAAGCCCAATCCGGATGCTGCAAAGGCAGAGGCTCCGAAGGTTGATGCTAAGGAGAGCGCTCCCGCTGCTGCAAAGAAGAATTCAAAGGACGGTCTTACTCTTGACCAGCTCATGAAGGCTGACCTCGGTATGCTCTCTGACGAAGAACTCGAAAAGGGTATCAAGGTCGCTGCAGATGCCGAGGAATACAAGCTCGCATCAAGACTCAGAGACGAACTCAAGGGCAGAAAGGACGGTGGCAACAATGGCTGAGTGGTATGTTAACGAGGGTAAGGACAACGATGTTGTTCTCTCCACAAAAGCGTGCATCGTCCGTAACATCAAGGGATATAATTTCATGCCGCGTCTGGACGACAAGGAGTGCAAGAGCCTCCTTGAGACCATCGATGGCGTTATAGATAAAGATGAATTCATGGGCGGAGTTGCTTCAGGTTTTGATAAGGAAACAACTTTAAGACTTACAAGACTCCAGATACTCGGACGCGAAGCCAGCATGATGGCAGATCCCGACAGAAAGGCTTTCTACTATAACGACGACGCAAGCCTCTCGATCGGTGTAGGAAGCG
Source organism: Oscillospiraceae bacterium (assembly GCA_015069205.1). GTDB lineage: Bacteria > Bacillota > Clostridia > Saccharofermentanales > Saccharofermentanaceae > Saccharofermentans. The sequence goes on from SVIZ01000006.1 coordinate 5,666, forward strand.
GCGAACATCTTACCGTAAAAGCAATGGCACAGGGCCATGACATCAGCGTTTACAAGAAAGCCGAAAAGGTAGCTTTAGATCTAGAGAGCAAACTTGATGTTGCTTTCTCAGAGACATACGGATTCCTTACTTCAAACATAAAGCTTGCAGGTACGGGACTTAAGATCCTTTACACAGTCGCGCTTCCCGCGATCTCAAAGACCGAGGGTGGTATCGCTGCACTCACACAGCGTGTAGGCCAGTACGAATGGCAGATCTATCCTTTCGCTGAAAGAGGCGAGAGCGCCGATTCCGGTGTTTACATCATTGCGAGCGTAAATACTCTCGGCATTACTGAGGATGAAGTCCTTAAGAGAGGCGAGATGCTCATCGCTGATGTCATCAAGGCTGAAAGAGCATGCAGGGATGAGATCGCTTCAAACAAGAAAGAGCAGTCGGCAGACATCTACGGCAGATCTTACGGCACATTAAGATATGCCGGCATGATCTCCAGAAGCGAAGCGCTTCAGGCTTTAGGGTGGCTGAGGCTCTATCACGATTACGATGATTCCGGTGAGATAAAGCTCTCCTGGAACACTCTGGATAAGTTAACGATGGATATACTCTGGGAGCCCGGTGCTCCGTCAAGAAAGAGCAGCCAGAGTGCGGAATCGCAGAAATTCAGGGCAAATGGAATAAGAAAGATTTTGAAAGGGGATGACCTATCATGAGAATCACAGAAGATACAGCTAAGGTGCTCGCGGTATCGAGCCTTATAGCCGAAGAAAAACATACATCACTTATCCGTGACACCATTCTTTTCGCAGCATTGTGCGTAACGGATACACCTGCAAGAGATATCTTAAACGAGAACATTCCGGACCTCTCACTCGTGCTTGAGCGCCTGGGTGTCGAGGGCGAGTACGAGATGGACGATTCCGCTCTCAAGATGCTTGCAGACAGGGCTTTTTCGAGCCTCAGGATCGACGTGAGAAGGATCTTTGCAAATGCTGCTGATCTCTCAAGAAGAACAGGCTTTAAGGGCGCAGTAAATCCTGAGCACCTTCTGTTCGTGATCATCTCACGTAAGATATCCAACCACCCTGAGATCTTCGGCTGTCTTGAAGCTGCAGGATGCGATGTCGAGGGCATTAGAAGCGCCATCATCAACGTATTTAACGAGCAGGCTGAGGCTGCAAGAGAAGGAACATTTGCTGAGAACAGCGGCGACGATGATGAGTTTCCTGCAGGCGAGCCAGCACCCAGAGCTAGCAGGTCTTCTGAAAAGAGTACGGGAAAGAAGGGGCACAAGACTCTCGATAAGTTCGGCAAGAACCTGACTGAGCTTGCTAAGCAGGGCAAGATCGATCCCGTTATCGGCCGTGAGGAAGAGATCTCACGTGTTATGCAGATCCTTATCCGCCGCACAAAGAACAACCCCTGTCTCGTAGGTGATCCGGGTGTTGGTAAGACTGCAATAGCAGAAGGCCTTGCATTGAAGATCGCAGAGAATAACGTTCCTGACGTCATCAAGGGCAAGATCGTTTACAGCATGGAGATGGGCTCAATGGTAGCCGGCTCCAAGTACAGAGGTGAATTCGAAGAGCGTATCAAGAACATGCTCGACGAGGCAGTCGCAGATCCTAACATCATTCTTTTCATCGATGAGATCCATACTCTTGTCGGCGCAGGCGAGTCTTCCGGCGGTTCAATGGATGCAGCTAACATCATGAAGCCGCTCCTTACAAAGAACGAGCTCCAGATCATCGGTGCAACTACTTTAGATGAATATTCCAAGTTCATCGAAAAGGATCACGCCCTCGAGAGACGTTTCCAGAAGGTCCTCGTTGAAGAGCCCTCCATCGAAGATGCGATTGCCATCATGAAAGGTCTCCGATCCAAGTACGAAGATCATCACAAGATCCATATTCCCGATGATGTCCTTGAGCAGTCCGTAAGATTGTCGGCAAGATATGTTTCGGACAGATTCCTGCCTGATAAGGCCATCGACCTTGTCGATGAGGCAGCTGCCGCAAAGCGTATCAACTATGCAGATTCCAAGGTCAAGAACGATCTCGAGAAGAAGATTGCAGAGATCAAAGATAAGAAGAAGGCTGCCGTAGATGCACAGGATTTCGAAGCTGCACAGACACTTAAAGAGGAAGAAGAGAAGCTTAATGAAAGACTCTCGCTTCTTCAGGACAAGGTTAAGCCTGATGCGGACGGATTTACAGGAACTCTCACCGTTGATGACGTTGCAGTAGTCCTTGCGAAGTGGACAGGCATCCCTACAACAAAGATCACAGAATCTGACGCAGATAAACTTAAGAATCTCGAATCTGAACTTGCAAAAAGAGTAGTAGGCCAGGACGAAGCAGTTCACGCAATCGCAAAGGCAATACGCAGAGGAAGACTCGGCCTCAAGGACGAGAAGAGACCTTCTGGTTCGTTCATCTTCTTAGGTACGACAGGTGTCGGTAAGACTGAGCTTGCAAAGGCCCTTGCCGAGGTAATGTTCGGCAACGAGAGCGCTCTTGTAAGGATCGATATGTCCGAATACATGGAAAAGCACGATGTCTCAAGACTCATCGGTGCGCCTCCGGGATATGTCGGATACGATGAGGGCGGCCAGCTCACTGAAGCCGTAAGAAGACATCCTTACTCGGTTGTTCTTTTCGATGAGATCGAGAAGGCACACCCTGAGATCTTCAACTCGATGCTCCAGGTTCTTGATGACGGACGTCTCACGGACGGCCACGGCAGAACGGTCGACTTCAGAAATACGATCATCATCATGACATCCAACATCGGTGCAAGAATGCTCGTTGGCAGCGAAGGCCGCAAGATCGGCTTTGCGATGGCTGATGAAAGCGATAAGGACGAGCTCTCCAGAGAAGGTCTTTACGGCGGCAAGTCATACGATGAGGCTAAGAAGGTCGTCATCGACGAGCTCAAGAAGACGTTCACTCCTGAATTCGTTAACCGTGTTGATGACATCATCTTCTTCCGTATGCTCGGCAAGGATTCACTCATCCGCATCGTAGACATCCTCATGAAGCAGGTCGGCAAGAGGATCAAGGATCTCGGCATGGACATCGAGCTTACCGAGAGTGCCAAGGAACTCCTTGCAAAGAAGGGTTACGATCCTCAGTACGGTGCAAGACCGCTCAGAAGAGTTATCACATCGATGGTTGAGGACCGCTTCTCCGAAGCTATGCTCGACGGAATCGTCAAGCCCGGACACCTTGCGATCATCGATGCTGTTGAGACGACGGATCCTGACGCGCTCCTGGCACAGGGAAGCGCTGCAGAGGACGGAAAGGTCATCGTGATCAGGGACGGCGGCGAGCTTGAGATGGCAAACGAGCCTGTAATTGAAGAAACATAAGGCATCGTCTTGCAAAATAATGTATAATACTCAAACAATTACTTCGGTTATCAAAATAATTGTCGGAGCAATATAGAGATGTCAGAGTTAAAAACACAGGAAAAACCCAGCAATGCGGCTTCCCGTTCAAAGGCGCCGCGTGATTACGACATAGGTTGTGTGCCGAGCAAATTCTGGTTTGGATTTGTCGGTTCCCATATCATCGTGCCTTTGGTTTGTGCTTTTACCCACATCAAGGTCAAACCCGATATGGAGTTTGTAAACCATGAGGGTCCGATCATCGTTATCTCAAACCACGAGTCTTATCTCGACCCGATGGTCATAAACAGACTTACAAAGGCAAGACCTGCGAACTTCGTAACAGGCGAGTTCGTATTCAGGGCAAAGGGCTGGGGCCACTGGTTCAAGCTCGGCGGCGCGATCCCGAAGAAGCAGTTCGTCGTTGACACGGCAGCTGTTAAGGCCATGATGCGTGTCATGAAGCGTAACGGCATCATCATCGTTTACCCTGAAGCTACAAGGCACGTCGACGGCAAGTCCGTAGGCTTCGATGACGGTGTCGCAAGACTTGCAAAGAAGGCAGGCGCTTCAGTTTATATTGCGCATATCCACGGTGCTTACATGGCATGGCCGAGATGGTCAAAGTCCGGTATGCGTAAGGGCAGGATCAGCGCAGAGTTCGTCAGGAAGATCTATTCTGACGAGGTCAAGCAGCTGTCCATTGAGGAACTTCAGCAGAAGATCCTTGAGGGTGTCGATTACAACGAGAACGACTGGATCCGCGAGAATCCCAGAACTTACAAGGGCAAGAAGCTCGCATCAGGTCTCCAGAACATCGCTTATGCGTGCCCCAAGTGCGGTTCCGAATATACTATGCAGTTCATGAATTCCGGCAAGGGCGACATGATCCAGTGCTCCAACTGCGGTAACGCTGCAAGATATCTCCCTACGGGCCTTATCGAAAAGGCCGATCCCCAGTGTGTCGTTTTCGACGACCTCCACAAGTGGACAGAGTGGGAGAGGGGTCTCATAAAGGATCAGCTCGATGCAGGCGGATTCAAGATGGAGATGAATGCCGATCTGTTCAAGGTTTTCGACAGATTCACTTTTGCGAAAACAGGTAAGGGCAGGATCACCATCACCGACAAGGAGATCACCTATGTCGGAACCGACTGTCCCGCTGAAGAAGGCATACCTTACAAGAAGGGCAAGCCGATGAGAAAGTACAAGGACAGAAAGCTCGACCCGAACGCACCGTTCGAGACCAAGGTTTTCGAGATCGATACGATGAGAGGACTTGTGGCATCTTACGGCAAGCATTTCGAGATCTACGACAAGGACGGAGAGCTTTACAGGTTCTATGTAGACGGCCAGAAGGTATTCAAGATCCACGAGATCGTAGAGCTCCTGGGCAAGAAATAATTTTCACTAGCTTGTTTTAATGACAAATAAGAGCGGGTTTGGCAAAAATAACGCCAAACTCGCCTTTTTTCTTGCTTTTATATATCGCCCGAAGATAGTATAATTTTCAAGTCAGTAAATAAGAGGCACTGTTTATGGTGCTTCCCAAAACACAAAATATGAATCAGGAGTGTGACAATCCATGGCAATGTATGACAAGAAAAGCGTCGAAGATTTAGACGTAGCCGGCAAGAGAGTTATTGTCCGTGTTGACTTTAACGTACCGCTCGACAAAGAGACAGGCACAAAGATCACAGACGACAAGCGTATCAAGGGTGCTCTCCCTACAATCAAGTACCTCGTAGACAACAATGCGAAGGTTATCCTCGTATCTCACCTCGGCCGTCCGAAGAACGGTCCTGAGGCTAAGTTCTCCATGAAGCCCGCAGCAGACCGTCTTGCTGAGCTCATCGGCAAGCCCGTTACTCTCGCTGCTGACGTTATCGGCGAAGATGCAAAGGCTAAGGCAGCTGCTCTCAAGGACGGCGAGATCCTTATGCTCGAGAACGTCCGTTTCCACAAGGAAGAGACAAAGAACGATCCTAAGTTCGCTGCAGAGCTCGCTTCCATGGCTGATCTCTATGTTAACGATGCTTTCGGTACAGCTCACCGTGCACATGCATCCACAGCCGGTCTTGCAAACTTCCTTCCTTCCGCTTGCGGTTACCTCATCAAGAAGGAAATAGACTTCATCGGTGGTGCACTTGATAACCCTGCAAGACCTTTCGTTGCTATCCTTGGCGGTGCTAAGGTTTCCGACAAGATCGGTGTTATCACAAACCTCCTCGACAAGGCTGACACTATCATCATCGGTGGTGGTATGGCTTATACATTCATCGGCGCTCAGGGCGGCAAGATCGGTGATTCCCTCTTCGAGGCTGACAAGGTTGACCTCGCTAAGGAGATCCTCGCTAAGGCTGAAGAAAAGGGCGTTAAGCTTCTTCTTCCTACAGATACAGTTGTTGCTGATGCTTTCGATGCAAACGCTAACAGCAAGGTAGTTCCTACAATGGAGATCCCTGACGGATGGCAGGGCCTCGATATCGGACCTGAAACAATCGCTAAGTTCTCTGAGGCTATCAAGGGCGCTAAGACAGTTATCTGGAATGGCCCTGCTGGCGTATTCGAGTTCGAGAAGTTCGCAGTTGGTACAAAGGCTATCGCTCAGGCAATCGCTGATGCAGACTGCACATCAATCATCGGCGGCGGTGACTCCGCAGCTGCTATCGAGAAGCTCGGCTATGCTGATAAGGTTTCTCACATCTCTACAGGCGGCGGCGCTTCTCTCGAGTACATCGAGGGTAAGGTTCTCCCCGGTATTGACTGCCTCAACGACAAGAAGACAGGCAGAATCTTTGCTGCAGGCAACTGGAAGATGAACTGCGGTATTCCTGCAGATGCAGTTAAGCTCATCGAAGAGCTCAAGCCCCTCGTTAAGAATGCTGAGCACAGAATCGCTCTTGGCGTTCCTGCTACAGCACTTGCTGCTGCAGTTGAGGCTGCTGCTTACACAAACATCAAGATCGCTGCTCAGAACTGCCACTTCGAAGAGAAGGGTGCATTCACAGGCGAGATCTCACCTCTCTGGCTTGCTAAGATGGGCGTTAACTACTGCATCATCGGTCACTCCGAGAGAAGAGAGTACAACGCAGAGACAGACGAGACAGTTAACAAGAAGGCTCTTGCACTCCTCAAGTATGGTGTAAGACCTATCATCTGCTGCGGTGAGTCTCTTGCTCAGCGTGAAGCAGGCGAGACATTCGACTGGATCAAGGGTCAGATCGTTGGCGCTTTCAAGGATATCCCTGCTGACAAGCTCTGCCAGATCACAATCGCTTACGAGCCTATCTGGGCTATCGGAACAGGCAAGACAGCTACAGACGAGCAGGCTGAGGAAGTTTGCAAGTTCATCCGTGGCGTTATCGCTGAGCTCTATTGCCCTAAGTGCGCTGAGGCTATCACGATCCTGTACGGCGGATCCTGCAATGCCAAGAACGCTGCAGGCCTCTTCGCTCAGGCTGATATCAACGGCGGTCTCGTTGGTGGTGCTTCCCTCAAGGCTGAGGATTTCTCCATCATCTGCAACGCATAAGTTGAATTACAACTGAAATAATATGAGCCCGCGCTTTTCGGAGTGCGGGCTCTTTTCGTGTGTTCGGAATGACGTTCTTTTATCTCAAGAAACAGCCGTACGTAAATCGTACAGTAAGTCAGTGCAATTACTGTACAAAATACGTATTTGGGGGCGTAAATACGTAAATCATACAGTAGTTGGAGCAATTTACTGTATGTTTTACGTACTCGAAGTTTACACACAAAAAATCCCCCTGATGAACGCTTCACCGGGGGGATATATTTTATGAATTCACGAAAACTCAGTTCTTTGAAAGATACTCGTCGATGCCCTTGGCAGCAGACTTTCCTGCGCCCATCGCAAGGATTACCGTTGCAGCGCCTGTTACCGCGTCGCCGCCCGCGAAAACGCCATCTCTTGTAGTCATCTCCGACTCGTTGACGATGATGCCGCCGCGCTTGTTTGTCTCAAGGCCGGCTGTTGTCGTCTTGATAAGAGGATTAGGTGACGTACCGAGTGACATGATGACTGCATCGCACTCGATGGTAAATTCGGAACCTTCAACCGGAACAGGTGATCTTCTGCCTGATGCATCAGGCTCGCCTAATTCCATGCGGATGCATTTGCAGCCTGTTACCCAACCGTTCTCATCAGCGATGATCTCAACGGGGTTGGTGAGAAGGTCGAAGATGATGCCCTCTTCTTTTGCGTGATGGACTTCTTCAACACGTGCAGGGAGTTCTGCTTCCGAACGGCGGTAAACGATATGTACTTCAGCGCCGAGACGCTTAGCTGTACGTGCTGCATCCATTGCAACGTTGCCGCCGCCTACGATGACGGCTTTCTTTGCTCTCATGATAGGTGTTCTCGAATCGGGTGAGAATGCGCCCATGAGATTGGATCTTGTGAGGTATTCGTTAGCGGAGAATACGCCCAAAGACTGCTCTCCGGGGATGTTCATGAAGCGGGGAAGGCCTGCGCCTGAGCCGATGAATACGGCGGAGAAGCCTTCCTTCTCGAACAGGTCGTCGATCGTAAGGGAGCGTCCGATGACTGCGTCAGTTACTATCTCAACGCCAAGATTCTTAACGTTCTCGATCTCCTTTGCAACGACCTTATCCTTAGGGAGACGGAATTCGGGGATGCCGTAAACGAGTACGCCGCCTGCCTTGTGGAGAGCCTCGAAAATGGTTACGTCATAGCCGAGCTTAGCGAGGTCGCCTGCGCAAGTAAGACCTGAAGGACCGGCGCCGATGACAGCGACTTTCTTGCCCTTCTTGACCAGGTCAGCGGGAAGCTTAGGCTTGATGCCCATATCCTTTGCGGTGTCTGCTACGAATCTTTCAAGACGTCCGATGGATACTGCTTCGCCCTTAACACCTCTGATGCACTGAGCCTCACACTGTGTCTCCTGAGGACATACACGGCCGCATACAGCGGGGAGTGAAGAGGATAGTGAGATCACATTATATGCGCCCTCAACATCGCCGTCCTTGAGCTTGGAGATGAAGCCCGGAATATTGATGGATACAGGGCAGCCCTGCATACAGCGTGCATTCTTGCAGTTAAGGCAGCGGGATGCCTCAAGTACTGCTTCTTCTTTTGTATAGCCGAGATTAACCTCGTCGAAGTTTGTGGCACGGACCTTGGGATCCTGCTCTGAAACCGGTACTTTCTTTAATACGTCAAATTCCATTTTCTTGATCCCCCTTATGAACACATGCCGCAGCCGCCGCTGTGAGTATCGCCTTCGGTGAGTCTTAACATGAGCTCGCCTTCCTGGGTCTTATAAAGACGTGAACGCTGAAGTGCCTGATCGAAATCAACCAGATGGCCGTCGAACTCAGGACCGTCAACGCAGGCGAACTTGACTTCGCCGTCTACGAGAAGTCTGCAGGCGCCGCACATTCCGGTGCCGTCCACCATTATGGTGTTCATTGAGATTACCGTGTGGATGCCGAGCTTCTTTGTGAGCTGGCATGCGAACTTCATCATGATGACGGGTCCGATTACTACGCAGTGGTCGTAGTGCTTGCCTTCGTCCCAGAGCTGCTGGAGGGCAACGCAAACATTGCCGTGGATACCGTATGAACCGTCATCGGTTGCGAAGTAGAGATTTTCTGTGACTGCTCTCATCTCGTCTTCGAGGATGAGAAGATCCTTTGTCCTGGCACCCTGGATGCAGTCGACGTCTACGCCGTTTTCGTGAAGCCACTGTAGCTGGTTGTAAACGGGTGCGGTACCGACTCCGCCTGCGATGAAGAGGATTTTCTTTTTCTTGAGCTCTTCGATTGGAAGGTCGCAAAGATCTGAAGGGCGGCCCAAAGGACCTACGACATCGGCAAAGCATTCGCCGACTTCGACGCGGCTCATGCGCTCGGTCTCGGCTCCGACTGTCTGGAAGACAATCGTGACGATACCCTTTTCTCTGTCAAAATCGCAGACTGTAAGAGGAATTCTCTCACCGTCTTTATCGACGCGGATGATAAGGAACTGTCCGGGCATTGCCTTTCCCGCAACGAGCGGAGCAACAACGTCCATACGCCATACCTTATCGGCCAGCTTTGTCTTCGATACTATCTCGAACATATATCTATTCCCTCCTAGGTAAACTGTATGCAGTTAAGAATGATCCTGAGGATCACGCATATAGTAACATACTACAATACAAGTTCAAATATTATAAAACATTTTAAATTTTTAATGTTTTATATTCTATGATAAATAGCAAAAATCTCAAAACTGTAAATTCAAGCAACGCTGTGGCAATTGTGACAGGCGAAAAGATGTTAGAATAACAGTTAATAAGCAAGGCAAAAAGCCCGCACGGGAGGAATTTAAGATGGCACAGATCAATGCGCAGAGAATGGCATATGTCAGTTCAACAGGCAATGGTTATAAGACCGTGGCATTCTTTTATCCGTCATCTGCTCCCGAGATAAAAGGCGTTGTCCAGATATGCCACGGAATGGCCGAATACATTGCGCGCTACGAAGAGATGATCGCCGAGCTCAATGAAGCCGGATATCACGTCTGCGGAATGGATATGCCGGGTCACGGACAGACTTATTTCCTGAACGAGGAGAAGGGCTATCCCAAAGGATATTTCGGAGGCGCGAAAAACAGTTGGCAGATGCTCCTGACAGACGAGATGGGACTTCACGAATATGCAGTTGAGAAATTCGGCCGGCAGGGACTTAAATACATTCTCTATGGACACTCAATGGGTTCATTTGTCGTAAGGTCGATCTACTCCACTCCAAGATACAACAAGCAGTTCGACGGATATGTATTCTCATCGACAATGGGTCCGAACCCTGCTGTGGGATTCGGAAAATTCCTAGCAAGCGTTGCCTGTGTTTTCGGAGGGAAGAAGAGAAAGAACCATCTGCTCAACGTCATCGCATTCGGCAGCTACACCAAGCGCATAAAGAATCCGAAGTCGGGCCTCGACTGGTTGTCCACTGATGAGAACGAAGTCAGAAAGTACGCTGAAGATCCCATGTGCGGATTTACATTTACGAGCGACGGATTCAGAACCCTGTTCAGCATAATCTCATTCATGCAGAGCAAGACTGCATATGCACAGTTACCTGACCGCCCGTGTTTCTTTACTTACGGCAGCGAGGATCCCGTCGGAAGTTACGGAACCGGTGTTGAGAAAGTAATTGCAAAGATGACTGAAGCCGGCGCACATGTAAAGTCAAAGAACTACGGCGCCTACCGTCACGAGCTTATGAATGAGCCTGATGTAAAAGCGCAGTACTTTAAAGACCTTATTGAATACTTCGACGAAGTACAGATTGCCGCGTTAACCTAAGCTTATCACCAGTTCGTTGCTTGAGAACTCGATGGAAGTACCGTAGCTGAGCTTCTCAGGTACTGATTCTGACAAGCCTACTACATTGAAGATCCCTGACAAGACAAGTTTCTTGGTTCCGCCGAGGTTCTGAGTGCGGACTGTGATCTTGTTGCCTGAAACTTCAGCTGTGATGATGCCTGAACCCTGTCCGCCGTCAGCGAAAACTTCGCAGGCAGCCGTTGATCCGTTGCCGAGACCAAAGCATGAGAATGTGAGGTTATCGAGCAGACCAATACCGGCATTTGAATCGGGTGTTCTGGTAGGAACGATGGAATTGGGGCGTACAAAAACCGGAACGGTGTTGGGAGATACCTTTCTGGAAATGTAGCGGGGTCCCTGGATCTTCTCGTGAGTCATGAAATCCGTCCAGATGCCTGCAGGTATGTAGATCCTGATATTGTCATTTGCAGTCGTTACGGGAGCTACAAGAAGTGACGTACCGAGCATGTATTCGGAATCGAATGCAGCCGCAGCCGGGTCTCCTGCAAATTCAACAGCCATTGCGCGGATAACGGGTGTACCGTATTTTACGTTTTCGCAAAGACTTGAATAGATGTAAGGAGCAAGGGCTGTCCTGATGGCAGTGAATGCTTTGACCGAGTCAAGTTTAGCTGCATCTTCCAAGAACTTAAGTGTGCCCGTGAATCTTGCGTGAGGTGCATAAACCGTATATCCGATCCAACGCTCGAAAAGCTTGGGGTCAGTCAGATCTTTTGCGGGGATGTCGATATTAACTCCTCCGAACCCTGTGAGGCCGTATGAGATCGAATTCTTAACAGCTGCGGAGAGGTCGGAGAAATCAGGTGCAAACTTAGTGTAAATGTTGGTGTAAGGAGCCTGCTGGTCGCCTGAGGAAACGGAGTCGGCAATGATGAACGAACCGAGTCGTCCGCGTTCTCTGGATGAGATACCACTGAGATCAGAATTCAGCATTGAAGTATAGTTTGCCAGGCAACCTTTTCTGCCGGAAGCTTTTTCAAACGTCTCAGAAAGTGAATCCGTGAAATTGGATTCGAATACCGAGAAGCCGTCTCTGGCAAGATTTGAACATGTATTGATGAACCAGCTTCTTGCATCGGGAACATTAAGATCAAGAAGTGCGACGCCGCCCTTGTCAGCATCACAGAGAACCGCATTTCCGTCAGGAGAGGAAATGAAATAGCCTGCATCTAAAAGATCTGAATATTCAGGAGCTCTTTCAGAAATAAAAGGATTGATTGAAATACCTATGCTGACACCGAGATCTGATGCTGTTCTGGCAAATCCGATGGGGTCAGGGAATCTTACTGTATCCCAGGTGAAACCATATGGAGCGTAATCAGGATGCCATGAATTGCCAAGCCAGATCTCGTTTACAGCTACTCCTGAATTTTTGGCAGTCCTTAATGCATCTATGATGCCCTGTGCCGTCAGAGTATAATCGTCGTCCAGGGCAAGTGAGATTCCTGCAGTGGTATATGAAAGGGCAGGTGTACGGCCGCCAAGCTGGCTGAAGATCTCAAGAATCTCTGTAAGGGTATCACCGGCGATAATGCTGTATTCAACTTCTTCGCTTTCTGCTTCAAAGCTGAGTTTACCGTTGTCTGAACCGACATCGAAAGTAACGGGACGGTTCGAATTTACGTACAGACCGTATTTGGAATCTGAAAGGATAAAGGGAACGAATCCCGTTCCGGGTCTGCTGTCAGCAATATTGCATTTAACTATCTGTCCGTTTCTTACTATGGAAGATCCGGCGCTGCCAAGACCGTAGATCAGTTCTCTTGAACCAAGATTAAATGAAGCGCCGGTGCAGGCTTCAGGTGATAACACGAAATTGCTCTCGGTACCTGAAGAGGTCTTATAGAAGACCGGCATATTAGCGGTCTGAGTGCAGAGTTCGTTTCCACAATAAATGAATTTGATGGAAAACGTTTTCTTATTTATATGTGCTTCGAGATGACCTGTCTTGAATGCAAGAGTATCACCAAGATCTTCAAGAGTGCCTGTAACAGGAACGAGTTCGATTGCGGAAGTTCCCTTGAAGCGAGGAGTTGCCTGGTGATTGGTCACCTTAACCGTGATCAGGTTATTTGCAGGGGAAAAGACCGAGATGGTCATTCTGCCCTTAGTATCTTTGAAAGCACCCTTGCCGCCTGTGAGAGACGGGGAATACTCCTGACATTCACAGCCGATCTTAAGCGTGTTGTCCTCATAATAGACAGAATCAATCCGGTAAGGTTTTCTTGTAAAGACCATATTATCCCTCCTAGCGAAAAGCACAGATATAAATAAACACAATAATTATATCCAAACTACTAAGCTTAAATTATTTCAAGAATATGACGATTCGCATTATAATTAAGTTATGCTAAACAACGATTCATCTACGGCGGGAAGGATTCCGCCATATGTATCCGAGATACTCAGACTGATTGAATCCTCCGGTCATAAAGCATTTGTGGCCGGAGGTGCCGTACGTGATATCGTTTTAGGAAAGACTCCCCACGACTATGACATAGCGACATCCGCCAAGCCGGATGAGACCATAGGCATTTTCGAGAATGCCGGAATCAACTATTACGACAATGCCGCAAAACACGGCACGGTTACGGCCGTTACATCTGAAGGAGATGTCGAGGTTACGACCTTCAGGGAAGACGGATCGTACTCTGACATGAGAAGACCTGATGAAGTCATTTTTAAGACTACGATAGAGGAAGACGTCAGGCGCAGGGATTTCACGATCAACGCCATGTATATGGATTCCGAAGGGAAGATCTACGATCCGGAAGGCGGACAGGATGACTGCTCCCAAAAACTTATCCGTGCGGTAGGCAATCCCGATGAACGCTTTCATGAGGATGCGCTCAGGATCCTCAGGGCAATAAGGTTCTGTTCCAGACTCGGCTTTGAGATAGAGCCTGATACGCTTCGCGCAATGGAGTCCCATGCTTATGAATTGAAGAAGATATCAGGCGAGCGTATCGCAATGGAACTTACCGGAATAGTTACAGGAAAATATGCTTCCCACGCAATCAGGACAGGATGCGAAGTATTAAGTGTGATCGTTCCTGAGATAGGCGAATGCAAAGGATTTGAACAGCATTCGAAATACCATGACAGAGATGTTCTTGAGCACACGCTGGATGTGCTGGAACATATTCCATATGTTGAAGGTGAAGGGCGCGACCCCGAACTTGCAATGGCTGCGCTTTTCCATGATCTGGGCAAGCCCGCTTGTTTCAGATTAGATGAAGACGGCGTAGGGCACATGAAAGGACATCCCCGTGTCAGCGAGGAGATCACTCTGAGAGTCCTTAATGAGCTTAAATGTCCGAAGCAGTTTATCAGTAACGTATGTTTACTTGTAAGACTTCATGATACTTATATTAAGCCTGACAGGATTCAGGTCCACAAGTTCATGAGCATGTATCCTGAAGAGATCCTGAATAAGCTTAAGATTCTTCAGAGAGCAGATATCCTTGCGCATTCTCCTTTGGGTCAAAGTCGGATCAGGAGACTTGAAGAACTGAATTTAATATCTGAAGAATTGAAAAATGCCGGTGCGGTTTTCAAAGTAAAAGATCTGGATATCGATGGAAAAGATATTATTTCTTTGGGTGTAAAAGAGGGACCTGAAATAGGTGAGATTTTAATTGAGGTTTTTAACAGCTACCTTGAGGAAAAATGCCCGAATTCCAAAGAATTTTTGATGACTGAAGCTCAAAAGATCATTTCGAAAAGAACCGTTTAATTCTTTGTTACATATTGTTCAAAACATGCTTATAAATTCAATATCTTAGAGATTGAATTGTCAAAATTGTGTCCAGTATAATTTGATTATCAGCTAGAATTTATGCTTGATACAAGGGAGTGTGATCTATATGACAAAAATTAGAAAGAGCAGAAGAGGTTTTACCTTACTGGAAATCGTAATTGTTGTTGCGATAATCGTAATTGTTGCCGGTGCCGCATTCCTCGGTGTTACGGTTACTCTGAAACGTGCAACCGATGCACGCAACCAGCTCAAAGAGAACAATGGTGACAATTTCGAAGTCGATGCAAGAAATGAAATTGAACATTTGAAAGCAGATCCTAATTTTACACCTATTCAGGAATACACTCCTGAAGGTGAAACTGATGAAGACGACGAAGATGACGACGATGAAGATGACGGTGAAGATGAAGAAGAAAACGGTGGTGGTTCTGTAAATAATCAGTCGGGTAATAAGAACTCACCTACACCCACACCGACAAATACACCTACGCCTACACCTACAGATACAAATACAAATACGCCTACGCCAAAACCTACAAATACGCCTACACCTAAGCCTACAAATTCGACAAATCCGCATGTTGCTAATACTTATACCGGCACAGATAGTTCAAATGCACAAGGTAGTAATGTAACCGGTAACCCTTCTGTAAGCCATGATTACTATGATACATGGTATTGGACTGAGGAAAGAGGTTCTTGGTCAGAAAGAACGTACACAAATACTAAAATACAAACATCGGGAAGTATTTCAGCGAGTGGAAATAGGATTGAAGAAGTAATACTTACAGTTCCTTCAGGAACAACATCGATTACTGTAGATAATTGGAAGTATTCAGTTGAACAAATAGACGATACTCACTATCGAATCTGGTACGATGCGCCTAGTAGGAATCAAGATGGTGATAAAAACTATATTTACAATCCGCCGGAGACATCCATTAATTACCGTGTTAACGAAGAGTACTCTGATCCGAATATTACTCAAGGTTCAGGTGTAGTTATATCTGAGTATTCGACATCACAGTAATAACGTGAAGATATATCAAAATGAATTTGATATAACATAATTAACCAGCCATAAAGTGACATCACTTTATATAGATCACCCTTGAGATGGGCTGCTCTTCGGAGCAGCCTTTCTTGCTTTTGGAAAAAAAGATCAGATTCCGTGGATCTTGCGCTCTGCTTCAAGAAGGGATGCTGCGCATTCAGATTTGGGATTTGTCAGGACTTCTGTAGTGATCCCTTCTTCACAGATCTTTCCGCTGTCCATTACGATGACGCGGGGACATATCTGCCTTACGATGTGAATGTTGTGAGTGATGAGAAGGAATGCAGTGCTGCGTTCCCTGTTGATGTCCGTCATGAGCTTTAAGAGTTCTGCTGATGAGCTTGCATCCAAAGAGGAGAACGGCTCATCTGCGATGATGAGGGCAGGTTCCTGGATAAGACACATTGCGATTGCGACACGCTGGCGCTGACCGCCCGAGAGTTCTTTCGGGTGGCGCATGAGGTATTTCTCGCCGAGGCCGCATTCTTCAAGAACGGCAGTTATTCTGGCGAGAGTCCTGGCTTTTCTTTCGGCTCTTGAGCCTGTGCCGGAAATCATTTTCGCTTTTCCGGAAGCCCTTAAAGCTTCTTCCATGTGCCACTTGATCGTGTGGGCGGGGTTCAGGCAGGACACGGGATCCTGGAAGATCGCGCCGACGCTTGTGCTCTTTATGTTGACCGTGCCCGAATGAGGCAGGAGACCCAGGAGAGATCTTATGAGCGTTGTTTTGCCGCTGCCCGAACCTCCGATGAGACCCAGAATCTCATTGGGGAATACTTCGAGTGATACATCGTGAAGGATGTTATTATCGGCGGATCTGTTCTTCGCGCGTTCAAATAAAGACCTGCCATAGCCTGCTGTTATGTCTTTTGCCGTGAGGACGGGACTCTTTGAATAGTCGACTGTTGCAGGCTCAAAGCCGAGCAGCCTTGTGTCGAGTCTTGCGTTGGTGAGAAGCTCTGCCGTATAAGTGTTTTTCGGATTGCTCAGGATATCTGAAGCTGTATCCTTGTCGATTATCTTACCGTCTTTCATTACCATGACGCGGTCGCAGAAACCTCTTACGGCTGACAGGTCATGAGAGATGAAAAGGATCGTCATGTGAAGCTTGTGGCACAGGTCTTTGAGGAGAGCCAGTATTGATACCGTAGTTACCGTATCAAGTGATGAAGTCGGTTCGTCGCAGATGAGAAGGCGCGGTTTGAGGAGTGCTGCGCCTGCGATGAGGACTCTCTGTCGCTGGCCGCCTGAAAGCTGGTGGGGATAACGTCCGCAGATCTCTTCGGCGTTTGTAAAGCCTACTGTCTCAAGCATATCTACGATCGCCTTGTGGCGCTGCTCCGAAGTCGTTGATGTGTCTTTATGTGCCGTAAGGACTTCTTCTAACTGCTTGCCGCATGTCATGAGAGGGTCCAAAGCCGTCGAAGGCTCCTGGAAGATCATGCCGATGTCTTTGCCGAGCATCGCACGTCTTGCTTTGGGATTCATGCCAAGAAGGTCCTCGCCGGCAAATTTGATCGAGCCGGAAGTAATGGATGCGGCTTCGGGAAGAAGGCCTGCGATCGCAAGAGATGTCATGGTCTTTCCGCTGCCGGAGTTGCCTATGAGGCCTAAGATCTCGCCGTCTCTGATGCCAAAGTCGACATCGTCAAGGACGGGCTTCGGATTGGGATCCTTGCGCGTCGGGAAAGAGAGAGTCAGGTGATGTACTTTAACGATGTGTATATGACGCGGCATCACTTGCCTCCTTTCGAGAGGCTGACGCGGAGTCCCTCTGATACGAAGTAGAGACCGAGGATATAGAATATCAGCATGAGCGCGGGGAAGATGACGAGCCAGGGAGCCACGCGGACATAGGCCTGGGCTTCAGAGAGCATTTTTCCGTAGGATGCTTCAGGCGGTTGTACGCCGAGTCCCAGATAGCTCATTCCGGATTCGAAAAGCGTCATGTTGGCAAGGCCTATGACGGTGGCCGGAAGGAGCTGCCCCACAAGGTTCGGGAAGATGTGGAACGTCATTATGCGGGCAGGCTTTACGCCCATTACACGCGCGTGCGTTATATAATCCAATTCCTTTATTTCCATCGTTCCGACTCTGCAGACTCTCGCAAAGGTCGGCGCGAAAACAAGTCCCAAAGCCCAGATAACGTTCGTTACTGAAGGTCCGAAAACCGCTACTGCGACAAGTGCCAGAAGGATACCCGGGAAGCACATGATGCTGTTGCCCAAAAGCATTATCCCCCTGTCGGTGATGCCGCCGAAATAGCCTGCAGGAATGCCTGCAACGGTACCGAGAATAAGCGCAATGGCAACGCCTGCGGCAGATATGAATATCGTGTATTTGGATGCGGACATAACCCTGGAAAGCACGTCTCTTCCGAGATTGTCCGTTCCGAAAGGGTGCTCAAGGCATGGTGCCATGAGTTTTGAAGCCGCACTTGTTGCGTCAGGCTCATAGGGCGTCCAGAAGAGTGAGATTATGAATGAGATCACGACAATGCCCAGCAGAATGAGGCCCACTGTGTAAAAAGCGGATGCTTCAGGTGATCTGTTTGCCTTGTTCTTTGATGCCTGTGACACTTGCGCGAACCTCCTTACTTCAACCTAATCCTCGGATCGGCAATGCTTGCGGCGATGTCGGAAAGGAAGTAAAGGATGACTGTTATGAATGCCAGGTAGAAGACTATTCCTGACAGGAGCGGGAAATCACGGCGGTCTATTGCCATCAGGAGGAGACGTCCCAATCCGGGAAGATTGAAGACCTGCTCTACTATGAGACTTCCGCCCAGGATGTCTGAGAGGATTATTGAAATAATCGTGATCGACGAGACGTTTGAATTCGGGAGAACATGGCGTACGAGGATCTTCAGGTCCGAAAGGCCGTGGCTCTTTGATGTGCGCACATAGTCTGATGTGCGTTGCTCGATTATTGAAGATCTCAGGAACTTAAAACTCATAGCGATCTTCGGAAGTGCGATGGCAAAAGAAGGCAGCAGGAGACAGCCCACATATCCCAAAAAGTCGTCGGAGGGACTTACATAATTTCCTACCGTTATGAGCGAGAAGACGGATCCTGCCAGAAGGATGAGCAGAAGCGATGCGGCATAAGGCGGAATTGCGAAAAGAATATGGCCGATGACGGAGCATATCTGGTCGCCCAGACGGCCCGGTTTACGGGCGCTTACGACTGCAAGGGGATATGAGATGATGATTACCATGAGCATGGCGATCGCGCTCATTCCAATAGTTACGGGAAGCCTCTGGCTGATGAGCTCTGATACGCTCATGTTAAATGCATAGGATGTTCCGGGCTTGAATGTGATGATGCCAAAAAGCCAGGAACCGTATCTTGCGATAAGGGGCTTATCAAGGCCCATCTGTGCACGGAGCAGGTTTACCTGTGCTTCGGAAGCATTGGGGCCGAGCATTATTCTTGCGGCATCGCCCGGGATGATCGAGAAGGCAGCAAAAACGAGCAATGACACTACGAAAAGTGTCAGTATGAGTTCAATGAATTTACCGATAAAGTATCCGGCTTTGCTCTTCAAACCCCATTCTCCCCAATCTCTAAATTCTATAAATAGAAGATTATTATAAATGCTTTTCAATATAAAGCAAAAAGAATAAAGGCTGCCTCATACAATTGAGACAGCCTTTAAACATTAAACTCTTATACTTATCAGTTGCCTGCAAGCTTTACCTGTGACATATCCTGAACATACATGGGATATACGTGGTAACCTTCAAGTCTTGTGGATACCGCAGTAATCGTTGTGGGATCCTGAAGGTAAACGGAGCATGCATCAGCTGTGAGAAGACCCAATACCTGGTGGTAAAGCTCAGTTCTCTCGTTATTGTCTGCCGTAAGAGGGATCTGTGCCATGAGCTTATCTACTTCGCTGTTGGAGTAGTTGATGAAGTTGCCGTCAGATGTTGACTGGTAACGCTCAAGAACGTCGTAAGGTGCATAAGAACTGGTGAGTGCAATGACTGTTGTCTCATACTGACGTCCCTTATAAACCTGCTCAAGCCATGTTCCCCAGTCTACCTGCTTGATCTCAAGGTTGATGCCGATCGCCTTAAGTTCGGAAGCGAGCTCAACTGCCGTATTAACGTGGATCAGGTAGTTTGAAGGAACAGTGCATGTGAGATCAAAGCCGTTCTCGTAGCCTGCTTCAGCCATGAGTGACTTAGCCTTCTCGAGATCCTGGTCAAAAGTCCCGTCAAGTGAAGAATCGTAATAGCTTCCCATTGCAGGGCTCATTGCTGTTGCAAGTTCAACGCTGGTGCCGTCCATTGTTACGGAGATAATGTCTTCTCTGTTTACAGCATAGTTGATAGCCTGACGCACCTTTAAATTGTTGAGGGGCTCAACTGCATTGTTAAGTGCGAAGATCTGGACCATGTTTGAACCGTTGGACAAAACGTTGAATTTAGCTGAATCAAGCTGGCTTACACGGTCGGGTGTGAGGTAAGGGAAGATGTCAATGCTTCCTGCTGCAAGCTCTGTAAGGCCTGCATCCATGTCAGCACAAACCTTGAAAGTAACCTTATCAAGGTAAGGAAGACCCTTCTGCCAATAGTTTTCGTTCTTCACAAGGATGACGCTCTGGCCGGGAGTATAAGACTCGAATTTGAAAGGGCCTGTTCCTACGGGAGCTGCCTGGCAGTTATCGTAACCTTCGGGAATGATTCCCGTTGTGAAGTAGCACATAAGCTCTGTGCTGGGAGACTCAAGAGTGACCTCAACGCGGCCGTCAGAAGCGATCGCAACGTCCTTGACGGGATCGAGTTCGCTTACGAGAGCTGTGCCGTCCTGGGTGTCGAGAAGTCCTGCTGCACGCTTGAGAGAATAGACAACGTCTCCTGCATCAAGATCGGAGCCGTCGTGGAACTTAACACCATCTCTGATCGTGAATGTATATACAGATGCGTCTGAAGAAATCTCAACGTCTGTTGCAAGACAGGGATTGAGATTGCCTTCGTAATCGTACTTGAAAAGACCCTCATATACGTTGAAGAGGATCTCTTTATCGCCTGCGGCAACTACAGTGTGCGGATCGAAGATGCCGGGTTCCTGTGTAATTCCGACAACGGCATTGTTGTTTGCTGCGTCAGGCTTCTTGGTGCATCCTGCGAGTGCTGCGACTGTAAGGCAGAGCGCGGATGCGGTAACGACTGCTTTTGTGATAAAACGGTGCATTTTACCCCTCCTTAGAGAAATTATGCTAATTATAATGATGCGTTCCGGTGTTTAGATATGACAACGCATACAAAAAAAGCCCTTGCAAACTCTGCGTCTCGTTTAAAGTTAACTAAAAATTTATAAAATTCCCTTAAGAAAAGTAAATAATTTAACACGCCCTGGTATATAATAGGCGCATATAATCTTTGCGTGCGACTGGTTTCGCGCGCTTTTTAGGAGAACCAAGTTATGAAGAGATGTCCGGTTTGCGGCGTAATGATGGGTGACAATGTTGCCCGCTGCTCAATGTGCAAATACGATTTCCAAAAAGCTTCACAGGGTAACAACGATGAGGCAGCAGCCGAAGCGAAGAGAATCCTTGAGCAGAAGCAGCAGGATAATATAGCCCGTGCAGAAGCAAAGCGTTCCGAAGAAGAGAAGAGAATCCTCGAAGCGTTAGAAAAGCTTAAGCGTGACTATGCTGCTATGGAAGAGCAGTTCGAGACCGAGAAGGCAAAGCTCGATAAGGAATTCACAACATATCAGAAGAAGAAGCTCGCTGAGCAGGAAGCATTGGAGAAATCCGTAGATACTATCCGTGACGAAGTTATCGAAGCGCGTGATAAGAGAGATGCTCTCCGCAAAGAAGCCAACGAGATGATGGCTGAGGCCAAGAAGAAGTCTCAGAAGGAACACGATGACCTTATCGCTGCTGCCAAGATCGAGCAGGAGAAGATTTACGAAGAGACCCAGAAGCAGACCGAACAGCTCGCAGCCCAGGTTGAGAAGGAATACGGCGAAGCTCTTGCAAAGAGAGACGAATTGATCGCACAGGCAAAAGAAGTCCAGAGCATGATGGACAATGCCGACAAGATCAAGGCTGAGAAGGAAAAAGAGATCAAGGCTGCAGAGGCTAAGATCGTTAAACTCGGCGAAGATTTCGAGAAGGAAAAGGCAAGACTTACTGAAGAGCATAAGAAACTTTCAGAGAAGCAGGCAGCTGAAGCCCTCAAGATGAAGGCTGATGCAGAGCGTGACAGAGACATCGCCAATGCCGAGAAAGAGAAGCTCATTGCGGAAGCTCAGGCTGAAAGAGACCAGATCATCATTCAGCTCGAGGAGCGCAATAAGCAGGCTCAGGCAGAACTTGATGACATGACTGAGAAGGCCAAGCTCGTTATGACTGAAGCTGAAGCAGCCATGGCTAAGCGTGATGAGATCAATGCTGAGATCGAGAACTTCCAGAAGGATGCAGATCAGAGACGCAAGGATCTTGACGAGACCCTTAAAGAAGCAAGAAAAGAACTTGAGGATTCTGAAAAGAAGAAGGCTCAGGCCGAGAAAGAATACGAGGATTACAGCAAGCAGTCAGTCGATATCCAGGATCAGATCAAGGGTCTCCAGGCTGAACTTAAGGAAGCTAAGGATATCATTGCAGACTCCAAGAACGCTACTGTTCTTGCAGAGGCTGCTGCACAGGAGATCGTACTTAATGCCGAGAAACAGTCGGTATTCCTTAAGCAGGCTGCATTAAGTGAGAGCGAGAAGGGCAAGATGCTCGATCAGATCACAGAATTAGAAGAAAAGATCAAGGAGAAAGAGATGGAGAAGGCAGAGCTTGAGAAGAAACTCGCGTCATTGGATAACGCAGTTGCAGAGCTGGAGAAGAAGGTCAGATCAGGCGGCGGTGCTGCAGGCGGACCTATGGAGTATTCAGTTGAAACAGTTGAGCATAACAAGTCTGCAGAAGTTAACGTTGATGCCCTCTCAAAACTCCTCAAGAAGAAGTCTGCTGACGGCTGGACACTGATCTCCGTAGTAGATGATGACGGTGGAAAGCTTATGTCTTCAATGGGCGGCGGCTCTGAGGCTCAGTCACTCGGTTCATTAGGATCCGGTACATTCAACCAGAAGGAAGACAGACTGGTACTTATCTTCGGCAGACCGATGAAGTAATTCCTGATCAAATTTGTTTTTTGAAGGATGTCTCAAAACAATGAGGCATCCTTTTTGCTGTGTCCATTTGGGAAATTCTAAAGACTTTTTTAGAGCTGAATAGCGCGAAAACAGAGTCCGAATAATAATGCACAAAAAAAGTTTTAGGCAAAGTTGGTTTTTTGTGGAATTAGCATACCGAATCCTATATAATAGGAAAGTATTTTAATCTTTTACTTCAAAGGAGGAAATGACTGATGGAAAATTATTCCGCAGACAAGATTCGCAACATCGCGTTGTTTGGCCACGTAGGTTCCGGCAAGACGACATTAGCTGAGGCTATTCTTTACTACACCAAAGCAATCAATCGTCAGGGACGCATCAATGACGGTAACACTACGCTTGACTACGATCCTGAGGAGATCAAAAGACAGATGTCAGTAAGCCTTTCAGTTGCCTGCTGCGAATACAAGGGTAGTAAGATCAATATCATCGACACTCCAGGTGACTTCGACTTTTTGGGCGAAGAGATGAGCGGAATAAGGATCGCCGACTCCGGCGTTATTATGATCTCGGCTAAGGGCGGTACATCCGTCGGTTCCGAGAAGGCTATCAGACTTTTGAATGGTAAAAAGGTTCCTTTCCTTTTCTTTATGAATAGAATGGACGAGCCCAACGCTGACTTTGAAGCTGTTGCAGCCCGTATGATGGAGCGTTACGGACCTTCAGTTATCCCGCTTTCATTCCCTATCATGGAAGACGGCAAGATGACTGGTATCGTTGACGTTATGAACCGTAAGGCTTTCTCAATCGATAAGGCTACGGGTAAGTTTGTTGAATATCCTCTTCCTGAACAGTACAACGAGAGAGTTGACGAGCTCCAGGAAAAGGTTAACGAAGTAGTAGCAGAGGCAGACGATGCTTTGATGGAGAAGTTCTTCGCCGGTGAGAAGTTCACTGAAGACGAGTTCCGTCACGGCGTACACGCAGGCTTCCGTGAAGGTAAGCTCCACCCGATCTATTGCGGTTCCGCTTACATGAACTGGGGCGTTGACTTCCTCCTCAACTGCATTTCAAAGGACACACCTCCGGCAGGCAAGAAGCCTGCTCTTGAGGCTACACTCCCTGACGGCGGCACACAGATGGTAGGCTGCTCTATCGACGATCCGCTCGTAGCGTTCTGCTTCAAGACGATCTCTGACCCGTTCGTAGGTAAGATCAGCATCTTTAAGGTTAACGCAGGTACACTCCGCGCTAACTCCACTGTTTATAACGCAACAAAGGGTAAGGATGAGAGAATCGGCGGTCTGTTCTTCCTTAAGGGTAAGGAGCAGATCACTACAGACTGCATTACTGCAGGTGATATCGGCGCAGCTTCCAAGCTTGCTAATACAGACACCAACGATACGATCTGCGACCGCGCACGTATCCTTGAGATGCCTAAGATCAAGTTCCCTCAGCCTTGTCTTTCCAAGTCCATCGTTCCTCTTAAGAAGGGCGACGAAGATAAGATCATTTCCGGTCTTACAAAGCTTGCTGATGAAGATCATTGTTTCACAGTCGAGACAAACCCTGAGACAAAGCAGATGGTACTTTCAGGTATCGGTGACATGCAGCTCAAGGTCCTCGTAAGCCAGCTCAAGAATAAGTACAACGTTGACTGCGAACTCGGTGAACCCAAGGTTCCTTACCGTGAAGCTATCCGCAAGAAGGTTAAGGTTCAGGGTAAGCACAAGAAGCAGTCCGGCGGTCACGGCCAATATGGTGACGTATGGATCGAATTCGAACCCAATCCCGAGCAGGAAGGCCTCGTATTCGAAGAGAAGGTATTCGGCGGTGCCGTACCTAAGAACTTCTTCCCCGCAGTCGAAAAGGGATTGCAGGAATCCATCAAGAAGGGCGTTCTCGCAGGCTATCCCGTAGTTAACCTCAAGGCTACACTGGTTGACGGTTCTTACCATGACGTTGACTCTTCGGAAATGGCATTCAAGATCGCTGCCAACCTCGCATTTAAGGCAGGTATGGCTCAGGGCAACCCCGTACTTCTCGAACCCATCAGCTCGGTTGAAGTACACGTTCCTGAGGAGAAGCAGGGCGATATCATGGGCGACCTCAACAAGAGAAGAGGACGTATCATGGGTATCGACGCTGACGAGCTCGGATCTGTAGTAAATGCAGAAGTTCCTACTGCTGAAATGCTCGAGTATGCTACTGACCTTAAGTCAATGACACAGGGCAGAGGATGGTTCGCAATGTCTCACGCTCGTTATGAGGCAGCACCTCCGGAAGTAGCTGAAAAGGTTATCGCAGCAAGCAACGTTGAGGAAGAATAATCAGTCATTTTTGAGGAAAGTGATAGATATTCATTTGCGTTAATTCATTTTTACGCTTTTGATACATAATGTCTGTTTTTGGGCGACAGTTAGTCTTTACTAACTGTCGCCTTGCAAAGTAAAATAGTTGGGTCTGGAAATATTCCCAAATGAGGCAGGAGGTTTTTTATGGCTAAATTACAAGAAGCTGCTGTCGCTCAGATAACGGAGATCTGTGATCGTCACAAGGACGACAAGACACCGTTGATGATGATCCTGAGTGACATTCAGAATGAGTACGGATACATTCCGCTCGAAGTTCAGGAATTGGTATCACAGAAGACAGGTATTTCGGTTGCAGAGATCTATGGAGTTGTTACATTCTACTCATTCTTTTCTCTTACTCCGAAGGGAAAGTACGTTGTCGGTTGCTGTCTCGGAACTGCGTGCTACGTTAAGGGCGCACAGAACGTTATCGATAAGTTCTCTGAGATTTTGAACATCAAGCCCGGTCAGACAAGCGAAGACGGTCTCTTCACATTGGACGCTCTCCGCTGCATCGGTGCATGCGGTATCGCACCCGCAGTAAGCATCAATGGTCAGGTTTACCCTAAGGTTAAGGTTGACCAGGTTCCGGGAATCATTAATGCATTGAAAGAGGAGGCAGCAAAGGCATGATTAGCACAGTAACTGACCTTAACGAGAGATTTGAAGCTCTCTCAAAGAGCCTCGACGACAAGATCAAGGGTGGAGACGGCAAGCGCCACATCGTTCTTTGCGGTGGTACAGGATGCCTTTCAGCTCACTCCACAGAGATCATGGAGAGATTTAACGCTCTTATTAAAGAAAAGGGAATCGAAGACAAGGCTACAGTTAACCAGGTTGGCTGCTTCGGTTTCTGCTCACAGGGACCTTTCGTAAAGATCTATCCTGAGGATACTCTTTACAAGATGGTTAAGATCGAAGATGTTGATGAGATCGTTGAAAAGGACCTCATCGGCGGTGAGATCGTAGACAGACTTCTCTATGTTGACCCTAAGACAAACGAGAAGGTTACAAAGCAGGAGGATATTCTCTTCTATAAGAAGCAGAGACGTGTAGCTCTCAACGGCTGCGGCGTTATCAATCCTGAAGATATTAATGAAGCTATCGGCAACGGCGCTTTCCAGGGAATTAAGCGTGCGCTCACAATGACACAGCAGGAAGTTATCGATGAAGTTTTGGCTTCCGGACTTCGTGGCCGTGGCGGCGGCGGATTCCCCACAGGAAGAAAGTGGCAGTTCGCATTAAATGTAGAAGCTGATCAGAAGTACGTTGTATGTAACGGCGACGAGGGCGACCCGGGTGCATTCATGGATCGTTCCATCCTCGAGGGAAATCCTCTCGCAGTTATCGAAGGTATGATGATCGCAGGTTATGCTTTCGGCGCTTCGGAAGGTTACTTCTATGTACGTGCCGAGTATCCTATCGCAGTTAAGAGACTTAGAATCGCTATCGAGCAGGCAAAGGCAGAAGGTCTCCTCGGAAAGAACATCCTTGGTTCAGACTTCAGCTTCGATTGCCAGATCAGACTCGGTGCCGGCGCATTCGTTTGCGGTGAGGAGACAGCTCTCCTTAACTCAATCGAAGGTAAGCGTGGTATGCCTCGTCCGAGGCCGCCGTTCCCGGCTATCAAGGGTCTCTGGGGCAAGCCGACATGCGTTAACAACGTAGAGACACTCGCTTGCGTTCCTTACATCCTCAGAGAAGGCGCTGCTAACTTCGCATCTGTTGGTACAGAGAAGTCCAAGGGTACTAAGGTATTCGCTTTGGGCGGTAAGGTTAACAACGTTGGTCTCGTAGAAGTACCTATGGGTACAACACTCAGAGAGCTCATCTATGACATCGGCGGCGGAATCCCGGATGGCAAGCAGTTCAAGGCTATCCAGACAGGTGGTCCTTCCGGCGGATGCTTGACAGCTGAGTACCTCGACGAGCCTATCGATTTCGATAACCTCGTAGCTAAGGGATCCATGATGGGTTCAGGCGGTGCTATCGTAATGGACGAAGACAACTGTATGGTTGACGTTGCTAAGTTCTATCTTGAATTCATCTGCGACGAGTCCTGCGGTAAGTGCACACCTTGCCGTATCGGTACAAAGAGAATGCTCGAGATCCTCACAAGAATCACTGAGGGTAAGGGCACAATGAAGGATCTTGATGAGCTCGAAGAACTGAGCCAGACAATCAAGGCTAACTCCCTCTGCGCTTTGGGCCAGACAGCATCCAACCCTGTTAACTCAACACTCGCTCACTTCCGTGATGAGTATATCGCTCACATCGTTGACAAGAAGTGCCCTGCTCACGTTTGTAAGAATCTCATGCAGTACACGATCGACGCTGATAAGTGTATCGGCTGCGGTATGTGCGCTAAGGGTTGTCCTGCAAGCTGCATCACACGTACAGATTACGTTGCTGAAGGACACAAGCTCGCATCTATGGCTATTGACGCTAATAAGTGCGTCAAGTGCGGTGCGTGCATCAGCACATGTAAGTTCAACGCAATTTCGAAGGTTTAATCAGGAGGCAAAAGAATGAGTTTAGTTAATATTAAAATTGAAGGTCAGCCTTATCAGGTTGAAGCCGGCCTCACCATTCTTGAAGCTGCTAAGGCTTGTGGCTATGAGATTCCTTCACTTTGTGCATTCAATCATGGTGAGTGCAACCAGGGTTCCTGCCGTGTTTGTCTCGTAGAGGCAACAGGCGCAAGAGGACTCGTTGCATCTTGCGTATATCCTGTAGCTGAGGGTATGGAGATCAAGATCTCTTCACCTGCAGCTGTACAGGCTCGTAGAAGATCAGTAGAGCTCATGCTCTCTAACCACAATAAGAATTGCCAGCAGTGCGATAAGAACGGCCAGTGCGAGCTTCTCCACGTTGCTCAGATCACAGGCGCAAGAGAAGATGCTTTCCAGGGTGTTCACTCTGAGACACACATCGATACTCTCGCTCCCGGACTTATCCGTGATACATCCAAGTGTATCCTCTGCGGCCGTTGTATCGCCCGTTGCTCCAATGCTCACGGCATGGGAATCCTCGGCTTCGAAAACCGTGGCTTTGCAACATTCGTTTCTCCTGCTGAGAACAGAAGCTTTGCAGATTCACCTTGTATCCAGTGCGGTCAGTGCGTAAACGTATGTCCTACAGGCGCACTCATGGAGCACTCAGAGATCGATAAGGTTGATGCAGCTTTCAAGGCAGGCAAGCACGTTATCGTTCAGGCAGCTCCTGCAGTTCGTGCAGCTATCGGCGAAGAGTTCGACAATCCTGTCGGCACACCTTGCACAGGCAAGATGATCGCAGCTCTCAGAAGACTCGGCTTTGAGAGAGTTTACGATGTTAACTTCGGTGCTGACCTTACTATCATGGAAGAGGGCACAGAGCTCCTCGGCCGTCTCCAGAACGGCGGAGTTCTCCCTATGATCACATCCTGCTCACCGGGATGGATCAACTACGCTGAGTACAACTACGGCGATCTCCTTCCTCATCTTTCTTCATGCAAGTCTCCTCACGAGATGCAGGGTGCCATCATCAAGTCTTACTGGGCACAGGAAAAGGGCATCGATCCTAAGGATATCTTCGTTGTATCCATCATGCCTTGCGTTGCTAAGAAGTTCGAGAAGGAAAGAGAGCAGCTCATCACAAACGGCAATCCTGACGTTGATGCAGTTCTCACAACACGTGAGCTCGCAAGAATGATCCGCCGTGCAGGTATCATGTTCAACCGTCTTCCTGACGAAGAATGGGATCAGGATATCATGGGCGACTACACAGGTGCCGGCGTAATCTTCGGTGTTACAGGCGGTGTTATGGAAGCAGCTCTCAGAACGGTATACTTCAAGCTCACAGGTAAGGAATGCGAGCCTATCGAGATCAAGGCTGTTCGTGGCCACGATGCAGGAATCCGTGAGGCTTCTCTCGATATCAACGGAACAACAGTTAATGTTGCGATCGCTTCCGGTATGAAGAGCGCTAAGGTTCTTCTCGACGAGATCCGTGAAGGCAAGTCCAAGTATCAGTTTATCGAGATCATGGGCTGCCCCGGTGGTTGTATCAACGGCGGTGGTCAGCCTTATGTCCGTCCTTGCTTTATGCCTAACGAGGCAGATGATATCCTCGACACATACAAGGAGAAGAGAGCTCAGGCACTCTATTCCGAAGATGAGCGTCAGGTTCTCCGTCAGTCTCACAAGAATCCCCAGATCATCGAACTCTATGAGAAGTATCTGGGCGAGCCTAACTCACACAAGGCTCACGAGCTCCTGCACACAACATATGCTGCAAGAGAAGGCTTCAACGAGATCAAGAAGTAATCTGATAAACAATCAGCAACCAAAAAGAGGGTATCTCAAACGAGATACCCTCTCTTATTTTGTGTGTTTATGTTCTGAATAGATTTATTTATATCTCATCAATTCATCTCGGGGCACGAATATATCCCTTCTGTAGAGGCTCTTGCCGTTTGTTGGAGATCTGTTGACCTTCTTTTCGGAAGCATAAATGACCACAAGACATCTTGCTCCGACTTGTACAAAGCGAAGTTCTTTAGGGAGGTCTGTCTCCCAGGTCGTTCCGATCTGATCCGTGATAACGGCATGGTATACATCACAGGGAATTCCTCTGTGATTTACACGGATGAGGTGCCTTACATCTGCGAAATAGCATTCGCCGACACTGTAACGTCTTGTATGAAGACTGATTATCCGATACAGAGGCATAGAAACCATACCTATATACATCAGCAAAACACCAGCCGCAACAGAGCCCATGATGATGACGACACCAAGGTCTTCTTTGCCTCGAATGCTGATAGCAGCACCACCGGCGCAGACGGCAAGCGGAAGCATGACAAGGCTTAAAACAACAATGGGTTTGCTGGTTCTTGGTGCTAACTGTCTCTTTATCTCAGCTGCTTCTTCAAGTGTTGGAGAACGCATTCCGTAAAATTGGGGCGGAGTGGTATCAACAGGCTTGTCTTTGTTTTTGTTTACGATCACATAGATAACTACAGTGACTATAACCACGACAGGAAAACTGCAATAAAGCAGATTGGTAAGTGTTTCTACAGTCATTTCTAAATTCCCTTAATCCGATTAATATTCCCTTATTAATGCCCGGCAACCGGTTCCGGGCAGAGAAATTATATCACGTGTTATTTGCCTGATTAAGAATTTTTGATTGCAGTGGTATAATACCGTTTGGATGGATTATCGGCCTTTTATTTTCCTTTTTCTCTATGAAGCACAGGATCGCCATATACTCAAACGGATACAACGGAAGCATTACTCTCAAGGCTCTTGAGGGTATTAAGAAATATGCTGCCGCCAATGATCTGGACATCCATTTCTACATAAGCTTTGCGGCTAACAACAGAAGCGATGGCACAAATAAAGGTCAGCTCAATATCTATAATCTTGCGAAGCTTGAAGAATACGACGGGCTTATCGTCTTTTCAAATCTATTAAATAACATTCCCACTGCTGAGGAACTCTGTACGGCAGCCAGTAAAAAGGGCGTGCCCGTAGTAAGTATCGGCATGAAGTTCGACGGGATCCCGTACGTTGGAAATAACAACGAAGAGGGAATGAAAGACCTTGTCGAGCATCTGATAACAGAACACAATGCAAAGAATATTGCATATCTTGGCGGTGCCAGGGAACACGCAGACACTATAGACAGAGAACGTGTTGTCCGCATGGTATTGGAAAAACACGGCCTTGAACTGAAGGATGAGTATATAGGTTATGGTGACTGGACACCCGAGAAATGCGTCGGTTTTACTGACAAGCTGATCGATTCGGGAATTGCTCTTCCTGACGCCATAGTATGTGCCAATGACATTATGGCACTGGCGGTAATCAACAGATTCATAGAAAGAGGATTTAATCTTCCCGGGGACATTATCGTAACAGGCTTTGACAACATAGAAGAGTCAGGAATATCTTATCCCGCTCTTACGACGGTTGATCAGGACTATGAGACGATCGGATATGAGAGTTGTAAGCTGCTCTATGAGATAGTTGAAGGAAAGACGGATTCGCTGGATGTGTCTGTAGCATCAAAGCTCGTCACGGGTGAGAGCTGCGGATGCAATCTGGAAGCAGACAATCAGTACGACATCAGACGAAGAAAGTATTGCAGCGGCATTCACGCAAAAAACAATCAGTCGAGCTACTTCAACCGGTTTATGCGCGCCGAGAGGGATGTCATCCTGGAATCCTACGATTACGAAGACATGAAGGAGAACCTCAGAAAGTTCTACCGTTCCAATAACGGATATTTCAACGGCAATTTCTACATTATGCTTAACAGGTACTATTTTGAGGATGCTTCCACCGAAGATTTCGAAGCATTATCCGAATGCTATGAAGCTGATTTCGATGCCACGGTTGCGTTAAAGGACGGCGAGGAAGCAGATAGCCTGATTGACAGTAACTTAAGAATGCCAGGCTTCATTAAAAAGCAGGGCGAGCAGCATATCTATATCTTCTATCCGCTGCAGAATGCCGGATATAACTATGGTTATGTTGTTTTCGCAGGCGGAACATCCGTCATAAAGGAAGATTACCGCGTGTGCGAATATCTCGAAAAGATGGAGCAGACGCTGATGCACTTCAGGATCACCCAGCGTCTTGAGATGGTCAACAAAGAATTGAGATACATGTACGACAGGGATCCCATGACAGGTCTATACAACAGATTCTGCTTCGTAAACCACGCTGTTCCGCTCATTAATGAGAGTAAAGATCACAAAAAGAGTGCCCTGATCATGTTTGCCGACATCAACGATCTTAAGCTGATCAACGACAGATACGGACATATTTTCGGAGACAAGGCGATAATTACAGTATCAGGGGGCATCAAGGAGAGCATCACCAATGACAATGCAATCGGCATCCGTTATGGCGGTGACGAGTTCCTGATCATCGCTGCAAATGCAAACAGGACGTATGCCGAAAACATCAGAAGGAGCATTAACGCTTATATCGAGAAGGAGAACAGTCTGGGTTTAAGTCCGGTCAAGTTCTCTGTCAGCATCGGTTATGTGCTCACCGATCCCAGATCAGACAAGTCAGTTACCGACTATATCGATGAAGCTGACAAGCTGATGTATGAGATCAAGAACGAATACCACAAGAATAATCAGTCAAACTGATATCTTTTAAGATCAGAAGATCTTGTAAATGGTTGTGTCCTCTTCTGCGAAGTAAGCATCCTGTGTGAGGTTATCCTCAAAGAATGTCTTATTGAAAGTAATTCCGTTGCCGAAATCTGTTGCCTCAAAGTCAGGATCGACGATGAGATATCTGATGTTACGCTCTTTGCAGTATCTTGTGAATTCATCGATATCGCCGCCGCAGCCTGTGATGAGCCACAGATAGATGGTATCTCTTGTGTAAGTATCGTGACCAGCAGACCATGCATAGTAAGGCCAGCCGTAGTACATCGGACGTCCTGCAAGAATGAAGCGGTTCATGGACCACATAGGTGTAAGGAATACGTCATCAGGATCAGTATTCTCAATTACCCACTTGGTTACAGGAGAGTCTGCGTTCAATGTAAGAGGTACGCGGTTGAGGTTAACGTAAGTTGCCCACTCGCTGACACCCGTGGCAGTAAGCGGAACCATAAGCGCGATTGCAAGGATGACGCCTGCGACCTCCAAAGCGATCCATGCAGGAAGTGCCAATCCCTTGGGCTTTTTGGGCGTTACGGGCTCGTGCTTTAATGAGTCAGGCTTGATGTCTGCCGCAGCAACTGCAGCAACTGAAGTTACCTCAACAGGCTCTTCTGCTGATTCGATCGCAACATTTGCATCAGCTGCATCATCAGGTTCATCTTCACCGAATGTGACGGTGTTGCTTAATGCAAGTGAACCGGGGCGCATAGCAACATGTGCAGATTCAGGCGTGGATGCCATGACAGCATCATCGGAATCATCATTTTCATCGGTTGTGTCTTCAGACTTTTCTTCAGAAGATTCTTCGGAAGACTCATCTTTCTTGGTATCTTCAGCCTCAGCGCTGTCATTTGTAACTTCGAAGATCTCCTCGGGTATTTCAGCAGATGAGTCTGCTTCTTCGTCTCCGGAATCTTTCTTCTCGTCGCCGAACATGAGCTCTGCGGGAAGTGCTTCTTCCTTGATCTCTTCAACCTTTTCTTCAGCAGCGCCGCCATTAAGGCCGGATATGTCTGCATCAACGCCTGTGTGTTCTTCAAGAGCCTTGATGTCAGTAGCCTTGGAATCATCAGAGTTCTCGGAAGCTTCGCCGAATGCGCTTGCTGCAGCGATAACGGGAGTCCTTACACCCGCATCACCTGTCTCTACAACGGCAAGTTCACCGTCAAGAGCTGAAGCGTCAGCGATATCCTCATCTGCAGAATTCTCTGCGTCTTCAGCCTTTCTACGTTTGATCGGAATGTAAAGAAGGTTGGCGATCAGAGCTGCAACGAATGCATCGATGAGTATGAGCGATACCTGGATGAACTTGTGATTTGCGAGTATTTCAAGAGAAACCTTGAAGAGGAAAGCAAAGATCATCGGGTTAAGTACGCAGAGGAAGAGCAGGAAGCGGTGTACGGGCTTCTTGCGGATGATGTCCAATACGAGTGTGGTAAGAGCGAAGACCGCAGCGAGGATGAGTGTTAATCCCGTAACGATCAGGAGATACTTGGCAACACTTGAGAATGTGGGATTCTCAAGAATGAAGCCCGGCATGAACTCAAAGGATACGACGTTCTTATATCCGCCGGAGAATGCGAGAGTCTGGACAAATGAAGATGCGACAGCGCATACGGCAACTGCAGCATAGAGAAGTCTGCTCTCTGAGAATATTGCCATGCCGAAGAGCACGAGAAGAAGCGCAATAAGGCATGAACCGTGGAAATAAGGCATTACGATAACGAGAACGCATGCCAGGATAGCAATCGAAACAGGGTAGAGCGGGTCACCGGATCTTACGAGCCATGCATTCTTTGAAGCGATAAAGGTCTTTACGGCATCACCGAAGCTGCCGGCGCGGAAGACGGAAATACCAAGTCTTCTTACAAAAGGCAGGAAGAGGATGACCATAATGAGAATGACTGCTACGCCGAGCATGAGGTGGCGCTGGTTGGGATAAACGTTGATAGCCCAGATTCCCCAGCTGTCGTAATCAGTAACTGCATACCAGACAGATGACTTGAGGATCTCATTGATTGCCTGGGATGTTGTGGCACCTGCTGTTGTGAGTTCCTTAAAGTGATAGAAAACATTAAGTGAGCTTCTTAAGAATACGAGAACGGGTGCAACGAGGAATGCGGAACGTCTGGAGCTGATGAGCACTGCAAGAAGTCCCAAAAGAACGAGCGCGCAGATCATGGACATGATCGAAGGCAGGTTGAGTGCATAATCGATAGGAAGTCCGAGATACTGGAGCGTGCCTGCGAGGAAATAGAAGAGGAAGTGATATTTGATTCCGTCTCCTGAATAATGCATGTACTGTGTAGGGAAGTTAAAGCCCTTACCGAAAGATGAGACCATTGCCGTGTGGGGCGAGAGGTCTGAGAATGTGGAAGAACCGTTTAAGAGAGTGGTTCCGTTGATCCTGTATGTGTAGAACATAAGGAATGTGGCAGCGATGGTGATGCCAAGGATAACGACACCGTAGAAGATGGAATCGACGACATTGAACTTATAGTCTTCGATGGTTGTTGAGCCGGAAGCCTTAAGCTCTTCACGCTTGATTCTCTTACGGTTTATGAGGATGAGGCATGTGAGGATCATCCAGAGGAAGAAAGCGAATGTGACGAGCACACCGATCTTCTTGCATACTTCACCGCTGTCTACGATATATGAAAGACCAAGAGTGACATAGTAATTGAAGAAAGGTACGCAGAGCATACCGGTAACGATACCTGCTGGAACTGTGAACAGCGTATTAGGTATATGTGTTATAGCCTTGGCTGAAGGACTGCAGGCAACGTATAACCTGCGTACATCCGGTACTGAAAGGCCGACAAAGCACATACCGAATGCGGCACATAACATTAAATATAAAATCGCGAGCATATTAAACCCCTTATTATATTTTTATATAAGCTAATCCCAATAATCTTATCATAAGTTCGCTTTTTACAAACATGTGGCAATTTGTCGGTATCAATGAAGACACCACACGAAAAAGAGTATAATCTGTCTATCTTGCGTTAAAAGGGGAATTTGTATGAAAATTACTGTTCTTGGCGGCGGCTTATCGCCCGAGAGAGATGTATCACTTAAATCGGCAAGCCTTATTGCCAATGCTCTTTTGTCCAAGGGACATGAAGTTGCACTTGTTGATCTTTATGACGGAATCGAGAATAACGATCCCTGTGAGACATTCTTCAGAAGAGGCACAGTAAACCCGTTTTCATATAATATTCCGGAGACTGAACCTGATCTTGAAGAGATCATCAGACAGCACGGCGGAAGAAAGAGCTGGGTAGGCCCCAGAGTTATCGAGATGTGCCAATTTGCCGACAGAGTCTTCTTAGGACTTCACGGAAGCCACGGCGAGAACGGACAGGTCCAGGCACTCCTTGATGCATTCGATATCCAATACACCGGCTGTGATTATTTAGGATGCGCGATCGCAATGGATAAGGATCTTTCCAAGTCTCTTGCAAGAGCAGCGGGATACCTTACTGCCGACTGGATAGTAGACATTCCCGAGAAGCTTACATTTGAAAGAGTAAGCGCAGAGATCGGCATTCCCTGTGTAGTTAAGCCTATCGGCAACGGTTCTTCATGCGGCGTATCCATCGTTAAATCCCAGGATGAGTTCGAGGCTGCCATTGACTATGCGGCTTCCTACCACCAGAGGATCCTTATAGAGAAATACATCAAGGCCCGTGAGATCACGATCTCGATCGTTAATGACAAGGCTCTGCCTGTTACGGAGATCATTCCCCACGAAGGTTTCTACGATTACAAGAATAAATATCAGGACGGACTTACGACCCATGTCTGCCCCGCTCAGATAGAAGAGGAAGATTACAAGAAGTGCCAGAAGATGGCGCTGAAGATCTTTAAGCTCCTCAGAATGACGCAGTACGGACGTGTCGACATGATGTACGATGACGCAAAGCACGAGTTCTGGTTTATTGAGGCCAATAACCTGCCG
Source organism: Oscillospiraceae bacterium (assembly GCA_015069205.1). Lineage (GTDB taxonomy): Bacteria > Bacillota > Clostridia > Saccharofermentanales > Saccharofermentanaceae > Saccharofermentans. The sequence continues at coordinate 41,858 of SVIZ01000006.1, forward strand.
GGCATGACCAATGCTTCGCTTCTGCCTGAAGCTGCAAAGGCTGCAGGAGTATCATATGAGGATCTCGTCGAGAGTCTTGTAATGGAGACGCGCAAAGAGCAGGTCTACTGATAACCTCAAAGTTCTTATATATATATTATTATTTATTGCGACATAACTCCTGTTCGGATAAAATTAAGAGTGTTTCATTTGTATTATCGGAGGAGTGTATGAGCGATAAGAGATCTGACTATATCACCTGGGATGAATATTTCATGGGTGTAGCTAAGCTTGCTTCAATGAGAAGCAAGGACCCCAGCACTCAGGTTGGTGCCTGCATCGTAGACAAGGATAATTACATCTTATCTGTAGGTTACAACGGTTTCCCCCGCGGATGTGACGACGAGGACTTCCCCTGGGGACGTGACGGCGGAACGCTCGATACAAAGTATGCTTTCGTAGCTCACGCAGAACTTAACGCTATCCTCAATTCCAAGACTGGCGATCTCGCCGGCTCAACTGTTTATGTTACTCTCTTCCCCTGCAATGAATGCACAAAAGCTCTGATCCAGAAGCGTGTCGGAAGAGTTGTTTATTTCGATGACAAATATCACGATACTGATGCTACCAAAGCTGCACGCAAGATGCTTGATGCAGCAGGTGTTAAGTACGAGCAGTATCAGCCTTCCGGCCGCAAGGCAGAAATCGAACTTTAATGGAGGCATAATATGCGCCGCAGGGTAGGGCAGAAGATACTTCTGCTTTTTATGATATCTGTGTTTATACTCACCGCATTTCCGATGATATCGCTGGCGGCTCCTTCGGGATCAGCCACTCCGAATTGCTGGGGAAGCGGCGGACAGCTCGAGATCCAGTTATCGGGCTGCAGCGGTTATGACACCATTACTGTCGTTGCAGAATTTTCAGGCACGATCGATTCTGCAAGCGGATGGGGCTTCGACTCTTACGATATCAGCGGCAACCGGGTAACAGCGACCTGTTCATCATCCGGCGAAAACAGCTGGGGTTTTGACAGCAGGGTCGGAATCCAGGTTTCCGGCAGCGACATTAATTCTGCAAAACTCATTTCAGTGTCGGGAGACGGCGAATCAGGTTCGGTTAACGAACCCGCATCAACGACCGCTTCCACTACTTCTTCTGGAAATCCTTCATCTGATCCGGCCTCAAATCCTGATCCGGCACGCAATACTGAAGGTGTTGCAGGTGACGACTGGCTTACCACCGAAGGTTCACATATCGTTGACATGAACGGCACGGAAGTATGGCTTACAGGCTGTAACTGGTTCGGATATAACACCGGAACCAATATTTTCGACGGCGTATGGAACTGCAATCTCAAGGATACTCTGAAGTCGATCGCAGACCACGGATTTAATGTCCTGAGAGTTCCCATGAGTGCCGAGCTTCTTCTCCAGTGGGAGAACGGTGAATACCCGAGAGCAAACTACAACAATGCATATAACGAAGAACTTAACTCAATGAATTCGCTTGAGATCTTCGACTATGTCCTGTCTCTTTGCGAGCAGAACGGCATGAAGATCATAATCGATATCCACTGCGCGAAAACCGATGCCGCAGGACATAACCACCCTGTCTGGTATAACGGCAACATTACTGAAGATGATTTCGTTGAAGCTCTTTCATGGTGTGCCGAAAGATATAAGAATAACGACACGATAATCGGCTACGATCTGAAGAACGAGCCTCACGGAAAAGCTTCCGAGACACCTCATGCGATCTGGAACGATTCCGACAGCCCTGACAACTGGAAGAAAGTTGCAGAGCGTGCAGGTAATGCCGTTCTTGATGCGAATCCCCATGCACTGATAATCATCGAAGGAATACAGATCTATCCGAAGGACATTAAGACAAACAACTTCGTATCGACTAATGACGATGACGATTACTACAATACCTGGTGGGGAGCAAACCTCATGGCAGTCAAGGATTATCCGATTGATTTCGGTTCTCCTGAACGCAATAAGCAGATAATCTATTCACCTCACGATTACGGTCCGAGAGTATACGAACAGCCCTGGTTCCAGGGAGGTTTTACATACGAATCACTCATGAAGGATGCATGGTACGATTACTGGCTCTACATCCAGGAGGAAGGAATCGCACCGATATTCGTAGGCGAGTGGGGCGGCTTTATGGAAGGCGACAATCTGAAGTGGATGGAATACTTCAGACAGCTCATCGCGGAGAAGCATCTGCATCACACATTCTGGTGTTTCAATGCAAATTCCGGTGACACAGGTGGACTCGTAAAAGACGATTTCAAAACATGGGATGAAGAAAAATATAACTTCGTAAAAGAAGTTCTCTGGCAGACTGAAGACGGCGAGTTCATCGGTCTTGACCATGCCGTTCCGCTTGGTGTAAACGGCATTGCGTTATCAGATTACACAGGCGTTAAGATCACACCTGCGCCTCTTGCTCCGGCTTCAGAAACCAAGGTTACTGAAGCAACAGAAAATGCAGAGCAGACCACGGTTACAGAGACTTCTCCCGCGCTTGCAGAAGAGACTGTTCAGGGCGGAACATCCAATACCGACATTACTGTCGAGACGATCAGCAAAGCCGGCAAAGAGCTCATAATTGTTGCAGTTGCAGCCGTTGTTCTTCTTATAATCATCATGGCTGCAAGAATAGCCGTTAAGCGTTATGTCGATAAGAAGAGAGAGGCTGAAGAAGAGATAGTTCTTGCCGATCCTCATGAACTTGAGGTTGACAAAAACAATACAAAAATAGAAAATACCGCAGAAGATGACGTGGGAGATGCCTGATATGCCATTTGAATTGTTTATTGACCTGCCAACTAACAAACAGATTTTTCCTGTAATTATCGCAATAGCAGCAATAGTAGTTGTCGGACTTATCATCACATTCATTATTTTCAAGATTTCTGACAAGCTTAAAGAAAAGAATCGTGAAAGAATTGCGATGAAGATAAAGCATGAAAAAGTTATGGATAAAGTGGTCCGCAGAGAAGCTGAACCCACTAAGATCATTCATCAGATCAAGCGTGAATCAAGAGATCCTGCCATAAGACAGCAGCAGGAAGCCGCAGTTACGAACACTCTGGTCGGCGGTACCAGTGAAGCGCAGAAAGAAGAAAAGCACGCTGCAGATTACTACGGCCAGCTCGGCATATCTTCAAAGAGATCCAAGCAGCTCGACAAAGCAAAGGACAGAGCGATCCTTAACGGATATCTGCAGAAGTCAAATACAGCGCCTATCAGACCTGTCTACTCAAATACACAAGAAGCACGCCAGCAGCAGATGGACGAACTTAATTCTGATAAGGTAGGAGAAGAAGCAAATACTCCTGCTCTCGTCATGGATTCCGCTGCACCTTCTGCAGTAAGATACACGGATAACACTTATCACCGTAATACAAGACAAAAGGAAATTCATTTAAAGCGTCCTTCATCTGCAAGAACTGCACAGCCTGTTCAAGAGGCAGTTTCCGCTCCCACACAGGAAACTTCAGATGGTTTTACATCCGACACGGATGTTCTTGAACAGAGTGCTCACGAAGAGAACGAAAACACTTAATCCTCAGGCTTTCCTGTCACCCTCAAACACTTGAAAATAAGGGCTTTGCACCTTATAATTTTAATGTCTTCTAATATATTTTTTATATGAGGATGTGTGTGCTTTTTTTTGGAGGAAACTTTAAATGTCGGGTGGCTATTCGGGGCGCTTCTCGCTTAAATTTTTGTGCGCATTAGTATGCGCATTTTTTGCTTTTTCAATTGCAGTTAATTGTTTTGAATCTCACGACGTAAGAGCTGATGGCGTAGTTGAGTGTGGAGTTAACAGCAGTGAGATTGATAGCGCAGTTATTTATGTTAACAGTTGGGGTTTTGAGTCTAACGTTGAATCTATTTCTTTAAAAATAGTGATTAGTTGTAGTCCTGATGATGTCGACTATCTATGGGGTTCAAATAAATATTCTTCTAATTTGAGCTGCTCGGAAGATGTTATATCCGTAACTGTGGTTCCCTATCAATGGGTTACTTTTCTTGTTTCTTGTACAAATAAAGGTTCAGATTTTAAAGTAGAAGATTATTCTTACAGTGTTACTTATTCGGCTGAGCCTACAGAACCTGATCCTACTACTACCGAACCTACTACTACCGAACCCACTACAGTTCCTACCAATACACCAGTTCCTACCAATACACCAGTTCCTACCAGTACACCTGTACCAACTAAAGCGCCTACAAAGGCACCTGATCCGACTACTGCTCCTACTCAGACACAACAGGAGACACAAGCGACACAGGCAACGGCAGAAGCTGATACGACCACTGATACATCCGCAGATACTTCCGATGCAACAACGGCAGTAACTGAAAGCGCGGCACAGACAACAACAGCAACAGTTGCTACATCTGCTTCTGTGGTTATGGCTACAGAGACTCCTACTGTTGAAGAAACTTCCATTCTTGATGAAGACGGAGACGGCGCTGCCGATGAGACAAATGCAGATGGCACGCCTGTAGTTGCAGCACTTACAGCAACAGGTTCAGGCGGAAGCAAGAGCGGCCCAAAGAAGTCTTCCGGTGCAAGCTGGCTCTGGATAGTTCTTCTCATCATCGCAGGTGGTCTTCTTTATCTGAGATACAGATATCTTAAGAAAAAGGAAAAACTTGATGGTTCTGACCTTGCGATTGCTTTTATTCCGGGTGTGCCTTTCCTTGCTGAAAAGTTCTTCGGTTATCTGGGACCCGTTAAGAGCATGAATACATCTGCGCCGGTTTCCGAAAAGAGCTTTAATACAGCTAATGCCATGAAAGAGATTAAGGCTATGGAAACTTCTGAAAATGGCATTGCTACTGGTACAAGGCCTGCAGTTCAGAAAGCACCTGTTAAGAGACCTGCAGAGTTATCAGTCAATCATTCAAAGACTGTAACCGAAGCCAAGACAGCAGAAACGGCTACTGCTGTTAAGACTGCTTCTCCGGCAGCAAAGACAAGTGCTCCCAAACCTTCAGTTCAGAACAGCAAGAAGGAAATTACAGCTGATCAGTTTGCAGGACGTGAAGAAGCTAAGAAGCTTCTTGAGGAGAGAAGAGCTGCACAGGCAGCAAGAGTTGAACAGATCAGAAAGAATGCCGAAGCAAGAAAGGCAGCTGCCGCGAAGGACGGCATTGCAAATGCAGAGAAGAAACCTGTTCAGCAGAAACCACCAGTCAAGAGACCTGCAAGTCTTTCCGTAAATCATGCACAGGCTGTAGCGACAGGCGCGGCAGTTGGAACTGCTTCAAAGACGGCTGATACAACAGCAAAGACAGATGCTGCCGCTACACGTCCAGGATCAAACAAGCCGGTTGAAAAAACAGAAGTAAAACCTATCGGGAAAATTGGTGTAAAATCTGAAGAGAAACCAGTTGACAAGGCTGTTTCAAAGCCTGCTGAAAAGCCCGTTGAAAAGAATGTTGAAAAAGCAACAGCAAAACCCGTTGAGCAGAGTAAACCTGCCCAGCGTCCCGGCAGTGCCGCTGCGTCTGCCGGAAGCGTAACTGCCGTTGCCGGAGATAAAAAGGAAAACACTACCGAAAAGAAAGAGAAGCCTATGGAACACAATTTTACATCCGCTCCTCAAAATGGACCCGTTAAGCGTCCTAAGGCAGAGCTGACCCCCGAACAGATTGCAGAACGCGAGAAAGCAAAGAAACTTCTTGAGGAGAGAAGAGCTGCGCAGGCTGCAAGAGTAGAAGAGATAAGAAAGAATGCCGAAGCCAGAAAAGCTTTGGTTTTCGAGCAGAACCAACTTGCAGAAGAAGCCAGGAAGGCTGAAGAGGCCAGAAGGGCCGAAGAAGAGCGCCTGGAAAGAGAAGCCCGTAAGGCTGAAGAAGCAAGGATCGCCGAGGAAGCTGCCAAGGCAGCCGAACTTGCAAGACAGGAAGAAGCCAGGAAGGCTGAAGAAGCGGCTAAGGCTGCTGCCATAGCAAAGGCGAAGGCTGAGGCTATTGCCGAAGAAGCAAGAAGACTTCAGGAAAGGGCACGAGCAGCTGAACTCGAGCGAAAAGAGGCTGAGGCTAAAAAGAGAGAAGAGGCCAGAAGGCTGGAAGAAGCAAGAAGAGCCGAAGAAATAAGACAGGCTCAAGAGGCAAGAAGAATAGAAGAAGCGAGAAAAGCGGAAGAGGCAAGATTAGCTGAAGCAGCCAGACTTGAAGCTGAAGCAAGAGCAGCCGAAGAAGCAAGGAAGGCTGAGGAAGCAAGATCTCTTGCAGAAGCAAAAGCTGCGGAACGCGCAAGACAGGAAGCTGCTGAGGCTGAACGAGCTGCTGCCGCTGCAAAGGCTCAGGCTGAAGCAAAACTGGCAGAGGCCCAGAGAGCTATGGAAGCTGCTGCTGCCGCAAGGGAAGCTAAGGCTGAAATGAACAGGAAGCAGAGTAAAACGTCCGCTTTCTTTAAGACAACCATGGCATCTTCAGACAATACGGCTATGCCTCAGATCTCAGCAATTTCTGCTGCTGACGGATATAAAGAACATCTTGAAACCAAAGCCGAGAACAAGGCAAAGGCTGATGCATCGAAGGAAAAGAATCCTTATAACGCCTATAAGGGCGGTATCCCGACGACATCCAAAGTCCCTGACGGAGCTGCAAAAGCGGCTGAACGTGCAAGGGCATCTTCCAATGCCAACCAGCTAGGAACGATCCTCGCCGGACAGTCCAATAATGCCGGAAGACCTGTATGGTCAGCACCCGGATCAAATGCGGCTCCTTTCAAGGAAAGTAATGATGCCAGAAAAGAAAGGATCCGCGAGCAGCAGAAGAAGATCGCCGAAGAAAAGGCAAGGAAAGAAGCTGAAGAAGAAAGGGCCAGAAACCCTCAGCCGAGTTATGCCGACACTGCCAAAACACGCAAATCCGCATTTTTCGACAGGGGATATGTAAGACCTGAGAATACAAACAGCGAGTCAGAAGAGCAGTCATCTGCTTATGACGGAATAGTACGTCCGTCTGCTATAATAGATAAGGAGCGTGATTTTAGGAACAATCCGACGGCTCCTGCAATGGGTGTGGATGTTGAAGGCAACAGGCCTCCGATCATGGATCCTAAAGCAGGCGCGGCTCCTACGGCACTTAAACCGAAGCCGGGATTCAAGCCTTTGAATCCTAACGGTTCTAATAACTGACGAAGACTTTTCAGGGGGATAATACTATGAAAAGATCTAAGAAACCATTAACATTTGTTGCTGTCGCAGCAAGTATCGGAGCTCTCAGCCTTGGGCTTGAGGCATGTGTTTACGGACCTCCGGGAGTGCAGCAGGTTGAGACTAATGTTTACGGACCTCCGCCGGAAACTTCGATCACAGAGACAGTAGAGACAGAGGAAGAGACTAAAGCTACCAAAGAAGAGAAACCTTCAGATCCTACTGATGGCAAGGAAGTAGTTGTATACGGACCTCCTTCTGATCTTGTAGACGGACCGGAAGAAGATGTTTACGGTCCTCCGCCGGAAGTTGAAGAATAATGTCTGTGGATACAAACGAAGCCAAGAAGGTATATCTCGACAGAAAAGCCGAAGAACGTGCGAGGCTTTTCAAAGATCCCGAACTGATATATCTGTTTTTCGAATTGACCAGAAGCTGCAATGAGAAGTGTTTTCACTGCGGAAGCAGTTGTGCGCCAGGATTGGGACACGGCCCTTCCGTTGAAGAATTCAAAGCAGTATTAGATGACGTCAAAGAACACTTTGATCTGAAAAAACTCCAGCTCTGCATTACCGGCGGCGAACCGCTATTGTATCCCGGTTTTGCCAAGCTTTTGGGCTATGCGCATGAGCAGGGTTTCCGCTGGGGCATGACTACCAATGCAACCCTCATAACTGAGGACGTTGCAAACATGCTCGCTGATGTCGGCATGGGTACGGTATCCGTAAGTATCGACGGACTCCGTGATACACACGACAGACAGAGAGGCCTTAAGGGCGGTTATGACAAGGCCATGAGAGGAATCCAGAATCTCATTGACCGCAAGGCTTTTAAACACATCCAGGTTACGACAGTCGTTAATCACAAGAATATCGGTGAACTTGATGAGCTCTTTGAGATCATGGATTCGATCGATCTTGATTCATGGCGTGTAATCGGAATCGAGCCGATGGGAAGAGCCTTGGATTATCCCGATATGCTCCTTACGCCTGATGACCAGAGATATCTGTTTAACTTCATACGCGAAAAGCGTGAGCAGGGCATACCCGTAAATTACGGTTGTTCGCACTTCTTGGGTCTTGAATACGAAAGAGACGTAAGAGACTGGTTCTTCTATTGCGGTGCAGGCACACACACCGCTGCGATAAGGATCAACGGCGACATCACTGCCTGCCTCGATATCGAAGACAGACCTGAATTCGTACAGGGAAACATTGCTAAAGATAAGTTCAGTGATGTATGGTTCAACCGTTTCCAGGTATACAGAAAACCTTTGTCTTCACTCTGCAAAGAGTGTCACGACTGCGAGTGGGAGAAGTGGTGTGCCGGCGGTTCCAGACACAGCTTCGACTACGACAACAACAAGCAGAGAGTCTGCTTCAAGAACGTTCTCTTTTAATAATTTTATAGAGAGTGTATCATTAAAAGTACTGAACTTCTTTCCGGGAGAAGCGTTTAATGCACCAGAAGATCGCGATAATAACAGGCAGTTCATCAGGTATAGGAAAAGCTTTTCTTGAGCTTGTTGCAGGCGATAACGGTGAGTATTTCAAGTCGCCTTTTGATGAGATATGGGCAGTGGCTAGACGTAAGGATGCGTTAGATGAGATCGCATCTTCCGTTGGCGGCGGCAGGGTCGTTCCGATAGTTGCCGACCTTTCCGACAATTCCGGTATACAGATAATCGAAGACAAACTTAAGGCAGAAGAACCCGAAGTCGGACTTCTCATTAATTCTGCCGGCATGGGAATAAAAGGCGCTGTCTTGAGCAAGTCAGCTAAGTCTCTTGATGACACGGTCAGGATCAACTGCAGCGCATTAAGCCGGATGATGAGGATCACGGCGCCGTATATGAAGCCCGGCGAAAACGGCCGCGCAAAGATAATCAACATAGCATCATCCGCGGGATTCCTTCCACAGCCGGGTTTTGCGTGTTATGCGGCGAGCAAATCTTATGTCATATCATTCTCGAGAGCAATGAGCGCAGAGCTCAAAGCAAAGGGAATAGACGTTATGGCTGTGTGTCCGGGTCCTGTTGCGACTGATTTCCAGCGAAGGGCTACTGAGGGAAAAGAAGCTGATTTTACGGACTGGCGCAAGAACTTCGTGATCGATCCGGTAAAGCTCGCAAAGAAGTCTCTTAGAGCTTCCGTAAAGGGCAGAAAGATGCTCGTATATCCTTTTTCACAGAAACTGTTACACCTAGCTTCAAAGATAGTTCCGACATCGTGGATACTGGCTTTTATGGGCAACGGTGCAAATGAATAAACAACATAAAAAGGGGTGATTTAAATGACAAAGAAAAAAGTCGAACCGACATTCGGCAGCATTTTCAGGGCAGTTGAAGAGAAGGCAAAGAAAACATCTTTTCTTCAGGACACGGCTACTCAGATTACCTTAAACGGTAATCTCGATAATCTTCCTTTATATGTGAGGATCGAAGACGGAATGCCGGAGGTAGCTCCTTACGAGTACATCAACGCTCCTTTCTATATCGATGCCGATGCTGAGACATTCGCTTCAGTTCTTAACGGAGACAAGGATTTTGTAGTAGCAGTCGCCCAGGGCAGCATTACGATCAACGGCGATGCCGCACAGGCCCTTGTATTCTGTTCAAAACTCTTCTGACAGCCACTTTGATATAATAAAACGGTATGGCTACTATACTTAACGGTATTTTCAAAGATAAGATGGTGTTCCAGTGGGGCGCCGAACTCAGAGTGTTCGGTTGCTGTGATACAGACTGCGATATCAAAGCCATTTTGTTTAAGGACGGGAAGGAAGTTTCCTCCAACACAAGTCATACTGAAGAAGATGGAAGTTTCCTCGTCTGTCTCGAACCTGTCGAGGAACCGGGCGGTCCTTATGAGATTAAAATCTACGAATCTGACGAAGAGGTCTGTGTCATTTCTGATGCATATGCCGGCGAAGTTTGGCTTGCTGCAGGCGGCGGCAACATGGAATATCCTCTCAAGCGTTCAGAGTTTGCGAGATTCATCATCCGACAGATCGGCAATCCCGAGATACGGTATTACAAAGTTCCGACGTTTGGTCATCTTAATGAGGACCAGGCTTATGCCGAAGTGGTTTCCGAATGGGTCGATATCAACAGTGATACGGCAGGTGACATCAGTGCCGTTGCTTTCTATTTTGCAAGAGAGATCGAATCCAGAGTCGATGCCAAGATCGGAATCATACAGTGCTGTTCCGCAAGATCTACAATAGATAACTGGCAGAGCGTTGAGGCTTTGGTTTCCACTAAAGAGGGAAGGCAGTATATTAAGGACTTTGATGATGCCTCTGCTGAACTCACGCCTGAAGAATTTGACAAGGCTGAAGCAGAATTTAATGAATCGTATGCACAGTATCAGGCGATGCTTGCAGAAGTTCTTGAGGAAGATCCGTGGATGACATATCCCGAAGCTGATATTAAGATCGGTCCGGCTCCATGGCCGGCACCTGTAGGACCAAAGTCTGCAAGACATCCGGGTTCTTTTTTCGAAGCCATGATATTGAGGATCGCACCATACACATTAAGAGGTGTCATCTTCTATCAGGGTGAGGCAGATACTGACGGACACCAGAAAGAATACGGACATGTTTTCGAGTCCATGATCAAGGAATGGCGCGACATATTCTTCGATGACCAGTTGCCGTTTATATTCTGCCAGCTTCCGATGTATATTTCGAAGCAGCGCAAATATATGGATTTCGATGACATGTCATGGCCTGTCCTCCGTGAACAGCAGCAGATCGTTGCGATCGAAGTGCCGAATGTTTACATGGCCGTTATTGTTGACTGCGGTGAATTCAATAACCTTTTCCCGTCTGATAAAAAGACTCCCGGCGACAGACTTGCACTCCTGGCCGAGAAATTCGTTTACGGCTTTGAACAGGTCGATGCGGTCTCTCCATTCATCATTGATGCCAGAAGAGGTGAGGGTGTTGAGATCTCTTTCGGAGGCGACTATCTGCTTTTGAACCTTACTACGGGATTCGGTCCTGACGATTCGGGATTCGAAGTTGCAGGTGATGACGGCAAGTTCTTCCCGGCAGAAGCTAATGTCGACTTTGACGGTAAAACGGTCCTTCTGTCATGCCCTTATGTTGAATTTCCTTCAAAAGTGAGATACGCATTTTTCTCATACGGCCCGACCCCTCTGCATGCGCAGAACGGTCTTACGGCTACACCATTCCAGGTAAGGATAGATAAAGATCTAGGCGGAGCATAATATGAACATAGCTTTTTTTACACGTCCCAAACAGGAAATCACATATCTCTATTCTGACTTTACGGTAAGGCAGGCGCTAGAAAAAATGCACAACAGCTCTTATATGGCAGTGCCCGTATTAGACCGTGAGGGCCATTATATCGCTACCATAAGCGAGGGCGATCTGCTTTGGTTTATCGTAAAAGGTGAAGGCGGAGAACCGCATACAATGGCCATAGAGAGTCTGGAGCAGTTTAAGCTCACCGATGTCGGACTCAACACCCACAAAAACCAGCCGGTATCGATCAGCTCATCGATCGAAGATCTGATAATCAGGTCGATGGAGACAAACTTCGTACCGATAACAGATGACCGCGGGATATTCATAGGAATAGTTACCAGAAGGTCGATCATCAAACACTATTACGAGAAAAACATACTGCCGCGTGAGTGATCTCACACGGCAGTTTTCTTTAGCATTTTATATCAGGGATTATTCCACGTCTTCGTCTGTAAGTATCTCACCGTCAAGCACTCTGTCTATGAGATCCTGACCCTGGATAACCGTGCTGTAGTAAGGATAAGTTACGTAGAGCTCTTCCCAGGGTGCTGAGTAAGTGGTGTCCATACCGCCCCAGCCTGTAACTGCATATGACTGGATGTTCCATTCAGGGAAGTCTTCGAGCTGCATCCTTACAAGCGTATCGATCTCATCTGCTTCCATGTTGGTTAATATGTAGCCTTCAAGGTCTTCCAAGATTGTCTTGTAATTCATGATCAGCGTAGGTGAGGATGTAACCTTCTTAAACATCGCGGTGATAAGACGCATCTGGTTCTGTCCGCGCATGTTGTCGCCTTCTGCGAATGCATGACGCTCACGTGCATAAGCGAGGGCTTCAGCACCGTTAAGCGTTATCACGCCTTCGTCGTACCAGTATGTGTCTTCGGCCGTGAATGACTGGGGATTATCGATCGTGACGCCGCCGATATCATCAACGAGCTTTTCCATGCCCGTGAAATTGATCTGGACATAGTAGTTGATATCACAATCGTAGAGATTCTCGAGACCAGTGATTGAGCAGTCTACACCGTAGAGGCCGAGGTGAGTGAGTTTATCTTCAGTTCCGGCACTCGATCTCGGATTGGGGATGTAGTAGTCTCTCGGAGTGTTGATGAGAAGGATCTGCTTCGTCTGGGGATTTACGACCATCAGGATGTTAACGTCGCTTCTTTCGGTAGTGAAGTATTCTTCTCTTGAGTCAGAACCGCTGATGTAGATGATGAAAGGCTCTACTTCGATGTTTTCTACTGCACTTGTAGCAGGCTTGATCTCAACGGGCTTATCGTAGTTGCCGTAAGGGTTGTTGGCTTCGGCAGTTGCGAGTTCTGGAGTGGAGATCTTGATCTCTGCGATCAGCTTCGTATAGTCTGCCCAGTTTGCGAAAAGCTGTGTCTCTTTGAGGAGTTTTAAGTTGGTATCGTTGATGATCGCAACCTGAATATCTCCGTGATAGAAGTCGATTCCCAGCAAATTGAAATTCTTATAGTCTGTAACTTTAAGCTGCGGATTGAGTTCTGCTTTAAGTTTTGTTACTGCCGCAAAAGATGCAGGACCGTCGTTGCTGCCGATAACGCCGAACTTTAAGTCCTTGCAGTCGGCAAGGCTCTCAGCCGTATTGCTGTTAAGAACATAAACGTTCATTACGGCAGCCACGTCTTCCTGTTCTTCAACGGGTGCCGTTGTCTCTGTAACAGTAATGTTTTCGATGGTGTTATTCACAGTGCCGAACATGTTGCCGATATAAACGGAGGTAACCGTCATGACTGCAGCAAGGATTATGCCTGTGAATCTTCTGAAGTTCCTGGCAAGGTTTTCTTTCTTTCCTGCGATAAGAAGCAAAGTACTGACCAGCAGCAGGATTATGAGAACACCCGCGAGGATCGAGAGCATCCATGTAGGGAACATTCCGAGCTTGCATGCACTGTAGAATAAGAAGCCGGATGCTATGGCCTGGATCAAGAGTATTAATCCCGCTACGAAGCTCCATCTGAGAGTGCGCTTTCTGCGGGCGATCTTTTTCTCCTCTTCGATCCTTTTCTTAGCTGAATGTTTCATAAAAACCTTCTTCCAAAAATTATTTATCAGACCGGATCTGCAGCCGCCTTTTTGTTCTTTCGGCGGAGCTTGCGGTTCAGTTTTTTAGTTTCCTTGATTTCCTGCTTAACCGGTTCGAAATCCTTAAGATCAAGCATCTCGGAAAGGAAGGGTACATCAGGTTTATAACGTGTGGACATTATGAGCTCGAGCTTTCTGTCTTCTGTCCTGATCCTCAAAAATCTTGCGCACTGCTCAATGTAAACAGGCTTGCCCTCATGCTTTTCGCGCAGTTCATTCCAGGAGATGATATAAGGCTTGCGGAATAATCTGTTATAGATGAGATCTATCGTATCGCCATCCTTGATGAGCCAGATCCTGGAGCGCTTTGCAAGACGTGCGTAGCCGTGGAATGTATAGACTGACATTGCTGCCTGCATCATCGGATAGAGCTTTCTAAGCTTTCTAGGAACATGCTTTTCGACTCTCGGAATCGGATCGTTGCGCTTGAAGATCTTCCTTAAAACAGTATAGATATAAACGTCTTTGTAGTACTGTGAAACTCTCTTAAGGATCCTGAAAAGTATTACACCCGCAATTGCAAGGTGGATGCTTACGATGAAGCTTACGACCGGTGCGAAGATCTGAAGGATCACGAGGATCATGTGAATGAAAGCCTTAATGATCTGCCAGATAAGGCTCGTGCCTTTGACCGGGATCGCTGCCACGATGACCTCCCAGTTATCCATGCATGTATAGGTACAGTAATAGATGACCGTTATCGCAATTATGGTGATGCCTGCGAGAACATACGTAGACCAGCTTGTCGATGTAACTTTATCCGGCTCAGCTAAAAGCGTAACTGTGCGTGATAACAAAGGATCACCTTTAACTCCCGGTGGATCCGCTTCCAACGCTTCATTGGTAACAAAAGGCAGAAGTGTTATGGATACTGTGCAGATATATCCGACGAATTTATCGAGCTTGTCGATGGTCTCTTCCGATACCATCTTGGATTCGGCAAAGGAATGGACTACGATCAGCGCTGCGGCAATCAGCGTAAGGAATACTGCAGCGTAAGGGTTTGCGATGGGGAGCTTTCCCACTTCTCTTATGATCGGTATTCCGTTCAGGAAGTCTGCTATATTGCAGAGCGTGACTGAATCGGGAGAATATATTGCAGCATTTTCAAAAGCTCCCAGAATAGCCAAAATCGCCATAGTGGCTGTCGGATTGATCGAAGCAGTAACAGCGGTCGAGAAAGCACCTGCATAGAATGCAAGATCGGTTGCAAATGTTACAGGTTCGGGTTCGTATAAGGGCGTAAATCCGGAAGCCAGGCTGACCATAGGGATCAGGGCAACGCACATGATCGCAACGAGCATTCCTGTTGCCCGTTTCATATAGGTCTTCTTCAAATCGAGGCTCATTCTTTCTACTCTCCTTATCAGTACGGTAAAGATGAAGTTTGTCCTGCAAGTTACCCCTTTATACCTTATTTATGGTACAAAACACAAGTAAAACTACAAATATATTTTATTAATTAGTAAATAAAGTGTAATAGAGTGTAATATGTTTAGGGATTTGCTAGGGGGAAATAGGATTCCGGAATTACAGGGAGATTTTTAATGAGGTCATTACTTACTGAAAATTAGTTTTTCGATTTCAGTAAGTAAAATATGTACTTCTCAGGGTGTTACTCTTCAGATTTTACTTACCGAAAACGCATTCCTGGATTTCAGTAAGTAATTTTAGGGTGGATTGAAGCCTCTTCAATCATATATTTACTTACTAAAAATGCATTTTTAGTTTTCAGTAAGTAATATGGACTCATGTGAAGCTTAATTTTCGCCCATTTTTACTTACTGAAAATGTGATATCCAATTTCAGTAAGTAATTTTTAGGGTGGAAGAAACGTGATTTTATCAGCGATATGCGTTTAAATTATTGACATATATTTAATTATCGATATCATTGGCATAGACTCGCGTGAGTCTATTTTTTCGACCAATCTGTTCACGAGAATAAAAAGGAAACTGTTCATGAACGTCATCGAATCGGATATTTTGAAGTCACTGATGAACACCCCGTTCATAAACCAGAGGGTGTTATCTGAGACTACAGGCTATTCTCTGGGGAAAGTAAATAAGACTCTCAAAGACCTGAATGCCGGTGGTTATCTTAATAATCTGAATCAGCTTACAGATAAAGCGGAATCCCTTATCGCAAAGAATTCTCCAAAGAACGCGATTATACTCGCAGCAGGTTCCGGAATGAGAATGGTTCCCGTAAATATGTCATTCCCCAAGGCCTTGCTCGAGGTTAACGGTGAGAGACTTATCGAGCGTCTCATAAAGCAGCTTCACGTGGCCGGCGTAAATGATATTACGGTAGTTATCGGGTTCATGAAGGAAAGCTTCGAGTATCTGATCGACAAATACGGCGTAAAGCTTACGGTTAACAGCGATTACTTCAGGAAGAACAATCTTCATTCATTGAATCTAGTCCGTAATAAGATAAATAATTCGTACATCGTTCCATGTGATATCTGGTGCGCGAAAAATCCTTTCAGCAAAGTTGAACTCCATTCGTGGTACATGCTCAGCAATCAGATCGCACCTGAAAGCATCGT
Organism: Oscillospiraceae bacterium; assembly: GCA_015069205.1. Lineage (GTDB taxonomy): Bacteria > Bacillota > Clostridia > Saccharofermentanales > Saccharofermentanaceae > Saccharofermentans. Next base: position 57,973 of record SVIZ01000006.1, read on the forward strand.
CCGTGTCAACAGAAAAAATGAGATCGTAGTAGACCGTAAGAGCGGCAAGGGAAACGAGATGGTCGGTATCGCATATCTCATCGAACCCGAAACTGAAGCTGTCAAAGAGAACCTGAAGCTCATGGACGAGACTCATCCGAATGATTTCTGGGAAAGCACCCTGGTCAATAACGATAAGCTGATCCTTGCTGCCAAAATGATCGACAGCAATGGATATGTCGAGATCAATACATACGAACAGCTCAGGAACACGGATTCCAAATCCAGCCAGTTAAAATCAGATGCCATCCGCACGATCTCCGAAGTTTTCGGCTGCAATGAAAATGAGATCACCAATCTTGAAACACTGAAAAAAGGAATGACCAACAGGTCGTTTGTATTCACCGTAAAGGGTTCAAAGTATGTTATGAGGATCCCGGGTGAAGGCACTGATAAGCTGATCGACCGTAAACAGGAAGCAGAGGTTTACAGTGTAATCTCAGGTCTTGATCTCAGCAATGAGCCTGTCTATATCAATCCCGATAACGGATATAAGATTACTGATTTTCTCGAGTCGATAAGAGTATGCGATCCTGCTTCCGAATCCGACATTGCGCGCTGCATGAAAAGGCTCCGTGAATTCCATGATCTGAAGTTATCCGTTAACCATTCATTCGATATTTTCGGGCATATTGAATTCTATGAATCATTAAGAGAGGGAAAGCCCTCCGTATATGGCGATTACAACGAGACAAAAGCGAATGTCTATAAACTCCGTTCTTTCGTTGACAGTCTCAAAAAAGACCTGTGCCTGACACACATCGATGCCGTACCTGATAACTTCCTTTTCTTATCTCGCGATGGAGCAGACAGTAAGGTGTTGCTCATTGACTGGGAATATTCAGGCATGCAGGATCCGCATGTTGACATAGCGATGTTCTGCATATACAGCCTTTACGATAAGCAGGAATGCGACCACCTCATTGACCTGTATTTTGAGGGCAACTGTGATGTTGAGACGAGAGCAAAGATATACTGCTACATCGCCATGTGCGGACTTCTCTGGTCCAACTGGTGCGAATATAAGCAGATGTTAGGTGTGGAGTTCGGTGAATACAGCCTCCGCCAGTACCGTTATGCAAAAGAATACTTCAGATATGCAAAAGAACTTATCGGAGGTAAATACGGAATTGAGTGACGGAGTGAATACAGTTAAGAGAGCTGTCATAATGGCTGCCGGCATCGGAAAGAGAATGCAGCCTGTTACTTTTGACACACCTAAGCCTCTGATAAAGGTTAACGGAACAAGAATGATCGATTCCGTAGTCAGCTCGTTAAGAAATAACGGCATCAACGAGATCTATGTTGTCGTCGGTTACCTTAAGGAACAATTCTATAAGTGGGCAGAAGAGTCAGGAGTGACTCTTATCGAGAATCCTTTTTACGATACATGTAATAACATCAGTTCGCTTTATGCCGCACGTGAACATCTTGAAGACAGCATCATCCTGGACGGTGACCAGATCATCTATAACGGGAAGATACTGGAACCTCATTTCACACTGTCAGGCTACAACGCCGTATGGAGTGAAGGCCATACTGATGAATGGCTCATGGAAGTCGAAGACGGCGTGGTAACCTCATGTTCCAGAACAGGCGGCGAGCACGGATGGCAGTTATACAGCGTCTCAAGATGGAGTGCAGAAGACGGCCGCACACTTAAAGAACTTCTTGAACTCGAATTTGAGACAAAGAAAAATCACGACGTTTACTGGGATGATATTCCTATGTTCCTTCATCCGGACAGGTTCAGACTTGGAATCAGGATAATGAACCGGGAGGACATCCTTGAGATCGACAGTTTTGAAGAACTGACAAAAATTGATTCGCATTATAAAAATACAGAGGAGAGTTGTTATGGCAGGTAAAAGTGTTGCGAAAGAAGTGAGCAAAAGGAAGATCGATCCGTTTACGACATTCATTCCTTTCGGCTGTATTCTCATTCTGTGCGCATATTTCATTATCGCACCTGAGAATTCCACAGCTGCACTGGAAGTGATCAGAAGCTTTTTGGGAGACAGGTGCGGAGTATACTATCTCATTATCGGTTTGGGATTCTTCCTTGTATCACTCTGGCTTGCTTTCTCAAAAATCGGAAATATCACTATAGGTAAACAGGGCGAAAAGCCGAAGTACGGCTTTTTCTCATGGGGCGCAATGGTATTCACATGCGGTCTTGCATCAGATATCCTTTTCTATTCCTTCTGCGAATGGATCTACTATTACGAAGATGCACATGTGATGGGATTCGGCGATATTAACGAGTGGGCAGCAACATTCCCGCTTTATCACTGGAGCCTTATCCCGTGGAGCTTCTATGCTGTTCTCGCAGCTGCTTTCGGCTTCATGCTTCACGTAAGAGGCTGCCACAAGCAGAAGTATTCAGAAGCATGCAGACCTATTCTCGGCAAGCACACTGACGGTGTTCTCGGTAAGGTAATTGATATCCTTGCAGTTATCGCTCTCATCGCAGGTACAGCAACAACCTTCTCGATCGCTACTCCCTTGCTTTCAATGATCCTCACAAACCTCTTTGGCATTGAAGCATCTAAGTATGTATCTATCGGAATCCTCATCGTAGTCTGCGGAATCTATACTACATCAGTAATGAACGGTCTTAAGGGCGTTAACATGCTCTCCAAGATCTGCATGATCTTATTTGGAATACTCCTTGCTTACGTATTCATTCTGGGCGGTGAGGCAAGATTCTCCATAGAGACAGGTGTTACATCACTCGGCAACATGGTCCAGAACTTCTTCGGCCTTTCCACATGGACAGATGCGACCAGAACTGAAGCAGGATTTGCACAGAACTGGACGATCTTCTACTGGGCATACTGGATGGTATGGTGCGTTGCAGCTCCTTTCTTCATGGGCATGATCAGCCGCGGCAGAACGATCAAGCAGGTAATCATGGGATCTTACATCTTCGGTACAGCAAGTACATTGATCTCATTTATCATCCTCGGTAACTTCGGTCTTGGCCTTAAGGTTCACGGAAGATTCGATGCTGTAGCTCAGTATCATGCAAACGGTGACGATCTCTATCAGACCATCATCGACATCATCCACCAGCTTCCTTTGGCACCTGTGTTCCTTGTAGTACTTGCTCTCGCAATGTTCGCTTTCTACGCAACATCTTTCGACAGCATCACGATGGTTGCTTCAAACTACAGCTACAAAAACATAGAAGGTGAAGAGACAGCAAGCAAGAAGATGAAGCTCTTCTGGGCAGTGCTTCTTATCATGCTTCCTATCGCTTTGATCTTTTCAGAAGGAACGATGGCTAACCTTCAGACGGTATCCATCATCGCTGCGTTCCCGATCGGAATCGTAATGATCCTCATTGTGGCAAGCTTCATAAAGGATGCTAAGGCAAGGATCGGAGAAGGCGTGGAAAGTGACGCTGCTCCGGAGGGCAAAAAGAAGAAATAACCTTAAGGTTAAATCCTTAATTAATTCAGGGGCTGTCTCAAAACAGATGAGGCGGCCTCTGATCATTTGATATGGATTAAGGCGTAGTTTAAGGGTACAACGTCAAGTTATACCAACAAAAAGTCTGCATAAAGTCACTGAAAGCTTAATTTCCTTCACCTAAATATTCGGCAGTAATGTATTCGTATTTTGCGCTCAATGCGGGATCGTCTTTGGAACATGTAAGATAGACGGCCTTCTGGTGTCTTGCTTCGAGTTCATCAGTGATCGGCTTGAATGCGTTCCAGTACCTTTTATGGTCAGAGAAAATGACTATCGGCAGTTTCTCGTTGTTGATCTTTGCATTATATTTGTCCTGAAACGCAAATATGTATTTGTCTGAAAATTAAAGTGATATACTTTTGCCATGAAATATAGTGTTTTGATCATTGATGATGAAAAGGAACTCGCTGAATCCACATCTGAATATTTCAACATGATGGGAATCAGTTCTAAATATGTTCTCACGTCTCAGGAGGCCTTGGATTTTTTCAAGGATAATGAGGCGGGTGTCATTCTGCTCGATATCAATCTCGGCGATGCATCAGGCTTCTCTCTTTGCAAGACTTTAAGAGAGACTATAAACTGTCCGATCCTTTTCATAAGCGCAAGATCATCTGATGATGACATGGTCGTCGCTTTGAATATCGGAGGCGATGACTATATCACTAAGCCCTATTCGCTTAACGTTCTTTTCGCGAAGGTCAAGGCTGTCCTTAACAGATACGAATCCACGGAAAAGAAATCCGGTAACGTACTGATTTTCGGAGACATAAAGATAGATATCGGTTCAGGCATAGTCTTCAAGGCCGGCAATGAGGTATCTCTTACGGCCATGGAATATAAGCTTCTGACTTATCTCGCAAATAACAGAAACAAGGTCATCGGCAAGGAAGAGATCTTCAATAATGTATGGGATGACAGCTTTGTTTCCGACGGCACGTTAAACGTGCACATAAGACACTTAAGGGAAAAGCTCGAAGACGATCCCAATGAACCGGTATACATAAAGACTGCACGCGGCAGAGGATATCTTTTTAAGGCGGAAGGATAATGAAGAAACGCTTTGTCCTGCTTGCTGTCATGCTGACTGTCATCCTTATAATTCCGGTTCTTTTCCTGAACTATGGAAAACAGGCATCGGCAGGCTACCTTGATAATACGGTAGTAAACGGGCTTTTGAATGAATTGTCAGCAGACTGGGATAATGTCAATGCCAAAAATAAATCCATTGTCCCGCAAATAGAAGGCATCAGCTATGAAGTTATGGATAACGACGGCAGGATCCTTGTCAGGACTGAAACGGGGATGCCTGAAGATCTGGGCCGCGCAACATCGGAAAGATATACGATAAGAGATATTAAGGTTGACGGCGAAGTAGTCGGAAAACTCCTGATCAGCAATGACTTTACCTCAATGAGAAGCGAGACTCAGAAAAACTATGAGAGAAGATTTATCATAGTGGCTCTTGCAGAGGCGTTGCTTATCGCACTGTTCCTTCTATGGGTTTACAGAAACATCATTAAACCTTTTGAAGACCTTAAGGAATTTGCTTCCGATATTGCATCCGGAGATCTCGACAAGCCTCTCAAGATGGACAGGGGAAATATCTTCGGAAGCTTTACCGAGAGCTTTGACATCATGAGGAGCGAGCTCAGCGAAGCAAAACAGAAGGAGTATGAAGCTCAAAGAAGCAAGATGGAACTGGTGTCCCAGTTGTCTCATGACATCAAGACTCCTGTCGCATCTATCAAGGCTTTGGGCGAGCTTTTGGAAGCTCAGAGTACCGACCCGAAGTCAAAAGAAAGGCTGGGTTCCATCGTCACCAAGGCTGACAACATTGATGCCATGGTATCTGATCTGTTTACCGAGACCCTGACAGAGCTCAACGAACTCAATGTGGAAACGTCTGAACAGGAGAGCAGGATCCTTGACAGGATAATAAGAGATGCGGATCACATGGATCTGGTAACGGGCAGGAATGTCGAGGAATGCATCATAATGTGCGATCCTTTGAGAGTTACCCAGGTCGTTAATAATATAATCTTTAACTCCTATAAATATGCCGGGACAAAGATACATCTCGAATCACATATTGAAGATGACTATCTGGTGGTTTCCTTTACCGATGAAGGCGGTGGTGTCTCAAATGACGAGATCCCCATGATCACCAAGAGGTTCAGAAGAGGCGAGAATGCAAAAGGAAAGCCCGGTTCAGGACTGGGACTTGCCATAGCTTATGAGCTTATGGAAAAGATGGGCGGTGACCTTGAAGTTGCCAATGCCGATAAGGGCCTTCGTGTAAGACTCTTTTTTAAGATCGTCTGAAAAATTAATCTTATCTTAAGGTTGGCGCAAAGTCAGTTAAGGTTGTTTTTTGTAGAATCTCCGTGATAACTAAAAATGGAAACGGAGATAGAACCACATGAAAACGTTATTAACCAAGATCTTTACTGCAACAGCAAGCGCAGCAGTGGCAGTTGCCGGCCTATCGGGACTTGCACAGTTCAGTCAGACGGTACGTGCGGATTTCTACACCCCCAGACTTATCGTCACGGGGAGTGAGATCAGCAAGGACAGAGTCAATGCAGGTGATGAGTTCGACCTGACAGTTCATTTCATAAATGAATCAGAAGATACTCATCTTTACAACATTAAGATCGCATTCACGAGCGAAGACAATGAGATGTATCCTGTATCCGGAACCAATGTCTATTATGTGGATACAGTTGAAGACGAAGAAGAATTCGATGTTACTGTTAAGATGGCTACAAGAAGCGATCTTGCTCCCAAGCCTTACACTCTGACAGTAAGTTATGAGTTCGAAGACAGGGACAAGATGTACTTCCAGGATTCTTCAGAGATCGTAGTTCCCATCTATCAGACACCTGAACTTTCCGTGTCTGACTTGAAACTCACAAAGAGTGATATTGAGATCGGCAGCAAAACGAGTTTTTCGATGAAGCTCAACAACACAGGCAAGACTGATATCTATAATGTGGCTGTCAGTGTTGCAGGTGATACGATCAACGAAGCTGATACCATCGTCGGCAATCTCGAAAAGGGTGCAAACTCAACTATCGATCTTTCTTTGAAAGGCGCTTCGGCAGGCTCAGATGATGTTAAAGTTAAGATTACTTATGAGGATATCGACGGTAAGTCATATGAATTAACTAAAATGATCAAGCTTACAGTAAGTGAGCCGGTACCCGTTGAGCTTGAAGCTGAGACAGCACCTTCATTTAACATTGTATATGTTATCGCTGCTGTCGGTGCAATCGTTGTTATTATTGTTGTAGTAAGTATTATTCGCAAGGTAAGGGAAAAGAAGTATGCCTAAGAAAAGCATTATCAGAACTGAGAAACTTTGTAAGAGCTTTTCCTCAGGCGGTGTAATGCAGCATGTCATAAAGAATCTGGACACGGAGATCTACGAAGGTGACTTTACTGTCATCATGGGATCTTCCGGTGCAGGTAAATCGACACTTCTATATGCATTGTCAGGAATGGATAAGGCAAGCCTTGGAAAAGTCTATTTCTCAGACAGAAACATAACAGAATTTAACAGTGACCAATTGGCCATCTTCAGAAGAAAGCACTGCGGATTCGTTTTCCAGCAGGTATATCTCATGGATTCTATGAGCGTTCTGGACAACGTCCTTACAGCAGGTCTTCTGACAGGTCAGAACAAAAGAAAGCTTAATGCAAATGCCAAAGATCTTCTGAAGCAGGTCGGCATTGAACCCAAGCTCTGGAACAAGTTCCCGAACCAGCTCTCCGGCGGTGAAGCACAGAGAGTAGGTATCGTCCGTGCAATTATCAACTCACCTGACATGGTGTTTGCGGATGAGCCTACGGGAGCTCTGAACAGCTCGTCTTCTGATCAGGTGTTGAATGTATTGACTGACGTAAACAATAAAGGTCAGTCGATCCTTATGGTCACTCACGATATGAAATCCGCAAGAAGAGGAAACAGGATCATATATCTTAAAGATGGTACTATCAGCGGAGAGTGTGATCTCGGTCCCTATGTTTCGGGTGACCGCGCACGCCATGACAAGTTACGCAGTTTCCTCACGGAGATGGGATGGTAAGAAATGTTAGGAAAACTGCTTAAAGCAAACTTCCGCAAGGACATGTCCCACATGGTCAGCTTCCTTCTGATCGTCATATTGTCGTCATTCATGATGCAGATAGGACTTATGCTTGTATCAGGATACAACTCTCAGTTTGAGAGAAAGGTGGAAGAACTCAATTCACCTGACCTCATGGTATATGTTGCTTCTTATGACAAGGAAGAAAGAGATGCGATCGTTGAGTATATCTCTTCCTTGCCGGAAGTGGATAACTACGAACTTGTCCCTGCGACATATCTGGCCACGGAGATCGTAAGAGATGATATTGATCCGGACAATAAAAATGCGATGGATAATGTCAACGGCACCTATGGTTACGCAGCTTACGGCGAGTGGGGCGAGATAGACAGGCCTCAGTTTGTCGATCTGTACGGTGATGTTGTGGATGAGCCCATCTACATGTCCAGGCTCTACAATCAGGAGATCTTCAAGGGTGCTTACGGACTTGGTGATGAGATCACTCTGAAGATAAACGGAAGAGAAAGGACATTCACTGTTGCGGGATTTTATGAAAGTATTTCTCTTTATGAGATATTCTATGTGGATCCGGTTACCTTAAGCGAGATCAACAATGAAAATGCGAGACCGATCGATCAGATCGTCTTTCAGCTTGCGGACGGAGTGGATATCGACGAAGAATATAACAAGATCTGTAACGAGTTCGATTCAAGAGGTATCGTATCAGGAGTCAATTCAATTAATGAACTGAAGCTCATGTATACCCAGATGATCAACATCATCTCTGTATTCTTCTGCGCTTTTGCGATCATCATCACGATGGTTGTCCTGATAGTAATCTACTTCAGGATCACGAACAGTATCGAACAGAACATCACAAATATCGGAGCATTAAAAGCACTCGGATATACAGCGCACCAGATCAGGACTGCGCATATACTCGAATTTGTTATTACGGCCGGAATCGGATGTGTCATAAGCACAGGCCTTATCTATCTTATAATCTCACCTCTTGAGGTGGCATTAAGATCCATTGCATATATGTCATGGGAACACCCTTTTGATCCGGTGTCACTTATCATTACATTAATCGTGATCATAGGATCTTCGTTCCTTGTGGCACTGAAATCAACAAGTTCGATCAAGTCATTAGATCCGGTAATCGCATTGAGATTCGGCCTTAAGAGCCACACCTTCAAAAGAAATGTTGTCTCCTTGGAGACTTCTTCAGGACCTTTGGTCTGGCTTATGGCTTTGAAGAGTTCTTTTGCTGCAAAGAAACAGAATATTCTTGTTACTGTTGTAATGAGTGCGATCGGAATAAGCCTCGCCATGGCAGTCTTTGTCGGATACAACATCGGCGTTGAGCCTGTTAATCTTCAAAAGCTCCTGACGGACAACTATTCGGATATCTGGGTAAGCGTAAATGATGATGATCCGATCTATGAAATATCTGATCTGCCATATGTTGCTGATGTCTGGTGGAAAGATTCATTCTCGGCAGCTTATGAAGGAAACAGTGTTCAGATAGAAGTAGCTGAAGACTGGAACTCGATTCCTGATGTTAACCTTCTCGAAGGAAGACTTCCTCAATATGACGATGAGATCGTAATCGGCAAGAAGCTTTCCGAGAACAGAGGGATCATGATCGGCGACATGATAGTCCTTACATCCGGGGCTTCAAGCTTTGAATATACTGTAACCGGATTCGGTCAGGGGACAGAAAACTATGGCCTGTTTGTCATGATGAATGAGGAGGGCGCTAACCATCTCGGACACGAGTGCTTTAAGGGAGATATATACGTTAATGTCGAAAACTCCGACCCGGTCAAGGCAACGAAAGTGGTCGAAAGCATAGAGGATGTATTTGGAGACAGACTCAGAGTATATCTGAATTACTGCACGGAACTTGCTAACGGAAATGATCCTATCATTACCATGTCCAGAGTAATCTGCATAGTTCTTGTTCTCGTATCCGTTATGGTCATATGGCTCACGATGATGCTCCTGATAAAGACGATCATCATCAAGAACCAGAAAGAACTCGGCATCAAAAAAGCTTTGGGCTTTACAAGCAACCAGTTAAGGACTGAGCTTTCTCTTTCACTGATGCCGGCAATTACAGCCGGAATCAGTATCGGTGCGGTAGTCGGCATTCTGAATGCCAATGGCTTCCTGACGATACTCTTAAGTGCCTTCGGTGTCTCAAAGAGCAACATGGTAGCTGATCCGTGGATGTTCATATCAGTCATTATTTTCGGGGTCATCATATCCTACATTCTGGTATATGCACTGTCTAGCAGGATCAAAAAGATATCAGCATATTCGCTCATCACTGAGTAATAGGGAATAGAAGAGAAGATTGAAAACGGGGTGTCTCGATTTTAAGGCACCCCGCTACTATTTGTATTAAATTCAGTTCTTGCCGTAACGCACTTTCTCGTACTCTTTTCTGAGCTCGGAGATCTCACGGTCGCCGGCAGAGAGCAGGACGTTTTCGATCTGTCCGGGTGTGGATGAATTTGAGACGGGAAGACCCTTTTTCATGGCCCTGCGTGTCTTGTTGTAGAACTGTTTTCTTATGCGGCGTTCGTGGCCTGTGCCGAAGTTGAGGCCTTTTGTTGTGAAGGATCTCTTTTCGGGACGGATGTCTTCGATAGTGTCGGTGAGAGCGCCGGATTCGTCGACTTCTTCTTTCTTGAATCTCGGAGCATTCCTGATAAGGATACGGATCGCGTTAATGATGAGGATCAGTACAACGGTCAGGAAAAGAAATGCGAGCATTCTTCCGAAGATCTCAAGATAAGGATTTATCTCGCCCCCTTGTTCTGAAAGTTCAGCTACCTGCATCGGAATGGTGACTGTGGAATCATCCTTGAAAAACTTTGCTATTGCTGAGATCAGGAAAACAATGAAACCGCCGATAACTTTTATGCCTGTCAGGAGGATATTTGACAGCCAGTCGATGGGGAATACGGTGAGTGCAAGCAAAGCTACCGTGATGATGGCCAGAAGCCCTGCTATCGTCTTGTTGTTCTGCTTTCTGAGAAGGGCCATCGGCTTGGAAGATTTGTGTATCGAATGATAGAACTTGGCGTCGAAAACAGCTATCTGGCGCATGACTATAAAGAGCACGGCGATTATTACCGCGTGGATGATTATGTTGCGGGAATACTTCTCCTGATCTGCAACCACATAAAGCAGGTAAAAGACTATATGGATTACTGCAGGGAAGACTATGAATTCATGGTCTGAGGCAGTAAACGCCGGCTTTAATCTGTAGAACAGTGAGAACAGTGTAAATGCAATAAGTATCGCGCCAAGATAAACCTTGTTTGCAATGCTGTTTCCGAACTGGAGAACAGGAATGCTGGTGACAGCGAAGAAGAACAGCACATCAGATATAACATGAAGAATGAATATCAGGAACTGCGATTTGATCGTGGTCCTTCTGATAAGCACGTGAACAACAGTCATCAGAAGCGGCACGAACTGCATATACATGCTGACGTCGATGATGTCTATGTAGCTCCTTAATACCACCAGGCATGAGAGCAGAGTGATGCCCATGATGATCGATAACAGGCACTCGGCAAGAAGGCTGTCGCGCACGGTGATTACATTGTTTCCTTCAATGTCTTTGGTCGTCTGGCGTGTGGAGTAGATATCTCTTATGTCAGTCATTTCCGCGCACCTCCCATCTCATATAAGAATGAGCGATTTCAGGTTCGGGCTCTGCATCAGGCGTTGTCCTGTAGCTAGGCATGAGCCAGAAAAGAGAAGGCCGGCGTGATTTTATCTCTGTAAGAAGCGGCCTGAAATCTCCGTTGTACTGGGGTGAGATGATTACTATAAAGTCATCTCTTTCAGTTGCGCGGATATATTTTTCGAGCGTTTCTGCAAAAGAATGAGCGGGATTTTTCAGGTCTATCCTGGCGAGCATTATTGCGCGTTCATCGAGTGTGGCAGAACCGAGATCCGTCTCTGAAACAACAGGTGCTCCTGATATGACATCCGCGCCGTTGGTGTATATCGAGGCGGGGATTCCGAGTTCTGCAAGTCCGATGAGATATGTGTAAGCAAGGCTTATCGATTTCTCGAGAAGTGACGTGGAATGCTTTGTGTTGTAGTACTCGAGATTAACGAAGATATGGACCTTCTGCGCGCAGGTGGATGCGTTCTGGTTTACCATCAGTTCGCCTGTCCTTGCGCTTGCTTTCCAGTTGATGATGTTCATCGGATCGTTGGGACCGTATTCGCGGATGCCGGCAAGAGTGAAAGGATCAGTAAGAAGGGTTCTTCTGCACTGAAGTTCACTTAACGTTACTGAAGTAAGCATCTGCATTTGTTCTGTATCCAGTACTTCGGGAAGAACGGTGAGGTGGGATTCGTTTTGAAAATCCGTGGTGAAATGTTCTACGAGAAGCAGGTCGGAAGTGGTTATTCCGACTCTCGGGAAAACATAATAGCCGCGCTTCGTGCACTGTGCTTTTATGCGGCGCGTGTGCTTGGAGAATGCTTTCATGGTGAGCATGTCCGTGCGGTAGAGCAGGTCTGACGTTGATGTATTTTCCATGTCATAGAACTTGATCTCGCGCGGTGCTTCGAACTTAAGAATGATGAAGGGCAGAGGGAGTCTCTTCTTGTTTTCCGCAATCTCGACCAGTTCTATGTCTTCACCGAATTGCGCGACATCTTTGGAGAATTCGACTTTTAGGTGAAGGTTTTCGAGCGCGTGAATACGATAGTAGATTATCTCTGCTATAAACAGCGCGAAAAGTATTCCTACGAGTACCAGTAGTTCCATCTTATTTGTTAGTGCTGAAGTCTTCCGTGGGGCAGGGAACTCTGCCGAGTATTCCGTTAATGATGCCTGCAGCGGTATCACGCTTTGATATGAATTTGCCGTCTTTGGAAAGAGCTCCGTGTGAACGGATCGTGAGGCGGTGAGCGAGTATGGGTACTGCGAGTTCTTTAAAATCGTCAGGTATGCAGTTATTCCTTCCGCGGATGAATGCCAGTGCTTTGGCAGCGGATACGAATGCGAGAAGCGCACGCGGACTTGCTCCTACTGCGATATCCGTCGACTCTCTTGTTTCTTCGATGATCTTGGCTGCATAGTCGTAAAGAAGATCGGATACGAATACGTTCTTGACCTGATTCTGCATCTCGAAAATCTCTTCTTTTGTAGCCACGGGAGTGAGCGTATCGAGCGGGTCTTCCGTCGCAAATCTCTTTAAGATCGAGATGCTCTCATCGTGGGTCGGATAGTCCATCTTGAGCATCATGAGGAAGCGGTCGAGCTGCGCTTCGGGAAGAGGGAATGTACCCTGTGATTCGACAGGGTTCTGTGTTGCGATAACGAGGAAGGGAAGGTCGAGTTTTCTTGTGTCGCCGTCGACCGTTACCTGTTTTTCTTCCATGCACTCAAGAAGGCTCGACTGTGTTCTTGCCGTGGCACGGTTGATCTCATCTGCAAGAAGTATGTTTGTGAAAACAGGACCTTTTCTGAATACAAAAGAGTTAGCTTCACGGTCGAAGAAGTTGATGCCGGTAAGGTCTGATGGCAGGAGGTCTATCGTGAACTGCACGCGCTTGAAGTCGAGATCAAGTGACTGGGCAAGTGCTTTTGCAGTCTTTGTTTTTCCTGTTCCGGGAACGTCTTCGAGCAGTACGTGTCCTCCTACGAGGAGAGATACAAGCAAAAGCTCTATCTGCTTATCTTTTCCGACAATGACCTTGCTGACGTTTTCGGTGAGTTTCTCAGAAAATGTATTCATAAACAAAACATCCCCTTCCGGCAGATTGCGTCAAGCGCAATGAATGCCTTTTCTTACATAAGTATACTGTTTTTGAACGGATATTAATAACGGGATAGATTTAAGAAAAAATACTAATAAACTTCAGATTAGGTGTTAAAAATGTAGTATCAGTAATCTCCCAAATACTCCCAGTTTGCCGCATCGTGCGGATCTCCACCTAAGAAGGCATACCATGAACCGGGCTGGAAAGTATTTCCTGGATTGTCTTCCACATCATATTTTCTACAGTAAATGACATTTTGCGTTCCTTGTTTTCCGTTGTATGTAATCGGATTATTCGTAAACGGATTAATTGGGTTATCTATTAGACCCTCAGTAGCGATCGCAGGAGTATCTCCATTTGTCATGAATTCAGAGGATGTGGTAAACCCTGTCGCATTGAAGTCTTTTACCATGAGAAGAGGCATAAAGGATTCCAGATCCCGGCCGTTGCAGGAAATATCGAATTGATTGATTTCGAAACCGTGATCGGCAACGATAATGATCCTTGTGTTGTCGTAGACACCATTCTCACGCAGATAATCAAACCATTCTCCGAGTTTGATGAAAGATGCCATGTTTACGTGATACAGCATTACTTGATGATAGTCGCTCATATCCATAGTCTTACCGTCGACAGTGTAACGGGAAACCATGTTGACATCATAAGCAGTGTTATCAACATTCATTACGGGCACATAATCCGGTTCCTGCAAAAGACAAGATGAATGGGCTGTATAGTTGGTAAACATTAGGAAAGTGTTTTCGGAACCATCAGAAATCTCCGTGATGGACGGTAAACTGGTAAGCACTGAATAAGCATCCATAAATTCGCAATAATAACCGGTGCTGATCGAATTTCCGATAACATACTGAACGGGTGAAGTGTTGTAATTTGATGCAGAATCATCATTCGCTGATAATGCTTCGTTATAACTGCCGCCGCTATAGAGAGTTTCCTGTAAAACAACAGGAGAGATTTTCATAAGTGAATAGCAGAATAAGTTGCGGTTACGTAACTCGTTCATCCGCATTGTGGCATCACCTATGGCTTCGCTGTCAGAGCCGAAACCAAATCTTCCGTCTGTAATGTAGCAGCTGGTGTTAGGAAGGCCGTCGAAAACAGACAGGTCCGGAATATCTTTATAACCGGCAAGAGAAGGATCACAGATGGTTACTTTGTAACCATTGCTTCCAAACAGAACAGGCATTACTTTCAGTGCTTCGTCCTGTTTGCTTGCAAGACTGTCATCAGCTCTTGCGTTGATCTTCTCGGGAGTATAATCATATCCTCCAAACAACGCAGGAGATGCGGTGATCGTACTTGAACTGTAAGAAATAGTATTCTCGTAGTATGTAAAACCGTCATACTTTTCGAGCAGTTCAGGTTTCTCATTGAAGATATACGGAACCTGCGTGCCGATTGAACGGTCAAGCATTATGACCATAACGTTTTTACCGTTTTTGCTTAATGGTATGGAGGGTTCTTCCGAGGTGTTCCCGGCTGTGCCTTTATACCAGTTATATGGAATGAGTATGGTTGGGATGTTCAGAACTCCTATCGAAAATACAGAGAGGATCCCTACAATGAGAACTGCCTTGGTGATCTTGCAAAATCTTGAATAAATGAAATACAAAAGCACGGCACCAGCAGTAACTGCTACTGAATTTACGATGTATTCGGTCAGCCGGAAGGAAAGTCCCCTGTCATAAAGAAGGGCAGAAGAAAGCGTACCGAGATTCTTTCCGAACAACATATAGTTAATTACGGAACAGCCGCTTATTATCCATATTGCCCTGCAAAAGACAGATTTCATTTTCGCGCTCATGAAAAAATAGAAAACACCACCCCACAATACCCAGCTGCCAAAAGATAACAAAATCGAATTCCAAATATATGTCATCGGACTTACCGACGCGGTGATATCAATGAAATCGTAAGGTGAGGATGCTATTACCGAAGACGGGATCAGAAGTCCGGTGATGAATGCCATGAGGACCGTGCCGGCGAAGAATCCTTTAGTGTCTTTTACTGTCTCATTGGTCTTTTTTGCGGGCTTGATTTTGAGTCTGCCTGATACAAAAGGAAGACACAGGAGCAAAGATCCGATTGCAAGAAGGATCTTCTGTCTGACATCCAGGTCAGGTTTTACTATTGTCGCAACTAGCAATGCCGCTCCTGATAAAGCCAGGGCAATGCTGAGCACCCTCTTAGGATCCTTGAACTTATAGAACACGTTTTTTACAAGTGAGAAAACGTTATTAAGCAACCAGTAGAATACGAGCCCTGCAGGTGAGTGGTAAAGCAGAACAAGGAATACTGCGGCAAGCCCATACACTTGTATTTTTTCCTTAACAGGATGACCTTTTGTATAGATGATTCCCGATATTATATTAATCAATGTCATGAGTATCGGAAGGATGTTAACGGGAAAGCTCCCTATCATGAACATGGCATCTTCAGCACCGAGGTCACGAATAAATCCAAAGGACATTCCGTTAAGGCTCTTCATGCCTGACAAGAGGTTATAAGCAGCGATGAAGAATGGGATCTGTAGCAGCAAAGAAGCGGTGCTCTTTAACGCATATACCGGTTTATAGTGGTTGATCCTGTAGTATTCCTGAAGCATGAAGAAGCGCTCGTCACCTTTGAACGTGCTCTTGATGTGCTTGATGCCTGATGCCATCTTTGCCTGAATATTCCGCTCTTCAGCCTGAAGTTCATCGGCTCTTTTGTATAGCGGGAGTACTAAAAAATTAACAGCAAGGCTCAGGAAGATGATGGACAGACCTTCGTTGCCGATTATCCTGTTTGCAATCGAAAAAACAACTTCGAAAAGAAGCTCAAGCGGTGAAATCAGGAACGTGTACAAATAGGAGAAAACTGACAACGATCGAACACCTTTCAAAAGTCTTTACTTTGAAATATATTGATTAATTATATGACAGTTGTTTTTAGGTATCAATTATCACCGCGTCAGCGTTATCTTTTATGATCTTCCAGGCATCAGCAAGCTTATCAAGATTCCATGCCGCGTTGGCAGGGCTTGTCGAAGGCAGGCATACCGCATCGCGTTTCAGAACAGGGAAGAGGTATTTCAGGTAGTACTGTTCTGCTTTTTTGCCATTAAGAAAGATCGCTCTGATATCTGCAACGTCCAATATGACCGACAGGTCATTGACCGTTACATCCCTGATGCTTGAATCCGAAGAACCGTCTATCTCGCATGAGCCGATAACATCCCACAGCGCAATGTGGTTTCTGATGAGGAAAGCTTTTTTCTCATCGATGGTAACAGGTAGTTCTTCTCCGAAGATCTGCGAGGTCACCTTCCAAAAGCGGTTTTGCGGATGCCCGTAAAAGAAACCCTCTTCTCTGGATCTTACAGAGGGGAAACTTCCCAAGATAAGTACTTTGGAATCTTTATCGAAGACCGGAGCGATAGGATGAACGGGCATTCTTATTCCTCAAATAAATACTTTACCCATACTTTATCACAGTTTGCTCTTAATGCGGCATGACCAGCATGACGAACCTGCAGCTTCCGTCACTGTATTCATAGATGCTGTATTCCCAGGTCTGGTTTTTAGTCCGGGATTCAGGTGTTTTACCTTTGCATCATCTGACAGGTCCTTGGTGACTTTAAATTCTGTAAACGAATAAAGGCCACGGAAAAACAAGAAAAATCAGAGGTCGTAAATAGTGCCGTCGTCGCCACCGCGCGCTTTATCTTCAGCACGCTCCAGTTCAAAATGGAAATTATATTCGTCAATCGTCAGTTTTGTCCCGCGCGTGGTATCAAGATAAGAATCCATTCCGGGTGCTTTGTCGAAATCATTAACGACATCTACGGTATCGTGGATCTTGCGGGAAGTACGTTCTCCGACCGAACGAATGACAGAAAGCGCAATGTTTATAGCAATAAGAAGCAACTCGATAACACACACTGTCAGAAATACTGCATAGAGGAACCGGTCATTGGTGCCCGAAAAAGTGATTACGAATAATATGGCAGGCGCTATGAATGCCCCGATTAAAGGTATTTTTCTCCATTTGCTGTTTGTAAATCTGACAAGGGCATCGAGTTTATCAACAGCTTCGGTCGTTGGTACCTGGCCGCTTGCTTCACCCGTCTGGCCGTTGACTGCAAACTGATATGTATTGCCGCCCGACTCAACCGTCATGAACCATACGGGGAACAGACAGTACTTGATGGTAAGCTCACTCATCCAGCTGAATGTCTTTGAGGGATCGGGATCGTACTCATCGTATTTGGCGGCGATAGTGTCAGTCGTATCCAGTGAGATCCTGTCCATGCGTTTAAGGAATCTGTCCATTAATTCAGTCGGACGCTGGTCATATTTGTCGGCGTAGAAACCCTGAAGATATTTGTTGTCGAACTTTACCATCTCGCTGTAATCGAAGGGTTCTATGGCTTCCATCAGCTTATTGGCGATCTTCAAAGAGGCGTCAAACGGTACACCTTTGACGTAGTATTTTGCTGTAGCAAAAATGGAATGGTACTCTGTGCCGTCATTTTTATGTCTTTTGCCGACGCCGTACAGATCGGAATTGACAGCGCAGTCAAGGATCCAGAACGGCACATAAAGAGGCGTCATCTTGGTAAGACGGCTCTTTGTCTTAAAGCCGCGCGGTGTCATTTTTCTGGTCTTAAGCCATTGATACATGTTATTTTCAGCAGTCTTCTTGTCGATCTTGAACGGAATGATGTAATCCGGCTTGAATTCACGAGTCATTCTTCCGGTGATGAGAGTGGGCGAACCGCAGAAAGGACACATCGTAGACATCATGTGCTCATCCGCGATCATGGTGGCGCCGCAGCTGTCGCAGATGATCTCATGCCGTTTCTTGTCATCTTCGGAGATATCGTTGTCGCCGGTGTAATCGCGCTCTTTGCAGTAGCCCAGTGAACCAATTTTCTCAAATGTGGAAGGGTTATAGATATTACCGCAGTTACGGCACATCATGCCCTTAACTTCAGGCTGATAGAAAATATTCGATGCGCAGGACGGACACTTGAATGATTTAGTGCCAAGTTGCTCTTGCGGTTTAATGACGGGATTGTTCCCGAAGGGATTAGGATTGTCTGAATTAAACGGTCTTGCAGTCCACATGCGTATCACCCTTGTTCGAAAAACTCTGATATAACTTTGTAATCACCGCAATTGGTGATGACTATGAATTTCTCAGATAATTAATTATATCATCCCGGTAAAGAATCCTTGACATAAAGAAAGCTGCTGCCGCAGTCTTTGATCTCATATTGCAGAAAATCACGGTAACCGTCATAGTGTACTGTGACTTTTAGCGTGATTTTTTAATAAAGGCTCGAAAAAATCACAGTAACCGTCAGGGGCTACTGTGACTTTTACTGTGATTTTCTATTAACGCATTACTTCCTTGTGAAATTGCCGTCCAATCTTCCGTAAGCCAGAACATTGCCGGAATTTCCGTTCACGTCAACATCAAGTCCGTCAAATATCTTGGAAATGCTGTTGCCGCCGCCATCAAATGCGAGCGGGACTTTGCCCATCTCATCCTTAAGCGCAAATACGAAAACCGTATATGTATGAGTGGTTCCTTTCGGAGGATAAGGTCCCACATACTGCTCACCGCGCGCATCTCTTCCGACAGCGCCTTCGACCAGAGAAGTTTCAGTGGTAAATACATCCATGTGAAGCCATGCGTCGTCGATCATGATGACAACATATTGAGTTGCTCCGTCAACTGCATCCCACGTCAACTCAGGCGATATGTTTTCGCCGACTTCGGTATTGGAGATCTTCGGATCCCAAATGCCGTTAGCAAGGGTAGAAGAAGACACATTGATCTCCGGAAGATCTTCAAAAGGAACTGTTTTGATATAGGTGTCTGATTGTGCGATGAGGAAGTCAGTCCATTCACACTTTTTAACGCTTGCAGGGACCTCGATATCGCCTGCCATCCCATTGCCGAGATCAACACCAAGTGTAACTGCTCCGTCAGGCTTAACGCTCGCTTTGCTGATCGCAACATCGTAGAAATTGAACTTGCTTCCATTGCTGGTAAACACAAAATCACCTGTCATGTTCAAGGTGAGATCCAAAGAATCACTGTTTGCGGTCTTCTGAATATCAGTTGAGTCCTGGCCAAAATGAATATAAAGCGTTGCTGAAACGCCCTTATATGAATCATCCAGAAAGGTTACCAAAGTTGATACATCACTTGTTGTTACAGCCCAGACAGAATCACTGATATCAAAGCCGGGAGCAATATCCCATTTTGTCATCTCGGAAGACTCTTCGATCCACGCGCCGTCTTTCTCGTTCTGAACATAAGTAACGTTCTTCTCGATGACTTGCGGAAACATTCCGTCAGTTATATTGGTGACTTCCGTTTCTGTCTTGTGCTGCGGTTCAAATGCTGTGCATCCGCTCAGAAGCAAGATGCCGGCGAGCATAATTGAAACGGAACGCAAAGATCTTTTCATGTCCTATTCCTCCAAATGTGTTGTTACCTGATGTTATATTTTTTTTTACATCTGGAGTTAGGAATATCGGCACAAAAACAGGTAATATCAGCACAGGGTTTTCATCTGCCTGCGGTATTCAGACGGAGTCTGGCCGGTATGTTTTTTAAATACTTTGGAGAAATAACCGGTGTCATCGTAGCCGCATGTCTGGCTTATCTCGCTGATGGATTCGTCGCCGAACTGAAGTTCCTTTTTTGCGCGGCTCACACGCAGATATTCAAGATAAGCCATGCATGACATAGATAATTCGTTGTTGAATGCATCGTTAAGAGCGTTCTTATTTACCGAGAATCTTTTCAGCACGCTTTCCAATGTGATCTCTTCATTCATGTGATCCCAGAAGTAACTTGTGATGTCAGCAACGAGAGAATCTTTATAAAGTTCATTCTGTCTCCAGTTAATATAAAAATCTGCTGTAGCAGTAAACAGGAGAGAGATGATGAAATACCGCACACGCAGTATCCAGAAGTTATCAGGCTGCTCTACAAGGTCATATCGTACACTCATGGCCAATCTGAGTGCCATATCATATTCCTGCTTCGTAAGTGAGTAACAGACTATATTTCTGCCACGCCCGAAAAACTCCGAGAGCAATAAGTAATCCTGATATATGGAATCGCAAAAACAATCTTCGAACTTGTATTCACCGTCGAGCAGATCCATTTTAATCTCAGTTGATGTCTTTTTATCAGATGAAGCCTTTTTGCCGTCAGCTTTTGCGGCCGTGTAAAACTTATCGTATTTACCGGAATTAATTGCTTCAAAAGTAAACTCCTCACGGATAAAAGTCGGCTTGAAAAACAATGTCCTGGTAATGACTCTGTTCGCGGATACAACTTTAAAGTCAGCTTTCTCGTTGACAAAAATACCTGCAGGCGCGGTAATGACCCTGTTTCCGCCGTCCTCTTCTATAACAAATGAACCGGATTTAACAAGCACCATCTTATAGGTGTTCCTGTCATTTATATGCGCGGAAATACCTTTGGTCTCCTCATAGAAGACATCGATAGAACAGTTCATTCCCGGCCGTTTGCTCTTGGTTATCAGTTCCATATATTCTAATTAAATTGCTCTCTTAAACAGCTGATCCACATCACCGTAGATCGTCTCAAGTTCATCTATCTTCTCAAATCCGTATTTCTCATACAGGCCGTGCTCTCCGCTCACGATATACATAGCTTCGTATCCGATGTCTTTAGCGTACTTACAGGCTTCACCGATCATCTTTTCAGATACTCTTTTGCCTCTGCTGTTCTCGTCAACAAAAACGAATCCGATGAACGGGGTATATTCGCTGTTTCCAGGTAATGCATCCTTTTCTGAGAAAGTGCAGAATCCGACGATGCTGTCACCTTCGTGTGCAACAAGGACTCTTTCAATATCAGAGAAACTGTTTTCTCTCATCATATTGGCAAGAAATTTACCTGCTCTCCATGAGCAGTTTTCAGCAAAAGCTATAGTCTTCTCCCAAAGAGGATGAGCATATGTCATTAATGTTATTTCCAAATATTATCTCCAAGCTATATCAGTTTATTTCAGATAAGGAAATTATAACATTCAATTAATATCTCATGCGGGATTGAAGATTACGCTGATCTTTAATCGGGATCACAATAGCAACCGCTGTCATCAGCAGCACCGTCAAAGAATTAAAAATGACACATGTTGTGCTGTATTTATCTCTCTTAATATTTCTTTTGTTTTGTTGCTCATTCCCCATAGTTTTGACTGTTTTCTCCGGCCAATTGCTTTGCCCGGTTATTGCTGTATACACTTCTATGTGATTTCCTTCGGAATCAACATATTCAGACGTCTACTTTTTGTTCGAAAAAGTCTTCATAAAACTTAATCGCAAATCTTGCAAAACATATTTCTATTTCTCAGTTCAGATATTTATTCTCGTATTCTTCGATCGGTATCGGTTTGCTGTAATAATATCCCTGGATCACATCGCATCCGAGAGCCCTGAGTTCATCGATCTGGCACTTGCTTTCGGCACCTTCGGCAAGACATATGAAGCCTAATTCTTTTGCGAGGGAGATGATGTGCCTTATAACAAAGAAGTCTTCCTTCATCTCGTTATCGACGCCGACCTTGTCAACAAAACTCTTATCGATCTTAAGTGTATCGAGAGGCATCCGGGTGAGGAGGGAGAAGGATGAATAACCGGTTCCGAAATCATCCATCGAGATGTGAAAACCTTTGTCTCTCAGCTCATTAAGAACATGGATCATCTGTTCCGTATTATCGTATGAAGCGCTCTCGGTAAGCTCGAAATCGATCAGGTCATGGTAGACACCATATGAATCGACGATGTCTGTCAGATGATCTACAAGATTACTGTCGTAGAGTCTGTCGCGCGACAGGTTTACGGAAACAGGGTAGAGGATCTTTCCTTCCTTGCGCCATTTGGCAATAGCCATGCAGACTTTCTTAAGGACTATATCATCGATCTTGCCGATCGAACCGTCTCTTTCAAAGAACGGTATGAACTTGCCGGGATACAGGAATTCCTTTTTCTTGTAATTCCATCTTATCAATGCCTCGGCGCCCTTGATCTTCTCCGTCTTTATATCGAACTTGGGCTGAAGGTAAACGACGAATTCATCGTTTTCGATGGCGGTATCAAGATAAGCTTTGATGTAATTGCTCCACAGGATATCGTCATGCATCTTGTCAGTGAAAACCGTGATCTCGGTCTTGTTGTGCTTAACGCCTAATGCTTGTGCCATCTTTCCTGCATCTGCGACTCTGTTGCCGGAGAGCATGGAACGCTGCATCGGAACGAAGCCGCACCTGTAATAGATCCTGTAGTTCGGATCTTCTTCGAGGTGCGATAATCCTTCAAAAAATTCAGTTAATCTCGCAATTGTCTGCTCTTCAGGCATGTCCCTGATTATCATCGCGAAATTATCGTTATGGCATCTCGCACTGGCATAAACAAAATCAGATTCGTTCATGGCCTTAACGACATTGCAAAGAACTTTGTTGCCGGCTATATGTCCGTAGACCTCATTGATCACCCTGAATTCTTTTATGTCGAAGTGGACGAAGGCGTAATCTTTTATACCGTAGTCCATCGGCATCTCAAGAAAGGGGACGAGATGATTCCAGGTATAGTGGTTAGTAACGTGATCTATATATGCTTTTTTGAAAAGGTCATTCTTTTCGAAGCTTTCATAGTCGTCATTTATGATGTTTACGGCCTGGTCTTCATCGACCCTCATATCGCAGAGGATCCTGATCTTCTTGCCGCTCAGGAATATGCAGATAACATCGGGATCTTCCTTCACCGATAGGTCGCTGCAGGCTCTGTGCGCATCGTCGTCATCTCTTATCTTACTGAAGATCTCATGAATGGAATCGATATTGATCTTGACATCGTTATCGATCTCTATTGAATAGAAGAATGCCCCTTCCAAAACAACTGACTGAAGGTCATCCGGATAGGTGATGTTCTCATCGTTTTCCCTGAATTCAATACCTATAACGGCTTTGTCTAACGACTTTATGTAAAAGATTCCGGGATAGTCATAAGCACCGAACGAGCCGGCATAACGGGTGACTAAATCACTGATCTTGCCGCTTTGGAAATCCTCGATCGCAGATTCATCCGCATCCGTGTAATAAAGGATCCTTCCGGGTTTATAAAGTTGGTTCAGTTTGTTTATAAACATATCTTAATCGCATATACATAACAGTTATCTTGCTTTGTGCTCATACCATCCGGTCGCACCCCTTATAACATCCGTATCTGAAATATAGATATAGTATTCGTGTGTCGGCAGTTCATCCTTGTAATTGTAGTATAAGCGCACTTTGTTTTCTTCAGATAAAGTAATTATATCATCCGTTCTTCTAGGCAAAAATGGGGCATATCGTCATTGCGGTTGACAATTGTAGTCTGCGATGTTAAATTGAACTCGCGAACTACAATTGTAGACTGCAATATGGAGGATAATTTTATGCCGGATAACATTGCCAGTAAAATAACTGATTCCGAACTGGAGGTCATGAAGCTGCTGTGGCGTGCAAAGGACGCTCTGCCCGTTACGGCGATTCGTGAACAGCTTCAGAGTTCAAAAGGATGGGAGCCTGCGACGATCAAGACGTTGATCTCCAGACTCGTGTCAAAAGGCGTTGTGCGTCAGGAAAAGCGAAATGTTTACTACTATTCCCCCGTCATCTCGGAGAAGGAATACAGTTCATGGGCTACTAAAAATCTCATTACCCGTATCTATAACGGAAAGACCCGTGATCTTATAGCTTCTCTTGTTGATTCGGACGGTCTTTCCCGTGAGGATATTGCCGAATTACGGGAAATGTTCAAGGTGGAGGAATAAAAATGTATCCATTGCTGATAATGACCATAGGCGGCAGTGTTCTCGCGCTGCTTCTCATGTGTCTGCGTTATACAGTTTTGCGGAAAATGCCGAGCACGGTTTATTACTATGCCTGGCTCCTGGTGTTCCTGCGCCTGGCATTGCCTTTCCCGGGACTTGTTCCCACAATTGGAGAGACACCATCTGCCGAACCTGTTCCTGCAGTTACTGCTGCTTACAGCGAAAGCTACGTTCAGGATGACACAGGTCACGTTTATGAGACCGGTCACAATGACGTTGTGAAAAGTGTTACGGCTGAATCTGACATCACCATTAATGAAGAGGAAACACCGGATAGGATAGTTTCTGAACCTGCCCCGAAAGCCGCGCTCTCAATTGATTGGAAATCACCCGCGATCTGGCTCTCGGTATGGGCATTAGGAGCATTCGTAAGTATGGGGATTACGGTGTTTTCCTATCTTCATTTCAGCTTCAGTCTGAAGAAAAAGCTTATGGAACCCGACAGCTTTACCAAAGAGGTTTATGCTTCGATCCGGGGCAGAAAGCCTGAACTCTATTTTTCAGATTCAGCACGTACACCCATGCTGTTAGGCGTTTTCAAGCCGAAGATCGTTCTGCCTTTGCGCGAGTACAATGAAGAGCTGCTGCTCAACATTCTCCGCCATGAGCTGACACATTACCGTCGTTTTGACACGCTTTACAAGTGGGTTGCATCAGTTATTCTCGCTTTGCACTGGTTCAATCCGGTAGCCTGGTTTATCCGCAGGGAATTTAACCGTTCATGTGAGCTGAGCTGCGATGAGATGCTTCTGCGTTCGATGAACAAAGAAGAGAAGCAGTCTTACGGCAACTCACTCCTCTTGATGGCAGCGCAATCACCTCTGCCTTCAGCAGTTGTTGCAACGAGTTTTGCAACTGAGAAGAAAAATCTACAAGAAAGGCTTACTCAAATAATGAATTATAAGAAGAGCGGAACACGCATACTTTCATCTGTTCTTGCAATAGCACTTCTGACAGGTTGCGGAGTTGCTGCCGGTCCTGTCTCCGAGAAAACTTCAGAAACGACTGATGCCGCACCCGATGTGAAAGGCGGAGTTGTCAAGGTAAATAATGTTGATGAGTTCCTTGCAGCTATTGCTCCGGATACTGTGATCGAACTTGCTGAAGGCGTTTATGATCTCAGCACGGCATCAAATTATGGCGAGGATTCCGGGAGTGACTATTATTCCTGGAACACCGAAGTTGTGGCTGAAGCACACGAAGTCGATGCCGAACTTATCATCCATGATGTAAACGGCCTTACGATCCGTGGTGCCGGAATAGAAGACACGACTGTTGCAGCAGTTCCGAGATATGCAAATGTAATTAAATTCGAAGGATGCAAGAATATCACCGTATCAGATCTTACAGCCGGTCATACAAAAGAACCCGGTTTTTGTTCAGGCGGGGTCCTTTTCCTGGAAAACTGCAGCGAGATCAATGTGGACACTTGCGGCCTGTACGGATGCGGTACGATCGGTGTTAATGGATTTGGCTGCGAAAAGCTCAACATCACGAACTGCGATATATATGAATGCAGCGACGGCGCAGTTGATGTTACATATTGCACTGAAGTTCTTGTAAGTGGCTGTGATATCCACGATATTGGAGTCAAAAGTAATTATGCTGCATACAATCTTTTCGAAGTAAACTTCGGCTCAGGATTTACGGCCTATAACTGCAAGGTCCACAACAATAAGGCAGAAGGACTGCTTTACGCAAACGAAGCGGAGAATGTATCCTTCCTCTCTAATGAGGTAACAAAGAATGTCTTTAGTTCAGGTGCTTTCAATTTCATAATGAAAGGTGCAACGGTTGACGGCTGCAGCTTTGAAGATAACAACTGTAAAAACTGGTATGGGGCAGGTTCCAACTGCAAAGCTACCGATATTGACGGTAACTTGATCGCGGCTGATCAGTTCGCATCAATGAAGTATCGTGACATCGAGCCTGATAAAGTGGTTCAAAGGACTGATACCGTTCCCACCGGGAATGCGAAGGATGTTCCTGCCGGAACAGAGGTCGAGGTAACAACGGTTGATGAGTTCCTCGAAGTCATCGGACCTGACCGCACCATCGTTCTTGACGGAACTAATTTCGATCTTACCAAAGCTAAGGATTACGGCGGCATTGGCACTGAATTCTACAGTTGGGAAGAGACATATGACGGTCCTCAGCTCGTTATCCACGATGTAAAGAACCTGACCATCAAGGCAAAAGATTCCGATCCTGCAGCAACGACTCTTGAAGCTCTTCCCCGTTATGCCAATGTGCTCGTTTTCAAGAACTGCGGAAACGTGACTGTAGAAGGTTTCACGGCAGGTCATACCAAGGAGCAGGGTGCCTGCTCGGGCGGAGTTATTTACTTCAGTGGATGTGAGAACTGCAGGGTTGAAAACATGCGCCTTTACGGCTGCGGAGTCACAGGTGTTGATACTTTTATGTGCTCCGGCGTTGATGTGATAAATACCGAGATCTATGAGTGCTCATACGGAGCGGTATATTTCTCTATGACCAGTGACATCAACTTTAAGAACTGCAACATACACGATGTTCCGTCTCCGGCCCTGACATTCAGCGATTGTCAGAACATTACCTGGAATGATCAGAATCTCGAAGGCGATGAATTGAGATATGATGTTGAACACGACGGAGCGCTCGTAGTTTGGGCTTCCACGTAATAATATAGCTATCTCAACTTAATTAAAAACAGGGGCTTCGGAATTTTCCGGAGCCTCGTTTTTCAAATGAGGATTATTCTTGCTGACACCTGCATTGCGGTTGATGAGCATTCTACTCAAAATAGAATACATCTTCGAATTTCTTTTCAAGTGCTATGCAGATTATTAATGCAAGCTTAGCTGTAGGGCAGAACTGTCCCGTCTCTATTGAACTAATGGTGTTTCTTGACACGCCGACCATTTTGGCCAGTTCATCTTGTGACAGATCCAGTTCTTTGCGATATTCCTTTAATCTGTTCTTTAATACCAGTGAATCATCCATTTCTTATACCTCAAGGATAGATCTGAAAGATTTCACAGATCGTGATATAAGTAAACATCAGAAATACCATGCCGGTCGTGAGCGAGAGTATGATGTATTTGCGTTCCTTCTTTTTGACGGCATTGAAGATGTTCATTGCAAAAACAATGCAAAACTCCATGGCCGCGACACCATAGATCATCTTGTTGTGTGAAATAAGGCTCAGAACTGCAAGAACAGCCATAAAGAAAAATCCGAATAATACTGCAAATCTTGCCGAACTCCTGTTTTCTTCAATCGCTGCCATATCACGGCCCTTATTTTCCAAACGGCTTTTTGCCAAGATTTCTTCTTTGTCCATATCCTATTCTCCCTGATTATATTTTGATTATGCCAAGTTAACTTGGCAAGAAAATAGTAGCACTGCCAAGTATACTTGTCAACGTATGACAAGTTATTTTCGTAATATCTAAAATGCTGAATCCTTAGTACCGACAAAACTGTGAGATTATTATCAGGCGTTCATCACCCATGCAAAAGCCTTTGCCGTTCTGATATCCGGGTCCTTAAAGTGATTCCCGCTATTCCATTCGAGCATACAGTTCACATTACGTTCTTTCAGCAACTTATGTGCTTCACGTACTCTGTCACCTGCGGTTGCCATAACAGGATTGCGCACTTTTTCCTCACGGTCTCCAAGACTCAGATAAACATTACCTGTCATGATCCCGTTCTTTTTCATATATCCGTCAAAGTCCGGAAACCATAAAGAAGGAGATGCTGCTGCAACTCCGCTAAACACATCCGTCTTATATGCTGCCCATAAGGCAAATAATCCTGCGAGTGAATAACCGCCAATGTAATAAGTCTTTTCTTTGTCGTCACACAGAGTGAGCAATTCTTCAAGTGTTTTTGAAGCTCCGCCGCCGAAATCTTCTTTACCGAATACTGCCGGAGCTTTCCAGGGCGAAAGGTCGTTGTTCCAGTCATTTATCTTGACAGTGATAAGGCAAAAGTCCTTTTCGCATTCGCGTTTAATTTCTGCGAACTCGTTTTCGATTCCTTCAAGATCGTGATCGTCAACAGGCTGGATCAATACAATGTCAGATTGGGGATTTCCGAATCCGGTTATTTCCATCATTAAAGTTCCTTTTCCATCAAGATCTGTCTCTAAAAGATTTACTCTGTGGATTCTATTATATCAATACCGGTTTTCAGCCGAGAGCTAAACCCATGTAATACAAAGACAGTACATTAATAAATAAGAAACCTAAAACGCACAATAAACAACATAAAAAACCGGCAATCCAAATTCCTTTATACATTTTTATGTGTTTTCTGATTATCAGTGAATCAATCAACCCGATGATCGAAGTAACCGGAAATATCATTAAGACGATATTTAATGAATTGTGAAATACATATGCACCCAACAGATATACACCAAGAAGGATGATGGATAGTATTCCTAAGGCAAAGGGAAGACCAACTGTTTTTATCTCTTCATTATTCATTTAAAGTACTCGACGTTTTTTGATTGTCTTTAGTCTTGAGCTAATGCTGCCATCGTGCCAAAGAATAACAGAACCATCAAAAACAAACTAAGTGCACAGCCAATCAACCCTGCAACCCAGATTTTATGGTGATCATATCTTGAGTCTCTTGTGATAAATGAGAAAACCAAACCTATTATCGAGAAGATCGGTACAAAGAAGACAACGCACATAATCACACTTCTGCTGCCCAGTGCACTCAGCAGGTAAATCAGAAAACAAATAAAAGAAAGTATGGTCATAACAATAGGAACGTAGTAGGAGTTAGACTCCCCGGAGCTTGTATAATTCCTGTTACTGCCAAACTGATCAATGTAGTTGTCGTTCATAAGCCGGTGCCCATTTCTTAAATTCAAAACATCTGTGGTTTTCTTTGATTGGTGATCTTCAGATGAGGTCATAATAGCACGGCTGATATTGAAATGCAACTAAAATTTATCGAATAACAATAAAATATTTCCGAATTTCGAAAATAACATGGTGCTCACAATGTGGGGTTAGTGTAATATTTCTTCTTGAAAATTAAGATCCCTCGTTATATAGCTGCACATATTTTTGTATCACCTTATCGCTCCAGATATGTGCTTCTATATACCTTTCCGGCCCGTACTTCCCATCGTCATTCCATTCCTGCGGCATACCGTATTTCTTTATTATTTCCAGGATCTCATCATACATGTAAACCTTTTTCCTGTACTCTTTGCCATCATTAACTCTATCGCTGAATGTAGGCATTGAGTCACCATAAGTAAATGATACTGTCCTGAGGTCAAATTCCTCTACAGGTATTTTTATGTATCTGCATTCTTCATACCATGTTGATAACCATGGGCTGAATTCCAAAACCATATAATGAGGCGAATCAATCTCCATGATCCCGCCCTTATTTGCAAATGCCTCCCGGAGCATGCGCTCGCAATTATGACGGTATTGCACATATTTATCATGCCTGGCGGCGCATAGAGAATTCGGTCGTTCTATCTTTATCCTCTCGATAACTTCTCTGGCTTCATCTTGAGATATAGATGTCAGACTTTTAAATGGACCTGTCCTGGCATCGAAAAAATGATATAAAAACACAAATATCCCCTTACCTGATTAATAGTTAATCCTGATGGTCATACATATTAAATATCCATGTCACGGACTATATAGTGGTCGTTTTCGGTTCCGCCGTTGTAGTCAGCATACATGTTGTTTATGTGATCTTCTTCCGTCATGAAGAGCTGATATCTTACCTTATAGTATTTCAGCGGATTATCTTCGGCCAGATCAGCATCCTTGGCATCGAAATAATATAACTGCAGATTATAAACGCGGGGTTCATCATCAAGAAGCTCTAAAAAGATATCTTTTATCTCATCATCATCCGGAATTTGAGATTCATCATCACAAAACAAAAGCACCTGACAATCGTAATCCATATAATTCTTAATGAATTTCCTGGCGCCGATGTCTTCGACAGGATAACCCTTATATGACCTTTGGTTAGCCTGGCGGATGACATAATTTGAGCATGGGAAACGGCCGTCTAGAACACGGTATAATTCGTCATAGATATCTTCCTCATATGCAATGGCAAGATAATTGGTGTAAAGCTCTCCTTTTTCTTTCCACAAGCTGATATAAACGTCCGGGTACAATTCAGATTTGACTTTGACTACACTGTAATCAGTGCCGGTTAAGACCTGCTCCGGATGACCGTCAAAAGTAAATGTGTCTTCGGGGAACGCATCGCTGAGCTTCTTTATCCAGCCGTTCTGCTGCATCTTTCCTATGGGTGTGCATGAGGAAAGAAGCATGACTGATGCAAGTAATGCTGCTGCAATCCGTATTGACCTGACTCTGTTCATAGAATAACCTTTCCGCTTTTCATGGTAGTTATATCCCTCATACAAAATGTATTATATCATCCGGTTGACACTCTAACAGTTGTTAGGTATTATTGCTCTAACAATCGTTAGAGAGGTTTTAGCTATGACCACAAAAGAGAAAATAATGGATGTAGCACTTCATATGTTCTCTGAAAGAGGCTATGAAGCAGTATCGATAAGGGATATTTGCGGTGAGGTCGGTATTAAGGAAAGCACGCTTTATTATCACTTCAAAAATAAGATGGATATCCTTGATTCGCTTATCGCTAAGTTTAAAGAGCATATAGAAGGACTGTTGATCCACATAGATGAGATGCCTTCCGGTAAGACAAAGAAAAAGAATGCCGGAAGCACGGATATCATTGATTCATACATGATGGACAGTTATCTTTTCGATCCTTTTTGCAATCTCATGATAAGGCTGATGATGATCGAACAGTTCCATAATGAAGAAATGCGTGCGCTTTACGAGAAGACTATGTTTACCGACCCTTACGATATCTATCTCAGAGTATTCAGAATGCTTGCTTCCCAGGGTGCTTTCTCGGAATCCCAGGTTGATGCTATCGTCCGTCGGTATCACGCATATATGACTATGCTGACATATAGATATCTTCTTAACGGCGAACTTACTGAAGAGAGAAAGAAAACGTACAAAAAAGAAGTTCATGCATTGATGAACGGCGGAGTTATATGAAGAAGATAGCTATGTTTACCATGGGCACCAGAGGTGATGTCCAGCCGTATATTGTTTTGTCCCGCGCACTGATTAATTCCGGCTTTGATGTAATTCTGGGGTCGCACCCGTGCTGGCGTTCCCTGATAGAATCCTATGGTGTGCATTTTGAGCCTGTCGGACCGGATATTGATATTGAGGCAGAAGCTGCTGCGATAAGAGGCAAGTCATCCAATGCGGCTCTAAGCATGATCAGGTGTATGAACTTTATAATGAAGATCATACGTGATTCTTCAAAAGAGGTATATGAACTCTGCAAGAGCAGGGATCTCATCGTTGTGACACACAGTAAGATGGGTGCTGTCGAAGCAGGCATATTAGGGATTCCGACGGTGGACGTTTCTCTTCAGACAGAGATGATTCCTGAGAAGAATAAGCCTGTAAGTTTTAAGGACAGGCTCATCGGAAAATTGATAGGAAAACAGATCGACAAACCATTCAATAAGATCCGCAAACAATATGGTTTAGGACCCATGAAAAACGGCGATGAATTAAGGTCTGATAAACTGAATCTGATCCCGATAAGCAAATATGTCGTAGAGCGGAGCCCGTACTGGGAAGATAAGAATATACTTACCGGTTACTGGTACGATGAAGAGCCGGAATATATTCCGGACGGCAAGCTTGCAGGATTCATCGAAGAAGGTGAGAAGCCTGTGATCCTCGCACTAGGTGCGATGTCATTTGAGGACAGAGCGGATAAGGCTAAGCTCGATATGTTTGTTAACGCATTCCAAAAGACCGGCTGCCGCGCTGTGATCCAGGGCTTCCAGAAAACACTTCAGGATTATGATCTTCCTGATACCATGATTTCATGCGGGAGTGTGCCGCACAGCTGGCTGTTCAGGCAGGGAAGCTTTGTTATTCACCACTGTGGTTTTGGTACTACGGCAGCATCAATGATCTACGGGATTCCGTCTATACCTGTTCCACATGTTTTAGATCAGCTGGGTTTTGCCATGCAACTCGAAAAGTGCGGCGTGTCAACTACTCATATAGATGCAAAAGACTTGTCTGAAGAAAGACTGGTCAAAGCCATTGAAGAGATGAAAAAAGACTACCGGCTCAGGAAACACAATGCAGAAGAGATCTCTGAGAAGATCAGAACTGAAGGCGGAATTAATGAGGCGGTAAGACAGATAATCAGAATAACCGGAGAACCTAATGCTTGACAGATATGGTTTATCGGGTTGAACTCAATTTGGTTTAACACATTAAACCAAACAAAGTTGAGGTTAGTGAAATGGAAGAAGACGGCTACTGCCATTGCTATTACGACTGTTCTGCTCTTTGTAAGCGCAGGATGCGCACTTAATTCAAAAACGGTTGTTACCGGCGAACCCGAAGTTACAGAAACGGAAGTTACTGAACCGGAGATTACAGAAACTGAAATTACAGAAACAAAAGCAACAGAGGAAAGATCCGAAGGATACGAAGGCGGCCGGACTTGGAAGCTCGATGTAGACGGGCCCAAAGATTTCGCTGCATTTGCAAAGGCACTTATCGGCACACCCTATGCTGAAGGAGGCAATCACCCGGATATTGGTCTTGATGGAATAGGCCTGGTAACGTATTGCTACAAAGAATACTACGGTTTATCCGTTCCGTTTGACGTCGAAGAAATAACTCTTGGAGTTGATGGCGCATATGACTCAGTATCGGTAAGTGCAATTCAGGTCGGTGATGTAGTAGTTTATGACTCCGGTAACATTGCAATATACGTCGGTAACGGAGAGGTGGTTTACGCATCGGAAACTGAAGGCTGTGTTTGTTCCGGTACCCTTACCATGGAGGACATCAGCGCAATAATCCATTACGTTGATTATTCCATTTCAGACATAGGCGTCGGATAAGTAATTAACCCTGCGCTCTCATCTTAAAGAATCTAATCAAATAAACAGGCACGAAACTCCGGGAAGTCGTGCCTGTTGTTTTATCTCTTTTTTTTCTGCTATATTCTTCGCCGCAATGAGGGCATCTCGATCCATATACTCTGCCAATGTGAGAACCGCAATGAGGACATCTTACAATGACGAAGTTAAGGATGATTCCTGCCAGGAAAGCAATTGCGCCAAGCACAAGGCAGATGTTCATCATCACTTTGTTTCCCAGAAATGCCAGGGAAGACATAAGGATGACAATACCAAGCATCATGACACCAACACAGATCCAAGCCTTTGCATACATATTTTTCATTTTTGCAACTCCTTAAATATCTTGATAGCATAATAATGCACTAAAGATGTGTACTCTTTATGTACTGTTAATCGCAATCTGCGAAATATATGATGTTAAAGTAAAACTGGCGTTGTCTCAAAATGCCGTATTTTTCGGAGTCTTTGACCTCATATCGCAGAAAAATCACAGTAACCGTCATAGTGCACTGTGACTTCTAGTGTGATTTTTTAATAGAGTCTCGAAAAAATCACAGTAACCGTCATAGCATACTGTGACTTTTACTGTGATTCTCTAAATACGATAAAACCTTACTGCTGCGGCTTTTCGAAAACCTGTTGGCAAACCTCTGATCTCGCCTTGATCCATACCAAATAAACAGGGACTATCTCATCCATTATGAGACAGCCCCAGCTTTATCTTTGTCAATAGGTCCGTTTATCTCGTTAAGTTTTAACTGCAGGATGAAGATCCGATGAAATCGCTGCACGATGATAATGCAATTATTATGAATATAAGAGCTACCGCCACATAAACACAATATATAATCATCAGGACAAGGCCGAATTTGCTTTTACTGTATTTAATGCGGACTACGATCATGAGCGCAATTCCGGCTATCATGGCAGCTGAAGGAAAGAAGCTAACCATCGTAATAAAATAATAACTTGGAATGGATCCAAGGCTTTCTGCCACCCCGGCTATAATACAAAATGCCAAAGGTATAACAACTCCCAGTATGAGTGAGATGACACAAAGTTTGGTGGCCTTTTTCTGCTCTTGAGGACCATAGGCTCTGCCGCGCTTCAGTGCCGGAACCTGCTGTTCTGATACAGGTTGCTGATTGACAGGTGCCTGTTGCATCACGGGCATCGCTGCCTGAACATTTAAAGGTTTTCCGCAGACTTTGCAAAACTTTTCAGTATCCCCAACCTGTGTGCCGCAATTGGAACAAAACATATGCAGTCTTTCCTTTCTTTACAATATGAGTATTTCAACTTTTCTGATTTATAAGCAATCACTCCCTCAGACAAGATAATTATATCATCCAAGCAAAGAACTCTTGATATAAAAAAGCTCCTGAATGATCAGGAGCTTTTAAAGTTTATGTGTCTGTAAGATAGTAATATTGTTTGCGAGCGATTTCCGCACAAGCGTAGCGCGGAGGACTTTAGCGAGCAAATAATATTACTCGTACTCTACTGTAGCCGTCGGCTTCGGCGTGTAGTCGTAAAGGACTCTGTTGATGCCGGGAACTTCGTGGGTGATGCGGTCTGTGATGTGGCACATGAGGTCGTAGTCGATAGGTTCAACAGTACACTTAACTACGTCTGTTGTGTTGATCGCACGGACGATGCAGAGCCATTCGAAAGCTCTCTTGCCGTCCTTGATGCCTGTGGACTTAAAGTCGGGTACAACCGTGAAGTACTGCCATACCTTGTCTGCAAGGCCGGCCTTTTCGAATTCTTCTCTGAGGATTGCATCAGATTCTCTAACTGCTTCGAGTCTGTCTCTGGTGATTGCACCGGGGCATCTTACGCCAAGTCCGGGACCGGGGAAGGGCTGACGGTAAACCATCTTGCCGGGAAGACCCAGTGCGGAACCTACTACGCGGACCTCGTCCTTGTAGAGATACTTAACGGGTTCAACGAGTTCAAAATCGAGTTCCGGGGGAAGACCGCCAACGTTGTGGTGAGCCTTGATGCCCTGTTCACTCTCAAGGATGTCAGGATAGATGGTACCCTGTGCGAGGAAAGCGATGCCGTCAAGCTTTGCAGCTTCTTCAGCGAAAACCTTGATGAACTCTTCGCCGATGATGTGACGCTTCTGCTCAGGATCTGTTACACCTGCGAGAAGGTCTAAGAATCTGTCAACTGCATCTACATAAATGAGGTTGGCACCAAGCTCGTCTCTGAAGACTTTGCATACCATCTCGGGCTCGCCCTTGCGGAGAAGTCCGTGGTTTACGTGAACACAAACGAGATTCGTGCCGATAGCCTTGATAAGGAGGGCTGCGACTACTGAAGAGTCAACACCGCCTGAAAGCGCGAGGAGGACCTTTTTGTCTCCTACCTGTTCCTTGATAGCCTTTATCTGCTCATCGATAAATTGATTAGCCTGAGCTTTTGTTGTAATTCTTTTTAGGGATTCCGGTCTAACGTCTGCCATAAGCAAAGCCTCCTGATGTATAAAAATTCCACGAAAACATTTTACAATATTGTGAAGAAGTTTGGGTATTGAAATGATACAATCAGGCATAAGTTTTTTATGACACAGGAGATTATTAGTATATGCGTAAGACAAAAATCATCTGTACTATAGGACCTGCATCGGATAACGAGGAAACATTATCAAAGATGTGTGAGGCCGGAATGAATGTCGCAAGACTGAATTTTTCACACGGTACACATGAACAGCATCAGGAGAAGATCGACCTCATCAAGAGAGTTAGATCAAAGCTTAATCTCCCTATCGCCATCATGCTCGACACAAAGGGACCCGAGTACAGGATCAAGACATTCAGAGACCACAAGGTCGTATTAGAGGATGGTGCTACATTCACTCTTACAACTGATGAGATCGAGGGCGATGAGACACGCGTCTCAGTTACATATAAGATGCTTCCCCAGCAGCTTGTTCCCGGTGACAGAGTCCTTATCAATAACGGACTTGTTATCCTTGAAGTAAGAGAGATCAAGGGAGCTGACGTTATCTGCGAGGTTATCGTAGGAGGCGTTCTCTCAGACCAGAAGTCAATGAACTTCCCGAACAAGGTAATGCAGGGCGACTTCTTGAGCGAGCAGGATAAGAGCGACCTTCTCTTCGGTATTGAGAACGATATCGATTTCGTTGCTGCTTCATTCGTATCCAGAAAAGAAGACATGATCGAGATGCGTGAGTTCCTCGACAGCAACGGCGGTGAGGACATCGAAGTTATTGCAAAGATCGAGAACCGTGCAGGCGTTGATAACATCGATGAGATCTCCGAGTACTGCGCAGGCATCATGATCGCAAGAGGTGACCTTGGCGTTGAGATTCCGTTCGTTGAGGTGCCGAGCGTTCAGAAGCAGCTCATCAAGAGATGCAGGCTTTTGGGCAGAAGAGTTATCACTGCAACAGAAATGCTCGAATCCATGATCAACAATCCGAGACCGACAAGAGCCGAGATCTCTGACGTTGCGAATGCCGTTTACGATGGTTCTTCCGCAATCATGCTCTCAGGCGAGTCAGCTGCAGGCAAGTATCCTGTTGAAGCAGTCCAGACTATGTCTCAGGTTGCTGAATATACAGAGAACCACATCAACTACAGAGACCGTTTCTTTAAGCAGGAATTCAAGATCAGAAACAACCTCGACGCTATCTCCCACGCTACATGCCAGATGGCAATCGACGTCGGAGCAAAGGCTATCGTAGTCCACTCCAGAAGCGGCGTTACAGCAAGAATGGTATCCCGTTTCAGATGCCCGATCGACATCGTCGGTATGACGACGTCAGAGAGGATCTGGAGAAGACTTAACTTAAGCTGGGGTGTCATCCCGATCCTCAACGAAGAGTTCACTTCAACTGACGTTATGTACTACCACGGCTTCAATGTAGCAAAGGACATCCTCGGTCTTGAAGCAGGTGACAACGTCGTAATGACAGGCGGACTCATCAACGGCACGGCAGGCAATACCAACACGATCAAGGTTGAGACCGTTAACTGATCAAATATCAGTAATACAGAATCATTCAGGTTTAAGCAGCATCCAATCAATTGCAATTGGATGCTGTATTATTTTTAATACTGTATAATAGGTTCATGAATAATAAAAAGTCCATCTCTGCTATTGATAAAGTAAGTTATGCATTACTTGTTGTTGCCTTGGGAATCTTCGTGGTTGCCCAGGGTTTAATTCATAATCCCGATCAGGACTGCTATTTTCTTATAGATAACGGAAGATACATTGTACAGAACAGAGCTCTTCCTGAGACTGCGTACTGGCTGATAAATGAGGGCGTTCCTACCGTAATCCAGCAGTGGATGTGTGATGTGGTGAATTACTTTGCCTATGCCATGGGCGGATATACCGGAATAGTAATACTCGGAATAATTTTCAATCTTACTCTGCTCGGTGCCCTGTTTTTGTATAACCGTGATCTGTTGAAAAGCAATCAGACAGGTCTTAATGCTGCAATCTTTGTTTGGATCTTATTAGGTCAGTATGCTTCTACGAGACCTTATTCCATAACGATCTCATTAAACCTTATTGAACTGATCGTTCTTAAACACTTTTTTGATAAAGAGAAACACACTGCCAAGGAAACCGCCAAGTTCCTTGCAATTATAGCGGCGATATTTGTTTTTCAGGCAAACTGGCAGGCTTCGAACATACCTTATCCGATGTTCTGGATACTTTGCTACATCCCTGTTTTCAAGAAGAAAAAATTCCGTATTGACCTTTATGCTCTGGCTGCGCTGGTAACAGGAGGAGTTTTCTCGATCTTAAGTCCTATAGGCATCAGAGGACCACTGTTCCTGACTTATTCGATTGGATCGTTTGATGGTTTTGAAATTTATGAGATACAGCCGCCGGAATTCCCGTCGTTGTACACAGTGTTGCAGGTGACGCTCGTTGCATTGTTCATATATGCTATTGTTAAACGGAAACTCACTTCTCCACAGTTCTTCTTGGCAGCAGGATGCTTTTTTATGTCCTGTCTTTTTATGCGTTGTTGCTGGACGCTGGTACTTCCGATAGGTGCGCTTCTTCCTAATCTGGAATTCACAGAACGCTCGCATAAGATGATGCGCTGGGCATATGTAGCCGCAGGAGCGCTTTCGGTTTTCCTGATCGTAAGATACAACCTCGAGAAAACTAATGACAGAGCAATAATGCTTGCAAGTATACCTCCTCCGGATCAGGTCACTCTTTATACCGATTTTAATTCCGGATCCTACTTCCTTGTTGACGGATATAAGATCTATTACGATGCAAGACCGGAACTTTATGATAAGAGGATTGCTGGTGACAAAGCTTTCCTCGATGAAGCACGTGATTCATGGTCAGGCCAGATCGATTACGGTGAATTCATAGAACGTTATGGTTTTGACTGGTTTGCTGTAACCGCAGGTTCACCTATGCAGGACTATCTTGAAAATAATTCGGACTATGAACTTGTTTGTGCAAACTATACAGACCAGCTCATTCTTTTCAGGAAAACTGCAGACTGATGCTAAGGTGACATTCGTCAAAACTGCTTTTTTGAACTTGCGTGTGAGAGTGTCCAACTGTGTCTGGGAATAAGGTAATATATTAAGAAAGTTCTGTTAATTTAAGAAGAACAGAAGTGAAGGTTTATTATGGACAAGATTGCAGTATTGGTGCCTTGTTATAACGAAGAAAAGACGGTCGAGAAGGTAGTGAACGATTTCAAACGAGAACTGCCTGAAGCCACCATTTATGTTTATGATAATAACTCTACCGATAAGACGTCTGAGATAGCTGAACGTTGTGGCGCAGTTGTAAGGCATGAATATCTTCAGGGTAAGGGAAATGTCATAAGACGTATGTTCAGAGAAATCAATGCTAAGTGTTATATCATTACGGACGGTGATGATACGTATCCAGCCGAATGTGCTCCTCAAATGGCCGAAGCAGTTCTTGAACGTAATGCTGATATGGTAGTTGGAGATAGGTTCTCGTCAACTTATTTCAAAGAGAATAAAAGGCTTTTCCATAATTCTGGCAACCGCCTTGTAAGAAAGAGCATCAATCTTCTTTTCCATAACGACATCAAAGATATCATGACAGGCTATCGGGCATTTAGTTATGAATTTGCTAAGACATTCCCTGTGCTTTCGGAAGGATTTGAGATCGAGACGGAGATGAGCATTCATGCAGTTGCCAACAACATGCAGATTGATAACCAGATTATCGTTTACAGAGACCGTCCCGAAGGCAGCATATCCAAATTAAATACATATTCCGACGGTTTTAAGATCTTGAGAACCATATTCAAGATGTACCGGACATATAAACCAATAGGGTTCTTCGGTATTATTGTCGCTATACTGGCACTGCTTGCAGTCGGATTTGTTATTCCTGTATTCATTTCTTTCTTTAAGACTGGAGAAGTTCCGCAATTCCCAACCCTAATCGTCTGCGGCTTTACTATGATTGCTGCTATCCAGTCCTTTTTTGCCGGTTTACAGCTCCAGACGATCGTAAATCAGAATAGACAAGAATTTGAACTTAACCTTCAGAACGTCAGGACTCTTAAAGAAATCCTGAAATCACGCTGAATTTATTAATTGATGCCGTTTGGATGCCGCTTTGCCACACTTTGCACCAAAAAGAGCATTAGTTAAGCCTGAGTGCGATAGTATAATTCTCGTGAAGTGTTAGGGACACTGTTTTTTGTATGGATAATAGGACGGAACAAAAAGACCAGTTAATTGAAAAAGGAGCAGTCACCGGTATGAGACCGGGGTCTGAGATAGCCCAACCAAAAACTCAGAAGACTGAAAGAACTGCGATCAAGACTGTCTCTAAGGAAGAGGCAGAGATAAAGCTCATCAACAGGCCAAAGGCTAAGAATGTTACTCCTCTTGCTAGCATGAAGCTTACTCCCGATGATATTCCCGTATTTGAGGATACTCCTGAGAGAAGAGAGAAGCTGGCATCCAGAAAAAAGAGATTTCAGAAAAGAAGATTCCGTGAGTGGGCTATATTCACGGGTTATCTGACACCGAGTCTTGTCGGCGTTTTGATATTCTTCTTTTTGCCACTGCTGATGCTCCTCGTAACTTCATTCCAGAAGTCACCCACGAATTCCGATTTTGTAGGGTTCCGCAATTATGAGAGAGTACTTACAAACGATGCATTCATTAATGCTTCAAAAAACACTCTTACATTCGCTCTTATATCAGTTCCGCTCGCGGTAATACTTGCGCTGTTTGTTGCAATGCTGCTTAACTCAGGACTTCCCGGAAAGAGCCTATTCAGAAGCTTCCTTCTTAACCCCATGATGGTGCCTGTCGCATCAGTCGTACTTATCTGGCAGGTATTCTTCAGCTACAACGGAGTCATCAACGGAATCGCCGAGAAGATCTTCGATTCTCCGGAGAAGATCGACTGGCTCAAATCGGAATATGCGCAGATAGTAATAATGCTCTTATTCTTATGGAAGAACTTGGGTTACAACATGGTATTGTTCCTTGCGGCTCTGAACAGCATTCCGCATGAGATCCTCGAGTCTGCCGAGATGGACGGCGCAGGTCCAGTAAAGAGATTTTTCGCGATCAAGCTTCATTATCTTTCACCGACGATCTTCTTTGTCGGAATAATGTCACTGATCAATTCATTCAAGATATTCAGAGAGGTATATCTGCTTACGGGTGACTATCCGTTTGCAAACCTTTACATGCTGCAGCATTTCATGAACAACTCATTTACGCACCTTGATTACAGCAAGCTTTCTGCGGGTGCGATAATAATGTGCATTGTCATGGTAATAATAGTTGGCGGTCTGTTCTTCGCTGAATCCAAATTCGATAAGGATGTGGAGGGCTGACGATGGAAGAGACCAAGCGCTTGGAAAGAAGAAAACAGGCAACTCTTGCACGCCGCCATGTCTTTACGGAGACAGTGCAGCCTGAGACATTCATCACTTCGCTCTCGGAAGAAGCAAGAGAGAACTTTTTCGCAAGCGAGAAAAAGAGAATTGAGACCAACTTAAAAAAGAGAAACATCAAGAAGGGAATACTTACCGGAATCGGCGTATTCTTTGCAGTCCTCATCTCTGCATTGGCTCTGGTGCCGATCTTCTTCACGTTCCTTAACTCATTCATGTCATCAGAAGAGATCGTCTCTAACTACCAGGTCGTATTCCAGAGTATGTCGGGACACGCTACGCAGGGTGCGACATATATGTCCAGAATGCCGGTGTTAAAACTTATTCCGGAGCAGGTTACGATCAAGCAGTATACGACGCTGCTTTTCATGAATCCGGAATACCTTTTCAAGTACTGGAATTCGATCATTTTGACACTTCCCATCGTAGGCGGTCAGATGGTCGTAGCATGTCTGGCATCTTATTCATTTGCAAGATACAGAAGGAAGAGAAGAGAATTACTGTTCTTTTCATACATTATCCTCATGCTCATGCCTTTCCAGGTAACGCTCGTTCCGAACTACATGATCGCCGATACGCTGGGAATCCTTGATACTATCTGGGCGATCATCCTGCCGGGCATCTTCTCGACATTTGCGATATTCCTTCTTACCAAATACATGCGCCAGATCCCGACCGGATACATCGAAGCGGCAACGCTTGACGGCGCTTCCGAATGGCAGATATTCACGAACATCGCACTGCCTTTGTGCAAGAATGCGATATTCGCTTTGACGATACTTTTATTCATCGACTACTGGAACATGGTCGAGCAGCCACTGGTACTTCTTACCGATACGGCAAAACAGCCGCTGTCGGTATTCCTTTCACAGATAAACGAACCTGAACTGGGAATCGCGTTTGCGGCATCAAGTGTCTACATGATCCCGCCGCTGCTGATCTTCTTCTGGGGTGAGGATTATCTCGTTGAAGGAATCTCAAGATCAGGAATCAAGTAAACATCATGTGCAGATAAGGCACATACGCAGAGATATGGAGGAAAATTGAAGATGGCAAAGGGTAGCGCTAGAAGGTCAAGAGTTGTAAAAGCGATGGTTGCTTTTGTGGCAGTTCTTGCATTGCTTACATTCTTCTCGAATACGCTGATGAACCTTACTATACCTAAGGTAATGGGAGCATATGCTTCGAGAGGCAATCTCTCATATTCAAACAGTGCGAGGGGCACGATCACCGTCGAAAACCAGACTGAAGTAAAGGGTCTGGAAGGAAGAACAGTCGACCAGATAAAGGTAACCAATTACGATACCGTCCAGGCCGGCGATACGATCCTGACTTTAAAGCCGATAGAAGAATCAGAAGACCTTCAGTCGAAAAGAGACCGCTTAAAGCAGCTCGAGCGTGAAGCCGAATACGATTCAAGAACGGACAACACCACGGATTTCACTTCATATTACGATTCCATCAACATGGCGAAAGCCACACTCTCTGATGCAGAGGATACTTTATATGCCGTTCAGAACAAGGACGCAGTCGAAGAGGAAAACAAGCAGATCATTAACGAGGAGTCCGTAAAGGAAGTCTCTCTTAAGGCTACGGTTACCGAAGCTGCGAAAACAGTAGAGGACATCCAGAAGCAGATAGATGCTATTGATGCATCGATTGCTCCGCTCCAGGCGCAGATCGATGTATATACGGCGCTCGGAACTCCGACACCTACACCGAGACCGGATGATCCCGAGACTACGGAACCTGCTGCGACAGAACCTGAGACTCCGGTTCCGGAAGGAGCAACGGCTACTCCGACACCCAGTCCCTCTCCCGCTCCTGCATATGATGAAGACGGACTTGATCCTACATCTCCCACATATGAGATGGAGAAACTGATGCTGAAGATCCGGCAGTACGAAGACCAGAAGACTGCTTTGGAGAGCCAGCTTGAGGCTGCACAGACACGTCTTGATGAGGCATCAGCAGAACTTGCAGAATGCCAGGGAAAGATCAAAGATGCGCAGGCTGAGATCGATGCGCTTAAGCAGCTTCCTTCTGAAGCAGCCGCACAGAATGCGGTAACAACCGCAAGAAATGCAGTCAACACTGCGCAGAAAGCATTAAGTGATGCACAGACGGCGGCAGGCATTACGGAAGATAAGGCAAGAGATACCGCAGAGGACAGGGAAGAGGAGATCGCAAAGCTTAAAAAGCAGATCGAAGAGCTCGAGAAGCAGGCTAAGGTCACTGAGATCAAGGCACCTGTCGGAGGATACATTTACAACATTGCGGTAGCCTCAGGTGATGCGCTTACCGCAAAGACTTTTGTAACTTATATCATTCCCGAGACAGACAGAGTCTGCTCGGTATCATTCAAGTTCAGTTCACAGGCTGCACAGAGCATCCGTGTCGGAATGGATCTGGAGATCACCAGCGGATTCATTCAGGGATGCACGGTCCAGTCCATCAAGCCGGATCCGGATAACCCGAGAGCCAACAAGATCGTAAAGTGCATGGTTGCAGGCAATGATGCATGGCCGGGTGAGGAGATCACGGTCAACGCCGGAAGAGGCAACGACAACTACAAGTGCGTTGTACCGAGCAGTGCGGTAAGCGAAGACAACAACGGACATTTCATTTATGTCATCGTCGGTTCTTCCACACCTTTAGGTGATAAGTACACCGTAAAGAGAGTTGACGTATCCATCGAGGCAACAGACGGTGCCGCTACTGCAATCAAGGGAGAAGGGCTTGATAAGTACGATGTCATGATCGTTGTAAGAGCCGAGAAACCTCTTGAAGACGGACAGCGTGTAAGACTTGAAGACTACACTTCCAAGTAATCCTTAAGGTGCGAAGATAATGCGATTTATAGATAAGACAAAAGAGCTCTGGAATTTAGAGAAGGGCAACGCGAAGAGGAACCTTTTAAAGCTCATCCTCGCGGTTCCTTTCTGGCTCATCGTGATAGCGCTGTTCCTTATGGCATTTGGTATTGCCAGGGCGGTCTACCTTATAGATACCAGACCTGACCAGCAGATTGCAGAGGCCTGGCAGAGCAACTCTGATACATCTTTCAGACACATGGCTGTTTTCGCAGGCGGCATAAGGGCACAGGGCGATACTTCACCCATGACATACCAGGAAGGCGGCAAGTCGATCCACCTTGCAGACATTGCTCTGATAAGAACGGCTCTTCAGACTGCGGCCGATACAGGTTC
Organism: Oscillospiraceae bacterium; assembly: GCA_015069205.1. Taxonomy (GTDB): domain Bacteria; phylum Bacillota; class Clostridia; order Saccharofermentanales; family Saccharofermentanaceae; genus Saccharofermentans. The sequence continues at coordinate 102,442 of SVIZ01000006.1, forward strand.
TGCTGCAGGAAGCAAGAACATCCAATATACTGAAGGAAAGCAGCTCAGAGGCTGGGAAGATTGCTATTCATCCACTTTTAAGGCTACGGTTGAAGCGCTCGACGTAGTTGACGGACTTGAGGTGACATCGGGCAAGTCTGATGCGCAACTTGTAGCTGTCGGAGGCAATTACAAGGCTTTCCATCCCTTCAGATACCTGTCCGGCGGATTTCTTCCCGAGACTCCCGTTGATACTAATCAGATCGTCTTAAATGACGTTCTTGCGTGGAAGTTCTATCATTCATATGATGTCGTCGGAAACAGGGTCATGATCAACGGCCAGATGTTTACCGTCATAGGTGTCGTTGAAGAGAGAACCACAAAAGTAGCCGAGCTTGCAGGCGAGCAGGAACCCAGGGCATTTATTTATTTCGGGGCTTTGGGATCGATCTGCAGTACAACGGCCGGTGGCGAAGATGACGCAGATAATACCATTAACGTTCCTGCAGATTATGCCATCCAGTGCTATGAAGCAATTCTTCCCGAACTCGTAAAAGGTGTCGGCGTAACGGATTTCAAAAATGCCATGCCCAACTATTCACTCTCAAATCCCCAGCTCTATGTCTCCAATAACACGGGGCGTTTCGGCGTTACAAGAGTATTCGACACGGTATTCCCTCTGGGCGAGACGGACAGGGAAAGACTGGGATATGAGTTCCCTTATTGGGAAAGGGCTGCCCAGCTCACCGAGGACAGACTGTTCTACGATTACACTATCACGGGCCTTGGTATAATCCTTCTTCTTATAGGTTTTTCCATGATAGGCCTTAAGTTCCGCGCGAAAATGGCCGTAAAACCCGGCGAGCTTGAAGTACCGGATGCAGAAGATGCGGCCGAGAAAGAAGAAAAAGAACTTATGCTGAAAGAATAAGTCCGTTTTTTAGGATAGAATAATCAGTTTTTTTTACTTATAATTCCCTTTAGGTAATCTGACCTGAAGGGATTTTTTTATGCATAGGAAATGCTTTAAGTTTGTCTCAATAGTTTTGACAGCCGCTGTTGCTTTAAGTCTTGCGGGATGCTTATCCGTCCCGGAATATTCGCTTTCATCAACCGGAGATTCCAATGCTGCTCCAACTATGCCGTCCACATCCCAGACCGCATACGTCAGATCCAGTTTTGACATAAACAAAAACCCGTATTTTGCTATGCTCTCCGAGACGGAGATGAATGCTTATTCGTTCATTTATGATGGCCTTATTGCAGGCAATTCTGAGATTGAATGTCCTATCAGACTTGAAGCAGACCAGCTCTCCAAAGCGATGGATGCGGTGCTCAACGACCACCCTGAGATATTCTGGATAGATAACAACTACAGCTATTCTTATAATCCTGAGGACGGAAGTATAAAGGAGATCACGTTTACGTTCTACGATTTTGCGGATACACCGGAGAAGCTCCAGGCTGCAAGGGCGGAATTTGATGCTGCGGCATCTTCAATAATCGCAGGTGCCAGTGAGTATCAGACCTTGATCGACATAGAGCTCTATATCCACGACTACATCTGCGAGAACACCGTGTATGATGAATCTGCGCCTTACCACCAGAGCGCTTACTCAACGATCGTTCTTCACAGGTCTGTTTGTGCAGGCTATGCAAGAAGCTTCCAGTATCTCATGCAGAGAGCAGGCGCTACCTGCTATTACGTTACGGGAAGCACCGAGAAGATTGTAGAAGGGAGCGGAGACAGCGGGTCCCACTCCTGGAACATGGTCCTTATCAACGGTGATTTCTATAATGTCGACTGTCTCTGGGATGATACGGCAAGTGATTCATATGGAAGCCCCATCTATCCGTTCTTCAACATTCCCGATTCAGAGATGGTCAATCACGTAAGGATCCAGATGGCTTTGGGCTTACCTTCGTGTACTGCAACGGAATGCAGATATTCCAACCAGTTTGGTCCCACGATAGAAGCCGACAGTATCGTTTTTGCGGACGACGAGTAATCAGGTTCGTTTTTGCATTGGAACCATACCCTCTTTATATAATGCTTCTTATTTAAAGGAGCGGCATTTTGTCGTATAATTAACAAATTGATTTATTAACAAAGTCAGTCTTTAGGAGATGAAGAAATGAAAGAACTTATGCTTGGAAACAAGGCTGTTGCCAGAGGTCTTTATGAGGCCGGCGTAGCAGTCGCAAGTTCGTACCCCGGCACTCCCAGTACAGAGACAACTGAAGAAGCTGCCAAGTACGATGAGATCTATTGTGAATGGGCACCCAACGAGAAGGTTGCCATGGAGACCGCTTTCGGTGCAAGCAGAGCAGGCAAGAGATCTTACTGCGCAATGAAGCACGTAGGACTCAACGTTGCCGCTGACCCGCTCTTTACAATGAGCTACACAGGCGTTAATGCCGGTATGGTAATCCTTGTAGCAGACGATCCGGGAATGCATTCATCACAGAATGAGCAGGATTCAAGACATTATGCTATCGCTGCAAAGATGCCCATGTTAGAGCCTGCTGATTCACAGGAAGCAAAGGATTTCGTTATCGAGGCATACGATATTTCCGAGCAGTTTGATACACCCGTACTTATCAAGATGTGCACAAGAGTTGCTCACTCACAGTCTGTAGTTGAGACAGGTGAGAGAGCTGACATCCCTGTTAAGCCTTATGTTAAGGATGCAGGCAAGTACGTTATGGTTCCCGCAAACGCAAAGAGACGTCACCCCATCGTTGAGGAGAGAACAAGAAAGCTCGTTGCATTTGCCGAGGAATCTTCTCTCAACCGCGTTGAAGAGGGAACAGATACTTCTATGGGTATCATCACATCTTCAACTTCATACCAGTATGTTAAGGAAGTATTCGGAGACAAGTATCCGGTATTGAAGATTGGTCTTATCAATCCGCTTCCCGAAAAGAAGATCAAGGACTTCGCTGCCAAGGTAGACAAGCTCGTAGTAGTAGAAGAACTCGATCCCATCATTGAGACACACTGCAAGACATTAGGTCTTGAGGTAACAGGCAAGGATATCTTCCCGCTCATCGACGAGTTCTCACAGGGCCTTATTGCTACAAGTTTGGGGCTCCCTGAAAAGCCCGCATGCAAGCCCATCGAAGGACTTCCGGGAAGACCGCCGGCAATGTGCGCAGGCTGCCCTCACAGAGGAATGTTCTATGTTCTTTCCAAGAACAAGATCACAGTCATGGGCGATATCGGATGCTACACACTTGGTGCTACACCTCCGCTCAGCGCTATCGATACAACAGAGTGCATGGGTGCTTCCATCAGCTCACTTCACGGCTTCAATAAAGCTTTGGGCGCAGAGGCTGAGAAGAATACCGTAGCAGTCATCGGTGACTCCACATTTATGCATTCAGGCATGACAGGTCTTGCCAACATCGCATATAACCAGACAAATTCAACCGTCATCATCCTTGATAACTCCATCACGGGCATGACAGGACACCAGCAGAATCCTACAACAGGATATAACCTCCGTGGTGATCCGGCAGGCAAGATCGATCTCGAAGCTCTTGTACGTGCCATGGGCATCAACAGAGTAAGGGTAGTAGATCCTTATAACCTCGCAGAAGCTGAGGCAGCAGTTAAGGAAGAACTCGCAGCAGAGGAGCCTTCCGTAATCATCTCCAGAAGACCCTGCGCACTTCTCAAGAAGGTTAAGCGCGGCGAGCCTATCCAGGTTAACGCTGACAAGTGCAAGTCCTGCAAGGCCTGCATGAAGCTCGGCTGCCCTGCGATCTCCTTCAAGGACGGACACGCACATGTCGATACAACACAGTGCTTCGGCTGTAAGGTATGCAGCGAACTCTGTAAGTTCGGCGCTTTCGAGACTTTGAACGGGGAGGCAATCACATGGTAACAAGCATAATGATAGTAGGCGTAGGCGGACAGGGCTCGCTTCTCGCCAGCAAATTATTGGGCAGAGCCGCTATGGACAAGGGCTATGACGTAAAGGTTTCCGAGGTTCACGGAATGAGCCAGAGAGGCGGAAGCGTTGTAACTTACGTTAAGTTCGGCGACAAGGTAAATTCACCCATCATCGACAAGGGTGAGGCTGACTACATCATTTCTTTCGAGCTTTTGGAAGCTGCAAGATATGTGGAGTTCTTAAAACCCGGCGGACAGATCGTTACTAACTCACAGCAGATCGATCCTATGCCCGTAATTGCAGGCACGGCAGAATATCCGTCAGGACTCATCGAGAAGATGGAAGAGTCCGGCGCAAAGGTTGATGCAATCGATGCACTAACGATAGCTGAACAGGCCGGTTCATCAAAGGCTACAAACATCGTTCTTATGGGTGTCTTCTCAAAGTACATTTCCGAGATCAGCAAGGAAGAGTGGATCAAGGCTGTTGAAGCTTCCGTTCCCGCAAAGTTCCTTGAGCTCAACATGAAGGCCTTTGAGATGGGTCTTGCAGCAGAGTAACGCGTATGCCTGATTTAGAAGCAGTAAGAAAATTCTTTGAAGGCGACAAGTACGCTACAGAAGTCAGCGGGATCGTAATCGAAGAAGCGCAGAAGGGACACAGTGTCGTATCCCTTGAACCTGACGGAAGACATCTTAATGCCGTCGGAGGTCTGATGGGCGCAGTCTATTACACTCTGGCTGATTTTGCGTTTGCCGTAGCTGAGAACTGCATACTGGATTCGGATACAGTTACAGTTACGCAAACGGCACAGATCAACTTCTTAAGACCGTGGTTCGGAGGCAAAGTCACATGCCATGCCGACATAGTCAAGGACGGAAGGGCGATCTGTTTATACGAGGTCAAGGTTTTCGATAAGGATAACAAAGAGCTCGCACTGATTATCATCAACGGTTTTAAGACCGCACGAAAATAAATCCGCCTAAGGAGGGCCGGTTATGATTTGGAATGAAGCAAAGGAGTGCATGTCGCGTGACGAGATCGAAGCGCTGCAGAGCGCAAGACTTGTTAAGCAGGTAAACCGCGTTTACCACAACGTTGAGTATTACCGCAAGAAGATGCAGGCTGCCGGACTTGAGCCCGGTGATATCAAGGGCATTGAAGACCTTGATAAGCTGCCTTATACGACTTATCAGGATTTAAGAGACACATACCCCTTTGGCCTGGCCGCTGCGCCCAGATCAGAACTGGTCCGTGTTCACGCATCTTCCGGCACTACAGGTAAGCCTAAGATCGCCGTCTACACAAGGCGCGATATCGATATCTGGGCAGAGTGCGTTGCAAGATGCCTTTCAATGGCAGGAATCACAAAGGATGACATCATCCAGGTAGGTTACGGCTACGGACTCTTCACAGGTGGTCTCGGTGCCCACTATGGTGCCGAATATCTCGGAGCACTGGTTCTCCCTATGTCCACAGGTAATACACAGAAACTCATCGACATGATGATCGACTGCGACGTTACTTCGATCGCATGCACACCTTCTTATCTCCTGCACGTTGCAGAAGATCTTGAGAAGGCAGGCCTCATCGACAAGATCAAGCTTAAGTCCGCTATCTGCGGTGCTGAGCCCTGGACTGACGAGATGCGCGACCAGATGGAAGCAAGACTCCACATCAAGGCATATGACATCTACGGCCTTACAGAGATGATGGGCCCCGGTGTTGCATGCGACTGCGAATACCACAAGGGTCTTCATATCTGGGAAGATCACTTCCTGCCTGAGATCATCGATCCTGCTACATTGAAGCAACTTCCGAAGGGTTCTGACGGTGAGCTTGTTATCACAAACCTTACAAAGGAAGGCATGCCTCTCATCCGTTACAGAACAAAGGACCTCACATCCATTGAATATGACAAGTGCGAGTGCGGACGTACTATGGCAAGGATCCAGCGCTTCAAGGGCAGATCCGATGACATGCTCATCATCCGTGGCGTAAACGTATTCCCTTCACAGGTAGAGGCAGCTCTCCTTACAGTAGAAGGCACCACGCCTCACTACATGCTCGTAGTTGACCGTGTTGATAACACGGATACTCTTGAAGTCCAGGTTGAGGTAGCAGAGAACTTCTTCACAGACGAGATCAAGTCATTGGAGAAGCTTTCCAAGACAGTACATGACAAGCTCAAGATGGCCATCGGCCTTAACGCAAAGGTCAAGCTCGTTGAACCTAACGGACTCGAGCACTTCGACGGCAAGAGCAAGCACGTTACAGACAAGCGTAAGCTTTATCAATAATATCAGGAGGTGACACTATGTTCGTAAAGCAGATTTCAGTTTTCTTGAATAACACTGAAGGCAGACTTGATGAGGTTTTGAAGATCCTTGCGCAGGGCGGTATCGATATTCTTTCTGCAAGTCTTGCTGACACTACCGAATTCGGTGTTCTCCGTCTTCTTGCAAAAGAGCCTGATCACGCAAAGCAGATCCTTCAGGATGCAGGTTTTGCGGCACGTGTAGATGAAGTTATTGCAGTTGTAGTTCCTGATGCAGTAGGAAGCCTTGCAAAGGTCGTAGGCGTGATCCACGCAGCAGGCATCAACATCAGTTACATCTATGGTCTTTCCATCGACGGCGAGGGCGCGCCCATTGCCATCAAGACAAATGACAATGTTAAGGCTGAAGCGATCATCAATGCTGCCGGCGTAAAGACACTCGGCATGGAAGATCTGCAGTAAGATTAATTGTTCAGGAATTATCAGAGGCTGCCTTAACCGGCAGCCTCTTTGCTTTTAAAAGGGCCTGCTTCCTGTTCCGGAAAGCAAGCCCTTAAGGTGCTATTTAAAAACTATCAGTTCTCGTCAGCGGGAGCGTTCTCGGGAAGTGAGTATCTCTTCTCGACTGTGACTGTCTCATCGTAGCAGGAGAAGATACCGTCGACCTTTTCCTTGGAGAGCTTAGGTGTGATGAGGCTTACGAGAGGTACGATCACGAGACCTGCGAGCATTGTAACTGCGCCGGCATTGATAGGTGATGCGATGAACTTCAGGAACATATTGGCAACAGTGAAGCCGACACCGAAGATGAAGCATACCCATACGGAAAGCTTTGTTGTCTTCTTCCAGTAAAGACCCCAGAGGAAAGGTGCGAGGAAAGCGCCTGCGAGAGCACCCCAGGAGTAACCCATGAGCTGAGCGATGAACGTCGGCGGGTTGAGGGAAAGAATAACGGATACGACGATGAAGAATACGAGGAGGACACGCATTGTGATGAGCTGTGTCTTTTCTTTCTTCTTTTTATCTGCATTCTTATTACCGGGCTTGATCTGCTCGATGAGGTCCAGAGTAACTGTCGAGCTTGATGTGAGAACAAGGGAAGACAGTGTGGACATTGAAGCGGAAAGAACGAGAACGATAACGACACCTACAAGGATAACAGGGAGGTTATCGAGCATCGTAGGAATGATGGAGTCATACATGACTGTGCCGTCATCCTTATAGATAGCGGGATTGTTGCTGTAAAGTCTTGCAAAGCCGCCGAGGAAATAGCAGCCGCCTGCAACGATGAAAGCGAAGATCGTTGAGATGATCGTTCCTGCCTTAACGGACTTCTCGTCCTTGATCGCATAGAACTTTCCGACCATCTGGGGAAGACCCCATGTACCAAGTGAAGTGAGAACGATTACGCCTAAAAGATTGAGCGGATCAGGACCGAAGAATGAGGTGAAAGCACCCTGCATTCCGGCTGTAACGGGAAGATCTGATTCTGCCTGTGAAAGAGTTGTAAGAGCTCCGATGAATCCTCCGTTGTTATTAAGAACGGTAGCGATGACTGCAGTGATACCGAAGAGCATGATGATGCCCTGTACGAGGTCATTAACGACTGTAGCCATGTATCCGCCGAGGATAACGTAGATACATGTAAGAGCTGCCATAACGATGATGCAGATCTTATAGTCGATGTTAAATGCCATGTTAAACAGTCTGGAAAGACCATTATAAACTGATGATGTATAGGGGATAAGGAATATGAATGAGATAAGGGCTGCTGCTATACGGAGCGGCTTGCTGTCGAATCTCTTGCCGAAGAAGTCAGGCATGGTCTTGGAATTCAAGTGCTTTGTCATGACTCTGGTTCTTCTTCCCAGAACGATCCAGGCAAGAAGTGAACCGATGACTGCGTTTCCGATACCGATCCAAGTGGAAGCAACACCATATTTCCAGCCGAACTGTCCTGCGTATCCGATGAATACTACTGCGGAGAAGTAGGATGTTCCGTAACCGAACGCTGTGAGCCATGGGCCTGCGTTTCTACCGCCCAATACAAAGCCTTCAACGCTGTTTGCCTTTTTGCGGGTCATGATGCCGATTCCGATCATGACAGCGAAAAAGACTACCAGAAAGATAATCTTGATAATCAGATCCATGAAATTTGTTCCTCACTTTTTGCTTCTTCCACCCTCAAAATGTTAAGAAGCGTTTTTATTCAAAAAATAAGCCTTGTGCCTAAAAATGACACAAGGCTTATATTTTAAGACTGATTTTCCTGTTCTACAAGTCTTTCTGCGCCATATCTCTTACGGAGAACCGGTTTTTCGATCTTTCCGGTGGCGTTTCTCGGAACGTCTGCCAGGATTATCTGCTTCGGTCTCTTGTAACGGGGAAGCTGTGTGCAGAATTTCTCGAGTTCTTCAACGGTGCAGTCGCTGCCTGGTTCGATCTCAACGATGGCACCCGTGATCTCACCGAGTCTCTTGTCGGGAAGGCCGATGACTGCAACGTCTTTTACCTTCGGATATTCCTGGAGGAAGTTCTCGATCTCGACAGGGTAGATGTTCTCACCGCCGGATACGATAACGTCCTTCTTACGGTCAACGAGGAAGTAGAATCCGTCTTCATCCTGGCGGGCCATGTCGCCTGTGAAGAGCCATCCGTCTCTTAATGTTTCCTTTGTAGCTTCAGGGTTTCTGTAGTATTCGAGCATGACGCCGGGACCCTTAACGCAGAGCTCGCCGACCTCACCCTGTGATACTGTGTTACCGTTCTCGTCAACGATCTTGCACTCCCAGCGGTAACCCGGAACGCCGATGGCGCCGACTTTGTGAGTGTTCTCGAGCCCAAGGTGAACGCAGCCTGGACCGGTTGATTCGGAAAGACCGTAGTTTGTATCGTACTGATGATTAGGGAAGTAATCCTTCCAGTGACGGATAAGTGACGGAGGTACGGGCTGAGCGCCGATGTGCATGAGACGCCACTGGTCAAGCTTGTAATCGGAAAGCTTGAGTTCGCCTCTGTCCAAAGCGTCGAGAATGTCCTGAGCCCACGGTACGAGGAGCCATACGATAGTGCACTGCTCGTCAGATACGGCCTTGAGGATTACGTCAGGCTTTGTACCCTTGAGGAGAACTGCCTTGCTGCATGTCCACAAAGAACCCATCCAGTGGAACTTTGCGCCTGTATGATAGAGAGGCGGGATGCAGAGGAAGCAGTCGTTCTTGCCTGTGTGATGGTGTACGGCTTCCATCTCAGCTGCCTGTGTGAGACTTCTGTGAGGGTGAAGGATAGCCTTCGGGAAACCTGTAGTACCGGATGAGAAGTAGATGGCTGCATAGTCATCTTCAGTAAGTTCGATCATGGGATCCTTGCTGGAATAGTCAGCTACCTGCTGCCAGTAGTTTTCTGCAAATTCGGGAGCCTGTCCGTCTCCGACATAGAGAAGGAGTCTGTCCTTAGCGAGCTCTTCAGCGTTGATGTTGAGACGGTCAACGAATTCGGGACCGAAGAACATGACTGAGATCTCTGCAAGATCAGCGCAGTAGGATATCTCGTTTGCTGTATATCTGAAATTGAAAGGTACTGCGATAGCACCTGTCTTGAGGATACCAAAATAGATGGGAAGCCACTCAAGGCAGTTGAACATAAGGATAGCAACCTTGTCACCCTTCTTGATGCCGCGTCCCAAAAGCATGTTTGCTACTCTGTTGGACTTTTCATCGAAGATCTGCCATGTGATCTCATGACGGTAGGGCATAACCTTGGTCTGCTGTACAAGGTCGAATTCCTTGAAGGAGATCTTTCTTGTGTCTTCCATTGTGGGGTTGAGTTCGATAAGCGCAACCTCTTCACCGTGTTCACGTGCGTTGCGTCTCAGTAAATCTGTTACAGGCATGAATATTCCTCCCTAGTGCTTTATTTATCTAAATAAAGCCAAAGACAATAATATCATCGCGGCCGATGTTCGTCAAAAAATAATAAAATAGGAACAATTATTAAATTTACATATTCTTTTTGAGTGTTTTATAATAAGACGTCTTATATCTAATTTTGAGGAAATGTATGATTCGAAAATTACTGAAATCGGTTCGCCAGTATGCGAAGCATTCGATATTGTCGCTCGTATTTATCATTGGCGAAGTTGTACTTGAAGTTGTTATTCCGTTCATAACCGCTGACATGGTCAATAAGATCCAGGCCGGTATCGACATGGAAACCATACTGAAGATGGGCGGAATTATCACATTATGCGCGATCATGTCCCTGGTCTGCGGTGCTTTGGCCGGCAGCTTTTCAGCTAAAGCTTCGGCAGGTTTTGCAGGCAACTTAAGAGGCGACATGTTCGCAAAGGTCCAGAAGTTCTCATTCGGTAACATCGACAAGTTCTCCACGTCATCACTCGTTACGAGAATGACGACGGATATCACCACAGTCCAGAACGCGTACATGATGCTCATCCGTATTGCGGTAAGAGCGCCGTTCATGTTCATTTTCGCGATAGTCATGGCATATGTCCTCGGAGGTTCACTTGCCACGACATTCGTTATCATAGTTCCGGTTCTCGGTGTCGGACTTGTCATTATCGGTAAGCTTGCGATGCCTGCTTTCCGTGCCGTATTCAAGAAGTACGACAAGATGAACGAGTCGATCGAAGAGAATGTCCGCGGAATGCGTGTCGTTAAGGGATTTGCAAGGGAAGATTACGAGCAGCAGAAGTTCGGCAAGGCTTCCGACAACATCAGACTTGATTTTACCAAGGCTGAGAGGATCGTCGGACTCAACTCGCCTCTCATGGAACTCTGTCTGCATTTCAATGTTTTATTCGTTCTTTACATAGGCTCGAAAATGGCGATCACAAGCCAGGGCGCTACAATGAACATCGGTCAGATCTCAGCGCTCATGACATACGGCTTCATGGTTCTTATGTCTCTCATGATGGTATCTATGATCTACGTCATGCTCACGATGTCCATCGAGGCTGCAAAGCGTATCGTTGAAGTTCTTGACGAGGAGCCTTCGATTCAGAATCCTGCCGAACCCGTCATGGAAGTACCTGACGGTTCTATCGATTTTGAAGATGTTGCTTTCAAGTATTCGGAGAAGGCAGCAAGGAATGCGCTTTTCGATATCGACCTTCACATTGACAGCGGAATGTCAGTAGGAATCTTAGGCGGTACGGGTTCATCCAAGACCTCTTTGATCCAGCTCATTCCGAGGCTTTATGATGCAACTGAAGGTGTCGTAAAAGTCGGAGGCATTCCCGTTAAGGATTACGACGTAAAGACATTGAGAGATGCCGTTTCCGTCGTTCTTCAGAAGAACGAACTGTTCTCCGGAACTATATCGGAAAATCTCCGCTGGGGTAACGAGAATGCGACTGACGAGGAGATCGTTGCAGCTTGCAAGATCGCCCAGGCAGATGAATTCGTCTCACAGTTCCCTGACGGATATGACACATATATCGAGCAGGGCGGTACGAATGTATCCGGCGGTCAGAAGCAGAGACTCTGTATCGCAAGAGCTCTCCTGAAGAAGCCGAAGATCCTTATCCTCGACGACTCCACATCTGCGGTTGATACCAGAACAGATGCTTTGATCAGAAAGGGCTTCATGGAATACATTCCTGAGACCACAAAGATAATCATTGCACAGAGAGTTGCTTCCGTTCAGGAATGCGACATGATCATAATCATGGACGGCGGCATGATCGCCGGCAAGGGTACTCACGAAGAACTCCTAAAGAGTAATGCGATCTATCGTGAGATCTATGAAGAACAGACGAAGGGAGGATCAGGTGATGAGTAATAACACTAAAGCTCCCGGAAAGAAGATAGAAGCAGCACCCGCACCCGGAAGAAGAGGGAGGGGCCCGGCTTCTATGTCCCAGGTAAAGGATTCCATGGGCAGCATCAAGAGAGTCCTCAAGATGTATGTCAAACAGTTCCCTGTTCTTACATGGGTCGTAGTAATCTGCAATATCTATAGTGCCGTTGCTGCTGCTATGCCTGCGGTTTTCCTCCAGAAGGTAACTGCAGTATTGGAGGAAACGATCTATACGGGTGACTGGGAGACAGCCAAGATAAAGATAGTCTCATTCCTTATCCCGCTTATCTGCATCTATGCACTTGCGGCCATCTTAAGCATCGTACAGTCCCAGGTTCAGGCATATATGACTCAGAAGTTCCTGCATAAGCTCAGAACTGATCTTTTCAACAAGATGCAGACTCTGCCTTTGAGATATTTCGATACTCATAAGCACGGCGATATCATGAGCCACTATACAAACGATATCGATACTTTAAGACAGCTCGTATCCATGGCTCTGCCTACAATCCTGAGAGCAGGTGTAGTTGTAATTTCAGTATTCTTCATCATGCTCACCTATAGTTTCTGGATGACGCTTATCATGATAGTCGGCATCATTGCAATGATGTTTGCGACAGGCAAGGTAGGAGCAGGTTCTGCAAAGTACTTCATCAGACAGCAGAAGGCAGTAGCTTCCACAGAAGGTTACATCCAGGAGATCATGAACGGCCAGAAGGTAGTTAAGGTCTTCAATCATGAGGATAAGGTTAAGGCTGAATTCGACAAGCTCAACAACGGACTTGCAGAAGACAGCGGCAAGGCTAACACTTACGCCAACATCCTTGCGCCCATCATCGGCAACATCGGCAACATCGTTTATGTTCTCCTTGCCGTAGGCGGTGGTCTCATGACCGTGTTCGGTGTAGTTAATTTCTCATTCTCAGGACTTCCGATGGGAATCGACATCATTGTTCCTTTCCTTAACGGAAGTAAGCAGTTCATGGGCAACATCAACCAGCTCACGATGCAGATGAATGCGATCGTAATGGCAGGTGCAGGTGCCCAGAGAATCTTCGATCTCCTCGACGAAGAGCCTGAAGCAGATAACGGCTACGTAACTCTCGTTAATGCAAATATCGCAGAAGACGGCACGATCACTGAAGCTGAGCGTCCGACAGGTCACTGGGCATGGAAGCATCCCCACAAGGCTGAGGGCACCATCACATATACTGAGCTCAAGGGTGACGTATTGCTTGACTCAGTAGACTTCGGTTATGTTCCTGAAAAGCAGGTCCTTTACGATGTCTCCGTTTTCGCAAAGCCTGGCCAGAAGGTAGCATTCGTTGGTGCTACAGGTGCAGGTAAGACGACGATCACAAACCTCATCAACCGCTTCTACGATATCGCTGACGGTAAGATCCGTTACGACGGAATCAACGTCAACAAGATCAAGAAGAAGGACTTAAGAAGATCTTTGGGTCTCGTTCTCCAGGAGACTAATCTCTTCACCGGAACAGTTATGGAGAACATCCGTTACGGAAATCTCGATGCAACTGATGAAGAGTGCAAGGCTGCAGCAAAACTTGCAGGCGCTGCCGACTTTATCGAGCGTCTCCCTGACGGATACGACACGATGCTCACCAACAACGGTGCTAACTTCTCACAGGGCCAGAGACAGCTCCTTGCCATTGCCAGAGCGGCAGTTGCAAATCCGCCCGTCATGATCCTCGATGAAGCTACATCATCCATTGATACACGTACTGAGGCAATCGTCCAGCGCGGTATGGATAAGCTCATGGAAGGCCGTACGGTATTTGTCATCGCTCACCGTTTGTCGACTGTCATGAACTCTGACGTCATCATGGTCCTTGACCACGGCAGGATCATCGAGCGCGGTTCACACGAGCAGCTCATTGCCGAGAAGGGCACATACTATCAGCTCTACACAGGCGCATTCGAACTCGAGTGATATTGTTATGCTCGTTTAGGTCCTCCGCGCTTCGCTTGTGCGGAATCGCTCGCATAATCAATCACTCTCGCTGCAGGCAGGAAAACTAAAAGTGCCGCAAAAACTTATTTCAATTGTTTAGAGGTTGGCTCAGAAATGAGGCAACCTCTTCCTTTTACTATCGGGAAACCCATATCGAGTGTTATAATCAAAAAACAATGACAACATACATGGATAATAGGATAGGATAAAAGGAAAATAAAAATATGAAAAAACAATTGGCGGTCATATCAGCAGCGGTGGCTTTTTCACTGGTATTCTGCTCATGTGGCGGACATACACCCGGTGCGTTCGATGACGATGAGACGACACCGACTACTTCCGAGACCACTTTGCCCGATTATACGGTTGCAAGGTCTCCTCATCATGACCTTAACAGAGTAGATGCCACTGAAGATTTCGGTTCTATGAGCTTTGAATACAAGGATGCATGGGGTGCTCATCAGAATCTCCGCATGGCTCACGGAACGATTCATAACTATTTCGCATATTATTCACTCGATGCCAGCGACAGAAGAGTCAACGAGAATCTGAGTACCGTATCTGCGATAAGCCGTCCTACAGTACTTGAGTATCCTGCTGACAGGGACGGATATGTAATTTATGAAGTTACATATACCCAGACGTTCCCGATAAGCACAAAGGAACCCAGCAGCGTATATACGGCTTTCTTCTCCTATCACAGTGTCGGATTCCTGGATTACTATACGGGAACTATTTATCCTGTTATCAATATGTCCACACAGATCGACAGTTTCAGTGTTACCGGAGAAGTCGAGTGGAACGGCAAGACATATGATATGGGTTATTACGAATTCCGTGAGACCGAGTGGCTCGATAGCAACACGGAGCAGGTGGACAGCTATACTGTAGTCAGAAGGGAAATGGTAAAAATCACATCAACTTCTTACTTCCTCGTTCCCGCAGGATACGACGGAATCGTTATGTTTGTTTACGTTGCTGATGACACTGACAGACCTGTTGAAGAGGTTCTTGCGGAGAACAATCCGTACTTTACTCCGGCAGACTATTTCGGAGACGATGAAGATCCCAACGATTACGTATTCATCGGCATTAATGCGCCGTCCTGATACGTTTTCCGGCACACAGTGATAATTAAATCCAAGAAAAAAGATGCCTCATTTTTTGAGGCATCTTTCTTTTGCTGTTATCAGTTTTCCTTACCCGGCTGTTCCAGTCCTGAAGTCAGGAGCTTTACTGCTATCGCGCATTCGATACGTTTGCGGAAGATATCGCAGCCCATCTCGTAGATGCCGTTGATATCGCCTGATGCGTGATAGGAATTTGCTGCACATCCTCCGGAACAGTAAAGTTTTGCCCAGCAATCCTTGCACTCGGGGCGGCTGTATGCGTTGCATGAAGCAAACTTGTCCCTGAGCTCGAGGTTCTGTACGCCGTCGTAGATGGAACCCATCTTATATGCCTCGTCACCGACGAACTGGTGGCAGGGATAGAGGTCACCCCAGGGTGTAACGGCAAGATACTCTGTGCCTGAACCGCATCCCGCAATCCTCTTGTAGATGCAGGGACCGCATGTGAGATCGAGCATATAGTGGTAGAAGGTGAAAGGTCTGCCTTCGTTGTAACGCTCGACCATGAGTCTTGCAAGTTCTTCGTACTGCTCGAAAACAACAGGCAGGTCTTCTTTTGTGATAGCGGAAGGACTGGAAGGATCTGTAACGACCGGCTCCATGGAGAGCTCGTTAAATCCGAGGTCCAGCATCTGCCTGATATCGTTTACGAAATCAATGTTGTAGTGGGTAAAGGTGCCTCTCATGTAGTAGCTGAGGTTACCTCTCTTAGCTACGAACTTCTGGAAGTTAGGAACGATCCTGTCGTAAGATCCGTTGCCTGCATAGTCAACACGGAAGCGGTCATTTACTTCTTTACGTCCGTCCAGGGAAAGAACGACGTTGTGCATTTCCTTGTTGGCAAACTCGGTAACTTCGTCGTCCAAAAGGACACCGTTGGTCGTAAGAGTAAAACGGATATTCTTGTTATGGATCTTTTCCTGCTCGCGTCCGTATGCAACGAGCTTTTTGCAGACATCCCAGTTCATGAGGGGCTCGCCGCCGAAGAAGTCGATATCAAGGTTCTTGTGGAAGCCTGAATTCTCAATAAGGAAATCGATGGCCTTCTTACCGACCTCGTAGCTCATTATGGCGCGCTCGCCGTGATACTTGCCCTGGCTTGCGAAGCAGTAAGAGCAGTTGAGGTTGCATGTGTGTGCCACGTGAAGGCACAGAGCCTTGATCTTTATGTTCTTCTTGCGGAAGTCCTTAGCAAGATGTTCGTACTTGTCGGGAGCATAGAGCTTGCCTGCGGTCTTGAGGTCATCGATGTCGGCGATGCATTCTTCTGCATCGTCTCTTGAGATGCCGTGCTTGGCGATAGCTTTTTCGATTACTTCCTCTGCAGGTTCGGTCTCATACCATTGGATCATGTCATAAGCGACTTTATCGACCATGTGAATAGAGCCCGAATAGCAGTCGAGTACGATGTTAAGGCCGTCAAATTGGTAGCAGTGGATCATAGGAACTCCCGATTTTCATAAAAAAAGGTCCCACGTAAAATGAGACCTTAAAGTTTCAGAATAAGACTCTCTTATTTAGAAAGCTGCTCGCAAGGCTGGTTAGCAACGCCGCAAGATGTCTTGCATGCTGACTGGCAAGATGTCTGGCACTCACCGCATCCGCCTTCCTTAGCTGACTTCTCGAGATCTCTTGTCTCAACTGTAACGATTCTTGTCATAGTAAGTAATCTCCCTTTTTTATAATATGTGAATTATACTTTGCAAGTCCTAAACCGTCAAGGCAAGACGGGAATCAGTCCCTGATAAGGACGTCCTCCGCCAAGCATGAGTCTGATGTCGCCGTTTGCAAGGATCTTGACGATGTCTTCAGTGATGATCTCACCCGGCATGAGAAGCGGGATTCCGGGCGGGAACCCGTAGATGAACTCGCTGCTCGGAAGGCCGATCGCAAATTCAGGCTCAAGATCAACGGATCTCATGCGTGCTTTTGCCGCCTCCTGAAGTGTGATCGCAAACTTCGGGAATGGTCTCGAGACAAATTCTGCCGGAACATACTCTCCGTCCATTGCATTGTCTGTCGTGATAACGGCATCGCAGAAGCGCTTCAGGGTATCTTCCGTGTCACCGATGCCGGTCATGGCGATCAGGTGGGAAGGGAAGCTTGCTTCGCACTCGATATTGAATGTTCCTCTCAGATACTCGAAAAGATAATTGCCCCTGCCCATCAGTACAAACTTGGATCTCTCCCTTACAGGTGCCTGCCAGAGCTTGAAGTTCTTTAGTGAACCAAGGCTGCTCTCGGCATAGGCGATGGCGTTTTCCCACGGCTTTAGTATCTCCGGAACTTTCGAGTTGATCTGTGCAAGACACTTCGAAATACCCTGGAGGAGGATGTAAGAAGGGCTTGAAGTCTCAAAGATATCGAGGCCTCTTCTTATGAGTGATACATCGATGGGGCATCCTTCATGAAGCAGCATTACTGCCGTCTGTGTAGGAGAAGAGAGTGTCTTGTGAAGACTCTTGATCACCAGATCGCCTTTGGCATCAGGACCGAAGAAATTGTCATCAAGGCCCAGGTGGGCGCCGTGAGCACTGTCGGTGATGAGGATTGCATCATATTTTCTGGTAATGCGGAAGATCTCATCCGTGTCGGACAGAACGCCTTCGTAGGTAGGTGAAGTGATCACGACAGTCTTGATCGAAGGATCTCTTGCGAGGTTCTTCTCAACGTCGGAGGGTGATATGTGGCCTGCGAAAGGGAGCTCCTGGTCAAATGCCGGCATCAGCGGAACGATGGAAGAACCGGCAAGCTCTATGGCATTCCATACTGCCAGATGGCAGTTCATGGCTACCAGGATCTTAGTGCCCGGATTCTGGATTGCTGCGCTCCAGATAGCCGCGAGGATCAGGGCAGAAGAACCATTTACTGACAGGAATGCATTCCTGGCTTTCCACACCGATGCAGCGCAGTCTTCCATGTCTTTGAGAAGCCCTTCGGGCGCGTGAAGATTATCGAATCCGCCGATCTCTGTGATATCGCGCATGAATGCCTGCGATACGAAGTCAGGATTACGTTTGCCGCCAGGCATATGCATAGGCAGCGGATCGGAACCCAGGTAGAGCTTTAATGCTGCTCCCAATCTGTCGTTATCGTATTTCATTTTCGCGTCCTTCCTTTTGATTGTAAATTAACACAAAAGAAAAGGGCTGTCGATTGACAGCCCCTGAATGATCAGATTGATGAATCATTAAGGATTGATTACTGTGAAGCTGTAACCTGATACAACATCGGAATCCTCATAGATCGTCTTCTGCATCTGGAGAGCAGTAGAGAGGAGGAGTGTATAAGGTGAAAGCTTGCCATCGAGAAGCTCAACGTCTGAGCCATAGCTGATAGCCTGAGCCTCGTCGTCAGAAAGAAGCATGTACTGTGAAACGAGGAAGAGGGATCTTACGCCAACGTTCATGTGAACGAGCTTGTTGTTGATGGAATATGTAGGAGTAGAGCTTGAGGATGCACCTGAAAGTCTGCTGCTGAAGGAAAGACCCAATGTGGATGTGCTGCCCAAAGAGCTTGACTCTTCCTGGATGAAGAGAGGCTTACCTTCGATACCTACTTTACCAACTTCGTGAAAGAGCGCGATGATGATTGCGGATTCTTCATCGAGCTGAGGCATGATAGTATCTTTGATTCTCAAGAGCTGCTTAGCAACTGCAACGCTTCTGATGAGGAGACCCTTCTCGCAAGCGAGGGAACCCTTGATCTCTGCGGGTGCTGTGAGCCAGGAAGTTCTGTTCTCGAGAAAATCGATGAAGTGGTCGAACTCTGTCTTTCTCTTAACGATAGCTGCCTTGAGCTGCTCATAAAGAGTATCAACGTTATCTTTATTTACTTCGATCATCGGCATGATGCCGGCAACCTTATCGGACTTACCTGTAGCTGCTGCTGAAACTGCTGCTGCCTGAGGTGTTACTACAGGAGCGTCTCCACCACCTGCGCTCTCGTCTGCTGATGTGAATGTATACTTACATTTAGGGCATCTGATGGCCTGATTGGCAATGACCATTCCGCAATCGGGACATTTCTTCATATTTGTGACCTCCTGTATCACGGATGTACGTGAAAGTGAATCCGCATAGATAATTACAATTTATTTTACAACTTGATTTTTACACAATCAATAAGAAAACTGTCTTTTATTTAAAGTTTTATGTCTAAATTGTAATAAATAAAAGACACTGACGAGGGGGTGTCAGTGTCTTAAGGAGGGTGTTATGAAGTAAGGAACAATTACTTTGAACAACCATATCTTACCATGTGTAATATTTACTTTAAGATTCAAAAAAGGCAAAATAGTGGCAAGAATTTCACAATTCAGGCTTTTTAGGAGGAAACTGTCTTGAAACTTGAAGGTAGGCTCTTTGTTGCCAACAGGATGACTGAGATCAGGGAAGTCACTACAGAGGACACGGATCCTTCCTATTCCAAGCGCCTTGAGAAGGCTCTTATAGAGCTTTGCAGACAGATGGACATTCCGGTTCCCATGTGGATGAAAAAGAATACCAAAGAGTTTGCCGCATTCGGCCAGACGATATTCTTCCGTGAACAGTATACAGAGCAGGTCAGATTTGACAGGTTTCAGATAAGAGTTAGAGAAGACTGATGAAAAAGATAGGTATAATCGGAGGCGGAGCAGCAGGCCTTTTTGCCGCATGTCTTTTTAAGAAGTTTTCGGGAGATGGGATATGTGATGTCACCCTCTTCGAAAAGAATGAGGTCCCCGGCAAAAAGCTCATACTTACAGGTCACGGCCGCTGCAACATTACAAACCGCAAGCCGGCGTCTGAACTTAAGACAGGTTATCACGAAGCAGATAATTTCATATATCCGGCGATAAAGGAATTCGGTCCTGAAGATACCATCAGTTTCATCGAAAACGATATCGGTCTTAAGACAAAGGAAGAGGACAACAACAGAATCTTTCCTGTGTGCAACAGCGCAGCAAGAGTAAGGGATTCGCTTGTATCCTATATTGCAGGCAGCACGAAGACCGTATGTAATTCAAAGGTTCTGGACATCAGGAAGGATTCTTCATTTGAAGTCAGCACAGCTGATAAAAAGTATAACTTCGATTATGTGATCCTTTGCTGCGGCGGAAGCTCTTTCCCGCAGACAGGTTCTGCCGGTGATTCATACAGACTGGCAGGGAAGACAGGTCACACGGTTATTACTCCGAGAGCTGCGCTTGCTCCCGTAAAAGCAGATGAAGAATCACTCTCATTCATAAAAAACTTAAGCGGAGTTTCCGTTGCTTCAAGGGTAAGCCTTTTCTGCAACGGTAAGAAAACAGCATCAACGGAAGGTGAGGTATTGTTTGCGGAATTCGGACTTACGGGTCCTGCGGTCATGGAGATATCAAGAGAGATTCCCCGTGACATATCAGATTGCGATCCGTATTTTGAGCTCGATCTCGTACCGGCATTAACTGAAGAACAGTTTGACCGGGAGTTCCAAAAGCTGATAGGAGATCATCCTGACACTAAGATTACAACGCTTCTTGCAAGATATATTCCTACGTCGGCTGCAGGTGAGATTGCTGCAAAGGCAGGTGTGTCAGACCTTTACGCACAGGGCTTTACCAAAGATAACCGCAGGAAGACCGTCACTGAGATGAAGCATCTTAAAGTCACGGTTGGAAGGGAACCTTCCATCGACAAAGCATATGTTACAAGGGGCGGGGTTTCTCTTAAGGAAGTAGACCGAAAGACTATGCAGTCAAGGCTTGTACCGGGTCTTTACATTATAGGTGAAGCACTTGATATTGACGGTATCAGCGGAGGTTATAATCTTCAGGCATGCTTGAGCGAAGCTTATCTTGCAGTAAAGGATATCCTCGGTCTTTAGTGCAAATAAAAACGGTGACAACTGCTGCCGTCACCGTAAGATTTACATTTAACTATTGAAATCAGTTGTACTTCTCGCCCTGGACTCTGAAGATAACCTCACCGGGATAAACCATGTCGAGCTGTGCTCTTGCTACGCTTTCAACATAAGCATCGTCTTTACCGAATTCTTCCTGGGCCCTGATCTGCTTAAGCTTGTCTTCCAGTTCTTCTGTCTGTGCAACGAGAGATGCGTTTTCAGCCTTAAGACGTTCTTTCTGCTTAGCAATGTTGGCATATTTGGTGATGCAAAGAATACCTACGACAACGCATACAATGCAGATCATTGTCGTGAGGAAGGAAAAGCCGCCTGTCTTGCGCTTAACTCTGAGCACACCATGCCTCCTTAATAGAGATTTCTATAAAATTATTATTACTTAACCCCGGGTGCAAAACAACAACCCGGGGTTAAACTTAAAGTACTTGTAATATTTCGTTTTCTATTGGACTCATTCAATGAGTTCGTACATGGAGGCGGCATCTTCTTTACGTACAGTCTCGGGAAGAGCCGTTACCCTGAATCTGACCTCACCGCTTCCGAAAAGAATGCTTACTTCATCTCCAACCTTGAGTTTTACTGAAGGCTTTGCGGGCGTGCCGTTAACGGTAACTCTGCCGGCCTGGCAGACATCGTTTGCGACAGTCCTGCGCTTTATTACTCTGGAAAGTTTAAGGAACTTATCAAGCCTCATTATTATCTCCCGTAAGCATTACCCTGCCTTTCAAAGCTGAAAGGAGAGTAAGGTCATCTGCGTATTCGATATCAGAACCCATCGGAAGACCTGAAGCCAGACGGGATACCCTGATGCCGGAAGGCCCCAGCATTCTTGAAAGATAAAGTGCCGTGGCATTGCCTTCGGCTGTCTGGTTGGTTGCAACGATAACTTCCGTGATCTCCGGGTGATCGGCCAGACGCTTGATCAGGTCAGGGATCGTAGTATCGGAAATGCTCGTGGACTTCATCGGATTAAACACTCCGTGAAGCACGTGATAGAGTCCTTTATACTCGTGCGCACGCTCAAACGTTGACACGTCTCTCGGTGACTCGACAACAAGAACCGTTGTCTTATCCCTTAACTGGTCTGAACAGATGGGGCAGGGATCTGAGTCCGTGAAATTCTGGCAGCAAGTGCATCTCTTTGTGGATGCTCTTGCAGACATGATCGCGGATGTCAAAGCCGCGGCATCCTTATCATCCATGGCAAGGACGTGGAATGCCAGACGCTGCGCAGACTTGCCGCCTATTCCCGGGAGACTGCTGAGCTGAGTTATTAAATTCTGAATTGAAGGCGAATATCTTGCCATTATCAGAAGGGCATCTTCATGCCGCCTGTGATGGCACCGATACGCTCTTGATTAGTCTTGTCAACCTGCCCAAGAGCCTGGTTTGCAGCAGCGATGATGAGATCCTGGAGACCTTCGATATCTTCGGGATCAACTACGTCCTTGGCAATCTCAACACTCTCAAGCTGATGCTTACCTGTAACAACTACCTTTACGAGTTCGCCGCCTGCAGTACCTGTAAATCTCATTTCCTGGATCTCAGCCTGAGCCATCTCGATCTGTCTCTGCATTCTTTGAGCCTGTGCAACTACCTGATTCATGTTGCCGCCCATACCCATTCCGCCGCGGAATCCTTTTGCCATGTTTATAACCTCCGGTTAATTAATCTAATCAATTATATACTTAATCGCCGAAATGAACGTCTGTGGGAACACCCATGTTCCTTGAACGCTCGTTGAAATCGTCAAGCTTCCTGTCAAGCTCTGATGCCTGTTCTCTCTTGACCTGCTCGGAATACTGCTTTTGCGTGCAGATGTAGAGGTGGTCGGCACCGAACTCGTCTTTAATGCCTGAAGATATCTGTCTGAATGCCTGGGATTTTTTGAGATTGGACAATAAAGTTATGTCCCTGTCCTCGAAAACGATATAAGCAGACGTGCCTTCTTTCTTAAGGCTCGTGCGCTCTAAGATGACAGCTATGTTCTCATTTGTTCCCTTAAGTCTGGATGTGACATTCGTCCACCTTAAGGCGATGTCTGCATCCTCACCCGTAAATGACGGAGCTCTTACCGAGCTTGATCTTCCGTCCACGATAAGACCGCTCTTATCTGCCTGTACGGCAATCTGTGAACGGGGCTGGACGGGTGCAGCGGGCGCCTCAGGTTCGACAGTCTCTTCTTCCTCTTCGTTCTCAAGATCATTGAGAAAAGAAGAAGACAGATTCCCGAAGATGCCCAGAGGCTGCATGGGTGCAGGCTCTTCCTGCTCTTCGGGTTCGTCAAAACCAAAGCTGAACTTTGATTCTGTATTCTCATCTTCCTTCGGCATGAAGGAGAAGATGGTAGGTTCGGCATGCTTCTCATGGGAAGTGTCAGCCGGGATATATTCATCATCCTGCGAGTCGTCTTCTACAGGCTCTGCGGACTTTTCAGGTTCAGCAGGTGCCGGGATCTCAGGCTCCTGAATGATCGAAGAGAAAAGAGATCCTGTTGAAGGCTTGGGTTCTTCAGATTCTTTAGGTTCACTTGAAGAAGTGCCGAAAATAGAAGGAGTTGCAGACGGCTGCGGTCTGTAAGGAGTCGCAGAAGGCTGGGGCCTGTAGGGTGCAGGAGGTACCGGTATAGACAGTTCTGCGTCAGGAGCAGGCTCAGAAACTGAAGATTTTTCCTCAGCACTTTCCTCTGCCTTGGCAGGCTCTTCAGTCTTTTTCTTGAAAAGACTCTTAACATCCTTTGCAGGCTTGGGTTCTACTGCGTGTTTAGGTTCTTCGGAGGCTTTTGTCTCTTCAGATGTCTTGGTCTCTGAAGAACTCTTTTCTTCTTCAGGTTTTTTTACTTCCTCAGTGATCTTAACTGTGTCAGTGCTCTTTACGGGACTGTCGTTTAATGTAAGCGTTGCAGCCTTTGCAGCCTGGTTCTTTTCGAAGTCGGGAATGACGATCGGAGTAACGGGGAGAGCTGACTTTCTGCCGCAGAGGCGCATCAGCATGAGCTCGAAACTCGTTGCGATGTCAGGAGACTTGCGAAGTTCCGCATATTCCTTTGAAAGGTAGCTTATATAACCGGTCAATGTATCTGCGCTGACCTTTGCGGCAGTCTGATACATATCCTGGATGGTTTCCTTAGGATAGGGGAGATAGATGATCGGATCTGCCTTGACCCTGATGATGAGGAGATCTCTGAAGTAAGCTGCAAGGTCAAGCGTGAAACGCGCCTGGTTCTTGCCTGAACCGTTTAAGATCTCGCAAAGGTCGATGAGCTCGTCGAAGCGTGCATCGATAAGGCAGTTTGCCATCTTGAAGAGAAATGAGCTGTCTACTGTGCCCGTGATCCTCTCGACGTCCTGTGAAGTGATCTCCTTGTCGCCGGAAATGGCGGAGATCTGGTCAAGGAGGGAAAGAGCGTCACGGAGCGCGCCGTCAGATCTTGAAGCGATGAGGCGGAGCGCATCGTCAGAGGCGTTTATGCCTGACTTGCCACAGACTTCTCTTAATCTTCCTGAGATAAGATCGATCGGGATCCTCTTGAAATCGTATCTCTGGCAACGTGAGATGATGGTTGCCGGGATCTTGTCGGATTCCGTCGTAGCAAAAAGGAACATTACATGCTTCGGAGGTTCCTCGATAGTCTTAAGAAGGGCATTGAATGCACCCTTTGAGAGCATGTGGACCTCGTCGATGATGTAGACCTTATATGTGGTTCTCGTAGGAGCAAAATTAACTTCCTGAAGGATCGGCCTGATGTCGTCGACACCATTGTTGGAAGCGGCGTCCATCTCGGTAACGTCAAGGATGGAACCGTCCAAGATACCCTTACATGTTGGACATTCGTTGCATGGATTACCGTTTATGGGATTCTCGCAGTTGACCGCGCGTGCGAATATCTTCGCAATGGTGGTCTTACCCGTACCGTGCTGACCGCAGAAAAGATATGCATGGGCAAGCTTTTTTGCAACTACTGATTGCCTGAGGGCAGTGACAGCGGCTTCCTGACCGACAACATCATCAAATTTAAGAGGTCTGTACTGTCTGTAGAGAACGATATGATCTTCCATAGTAAGTTCCTTAAAGCCGAATCGAAATCAAAAAACTAAAAATGTCCGTCCCGCCCGAACTGCCGTCGGTAAGGCTTGACCCGCGGCGCACTTCGTAAACCGCTTACTGCTGCTTCCTTCCGGACCTGACAGGGTTCACGGCCCGAAATCGCACGGGACCTTGGCCGGCGGCAGACCGCGCGGGACGAACATCTGAATTATCAAACACAAGGATTATAACATAAAAGATTCTATTATTAATTCAATTATAGGGACAACCCGAAATCAACATCAGGAATAACAGGATTCAATGAATTTCTGCGTATATCCGCCGATCGTTGCAATTGCTGTTCCTGCCGCATCCGGTGCAGCCGCTTCAACATAGATAATGAGTGCGATGGGCTCCTTGTAATCCACTATCGCACATTCCATGTATGCGCCCCTGCCTGTATTCCTTCCGAGAACGTGAAGGATCCTGGTACCCTGAGGGAAAGCAGCGGCCAAAGGAGATTCGATCTCGCTGTGGGCCATGTCGTTGATCAGACGCTGGTGTACCTGGGGTGTGTTGATGAATACGTGATAAAGATATGACAGGTAGTTGCCCATGTCGTAGCAGGAGATCGTTCCGGGCGCGCGGAATTCCATTCCTCTGTAATCTTTATAGATAACTGAGTCGGTATATGAGATATAACCGCTGATCTCGTTTACCTTTTTGACTGCTTCATCAAGTCCGCCCATTTCCTCGATAACAAAATTGAGAGCAACACTGTCGTTCTTTATGATGGCGTAGTTAAGGAGGGTGCGCATATAAAACTGTTTGCCGAAGAAATATGTCCTGGCAATATATGAGGAATTACGTGCGCTGTTGGGAGGGTTCTCCTCATAGTCTATTACCTTTGACAAAGGACCCGTAGTACCGGCAATGCTGTCGTAGTAAGCAATCTCAAAGGGAATTGCCATTGCGCCTGCGGGAACTACCGGATCGAGCTCGTCAACGCCTAAACGTTCGTCTGAAGACAAAGAGATAAACTCGAAGCAGATCCTCATTTCAGGATGGGTCTTCTGGTAGTTTACGACTCGTTCCTTGAGCTCTTCCAAAGCAACTGCTCTTTCCTGATATGTAGCAGTCTGGATGCCCATGGGCTGGAAGCTGAAATCCCTGTCTTCCGTGAACGGGTCAGGTGAATTGTTCTGTGATGTATGGGCCGTTTCCTCAGGAGACGGTGTAGGCGTGGGCGTCGCAGCGAGCACGGCATGAAGTGCAGTGGTCGTTGCGGTCGTCGTTACCTCTGTGGTTGTCTCGGTCGTAGTATGAACCGGTCTCTGATATTGCGAGTAAGCAGTAGTAGTACTCGTGGCCGCACCGACAAGTCCGGGGTACATCTGGCGGTAAAGATCCTGCTTTGCAGCTATGGAACTTATAAACACAACCATAAAGGTTACAAAGAGCAGAACCCCGATGATTATGAGGGTACGCTTTTTGCGGGATGATTTTATCCCTTCAGCCTTTTTCAGAAATGTCGGATTCGGTCTTACCATTAATTATCAGAACAGTCCTGTGATCACGCCGTTATTGTCGATGTCGATGTCCATTGCTGCAGGGTGGGGAGGAAGTCCCGGCATTGTAACGATGGTTCCTGTAAGGATAACGAGATATCCTGCGCCTGCTGACAGGAAACAGTCTCTGACTGTAAGTGTGAATCCAGCCGGATTGCCGAGCTTCTTGGGATCATCAGACAATGAATATTGTGTCTTTGCAATGCAGATAGGGAGGTTGCCGTAACCCTTTTCGACGAACTCCTTTATCTTTGCGGAAGCTTCAGGAAGAATGTCTACGTTTGCAGCGCCATATATCTTTGTTGCAACCTTGCTGATCTTTTCTTCGACTGAATCTGTAAGTTCATATGTATATTTAGGGTTCTTTGGCTGGTTTTTATCCAGGATGGAAACAGCCTTGTTTGCAAGGTCGATTCCGCCTTCGCCGCCCTTTGCGAAAATCTCTGCCGGTGCGAAGTCCGCGCCTGTAGCCTTGCATGCTTCTTCAACGATTGCGAGTTCTTCTTCGGTATCCGTAAGGAATCTGTTGGAAGCAACGAGGACCGGAACGCCGAAGTTCTGCATGTTCTCGATGTGCTTAAGAACGTTTGCAAGACCTGCTTTGACTGCTTCAGGATTGGGCTCTGAGAGTTTGTCCTTCGGAATGCCTGCATTGTACTTGAGAGATCTTACCGTAGTTACGATAACTACGAGATCAGGCCAGATGCCGAGGTCTCTGCACTTGATGTCGAGGAACTTCTCGGCGCCTAAGTCAGCACCGAATCCTGCTTCTGTTACGACGATGTCGCCGAGCTTCAATGCTGTCTTTGTCGCTATGCAGGTATTGCATCCGTGTGAGATATTGGCGAAAGGTCCGCCATGAACAAGAGCGGGAACGCCTTCCAATGACTGTACGAGGTTAGGGCACATTGCGTCCTTAAGGCAGGTAGCAAGAGCGCCTGTTGCGCCGAGCTGTCCTGCTGTGACGAGGTTGCCGTCCATATCGTATGCAATGGCGATGCGGTCAAGTCTTACCTTGAGATCGTCCATGTCCTTAGCAAGACAGAGGATGGCCATGATCTCGGAAGCAGCTGTGATCTGGAAGATCTCGGGACGTGTTACGCCCTTTGTGCCGCCGCCGACACCGACAGTAACTGCCCTGAGGCATCTGTCGTTCATGTCGAGACATCTCTTCCATAAGATCCTGTCCTTATCGATATTGAGTTCGTTGCCCTGGAAAAGATGGTTGTCGATCATGGCAGCGAGAAGGTTATTTGCAGTTGTGATCGCATGAATGTCACCGGTGAAGTGAAGATTGATGTCTTCCATCGGGACGACCTGTGAATAGCCGCCTCCGCAAGCGCCGCCCTTGACGCCGAAGACAGGTCCCAGAGAGGGCTCTCTTAAAGCGAGAACGGGCTTTTTGCCGATGAGCTTTAAGCCCTGGGCGAGACCGATGCTTACTGTCGTCTTGCCTTCACCTGCAGGTGTAGGGTTCATGGCTGTTACGAGGATGAGTTTGACATTGGGATTAGAGGGCAGATTCTCTACATAATCCAAAGGAAGTTTTGCTTTGTATTTGCCGTAAAGTTCGAGTTTGTCGGTATCGATTCCAATGCTTTCGGCTACCTGGGTTATGGGGTTGATCTTTGCGTTTTGAGCTATCTCGATGTCACTAAGCATATCTGGCCTCTCCTCTTAAAAAAGTAATATGAATACGATTGTATTGTAAAAGGACAGGCATTTCAATCACGGCAATAAGCAGAAGTGCAAGATTTTAAGCGTCTCCGCGGCACACCACTACATTTTGTAGGATATGTGGTATTTTTTCACTAAATGTTGTGTTTTTTCGTTGACAATATATCAAGGAAATGTTAGCATTGGTGCATATTGGTAATATTTCCGTAATGTTCCTTTAAGGTTACTGAAATATTTGAGAACTCTAGTCTCCGGGTGGGGGTAATACTTATGATCATCAGTTCCGATTTGGAAATGTGCAAGGCTAAGTTTGAAGAGCTTATCGGCAAGCGTATCGTTTGCAAGACTAACGGCGGCCGTAAGAGGATCATCACTTACATCGGCACAGTTGAGCACTGCTATCCCAACGTTTTCACAATGCTCTGTAACAACGAAGCAGGCAAGCAGTCCATCGTTTCCTTCTCATATATCGACGTTCTCACAAGAACAGTAAGAGTAGGAATCATGCCCGAGAAGGCACAGGAAGACGTAGTAGCCGTTTAATATTAAGCTTAAGCAAGTCACTTAGAGCACTGTCATTACTGAGAAGATCAGGTTTTGACAGTGTTTTTTTTGCCTGTTTTTATGAAACATAACTGACACAGGGGTTTGCTTTTATTTCCTCAAATAATAAGGTAAAATTGATATATAAAATTCGACGCTAAGGGCGATTAATTTTATGGATTCTTACGAGATCACAGCTAATGCAAAGTTAAATCTTTTCTTGCGTGTACGCGGGATTCTTCCGAACGGATATCACAGCCTGTATTCGATAATGCAGGAGATAGACCTCGCGGATACTCTTACCATAAACATTTATCCTGAACTTGATAACGGTTTTGATATCAAATGCATAGGCAGAAACGATATCGATCCGCAGAAGAACCTCTGCAGAAAAGCCAGAGACAGATTCTTCTCATCACTTCGCAAGAAGGCAGGTGCAGATCCTTCGGTTCCGGATGCAAAACGCTGGAAAAAGGGTATTTTCCCTAATATTGAAATCGTACTTACAAAGGTTATTCCTTCCGAATCCGGTATGGGAGGCGGAAGTTCCGATGCTGCAGCAACGCTTATGGTGCTCCAGGAGCATTTCGGCAATCCTTTTACCGATGAGGAACTTAACCAGCTTGCAGTAAATGTAGGTGCGGATGTTCCGTTCTTCCTTTACGGCGGAACATGTCTTTGCCAGAGCGTCGGCGAGGAGATCAGCCAGCTTGAACCTCTTGCAGGCATACCTCTTCTCATCGTTAAACCTTCGAAGGGCGTATCAACTCCCGAGTGTTTTCATGCAATAGACAGCAAGCCTTTGCCGGAGTTCGACGAAGACCGCTATTCTGCTTTTATTGAGAATCTGAATAACACAGACAAAACGCCTCTTGAAAGATTTCTTGAAGGAAAAGACCTTCTTACGAATGATCTTGAGATGCCTTCCCTTGAGATGATCCCTGAGATCGGCAATGCAATGGATCTGCTTCTTGAGACAAGAGCAAAATTCAGCCGCATGACAGGTTCAGGCAGCGCCGTTTTTGCAATGTATGACAGCGAAGATGCAAGGGATGCCGCTTATAAGACCATCAAGGAAAGTCAGGCAATTTCCGGCTGTGATGTGTTCGTTTCAAAAACGATCTGATCAGAATGAAGTATTGGCAAAAAGGCCTCTCTTATAGCCTCTTGAGTTTTCAGAATCGATAAGTTCGAATCCTCTTTTTCCGTAGAATTCAACCATGTTCTTATTCGTGGCAGCAGAGTGGAGAAGTACACACTTTGTTCCATCTTCGCGTGCCATGTCCAGAGCTTTTGTGATGAGATCTATTCCGAGTCCCGTTTTCCTGTAGTTCTGGATTACAGCAAATCTGGAAATGTAGTAGGAGGGACCGGCTTTTTCGAGGAAGCTTAATGTCTTATCGGAGAAGTTGTAGATGATGGGATTCTCAACTCTTTTAAGGCAGATGGAGCCGACGATCTTTCCGTCTGATTCGGCAACAAGGCAGGTCTGACGGATTATTCTGTCGGCAACGCTCTCAACGCTCTCGGTCATTGCCTCAAGCATCGAAGATGATATCCCTGAATCCGTGCAATAAGTAAGCATCGCGCTCTTTAGCAAGCGCGATACTTCAGCAGCGTCATTGACGGTAGCGATTCTTATTACGGGTCCTGTTTTCATCAGTTAAGGAAGCAGTTTACAAGGATAGCCTTGTGAGCGTGGAGTCTGTTCTCAGCCTCATCGAAAACAACGCTCTGAGGTCCGTCGATAACGTCTTCAGTAACTTCATAACCTCTGTAAGCAGGGAGGCAATGCATGAAGATTGCATCCTTGTGAGCTACGCCCATAAGCTTGGAGTTAACCTGATAGTTCTTGAAGATCTCAACTCTCTTGGCCTTCTCGGCTTCCTGGCCCATTGATGTCCATGTATCAGTGTAGATAACGTCAGCGCCTTCGGCAGCTTCGAAAGGATCTTCTGTCATGACGATCTTTGAACCCGTTACCTTTGCATCTTCCTTTGCTTCGTTTACATACTTGTCAGGGCATGTGTAGTCTTTGGGGCTTGCAACGGAGATATCCATTCCAGCCTTTGCGCAAGCATGGAGAAGGGAATTGGCCATGTTGTTGCCGTCACCGAGATAAGCCATCTTGAGACCCTTGAGTTTACCTTTGTGCTCCTTGATCGTAAGGAGGTCAGCTAATACCTGTGTAGGATGCTGGTCGTCTGTAAGTCCGTTGATTACGGGAACCTTGCCATATTTAGCGAGGTCCTCGACATCCTGGTGGCTGAATGTTCTGATCATGATGCCGTCAACCATTCCGGAAAGAACGTTTGCCGTATCGTAGATAGTCTCGCCTCTGCCGATCTGGATGTCGTTGTTGCTCAAAAAGAGTGCCTGGCCTCCGAGTTGATACATGCCGACTTCGAAAGATACTCTTGTTCTTGTGGATGACTTTGTAAAGATCATGGCAAGTGACTTACCTTTAAGAAGGTGGTGCTCAATGCCTGCTTTTGTCTTAGCCTTAAGATCGATCGCCGTATCGAGAAGATAATCAAGATCTTCAAAGCTTACGTCTCTGTGGAAATCTATATAATGCTTCATTTTTCTAATGTCTCCTTATTCTCTTTATTCGTCGTCAGGTGTGGCGTCTTTGGGTGTTGTAAGTCCTGCTGCATCAAGCTTGTCGATCTTTGCACTTCCGATGCTTGCAGCTGATTCCTTGACCTGCTTCTTCGTGGGGAGCGCGTCCTTGATCCTTCCGAAAACATTCTTGGGACCTGCAGTGTTCTTCAAGATCTTGTCCAATGCTTTGACGAACTGGTTTGCCTGGGCCTTTGTGATGATGAGCGGAGGGGCAAGTCTGATTGTTGATTTTCCGATAGCGCTTACGAGGATGCCCATCGTGAAGAGCTGCTCACGCATACCCTGCGCGGTGATCGTATCGTCGAATTCGATACCGATGAGAAGGCCCTTGCCTCTTACCGAACGGATGCAGTTGTACTTTGATCTGAGCTTGTTAAGCTTCTCGAAAAGTTCTGCGCTTACATCCTGAACATTATCAATGATGCCTTCCTGTTCGATCGTTTCCATTACGGCATTACCTGCTGCGCAAGCGAGAGGATTGCCGCCGAATGTTGAGCCGTGGTCACCGGGTTTAAAGCCTGTAGCGATCTCGTTTGTTGTGAGCATCGCGCCGATCGGAACTCCGCCGCCAAGACCCTTTGCGAGAGTCATGATGTCAGGTACTACACCGTATGTCTGGTAGCAGAAGAGCTTGCCTGAACGGCCGATACCTGTCTGGACTTCATCGAAGATGAGGATGATGCCCTTTTCAGAGCAGAGCTTTCTTACTTCCTTAATGTATTCAAGGTCAGCCGGATGAACGCCGCTCTCACCCTGGATGAGCTCGAGCATGATCGCTGCAGTCTTGGGATTAACAGCTTCGATCAGTGCGTCGATATCGTTATAAGGTACGTGAACAAAGCCCGGAACGTTAGGCTCGAAAGGCCTTGAGAACTTCTCCTGGCCTGTAGCTGCAATAGTTCCCATCGTTCTTCCGTGGAAGCTCATGTTTGCAGTGATGATCTCGTATTTATTTACATCCTTATAGTAGAAGTAACTTCTTGCGAGCTTGATTGCTGCTTCGTTAGCTTCAGCACCGGAGTTGCAGAAGAATACCTTGTCTGCAAAGCTTGCGCGGCATAGTCTGTATGCGAGTTCTGACTTCTCCGGAATATAGTAGTAGTTACAAGCGTGAATGATGCTCTTTGCCTGTGAGCAGATAGCTGAAGTAAGCTTCGGATGCGCATATCCGAGGCAGTTTACGGCGATGCCGCCGATCATGTCCAGATATTTTTTTCCTTCGGTATCGTAAAGATAGCATCCCTTGCCTTTTACGAAAGCAACAGGGAGGAGGTTAAATACCTGAAGACAATAATTCTTATCAAAATCCTGAATCAGAGCGAGATCATTTTCTATACTCATAATGTTCTTTTTTCTCCTTTACGATCATTGTGCCGATGCCGTTCTTTGTAAATGTTTCAAGAATAATAGAATGAGGGATCCTTCCATCTATTATGTGGGCTCTGTCGACACCTCGCAATACCGTATCAAGACAGCCTTCGATCTTCGGGATCATGCCGCCTTTGATAATGCCCTCCTCAACGAGATCTTTGATATCATTCTGATCCAGAACGGGAATGATATAGTCCGAACCGTCTTCAAGTTTCTTCAATACGCCGCCGACGTCGGTAAGCGTGATGAGCTTTGAAGCGCCCAATGCAACAGCTACCTCTGCTGCGACTGTATCTGCGTTGATATTGTAGCTCTCGCCGTCTTTTCCGACGCCGATAGGTGCGATGACGGGGATATACTCGTCGTTTGCAAGCATGGAGATGACCTTGGTGTTGATCTTCTTGATCTTGCCTACATAACCGATATCAATGCTGTTGCCTTCGGCATCTTCTGTCATTTTCTCTGCTTCGATGAGGTTGCCGTCGATACCTGAAATACCGATAGCTTTAGCGCCCTTGCCGCAAAGAGTTGAGACGATGTCCTTATTTGTCTTACCGATGAGGACCATCTGGGCATAACCCATGGTCTCTTCGTCTGTATATCTCAAGCCGTTTACGAAGTGGGATTCCTTATTAACCTTATTAAGCATGTCGCTGATGTCAGGTCCGCCGCCGTGAACGATTACGGGATTGATGCCGATATACTTGAGAAGAGTGATATCGTCCATGACAGACTGCTTCAGTTCTTCGTTGATCATGGCATTTCCGCCGTACTTGATGACGAATGTCTGGCCTCTCATCTTCCTGATGTAAGGAAGAGATTCGATAAGGATCGATGCCCTGTCTACGTTATTCTTCATGTCGCCCGTGATTACGGGATTTTCTTTCTGTCCTGCCATGATCAGATACCTCTTACGATATTCTTAAGTCCGGAAGTCTCTTCGAATCCGAACATTACGTTTGCTGCCTGTATTGCCTGAAGAGCTGCGCCCTTGCCGAGATTGTCCTGTGCCGTGAAGAGCTTGATGATTCCTGTCTCGGGATCGAAAACTCCGTTTACGTCAATGTAGTTTGAACAAGCTACTGCCTTAACGTCCGGCAGTTCCTTTCCGGAAAGCACTCTTACGAATGTCTCGTCTTTATAAAATTCCTTATATATAGCGTTGATCTTCTCTGAAGAAATATCACTGAATTCCTTTGAAGGCTTTGCATAGACCGTAGCGAGCATTCCGCGCTTGAAGGGTGCTAAGTGGGGAGTAAAGGTTACAGTTACGTCACCCGGATTTTTTCCTGCAAGGAAAGAGCACTGCTCGGAAATCTCTGTTGTGTGGCGGTGTCCCACAGCGCCGTAAGGCTTGAATGACTCATCAACTTCGCAAAAGGCATATGCGAGATCTGATTTTCTTCCCGCGCCGCTTACGCCTGATGTTGCATCGATGATGATCGAGTTTTCTTCAATAAGGTGAGCCTTAAGGAAGGGGGCAAGCGCGATAAGTGAACATGTCGGATAACAACCGGGATTTGCTACGAGATTAGCTGTCTTGAGCTGCTCTCTGTAGAATTCGGGAAGTCCGTATACTGCGTTCTGCAAAAGTTCCGGATTGGGATGTGTAAGCTTATAAGACTTCTCGTATGTTGCAAGATCCTTATATCTGAAGTCACCGCTGTGGTCGATTACCTTTACGCCTTCAGCAAGGAGCTCGGGAACGATCTTAGCTGATACTCCGTGGGGAAGAGCAGTGATAACGAGATCGGAATCCTTTGCTACTTCGGCATAGGGGAGATCTTCACAAAGATTATCTACGATTCCCCTGAATTCGGGATAGATATCAGAATAAGGCTTGCCTGCAAAAGTCTGGCTTGTAAGATGGCGGAATCTGAAGTAAGGGTGGTTTGCAAAACCTCGTACGAGTTCTGCACCTACATATCCTGTTGAACCAATGATAGATACGTACTTTACAGCTTCTTCAGTTGCCATGTTAAATTCCTCCGTAAGAGTGAGATTCCCCACCCTGATGTGTGATTTATGCAATATAATGCATAAATATTCAAAAGTCAACATAAATATGCATAATTTACTACATATATTATTGAGGGGATCTAACACGCATAATATCGCTAATATCCCGGTCATGTGCTTCCGGGGGTCTTTTAGTAATAAAAAAGTAATATTATTTTTTTGGATTTTCATCACAAAAAGGTATATTGCACAATATAACAAAAGTCCGAAAATGCTTTATTTTGCTTGTTTTGCCTCTTTTTCTTGTACAACACTCACAAAATAGTTTAAGGGTATTTGATATATTTACCAAGCAAGGCAAATTACTATCCCAAATTCCCAAAACATTTTTTGGGAAATGTGTCATATAGTAATGAAAATTACGTTTTGATACTATTCTCGTAGTTATCAAGCCCAGATGTATGGGCACAATTTTGGAGGTTTGAAGAATATGGCAAGTTTATCTTTCCAGCATGTTTACAAAAAGTATGAGGGCGGCGTTGTTGCTGTATCAGATTTTAATCTTGACGTAGCAGATAAGGAATTCGTTATCCTCGTAGGTCCTTCAGGATGCGGTAAGTCTACAACACTTCGTATGCTCGCTGGTCTTGAAGATATTTCAGAAGGTGAAATTTATATCGACGATCGTTGTGTAAACGACGTTCTTCCTAAGGACAGAGACATCGCAATGGTTTTCCAGAACTACGCTCTCTATCCTCATATGTCAGTTCGCGACAACATGGCTTTCGCTCTTAAGCTCAGAAAGATGCCTAAGGACGAGATCAACCGCCGTGTACAGGAAGCAGCTAAGATCCTTGAGATCGAGCACTTGCTTGACAGAAAGCCTAAGGCTCTCTCCGGTGGTCAGCGTCAGAGAGTTGCTCTCGGCCGTGCTATCGTTCGTGACCCTAAGGTCTTCCTCATGGACGAGCCTCTCTCAAACCTCGACGCTAAGCTCCGTGTACAGATGCGTGTTGAGATCACAAAGCTTCACCACAGACTTAAGACAACATTCGTTTACGTTACACACGACCAGACAGAGGCTATGACCATGGGTACCAGAATCGTAGTTATGAAGGATGGTTTCATTCAGCAGGTTGACTCTCCTACGGAGCTCTATGACAACCCGGTTAACACATTCGTTGCAGGATTCATCGGAATGCCTCCTATGAACTTTATCAATGCTGTTATCAACGTTGAGGGTTCTGACGTATTCGTTTCTTTCGAGAACGTTACAATCAAGCTCCCTGAGAGATATGCAGTTGAAGAAGTTATGGATCGTGACGGTCAGGAAGTTATCTTCGGTGTAAGACCTGAGGCAATCACAGACGATATTACATACGTTACTGATCACCCTGAGTCTGCATTCACAGCTGACGTAGACGTCGTCGAAATGCTCGGTGCTGAGACATATCTCTACGTTACAGTTAACGGATCACTCCCGCTCACATGCCGTGTTGACCCTACAACTTCACAGTCTGCAGTTGGTCAGGTTGTTGACCTCGCAGTTGACTCTAACCGTATCCACCTCTTCGATAAGGATACAGAGCAGAGCATCATTTCTTAATCTTAATAATTCGAGAACCTCAATTAGAGGCCGTGACTCTTGTAAAAGAGCTCACGGCCTCTTTTATGTGGCAAAAAAGAGACAAAAACGGGCGTTTGCTTGCACCTTTTTGAGAATAATAATATTATTTAGAGTAGCGTTTTAGGCGTTCTTATTGATTTCTAAAAGAGGTAGAAGCAATGGAAGAGATTAAGAAATGTATGCGTCAGGTAAAAACAATTATTTCCGCTAACTGCGGCGTAATTGATACGGCGGGCAAGATCCTTGCTGCTACGAATGAGATTGGTGAAGAAGAGACAGATCCTTCCTTCAGAGCAGTCGTATCTTCCGATAATCTTTTCGCTTCCACAGCAGACAGAACATACCTCAAGGTGTTCATCGGCGAACAGCTCAAGTACATCCTTTACATTGAGAGCACGGATCCGGATTCAAAGGTAACACTCCAGCTCATCGCAGAGTGGATGAAGACTTTGGTCAAGGAAAAGGGTACTGATGCCGAGAAGGCGATCTTTATCCGTAATGTATTGCTCGATAACGAGATCAGAAGCGAAGTGCCTATGATCGCAAGAGGCTATAAGATCGACTGCAACGATCCGAGACTCGTTCTCGTAGTTAGAACTACTGCAGAGCAGAGTGCAGAAGCATTTGAGATCCTGCAGAACCTTTATACAGATTCAGATGTTGCTACTGTCATCTCCATGGATGATACAACGGCAATCGTTATCATTGACGCTCTTGAATCACAGGTCAGCGAAGATACAAGAGACAGCTTTATCGAAGAGACTGCACAGTCCGTACTGGCATGCCTCACATCCGAAGGCTGCAAGGCAAAGGTCGCTGTAGGTTCTGTCGTAGGTTCGTTCATGGATATAAGCAAGTCTTACTCTGATGCCATGACGGCACTTAAGGTAAGCAAGATCTTTGACGGTGAATCTGACCTTTCAAGATATGACAAGTTAGGTCTCGGAAGGCTTATTTATCAGCTTCCTAAGCCCCTCTGCGAAATGTTCATCAGAGAGGTTTTCCCCAACGAGGCATTCAAGCAGCTCGACGAAGAAACAAGAACAACGATCGATACTTTCTTTGCCAACGACTTGAACGGTTCCGAGACTTCAAGAGAATTGTTCGTACACAGAAACACTCTCGTGTACAGACTTGAGAAGGTAAAGACCAAGACAGGCCTCGATCTCAGAAAATTTGATGATGCGGTACTCTTTAAGATGGCGACAATGGTAAGGACCTATATCGATTATCTTAACGATACCAATGACAACAAGATCAGGTAACTAATTTGATAGATTTTATTGACGTTGAGAAAACATACAAGTCGGGAGTTGAGGCTCTCAAGGGTGTCAGCTTCACGATCGAAGACGGTGAATTCGTCTTCATAATAGGCAAATCAGGTTCAGGTAAGTCGACTCTTCTCAAGTGCATTACATGCGAAGAGACCCCGACTTCAGGTAAAGTCACTATCGACAACTTTGACATCTCACATATGAGCCGTGCGCTCGTACCTGTTTTGCGCCGTAAGATCGGCATGATTTATCAGGATTTCCGTTTGATCGAGACCAAGACGGTCGCAGAGAATGTTGCATTCGCAGGCGAGATCATCGGTGTTCCCAAGCAGAGTCTCATGAATACAGTCCAGATCTGCCTCTCGGTAGTAGGACTCAAAGATAAAGCTGACTGTTATCCTCAGGAACTTTCCGGTGGTGAGCAGCAACGAGTTGCCATTGCAAGAGCGATGGTAAACAACCCCAGCCTTATAGTCGCTGACGAGCCTACGGGAAACCTTGACCCTGAGACATCCGAGGCGATAATGGCGATGCTCTTAGAGCTCAACCAGAACGGCGGCACCACGATAATCATCTGCACACACGACAGCACGATGGTTGACCGCATGAAACAGAGAGTTATCGAGATCGATGACGGTCTTGTCGCAAGAGACGAGAAGCGAAGCGGCTATAAGGGTGAACAGACAGATACAAGTGCATCTGCTCCCCAGACGGCAAGGACCTCACTTTACGGCGGTTCAAGAAGCGTTGCTTTCGGCGATGACGAAGAATATGGCGATAATTACGATGATCCGGCTTACGGGACTTCTGAAGTAATAGATCATAATGCCGGTCTTGTTTTTGGAGAAATGGCAGGCGGTGATGTTCAGAAAGCCGTTCCTGCAGAAGAACTTTTCGAGCCTGAAGAAGAAAAGGTAGTTGAGGAAGTTATTGCTGAAGAAGTAATTCCCGAAGAGGTTATTCCCGAAGTTACGGAAGTATCAGGGCCTGTTATCGAGGAACCGGTATTACAGGAAGAGCCCGTTCAGGCTGAACCTGAGATAATCGAGATCAACATTCCCGAAAATGACACACCGGTAGCATTCGGAGACGAGGTCATTGAAGCACCTTCAGCTCCGTCCGAACCTGAAAAGACTCCTGAAAAGACTCCTGTAGCGCCTGTTGCTGCATCTGTCGATGAAGATCCCGACATAACATCTTCTGATGAACTTGCTTTCCCCAACAAGGAAGCATCTGATGAATCCAGAGAATTCAAGCGTGAACAGAAGCGCAAGGCACGTGAGGAGAAGCTTGCCCAGAAGGAAGCTAAGCGTCAGGAAAAGCTCAATAAGAAGAAAAAGGTGAGAGGCACAGGCTTCACACCTGACAGTGACATAGATATTTTCCCGGAGGACGATGAATAAATGAGCGGCAGAGCATTTATCAATTCAATCAAGGAAGGCGTCCTCGGAATCATCAGGCATCCGCTCGTTACCATGGCATCGATCACTACCATTATGATGATGCTCATCATTATGGGTGCTTTCTATATGTTCTCGGTCAATGCGAGAAGGATCATGACAAAGCTTTCCCAGAGACCGCCTATTGAAGTTTACATGACACTTCAGTGCACGGAAGAGGAAAGACAGTTTGTTGCACAGCAGCTTACAAACAACCCGGACGTCATTGAATATACGATGTCTTCACCTTTGGAGAACTATGAAGGATTCAAGGAAAACCTCGGTTCTTCCTCATCTATCCTCGATGACTTCGACTACAACATGTATCTTCCTTACACATTCAGCATCCGTCTTGCAGATCCTTCTGTTGCGGATACGGTATGTGCTGAAGTTGCAACATATTCAGGCGTATCAAAGGTAGCCCAGGAAAGCAGCGTAATGAACTTCCTTACCAGGGCATCAAGGATCGTAAACATAACTACAGCAGTATCGTTTGTGGTCCTTTTCATAATCGCTCTGTTCATCATCTCGAACATGGTCCGAATCTCCGTTTACTCAAGAGCCAGCGAGATCGAGATCATGAAATTCGTCGGAGCTACAAATAACTACATCAGATTCCCTTATATTACTGAAGGTGCGATCGTAGGTTTGTTCAGTGCTCTTGCTTCATGGGCAATAGTAACTCTCGTATATAACCAGGTTTACTCAAGAGCTATGAGATCTATCGATCCGGCAAGCTTTTATGCCCTCGCTACAACAAGATCCATCATGTGGCATGAACTCGTGATCCTCGTTGTCATGGGACTGATAATCGGTGCCGTCGGAAGCGGCATCTCCGTACGTAAGTACGTCAGGGTCTGAGGTTTATTATGGAAACTGAAGAGATTACAGTAAAAACAGAAAAAAAGCAGAATATCGTACTGAAGAAGTTCTGCATGTTCTGTGTAGCGCTTTTATCCTGTCTAATCGCAACGGCATCAAGCTCATGGATGTCTGCAAAGGGAGTAGTTGCCGTAGGCGGCGTACCGGTCCTTCTTAACGAAGTAACCCAGGCTGACATCGATGATGCGAAGGAAAGAAGAGATGCGGCAAGAGCCGAAGCAGACGAAGCTTCTGAAATGATCTCGCAGCTGGAGGACCAGAGGACTGATCTCGAAGGAGAACTTTCCAAGCTCAATGAGGCGAGCGATGCTCAGCGTGAGCAGTACGTGATAATCTACGGCCAGCTTGAAGCTGCTCTTGAAGAGAAGGCAAAGGCTTTGGACGAGTTCATCGTTGCTCAGGAAAACCTTGAGGCGCAGCAGAAGGTCTTCACAGACAGAGTTACCGTAATGTTCGAATACCAGAACAAATCCACTCTTGAAGTCCTTTTGGAATCAGACAGCATCGCCGGTTTCTTTACGAACATGGAACTCATCACTCTCATCGCAGATGCTGATGCACAGGCAATCGAAATGCTCCAGACGGCACTTGATGATGCCCAGCTTCAGGCAGACATTAAGCTTCAGTACGCTGAAGAGATGCAGGCGGTAGCAGATGAGAAGAAGAGACAGTTAGATGAGCTCGAGTCCCTCATAGGAACCACTGAAGCAGCGCTTGATAATCTGAATACTGACATCGATTCCTGGGAACAGCAGGAAGACGAGCTTGAAGCTTATGCTGAATCACTTGATGACGAAGTTAAGAGGCTTCAGGAGGAGTACGACCAGCAGCAGAGAGTAAAGTATTCCGGCGGCAACGCTTTCCGCTGGCCTACTTATAATACTTACATCACATCTTATTTCGGATACAGAACGCACCCCGTTTACGGCACGACCAAATTCCACTCCGGAATCGATATCGGCGCAGGTTACGGTGACACGATCATGGCTGCATGCTCGGGTACAGTCATCTATGTAACCGAACCATACGAAGGATGCAACAAGGGCGGTACAGGTTACGGCAATTACTGCATCATCGATCACGGCAACGGCTATTCCACACTCTACGGACATGCAAGAGACATCTATGTTTCCGAGGGACAGTGGGTAGAAGCAGGCCAGTCTATCGGAGAAGTAGGAAGCACGGGAACTTCCACCGGTGCACACCTTCACTTCGAAGTCCGTGTATGGGGCGAGACCCAGAATCCTCTGGATTATCTGCCCTAATATCTTATGGACGACAGCTTTTACGACATTCTCGCATCGCATTACGACGATCTTCAGCTCACAGGCGATACTTCCGCATGGGCTCCTTATATCTGCGGTCTCATAACCGATTTCTGCAAAAAGGATGTTCCTTCTGTAACTGATCTCGGGTGCGGAACGGGTGTCATAACCAATTATCTTGCATCAAAAGGCATGACTGTTACTGGTGTTGATCTTTCTCCCGACATGCTTTCTGTAGCTTCATCTGGTGATGAGACCGGAACTGTGTCATGGATCTGCGCAGACATTACCGAATATGAAGGTCCCGTTTGCGACTGCTTCATATCAACGATGGATACCATCGGCCACATAACTGATGTAAAGGCCCTCTCGAAAATGTTTGCTTCCGTAAGCGGACTTCTTGAAGAAGGCGGTGTATTTATCCTTGATACGACCACCAAGCATCACTTCGAAGAGACTTTGGGCAATAATGTCTTTTACGAAGACTACGACGACTTTACTCTTTTATGGGTAAACCATTACGATAAGGATGAGAAGATCAATCACGCCGAGCTCACTCTTTTCGAGCTTTGCGAAGACGATCTTTACGAAAGATACGACGGTGAACTCACCGCGAGATTCCATTCGCGCGAAGAGATAGAGCAAATGGCAGCAAATGCCGGACTTAAGGTGCTTGCCGTATATGGTGAACTTAACAGGGAAGAACCTGAAGATACCGATGAACGCATATTCTTTGTGTTCGGTAAATAATTATATATAAGGAAGAGATATGTCAGATAACGCGTATTATGTACCGGGTGCGCCCGAAGATCTCAAAAAGGACCATATCGTAAGGGCAGAAGGCCTTGGCGGTCTGGTCAAGTGCCTTTGTGTCAGCACAAAGACCGTTTGTGAGACTGCAAGGGTCATGCATCAGATGTCTCCTGCCGCAACGGCTGCTTTGGGACGTTTCATGACAGGATCTCTTCTTATTTCCGAATCAATGAAAAACGAGAAGGATACCCAGACGACCATCATCAGAGGTGACGGCCCGATGGAAGGCATGACCTGTGTAGCCGACTTCGGCTTTAAGGTCAGGGCATATCCCGTTGAACCGGTAATCCCCACCGAATATCACAAGCCCGGCAAGATCAATGTCGGTGCAGCAGTTGGTAAGGGAAGCCTTACGGTAATAAGGGATGTCGGACTTAAAGAGCCCTATGTAGGTGTGTCTGAACTCGTATCGGGTGAGATCGCCGAAGATTTTGCATATTATCTTGCCAAGTCGGAACAGACCAAGTCGATCGTATCGCTCGGCGTCCTTCTTGAACATGGTGAGGTCAGCGCGGCAGGCGGACTCATGATCCAGCTGCTTCCCGGCGCAGGTGAAGATGAGATCTCCTATCTTGAAAAGAGAGCTTCAGGATTCCCTGAAATATCTTTCCTTTTC
The DNA here is from genome assembly GCA_015069205.1 of Oscillospiraceae bacterium. Lineage (GTDB taxonomy): Bacteria > Bacillota > Clostridia > Saccharofermentanales > Saccharofermentanaceae > Saccharofermentans. The sequence continues at coordinate 145,088 of SVIZ01000006.1, forward strand.
AAGGAAGGTTTTACCCCCGCCCAGATAATCGATCTGTTCATGGGAGATCCTGACCTGGTATATCTTGACGGCCAGGAAGTTGAATTTAAGTGTAACTGCAGCAGGGAGAGGATGCTCTCAGGTCTTGCCGCTCTCGGAAAAAATGACCTCGAAGAGATAACAAAAGACGGAAAACCTATTGAAACTGTCTGCAGATTCTGCAATAGTAAGTACGTTTTCGACCCTGAAGAATTAAAATTCGGTTAAATGCTTGAAATAGAGCGAAAAAAGTCGAAAAAAGTACTTGCAAATCCCAAAACATGATAGTAGAATACTTTCCGCACGCGTCTATTTAGGGTGTATTTTGCCCTGAAACACGAGTGATAAGGCTTTGATAACGGAGATTGCCACGAGGTGATGCGCAGCTGCGCGGGAGTCACGAGGTGGGGAACTTCGAAGGAGCCGAAGGCGGAGGATACGATCCGATGCCGTCTCGGGACCCTCAAGTCCGGAGAGTCGCAAGCAGTACGTTACTGCCCAGAGAACCAAAGTGCCGCCAAGCAGGTGGTAACTGGATAGTCTGGGTTTTTGAATGGAAAGCCAAGACACTCCCGACAGGGTTGAGAAAAAGAAATACAGCTTATAGTAAGGAGGCCAACAAAATGGCAGCAAAGACAACAATGGTCAGAATTAAGCTCAAGGCTTATGATCACAAGATCCTCGACGAGAGCGCAAAGCTTATCGTAGATGCACTTGCACGTGATGATGCAAGCTTCTCCGGTCCTATCCCGCTCCCTACAGAGAAAGAGGTAGTTACGATCCTTCGTTCACCTCACGTAAATAAGGATTCCCGTGAGCAGTTCGAGCAGAGAACTCACAAGAGAATCATCGACGTCTATACACCGTCTTCCCAGACGATGGATGACATTGGCAAGCTTGACATGCCTGCAGGCGTTTCTATTGAAGTAAAGATCAAATAATGACGCTTGTGGCTTAAATCGGTTTTTAAAGGATTGCCAAGCCTTGAAAACCGAGGTCACGTTCTTCGGGAAACCGTTGAACCAATAACCTAAATAGGAGGAAAGAACTTTATGACGAAATTCATCATTGGCAGAAAGTCCGGCATGACACAGTTGTTCGATGACAACGGTAACGTTATTCCGGCAACCGTTATAAGCTGCGAGCCTATGTACGTGCTCCAGAACAAGACGGTAGAGACTGACGGATACAAGGCCTGCAAAGTAGGTACAGGATCCATCAGAGCAAAGCTTGTAAACAAGCCTGACGCAGGACAGTTCAAGAAGGCTGACGTTGAGCCTAAGAGAATTATCCGCGAGTTCACACCCGACGAGGAGTACAGCCTCGGACAGGAGATCAAAGTATCCGATATGTTCGCAGTCGGCGACAAGGTTGACGTTAGCGGCGTATCCAAGGGTAAGGGATTCCAGGGCAACATCAAGCGTCACGGACAGAAGGGTGGTCCTTCCGGTCACGGCTCAATGTATCACAGAAGAGTCGGTTCAATGGGCGCTACTTCCACACCCGGTAGAGTTGTACCCGGTAAGAAGATGCCTGGACATATGGGCGCAGTTAACTGCACAGTACAGAACCTTAGCGTTGTCATGGTTGACGGCGAGAGAGGAATCCTCGTAATCAGAGGAGCTATTCCCGGACCTAAGGGCGGCATCGTAACAGTACAGAATACTGTTAAGGCATAAGACGGAGGAACATAGTAATGGCTAAAATTGATGTTAAAGATTTGACAGGTGCCGTTAAGGGTTCCATCGAGCTTTCCGATGAGATTTTCGGCATTGAGCCCAACGAAGTTGCAATGTCTACAGTAGTTAGAAACCAGCTTGCAAACAAGAGACAGGGCACACAGAAGACAAAGACAAGAAGCGAAGTATCCGGTGGTGGTAAGAGACCTTACAGACAGAAGGGTACAGGCCGCGCTCGTCACGGTTCAGAGCGTTCCGCACAGTATGTTGGCGGCGGCATCATCTTTGGACCCAACCCCAGATCATACAGCTACACAGTACCTAAGAAGGTTAAGAGACTTGCTCTTAAGTCTGCTCTTTCTTCAAAGGTTGCTGATCAGAAGTTGATCGTTGTAGAGAACATGGATCTTGACGAAGTAAAGACAGCTACAGTTGCTAAGGCTCTCAAGGCTATCGGCGCTGGCAATTCTTCACTCATCGTTCTCGAGGACGTAAACAAGAACGCAGAGCTTTCTGCAAGAAACATCAAGGATGTTAAGACAGCACTCGTTAATACGATCAATGTATTAGACATCCTCAAGTATGACAGCTTTGTTGCTACAAAGGCTGCAGTTGAGAAGATTGAGGAGGTGTACAAGTAATGAAGTCACCCTATGATGTAATCATTAAGCCCATCATCACAGAGAAGACGATGGCTATCACAGAAGAGGGCAAGTACACATTCGTAGTTGCAGCTGACGCTGAAAAGCCTGAGATCAAGGCTGCAGCTGAGAAGCTCTTCGGTGTAAAGGTAGTTTCCGTTAACGTTGCTAACTATGACGGCAAGGTTAAGAGACTTAGAAACAAGCCCGGCAAGACAGCTGCTTTCAAGAAGGCTGTAGTTACTATCGCTACAGATTCTGTTGAGGGTACATACCTCGGCAAGGGCGGTAAGGCAGTCAAGACCGGAACAAAGAACAAGACATCAATCGAAGAATTCGGTTTTGGTCAGTAATGTAATCAAGGAGAGAAATTAAAATGGCAGTAAAAACATTTAAACCTACTTCTCCCGCAGTTCGTGGAATGGCCATAGCTGACTATTCCGTTCTCACAAAGAAGGACCCGGAGAAGAGCCTTCTTAAGTCTAAGAAGAAGAGCGGCGGCCGTAACTCTTATGGTCGTATCACGGTTCGTCATATCGGCGGCGGTAACCGTACAAAGCTCAGAGTAATCGATTGGAAGCGTGACAGAGTAGGTATCCCTGCTACAGTCAAGGCAATCGAGTACGATCCTAACAGAACAGCTTACTTGGCACTCATCCAGTATGTTGATGGTGTTAAGTCCTACATCCTCGCTCCCGAGGGCCTCAAGGTAGGTCACAAGGTTGAGAGCGGCCCGGATGCAGATATCCTTAACGGTAACGTTCTTCCTATTTCATCTATCCCGGTTGGTACAATTATCTGCTGCGTAGAGATGAATCCCGGAAAGGGCGCTCAGCTCGTTAGAACAGCTGGTGCTTCCGCACAGCTCATGGCTAAGGAGAATGGTTTCGCTCAGATCCGTCTTCCTTCCGGCGAAGTTCGTATGGTTCCTGAGAAGTGCCGCGCAATGATCGGTTCTATCGGCAACGCAGAGCACGAGAACGTTAAGCTCGGTAAAGCTGGTAAGTCCAGACATGCTGGTGTAAGACCTTCAGTTAGAGGTGTTGTAATGAACCCTAATGATCACCCTCACGGCGGTGGTGAAGGTAAGTCTCCTATCGGTCTCCCCGGCCCTGTTACACCTTGGGGTGTTCCTACATTGGGTAAGAAGACACGTAATAAGAAGAAGCAGTCCAGCAAGTATATTGTTAAGTCGAGAAAGGCATAAGGAGGCAGTTCAATGAGTAGATCAACCAAAAAGGGCTATTACGTTCAGGACGCTCTCATGAAGAAGGTCGAGGCGTTGAATGCAGCCAACGACAAGAAGATCATCCAGACTTGGTCTAGAGCTTCTACGATTTTCCCTGAATTCGTCGGCCACACAATCGCAGTATACGACGGTCACAAGCATGTTCCGGTATACGTTACTGAGGACATGGTAGGACACAAGCTTGGTGAGTTCGCACCTACACGTAAGTTCGGCGGTCACACAAGCAACGAGAAGTCCGCTTCTAACTGATAAGGAGGGTAAGATCTGTGGAAAAGATTATTTTAAGCAGAGACAATATTGAGAAGAACCGCGAGAAGATCCTCGAAGCTTATGCGGCTCCTTCCAAGTCTTCTAACAAGCTTCCCACTCCTACAAAGAAGCAGAGAAAGCTTCTCGGTATGGGAAGAGACAGAGGAACAGCAACAGCTAAGTACATTAGAATTGCTCCCCGTAAGGTAAGAGTAGTTGCTAATCTCATCAAGGGTAAGTCTTTAGATGATGCTTATGCAATCCTCACATACACACCCAAGGCAGCTTCACCTGTCATCGCAAAGGTTTTGAAGTCAGCTGAGGCAAATGCTGTCAACAACTTCGATCTCTCCAGAGACAAGCTTTATGTTGCAGATTGCATTTCCAACCCCGGCCCCGTGCTCAAGAGATATATCCCCAGAGCAAGAGGTTCGGCTAGTTCGATCAAGAAGAGAACAAGTCACGTTACTGTAGTTCTCAAGGAAAGGGTATAAGGAGGTTTAAGCATGGGTCAGAAAGTTAACCCGAATGGACTTAGAGTAGGCGTTATCGATGACTGGAGCTCACACTGGTATGCCGACAAGAATACCTTTTCTGATTGTCTTGTCGAAGATCAGAAGATCCGTGAGTTCGTATTGAAGGCAGTTGAGCCTATCGCAAGAGGCAACGCTAAGAAGCCCGTAGATGAGAACCGCACAAATGTTGCTGGTGTTTCAAAGGTCATCATCGACCGTAAGGGTACAGACAGAATCAACGTTATTGTTAAGACAGCTCGTCCTTCACTCGTAGGCGGCGACAAGGGTTCCGGAAGAATTGCTCTTAAGGATGCACTCGAGAAGGAATTCAACAAGAACGTTGCTAAGGATAAGAAGAGAACATTCACTGTTGATATCGAAGTTATCAAGAACAGTGATACAGATGCACTCCTCGTAGCTCAGAACATTGCAGCACAGCTCGAGAACCGTGCAAGCTTCAGAAGAGCAATGAAGAGAGCAATGCAGATGGCTATGAAGCAGCCCGGCGTTCTCGGAATCAAGACAAAGTGCTCCGGCCGTTTGGGCGGTGCCGAGATCGCAAGATCCGAGACATATCACGAGGGCACAATCCCGCTTCAGACACTCCGTGCAGATATCGATTATGGATTTGCTGAGGCAAATACAACATACGGTATCATCGGCGTTAAAGTCTGGATCTACAAGGGTGAGGTTTTCGGCCAGAAGAGCCAGTCAAAGAAGTCTGAAGGAGGAAAAGCTTAATGTTACTTCCTAAGAGAACAAAGTATAGAAAGCAGCAGAGAGGCCGTATGAAGGGCCAGGCTCACCGCGGCAACTTCGTAGCTTACGGTGATTACGGACTTCAGGCACTTGAACCCTGCTGGATCAAGTCAAATCAGATCGAAGCAGCACGTGTCGCAATCAACAGATACGTAAAGCGTGGCGGTAAGGTATGGATCAAGATCTTCCCTGACAAGCCGGTATCAAAGAAGCCTGCACAGGTCCGAATGGGTTCCGGTAAGGCAGCAAACGAGTACTGGTGCGCAGTAGTTAAGCCGGGCAGAGTTCTTTTCGAGATCTCAGGCGTTACTGAAGAGCAGGCAAGAGAAGCAATGAGACTTGCAGGACACAAGCTCCCTTGCAAGACAAAGTTTATCGCAAAGGTAAAGGAGGAAAGCACAAATGAAGGTTGAAGAAATCCGCAAGATGTCTGATGAAGAACTTTCTTCTGAGCTCGCCTCTTTGAAGGAAGAACTCTTCAAGCTCCGCTTCCAGCATGCAACAAACCAGCTCGACAATACAGCTCAGATTGCACAGGTTAAGCGTGATATCGCTAGAGTAATGACAATTCAGCGCGAGAAGCAGCTCGCTGCTAATAAGTAAGGAGGAGACGACAAATGGCTGAAAGAAACTTAAGAAAAACCAGAGTCGGTCTCGTTACATCTGACAAGATGGATAAGACGATCACAGTTTCCGTCGTAGAGCACGTTAAGCACCCTCTTTACGGAAAGATCATGAAGAGAACCTACAAGCTTAAGGCACACGATGAGAACAACGATGCTCACATCGGCGATAAGGTTGAGGTTATGGAGACACGCCCTATTTCCAAGGATAAGCGTTGGAGACTGGTTAGTGTCGTTGAGAAGGCTAAGTAAGGCGATTAAAGGAGGATATATCAGATGATTCAGGTTGAATCCAGACTCAGATCTGCCGACAACACCGGAGCAAAAGAGCTTCTCTGCATCAAAGTTTTGGGTGGCTCTTGGAGAAAGTATGCCAACATTGGCGATGTTATCGTTTGCTCCGTAAAGAGCGCTGCTCCCGGCGGCATGGTCAAGAAGGGTGATGTTGTTAAAGCCGTTGTAGTACGTTCCAAGCAGGGCGTAAGACGTAATGACGGTTCTTATATCAAGTTCGACGAGAATGCGGCAGTCATCATTAAGGAAGACAAGAATCCCCGCGGTACTCGTATCTTTGGACCCATAGCAAGAGAGTTAAGAGATAAGGACTACATGAAGATCCTGTCTCTCGCTCCGGAAGTTCTTTAAGGAGGAATCGACACATGGCTAAGAGTAGTGTTCATGTAAAGAAAGACGACCAGGTCATTGTCATTTCCGGCAAGGACAAGGGCGCAAAGGGTAAGGTTCTCATGGTAGATGAGAAGAAGGGCAGAGTTTACGTAGAAGGCGTAAACATGGTCAAGAAGCATCAGAAGGCAAGAAGCCAGACAGCTCCTTCAGGAATTGTTGAGCGCGAAGGTTCTATCGATGCATCAAACGTAATGCTCGTTGACCCCAAGACAGGCAAGCCCACAAGAGTTGGCTACCGTATTAACGAAGACGGTTCTAAGTCCAGGATCGCTAAGAGATCCGGCGAGGTCATCGATACGGTTTCTAAGGCTAAGAAGGGGGAGTAATCAATGGCCAGATTAAAAGATAAGTACATTTCCGAAGTAGCACCCGCACTTCAGGAGAAGTTCAAGTACAGCTCACCTATGCAGATCCCGAAGGTCGACAAGATCGTCCTCAACATGGGTGTTGGCGAAGTTAAGGATAACCCGAAGGCTCTTGAGAGCGCTATGCGTGACATGGGCATCATTGCAGGCCAGAAGCCTGTAGCAACGGTTTCCTCAAAGTCTATCGCAGCCTTCAAGCTCAGAGAGGGCATGAAGATCGGATGCAAGGTTACTTTGAGAGGCGATAATATGTATTACTTCCTCGATAAGCTTGTCAGCCTTGCTCTTCCTCGTGTACGTGACTTCCGCGGAATCAATCCCAATTCCTTCGACGGACACGGTAACTATGCGATGGGTATCAAGGAGCAGCTTATGTTCCCTGAAATCGACTACGACAAGATCGACAAGATTCGCGGTATGGACATCATCATTGTTACTACTGCCGGAACAGACGAAGAGGCATTCGAGCTCTTGAAGCTCATGGGCATGCCTTTCCGCAAGTAATTTGGAGGAGAATATCACATGGCAAAGAAGTCAATGATTCTTAAGTCTCAGAGGACACCCAAGTTTTCCACACAGCAGCATAACCGTTGCAAGATCTGCGGAAGACCTCATGCCTATATCCGTAAGTACGGCATCTGCCGTCTCTGCTTCCGTGATTTGGCATACAAGGGAGAGATTCCGGGCGTAAGAAAGGCAAGCTGGTAACAGTTTCTTTCTTAAGAATTAGAACTGTCCATATTTAACAGGAGGAAGAATTATGCAGATTACAGATGCAATCGCAGATATGCTTACAAGAATCCGCAATGCCGGTACTGCAGGACACGCTACAGTTGATGTTCCCCAGTCCAACATGAAGAAGGCTATTGCTCAGATTCTCCTTGATGAAGGATATATTGAGAAGTTTGAGACACTCGAGGGAAATACTCAGGGTATCATCAGAATCACACTCAAGTATTCCGGAAGAAAGCCGGTTATCTCCGGTATCAAGAGAATCTCCAAGCCCGGTCTTCGTACATATGCGGACAAGGAGAATCTGCCCCGCGTACTCAACGGCTTGGGCGTTGCTATCATCTCAACATCTAAGGGTGTTATGACAGATAAGCAGGCTAGAAAGCTCGGCGTTGGCGGCGAAGTTCTCGCTTATATTTGGTAATTTTTAGAAGTCTGATCAAGACTTCCTAAAATATACATCTCTGAAAAGCCCCGGGTAGGGCGACATACCCTTCCGGAGGTTAAATCTCAAGAGCAGGAGGAAAAATTTATGTCAAGAATCGGCAGAATGCCCATAGTCGTTCCCGCCGGCGTCGATGTTAAGATCGATGGTCAGCACGTAACGGTTAAGGGCGGCAAAGCAGAGCTCTCACTTGATGTACATCCCGACATCACAGTAAAGCTGGAGGATGGACAGATCCTCGTATCACGTCCTTCCGATGATAAGAATCATCGTTCACTCCACGGCCTTACAAGAGCGCTCATTCAGAATATGGTAACCGGTGTACACGAAGGTTTCTCTAAGACATTGGAGATCAACGGTGTAGGTTACAGAGCAACAAAGCAGGGCAACAAGGTTGTATTCAACCTCGGTTATTCTCATCCTATCGAGATGGTTGAACCCGCTGGCATCACAATCGATGTCAAAGATAACCAGGTCATCGTACAGGGCGCTGACAAGCAGCTCGTAGGCGAGACAGCAGCAAAGATCCGTTCTCTCAGAGTTCCTGATGTTTATAAGGGCAAGGGTATCAAGTATGCCGGCGAGCACCTTATCATCAAGGAAGGTAAGACCGGTGCTAAGAAGTAAGGCGCAAAGGGGGTTTATTCAACATGATTGGTAGAATTGATAAAAATGAAATTCGTAAGAGAAAGCATGTTCGTGTAAGAAAGAAGATTTCCGGAACGACAGAGTGCCCTCGTCTTTGCGTATATAGAAGCAACAGCCACATTTACGCTCAGATCATCGATGATACAAAGGGAGTTACTCTTGTTAGCGCTTCTACGCTCGACAAGGAGATCAAGGGCTCCGTATCCGTTGGCAGCAACATCGAGGCAGCTAAAGCAGTTGGTAAGCTTATCGGTGAGCGCGCAATTGCCAAGGATATCAAGGACGTAGTATTCGACCGTGGCGGATATCTCTATCACGGAAGAGTACAGGCTTTGGCAGAGGCGGCAAGAGAAGCCGGTCTCTCATTCTAATCGGGAGGAGCAAATTAGATGGCTTTAGAGTCTAAGAACATTTCAAGAGAAGAAAAGAAGGATAAGGAGTTCGAAGAGCGCGTTATCCACATCGGCCGTGTTTCCAAGACTGTTAAGGGCGGTAAGAACATGAGATTTGCTGCTCTCGTAGTTATCGGTGACAGAAAGGGTCGTGTAGGTAAGGGCATCGGTAAGTCCACCGAGGTTCCGGACGCTATCAGAAAGGGTATCGAAGAAGCAAAGAAGAACATCGTTGATGTTTCAATTGTTAACGGTACTATCCCTCACGAGACAGTCGGTGAATTCGCTGCAGCTCACATCGTTATGAAGCCTGCTGCAAACGGTACCGGTGTTATCGCTGGCGGTCCTGTTCGTTCAGTATGCGAGCTTGCAGGTATCACAGATATCCGTACAAAGTCAATCGGATCCAACAATCCTAACAATATGGTCAACGCTACTATTGAGGGTCTTAAGTCCTTGAAGTCCGCTGAAGAAGTTGCAAGACTTCGCGGTAAGTCTGTTGACGAGATTAAGTAAGGAGGCCCGCTCAAATGGCTAACATCAAGATTAAGCTTGTCAAAAGCACAAATAAGGCAAGAGAGTCCGAGAAGGCTACAATTAGAGCTTTGGGCTTGAAGAAGATCGGTCAGACTGTTGAGAAGGCTGACAATGAGGCTACACGCGGCATGATCAAGAAGGCTGTTAACTACGTAGCCGTAGAAGAGAATTAATGGAGGTGCCACATGAAGCTCAATGAAATGACTTCCGCAGGCAACGAAAAGGCTTATCGTAAGGGTAGAGGTCCCGGATCAGGCAACGGAAAGACTTCCGGCCGTGGTCACAAGGGTCAGAACGCTCGTTCAGGCGGCGGTGTAAGACCTGGTTTCGAAGGTGGTCAGATGCCCCTTTACAGACGTCTCCCTAAGAGAGGTTTCAATAATAAGAGATTTGCTCCTGCTTACATCGAAGTAAATGTTGGAGATCTTGAAGTATTCGATAACGGAACAGCAGTAGATGCTAAGGCTCTCGCTGAGAAGGGTGTTATCACTCTTCCTAAGGTTAACGACGGCGTCAAGATTCTCGGCAACGGCGAGCTCACAAAGAAGCTCGATGTAACAGCTGTTAAGTTCACAGCTTCAGCTAAGGAGAAGATTGAGAAGGCCGGAGGCACGGCAACGGAGGGCTAATAGGCATGAATGGTATTTTTGATACTGCAGTTAACGCTTTTCGTGTAGAGTCTATACGTAAAAGACTGCTCTATACCTTCATGATCCTGGGCATCTTCATGCTCGGCGGACTCGTACCTGTACCGGGTATCGATGGTGAGCAATTCACCAACGTTATCCGTCAGTGGGGTCAGCTCGGTAGCATTATGGACCTTATCTCAGGCGGTGGCCTGTTCCATGCGTCCATTTTGTCACTGGGTGTATCGCCTTACATTAACGCATCAATCATCATTCAGCTCTTAACTGTCGTTATCCCTGCTTTGGAAGATCTTTCCAAGGAAGGTGAGTCCGGCAGAAAGAAGATGGATAAGATAACCAGAGTTTCAGCTATTGGTTTGGCTTTTGTTCAGTCCTGCCTGTTCACATATTCAACACGTTCGGCTCTGAACGGAAGCCTTCCCACATGGCTCAACGCAGCTCTTGTAGTTCTTGCTTTCACAGCTGGTTCTGCAATCGTTGTATTCCTCGGTGAGAAGATCAATGACAAGGGAATCGGAAACGGTGTATCCCTCCTGATCTTCGCTGGTATCGCAACCCGTCTTCCCGATATGGTTAGGAACCTTTATGAGAAGTGCGTCAGCATCAGCGACTCAGTCGAAAATGCTGCTTTGGGAATCCTCCTCGGAATTCTTGTATTCATCGTTGTAGCGATCGTAGCTGTCGCTATCATCGTCTTCGTTCTTTATGTTCAGAACGCAGAAAGAAGAATTCCCGTTCAGTATTCCAAGAAGGTTATCGGCAGACAGCAGCGTGGTGGTAACAGAGACTATATTCCGCTCAAGGTTAACATGTCCGGTGTTATGCCTGTTATCTTCACAATGTCACTTTTGGCTATCCCGAACATTATCGTTACGTTGTTCTTCAGCAACAGCACGAACAAGGTTGCACTCTGGCTTAAGTCAGCATTCACCGGAAGTGTTTGGTACTATATACTTTACTTCCTCCTTGTTATCGGATTTACATTCTTCTATACGGCGATCAATTTCCATCCCGTTGAGATTGCAAACTCCATCACAAAGAACGGCGGTATGATAAACGGTATCAGATCCGGTAAGCCGACAACTGATTTCATTAAGACAACAGCTCACAGACTCAACTGGCTGGAAGCTTTCTTCCTTGTTATCGTCTGCATCCTGCCGACAGTAATCGGTATTCTTACAGGTTTGGAGAATGTATGGTTTGCAGGTACTTCAGTTTTGATTCTTACAGGTGTTGCTAACGACCTCATCGTTCAGGTTGAAGGTGAACTTGAGATCAGAAGTCCTAAGGGATTCCTGGAAGATCTTACGATCAAGACAGGCAGAAGATAATTAACTGCTATTAAAGTAACTTCAAAGGGACTGTCTCAGAATGGATGAGATGGTCCCTGTTTCTTTGAAAAAATCACAGTAGAAGTCACAGTACACCCTGACGGTTACTGTGATTTTTCTGCGATATGAGGTCAAAGACTCCGAAAGAATACAGCATTTTGAGACGACGCCTTTTCCTTTGCGCATAAATCTGATTTAGGGACTATAATGAGGATATGGGCAACCTTTTAGATTATCTGGCATGGAGGGGAGACCTTCCCCTTGAAAGAGATCCTTTCAACAGTGTTGATGCACTGCTTTTGTCATGCCTGTCCTATGTCGATTTCGCAGATGTCGCTCCGGGTATGGGAGAGGGAAAGATAACTCTCGAAGAAGCTTCCGAAAGGTTCTTCACACTCCATTCTCCGGAAGAACTTGCACAGGATAAATCCTTTATCAGCTTCGCACCTTCGATGCTTAAGGCCCTGGCTGATTCGGACAGGTTCAAGGATGCTTACATACTTAATTATGTAAACGATACGGATATATCCCGTGAGATACAATTCTCTGCAATTGAGATCGATACATCTGACGGCGCGACTTTCATCTCATTCAGGGGAACAGATGACACCATTATCGGATGGAAGGAAGATTTTAACTTAAGCTTCATGACAGTTCCCGCTGAAGATGAGGCTGTGGCTTATCTGAAGAAAGTTGCGGATGGAAAAAACAATACAGTAAGGATAGGCGGACATTCAAAGGGAGGACATCTCGCAGTTTATTCTGCGGCTTTGGCAGATGACAAGCTTAATTCCAGAATCGAAAGCATATATAACTTTGACGGCCCGGGATTCAACCGCGACGCGACGGAGTCTGAGAACTTCAGGAAGATACAGGGCAGGATCGTGAAGATAATCCCGGAAAGTTCCATCGTCGGAAGACTGTTATTCAATGCGACTGAACCTGTCATTGTAAGAAGCAATGAGACGGGAATAATGCAGCACAATCCTTTATCCTGGCAGCTTGAAGGTAAAGAATTCGAGACAAGGGACTTCACGGATAAGATAAGTGATCTTTTCGATGAGACAATGACAAAGTGGCTCGATGAGATGAGTTTTGAGGAAAGAAAAGTCTTTGTAGATGAACTTTTCTCGGTTTTCGAAGCATCCGGCTGCGAGAACTTAAGCATGCTTACAAAAGTCGGAGTCAAAGGGACCAGAGCCATGATCGGGAGAATGAAGGAGATCAAGAACGACTCAGGTGAAAAGGTAAGGACACTTATGAAGATGTTCTTCGTAAACATAAACGTACTGAAAGACAGCGTCGTTAAAGAGAAACTGGAAGAAAGTCCTATAAAGCTCGGAATAGCAGCAAATATAAGCAAAAAGAACGGGAAGCAGTAAAGCTTCCCGTTTATCTTATATGATGTTGTCCTTATATCATGCCTGTTGGGTGAGAACAGGGAATGACAGTGACACTTTGAAGAGATCTCCATCTATATCGATCCTAAATGAGCCGCCCTGAAGTTCGGTCATGCTCTTGGCGATCGAAAGGCCGAGACCGTTACCTTCTGTGTTTCTGGACTGATCGCCTCTTACGAAACGCTCAACAAGTTCGTCAGCGCTGATATTGAGTTCTGCGCTCGAAGTGTTTTTGAATGTGGTGACTGCCTGATTGCCTTGGACTTCAAGTGACAGGTAAACTCTGGTTCCGGGCTGGGCATACTTGCAGATGTTGTTCATGAGATTGTCGTAGATCCTCATCATGCGTCTGCCGTCTGCCATGATCATTACAGGTCCTTCGGGTGCGTTCGTTATAAGATTCAGATTGGATGCTTCGAGCTTCTCTTTAAATTCTCCAGCAGTCTGGGATACGAATGTTACAGCGTCAAGAGGAGCGGGAACGATCTCAAGGTTGCCCGTTGAAGCCTTGGATGCTTCAACGAGATCTTCTATAAGTCTCTTTAGTTTATCTGACTGTCTTACAACAACTTCGGAATACTCTGCCATCTTGGGATCAGAAGGATCAGTGGTTCCCATGAGTGAAGCGTAGTTGATGATCGATGTAAGAGGTGTCTTGATGTCATGTGAGACATTTGTGATGAGCTCTGTTTTCATGCGCTCTGACTTAAGTCTTTCTTCTACTGCGATAGTAACTGAATCAGAAACATTGTTGAGGTTAAGAGCGTGTTTTTTGAAGTCTCCCCAGAGTCCTTTGGTGCTTACGCGGTAAGTGATATCGCCTTCTGCGATCTTATCTCCTGCAATCTTAAGTTTTCTGAGCATAAAGGCAATATAAAGAATGAACGGGCAGAGGATGAGTTTTTCGAAAAACCAACCTATTGAGATCACATCAGATTCAAACCCCGAACCGGCCATTACTATGATTTCGACAAATGATAATCCTGCAACGAAAAGGACTGTTCTCCAGATGAGAGGTATCGAAAGAATGCCTTTGATAATGAGCTTGAAGAGTTTTCCTATCAGCATGATTATCTTATACACAAGTAATCCCTTGATAAGTGAGTGAAGCTTAACTCGTGCAGCAAATGCCACGCATAATCCGAGCATCATGTTCAAGACCAGCAAGATCAGTAATATGCTCATGACGATCTCGAGCCTTCCGGGTGCAGCGCCTGCAATGAGCACTCCGATGGATGAGACAAAAATGAAGCCTGCTAAAAGAAGATCGAAAGGGATCTTTCCGGTAGGACCTAAACAGATTTCATCAGAACCCGGCTTTTTACCGGTGACACACATGAGAGCAACAAATGCAGCGATGCCTGCGATCACGCAGATTATGGCAACAGGGTAGACTATATAGCGGGTGCTTATAACCAGGTGGATCACCTGTTTGTCGAATGCAGAGTATTTTGATAAGGCCAATGAATCAGCATATGCGTTGACTGTGGCTTCGACCACTGTATCGCCGGGTTCAGAATAATTGTCATGAGAGTGTTTGTATTCTCCGTTTTTATCGTAAACAAGTCTCATATCGAATGTGTAGAGCTTGTAATTCTCGAATTCTCCGGGCTTACCTGCAGCTTCTGATACATCCTTATAATCACGTGTGGATGTGATCAGTTTGCCGTCTTTGTCCTTAACTTCGATGCTGATGTTTTCGACATGATAATTCTGGATGCCGAGAAGATTCTCTGTCTCACTCATCGCGGTATAGTAGATGAATGATTCATCATTTTTCTGATAGAACTCTTCTTCGGTTATATCGTAAAGATCTTCCTGTATGCATACTACCGATGCACATACACATCCGAAAGTGACTATCACTAAGATGTTGATGATAAGGAACAGCAGGAATTTTCCCGGAACTGTCCTTAAAAACTGATTCTTCTTGTTTTCCATTAGTTTCTCCCCTTCTCGATCTTATAACCCTGGCCGAAGATAACTTTTATGTATCTCGGTTCATTGGGTGTGATCTCAACCTTTTCTCTAAGATGTCTGATATGTACCGCAACGGTGTTTTCGCCTGCTGACAAAGCGCTTTCGCCCCATACCTTGCTGTATATCTCTTTGGGCGAGAAGACTTTGCCGGGATATTCCATAAGCAGCTTTAATATGTCGAACTCTGTGGGGGTGAGGCTGACGGCGTTTCCGTCTACCGTAACGGTCTTGGTGGTGTCATCAAGTTCGATCCCGCCGACCGTAAGAAGTTCTTTGGCAGCTGTTCCTGAGCCGAGCTTGGTGTAGCGTCTGAGCTGTGATCCTACTCTTGCGGCAACCTCCAGGGGGTTAAAGGGCTTGGTGATATAATCATCAGCCCCTATGTTAAGTCCCAATATCTTGTCCTGGTCCTCTGACTTCGCGGTTAAGAGGATGATGGGCATATTGAACTTCTCCCTGATCTTTGCCATCGCTGTTATCCCGTCCATTTGCGGCATCATGATATCCATCAGTATGAGATGTATGTCTTCCTTCTCAACAAGTTCTGTTGCTTCGACACCGTTAAATGCCTCGAAAAGCCTGTAATCCGGATTCTGCAGGTAGATCTTCAGAGCGTTTACGATATCTTTGTCGTCATCACAAATGAGAATGTTATACATGTTTCCCCCCACACTGTTTCAAGATAATGAAATTCTACGGATAAAAGCCTTAATATCAAATGACTTAATTCCTTAAGATTTGATTAAGTCTGCAAGTTTATGGCAAAATATCCCCTGAAAAAAATAATATAAGGTAAAAGATAAATGCTGTACATAATAAGACACGGAAAAACTGACTGGAATCTTAAGCATAAGCTTCAGGGAAAGACGGATATCCCGCTAAATGACATGGGCCGCGATATGGCTAAAGAAGCAGGGGAGCTCTATAAGGACATCAATTTTGATATCTGCTTTTGTTCTCCTCTGGTAAGAGCCAGAGAGACCGCCGAGCTCCTGCTTCAGGGAAGGGATATCCCCGTGATAATAGACGAAAGGCTTACAGAGATGGGCTTTGGTATCTATGAAGGCACCGAAAATGTTTTCGAAAAGCCTGAGTGTCCCGTAAGAGAACTTTTCTTTAATCCGGCATCCTATAAACCTGTCGGAGGTGCTGAAAGCCTTGAAAGTCTTATCTCCAGGACAGGTGAATTCCTGAATGAAAAGGTCTGGCCGCTCATGGATGAAGGCAAGGATGTCCTGATAGTAGGCCATGGCGCCATGAATTCGGCGATCATCGGACAGATAAGGAATACTCCCCTTGAAAAATTCTGGGCTGAAGGCATTGAAAACTGCCGCCTGATAAAGCTCCTATAAATAGGAGCGACCACCCCGAAGGGTGGCCGCAAATATGGGGATAATAGGAATAGAAAAATGTCTTTGTTGATATTTGAAGTATAGTTTATTTAGGCTTGTATTTCAATGACCTATATTAAATGTTGTATTAATGTAATTTGAAAAGAATGTGAAGGTTTTTATCGTTATATTAACGAAATTTACACCTTATTCTTATTATTGCGGCCGGCTTCCTCTATCACCTCCCGGAAAAGCACCGGGATCACCGCCCGGCATCATTCCGCCGGGACCAAAACCTGAACCTCCGCCGGAGATATTGTCCTCAAGTACTATTGTCTCTTCGTAATTTCCTGCCGTAAAGGTATAGTTATTGCCTGTGACAAGCTCCGGACTGCTGATAAGCACTGTCTGGTAAGAACAATCTGCCGTTACCTTTATTATTTCATTTCCTGAAGGATCTGTAACACAGATCTCGGTCCCTTCGGACTGGCTTCCTGTATTTATAAGCATTGTACCCTGTGAAGCGCTTGTAAAGTTCGTTGCCATACCTGATGCACCTGCCATTACTACTGTACCGCCTGTGATAACAGCGTTTCCGTTGACATCCAGGGAACCGTTGCCGCTTCTGGTAGGACCCATAACAACAAGCGTTCCGCCGTTCATCTCAAATGAACCGTTGGAATCTATGCCGTCTCCTTCAGTTCTTACATAGAGCTCGCCGCCATTGATCACCAGTGTTGTGGCACTGTCTGCCTGCATTGTCTCACCAGATGGAGATACCGCATTTATTGCATCGTCTGATGAGACTATTGAGATGCTGCCGCCGTTAAGCGTTATGTTCCGGGCTTCTATGCCTTCGTAGGAATTTGTTATGTTTACCGTGCCGTCATCTATCTGAAGTGAAGAAACAGCTGTCAGGCCGTCATCTCCTGCATCGATAGTTATATTTCCGGATGAGACGAAAATATATCCCTTTGACTCATCTTCATCGTTGTCAGACTGGATGCCGTCTTTTCCGCAGGTGATATTAACATCCGCATTCTGTACGGATACGGAATCCTTTCCCTGAATGCCGTCCTTTTCACTTGTTACGGTAACCGTGCCGCCTGTGACCATGATGTCATCCTTGCCGACGATGCCGTGTCCGGTTGATTCGACATTAAGAGATCCGGAACCGTTGATCGTAAGATCTGTTTTCGCGAAGATCGCACCGTCAACACTGTTGTCATCCTTGGAATCGAACTCGCCGGTGTTTGCCAGAAGGTTCTCTGTACCGTCTTCCAAAGTGATATAGACATTATCGGCATTAAGGCAGTAGAGAGCTGCATAATCGGATGACGTGATGTTTGCATTCTTCAGTACGATCCTTATATCATCTGAATCTCCGGCATCGACTACTATATATCCGTCATCCAGAGTTCCTGTGAATACATAAGTACCTTTGCCCTTGATCGTGATAACAGAACCGTCAATCTGAACTGAAGATGAATCTGTTACGGCAGAAGAACCCGTAAGTGTAATGGTCTCTGATTCCGTTTCATCGTAACCTGTCTCAAGGTCCTTATCCGTGAAAGCCTCTTCCGAGGTGATCGATGTCGAGGCAGCAGTTGATTCCGGTGATGAAGTGCTTGTAGTTCCTGATGCCGAAGTTGTCCCGGAACATGCTGTAAGTGTGGTGACTAAAAGTGCGCCTGCTGCAAGCATTGCCAAAATCTTATGATCTGTCTTAAAACGTTTCATGTTGTTTCTCCTTTCATTTCCGGCTGTTAAAGCTGGTCTGTGTTCTGAATCTGATATTCCGCAAGGGAGATCTCGAGATTGCCGTTCCTTGTGCGGAGCTGGTCTATGAATTCTTTCTCGATCGAAGGATCGGTGAGGACTATCTCATAACTGAGTTTATAGAGCGAACCCATATTGCTGGTCTTTACCTGTTTTAACTTGTAGGACTTAGTGTATTTTTCAAGGAATTCATCGAATACATCCGAATAGTTAAGGTTTTCCGGGATCGTTATCTTAAGGATCTTACGGGTGCTCTTTTTCCCGTCCGCCGAAAACCTTGAGTACATGAGTATCGCAAGACCTATGAGGCAGGTGAAGAGGGCGGCATATCCGATATATCCCATTCCCATGATGAGACCCATTCCCATGACTGCAAAGATCGCACCGATCTCTCTTGCCGTTCCCGGTGCCGACCTGAACCTTACGAGGCTGAACGTTCCGGCTACTGCAACGCCTGCACCGATATTGCCGTTGACCATGAGGATGACCACGCAGATAACTGCCGGGAGTATCGCAAGAGTCATGACAAAGCTCTTGGTGTAGTCATTGCGGTATGTGTGGATCAGGGCCATGATCCCGCCGAGCACAAGAGACACAAGGACGAGAATGATGAATACTAAAGGTGTTATTCCTGTTGAAGGGATTATCGAATTAAAAAGATTAAGCATAGTAAACGTTCCTTTCCGGATATTGATCTGCTATCAAATGTTCTTTGTAGTAAGTTCCGTATTTTGAATAGGTGACTTTCCGTATATTGTTCTCACTTAAGAAATGCGCCATCCACATAGGCATTGCGCCCGATATCTTTATTTCCATAAGTGTTGTGCCTGAAGGAAGAAGTGAGTGTCCCCATATATCGCTTCCGAGATCGAGTTCGGTATTTCTTGCGAGTATGTTCTCATCAAGTGTCAGTCTGAATCCCGGATCTTCCTTATCGAAATATGCTTCGCGTTCGTAACTGATAAATGCCTTTGCCTCTATGCCTTCGTAAAACCTGAGAAAGTAATCTATCTCAGATGTGATCTGGTTCTTAAAAGGAATCTCTTTCCTTTTATCTATCCAGTCGCAGGCAGCCGTCTTGGGGATTGCAACACGTCTTTTATAGACGACGCTTTCAAACTTCTTTTTGATCTCGACGAAGACCACATCACTCTCATCTGTTCTCTGATAGGACCTTACTCTCAGCTTCTCTTTGTAGACCGGGTGATCCAATGAGTCTCTTATGAGCCTGAAACTGTCCGTGTCGTAGTAGATGTTCCTGATCGTTGTCCTTCCAAACTGATCGAGCACTAATCTGTCTTTCGTCTCTTCCAGAAGTTCTTTTTTCTGAGAGGGCGTGAGAAAGAATTTATATTCATATCTTTCGAAAACATCCTGGTATGACATGATTTTTAAACCTCGTTTAAGTTTGTTGCCCTAATCTTAGGGTGCAAACTTAAAACGGACTTTAAAGCAAACGCATGAAAATTGAGTGAAAGGAAACTGACACCGCAAACTGTTGAAATGGTAATATTTAATAAGTGAATGCGGTGTCTCATAAGTTATAAGAGGTATAAGTATGAGAATTCTTTTGGCAGAAGACGAGAGATCTTTATCTAAAGCTCTGAAAGCGATACTTACTAAGAGCAACTATTCCGTTGACTGTGTTTTCGACGGTGAAGAAGCCGTCTCATATGCTATGGCGAGTGAATATGATCTTGTGATTATGGATATCATGATGCCGAAGCAGGACGGAATATCCGCATTAAAGGAGATCAGGTCAAAAGGCAACAGTGTTCCTGTTCTTATGCTCACCGCCAAAGCTGAGATCGATGATAAAGTCGAAGGACTGGATTCAGGTGCCAATGACTATCTGACAAAGCCTTTTGCGACAAAAGAGCTCCTGGCAAGGATAAGAGTGCTTACAAGACAGCCTCAGTCTGCAGGCGACAACATCTTAAAGTTCGGAAATCTTACACTGGACAGGGGAAGCTTCGAGCTCTCTTCTCCCAAGGGAAAATACAGACTTGCCGGCAAGGAATTCCAGATGATGGAAATGCTTATGATGAATCCCGGGATACTTATATCGACGGAGAAGTTCATGGATAAGATATGGGGCATTGATTCTGAAGCAGATATCAGCACGGCATGGACGTATATATCGTATTTAAGAAAGAAGCTTACCGCTCTGGAAGCTGATGTCCAGATAAAGGCAGTAAGAAATTCCGGTTATACTCTGGAGGCGGTCAAATGATCAGTAAACTCCGCAGAAAATTCATAATCATATCCATGCTGTCGGTTACTTTGGTGCTTACGGTTCTGATCGCAGCCATCAATATCTTTAACTACCGTAAAGTAATCAATAATGCTGATGATGTCCTCAATATACTTGAAGCCAACGAAGGTGAGTTTCCGCCCGATACGAATCCCGATCCTCCAAGAGACGGGCAGTTTGGAGACCATGGCGGCGGTAGAAAAGATCATGGCGGAGAGATGTCTCCCGAGATGAGATTCGAAGTGAGATTTTTTACGATCACTTTTGATAAGAACGGCAATGTCACTGAGATCGACACGGGAAAGATAGCAGCTGTTGACACTTCAAATGCAAGAGCTCTTGCCGAATCTGTATATGCGGGCGGTAAGACCAAAGGTTTTGAAGGTGATTACAGATTCAGAAGAAGTGAATACGGCGATGAGACACTGATCGTTTTTTACGACTGCGGAAGAAGTCTTGATAATGCAAGATCTTTTCTGGGAATAAGTGCAGTCATCTCCCTGATCGGACTGCTCGTAGTTTTCGTATTAATAGCAGTATCTTCAAAAGCCGTTATAAGACCTGTTGCCGAAGCTTATGAAAAGCAGAAGAGATTCATCACCGATGCGGGCCATGAACTCAAGACGCCTCTGGCAGTTATCAATGCTGACTGTGATGTGCTTGAATTAGAGGACCAGGACGGTGAAAACGAATGGCTCTCGGACATAAGAAAGCAGACAGAAAAACTTACGGTGCTGACCGAAAGGCTTATCTATCTTGCAAAGACAGAAGAAGGCTCTAAAACAGAACTTGTTAAAATTGATTTCCCGTTGTCGGATGTTTTATCGGAGGAGACAGATTCCTTCAAAGGGCTTGCGAGATCTTCAGGTAAAACAATAGAGACAGATATTGCTTCAGGAATCACATACAATGGTGACCAGAAAGCAATTGCAGAACTGATATCGATCCTTATTGATAATGCGGTCAAGTATTCTCCTGAAGAAAGCACGATAAAAGTCTCGCTAAAAAAGAATAATTCAAAAGTAATGCTTTCCGTGAGCAACGATACAAAAGAGACCATGTCAAAAGAAGACCTTGCCCACATGTTTGACAGGTTCTACAGAACTGATAAGTCGAGAAATTCAGAGACCGGAGGATACGGGATCGGCCTTTCAATAGCAAAAGGGATTACTGAATCTCACGGCGGCAGGATCTATGCATCCGGAAGTGAAAAAGAGATAACAATAACGGCTGAACTTTGAGTTCAGCCGCTTTGCTTTATCAATGGAGGAATTCGAAACTCAAAAGTGAAGGATTGCCCATTCCCTTGAATGTGAGATACAGGGGATATACACCATCCGGTATAGTGAATTCGGCTTTGTTGTCGGTCCATGCCGTGCAGAAGTCAACGCCGATCGTACCTAATACTTCACCGTCAATTGAGGTCCTTATCTCAAACTCACCTTTGCCGTAACCTCTGGTGGTGATCCTTAACCCCTTTACACCTTTGAGATCGAAATACTTGAATCCTACCGTCGTATTCTCATAGATGTCTCTGATATAGGAAGGATCTTTTTCGCCGTCCTGGTGATCTTTTGTGATGTTTGCTTCGTGGAGCTCTCCGACATACATCTCCTCTTTATCGTTGAAGATGTTGCATGCGATCTGCGAAGAGTATTCTTCTGTGTCACGGAGCGGGCCGCCGTTAAGGCCGCATGATGTGATCTCGACCTGGGCAATCTGTCCGTTCTCATCAAATGAGATCTTCTCTGCGCATCCCTGACGTGAATACCATGAGTTGTTCGTCTGTCTGTGATAGAAGATATACCAGTCGTCACCAATCTGAACGATGCTTCCGTGATTGTTTGCACCGAATGCAGCAGGCTTTTGTGCGGGCTTATAAGAATCGATTCCGATATCGCAGTTGCTTACGATGACTCCGCCGTACTTGAATGGTCCGAGCGGATTATCGGAATAACCGTAGCAGAGTTCGTGCATCACCTGTGAAGAATAGATGAGGTAGAAGATACCATTTCTTTCTCTTATGGAAGGAGCTTCGAAGAACGCGTGACCTTCGTATTCCGTTCCCTTGCTGTGCTGTGTTGAAGGGATAACAAATTCAGGTGCTCGTTTGATCGTAAGCATGTCCTTATCAAGAACGGTTACCATGCATCCATGACGTGAAGCATCACCCTGACCGCAGAATCCGGTGTACATATATGTCGTGTCACCAATGGTGATGACGCCCGGATCGAACTGCTGTTCGTCTCCTTCCTTTCTGCCAAGGACAGTGCCGTCTTCGTAGTGGACATTTCCTATGAATTCGAACTTGCCTGAAGGTGAATCCGATACGGCAACTGAGATAACGCAGTCATTATCCAGTGCATAGAACAGATAGTATCTGCCGTCAGGTCCGACTGTCATGTCAGGTGCATAAAGGCATCCTCTGTTATCTGCATTATGGGGATCATCAGTTCTCTTGAAGATAACGCCTTCATAAGTCCAGTTGCCGAGATCATCGACAGGTGCTGACCAGGTAACATAATCTCCAAGACAGAATGCGTAGCCGTTGAAGAAGTCGTGTGAACCGTAAACATATACTCTGTTGTTGAATACATAAGGCTCACCGTCAGGAATGTATTCCCAGTTGGGAAGGTAAGGGTTGAATGCCTGCTTTTTCGGAACTTCATAAAGAGCTACCTTAGGTCCTTCTGCCTCAGCTTTGATCTCAGCGGCTTCCCCGACAGTAGCTTCTGCGATGTGCTCGGTCATGAAGGTATAGAAATCAGATTCGGGAGAATCTTCCTGGACGGTTGTCTTCGCACCGTCTCTTGTGAAGTGCATCTCGTTCTTGAAATCAGGTGTGAAAGGTTTCCACAAAGGCAGAGCCGTACCGTCGACATCCTTTCCGTTCGGATCGCCGTTCTTAATGAAGTTGACGAAATACGTGCTCATCTGTCTTGCGATGTCGAAGTGCCTTCCGGTCACGGGTCTCCAGCACTTGCCGAGGTTATCGAAGAAGAACCACAGATCTACGGAGTGGAATGTGCCCGGATTGTCGTCGCCCGGGATATCGGGTTCGAAGCAGTAGTAATAACCCGGCTTGTCGTTATGTGCAAACGCAGCTTTGACGGCGCATTCGATTGCACGGAGCGTTGCGTACTGGTTGCCGTTGTTTTTCTGTGCTTCTGGGAATGAGAGGAATTTCTCAGTCTTGGAGCCGAATATCTCTCTTGCCTTGGCTTCGAACTCTTCCTTTGAACCGGCGAAGATAGAACTGGGGAATTCATCGTAGGTGTTGCCCGACATGAGCGGAACGTGTGCATGCTTTCCTTCAAGGAACAGCTTGTAAGGTTCATCGTCCATGAAGACGTTGTCTATCATGGGCGTGAAGAAGTAGCTCTCTGCTTCCCTGAATTTTGAAGCATTGTCACGGATGAATGAAGCATCGAGTTTTCTTGCTTCTTCCAATGTCTTTACACCGAGCTGCTCGAAAAACTTTACACCGTATGAACATGCATCATCGGCAGTCCTGGGGATCATTACAAAGTCTTTAATGTAAGGGAATGAAATGATCCCCGAGAGGATGATGGCTCTCTGATAAAGTCCGATGCTTGATTTGGCAGTCAGGTGGTTCAGAACGCTTCCTCCGCCTGCAGACTGGCCTGCGATCGTGATGTTGTCAGGATCACCACCAAATGCAGCGATGTTTCTTATTACCCATTTAAGTCCTGCCTGCTGGTCCAGAAGACCGAAGTTTGCAGGTGCTTCAGGAGACTCTTGGAAAAGCTCGGGGTGGGCAAGGAAACCGAATGCGCCGAGTCTGTAGTTTACTGATACGACAACGATGCCTTTCTTTGCGAGGTTCTCACCGTTGAACTCCATCTCTGCGGTATATCCCCACTGGAATCCGCCGCCGAAGAACCATACGAGCACCGGAAGCTTTTCATCGGCGCTCCTGGCATTTGTCCAGACATTCAGATAGAGGCAGTCTTCATTGATCTCGATATCCGGATCAACATGCCACTCTCTGCAGTAGATGTCTGTTCCGATACCCGGCTGGTCCTGCATGGAGATCGGCGCGAATTTATATGCGTCGTAGATGCCGTCCCAATCCTTACAGGGCTGGGGAGCCTTCCAGCGGTTGCTGCCTACAGGCGGCTGGGCAAAAGGGATTCCTTTAAAAACTGAGATTCTTGTGTTGTTTCCGGGAAGACCTCTAACGAGTCCGTTCTCGGTTTTTACTATCTTTAACATAGGAAACTCCTCATAAATAATTTATAACTGTAATTATGTTAGTTAAATAAACAACTGAATTCAACGGGATAAATTACTGATAAGAGCAGGTATAAATCAAGCACTTTACAACGTTCAAGTTTGCAAAGACAAGGTGTTTTTAATAACATAGTAAAGTACGTGTAAATCATCGGATCATGTTTTCGGGGCGGGCATAAAAGAATGGCTAAAGGCGATAAGGGAAATATACTCAGCAGACTTAAGCTGAATAAAAAATTCCTTTTAATGTACATATTATGCGTTATCCTGCCGCTCGTAATTACCGACGCGATCCTTTTCAAATCTGTTTTCGATGCCGAACGCCGCAACCAGACATTCTACAGGGAAAGAGGAATAGAAGCTTATACCAATTATCTTGATGACCTTTTATCATCAGATGCCGCAATTGCTACGGCGATCGACGTTAACGATAACCTTAATAAATTTATCAATACCGGTTACCAGATACCTTACGATTACTACAAAAGCTACGTTAATACGGTTTCCAATTCATTTTTCTCAACAATGTCTGATATGAACCAGAAAAGGCTCGTTATCTATTCGGATAACCAGACGATGCTGAGCGGACACTATTTCCACAATCTCGCAGAAGCTAAACGCGAACGGTGGTATATAGACTTTATCGAAAACGGAAAGATGGAAGCCGTTTACGCATATTACGACAACGCGCCGGTTGTGCTGACCACAGATCAGGACCGTTTCATATATGTGCGAAGGATGACCAATACAAGGTCCAGCATCACAAAGATAATCACGATCGAACACAAAAAATCCTGGATTGCAACCGAGATGAACGACATCCCGGTAAACTGCTCCATGTATGTCTGCTGTGATGACTACGTAATCTATTCGAACCAGAACATAAATGCCGATTATGATTCCCTCTTGCAGAAGGTTAATGTAGATCCTTATGTAACTGTCGAGGAATACGAGAAGTTCGGTACTACGTTTAAGATCTATGCATTTACTGATGATGTTGCGCTGGCGTCGGTCTTAAAGAACAACCTGCCGGCACTGCTCATTATCGTTGTCTTTACGCTCCTTTTTCCGATCCTAATCATGAAGATGCTCGAGAGATCCATCACAAGCAGAATCAGTATTCTTGAGAAGGCTTTCGGTGAAGGCGGCAACGAGATCTTCCAGCCGATCAAGGAGATCACGGGCACAGATGAGATCTCTTCACTCATGCATAACTACAACAGGATCGTTGATATCAACAACGAACTTACAAATACGATCTATAAAGATAAGCTGCGCGAACAGGAAAGTGACCTCGCCCGTAAGAACGCGGAGCTCCTTGCACTGCAGAGCCAGATCAATCCGCACTTCCTTTTTAACGCTCTCGAGAGCATAAGAATGCACAGCATTCTCAAAGGTGAGACAGAGACCGCAGAGATGGTACAAAGACTTGCCGTCATGCAGAGGCAGAACGTTGAATGGCACGAAGATGCGGTTACCATTGAAGAAGAGGAAGAGTTCATCAATGCTTATCTTCAGCTTCAGAGTTACCGTTTCGGCGACAGGATATCATTTAACGTCGACATCAGTGAAGAATGCAAGAAGATACTGATTCCCAAACTTACTCTTGTTACCTTTGTTGAGAATGCGTGTGTTCACGGTATCGAGTCCAAATCCTCACAGGGCTGGATCTTTGTAAGGGTATATAAGAACGATGACCAGCTTGTTATCGAAGTTGAAGATACGGGTGACGGTATGGATGAGAAGGAAGTTGAGCTTTTACAGCAGAACATGAATAATGTCACTATTGATACAATTAAGAAAGCTAAACATGTAGGCATCCTGAATGCCTGTCTCAGAATAAAGATGATGTTTAAAGATCAGGCGAAGTTTACGATAGAGAGTGAGAAGGGTATCGGAATGAGCGTAATCATCATGATACCTTCAGATATGATCACAACAGCTTAAACCGGGGTGGATTATGCTTAAAGTAATACTTGTTGACGACGAACCTTATATCCTTCAGGGCCTTCAGGTCCTGATCGACTGGGAGAGCGGCGGTTTTGAGATCGCAAAACTCTGCTCCAATGGTAAGGAAGCATTGAAGTATCTTAAAGAAAACGATGTCGATCTCGTTATCTCCGATATCAAAATGCCGGAGATGTCAGGACTTGAACTTCTTGAGACGGTCAAGAAGGAGAAGATCTCAAATGCCGAGTTCGTACTGCTCACAGGTTATGATGATTTCGCATATACGCAGAAGGCGATAAGAAACGGATGTCTCGATTACATCTTAAAGCCGGTTGAAGAAGAGGAACTTATTTCTGTCTTAAGAAAAGTTACCAACATCAACAAAGAGTCGATCATCCTGAGAAAAGACAGGGAGAAGATGGAGGATGCATATCTCGCAAGGGTCATCAGACATCTCATAAGAGGCAAATTCAATGACGAGGACATAGATTATGCCAACAAGCATCTCCAGCTTCTTGGCAATATGAGATTTATTTATATTGAGCTTGTCCACAGCGAGATCGAAGATGAAGATAGTGATTCGGACGAGTATGACATGAATGCCGCCCAGAAGCAGCTCTTCAATGCGTGCAAAGAAGTCCTCAAGGAATATGCAAACCATTTTACGCTCGATATCTCGTTCGATGAGGATAACTACAATGTGGGTTTCCTTTTTTGCGATAACATGGCTGCCCTCCGTGACACCAGCGAAAAGGAATTCCTTGAAGTTTTCGTCAAAAAGATCGAGACAATGATCATTAATCCGATCAGGATGTTCTGCGGTGAGGCGGTACCTGATATTTCATCTCTTTCCAAATCGTTTGATTCATGCAGGAGACTTAAGAGTATTTCCGGATTCCATAATAAAAAGAAGATCTATTTCTATGAGGATACCCAGACCGGACATGCAAGTATCGTCCTGTGTAAAAATACCATCGATGAGATTATAGGTTCTATTATTAAAAATGACACACAGATGATAGAACAGGGTATCGATAAGCTTCACGAGGAACTCCATGGCAAGGAAGGAACCAACAGGGCGTTCGACCTTAATATCAACTATCTTCTTTTCCAATTGATACATCTCGCGAGCGAGCTCGATGATTCGGTCAACCAGGAAGAGATCATCCAGTATATTTCTGAACAGACATCGGAAGGCGTGTTCGTCAGAGGCAGCCACCAGCACCTTAAAAAGTTTGCTTTGGAGTATGCCGCATACCTGTCAGAACTCCGGAAGAGCATCTCTCACGGAATCCTTGCATCTGTAGAAGCGGAAGTAAGAGAGAATTACGCCGACAACATCAGCCTTAAGTCTTTAGGTGATAAGTATCACATCAACAGTTCTTATCTCGGACAGGTCTTCAGCAAGAAGTACGGAATGTCCTTTAAGAACTACCTGACAAATTACAGGATCAAGGAAGCCGCCAGGCAGATCATCAATACGGACAAGAAGATAAACCGTATTGCAGAAGACGTCGGATACAAGGACAGCGACTACTTTATCCGCAAATTTATTGAGATCATGGGGTGTACCCCGTCAAAGTACAGAAAGACAAACAGAGAATCCTGATAAAAAGCCGGTCTGCCAAGTGCAGACCGCTTCTTTTTGTGCATATTGCACTAATACGGCTTCGTTTATTTGTATATTGATGTGGAAAACAATGCATTTTTATAGAGTTTATCAGTATTTTAGTTTGAGTTTCTCGGGTTGTGGCAAATATGGGGCAAACATATAATTTAGGTGCTAAATACTCGTTTTAATTAGCGAGAATCTATTTCGGGAGGTCTAGTAATGAAGACTAAGAAAATCGTTTCATTGATCTTAGCATCAATGCTGGCGGTATCATCTTTTGCTGCATGCTCAACCAAGCCCACTGACACACAGACAAGTGGCACAGGCGAGCCTGCTCAGACAGGTGATGGAAAAGAAATCGTTGACTTCACAATGTTTGCTGCTATGGCAGGCAAAGAGAAGAACGACGGTAACGACATCATGGAGCTCATTGCTGAGAAGACAGGTGTACGTGTTAAGGAAACATGGCTCACAGGTCAGGACGCAGGCGAAGCTATCGGCTCCATCATTGCTTCAGGTAAGTTGCCTGATCTCATTGATGGTGGTGACGGTTCCGTTACACTCTATCAGAACGGTTTGCTTGTAGCTTGGGATGATTATCTTGAAAAGTATCCTAACCTCAAGGAAATGTACACAGACGAAGAGTGGGATAAGTTCCGTATGGACGATGGCCACATTTATTGGGCAAACGTTTTCGGAAACTCTTATGACCACAACACAGCAACAGGCCACAACGGTGAGGCTTTCTGGATTCAGGTTCGTGTTCTTGAATGGGCTAACTATCCTAAGATCCAGACTCTTGACGAGTACTTCAAGCTCCTCGAGGACTATGCAGCTGCTAACCCGGAACTTCCGGATGGAACACCTGTAATTCCTTATACATGCCTCTGCGAAGACTGGAAGTATTACTGCCTTGAGAACGCTCCTATGTTCCTCGATGGTTATCCGAACGATGGTTGCTGCATCGTTAATATCGACGCTGGTATGGACAACCCGAAGGTTGTTGACTACAACACAACAGACACAGCTAAGATGTATTTCAAGAAGTTGAACGAAGAGTACGCTAAGGGCGCTATCGATCCTGACTTCGCTACACAGACATACGACGAGTATATTGCTAAGCTTTCTACAGGTCGTGTACTTGGTCTCTGCGATCAGTATTGGGATTTCGCTTACAACATCATGGGACCCTTCGCTTCACCCCTCGAAGCAACTGATGGTACAACATTCCGTCTCGATGAACTCGGATGCGACTATGTACCTCTCGGACTTACAGCTAAGCCCGGCATGTCACAGCAGTGGCACTCTTACGATGACGAGCTCAACCAGTCTTCCGGCTGCGCAGTTACAACATCCTGCAAGGATCCTGATCTCGCATTCGCATTCTTGAGCGCACTCCTCGATCAGGACATCCACGATCTCCGTTTCTGGGGTATCGAAGGTGTTGACTACCTCGTTGACGATCAGGGTCTCTACTACAGAACAGAAGAGATGAGAGAGAACTGGAAGAGCGACAGCTACAAGGCTAAGCACACATGCGAATACTCATACTGCCCTCAGTGGATGGGTATGAGCAAGGACGGCATCAACAGAATGCAGCCTGCTGAGCAGCCTTCAGAGTTCTACGAAGGTCTCGCTGAACCTCTTAAGAAGTGCTTCGCAGCTTACGGCGCTCAGACATACTCCGAGTTCCTCGGTTCTGAGATTGTTGTAAATGCTCCTTGGTATCCTCTCTGGTCATGGTCTAACAACATCAGCTCTGACACTCCCGGCGGAATCGCTTGGAAGAGAATGGGCGAAGTTAAGCACCTCTGGCTCCCTACAGTCGTTATGTCTAGCGACTTCGAGTCTGATTGGGCTTCTTACCAGGCAGCTTACGCTGAATGTGATCCTCAGGCATTCCTCGATGAGGCTCAGGCTGAGGTCAACAAGAGACTTGAGACAGCTAAGTCCTATGGATGGACAGCACCTGTTTAATTCCGTCTTGAATAATTAATTGTGGTGGCAACCATGGCATAAACACTGTGGTTGCCACTTTTTTTCACAGGAGTGGTTAAAAAATGGAAAATTCGATCGTTAAATCGAAAAGGGTTAAAGAGGTAGACATTAACAAGCCGAAGTTAACTGCCAAAGAATTCAAAAGGCAGTGGATACTGGTGGCAATCAGTGCCGTTTATGTCATTTACGGAATTATTTTCTATTATCTGCCTCTTGCAGGTTGGATAATTGCTTTCCAGAACTTCGTATTTGCTAAGGGTATCGGCGGTTCCAAGTGGGTCGGTATCGACAAATTCAAGTTCTTGTTTAGTGATAAAACGTTCCTGATGGTTATCAGAAATACATTTGTAATGGGTGTCCTCAATCTTTTCTTCAGTACAATCGTTGCAATTGCTTTCGCTATCCTCTTGAACGAGGTCAGGAATAAGTATTTTAAGAAATCCATTCAGACGATTTCTTACATGCCTCACTTCCTTTCATGGATCATCGTTGTTGCTATCGTTCACGATGCTTTGACTTCAACAGGTATCATCAACGACATTCTTATAAGATTAGGCATCTTAAAGGCACCTTACGCGTTCCTCGGCGATCCTAAGCTTTTCTGGGGTATCGTCACACTCTCACATCTTTGGAAAGAGACAGGTTGGAATGCGATCATCTATCTCGCAGCTATTACATCAATCGATCCATGCCTCTATGAGTCAGCATCAATCGATGGTGCCGGACGTTTCCAGAAGATGCGTTATGTAACTCTTCCGGGTCTCCGTCCTACTATCATGATCCTTCTCTTGATGAACATGGGTAACGTTCTTAATGCAGGATTCGAGCTCCAGTACTTGCTCGGTAACGGTCTTGTACAGAACGTTTCAAGAACGATCGACATCTACATCCTCGACTGGGCATTGGATGCACGTAATATGGACTACTCACTCGGTACCGCTGCAGGTATCTTCAAGACTGTAGTTTCAATGACATTTATCGTAGTTTCTAACTACATCGCCAAGAAAAAAGGCGATGAGCGTCTATTCTAAGGAAAGGGGGAAAGTATCATGGCAGATGTTGTTTCTTTTGATAAAATCAAGCACAAGAAGAAAATGGCAACTGAAGACATAGTCTTCACTGTACTCAACACCACTTTCCTTGTATTGTTTGCGGTAGTTACACTTTATCCGGTTCTTAACACATTGGCATATTCCTTTAATGAAGGTAACGACGCGGTAAGAGGTGGTATTTACCTCCTCCCCCGTAAGTGGTCACTCAGAAGTTATCACGAGATCTTCTTCGAGAGACCCGGTATCCGTGTTGGCGCTAAGGTTACAGTTGCAAGAACTATTCTTGGTACTCTTACGTCTTTGGCAGCAAACGCATTGCTCTCATTCATCCTCAGCCGCAAGAAGTTCCTCTTCAAGTCCGGTTTGTCACTCTTCTGGATCATCACAATGTATGCATCCGGCGGTATGATCCCGGTACTCGTACTCTTCAGATACCTCCACCTCACATCAAGCTTCTGGGTTTACATCATCCCCGGTATGGTCAGTGCATTCAACGTAATGGTCATGAGAACATACATGGCAGGTATCCCGGATTCACTCGAAGAAGCTGCTCAGCTCGAAGGTGCCGGCTACATGAGAGTATTTATAAGTATCATTTCACCTTTGTGTAAACCTGTTTACGCTACAATTGCTCTGTTCGTTGCGGTATATCACTGGAACTCATGGTTCGATGCTATGCTCTACAACAGATTCGATCCTCAGTACACAACACTGCAGTACGAGCTCATGAAGCTCCTGGATTCCGTATCCGCTACGACAGGTACATCATCCGGCGCTCAGATGTCTCAGTCTGCTGCAGCTAACACGATTACACCTATCACGGTAAGAGCTGCCGCTACGATCGCGACAATGGCACCTATCATCGCCCTCTATCCGTTCCTTCAGAGATACTTCGTTACTGGTCTTACGATCGGTGGTGTTAAGGAATAAGGTTTATCGTTCAAACGTAAGATTCAAGCTTGGGCTGTCTCAGATGGGGCAGCCCTTCTTATCTTAGAAAACAAAGAATTTGATTTTGTTGTAAAATATAGCGGCCGACAGGGAATATACGGCGGAAAATTGATTGATCAGGTAGTGAATAATTAAATGAATATATTAAAACCAGACAGTCCGGTAATGGATTTCATAAGCACGGTAGCAGATCTCATCATTCTCAATCTGCTTTTCGTAATCTGCAGTATTCCAATCGTTACTTTCGGTGCTGCTTATTCGGCAAAGTATTATGTTGCGATGAAAAAGATAAGAGGCGAGGAGACAGGTACGGTAGGTCCTTTCTTCAAAGCCTTCAAGCGCAACTTCAAGCAGTCAACTATTGCATGGGCAGTAATGCTCGTTGCGTACGCTCTTATTGGTCTGGACTGGCAGTGGATCCTTTATACCGGTTGGGGTGAGACCCCGACGATCTATAAGGTTGGTGTCATTGTTTTTACCGTTATTGCTATCCTTATGACGATTGCGATCTTCCCGACTATCGCCAGATATGAGATGAAGATCCCGGAATACTTCAAGGCCGCATTTATCCTGGTAATAATCAAGTTCATCCCGCTCATCCTTATACTCGCATTCTTCCTGGGTTCTGTCGTTGCATGCCTCTGGTACGCACAGTGGTTCCCGCTTATATATGTTTTCTGCTCGACATCACTTACTTACTTCATCTGTCTTGTAATGATCAAGCAGTTTGACAAGCTCGAAAAGAACCAGGCTGAGAAGCTTAAGGCGCTCCAGGATTCCGTTCAATACGATCCTGAGACCGATGCTGCAGGCAATATCTCACTTGCAGCAGGTAAGAAGGATATCAAGGAACTCGAAAAAGGCCTTGATACACCTGACGCTGAAGAAGACAAGTCCGGAAATAAGGTTACGAGATTCTTCAGAACGGAAAAGAAGAAGCTCGCAAGTCTTTCTTTTAAGCAGAAGGCAGTATATCTCGCACAGTATTATCTTCCCGGAACAGTTCTGGTAATCCTTCTCATCGGAGCGATCGTCTGGTATTCAATGGATATATACAGAGACAAGATGCGCGTCCTGGGCGGCGGCATGGTCAACTGCCACGTTACTGACGAAGGCCGTGACTATGCGACAAAGGGCTTCCTTGAATGGGGCGGATATAAAAAGAACAGGACTGCAGCAGTTCTTGATGCTGAAGACCTCAATTTTACAAGTGATTCCGAATATGATGCGAATTATCTTGAAGTCGCATTCAGAGCTTCGATCCTTACGGGAACCTACGATTATCTTATCCTGCGTGAAGATGCCGTTTATAATTATTCGACACCTGACTATTTCCAGGACATGAATGATCTTGTAAATATGGAAAACTTCTCGGAAGATGATTTCTACTACTATGTGGCAACGGATGAGGAGAAGGCCAGAGCCTCACAGGGGATTTCTTTCAGGGATATCTTCAACGGCGGTGAAGAGGAAGAAGAGGATGCTCCGGTTCCGCTCGGACTGAAGCTGACAGATGAGATCGAGAGAAAGCTCGGCCTTGATGAAGAGTACACATACTATATTGCTTTCGCATATTCGACATCTTCAAACGGAAATGATGATTGCGTAAAGTTTATCGAGTATCTGTTCGGAAAGTGCTGATCGGCTTGACAATATAACCCCGCCCTAATATAATTTTACGGTTAAATTAAGATTGTCGTATTATGCGCTGCCGCCAGAAACGCGGGTGTGCAATTTAAAGAAACAACGATCCGGAGGATTTATATTATGGCAAAAATGACATTCCAGCCCAAGAAGAGACAGAGGGCAAAGGTTCACGGCTTCAGAGCAAGAATGGAGACAGCTAACGGCCGTAAGGTTCTTGCAGCTAGAAGAGCCAAGGGCAGAAAGAGACTTGCGGTCTGATCTTAAGACCGCAATCGCAATCTCGCTTTGAAATCGGTAGCGCTCAGATTCAACTTTGAATTTAACAGGGTTTACCGGTATGGGAAATTCGCAACCGGCAGATACCTGTCGGTTCACGTGCTTAAAAGAAGAGAAGGAACCACTCAAAGCGGCTATAAAGTAGATCCTGCATTAAGACGGACCGGCTTTTGCGCAAACAAGAAAGAGCTTGGTGCAGTCGGAAGGAACCGTGCAAGGAGACTGATGAGAGAGTCTTACAGGCAACTGGAGGACAGACTTCCCACAGGTTACGATTATGTATTTACTTTAAAGGCCAAGGGCGGAATCCCGGATTTCCACGAATTAAGCACAGATATGGGGAAATGCCTGTCCAGGCTTGATCTAATTGACGGAGTAACCGTATGATTGCCAAAGCCTTAATAGGAATGGTTCGCTGGTATCAAAAGCATATTTCTCCTGCTATAGGACCCCACTGTAAGTATCAGCCGACTTGTTCGCAGTACATGATCGATGCGGTAACAAAGTACGGTGCCATTAAAGGCGGACTTATGGGCATTTGGCGAATATTGCGGTGCAATCCTTTTTCAAAGGGCGGATACGATCCCGTCAGGTAAGCAAAACATTCATTAGAACCGGAGACCAATAATGGGAGATTTTATAGTTCAGTTATCTATTCTCGACCCGCTTTACACATTGTTTGGCTGGCTTACGAGAGTTTTATATGATTTCTTCGGCAATTACGGTTTGGCTATTATCTTCCTTACCGTAATTATCAGAGGAGCACTCATCCCGCTGAATATCAGATCACAGAAGTCCATGCTCAAGATGCAGGCATTAAGCGGCAAGCAGGCAGAACTTCAGCGCCAGTATGGGGATGACAAGGAAGGCTATCAGGAAGCTTTCATGAAGCTTCAGAAGGAGAATGGCGCAGGCGGACTTTCAGGATGCCTTCTTCCTTTCCTTCAGTTGTTCTTCATCTGGCCTATCTACCGTATCGTCAGCGGACCTTTGATCTACCTTTCACAGGTAAGCAAAGATAATGTCCAGTCCATGATCGATCTCGGAAACAGATTCGGCGGAACAGGCTTATTTGACGGCAGGATCAGTGTTGATATCCACATCGGACTTATCAAGGCGTTGAATGAGAATGCACAGTTCCTTAAGGAATGTATCGACCAGGGACTTATCAGACTCGATCAGATGGTAGACCTCCACTTCCTCGGAATGGATCTTACAGTTACACCCGCATGGAATCCTTTTGAGATCGCAAAAGATCCCAAGACATATCTTCCCATGCTCCTTATCCCGATCATCGTTGTTCTTGTTAACATCGCAACCATGCAGTTGACTAAGATCATGAAGCCCGGCTGGAAGGAAGAGGAAGAGGCTAAGAAGCGCGCCAAGAAGAATCCTGCAAGAGCAGGTCAGGCCGGTGACGGCAAAGGCGCTGAGGATATGGCTCAGAACTCAATGAAGATGATGAACTGGATGATGCCTGTCCTTATGCTCGTAACAACATTTACAATGCCTGCAGCAATGGGTCTTTACTGGATCATCTCAGGTCTTATGAGCATCATTACAAGCGTTATCGTATATTTCATGTTCACCAAGCCTTACGAAGCCAAGAAGGCTGAGATCGAGGCTAAGAAGGACGCCGTTTTCAAGAAGGGCGGAAAGGCTGCTCTCGCCGGTGTTGACGCTGACGTTAAGGCTGAAGGTTCCAAGAAGAACGGCAAGAAAAAGAAGAATTAATTTTGGCTCGAAGGAGGCCATGTACATATGGAGAAGACAGTAATCAAGACAGGCAAGACGGTTGATGAAGCAATTGAGGCAGCTCTTTCCGAGCTCGGTTGTACAAAAGAACAGGCTACTATCGAGGTAGTTGAAGAAGGAACAGAAGGCGGTTTTCTCGGTTTAGGCAGAAAGGACGCTGAAGTTAAGGTTACATTTAATTCTGAAGAATCAGGCGAGGCTGCTCCTGCTGCAGAGTCTGATGACGATACATATTTCGGTGATGACGAGAGCTTTGAAGGAGATGCAGTCAGCGAAGCTGAAGATGCAGCTGCAAACTTCGTAGCTGAAGTTCTTTCAGGCATCGGCATTCACGGCAACATGGATTCTTACAGAGAAGACGATACTATCTTTATCTCTGTTACCGGTTCTGACTGCGGTGCAGCTATCGGACGTCATGGTGAGACACTCGAAGCTATCTCTTACATGACAAACCTCATCGCTAACAAGCACAGCGAGCAGAGAGTTCACGTTTACCTCGACGTCGGCGGATACAGAAAGCACAGAGAGCAGGTTATCAAGGGTCTCGCTGATAAGGCAGTATCCAGAGTAAGACGTTCAGGACGTAAGGTTACAATGGAGGCTATGAGCCCCGCTGAGAGAAGGATCGTTCACTCTTATCTCCAGGATGTAAACGGTGTAACAACTCACAGTGAGGGTGTTGAGCCTAACAGATGCGTTGTCGTAACACCTGAAGAGAAGAAGTAATCCGCTTCAATATTCATAATCAGATCTATCGATGTATTCGTATGATGACGAACCTATCTGCGCCTGCTCAACGCCGGCCGGAATATCAGGCATAGCGGTTATCCGCATCTCGGGTAACGGCTGTGGAAAACTTGCCGATAAATGTTCAGTCATCTTAAGAAGCAGCGGTGATTATTCTAAATTATCCGAACTGCCCGGTTATACCTGTGCATTCGGTTATGTAAAAGATCCTTCAAACGGCATTAAAGTAGACGAAGTCATCTTCACTCACTTTGAAGCACCACATTCATATACCGGCGAAGAGATGGTTGAGATCTCATCACATGGTTCAGGTGCGGTAAAGCAGGAGATTTTAAAGTGTCTCGGCATGTCCGGAATAAGAATGGCTTATCCCGGCGAGTTCTCCAGAAGAGCTTTCATTAACGGTAAGATGAGCCTTGCTTCGGCAGAAGCCGTAATGGATGTCATCAATTCCGAGACCGAGAGACAGCTTGAGGCTGCAGGAAGCCTTATGTCAGGCAAGCTCGCTGAAGAGATCGATTACATAGAACGCAATCTATATGATCAGGCTGCCATGCTTGAGACATTTACGGAATTTGATACTGAAGATCCCGATGAAGAGGAAGCAAAGCTTGAGACGGTCAAGGACAATCTCAGCGATTGCCACGACAGACTGACTACTCTCTGCAAAGGTTACGGCAAGGGAAGAATACTTTCCGAGCGTCTCCGTGTAGCGCTTTTGGGACTTCCAAACAGCGGCAAGAGCACGCTCCTTAATACTCTTACGGGTTTTGACAGGGCGATCGTTACTGAGGTTGCCGGAACCACGAGAGACACCATTGAAGTTCAGCTTAATATCAACGGCATTCCCGTTACGCTGATAGATACGGCAGGCATCCGAGAGACCGATGACATCATCGAGTCTATGGGAATAGGCAAGGCCTATGAGGCTGGCAGAGGTTCAGACATGATCTTCTACATGATCCCGCCTGACATGACTGCGGATGAAGCATATTCGGGAGTTAAAGGCATCATTGAAGACTGTGAGTCTGTTACCGCGGTCTTTTCGAAAAGTGATGCAGGTGAGAATCCCGACAGGGAAGAGATAGAGACCAAGCTTAAGACGCTTGGCATTGAGAGCTTTATCTCGATCAGCGCGGAAGAAGACCTCAACATCGACAAGCTTGAAGACGTCATCATCGATTACTATAACGAACTTGGCGGCGGAGCTTCCGAGGGACTTCTCATTACCAACAGCAGACACTATTCCAAATTCCTTAAGGCATCCAAGAAGCTTGCACTTGCTCTTGATGCGCTCGATAATAATCTCGGTACAGAGGTGTGCGCATCTGCATTGAGAGCATGCCTGGATGAGATCGGCGAGGTAACAGGCAAGACCGTATCAGCTACGTTGGCAGATACCATCTTCTCAAGATTCTGCATAGGTAAGTAAATGACTATCCGTGAGGCTTTAGAGTTAGAAAGAAGCTTTGAAGCGGGAACATTTGATGTTGCCGTTGTAGGAGCTGGCCATGCCGGATGCGAAGCTGCGCATGCGTGCGCAAAGCTGGGTCTTGATACGATCCTTTTCACGCTTTCTTTAGACAGCCTTGCAAATCTTCCGTGCAATCCTTCGATCGGAGGAACTTCCAAGGGCCAGCTCGTAAGAGAGATCGATGCCCTGGGCGGCATAATGGGAATAATGGCAGATAAGTGCGCTGTTCAGATGAGAATGCTCAACCGTTCCAAAGGACCTGCCGTTTATTCACCGAGAGCCCAGGAAGACCGTGCGATGTATTCTGTCGAGATGAAGCATTATCTCGAGAATCTCCCTAACCTCACACTGAAGCAGGCTCATATTACAGGACTCCTTGTAGATGACGAGGGCAAAGCTGCCGGCGTCATGACCGAAGGCAAAGCAATTTACAGGGCGCGAGCCGTTGTTATCTGTTCCGGCACATATATGGAAGCCAGGATAATCAGAGGCGAAGTTATCGTAGAGAGCGGCCCGGACGGACTTCCGAGATCAGTCGGATTGTCTTCATCTCTTAATGCATTAGGTGTTCCGCTTTTGAGATTCAAGACAGGTACTCCTGTAAGAGTTAATTCCAATTCAGTTGATTTCTCGCAGATGACGAGACAGGACGGCGAAGACGACATTCCTCCCTTCTCATACAGAAACGAGATGGAGGGAAAACTCCCCGCACCTTCTGAAGAGCAGATCCCCTGCTGGTCTATCTGGACAACGGAAGAGACACGTAAAGTAATTGCAGACAACATGGACAGATCGCCTCTTTACAGCGGCGAGATCAAAGGCATCGGCCCGAGATACTGTCCTTCGATAGAAGATAAATTCATGAGGTTCAAGGATAAGACAAGGCATCAGATCTTCGTCGAACCCATGGGCCGTCATACGAACGAGATGTATCTTCAGGGATTCTCCACAAGCCTTCCCGAAGAGATACAGGAGAAGATGGTAAAGTCTTTGCCCGGTCTTTCAAATGCAAAGATCCAGAGAGCAGCATATGCCATCGAATACGATCTTGTAGATCCGCTCTCCATTAAGGCGAGCCTGGAATCAAAGGTCGTTCCGGGTCTTTTCACGGCAGGCCAGATCAACGGTTCTTCTGGATATGAGGAAGCAGCCGCACAGGGAATCGTCGCAGGCATAAATGCAGCAATGGGATGCCTTGGAAAAGACGCTGTGATCATCGACAGATCACAGGGCTATATCGGCGTGCTTATAGATGACCTCGTTACCAAGGGAACAAACGAGCCATACCGCATGATGACTTCACGCGCAGAGTACAGACTCTTCTTAAGACAGGATAATGCCGACGAGAGACTTACTCCCATAGGACACGAGATAGGTCTTATCAGCGATGAGGTTTTCGAGAAGTTCAAGAAAAAGGTTGAAGCGATCGCAGAAGAGACAGAGAGACTTAAGAAGACTTATGTTGCTCCAACAGATGAGCTGAAAGTCCTGCTTGAATCAGTTAACCAGACACTGCCTAAATCAGGTGAGAGCCTTGCTGATCTCATTAAGCGCCCGGACGTTACTTACGATCTTCTCGCACCGGTCGATAAGAAGAGAAAACCTCTCCCGCGCAACGTTACTTTCGCGTGCGAGACCAACATTAAATACGAAGGATACTTATCACTCGAGAAAGAAAAGATCGAGAAGTTCAAAAATCTCGAGAAGATAAGGATACCTGAAGACATAGACTATTCGCTGATAAAAGGACTCAGGATAGAGGCTACGCAGAAGCTTTCCAAGATGAAGCCTGAGAGCGTTGGCAGAGCTTCGAGGATCTCGGGTGTATCACCTGCAGACTGTGAGGTGCTTCTCGTATATCTTGAACAGCTCAGAAGGAGACACGATAATGGCTGACGGCTTGTTCCCCAGAAGAAAACCTCTTACCAAAGACGATATAAAGCGTTTGAGAGAAAGCCTTCCCAAGAAGGTTGAGATCAACGCTGAAGGAACAAAGATCACCAAGCAGGACGAAGAGCCGGCAGATGTTGCTCCCATCCTTGAATCGCATTCCGAAGAGATAAGCGTTCCTCTTTCTGCTGAAGAGATCCGTGCCTTCCAGGTCTACGCATCCATGCTCAAAGAGAAGAATAAGGTAATGAACCTTACCGCTGTGGATGACGATAAGGGAATAGCCATGAAGCACTTTATCGACTCACTAACCCTCTGCCCTTACATCAGGGAAGAAGAGGAAAAGAAAAAGAGTTCCAAGGCACTTGCCTTTGTCGATGTAGGAACGGGCGCGGGTTTTCCCGGCCTTCCGGTCAAGATATCATGTCCCGAATTGTCCGTAACCCTCATGGATTCGCTTGAGAAGCGCCTCAAGTTCCTGGACGAGGTCATTACCGCATTGGACCTCAAAGACTGCAATACGGTGCATTCAAGGGCTGAAGACGCAGGCAGGAACAAGAAATTCCGTGAAAAGTACGACATAGTTACCGCCAGAGCCGTTGCAAAGCTCTCCGTACTCGCCGAGTATTGTCTCCCGCTGGTTAAGGTCGGAGGCGTATTCCTTGCCATGAAGGCACATTCGGAAGAAGAGGAAGCAGAGGGCGCAAAGGCGATCGCGCTTCTTGGCGGCACCATCGAAAAGACTGATACATTCATGCTTCCCGGAACAGACATGGAGAGAACGATCATTGTCGTAAGAAAGATCCGTCCGACTCCCGCAAGATTCCCGAGGAAAGCGGGCACACCTTCCAAAACCCCCATAGCCTGATATAAGGACATTTGTGCTATATATTATAATTATATACGCGCGCACGCGTTTACTTATGGTATAATACTTTAGTTTGTAGAATTATATCTATTAACTAAAGTATTCTAATTACCCGTGAATAGTGCTTTTTGCGGGCGGAGGCGACAAATGGCAGACAGCGACGACAAGAAACAGGCCAGGCTTCAACAGGAAGCCGAGATGGACGAGGTCTTCAAGTCAGAACAAACGACAATAGTTCCGGTTGACTTAGACGGCGAGATGAAGAAGTCCTTCATCGACTACGCAATGTCGGTTATTTCCGACCGTGCTCTTCCGGATATCAGAGACGGACTTAAGCCGGTTCACAGAAGAATCCTTTATTCAATGTTTACACAGGGTTTTACACCTGATAAACCGTACCGTAAGTGCGCTACCACTATCGGTGACGTTCTTGGACGTTTCCATCCTCACGGTGACGCATCCGTTTACGATGCTCTCGTAAGACTTGCACAGGATTTCTCTCTCAGACATCCTCTGGTCGATGGTCACGGCAACTTCGGTTCGTTGGACGGAGACCCGCCGGCAGCTTACCGTTATACGGAGGCAAGACTCGAGAAGATCGCATTGGAGATGATGAGAGACATCAACAAGAATACTGTTGATTTCCGTCCTAACTTCGATGAACACGAGATGGAGCCTGTATCGCTTCCTTCACGTTTCCCGAACTTCCTCGTAAACGGCGCGGTAGGTATCGCCGTTGGTATGGCTACAAATATTCCGCCGCACAATCTCGGTGAAGTTATCGACGGATGTATCATGATGATGAATAACCCTGACGTAACGGTCGATGAGCTCATGACTGTCGTCAAGGGACCTGACTTCCCGACAGGCGGTGCCATTCTCGGTACTTCAGGTATCAGAGAGGCGTACCTCACAGGTAAGGGACGTATCGTTGTACGTGCCCATGCTGAGATCGAGGACCATGGCGGCAAGACAAGGATCATCGTTCACGACATTCCTTATGCAGTCAACAAGGCAAGACTTATCGAGCGTATGGCTGATCTCGTTAAGGAGAAGAAGGTTGAAGGCATCTCCGGATTAAGAGATGAATCCGACCGTAACGAGCAGGTACGTATCGTTATCGAGCTCAAGAAAGATGCCAATGCCGATGTCGTTCTTAACCAGCTTTACAAGAACTGCTCACTTCAGGATGCATGCTGCGCAAATATGCTCGCGCTTGTACCGGATAGCGAAGGCAAGCTCGAACCTAAGCTCGTAGGCCTTAAGGAAGCTCTCTATTACTACATCAAGCACCAGGAAGATGTTGTTACACGCCGTACACAGTACGACCTTGAGAAGGATGAAGCTAAGAAGCACATCGACGAAGGTCTCCTCATTGCGATGGATTACATCGATGAGATCATCGCCATCATCAGATCATCACGTACCGAGGCTGAGGCTAAGGTCCGCATGTGCGAGAGATTCGGTCTTTCCGACAAACAGGCACAGCACATCGTTGACATGAGACTCGGACGTCTCACAGGACTTGAGAGAGAAAAGCTCGAAGCAGAGATCAAGGCTCTCACGGAAGAGATCGAATACTTCCACAGAGTTCTTTCTGACAAGACATTGCTCGACGGCATCATCAAGGATGAGATGACAGAGATCAAGAACAAGTTCGCTACTCCGAGAGTTTCAGAGATCATCAACGGTTCCTTCGAGGATATCGACGACGAGTCATTGATCGCAGAAGAGAACATCGTTGTTACTCTCACACACTTCGGCTACATCAAGCGCCAGAGAGTTGATACATACAAGGCACAGCACAGAGGCGGAAGAGGTATCTCCGGACAGTCCACAAGAGAAGAGGACTATGTCGAGAAGATCATCACGACCACTACACACAAGTTCCTTTTGTGCTTCACCAACACAGGTCGTGTATTCAAGATCAAGGGATATAAGATCCCTGAGACTACATCACGTTCTGCAAGAGGTACTGCTCTGGTCAATCTCTTGAACCTCAATGACGGAGAGACAATAAGGAACATCATCCCGATCGACAGCTTTGAGGAAGAGGATCTCTACCTTACAACTGTTACAAAGTATGGTGTTATCAAGAAGACATCCATCGATAAGTACTCCAACATCAACAAGAATGGTCTTATCGCTACAAAGATCCGTGAAGGAGACAGCGTTGTCGCAGTCCAGCTCACAAGGGCAGGACAGGAAGTCATCGTTGTATCTGCTGCAGGTAAGTCTGTCAGATTTAATTCTGACGATGCACGTGACATGGGCCGTGGCGCTACGGGCGTAAGAGCCATGAGACTTGCTGATGATGATGAAGTCGTAGGCATGGAGCCTGTTGATCCCGAGCGTGAGATCCTCGTTATCTCTGAGAAGGGTTACGGTAAGAGATCCAAGATCGACGATTACCGTGTCCAGAGCAGAGGCGGTAAGGGTATCATCACATATAAGGTCAACGAGAAGACCGGCAGACTCTGCGGTACTGTTTCTGTTACTGACGATGACGATCTCCTCATCATCACAAACCAGGGTGTCATCATCAGAGTAAGGGCGAATGAG
Organism: Oscillospiraceae bacterium; assembly: GCA_015069205.1. Lineage (GTDB taxonomy): Bacteria > Bacillota > Clostridia > Saccharofermentanales > Saccharofermentanaceae > Saccharofermentans. The sequence goes on from SVIZ01000006.1 coordinate 188,385, forward strand.
ATCCCCACACTCTCCAGAGCTACATCAGGCGTTAAGCTTATCAAGGCAAACAATGCAAGCGTAGTTGACTTTGCACTGACAGAAAGGGAAGAGGATGAGCCTGAAGAAGGTGAAGCAGGAAAAGAAGTTTCTGAAGGTTCCGTAAATTCCGAAGCAACAGCTGTTACTGAAGACGGACTCAGCCCCAATGCCGCAAAGGTAGCTGAACTTGCAGATACTCTTGCGGCAGAGATCGAAGCTGACGGCATTGCAGCTTCCGAAGATGCTGAATACGAAGGCAAAGACGGAGAAGACGATATCTGATGAATATCATTAAGGGTTCAAAATCACTGATCAAGACCGCAGCGGCTTTTGTTGCTGCGGTATTCGTCATTTGTTACCTGGCATTGTTTGGGATTCCTGCAACTAAGGTAAATGCCGATGTCGGACAGCCCGATATTCCGGTACCCGCATTAAGTGACGTTCACTGTGCTTCATACTGCGTATACGATAAGACCACAGGTTACATCGTTATCAGCATGAATCCCGATGACCGCATTTATCCTGCATCCATGACGAAGATAATGACATGTCTTTTGAGCCTTGAACTTCTTGATACTTCCACAAAGCTCGAAGTAAGTCCTTCAGCCCTTGCCGGACTCGATGCTGATTCATCACTGATGGGCGTTCTTGAAGGTGAGAAGGTAAAGGTAAGCGAGCTTTTATATGGACTCATGCTCCCTTCTGGCAATGACGCTGCAAACGTTCTCGGTGAAGGGTGCATCGATGCTTTCTTTGAGAAGTATCCTGCAGGCGGTTCTGCCGTTAATGCTGACGGCGTTAATGCTCAGTATCTTCTTGATACCATGCACGATTCACAGGACCATATCCTCTCATCACGCAAACTTGAAGCGTTTGCGCTTCTTATGAACCTTCGTGCAGACACGTTGGGATGCAAGGGTACACATTTCGTTAATGCGTGCGGTCTTCCTGACGATAACCACTACACGACAGCTTATGATCTTACACTCATAATGGCAGCTGCTTCAGAGATCGATGATTTCAATACTCTCATCAGCGCTCCTTCACATGTATTCGTAGGAACAAACAGACACAAGGCAGATGCATGGAGTTACGTTAAGAATTCAAACTATCTCTTATACGATCCCTGGCTCGCATCCAAAACAGCCAACGGTACGGATTCGCATCTGTCTGCAGTAATCGGCGGAAAGACCGGTACTACATCACAGGCCGGTAAGGGACTTACCATCTATACGGTAAATGAGAACGGCCACGAACTCATGATCTCCATCTGCGGAATCCCGCAGGACTATTATTTTTATACTACTATGTATCTTGCATCTGTAACCGCATACGGCAACCTCGCATGCTGGGAATCAGATCCGGTAACAAGAGTATATGGAACGACAGGAGATTACAGATGGGTCAATGCTCCGCAGTCAGAGCAGCCTGTATTCGATCCGCTTATCAATCCCGGTGATGAGCCTAAGGGATTCGACCTGGTAACACAGACTCCTTCCCCGACACCGGTTCCTGCAGATGCTGTTCCGGAAGAAGAAGTCGAGACAGGAGACAACCTCGAACTCTTCATCAAACACAATCCTGTGGTATCCGGAGTTATCGGCGGACTTATACTTCTTATATCTGTACTTAATATAGTCTTATGGGTACGCATCAACCGCATAAAACATTCAGCGGTAAGAAGAGCAAAAAAGATTGAGACTAAGAAGAATTAATTACTATATATAACGGGGGCTTGTGCCCTCGTTATTACTCTATTGATAACGTTGTTTCCGCAAGGCCTGGAATTTAATCAAATAAAGGGTTTTGCGACTTTTGAAAAAAATTTTAAAAACAGCGAAAAAAGTTCTTGACAGACTAATCTCTGTGGTATATCCTTTACAAGCACTTTGACGGAGGCACACAAAAAAGTGAGCAAGAAATCAAAGGAAAAGCGCGGATCTTGAAAATTGAATAGAATGCAAAACTTGAAGTAAAACGGACCTTTTTCAATT
>SVIZ01000013.1 GCA_015069205.1 Oscillospiraceae bacterium
GTTCACTTTTCACAACGGCGCGGATTCCTACTATTCTGTGCGCGGATTCAGAGGGTATATTCTTGTCTGAGTACCGGGCTCAATTTGGAGTGCTGTTACATCTTATGAAGGTGACAGGGTGGTATATGATTGAAGAATACAGGATTGTAAGAGCCACGGAAAACTCATTAAGTAATTAGAAAGAACAATTTAAAGAATAGTGTTTGAAGGAAGCGATTTTGATTATGGGGAAAAAGAAGAGAGAACACGTAGTTTTCGATCAAATGCTAAAGCAGAAAAAGAGTATCCCTTTTTCGAAAACAATAAGTGATAGTCCGCAAAAACAGAAAACAAAACCTTTGAAGTCAAAATAATAATCAGTAAACTAATTGAGAAGCAGGTGTGGAAATGAATGCATTGATAATTAATTGCAGTCCTGTCAGGACAGGAGCAACAGCTGAGATAGTAAAGATAGTGGAAGGTGAGCTTAAGTCCCGCTATGATACCAGGTGCATTTGTATAGATGATTATAAATTTGCGTTTTGCAGAGGTTGCAGAGCGTGTCATAAGACGGCTCAGTGTGTCATGAGCGATGCTCAGGTGATACGGGACATAATGAATGAGTTCGATAATGCTGAGATTATCGTATCGGTTGCACCTTCATACTGGGCTGATATTCCCGGACAGTTCAAATCATTTATAGACAGGGTAACGCCGTGGTGTAATACTCATGAACCACATGCGACCATAAAGCAGGGCAAAAGAGGTTATGCCATCGCTCTCAGGACCGGTCCTAATATGCCTGAATGTGAGAGACTTATCGGCAGCATAGAACATTTCTACGGACATCTCGAGATTGAGTGCGAAGGACATCTGGGTCTGACATCGCTCGAATACAGGGAACAAGTTGAGTCCAGGAAACAGGAGATCCTGGACTTTTGTAAGAGCATTTGACGCTTAAGGTATTAGTAAGAATAATCATCAGTATATCTAACTTAAGTAACAGCACACTTCTATTCCCCAAAAATGCAAAATTATTGATTTCGGGGAATAGGGATGTTATTGTTGTGTTAGAGGTGTAGTTTTATGAAGCTAATAATGCGCAATACCTATCTTAGTGAGCTGACAGAGTTGATCAACACACCTGAAATCAAGATCATTACGGGAATCAGAAGAGCCGGAAAATCCAAGTTATTGGAAGCCTTAAAGGAACTTATCACGGCGTCCGATCCATCAGCAAATATTATTCATATCAACTTTAACCTTACAGAATTCGAGGATCTGCTCGAGTACCATATGCTTGAATCATATGTGGAAAACAGATATTCAACAGAAGTTAATAACTATCTTTTAATCGATGAAATACAGATGTGTGAACACTTTGAGAAGGCTGTAAACAGTCTGCATGCCAAAGAGAAGTACGATATTTATATAACCGGATCTAATGCATTTCTTCAAAGCAGCGATCTTGCTACTCTGTTTGTAGGAAGAACATACGAAGTGCATGTCCTTCCGTTCTCATTTAAAGAATATGTGACGTATTTTCCTTCTGAAAATGTTAATGCCAGCCTGACAAGATACATTACTGAAGGCGGGATGGCCGGCTCCTATCTATATAAAGATACTGATAAGAAGTATCGGTACATCAATACAGAAGTACTCAATGCATTAGTAATAAGAGATATAGTAAACAAGTACAAGATACGCAACGAACCGTTGCTTCACATGCTGATCGACTTTATGATGGACAACATTGGAAGTGAGATCTCCGTCCGGTCGATCACAGATTCTCTTGCCGGAGGTAAAGCAGCAGCTGATCATAAAACGATCGGTAAATATATTGAGTATCTGTGCAATGCATTTGTATTCTACCGGGTCAGAAGATACGACATTAAAGGAAAGAAATACCTCCGCTCAGAAGATAAGTATTACCTGTCTGATCACAGTTTCAAGTATGCCAGATTGGGAACAAAGAATATGGACTATGGTCATGTGCTTGAGAATATAGTTGCAATGGAATTGATCAGAAGGGGTTATGAAATATATGTCGGTGTATCAGGCGGGAAAGAAGTTGACTTTGTAGCAATGAAACAAGGCGATAGGACATACATACAGGTTTCATACGATATAATAGAGCCGAAAACTTTTGAAAGAGAGATCACTCCCTTACTGAAGATTGCTGACGGATACAAGAAGATGATAATAGCGAGGACTTATCAGCCCGCTTACCATCACGAAGGAATAAAGATAATCGATGCCGCAGAATGGCTTTTGGGAGATAGCTGATAATGTCAGACAGACCGGAATTAACAATTAAATTGAAGAGAAAAGAGTTCCTTGAATATTATTATCTCAAGGAAGAATTGGTTTGTTTCTGTCGTGAAAACGGATTGCCGACATCCGGCGGAAAAGCGGAACTGACTGAGCGGATCGCATATTATCTTGATACAGGAAAGATCAAAGCCATAAAAACGGTGCGGACTCAAAAGCCTAAGATAACGGCAATAACAAGAGACAGCATCATTGAATCTGATCTGGTATGTTCGGAAATCCACAGAGCTTTTTTTAAGCATGAGATAGGCGAGAGTTTTTCTTTCAATGTTGCTTTTCAAAAATGGCTTAGATCCAACAGTGGAAAGACATATGCAGATGCGATAGCTGCATATAAAGAAATAAAGAGCACAAAGAAACCCGGAAAAAAGGACATAGATAAGCAGTTTGAATATAATACTTATGTACGGGATTTCTTCGACGACAATAAAGGTGCTTCTCTGGCTGATGCCATAAAGTGCTGGAAATACAAAAAGAGCATTAAAGGGCATAACAAATATGAGAGGTCTGACCTGAGGGCATTAGAACAGTAAATCGTGAATAAATCAGACTAAGCGTTATTTTCCAGAATGATATAATTATCTTGTCTGAGGGAGTGATTCCTTAGTAGAGAAAATGATCAGAATTCCTAAACTTGTTTCGGAGGATACCCAAATGAAAAAGATTATAGCACTTATCATTTCTGCCACGATGCTTCTGTCACTTTCTTCATGCGCTAATTCGAACGGGACATCAACAGCTGACAAGGAAACCACAAATGATGCCGTTTCCGGTGAAGATGCCGGCGGTAATTCTGATGCAACAAAAAATAATAATTCAGATGCAGGTGCCATCGTGCTGCTCCCCGGTGAGCTCTACCAGTTTGATAAAGATGCTGACGGCGGTCCTGTGATAAAGGGATTAACATTGAAAGGCAATCAGGTCGGCACTGCGGAATTCAATGCGAAGGATCCGGACGTAAAGGGCATAAGATGCATTTTCCAGTTGGACGAGTGGGTCGAGTTCTATCCTGATACGAGCGTCAACGACGGATTATGGGTATACGTATATAAGCATGCAGACGATGCTAATGTTTATACGGAAATGGGCTTCACCGAAGAAGACACCAAAGTGCTCGCAACATGCACTTTGGAAAAACCCGAGGAGGCAGGTGATCAGTGGGGTGCGCTCTATTTGAGTCCTGATTATGCGGATCCCGATGTCTACGATATCGTATTCGTTAAGGATGGAAAAGCTGTTGCGGTCATGGAGGCCAAGTTCTTCGACGAGTCGTCGATCGAGGATAAATCAGATGATGAGCTCAGAGCTATGATGAAGGATTTCTGATCTTTAACACGGAAAAAGGGAAGGAGTCATCATGCCAACACCACTCAGATTCAAATGTCCACAATGTGGTATGGTCCAGGATGTTGCCGGCAATGGACCTTGCTGGAAATGCCATGTTATGGTATGCCTCCCCGAGGATGGTGTAATTCAAATCTACCGCAAGCTTCGTACTAATATAAGCATGGAAATATATATAAACGGCATTGAACTTGGCTTGTTGGGACGTCGTGCCGGCCATTTCAGAGCTGAAGATACTGTCAGGATCCCGGTGTCATATGGTCACTATCATGTTCTGGTAAAGTATCTCGATGAGGTGGCGCGAAAATATAAAGGTATTGGTCTTGAAGTTGATGTCACTCCTCAAAACAGGTTTGTGTATCTTAAGGCTGAACGTATTGTTCCCGGATATTCACCCACTGTGGTTTTAGATCCGGCAACTGCTGAGGAGATGCCACCGGTTTAAACAGCGCTGCAGAAGAGAGCCCGGAAACTTACCGGTAGACTTCTCCGAAAAGGTTCATTGTTCAACCCAGAACAGTGTCAGTTATACGAGGTTAAAACAATGTCATTGTCTTCATCTCTTACTTCTATAATGTTGATCCCGACCATTTCCGGTTCATTCTTATTTATGTAATCTTCAGAGACATAGATCTCGTATTCCGTGCCGTCACTGCTTTCCACATAAATATAATAGCGTGTTTCATAGTAAGTATATTTGCCGTGGTCGTAGGCGCTGCATCCGGAAGTATGCCTTTTCCTTTTTACGGTCAGGTCCTCGTCATCCCAGAAATCGCACAATGCATCCAGACATTCCATAAGGTTCTTATCACGTTTCTTATCTTTGGAGAAAAGATCATAAAGACCTTCCGAGTCATCCTTGCTGATATATTTTATTATCTTCTTTAAGGTGTCGTTTCTATGGGTATAAATGCCTATAGTGCCATTCTTGCCAAAGCATCCGGTTACGGACAGGATAACAGCGAAAAGAACGGCTCCCGTGACCAGTTTCTTTGGTAAAGCAACAGACAATGCCGGATGTTTCATGTGTCAGACAGACCTCTCAATTTCCAAGTAACCATATTATAAGCAAAACAACCTGAAAACCGCACCGCATGGAAGCCGGCATTGATATCATATGTGACAAATGAAGATAAGCGGTTTTGGTTTGAGCTTGATAAGATAGGTACTCGATATTAAAACCGTATGACTGGTACCATGACAGTAATGCGATATTAAAAAAGTCAGCTGATATATATCTTTTTGTTGAATGGAAAGCTCAGATCGATTCAGGCATCTCGCCCTGTTCTTTCCAGATTTCAAATACGATATCTATATCTTCAGGAATATCATAGAAATCTTTATACCAGCCTATTCGCGTGGGGCCGGTCGGATCAGGGAACCATAAATAATCGTCATAAGGGAATTTCTCGAAATATATGTAGTTGTCGCCATTTGCAATGGCAGTTTCGATCTGTAGTTTGCGCACACGTGACTCATCGCCAATCGCTTTATAAATTACTATCCAACGTACACAAAGACCAAGCAGTACGGCAGCTATGAATGCAGAAATCATGTAAGCAGTTTTCTTCTTTGCACCGGCTAACAGAAAGGCAAGAACGGTCGCACCGAAAGCGATGAGACAGACATATGCAGTATAGTAACTTCTCGGGCCGACAGTATTAACTGCGAGCATTGGTGCTATTACCATGAACGGTGACGACCATAGAACAAGAAGCCAGCTGAGAAGTTTCTTGTGGTTCTTAAATACGAGAATGATCTCTATAAATATCAATAACACAAATGCACTGTCGATTGCAGTTGTAAGCGGGCTGTCTTCGATTACGGAACGGCCGGTCATTAATGCTGCAATGTAAGTTGCTGCATAATATATGCACAACATGCTGTTAATCAGAGGCAGACATAATGCAGCGAGCCTGTTTTTAGCATTTTTTGCAGTTGCGACGGCCATGATTACTGATACCGACCCTGTGAGAATGCCGTGATGAACAATGATCTGTGGAAGCATAACGCCAAAGAACCGCTTGATGGAATCGATGATAAACACATAGAAAGGCTGGTTTGGATCGTACATCAATTGACGATATTCGTTGACGGCGGTACCTGTATTTATAAGCGACGGATAAATGCTGCTGCTGAACATTAAGGCTGTTCCTGCCAAAAGACCGGCACAAAGCGGAATCAGTTTTTTCTTGTCTGTTTTCTTCCATCTGACGATCAGAAAAACCACAGCGAAGATAAGATAGAAAATGGTCAGGTTCTCAAGGAACAACTGGATTACGACACCATAAATAAAACAAAGAATGCTGCTGATCACCCAGGTCTTTTTCTCAGTTTTTGGAGATAAGCTTCTTGCAAGAATAAAGAGGAAAAACATGAGTTCGGCGCCGGATACAACAAAGTTCGAAAAGCCTGCGATCCAGCTGTTTGTTTGTGACCATACATCAGCAGGAATAGAAAGGAGCATTGCATTGGCAAACCCGAAAACCGAAGTCCGTAAAAGATCTGTATTAGAGAACTTTTTTATATCAAAAATATAGCCTGATAGTATTGTTACAGACAGAGGGACCAACGTGAAAACTAGACCCATGAATACAGTTTTTATGAACTCATTTCTTGTAATGATGACCTCAATCAGATTGCCGCAAAACCTGCTGTCTTTGTCAGCTGTGAGGAGGTGTACCATACCCTGGTTAATTCCCCATTCCCAGTCATCATGAGTGTATGGGATACGGCTGGCCAGCCATATGTAGAATACCAGCAGAACAAAGACTGCTGTAATAAGGCATTTGTGATTCTTCAACGACTTGATATTCATGCGACTATTGTAATCTATATTCCGTTACTTCCCAAAACTTTTATTCCGGCGAACTGTTTTGATATTATCTTCTCCCGTTATTCTTGTAAACTGCATAATTTCACCATGTTATAATGACCCTATCTGAACGGGACAATGCGGGTGTTATACATGAATAAAGACAGGTCTGAACATATGACGTCAGACAAAGGAAACAAGGCGGTTAAGATTCTGATACTGACTCCGTTGGCAACAACGGTATTCAGTTTGCTGATGCTGCCGCTTATGGTCCTTAGCGCCATTATGGATTGGGATCCTACTGTCTTTTTCTATTTGTTTATGGTCATAGGCGTACTTTCCGTGACGGTCGGACTTCTTATGACGATAGCAGGTGTTATATTGTCGATAAAGCAAAAGAAACCACGTTTTATAGTTTTAGGAAGCATTCTGATAGTCTTTATGTTAATTGTTGATTCCTATTTATATTGGGTTTTGTTTATTAATGAAGCAAATACGAGGGGACCGCAAGCGACAATGATTCAACAGACAGTATCAGAGGACGATATCGAAATATAATAAGGACCAAATGATCGGCTTTTCGAGCTTTGTAAATCACAGTAAAACTGCTTCGTGTCGATGTACATTTTTCGCGATTTCCGACTCGAAAATTGCACAAAAACAGCTTTTCATGCAATCTTACGGCATTATTTGACAAAAAATGTACATCGCTGTGCTATCAGAGAACGACTGAAAGTCACAATGCGCTATGACGGTTACTGTGATTTTGCAACAATTCCCCCGGCTTATCTGTTATAAAGGTATCAGATTCTGAGGGGGACTGTGTTTATGAGAAGGAGCAATACCAGATTTATTTCCGGAACAATTGCGGTCTTGGCATGCTGTGTAACCGTGGCATCTTTGTTATCAGCATGCAGGGCATCTGATGAAGATAAGCCGGTGATAACGACCGAGATAAAAAGCATTACGGTCATGTCGGCTGAAGAAAATTCAGAAAACATATGGTATATCAACTGGCCGGGTTATTATGTTGCAGGCAACGAGTATGTCAAATTCGAAGACAAAGCATTGGAATTAACTGAAGATGAGAAGGAATATATTTTGTCCTATATGAATTCTTTTCCTTCGGACCCCAAAAATGCCGACGGCAGCGAATGCATCTGCCGCATCTGGGTTACCATAGTCGATGAGAAGAGCAACCGCAGCCTCATAGGCAGTGTTTATGGTGATTATCCTGAAGGCACCGACAGGTTCTGTCAGATCATAAACAGGGTTTGTGGCGGCGATAAAGAATTCCTTTGCGCAAACGGAAATATGCAGGAGATGACGGACGAATATTTTACCGCCATCACGGGCTATACCGACGATGACATCAAGGGCGGAACGATCCGTGATGTTGTTGAGCATCTGTGCCTCGATAACACAATACAGTGCTATCACTATTTTCTGAAGAACTGGGTCTACGAATTTATTCTCGATAACTACGAACTTTGCAGGATGCTTCCTTACGAAGTCTATTCCGTGCCAAGTTCCGATGAGGAGTGCAGGGCATATGCCGAGGAGCTCGCTAAAGCACTTGGCGCAACAGGCGGCGTGACCAAAGGTTCATCTGATTTTGCCGGACAGGAATGGTACGAGATAAACGGTTATAAAAATACGGTCATCAGAATCTACAGGACTGATATTGTCTCAAAGGATATCAGGAACTACGGCGGCTGGGTCGACAGTTATTATGAGAGTTTCATTATCTATGAGCCGGTCGACATGGGCGAACTTGAAGGCGCCAATTCATTTGATTTCGTGTACAGCAATGACCACAAATTTGCTGTGTGCATCACCCATGAAGAAGGCGGCCGGAAAGAAGCATTGTACGAAGCCGGCCTGGTCGTTCTGACCCTGGACTGATTCCGGCTCCGCACAATTTCAAATTCTTATAGTTTTAATTCAGAAGCACTTTTTCTCGTGAGTCTGTTTGCAGTTTGCAAGGTTTGCGCACTTGTAGCAGACCTCGTTGGGGCAGGTGTCTGAAGCGAAGAATCCGCGGATGTTTTCGAGCGTTGTATCAGCGATGTTCTTCAGTGCTTCGTTGGTCAGGAATGCCTGGTGCGAAGTGACGATTACGTTAGGCATTGATATGAGTCTTGCAAGCGTGTCGTCGTTTACGATGTGGCCCGAATAATCGTGGAAGAATATGTTGGATTCTTCTTCGTAAACATCGAGGCATGCCGCTCCGATCTTGCGCTGCTTGATGCCTTCCAGCAATGCTTCGGAATCGATCAGGGCACCTCTGGATGTGTTGATGAGCACAACGCCTTTCTTCATTTTCACGATGGTATCGCTGTTGACCATGTGCCTGTTCTCTTCGGTGAGCGGGCAGTGGAACGATATGATGTCACTTCTTTCCCAGAGCTCGTCGAGCGTTACATATTCGATGCCGGAACCTGTTGCGGGGAACTTGTCGTAAGCGATGATGTTCATTCCGAATCCTCGGCAGATATCTATGAAGATCCTGCCGATCTTACCCGTTCCGATAACGCCGACTGTCTTGCCGTGAAGGTCAAAACCTGTCAGACCGTTGAGGCTGAAATTGAAGTCTTTGGTGCGGATGTAAGCTTTGTGGATCCTTCTTATCGATGTCAAAAGGAGTGCCATGGCGTGCTCTGCGACAGCGTAAGGGGAGTAGGCGGGAACGCGGACGATGTGGACTTTTCCGTAAGCATATTCGACATCGACATTGTTGTATCCGGCGCATCTTAACGCGATGAGTTTTACACCGAGCTCTTGGAGCTTGTCGATGACGACCCTGTTGATGTCATCGTTTACGAAAACGCACACAACATCATTTCCTTCGGCGAGCTTCACCGTGTCTGAAGTAAGCCTTGTCTCAAGGAATGTTATCTCAAATCCGCCGTCACTGTTCGATTCAATGAACGACTGCTTATCGTAATCTTTGGCGTCGAAAAACGCGATCTTTAACTTATTCATCTATATTCTCCTTCCAGCGAAAAAAACTCTTAATTTCTTATATTTTACTCTACGCCGGCAAGGGTTGCTAAATTGTTTTAATCTGCCGCAAACTAAAGAGGATGCCTTCCGCGAGCATCCTCTTCCAACGATCTTAACCTTCCTCTTATTTCTTAATTGAGCTGACAAGCCTGCCTGCTTCTTCGGGCGGCATCGGCTTGCCCCATACGAATCCCTGGATGTAGTCGCAGCCGATCTTCTTTAAGACTTCGACCTGGTCGGGGGATTCGACACCTTCTGAGATTACCTTAAGGTGGAGTATGTGGCCGATCGAGATGATCATGGCGACATACTGCTTTGAAGATTCGCTCATGTTCATCTGGTCGATGAATGCCTTGTCGATCTTAAGGAGATCTGAAGGGAAATTATTCAGGTAACTGAGTGACGAATATCCTGTGCCGAAATCGTCGATCGCAACCTTCATGCCCATCGCCTTGATCTCGTTGATGCGCTTCAGGGCCTTTTCTGCGGAGTCGATCATGATGGACTCCGTGATCTCGATCTCGACGCGCTCGGGAGCGATGTTGTGGGCCTTGAGGATATTCTTTATGTCTTCGATGAATGTGTTCTTCATCAGGTGTCTTACGGATACGTTGACACTCATCATGACTTCGGTGCCGGTCTCACGTGTGACCTTTTCAAGGAATTCCATCGAGAGCTCGAAAACGCGCATGTCGATTTTGTCCACAAGACCGGTCTTCTCTGCGACCGGAATGAAATCGGCAGGGCTGATGAATGAACCGTCGTCATCCTTCATTCGTGCAAGCGCCTCAAAGCCTCTGAGGTTATGGTTGATGTCATACTGCGGCTGGAGATTGAAGAAGATCTTGTCGCTGTTTAAAGCGGTGCGGATCTTGCGCTCGATCTCAAGATTTCTCTCAAAACTCAGGACCTCAGGCGTGAATCTTGAGATCCTGCTGCCGCTGCCGGCCTTCTTTACTTCGTGCAGGGCTGCGTCTGAAAAAAGATAGATATTCTCTATAACGTCACTGTCTTCAGGGAAGAAGGAGTAACCGAAGCATGCTGTCAGATAGTAGTCGCAGTCGTCGATCGTGATCTTCTTTTCGAGCACTTCGCGGAATGCGTTGATAGTATTCTCGATCTCTTTAACAGAAGGATATTCGCTGATCACGATCATGAACTCGTCGCCTGAATTTCTTGCAACGAAATCGACTGTCTCAGTGTTGAGGGAGTTAGCGAGTTCCTTCCATCTTCTTGCAACTTCCCTAAGGACCTGGTCGCCCGTATCGTGACCCATTGTATCGTTGATGCTCTTGAAGTCGTTCAGGTCGACCGAGACGAGAACGAAAGGCTCGCCACGTCTCTGGAGATCGGTAAGGAGCTCGTTGCATGCGAAGCGGTTAGGAAGTCCCGTGATCCTGTCAGTAACGGCCTGCTCACGGATGCTCTGCTGGTAATTCAAGACCTTCTTGTAATTGAAATGGATTATGGAGATCGCTCCAATCATAAGTACGCTGGAGAATAAACCCGGAAGTGAGTGCAGGTTGCCGCGCACGAAAATGTTGAAGATCATTAAAGGGAACTGCAGGATGATCGCAGCCATCGATACTATGTAGCCGACTCTGCGGAACAGCATGACGAGGCAGATTATGCAGATGTATCCGAGCATTGAGAAAACACCGGTGAAGGAATTATATTTGATCATCTGGTCGCCGATTGCCATGGAACCCTGCATCACCGACGTTCTCGTCGTAAGGACTGATGTTATGGTATAAAGCAGCACAAGAAGAATGAAAGCGCTCTTCGGCGCCTCTTTGTTAAGAGAGAGGTTTTTCAGAGTCTTATCGATATTGCTGTTTCTTTTTACCATCAGAACTTCACCCTGAGACGAGATTACAAGATATTAACGTCATTATATCAGTGCGAAAAATATATAACTTGCACGAAAGTGTTACCTGCGTGTCTAAAATGATGAAACTCTGTAAATTATTAGTGAACGTTACTGCCAGGATTTCCTGTATTCCCTTGGTGATTTCTCGAAAAATTTCCGGAAGGTCTCAGACATGTAGCTGACTCCTCCAAAGCCCGTCCTGGCAGCGATCTCAGACATGGACATATTCCCCGAACGCAATAATTCAGCCACTTTGCGGCTCCTGAAGTGCATCAGGTAATTGATTGGCGATTCGCCGACATACTGGTGGAAAAGCGTGTTGCACAAGGACTTGCTGACGTTGCCGCTTGCAGCGATGTCGCCCAGAGTGATCTGTTCCTGATAATTATTGGAGATGAAATGCATCATCGTCTTGAACGGCTGCATCCTAGGGTCTGACACGGTCTCTTCCTTTGTCGCGCCCAGATATTCGGCCTGCTTTCTGATGATGTCCCATATCTGATAGAACTGCATCGTGATCGCAAACGGATCGTGCCTTATTTTGGGAAGGTCATATACAAGGTCTCTTATCTGTTCCGTATATTCATTTATATAGCGGAATCTCAAATAAGGAATATCGGGATTATCAGTGATTGGCTTTATTGCCTGCATCTCGACTGCAACCGAGTTTGCAAGAATGCGCGGATTGATTATCGCGATGACATACTTTGCAACCTCACCCACGCACAGGTTGTAGTGGATCTGGTTGGAGTTTACGACTATCGTATCGCCGGCGTTGAGCAGTAATTCCCTGCCGTTTATGAAGTAGGCGACCTTGCCTTCCTTAACGGTCATGATCTCAATGTCTTCGTGGTAGTGCGGCACGCCTTCCCATGTGACTTTGGGCGCGATCCAGCCGTCGTAGATATACGAAGGAAAGTTCGGATCGTCGTAGTTTATTATCTCTGAGCCGTCATCACGCTTTACGATGAGACCCATCACTTCTTTTTTCATAACAATATTTCTCCAAAACCACAAAACTATAACAATATTCCATCTGCGTGGAAGATAGTTATAAAAACAAGACACTTATGCACTGTTTTTGCATGCCTACTCACAATATACTTGCAATCAAACAAAAAAGGAAGAGGAAATTTCATATGAGCAACGAAGCAGTAATAATGACTAACGTATGCAAAGACTTCAAGGTGCTCAACCGCCATGAAGGCCTTAAGGGAAGCATAAGGGACTTGTTTTCGAGAGACTACAAAACTGTCTCCGCAGTAAAGGACGTAACGCTTACGGTTAACAGGGGAGAGATCATCGGATACTTAGGTCCTAACGGCGCAGGCAAGTCCACCACGATCAAGATGATGACGGGCGTTCTTGAGCCGACATCAGGCGAGATACTCGTCAACGGTAAAGTCCCTTATAAGAACAGGACGGAAAACTGCGAGAACATCGGCGTTGTTTTCGGACAGCGAAGCCAGCTCTGGTGGTCGCTCCCGCTGATCGAATCATTTAAGCTCCTTCGCGATCTCTACATGGTTCCGCAGAAGGAATATGAGGAAATGATCGAGCTTTACCGATCTCTCGTCGACATCGAGCCGATCCTGCACAAGCCCGTAAGACAGATGTCTCTGGGCCAGAGGACATTAAGCGACATTCTCGCTGCGTTCCTGCATAATCCGGCGATCGTATTTCTCGATGAGCCCACTATCGGTCTCGACGTCTCAATGAAGGCAAAGATCAGGGAACTCATTCTCGGTCTTAATAAAGAGAAAAATACAACCGTAATCCTCACCACCCACGACATGGGCGACGTCGATGCGCTTTGCAAGAGGATCGTCATCATCGACAAGGGTACGAAGATCTACGACAACGACATCGATCACCTGAAGAACTATTTCGGTTCTTACAGGACTTTGAAGCTCAAGCTCGCTGACGATTCATGGGAAGAATACCTGATCGACGAGAAGACCACGGATGTCATGGACGTCATCATGGAAAAGCAGAAGGAAAAGAAGATAAAGGACGTTAAGATCCTTGAGATCTCCACAGAGGAAGTCATCAAGAAGATCTACGAAGGGGGTACAAAATGAATCCCAAAAGGCTGTTATCAATAACAAGGGCCGGGATAATGGAGTCACTGCATTTCAGGCTCGGCATCTTTGTTACTCTTTTCGCGAACCTGATCTACCTGGTTCTTGTTTACTACCTCTGGAAAGCCATCTACGATTCATCAGGCACCGACGTCGTAAACGGCATGACCTTCAACGACACCATGATCTACCTGATCCTCGCGACCGCATTGTTCAACTTCCTGGAAATGTTCGTCGTCTGGGACATGAGCAGATCCATCCAATCGGGCAAGATAGTTCTGGACCTGCTTAAACCGATGAGGTTCCGCAAATACACATTCTGGTCGTACACGGGCAACCACGTCGTCCAGTTCGTCCTGACCTTCATCCCGACATTCATCGTCGTCATGATCGTCACCAAGGGCGCAATACCTATGGGTCTTAATCTGGTATGGTTCCTGATCGCAACGGTTTTCGCGCTCATCATTAACTACAACATCGAGATGCTGGTCGCTCCGATCTGTCTTTTCACAGAATCAACGTGGGGCATCAACATCGTAAAGGAAACGATCGTATTGCTGTTGTCAGGTGCTTCGATCCCTCTGGCTTTCTTCCCTGAGAAGGCGAGGATCATCGTATCGTATCTGCCTTTCAGAGCAGTCTACGACATACCGCTCTCGATCCTGCTCGGCAAGAGCGGATCTGACAGCTGGCAGGGCCTGCTGCAGCTTTTCGGCCTGCAGCTCATATGGCTCGTCGTGCTTACGGTCGCGGGAAACTTATTCTGGAATTGTGCGGTGAAGAAAGTCACCGTGAATGGAGGCTGACATGCGCAAAAGAGGACTGAGATTTTACGCGAGAATGTACCGCAAGATTCTCGTTCAGGACCTGAAGAGCAAGATGAGCTACCGTGCGGATTTCGTCATCTCGACGTTCGGCATGATAATGACGAATCTGTCAGGCTTTGTCACCTTCATGATCCTGTTCCACAACTTCCCGACGATCAACGGCTGGGACTACCACCACATGCTGTTCCTATACGGTTTTTCGCTGGTCGCACTGACACCCGTCCAGTGCTTCTTCGACAACAACTGGAACCTGCGTTTCATGGTCCAGAGCGGCGACTTCATCAAGTACTGCTTCAGGCCGGTCAACGTGTTCTTCTACTTCATCTCTGAAGTGTTTGACGTCAAAGGCCTGGGCCAGCTCGCTTTCGGTATCGGCACGATCATTTACGCATGGATCAAGCTCGGCATCCCGGTAACGCCTCTCATCATCCTGAAGCTTATCGTGTTCCTGCTGACCGCGTCCCTGTTCATGATCGCACTGATGAACTTTGCCGCCGCAACATGCTTCTGGATCAAGGGCTCCGGCTACGTAATGGTAATCATGTTCCGCTTCAAGGACTTCGCGAAATACCCGTCGTCGATCTTTGAAGGGATCTTCAAGATCATCTTTACGTTCATCATCCCGATCGCGTTCATCGCCTTCTACCCGAGCCTCGTCATCCTGACTCCGGACAACGTCCCGCTGCTGTCATGGATCTCGCCCCTCTACGGCCTGATCTTCGTATTCCTGAGCTACAAGTTCTGGATGCTGGGCGTTCGCAAATACGACTTCACGGGTTCATAATTTTTTAGGAGATCGCACACTGTACACTAACCTTTTTCGGAGGTATCGAAAATGAATGACTTAGTAATGATAATCAAAACTGCAGTTGTCCCTAACTTCATCAACATAAGGACATCAATAAAGACTTACGACAGAGATGCAATCATCTGCGGCGCGCCTTGCTGGCGCTGGGTATATCACGCGCTCCATTCTGCAGACAAATGGTTCATCAATCCCAATGTTTATGAAGAGCCCTCCTTCCACGAAGAAGGCATGGACAACCCTGACAATCCGACATCTGTCGTGCTCTCTGACGAACAGCTTCTTGAGTATCTCGATCACGTCGAGAAGAAGACCTTGTCTTACCTCGATTCGCTCACAGATGACATGCTCTATGAGCATCCCGAGAACTGCCGCTTCACGCGCATGGAACTCGTTTTGCGCCAGTTCCGCCACCTGCCTTTCCACACGGGAATGTTAAACGGCCAGACAGCTTTGAGTACAGGCTCTTTCCCGGTCTGGGTATCTGATGCGGACAAATTCATCGACGACGGCATCTTCTTCGGCCGCTACCGCGAAGGCCAGACAAAGATCTGATCCTTCCGGATTTCTGAACACCCTCTTTAATGGAAATTTACCTACTAAAATGCGATTTTTCGATTTTAGTAGGTAAGGGGGAGGGGGTATATAGCCCATAATTTGTCTGTTTTGAGCTCGAAAAGCGGTTCTTTGGACTGTTATCTTGGTTTCTCCGTGCCCGAAAAGGCCTTTCGGGCTCTAAAAAAGTGTTTTTCAAGTGGATATGGGAATAGAAATTACCTACTAAATTTCGGTTTTTCGATTTTAGTAGGTAATTTTTTGATTTTAAAGATTCGCATACCCCCTGGGGGTATATTGTTCGGAGTGTCAGAAAGGATTATGCGGCAGCCTGACCACGTATCCTGAAGAGAAATGCATCAACCCGAACAATCACTCTCCAACCCAATAATCCCCCCACTATTTGACAATCCCTTTCCCTCGTATTAAAATGACACCAAGTCATTTTTACAAAGGCGCAGAACAAGATGCAGCGCAAGGCGGAGGAAACACATGCCCAAAGTCAGTGAAGAATACTATAAGAACAAACGCAAAGAGATAGTCGATGCGGCATACCGCGTGTGCACCAGAAAGCCGATCTCATCTGTTGAGATGAAGGACATCATAGAGGAGACGGGCTTTTCGCACGGGGTCGTATACAGGTATTACAAAGATCTCGATGAAGTCTTGAAGGACCTCGTAATCACGATCAATGAGAATAATAAGATCGACGATAAACTCGATGCGATATTGAGCAGGGCGAAGACGGACAAATGGGAGAAGACCATTTACGAGATCTGCGCAATGCTGGCTGACTACATGAAGGAAGTCGGAACGGATCTTCTTAAGGTATCGATCTACAGCGACATGCTCGCGATGACCGATCCTGAAAGAGCGATGAGCATCGCGCAAAGGCTCGGAAAAGATGAGCAGAGCCCGTTGCTTTATGCGACCGTGGCAACCGAGAAATTCCTCAAAGAGATCGTAAAGAAGAACAAGTTAAAACCAAAGACTTCAATCGATGAGATCATTCAGTTCATGATCGTAAATTACCATGGCATCCAGACAGGATACGTGCTCTCGGAATGCTTTAAGGTTCCGCATATTGAAGGCAAGTACAAGCCTGAAGACATGTTCAAAAATCTCGCGAAGTCCGTGATCCTCATGATGGGCGGAAAAGCATAAGAAAAGGTCATAAGAAAAGGTCAAAAAAGGAATAAAAGGAAGGTATAAGGAAATGATTTTCCACACATACGGGAATAAGGAAAACAGTGCAGTGATATTCATCCACGGAATGTTCACGCCGTATAGCATCTGGAATAAGGCGGTACAGGAATATGCAGGCGAACATTATGTGATCGTGCCGGAATTAGACGGTCACACAGAAGATGAGGCGAGCACGTTCATAAGTGTTGATGACGAGGTGAAAAAGATAGAAGAATTTATCAGCAGCGAACTAAACGGGAAAGTGTATCTTTTAGCAGGGCTGTCGATGGGCGGAAGGATCGTATCTGAACTTGCGAAAAGCACTGCCATAAAGATCGAAAATCTCGTTATAGACGGTGCGCCGCTCATGAAAGTAAACGGCATCTTAAAGAGCATTATGAGGAACAATTACAAGGTCATCTTAAAGAAATCAAAAGCGCGTGACCCGAAAATAAAAGAATCTTTTGAGGTAAATTGTCTCCCCGGAGAATACTGGGAAGAATTCCTGAAGATCGCAGACAATATGAACGTTGAGACAATAGACAACATTATCGATACTGTATTCAAGCCGTTTGAATTCATTAAGTATCCGGACGACATGAGGATACTTTTCATGCATGGCACAAAGGGAAATGAATCGGTCTCAAAAAAAGGCGCGCTTAAGATGAAAGAGTTAAATCCCAAGATGGAGATAAGAAGCTTTTACGGTCTCGCGCATGCTGAACTTGCGTGCTTTAAGCCTGAACAATGGATAAGGGAAATAAGGGAGTTCACAAAGTGATCGATTACATCAGAGAAAACTTAAGTTATTATCCGATCTTCTTCAGGCTTCTTTTCAAAACGAAGAAGGAATTTACGCCTGAACGCGTGGATTACGGGACAGATAAAGAACAGTATTTTCTGTACTATGAGCCGAAGGAAAGAGTGAGTGACAAGATAGTCATATGGATTCACGGCGGCGGCTGGAATGCGGGAAACCCCAAGTTCTTTAACTACGTCGGACAGTATATGGCAAGGGCAGGATACCGCTTCGTCTCAATAGGATACAGACTGTCGCCGAAGAATAAATATCCGGCGCAGATTATAGATGTCTGCAACGCTTACAATGCGGCAATAAAATATCTGAATGACAAGGGGATCGACACATCGAAAGTGATCGTATCCGGACCTTCTGCGGGCGCGCATCTTTCATCGATTCTCTGCTACAGCAAGAAGGTTCAGGACGAGTACAAAGCAGATGTCTCAAACGTCATCGGATACATAGGTGTCGGAGGTCCGTACAGCTTCAGGAAGAGCCAGTCGCTGACGCTTAAGATGCTCCTGGGAATGCTCTTTGCAAAGGGCTATGACCGCACGGAAGCAGAGCCCTGGTCGCTCATGACCAAGAATCACATTCCGATGCTGCTTATCCAGAGCAGGCACGACGGTCTTCTTGAATTTGAGTGTGCGGAAGATCTTGCCGGCAAGGCGGAGATGGTCGGCAACAGTTGTGAGATCTATGAGGTCGAAGATAAGAGAAATACGCATTCATGGTATACGGCGGGTTATTTTCTTTTCGAGCGCAACGAGAGCAAAACACTCGATAAGTATATGACATGGATCGAAAACGCCTGAAATATAGTAAAGGTTTTGTCTAAGAAAATTAACACTGAGTAAACACCTGCAAAATCTCCGTGATGTAAGATGAAAAATATCCTGCAGAACCGGGGAACAGACATGATCTCATTTCTTGTTTCATTGCTCGTGCTTCTCATAGGCTTTTTTACCTATGGAAAAGTGGTCGAAAAGATCTTCGGACCGGATGACCGCAAGACTCCCGCCATTGAGATTAATGACGGCGTTGACTGCATGCCTGTGAAGACATGGAAAGCGCTTCTTATCCAGCTTCTGAATATTGCAGGAACGGGACCTATCTTCGGCGCGCTGATGGGCGCATGCTTCGGACCGGTCGTATTCTTATGGGTAGTATTCGGTTCTATCCTGGGAGGCGCAGTTCATGACTACATGAGCGGCATGATCTCCGAGCGTCACGGCGGCGCATCTATCGCCGAACTCTCCGGAATCTATCTCGGAAAACCCGCACTATATTTAATGAGAGTATTCTCGATCCTTCTGCTCCTTTTGACAGGAACGGTCTTCGTAAATTCTCCTGCTTCGCTCATTGCAAGACTCACGCCCGCTTCACTTGGAGAGACGTTCTGGATAATCGTTATCCTCATCTACTATATCGCGGCGACGCTCCTTCCGATCGACAAGGTGATCGGTAAGCTCTATCCCATATTCGGAGTCATCCTGATCGTTATGGCCGTAAGCATTGCGGGAGCGATGATATTTCTTCCTCAGTACACGATCCCTGAGATCTCTTTGGAAAATCTCCACCCCGATAATCTTCCTATATGGCCGTTCATGTTCATCACGGTTGCATGCGGAGCAATATCAGGATTCCACGCAACGCAGTCGCCCATGATGGCCAAGTGCATAAAGTCCGAAAAGAACGGCAGGACCGTCTTTTACGGTGCCATGATAATCGAATCGGTCATCGCTCTTGTATGGGCAGCAGCAGGTGTTGCTTTCTACGGCGGAACACAGATGCTGGGTGATGCTTTGTCAAACACCGGACAGTCCGGAACAGTATATGAGATCAGCCAGACAATGCTCGGATCTGTAGGAGGAGTACTTGCGATAATCGGCGTAGTCGTATGCCCGATCACATCAGGTGACACCGCATTCAGAAGCGCGAGACTCATACTTGCCGAATGGACAAAGCTCGATCAGAAGAAGATCCGCAACAGACTCCTTATCACGATACCTCTCCTGGCTGTCGGCGCGGTTCTTACACAGCTCGATTTCAATGTCCTCTGGAGATACTTCTCGTGGAGCAACCAGACGCTTGCCATGATCTCGCTTTGGGTAGCGACCGCATATCTCCTCCGCAACGGTAAGCACAAAGCTTCAAGCATTATCACGGCGATTCCCGCAACCTTCATGAGTGCGGTAACCCTGACCTATATTCTCATGGCTCCTGAAGGCTTTAAGCTGTCTTCAGCAATCGCATATCCCGCAGGAATTATTTTCGCTTCTGCGCTCTTATTGGTATACTTGTTCAGGTGTGTGCGAACAAAACGTGCACAGGGGATAAACTAAGTAAAAGAGGTAGAACATGAATAAATCATCAAGAAATCTCGGAGCAGTACTGGCAGTATTGGTCCTGCTTCTCCTGATCGCAGGTCTGGTCTTTGTCGTAGTTACGGTCTATAAAGACCCGCTCCAGGCTGAGATCGCTTCACAGGAAAGCTCTGCGATGGAGTCCACTACTCAGACTTCCGAGACAGAACCCGTGTATGTCGCTCCCAAGAGGATCGCGCTTTTCGAGACGGCAGACATCAACGGATATCTCATGAACACGACAAGCGGCGATCCCGAGACATTCGAGTACAGACTTGCATATGTTGCAAAGGTCGTTGAGAACGCGCGTGAGTCTGAAGATTTTGACGACGTCATCCTCATTGACGGCGGCGACATCTATGCCGGCACACCCGTGTCCGACTATACGGGCGGCGCTGCACTGAGAGCTGCGGTCGGCCTTATGGGTTATGACGCGGTATCTCTCGGACACAGCGACTTTGCAAAAGACATTTCAGAATATGCGGCAGACACGTTCTGCACGGTTCCCGCATACGAGTTCGGCGACTACACCGGCGACCCTGAAGTTCCGGTCATCTGCGCCGACATCTGCTATTCAAACAACCATTCAAGAACTCTCTTCACAAAAGATTATGTCATCGTCGAAAAGGCCGGCTGCCGCATCGCGCTGATCGGCTACATTCCCGATTTTTCAGACGAGATCTTGGCTGAGAATTTCCAAGACTACGAGATCCATGCTGACCTCGAAGAGTTCTCTTCGCGCATCAAGGACATCAAGGAAGGCGAGAAGCCTGATGCCACTATCGTCGTAACTCATTCCGACCCTGCTGAACTTGCAGCAGCACTTGGCGAAGGCGAAGTTGACCTCGTTGCAGGCGCAGGTGCCAACAACGGAATCTACGGTGTTGCAGACAACGGCATTGCTTATGTCGAAGGCGGCGAAAAGGCTTCAGGGTACGCCAGCGCAACCCTCGTCATCGCATCCGACGGCACAGTTACGATCGAGAATCCCAAGTACACTTCCATCATCGACACTCCCGAGCGCCTCTATGACACGTCTGCAAATGCAGGCATGTTCGCTGCTGACGTCCTGAAGCTCTCACACGACTCATGGGACGCAATAAGCGAGCAGATGAATGAAGCTCTTGGTTACACAGACGTTAGCATTGAGCACGACGGCTTTGTCGACGACAGATCGACAACTGGCGGCAACTTCGTTACCGGCCTTATGCTCTCATACACAATGGAAGACGGCGTCGATGCGGCATTCACATATTCAGGCGGAATCTGCACTGACTTCGAAGTTGAAGACGGCGGCATCAACGAGATCTCCGTCGGCGACATCTATTCACTCGCACCTTATAACGATTACTGGCTGATCTACGACGTTTCAGGCCAGGAACTCGTCCAGCTCCTTATAGACGGCTTCACGAATCCCGAATATGGCGACCAGGTATCCGGCCTCACATTTGAGTACAACAACAACGGCACTGTCGAAAACCCTGACATCGAGATCGTCAGCATCACATTGAAGAGCGGATCAAAGGTCGATCTCACCGGCACTGACGAGACATACCGCATCGTTATCTCAAGCCACTGCGCATATCTGCCGGGAAGCATTTTCGAGGACAAGGAACCTGTTCATTCCGAGCTCGAAGCACCCGTCGATAACCAGGCGATCATCAGCATCCTGCGCGACAGACGTGACAGGGGAGACATCCATATCTCTGTAAATACAGATTCAAGATGCACATGCCTTAACGCTGACAGTGTGCCTTCTGAAAACGCCACACCTGCCACGACCACTGAGACAACTGAGCCTTCAGAGACAACGGAAACTACAGAGACAGAAACTGCCGGAACGGACGAGACCACAGAGACTACAGAGACCACGGCGGATTAATGCACATTGATCAGGAGATATAAATGAGCGACAACGGGAAGAATCAGGAGATGCTTGAGCAGTTAAAAGGCGCGGATGACAAGAAGAAATCCAAGAAGCAGACCAACGGCGACGGACACGTTCTTACACCTGCAGAGATCAAGCGTCAGGAACTTTTCGATGAGAAAGAAAAAGAGATCCTTGCAAAAGGTTATAAGCGCAAGGACATCATCACAACTGTTCTTAAGGCCAACTTCGTCGGCATCCTTTTGACGCTCCCTTTTGTGATTCTGGTAGTCGGCGGGTTCATCCTCAAAAACGGTTTCTTTAATATCGACTCGGCGATCAATGAAAACCCTGTCATGTATTTTGTTAAGCTCGCGATAATCATGGTCGCAACAGGACTTCTTGCTGTCGTTCACGAGAAGATCCACGGGTGGTTCTGGGCCATCGGCGCTGAGAACGGTTCCAAGGACATCGAGTTCGGTTTCCAGAAAGAGACCCTCACGCCTTACTGCACATGCAAATCACCGCTCACTAAGAAAATGTATATTTTAGGCTCCATGATGCCCATGACGATCCTCGGTGTCGTGCTCGGCATCGTATCCATCTTCGTCGGCAGCTGGGTGGTTCTCGCGATCGCAGTGCTCCAGATCATCGGAGGCTCAGGCGACATTCTTATCACATCAATGCTCCTGCGCTATGACACTAAGGACAAGGAAGTCATCCTCATCGACCATCCCACAAAGATCGGCCTTGTCGCTTTTGAAAAAGACAAAGAAACAGCCCCCAAAACTGAGGGCTGATAAAGTCTTAATCTGTCCGGTCCGGATTACTTAAGCCTGATCACTCAGCTTGTAAACTTTCCAAAGCGATTCCAGTGATGCTCCGTTTTGGAGGTCTACCATAGTGTTGCCTTTGAAAGCTGCTGTACTGATGTCGGTAATTGTCCGTTCGTCAACTTCCCAGACCTCGATAATAGTGTAAGAATCAAACGTTGCAATCTGAATCTCGATGTCGCCGGTGTAGTAAACTTCCATCTTTTTCAGATACTTGATGAGCTGATCTACATCATAGGATTCTTTATCGTACTGGCTTTCCGTAAATACCCACTTTGAAGCGTTGCTGGACTTTGCTTCAGCCTTAAAACTATAAGTGGTCTGATTGATCAACGTATAATCGCCGCTTCTTCCCACAAGGTTGTTAAAGCGGTCTTCGTGTACCTTTTGTACTGTTGTACCGTCGAGCGAAAAGTAAGCTCTGTATGCAGCAACCAGTCCGTTATCTTCTCCGCACATCAGCAAATAAGCCGGCTTGGAATTCGAGCCGCATGATGCAACCATCAGGCACAAGATTGACAGTATTGAAATGATACTTACTATCTTGGTAATCCGTGTTTTCATAATCCGCCTCCGCAAAAAAGTACCGTTTGATAAAGCCGGTCAAAAACCGTCAATCAAACGTGAATGTATCGAAAACAGCTCTCGTCTCGCCGTTTTCCGTTACGAACTCAAAGTACACGGCATGCTTTCCCGTGATCTTCCCGTCAAGCTCGAAAACGATCTCTTTGGCATCCTCTTCAGCCGCCTTCGTTGCAACAACTCTACCATCGTAAGAATCAAGCCTGATGCTTACCTTGAATCCCTTCGGGAAGTCGCCCGTAATAGTAGCCTTTGATGCTCCCCTGTTTCCGAAGTTCAGGTATCTGAAACCGATCGTCGCACCGCTCTGGATATCAACAACCGGCGCGGAATTGCCCTCATAAACAGGTTTAATGTGAGCACGCCTTACATCCTTGTTAGTACCCTCAGCATTATCAAGATAATTATGCTTTCCGGTACCATCGTACATGTGGCATGTGTAGCCTGCAGATATGATCGCGAAAGCATCAAGTCCGTCCTTGTAAAAGCCCTGTGAAGTCATGTCGACAACATCAGACTTAACAGGCTCGCCGTCCTTGTATTCGATCTTTCCGATATAGATCTTTCCGTCCTTGCCGACAGCAACGTCAACCGGCTCGACCATTGCCTGTCTTGCATATTCGTCGCAGCCCGTCTGCCTGTGATAGAAAACATACCACTGGTCATTGATCTTCATCAGTGAACCGTGATTGTTGCCCCACTGATATGTCATGATGCCGTCGCCGTCAGGTCCGGTGATAATCTCACCGCCATTGAAGCTGATGTCGCCGCCTTCCTTATAATCGCCCAGAGGAGAATCGCTCCACTTGTAACTCAAGAAACCATTGCAGCTTCCCATTACGCCCAGCTCAGGCTTGCGGTATTCATAACGCTTTGAGTAAACGAAAACATACTTGCCGTTGACTTTTCGCGGGCTGGACGCCTCAAAGAAACCATCCTCGGGAATAACGTGTCCGTCATCTTCCTTAATCCAGAAAGGCTTCGAGTGACCAATGATGTGCCTCCTGATAGTCTCCTTCTTGATCGTAGCCATGTCATCATTAAGCTCAGCCGCATGGCACTCGCAGAAACCCCAGAACGCATAGACCTTGCCGTCGTCATCAACGAGGATTCCCGGATCGAATCCGAGCTCAGTCTTAACGGGATTGGTGAAAGGACCCCACGGAGTTTTCGAAGTTACGAGCATGATAGAAGAGCCTCTGTTCTCCGCAGCATACATATAGAAAGTATCGCCCTTCTGGACAACGTCGGGTGCATAAAGGTCGCCCCCGTCAGAAGCCGTGTAACAAACGCCGTGGCATGTCCAGTTCGTGAGGTCATCCACGGGCGCAGACCATACAACATAATCGGGTCCGCAGTAGTCAGTCTTCTTGGTATCGTGCGATCCGTAAAGATAAATGCGGGTCTCGCCGTTATAAGTAAATACTCTCGGCTCGCCATCGGGAACGTGCTCCCAAAGCGGCATGTACGGATTCGCGCCTGTAACTATAGTTTTCTTGTCCATGTTATACCTCTCTTGATCAGATACTTAATGCTACAACATTGATAATAAATATCAATAGACAAGCGCGTTTGAAAAGTTGTGGGAATAAGTGATTGCAGTAGCACCTGAAGGCTTCACCGTCAATGGACGCAGGCTTGCCTTTGGCACCATTGACTGCTCGCCTTTACAGGTGCTGAATTAGTGTTCAAGAGGCCGGATTCTCCGACCTCGCATCTTTAGATGCCGTTTTTAAGACTATCGCTGCAATATGATAATCCCATAAAAAGTTGAGACTAGTCTCAATTTTTGGTCCAAAGTCTCAATCTGATCCAAATCTATTGAAGTTTCCCGTGCGCGCTTTTATAGTGCGGGTAATGTTGGGATGCGTTACTTACTGAATTTGAGTTTTCGTATTTCAGTAAGTAAAAATATGCACTTCCGTCGCGTTTTTCGAAAAGATTTACTTACTGAAAACAGAATTTTGAATTTCAGTAAGTAAAAATGCGCACTTCCGTTGCGTTTTTCGAAAAATTTTACTTACTGAAAACGGGTTTTGCTTTTTCAGTAAGTAATCTTTCTAGTTTTAGAAGATTTTTTCGCAAGATTTTACTTACTGGATTGAGGTTTTTCAAAATCAGTAAGTAATCACACAGCTTCAGATGCAGGTTTTCGAGTGATTTTACTTACTGAATTCGAAAATCTTGATTTCAGTAAGTAAAGAGAAAGGAGAGGGAAATAACATGACCAAAGATTACAAATATGAATTATTAAGTGCTGAAGAAATTATCAAAGATTTTGAGGCTCGTAAACTCAATATAGAGAAACACATTTCACGAGTTAAGAAAAGGATTGATAATGCGCCGCCGGGAACGCTGCGTATAGCTAAGAGCCACAACCATTATCAGTTCTTCCAAAAGTTCAGTCCGGAAGAAAAAACCGGAGCTTACATCTCATGTAACAACCAATCCCTTCCTGCCAGGCTTGCCCAAAAAGACTACGACATCAAGCTGCTCGAGGTGCTGAAGCAGCAGCAGAAAACAATCGACAGGTTCCTTAAGGACTTTGACCCTGATGCGGCAAAACAGGTTTACGAGAAGCTTAACAGCACGAGAAAGCTCCTGGTCACACCCGAATTCATAAGTGATGAGGAATACGTAAAGCGGTGGATGAGTGTGCCGTATACGAGGCCGCCGTTCAAGGAAAATACTCCTGAACACTATACGGCAAAGGGCGAGCGCGTGAGGTCGAAGTCGGAGATACTGATCGCTGATGCGCTTTTCAGGCACAACATTCCGTACAGATGCGAGTTCCCGGTGTATAGCGGAGGGGTCATTTTCGCGGCGCCGGATTTCAATTGTATGAATGTGAGGCTGAGAAAAGAGTACTACTGGGAGCATCTGGGCAAGATGGGCGATGAGGAGTACATGGATAATAACAAGGACAAGCTGGATAAGTATGCTCTGGAGCCGGACTTCGATGAGACGAAGCTGATCATTACCATGGAGACGGGCAACAAGCCGCTGAATACAAAAGTTGTTGAGGAGAAGATCCGGAAGTACCTGCTGTAAAAAACGAAGCATCTGCTAAAAAACAAGGAAATACCTGCCGCAGAAGTTAGATTGTTCTAACTGTATAAAAATAGAGGGAGTCAACATAAAGTTAGATTGTGCTAACTGTCAATACCGACCGTTTATACCCGAGTATATAATAAAGTCGAAAATTGGTAGAGGTGTCAATGCTGTGCGGGACTGGGCCCGAAGTCAGGACTTTTGCAGGCGTTGACGGCGGGGGGCACATATGACATTAAGAAAACTCAAAGCAGGGCAGAGTTGCAGAGTAGTATCGGTTGGCGGCGAAGGGGCGCTGCGCCAGCATTTTCTCGATATGGGAATCATTCCCGGCGCGGAGATCACGATCGTTAAGTTTGCGCCGATGGGAGACCCGGTTGAGGTCAGGATCCACGGTTATGAACTGTCTTTACGACTGGACGACGCAGAGAAGATCACGATTACAGAGAGCGCTGTTAAGGCAGAAGATACAGCCAAGACTGAAGATACGGCCAAAGAGAAGCGCAAGGACAAGGCGAATGTTGCGCACCCGAACTTAGGTGAGCCGGGTGTCCACCACGATAAGAAGACCGAGAATCCGCTGCCGGATGACCATGTGCTTTCTTTCGCGCTTGTAGGCAACCAGAACAGCGGAAAGACGACGCTTTTCAACAGGCTCACGGGTTCCAACCAGCACGTGGGAAATTTCCCGGGCGTTACTGTCGACCGCAAGGACGGCGCGATAATCGGCAATCCCAAGACTGTGATCACGGACCTTCCGGGCATTTATTCGATGTCGCCTTATTCAAAAGAGGAGATCGTGTCGAGAGATTTCGTGCTCGACAACAAGCCTGACGCGATAATCAATATCGTTGACTCCACGAACATTGAGCGCAATCTGTATCTGACGATGCAGCTTCTGGAGACTGACAGGCCGGTCGTTGTCGCGCTCAACATGATGGATGAGCTGACCGGTAACGGCGGTTCCGTTGACATCAATCTCATGGAGCAGATCCTGGGTGTGCCGGTCGTTCCGATCAGCGCTGCGAAAAACCAGGGTATCGATGAGCTTATTACCCACGCACTACATATTGCGAAATATTGCGAAAAGCCTCTCGAGCAGGATTTCTGCGCACCCGACAGTCCCATTCACAGCTCGATCCACGCGGTCGAACACCTCATTGAGGAGAAGGCGAAAAACACCGGCCTTCCGCTCAGGTTTGCTGCATGCAAAGCGCTTGAGGGAGACGAGCTGATCTTAAACCAGTTAGGTCTTGATGAGAACGAACAGGGCCTTCTTGAGCACATCAGGGTCAAGGTCGAAAAGCAGTCCGGACTCGATCCCGCTGCAGCTGTTGCAGATATGAGATTTACGTACATAATGCAGCTTGTCGGCCAGTGCGTTACTAAGCCTGTGCAGAACAGGGAGCGTGAGAGAAGCGAGAAGGTCGACAGGATCTTAACTGGCAAGTTTACAGCGATCCCGATCTTCATCCTGATCATGGGACTGGTATTCTTCCTGACGTTCAACGTTATCGGCGCGTTCCTTCAGTGGCTGCTCGAACTGGGCATCGAAGAACTGACCGCCGTGACTGAACAGGCGCTCACGAATGCGCATGTTAATGATGTAATTCACAGCCTCATTATCGACGGTATTTTCGAGGGCGTCGGAAGCGTATTGAGCTTCCTGCCGATCGTAGTTGTAATGTTCTTCTTCCTGTCGCTTTTGGAAGACAGCGGATACATTGCCAGGATCGCATTTTTCATGGACAAGATCCTCCGCAAGATCGGACTGTCGGGAAGATCTATCGTGCCGCTTCTTATCGGCTTCGGATGCACGGTTCCCGCGGTCATGTCCACGAGAACGCTTCCTTCCGACAGGGACCGTAAGATGACGATACTCTTAACGCCTTTCATGAGCTGCACGGCAAAGCTTCCGATCTACGCTTTCTTCGTAAGCTCATTCTTCCCGGGCAAGGGCGGACTCATCATGATCGGACTTTATGTGCTCAGCATCATCATCGGAATCCTCATCGCGTTCATCTACAAAAAAGTATTGTTCAAGGGCGAGGCAGCGCCTTTCGTAATGGAGCTCCCGAACTACAGACTGCCGTCTTTGAGAAGCACGGTACAGCTCATGTGGGAGAAGGCAAAGGACTTCCTGCAGAAAGCATTCTCGGTAATCCTCGTTGCGACTGTTGTCGTATGGGCGTTGCAGAGTTTTGACACAAGATTCAACCTCGTAGATGATTCGTCGCAGTCCATAATGGCCCTGATCTCAGGCTTTATCTCACCGGTAATGAAGCCTCTTGGCCTGGGCGACTGGAGGATAACGACGTCACTCATCAGCGGATTCATGGCGAAGGAAAGCGTCGTTTCCGTGCTCGAAGTCCTTTTCGGAGCCGAGGGCGGAATCAGTGCGGTGCTTGGCACGGTCGAGGCAGCTACGCTCCTTATCTTCAGCCTTTTGTACACGCCCTGCGTTGCGGCGATCGCATCCGTAAAGCGTGAGCTCGGCTGGAAGTGGTCAGTCGCAGTCATCGCATGGCAGTGCATCCTCGCGTGGATCGTAAGCTTCCTGTTCAGGATCATCGTGCTGGCATGCACGGGAGGACTTGTATGAGACCTGTAGATTATATTCTGTTAGCAGTAATTGCGGCGGTCCTGGTTGGCGCGGTCGTGCTTGCAGTCAGGCGCAAGAAGACGAGCCCGTGCTGCGGTAACTGCGCCGAATGCATGAAGAAGCACGGTGTTGGCAGTTGTTCTTCCACTGCTCGAAAATAAGGATCAGCCGTTATCCGTTTCAGACAGAAAATAGGGATCACTATCTCAAACCACCGCTCGAAAATAAGGAACATTACTCTTCCGCGTTCCGAAAATAAACAAAAAACGGGGTTGCCTGGTAAGGAAGGCACCCCCGTTCTATATTTGATTGACTGTCAGGAGATTTTCTCTTTTGTTTCCGCACGGGCCTGAGCCGTCATGAGTGAAGACGTTGTGGCCTTGTGCTTGATCGGCTTCCAGCCGGGGTTTACGAAGATCGCTGCGAATGCGACCGGAATGTATGTGAGCATGAAGAGCGGGAATGAGAAGATCGAGAAGATCTTTCTTGCCACACCGGCGTGGATGTTCTTCCACTCCGTGACGGTCGTGATTCCGCCTAAGACAACGAGGAGTGCGCATGCATTGAAGATAGTCTCACACATTGACCAGAGTGCGATCGTGATGTCGCCGCCCGTTGCCGCGCCGATGATGCCGTATGCAAGATTGCAGACGATCGATGTTGCGGTAAGGAAGAATGCCGGCATGATGTTCATGGCCATGTCGAATGCAGCGAAATTACCGTGGAAAGACTCACGTATGAGGGCCTTGCCGTAGTGATGGAAGACCTGGAAGTAGCCTCTTGCCCAGCGCATGCGCTGTCTGAAAGACTGTCTTAAAGACGTGGGCTGTTCGTCGTAGAAAACGGCGCTTCTGCAGAATGCGATCTTGCGGCCTTTGCAGACGCGGTTGATCGTGAACTCGATGTCTTCCGTAAGAAGGTGGAAAGGCCATCCGCCGATGTCCTTGAGGACTGCATCTGAGAAGAAGAATCCTGTGCCGGAGATCGCAGCCGAAGAGCCCAGCTTGCAGCGTGCGTAGTTGAGGTACATTGTTTCTCTTAAGAACCAGAGACCGTAGCCTGCGCTGATCCAGTTGTCGCCGTAGTTCTTGATGTTGCGGTAAGAAGTGATGGCTTCGTTGCCTTCAAGATGGCACTTGTGCATCTCTTCGATGTAATCGGGCGCAAGTACGTTGTCGGCATCGAAAACAAAATATCCGTCAAAACCTGAAGGAAAATCGTTTTTGATCTCGCCGAGAAGTGCTTCCATTGCATAGCCCTTGCCGATCTTGTCAGTTGATCTTCTGGTGTAAGCGACTGCGCCGTGTGCGATGGCAACGCCGTATGTGTTGTCAGTGCAGTTGTCAGCCATAACGAATGTGGTGACACCACCCTTATATGTCTGGCCGTTGATGCTGTCTATGAGGTCGCCTATGACGTTCTCTTCGTTTCTAGCGCAGATAAGGACAGCGTAGTTCTTGAGGTTACGTTCGCAAAGCGCGTTATCGGCATTGCCGGAAGCGTTGAAAAGGGAGGCCTTTTTGGCCTTCTTTTCGCGGTGCTGCATCCAGAGCGATACAGGAACGTAAATGAACTGATATGAATAACATACGGCGAAGATGGCCGTGATGATGAAATTTATGATCCTGATTGTTTCCATATTTTCTCTCCCGGCACATATTATTGCACAAATGCTTTTAAATAGTTGTGGCAAAAACCTTAAGATTTAATTAAGAGTAAGGCAATTTCGGTTGACAGTTTGAGTATATGAAAACAGATGCCCCCGCTCCATTGATTTTGCTTACGCAATACTTACATCTTTGTCACATCAGCGCCTGGCGATATAATATGAGGCAAGAGGTGCAATATGTCTTTTAAGATCGTCCGTAATGACATCACGAAAATAAAAGCTGACGCGATCGTCAACACTGCAAATCCGGAGCCCGTTTATTCTGCCGGAACCGACAGTGCTGTCTATAATGCCGCGGGCGCCGA
Source organism: Oscillospiraceae bacterium (assembly GCA_015069205.1). Taxonomy (GTDB): domain Bacteria; phylum Bacillota; class Clostridia; order Saccharofermentanales; family Saccharofermentanaceae; genus Saccharofermentans. The sequence goes on from SVIZ01000013.1 coordinate 30,873, forward strand.
AAAGCTCCTTGCAGAGCGCAGGAAGATCGGCAGGATCGCTGAAGGCGACGTGGCTGTTACGCCCGCTTTTGATCTCGATGCGAAATACATTTTCCACACCGTAGGTCCCATCTGGCAGGGCGGAGATTACGGCGAGAAGGAGACAGTCAGAAAGTGCTATCAGAACTGTCTTAACAAGGCGGCAGAATTAGAACTTGAGAGCATCGCATTCCCGCTCCTTGCGACCGGCACATACGGCTTTCCGAAGCCTGATGCCCTCCTTATCGCGACATCGGTATTTGGCAGTTTTCTTGCAGATCACGAGATGGATATCACACTCGTTGTTTTCGACAGCGAATCGTTCGCATTATCTGACAAGATATTCGCAGGCGTCGACCGGTTCATCGATGAGAATTACGTAGAAGAAAAGATCGAAGAAGAGTACGGCGAAGCTGTCATGGAAGACAGGATGGAGATGCCTTCATTTGACGCATGTGAAGAAGAATCCGCCGATTTCCATAGTGAGAGAAGATCACGCAAAGAACGTTTGAGAAATGAGCGCAGAGGACTTTTTGCAACCGGCAGGAATGCAAAGATGGCAGAGCCTCCGGCAGCCATGTCCATGTCCGAGGCCTGTGCAGCCCCTAAAAGATCACTTGATGATGTGGTCAAGAATATCGGTGAGACCTGGCAGGAGAGCCTCTTAAGGCTCATCACCGAAAAAGGTTATTCGGACACTGAAGTTTACAAGCGCGCAAATGTCGACAGGAAGCTTTTCTCGAAGATAAGAAGCAACAAGAATTATCAGCCCAAAAAGAATACCGCGGTTGCGTTCGCACTGGCACTCCGCCTTAATCTCGATGAGACCAGGGATTTCTTAAGACGTGCGGGCTACGCCTTTTCGCCGTCGAGTATATTCGATCTCATAATCGAGTATTCGATAGACCACGGCATATATGACCTGATGCTCATCAACGGAGCGCTTTTCGACCACGACCAGCCGCAGCTCGGCGCGTGAAAATGTCGCCTGACAGGCGACCCCTGACCCCTCATAAGATCCTATACTGAACTCACGATCAAACATTCGAAAAGAATAGCGATAGAAAGTGAGGAAAGTAAAATGAAAAAGGGTTTAACAGAAATCGTATTTATCCTGGACAGAAGCGGCTCAATGAGCGGTCTTGAAAGCGACACGATCGGAGGCTACAACTCCATGATCGAAAAGCAGAAAAAAGAAGAGGGCGAGGCATTGATCTCGACTGTGCTTTTCGACGGGCAGACGGATGTCCTTCACGACAGAGTCCCTCTCGATAAAATCAGCCCCATCACGGAAAAGGAATACTATGTCAGAGGCTCGACAGCACTTCTCGATGCAGTAGGCGGCGCGATCCATCACATCGGAAATGTCCATAAGTATGCAAGAGAAGAAGATGTTCCGGAAAAGACACTCTTCATCATCACGACTGACGGCATGGAGAATTCCAGCAGACAGTATTCCTATGACAAGGTCAAAAAGATGATCGAGAAGCAGAAGGAAAAGTATCACTGGGAATTCATCTTCCTCGGCGCAAACATCGATGCGGTAGGCGTTGCAGACAGGTTCGGCGTAGACAGACAGCATGCTGTAAGGTACGAATGCGACAGCGCTGGAACAGCACTTAACTTCCAGGTAATGAACAAGATGGTCTCTTGCGCAAGAAGTGCCAAGAGTGCGAAGGCCATGAACGAAGCCTTCTGCTCAGAAGAGATGCTCGATGAAGTCCGTGAGGATTATAAGAGAAGACATAAGTAAGAGCCTGATCTGCTCATGTTAAAGAGTTCAGCCTTAGTTAAAGTGTTCAATTTCAGTTAGAGGGCTCAATCTCAAAAAAGTTCAGTCTTTTGTTCCGTCTAGAGACTGAACTTTTGACTGAACAATCGCGAAAATAACATAAAGTTCAGTCTTTTGTTCCGTCTATAGACTGAACTATTGACTGAACTTCCGCGCCATCGAAAACAAGGCAAAAACAAACCGCAAATTATGGTCACAGCAACCCGCAGCAACCCGGGAGATGGGTCCGATTATTGGCCGTATATCGGGTATCAGGATGGATTATAATTAGGCCATAAAGATTTGAATCAGGAGGATCGTATCAGTATGCATGAGATCAAGTGCCCCAAGTGTGGCGAAGTTTTCCAGGTAGACGAGTCAGGTTATGCCGAGCTGTTAAGCCAGGTAAGGAATGAAGCATTTGAAGATGAACTCCATAAGCGTGCCAGGGAGTTGGAAGAGAAGAATAAAAATGATATCAAGATGGCCCGGATGGAGCAGGAGAAGAACTATAATGCTGCCCTGACCAATAAGGATAAAGTTCTTGCCGAGAAGGACATGGAGATCCAGCAGCTCAAGAACAAGCTTGAGATGAATGATTCACAGCAGAAGCTTGCCATCACTGAAGCTGTAAGCGGCAAGGACAAGATCCTTGCAGAAAAAGAAGCCGAGATCATCAGGCTTAAGAGCCAGATCGACAACCAGAAGACTGAGAGTGCTCTTAAGGAGAAGAATCTCGAAGAGAACTATAAAAACCAGCTTAAGCTCAAGGATGACCAGATCGATTACTATAAGGATATGAAGGCCCGCCAGTCTACCAAGATGGTCGGCGAGAGCCTTGAGCAGCACTGCCAGAACCAGTTCAACAGCCTCCGTATGACGGCTTTCCCGAATGCATATTTCGAGAAGGACAACCAGGTCAGCGAATCCGGAAGTAAGGGCGACTTTATCTTCAGGGAAGCAGATCCTGAAGGTGTTGAGTTCATCTCCATCATGTTCGAGATGAAGAACGAGATGGACACCACTGCAAGCAAACACAAGAACGAAGATTTCTTCAAGGAACTCGACAAGGACAGAAATGAGAAGCACTGCGAATATGCAGTCCTGGTCTCACTTCTTGAGAGTGATAACGATTACTATAACAACGGCATCGTTGATGTCTCTTACAAGTATCCCAAAATGTATGTTATCAGACCTCAGTTCTTCATCCCGATGATCACTCTCCTGAGAAACGCCGCACTCAATTCCCTGCAGTACCAGAGAGAACTTCAGGTTGTAAGAAACCAGCAGCTTGATCTCGTTAATTTCGAGAGTAACATGCAGGACTTTAAGGATGCTTTCGGCAAGAATTACAGGATCGCATCAGAGAAGTTCCAGACTGCGATCGAAGAGATCGACAAGACGATCGACCATCTCGATAAGGTCAAGAAAGCGCTCATGTCTTCCGAGAACAATTTGCGTCTTGCAAACAACAAGGCTGAAGACTTGTCCATCAAGAAGCTTACCAAGAATGCGCCTTCCGTCAGGCAGATGTTCGATGAACTCGACAAGGGCGAGAACCAGCTGCCCGAAGAGTAATAAAGAGCAACATAGAGTAACAAAGAGCAACAAAGCATTTTTAACTACTGAGACAATCAAAAGAATTTTGGGGCCGGTTAACTGACCCCAAAGTTCTTAACGCTTCCTTTAAGACCTGCAAGACAATAAGATTCATAATAGAGTATAATTATCGCTATGAAGGTCTCAAGGAACAAGGTAGTGGTCACTGTTTTGGCGGGTATTGTGCTCGTCCTTTTTATAGCGACTGTAGCCGGATTGTTCTACTACAGAGAGATGATCAGAAAGCTTGGTGAAGTCCATGAAGAGGAGTTTACCGAGTATCCGAGATTATATGCATATATCGCCGAAGATCCCGACAGCCAGCTGTCGAACAGGATCTATAAAGAGATTGCAGAATATGCTGTCGAGAACGACTGCTATGTCGAGATGACCGGACAGAACCTCTCCACGAGTTATTCCAAAGCGGACAGGATGAACATTGCCATCAGCTCAAAAGTTGACGGCATCATTCTGGAAGGCGACGATTCAAAAGAGACGGCTGAGCTCATAGATAAGGCAACTGCAAACGGCATTCCGGTAGTTACCGTTTTGTCCGACTGCCAGACTTCTTCAAGAAAGAGTTTCGTAGGTCTCAATAACTTCAGTCTCGGTTCCGAATATGGTGAAGAGCTTGCGGCGATCGGAGATATGAACAAGAAATATCCTATGAATGCATTGATCTTGTTAGACGGAGATGACGGCAACTCTGATGACATCATCCATGCTGCGATCCAGCAGGCGGTTACGGGAAGACTCATAAAACTCACTTCAGCGGTAGTAGATACTTCATCACCGTTCACTTCAGAAGAGAGCGTCATGAATATCCTTGACGGACTTGCGACCATTCCGGATGTCATCATCTGTCTCAATGACCGTACTACCGAGAGTGCCATCCAGTGTATCGTCGAGAAGAACCTCGTAGGCAAGACGACGATCTTAGGCTATTACGATTCCGACACGATCTTAAAGGCGATCGACAGGGGATCCGTTCATGCAACATTTGCGATCGAGACAAAGACCGTTGCAAAGCAGTGTGTCAACGCGCTCAACGAATATAACAACACGGGATTCGTAAGTGAGTACAACCCGGCAAACTACATCCTGATCAACCGCCAGAATGTATCCGAATATACACGGGAGGATGATACGGATGAGGGCTAGTTTCTTTTCCAACATGAAGATCTCCCGTAAGCTCGTTGCGGTATTCCTCATAACGTCTGTCATTGCGATGGGCGTCAACATCTTCATTTACTTTAACCTCAACCAGGCACTCGATAAGATCAACCAGGTATTCTCGAGCAATATCAGCCTTAATGAATTGTCGGACAACTTAAACCAGATCCATTCCGGTCTCACTGGATATCTTGAGACTAAAGGCACAGATGATCTTGAGCTTTACTATGCATCTTCCCAGAGAATGGAAGTGCTGATGAATGATCTCAATGACGATGTCACGAACAACAGCGTAAAGCTCTCCGAACGTGACATCAGAAACATGCTCGAGACATATCTTGCGACTGCCGATGAAGCGGTCCTGGCAAAGCGAGGCAGGAACATCGACGAGTACACCGCCAAGTACAATGAATGCACCAGGATCAGGGATTATCTGAACACGTATATCTACTCGGTCAACAACGAGCAGTTCAGAACGAACTCGAATAACTACAATGCGCTCGTTAGTTCATTGAGGTATACGGAGATCATGAGCATGCTGATCTTTGCAGTTGCATCGGTAATGAATGTATTGCTCATAATCATTCTGACGAACACCATCACGAGGCCTCTTACGCGTCTTTCCGCGAAAGCCGACGAGATCTCACAGGGGAGCCCCGAAAACGTTGAGCCTCTCGAAGTAATATCCGATGACGAAGTCGGTAAGGTGACAAGGGCGTTCAACGAGATGCTCGCATCCATCAAGGATTACATTGCGCGCATCAGGACGCAGCTCATCACGCAGAGTGAGATGAAAGAGAAGAACCTCCTCATGGAGACGCACCTCAAGGATGCGCAGCTTAAGTATCTGCAGTCGCAGATCAACCCGCACTTCCTTTTCAACACGCTCAATGCGGGCGCGCAGCTCGCCATGATGGAAGGCGCCGACAGGACGGTCGAATATATAAGGAACATGGCAGACTTTTTCCGTTACAACGTTAAGAAAAGTTCCGAGACGGTCAAGCTCTCTGAGGAGATCGAACTTGTCGATTCATATATGTATATCCTCAATGTAAGATACAGCGGAGAGATCCTTTTCGAGAAGGATATCGATGAGGAACTTCTTTCGGTAATGGTCCCTTCCATGATCATCCAGCCTCTTGTCGAGAACTCGATCAAGTACGGCATCAAGGACCTGGAGCCGGGCGAAGGCAAAGTAACGCTTTCCGTTTACCGCGAAGATAAGATGTGCTGTATCAGGGTCAGCGACAACGGCATCGGCACCGATGAGGAGATCGTCGAGAAGATCATGAATCACGAGAAACGCCCGTCTGAGACAAGAGGCGTCGGAATAACGAATGTTATGGCAAGGCTTGATCTTTACTACAACAACAAAGAAGTTTTCGAGATGAAGAGCCGCAAGAACGAAGGAACACACGTAACGATAAAGATACCGCTGGAGGATGAAAATGTATAAGATCATGCTCGCCGATGATGAGGGAATCGTCCGCGAATCGCTCAAGTTCATAGTAGATAAAGAGTTTCCGGGCCAGTTCGAGACTTTCGAAGCAAAGACCGGACGCCGCGTAATCGAGCTCGCCGACGAGGTGCGCCCTGACATCGCGTTCATGGACATCAGGATGCCCGGCATCAACGGCATCGACGCCATGAAGGAGATCAGGACAACGAACCCCAACATCGTGTTCGTCGTCATCTCCGCTTACGACAAATTCGACTATGCGAAGCAGGCATTAAATCTCGGCGTTATCGACTACATCAACAAGCCTTTTGACAAGGCGCAGATCGTTGCTGTCTTAAAGAAAGCGATGGCCGAAGTCGACCGTGTGCGCGAGCAGAGAAGCCGCGAACTCGAGGTCAAGGAGAAGCTCGAGAGCATCGTGCCGATCATCGAGAACGGCCTCATCCAGGACCTTCTTTCGCATGAGCATTACAAAGAGAATATCGATGAGTACAAAAAGCTCCTTGAGATCAACGAGAAGTATGGCCTTATGCTTGCCATAGTAAGCGGCGATAAAGAGTCCGGAGGATATCTCCGCGGCGCCGTTCCTGCAAGCGTCAAAACACAGAAAAACTATGAGACAGTCCTGCTCATTATAAGCGACAATTTCAAGTGCATAACCGGCTCTGCCATGGGCAACAAGATCCCTGTCCTGATCCCTTGCGCAAAGAGTTCACTGACGCCTGAGGAATACCAGAAGATCGTTGATTCCGCGAACCGGGCGCAGGAAGAACTGGCGGAAGCACTGGGCATTGATTTCAGGATCGGCATAGGACCTGTTAAGCCTCTCGAAAACATGGCGGAATCGTACAGCGAGGCACTGTCGATACTCGTAAAATCCACGCAGAATGTTGCAGAGGCTATCGATCTTCCGGAAGGTTGTGAATACGATTCGGACTATCCTTTGAAGACCGAGAAGGATCTTTTCGATGCTATCGCACAGGGCGATGTTGCAAGAGCAAACGAACAGGCAAATCTGTTCTTCGACTGGATGGAAAGAAGCTCCGGCGGCGCCATGAGCGACATCTGTCTTAAGGTGTTGGAATTCGTGCTCTGGGGCGAGAGACTCGCGTACGGCAACGGCGGTCACGTCTATCACTTCATGTCCAGAAGCGAGTACCTTCCCGAGATCAATTCCATGAAGAGCTACGACGAGTTAAGGCTGTGGTTCGTAAGCCACATCGAGCACGCCGTCAAAATGATCAACACGGCAAATGCCGCACAGACAGAAGACGTTGCCGAGAAGGCAAAAAAATACATCGACCAGAACTACAAAGAAGACATCTCATTGGACGACCTTTCAGGCATGTACGACATCAGTCCGTTCTATTTCAGCAAGGTCTTCAAGACACAGACCGGCGTTACATTCACGGACTATCTGACAGGTGTCAGGGTCGCAAAGGCAAGGGAACTTCTCGAAGGCACGAACAAGTCCATGAAGGAGATCTGTTCGGAGGTCGGTTATTCAGATCCGAACTACTTCAGCCGTATCTTCAAAAAGCATACCGGCGTTACCCCGACCGAGTATAAGGAGGGCAGAAGATGATGCGCAAGATCATCGCGGTTTTACTGACACTTTCATTTCTTCTATGTGCCGGATGCAGAGCCCCGGAGCAGAAGGAATTTACGCCCACGACCAAGAGCGACACATGTACGATCGGTCTTTCATTCGACTCATTCGTAATCGAGCGATGGACCAGGGACCGTGATATTTTCGTGTCCACCGCTAACGAATTGGGCGCCGAAGTCAACGTCCAGTCAGCAGGCGGCGACGTCGACACGCAGATATCCCACATCAAGTATTTCATCGAGATCGGCGTTGATGCGATCGTCATCATCACAGCTGACGCGGTCGCACTGACCGACGTGCTCAAAGAGGCCAAGAGCAAGAACATTCCGGTCATCTGCTACGACCGTCTCGTAATGGATGCCGATGCAGATCTTTATATTTCTTTTGACAACGAGGCAGTCGGCAAACAGATGGCCCAGGCTATCTGCGACAACGTCGAAGACGGCGGCAAGATCGTCGAGATCATGGGCCCGGAATCAGACTACAACGTTGCCCAGGTAATGAACGGCTTCCACTCCGTCTGCGACGAGCACGACATGAACGTTATCCTCAAATACAACTGCGACAGCTGGAAGCCTGAGCTCGCTTACGAATTCGTCAACGAGCACTTCGATGAGATCTCCAAAGCCGACGCCATCATGTGCGGCAACGATGCCCTCGCAGGTGAAGCCATCCACGCACTTGCCGAGAGAGGTTACGCCGGCAAGATCTTCGTCACCGGCCAGGACGGCGACCTTGAAGCATGCCAGAGACTTGTCGAAGGAACCCAGCTCATCACGGTCTATAAGCCCGTCGAAAAGCTCGCGCGCCTCGCTGCCGAATGCGCCGTCAAGCTCGCCTCAGGCGAAGAACTTGCCAACACCGATACTTTCTTCGACGGCTCCAAAGATATCCCTTACATCGCCATTGAACCTTCTGCCGTCACGCGCGAAAACCTCGACACGATCATCATCGACAGCGGCTTCCACCTCAGGGAAGAGGTCTACATGAACGAAGGGTAAGCCTTCTGATTTATTTTGATATGTGATTACTTACTGAAAATGAGTTTTTCGATTTCAGTAAGTAAAATGTGGCCTTCCCAGGTTATGTTTCCCGAGTATTTACTTACTGGATTTGGATTTTCCTTTTTCAGTAAGTAAAAATTTCTCTTCTGAGATCCGAATTTTCGAAAATTTACTTACTGAAAATCCATTTTTGTAATCCAGTAAGTAAATTAATTCGATACGAAGGCGTTTCGGCCTGTTTTTTACTTACTGAGATTTATTTTTCTGATTTCAGTAAGTAATCTGACTTCGAAAATGCTTCACCCCAAGAATAATTTACGTACCTGAATAGCACTTTTCCTAAATAGGTACGTAATCACCAAGCGCGCCCATCCCACCCTTTTTATATACACGCGAAAAAATATAATAAACAACAATCAAATATCGGATTTGTGGCATTTGTGTTGTATTTAGCACAATCTTGACAATTTGGTGAGAATGAACACAAGATTGTGCTAAATTGCCGCAGAACCTTATGACTATTCGCCAAAAATATCAAGAATCTGGATATGCAACTCCTATATACCTAATGTTAATTTGTATGTGGCAAGAAGTGCCATATTTTTCAATAGGAGGAATTTCCAAAATGAAAGCAAAGAAAATTATTGGAACAATTCTTTGTGCTGCAATGGCTATTACAGCATTGACAGGATGCTCCGCTGGTTCAGGAAAGAACAAGGTTGGCGTATCAATGCCTACAAAGGATCTCCAGAGATGGAATCAGGACGGCGACAACATGAAGAAAGAGCTCGAAGCTGCCGGCTACGAAGTAGACCTTCAGTATGCTAACAACGACGTTGCTACACAGCTTTCCCAGGTTGAGAACATGATCAACTCCGGTTGTAAGGTTCTCGTTATCGCTGCTATCGAAGGTTCTTCACTCGGAACAGCTCTCGATAAGGCTGCTGCTAAGAAGATTCCTGTCATCGCTTATGACCGTCTCCTTATGGACAACGCAAACGTTGACTACTATGCAACATTCGACAACTACATGGTTGGTACAATCCAGGGCCAGTATGTTGTAGATACACTTGACCTCGACAACGCTGCAGGTCCTTTCAACATCGAGTTCACAGCTGGTGACCCCGGTGACAACAATGCCGGCTTCTTCTTCAACGGCGCTTATGACGTTCTTAAGCCTTACATTGAGTCCGGTAAGCTCAACGTAGTTTCCGGCGAGTCCACATTCGAGCAGGTTGCTACACCTTCTTGGAAGACAGAGACAGCTCAGGCTAGAGCAGAGAACATCCTTTCTTCTAACTATGCAAACGGCACAAACGTTGACGTATGGCTTTGCTCCAACGACTCAACAGCTCTCGGCGTAGAGAACGCTCTCGCAGCTAACTACACAGGCAGCTATCCGATCATCACTGGTCAGGACTGCGATATCGCAAACGTTAAGAACATGCTCGCCGGCAAGCAGTCAATGTCCGTATTCAAGGATACACGTACACTCGCTTCCCAGGTTGTTAAGATGGTTACACAGATCCTCAGCGGTCAGACTGTTGAAGTTAACGACACAACTACATATGACAACGGCAAGAAAGTTGTTCCTTCTTACCTCTGCTCACCTGTATTTGCTGACGCCGGCAACTATCAGAAGATCCTTATCGACTCCGGCTACTACACAGCTGATCAGCTTGCTTAATTAACAAGTTTTAGCCCTTTGCAGGCGGGGGAAACCCCGCCTGTATATTAGGGCTGACTTAAACCGCGATAGCTTAAACAGCAGCATCTGCAATCGCAGTTTTTCAAACCGCAGCATCTCTGCAAACAAACTCAAACTAAAAACTCAAAACTCAAACTTACAAGTAAGAAACAAAAACAAAATCACTACTTAAACGAAAGAGGCGACACATGGCAAAAGTTTTGCTTGAAATGAATAGCATAACCAAAACTTTTCCGGGCGTTAAGGCTCTCGACAACGTCAACCTTCAGGTTGAAGAGGGGGAGATACACGCACTAGTCGGAGAGAACGGCGCCGGTAAATCCACGCTTATGAACGTTCTCAGCGGAATTTATCCGCATGGCTCCTATGAAGGCGACATAGTATACGACGGCGAAGTATGTGCATTTCACAATATTAAAGATTCCGAGAAAAAAGGAATCGTTATCATCCACCAGGAACTCGCACTGATCCCTTACATGACGATTGGTGAGAACATGTTCCTCGGCAATGAACAAGGCAAAAAATGGTGTATCGACTGGAACAAGACATACGCAGAAGCAGATAAGTATCTGGAGATGGTAGGTCTTACTGATTCCTCGAAAACACTTATCAAAGATATTGGTACGGGCAAGCAGCAGCTCGTTGAGATCGCTAAGGCTTTGGCAAAGAATGCCAGACTCCTTATCCTTGACGAGCCTACATCATCACTTAATGAGACAGACTCTAGAGCACTCCTCGATCTTATGAAGAAGCTCCAGAAAGAGCAGGGAATGACGATGATCATCATCTCCCACAAGCTCAACGAGGTCTCATATGTAGCAGACAAGATCACAGTCATAAGAGACGGATCCACGATCGAGACAATAGATGCAAGAGGTCAGGAAATCTCTGAGTCCAGGATCATCAAGGGAATGGTTGGACGTGAGATCACAGACCGTTTCCCTAAGCGTCACGATGTACCGATCGGTGATGTCATGATGGAAGTTAAGAACTGGACAGTCTTCCACCCTGAGTTCGCAGAGCGAAAAGTCGTAGACGACGTATCCATCAACGTAAGACGAGGTGAAGTCGTAGGAATCTACGGTCTTATGGGTGCCGGCCGTACAGAGCTTGCAATGAGTATTTTCGGACGCTCATACGGTATCGGAATTTCCGGTTCGTTAGCGCTGAGAGGACAGCCGGTTTATCTGACAAGTCCAAAGCAGGCGATCGCCGCAGGACTTGCATACGTTACTGAAGACCGTAAGGGTAACGGACTCGTTCTTTCAAACTCTATTAAGACAAATACCACGCTTGCCAATCTCAAGGCAATCAGTAAGGCAACCTTTATCGATAAGGATAAAGAATATATGGTTGCTGATGAATACAAGCAAAAGCTTAGAACAAAGACCCCTTCAGTTGAGCAGCTCGTAGGAAACCTCTCCGGCGGTAACCAGCAGAAGGTCCTACTCGCGAAGTGGATGTTCGCTGATCCGGATGTTCTCATTCTCGACGAACCTACAAGAGGTATCGACGTTGGTGCAAAGTACGAGATCTACTGCATCATCAACGATCTTGCAAAGGCCGGTAAGTCAGTGATCATGATCTCTTCCGAACTTCCTGAAGTTATCGGAATGAGTGACAGGATCTACATCATGAACCAGGCTAAGATCGTAGGAGAGATGAAAGCTTCCGAGGCAACACAAGAGAATATTATGGCTTGCATAGTTAAGTCGGGAAGTGAGGCACAACGATGAGTGGATCAAAGGTAAAAAACTTTCTGAGAAAGTACATGATGCTTATCGTTACGGTTGGTGTTGTATTTTTATTCTACTTCATCACGGGCGGTCAGTCTTTACTGCCTCAGAACATTAATAACTTAATATCACAGAACGCATACGTTTTCGTACTTGGAACAGGTATGCTCCTCTGTATCTTAACCGGTGGTAACATCGACCTCTCAGTAGGATCAGTAGTTTGTCTTGCAGGCGGTGTCGGTGCGATCATCATGGATGCAAACCTCCCCTGGCCTATAGCAGTAATCGCCATGCTCGTCATGGGAGTTCTGGTAGGTGCATGGCACGGATTCTGGATCGCTTATGTAAAGGTTCCTCCGTTCATTGCAACACTCGTAGGCATGCTGGCCTTCAGAGGACTTGCAAATCTTATCATGAAGGGCTTCGCATATCAGGTTACAGACAAGACATTCCTTAATATCTTCGGCGGCGGTGATACCTGCTATATCCCTGATTTTTTGGCAGGCATCGGACCTGACATGGGACTTAACAAGACATGTCTGTTTGCCGGTATCCTCATTGCAGCCGGATATACTGTCTTTACATTGGTCAACCGTGTAAACCTCGTAAAGAAGGGTTATAAAGTTGATTCACTGATCACTTTGGTCATTAAGACGGGTCTTATCGATGCGGTTGTTGTTTGGATCGCATACAAGCTCGCTCAGTATAAGGGTATTCCTACGGTTCTTATCTGGATCGCTCTCGTACTCGGTACATTCGCTTACATCACCTCGAAAACAACTCTCGGCCGTAATCTCTATGCTGTCGGCGGTAACGAAAAGGCTACAAGACTTTCCGGTATCAACACGAAGATGGTTATGTTCAGTGCTTACACACTCATGGGACTTCTCGCCGGTTTCGCAGGTGTCCTCAATATCGCAAGACTTATGGGTTCACAGCCTACATACGGTCTGGGTTATGAGATGGATGCTATCGCAGCCTGCTTCATCGGCGGTGCTTCGGCATACGGCGGTACAGGTTCCGTCGGCGGTGTAATCATTGGTGCTGCCCTTTGCGGTATCATCAACCAGGGAATGATCCTTGCCCATACACCTCCGAACTATCAGACAGTAGTTAAGGGCCTGGTTCTTCTCGTAGCAGTTCTTTTCGACGTTATCATGCAGATGCGCAGAAAGGGCTCTAAGAAAAAGAAAAAAATTGAGACAACTGAGAAGGGAGGTGCTACTGCATGAATACTTTCAGCATAGGAAATGTTCTTAAAAAGAACGTAATGACAATAGCACTTTTCGTTATCTACGTATTCTTCATAATCGGTACCGGCGGTAACATGTTTACCCCCTCAAATGTTACTTCTCTTATCGAGCAGAACGCATATGTATATATCCTCGGTGTCGGTATGCTCATGTGCATGCTCACCGGCGGTAACATCGACCTCTCTGTAGGTTCCTTTGTATGCTTCATGGGTGCAGTTGCAGGTGTATTCTCCGTTATCAAATATGTCGGCACACCTCTGACACTGTTTATAGTTATTGGAGTAGGTCTTGTTTATGGTGCAGTCTTAGGTTTCCTTATTGCTTACCTCAAGATTCCACCGTGGATCGCAACACTTGCAGGTTACCTTGCATTCAGAGGTCTCGGCACTCAGATCCTTATCACAGTTTCTGAGACATCTGCTATATCCAACTTCCCTGAGTCTTTCACAAGACTCTTCACGGGAAAGATCTTCGAGTCACCCTGGGGTGAGCTCAACATCCCCTGTGTAGTAATCGGATCTATCGCTGCTGCTGCTATTGTTTACATCAATCTTTCAGGCCGTGCGCGCAGGATCAAGAAGGGTTATTCAGCAGATCCTATGTGGTTTGTTATCGTTAAGAGTGTTCTTGAAGTAGCAGTTATCCTCATACTCACATTCAAGCTCGCTTATGACGGCGGTATCCCGGTAGTTCTCCTCTGGATCATTGCAGTACTTATCATCTATGGAATCATTACCGAGAAGACAACGATCGGACGCCACTTCATGACAGTCGGCGGAAATGCTGAAACAGCAAGACTTTCCGGTATCAACAACAAACTCATAATGTTTGCTGCATACCTCAACATGTCAGTCTTAACAGTTCTTGCAGCTCTCATCGTTACAACGAGATTCGGTTCCGCTAACGCATTTGCAGGACAGAACTACGAGATGGATGCTATCGCTGCTTGTATTGTCGGTGGTGTATCCGCATACGGCGGATCGGGAACCGTAATGGGAATGGTAATCGGCGCTACCCTCATCGGTGTTATTAACCAGGGTATGTCACTGATGACTATCGACCAGGACTGGATCAAGATCGCCAAGGGCGCAGTTCTCCTTATAGCTGTTGTATTTGATATCTTGTCAAAGAAAGGCAACAAGAGACAGTAAAAAGTCCAATAATAACCCGTTCTTTCATAATATTGTTTTCCGGTCACCCGAATATCCGGAATGCACTTTACCTCCAGCCGCCGCGAGCTACCCTCTTGCGGCGGTTACCCTTTAAAACAGAGAGTACAGGTTAATTGATGTTAAACATTGTGTGAATTAAGCCATTTAAGGGTTTAACCGAGTTATAATAAATCATTGATAATTGACGAAAGGGGCTACAACATGAGTACAGAAAGAAACTTTTCAAAAGGCGAAGTCATCTTCAGGCAGGGAGATACCGGCAACAGCTTTTTCAAGATCCTTGAAGGAAGCGTCAAGGTCATCGCCAACTACGGCGAAGCAGGTGAGAGAGAGCTTACAGTTCTTAATCCCGGTGAGTTCTTCGGTGAGATGGCTGTCATCGAGACATATCCCAGAAGCAACACGATTGTAGCCGTTGATAATGTACGTACGATTGAGATCACAGCAGACGAGCTCAACGGTTTCTTCGCTGAGAATCCCGGCATGATCTACGAGATCATGAATCACATCGGAAGCAGGATCAAGACACTCACTTCAGAGTACGACGTTCTTGCTGCACTCCTCAAGGAGCTCCGCGCATCACAGGATAAGAAGAGCGAATCAGTCTTCGCAAAGATCAAGAAGTACATAGACATCTACGCTTCAGGCAAGAACAACATCGACAAGCCGTCTGCCGAAGCACTCCGTGAAGCATCAGCTTCCCTCAGCGGCCAGAAGACAGAGACCCTCGAGACATATAAGAAGGGCACGATCATCTTCAAGGAAGGCGAAGTCGGCAAGTGCATGTATATCGTTTACGGCGGTACCGTAGGCATCTATTCAAACTACGGCGATCCCAATCAGGTCAGGCTCACAGAGCTCTATCCGGTCGCATGCTTCGGCGAGATGGGCATGATCTCTGACGACGCAAGAAGCGCTACCGCAGTCGCAGAGAGTGATGATACATATGTCGAGATCATCCGCCCCGACGGTCTCGAGCAGCTCTTCAAGGAATCACCCGTCAAGGTCGAGATGATCTTAAAGCATCTCTCATACCGCTTAAGGATGCTCACATACGATTTCCTTAATGCATGCAAGGAAGTCAATGACCTCTACAACAGCTGATCAGTTTTTGTTCTGATTTTTTTTGGCCGCGGGATGTTACAATATTACCGCGGCTATAATAATTTTTACGGAGATTTCAGATGTTTGAAAAAATGCCTGCCGAACAGATCAGTTATATTTTCGAGAACACGGAAGACGCAGTATGTCTCGTCTCTTCGGGCGGCGTTCTGCTGGAAGCAAATCCGGCGGCAGAAAAACTCTTCGGGATCTCCGCTGACAGCGCGATCAAGATCTGGGATGCGATTCCCTTCGTTGAAGGCAACGACGACCTGATCCAGCTCTTCATCGATGCGGTCGCGCAAAAGCTCAAGGCACAGGAAGAGATCGTCGATTACGTCAGCAACGACGGCACCAAATATAATCTCCACGTCAGGCTCAACTATTTCAAGAAAGACGACATGGCAGTTTACCTCGTCGTCATCACGGACCTCACTAAGCTCATCCAGGTCAGATCCGCTTTCGCAAGATACACATCTCCTGACATCGCCGACTACGTTCTTACGACCGCCGAAGGTCAGAAGAGAGGCGGCCTCACGCAGGAAGTTACGATACTCATGAGCGATCTTAGAGGCTTTACCGCGCTCTCATCGAAAATGCCGGCCCAGAGCCTCATCGGTCTCCTCAATCACTATTTCGAGGCAATGGTCGCCGTCATCTCCCAGTACGGCGGCACGGTAATCGAGTTTTTGGGCGACGGTATCTTCGTCGTTTTCGGCGCGCCCAAGGAAATGCCCGACCATGCGTCCAATGCGGTCAAGTGCGCCATCGGAATGCAGAATGCGATCAAGGAAGTCAACAAGTGGACTGAAGAAAACGGTTATCCCGAACTCGCAATGGGCATCGGCATCAATACCGGCAGCGTTGTTGTGGGCAACATTGGTTCAGAGAACAAGATGAAGTACGGCTGCATGGGCCAGACGGTAAACATCGCCGGAAGGCTTGAGGGCCTTACTGTCGGAGGCCAGATCCTCATCACTGAGCACACAAGACAAATGCTTACGGGCGAGTTCGAATCCTGTTCTGAAGGAAGCTTCCTTCCCAAGGGTGCCAAGGATGAACTCAAGTACTACGAAGTTTCTAAGTTAGACGGCCTTTCTGTCGATACCAACTATTCAGTCATCGTCTGGACGGACTGCGACAAGAAAAAATACGATCTCCACACAGTTAAGGAAAAGACCGTCGAAGCGGTAGGCCACCAGGCAACAGTTTACAAGATCTCGACAGATAAAAAGCATGCGCTTATCTCATGCGATTATGAATTGCAGCCCAGGACCAACATAATGCTTCAGGAAGGCGACAACCGAATTTATGCAAAGGTCATCAGGCCCGAGTACGACGGTTATGTTATTTGTTTCACGTCAGTAGCTCAAAGCGTATAAATATTAAGATTTCATAACAGATAAAGGCTTTTCGCGTGTTTATAGGGTCAAAACCCTTGATAACACGCTTTTTCTTGTGTATTTTTCTAACATCAGTTTTTTGGGAGACCCCTTGATTTATGAGCGATTTTCTTACCAGTCTTGCGAACATCAACGATGCAGTGAATTCTTTCGTATGGGTCAAGATCGGCCTTTTCCTTCTGATCGGAACGGGCATCTTGATGACTGTCGTAACCAAATTCTTCCAGATCACCCACGCAGGGCACTGGTGGAAAAAGACAGGCGGCGGCGTGTTCGACAAGAAGAGCCATAACAAAAAAGAGAAGGGATCCGTTTCCCAGTTCCAGGCTCTCTGTACGGCATTGGCAGCAACGATCGGTACAGGTAACATCGCAGGCGTCTCTGCCGCTATCTGCTTAGGCGGCCCGGGCGCGGTCTTCTGGATGTGGGTCGCTGCATTCTTCGGCATGATGACAAACTATTCCGAGAACATTCTCGGCATCTTCTACAGACGCAAGAACAACGAAGGCGAATGGTCCGGCGGCGCGATGTACTACCTCCAGGACGGCCTCGGAAACTACAAGGGCTGCAAACACATCGGTAAGATCCTGGCCATCCTTTTTGCCATCTTCGCTACGCTCGCATCTTTCGGCATCGGCAACATGGGCCAGATCAACAAGATCACATTAAATCTCGAATCAGCATTCTTCCCTCAGGATCTAAAAGAACTGGCAATATTGGACGGCTCTGTCAGGGTAGTGCCACTTGCGATCGGCATCTTCCTCATGATCGGCGTAGGAGTCATCATAATAGGCGGCCTTAAGTGGATTGCCGCAGTTGCAGAAAAGGTCGTTCCCTTTATGGCAATCGCTTATATCATCGGTGCTCTTGCCCTCGTTGTCTTAAACTTCGCATCACTTCCCGCCGCATTCGGCGCGATCTTTAAGTTCGCATTCGGCATCAAGGCAGTTGCCGGAGCAACTGCAGGCATCGCCATCAAGCAGGTGATCACTCAGGGGTGTAAGCGCGGCGTCTTCTCCAACGAAGCCGGCCTCGGTTCATCCGTTATGGTCCATTCGAATTCCGACGTTAAGGAACCCGTCAAGCAGGGCATGTGGGGCATCTTCGAAGTCTTCGCCGACACCTTCGTCGTCTGCACAATGACAGCTCTTGTAGTACTCACTTCAGGCTACATCGACCTTGAGACGGGCCTCGTAAAAGAAGGCGTCGATGACGCAACTCTTGTTGCAAAAGCTTTCAGCAATGTATTCGGTATCGGAGGTGAATGGTTCATCGCCGTCGCCATCCTGCTCTTCGCATTTACGACCGTCCTCGGGTGGTCCCACTATGGCAGCAAGGCGATCGAATACCTCTTCGGATCCGTAGGCACAATAGCTGCGAAGGTCTATAAAGTCATCTTCGTAATCATGATCATTTTCGGCGCCGTCATGGAAAGCTCACTCGCATGGGACATCTCCGACACGTTCAACGGCCTTATGATGATCCCCAACCTGATAGGTGTCATCTCGCTCTGTCCTCTGGTCATGAAGCTCACCGACAACTATGTTGCCCGCCGCATCAAGAACAAGGAGGGCGTAAAGCCGATGCTCTCATACGATGAGAAGATCCAGAAAGAACACGAGAAACTGGTAGAGCAGGGCGCGGAGTAATTCTTATCCGTACAAGACCCACGGGTCGCCGTTCTCGTCAACGTAGCTGCCCTCCTCAAAACCCTCAAATCTCCACATGCCTACACCGACCTTGCCGTCATATGCAGGGTCGTATTCAAATGCTTCAAGCGAAGGCAGGAGCTGCAGCACTTCATCATCCGTGATAAGCACTCCGCTCAGTCTCTGGTCCGTATCGAAAACCTGCAGCATTATGTAAGACGCCTCTTCAAACTGTTCCCTTGCAGCATCGGCATCAAGCTCTATCCCGTTTTCTTCGCAGTACCGGGCAAGCTTTTCAAAGCTGTCGAAAACCAAATGCGTTCCTATAAGTTCCGTACCGCCATAAGGCGCGCTTATGCAATAAGAATACAGATTGAGCTTGAGATCCGTGATAGGACCCTTGATGCCCGCAAGGAGGTCCCCAGAAAGCTCCTGCGCCTCTTTAAGCGTAGGATCGTCAGTCTCCATCCTGTAATCGCCGTCAACGGATACCGTTATCTCACGGCCCGTCTCCTGATCAATGCATGTGAATTTGTATTCGCCTCTGTCATAAGCTGCGTGCACCATATCAGTCTCAACGTCAGGCGCTACTGCGCAGCAGACCTCATAGAGCTCTTCAATGTCTTCGTGATCCAAGTGCCATGACGGCTCCGCATATTCCTTGAGATATTCCAGCTCTATATCGCGTCCGTTATGCATCATCGACACTGCCGGATTGTCCCTGAAAATATAAACCTCGCCGCTTGCCGTTATCAGCGTGCACATCGTTTCATAGCGCCACGCCATGTTCGAGTATGTATACATGAAAACGATCGGATCGTATTCACCTGTCGGCACCGGCAAGCCCGCCGTGGTGACATCTGTTTTGCCGGATGAATCAGTGTCTGTGTAAGCGCCTTTGTCAGTGCCTTTGTCAGTGATTGCATCAGTGCCTGCGTCAGCGTCTCCGGAAGCATCTCCGGAACCGGTCTCAGCGATCGTCACCTTGATCGTGCCGTCAGTGACAGCGGTGTCTTCCACGCCTGTGATATCATCACTTGTGTCAGCGGGCTTGTTCCTTCCCGCATTCCTGTCGCAAGCTGCGGCGCCCATAAGCACTGCCGCAGCCAGCAACCCGGAAATGAACCTTTTTCTATTCATATGCAATATCCCCCTTGCGTATGCTCTTGTCTTAAATACAGATATATAAACGGAAATGTTGCAATGCGGCAGCTAAATTTTCTGTACAACTTTTGCCCGGCTTAGCTGCTCAGTTTTTTGCTCATGTAAATTGCTTAAAGAAGATGAGCAAAAACCTGTCTTTTGTCAAAAACCAGCTATTTGCTCATTTTTTGCAGCCAAAAAAGATGAGCAAAAACCTGTCTTCCGGTTTCACGGTGATCTGCTCTATCGCAACCTGCCAGAGTCTTTTTACAGATCAGCCTTTTAGCCGTCAAGGCTGCCTTGTGTTAACATATTCTATGTGGGACAAGGTATTTGACAGGATCTGTCTGTCTTTTTCGCGTGAGGGACAAGTTATATGAACAAGAAGATAACTGCTGCTCTTTTATTGATTTCCGTTTTTATCTCAGGCATTCTCTGCTGCGGATGTTCTTCATCCAGGCCGGCACCTCAGATTGACGTCAATGGGACCGTCATCATGGGCAATTACGGCGGTCAGGACATCGAGTGGATAGTCCTTGATGTCCAGGACGATAAGGCACTATTACTTTCGAAGTATGTCATCGATGCCAGAGCTTTCAACAATACGAAAAAGGAGACGTCATGGAAGAAGTGCTCACTCAGATCATGGCTTAACGGCAGCTTTTATAACTACGCATTTTCTTCTGCCGAGAAAAACATAATCCTGAAGACAGAGCTTGATGACCAGGATAACGTCACCGACAGGATCTTCCTTTTAAGCGAGCTTGAAGTCCATCACCTCATTGCATACGAAGGCAAAGAACTTCTCGCTTACCCCACCAGATATGCCAAAGATCAGGGAGTTGAATTAGAAATAGACAACACTGCCATCTGGCTCGTCCGTGACACGGGTTACCGCGATGAATATTGTCTTGCCATAGGCGAACTGCGCTCGGAAGACGTTAACGTCAGCTGGGATTATTACGGCATCAGACCTGCCATGTGGGTCAGCATCGAAAACTGAAGTCAAAGCGGAGGTGATCAACATGAAAAAAATCATTGCAGCGCTTATGACTTTAGTTTTAGCAGTATCAGCTGCCGGTTGTTCTTATAGACCGAAGGATGCGACAAAAGGGAAAGTGACTCTCGCAAATGCCGAGACCGTTGTTTTCGGAAACTACAATGGACAGGACATCGAATGGCTCGTTCTTGATTCCGACAGAGATGGCAATAAGCTCCTGATCTCAAAAGACGTACTGGATGCAAGGCTCTATAACGACATCGAATTCGATGACCCTGATTACGAGGATCAGTCATGGGAGACCTGCACGTTAAGATCATGGCTTAACTCTGAATTTTTCGAAAATGCATTCAGCGATGAAGAACAGGCTCAGATAGCAGAGTCCAAGATAGTCAATAAAGACAACCTGAAATACAATGTCTACGCTGGCAAGGATGTCTATGACAGGGTATTCATACTTAGTGCAGATGAAGTCATCAAGTATTTTGCGACCGAAGCAGATCTCAAGGCCAAGCCAGCGCTCGGCCCGAACAGTTATCCCGGATTATACACGGACGCTGCCGGTTACTGTAACTGGTGGCTAAGAACCCCCGGTCACGATGCCGGATGTGCTGCAAGTGTGCGCCTTGACGGTTACATCTACTACAGAGGCGACCTTAACAACATCTGGAATCTGGGCATACGTCCCGCCATCCGCGTATCCGCTTCTGCATTAAGAAGCGAAGAGACTGCTGCTATAACTGAGACAACGGCCATCACCACTACAGAGGCTACAACTGCAGCTACGACCGAAGAAACAAACACAAACCTCGACACGAGTCTGGTCAATATAAGATCTGACGACATCGTCTACTTTGGTAATTACGGCTCCCAGAGCGTTGTCTGGCAGATCGTCGACCGCGTGGATAACAAAGCACTCCTTGTCGCTACCAATGTCGTCTGCGCATATCCATATAACTATTCTGAAGGTGATGTCACCTGGGAAGATTCTTCTCTGAGAACCTGGCTGAACAACACGTTTTATAACGACGCTTTCTTCTCGGGCGAACAGAATCTCATTGTCACCACACCGGTTGAGAATAATACTAACCGCAATTACGGAACCTATGCCGGACCCGACACTGAGGACAAGATCTTCGTCTTAAGCCTTGATGAAGTAAATAAATATTTCCCCACTGACAGCTCCAGAAAAGCCGGTCCTGGTGTGAGCGCTGGAAATGACCGTAATCTTTACGTCGACCCAAACGGATACTGTCTCTGGTGGCTCAGAACACCCGGCGCCTCCGGCGGTTTCATCGGCTATGTCGACCATCGCGGCGTCGTCCAGGAAGCAGGCATCCTGTGCAGATACAACTACATCGGCGTCCGCCCTGCCATGTGGGTAATTGTGGAGTAAGAGGCCGCAGCGTTATGCCTTCTCATTTTCGAAAAATCACAGTAACCGTCATAGTGTAGTGTGACTTTTAGTGTGATTTTTGAATAAAGGCTCGAAAAAATCACAGTAACCGTCATAGTGCACTGTGACTTTTAGTGTGACTTTTTTTAGGAGACCCCATAAACACGGGCTTCCCGCTGCCTGCAAAAAAAATTTTCTCCCCACTGCAACATTTCCCTAATCTTATCTGTACAAATAGTGTGAAAACATAAGAAAGGAAATAAAACAAAATGGGAAATACCACGAAAATGGCGCAAAAGTGAAGCATTCTTACAAAATTCTTATAAATTTCGCGCCTTAGATAGTATAATAGGCAAGTCAAAATATTTTTACGGTTAATAAGCGCGGGCCGTTAAAGGGCGGCAAAGCGCAAAGAATGAGAGGTTTTTATGGCTGAACAACTCGTAATGAACATCAATGTTGATGAGCTCGCCAGAGCCAATTCGATCATCAACAACATCAGGACTTACTACAATTCCAAGATCGTAGGTCAGTCACAGCTTGGCGTTTCGCTCCTGGTCTCCATGATCGCGAACGGCCACATCCTGCTCGAGTCCGTACCTGGTCTTGCGAAGACAACCGCTGCAAAAGTTATGACTGAGGCAGTCGGCGGATCCTTCTCGAGAGTTCAGTGTACGCCTGACCTTCTGCCTTCCGACATCATCGGTACGCAGACATTTAACATGACTAACAACACGTTCGAGACAAAGATCGGACCTGTTTACGCTAACTTCCTGCTCCTGGACGAGATCAACCGTTCATCAGCTAAGACACAGAGCGCCATGCTCGAAGCTATGCAGGAGAGATCGGTAAGTATCGGCGGACAGACATTCAAGCTCCCTCCGGTATTCATTGTTATCGCTACACAGAACCCGATCGAGCAGGAAGGTACTTATGAACTTTCCGAGGCTCAGCAGGACAGATTCCTTCTTAAGGAAGTAATTACATATCCTAACGTTAAGGACGAGGTCGAGATCCTCAACAGGATCGAGGGTGATGTATTCACATCTTCCAAGGCTGTCGTTACGATCGATGACATCGAGTTCTTACAGGGTCTTTGCAAGAAGGTTTATATCTCACCTGCTATCAAGAAGTACATTGTTGATATCGTTCAGGCTACACGTGATCCCGCGAAGTACATCTCACCCAACCTTGCAAACTACATTGCAATGGGTTCTTCCACACGTGCTGCTATCGCATTCATGGAAGTATCCAAGGCTGTAGCTCTCATCCAGGGCAGAGCTTATGTAACACCTGACGACGTTAAGGCAATGAGACATGAAGTTATGCGTCACAGAATCATGCTTAACTTCGCTGCCATCGCTGACGGCGTAAAGGAAGAAACCATCGTTGATGCAATTGTCGGAGCAATCGTTACTCCATGAACTTAGACTACGTCTCGAAAATTAAATTCGGGCTTAAGCGTTATAAGACGATAGCTACGGATAAGACGACGAGCAGAGTTCTCGACGGTTCATACAACTCCATCTATAAGGGCAGGAGTATGAATTTCGACGAGCTCCGTGAGTATGTGCCCGGTGACGATATCAAGGATATCGACTGGAAGGCAACGTCAAGATCCCAGAAAGTACTTATCAGATCTTATATAGCCGAGAAGAAGCACAACATCATGCTGGTAATGGACGCCAACCACAGGATGCTCGGCCACACCAAGACAGGTGAGGATAAGGGCGAAGTTGCTCTTATGGCCGGTGGCACTTTGGGATACATGGTTACCGATAACGGCGATTATGTAAGCGGACTTTACTATCACGACGACAAGATGGAGAGATCCCCTTTCAAGACGGGCTTCCTCAATCTCGAGTTCCTTCTCGAAGGTTACGCTAAATGCCTTACACAGACCAACAAGTCTGACCTTAACGGGATCCTCAGCTACATCATGCACAACATCAAGAGGCGCATGATCGTGGTAATGGTTACTGACACCGAGGGTGTCTGCAACCTCAAGGAAAATCTTTTGGGTCAGATCACAATGGTACACGACTGCCTTCTCATCAAGGTCAGCGACACCGATATCTTCGGTAAGAAGGTATATAACGTTGAAACACAGGGTTACCTCCCGCCGTTCCTCGCGCAGAGCAAGGCTTTGCAGAAGAAGCAGCACAAGGTAATGGAAGAGCTGGAGAAGCAGGCTGAGAAGAAGCTTAACAGATACGGCATACCATATGTCAATGTCGATACTGCGACAAGAGTCGACAGTAAGATCGCAGAGCTTCTCGAAAAGAACAAATCAGTCAACTAAGCAATAGACCCAAAACGGAATAAGAACAGTTGAGTGATCTAAAGAACAAGTAAGTAAAAGACAGAAACAAGAGTTATGGAAACGACGATAAACTTAAGAAGATTATTTGATTTCTCACAACTTCCGATAATCATTACGGGAGCGGTACTTGCCGTACTCACCGTTGCGATCATCCTCATGTTCCTTTACACGATCCTTAAGAACATGGAGCTCAAGCAGAAGCAGACAGAGGAAGTTGTCGAGCAAAAAGTTTTCGTAAAACCCGACATGACGAAGCTCAAGGCCGAATATCTTGCATTGCTTGACGGCATTGAAGCTAAGTTCAATGAGGATACCACGAAGGTCAGACCTGCTTACGAGGGCATGAGCCGTGTCGTAAGAGACTTTGTTTACAGAGCAACAGGTACTGAAGTTGATAAGTTCGCATTGTACGAGATCAACGCAACCGAGTATAAGGATCTTGCAAAGCTCGTCGGCGAATACTATCAGCCGGAGTTCGACCAGATTTCGGAAGGTGACGTTAGGGATCATTTGGCAAAGTCAAGGAGATTAGTGTCTGAATGGAACTGAAGAATCCAATAGCTTTATATATCTGTGCGGGTGTGGCAGCGGTATTCCTTATCGTCATGTTCATCACGTTCAAAATGAAGAGAAAGTATAAGGGCGGCAAGAAGACATATCTGCCGGATTACCTCAAGAACGACTCTATGTTTAAGACAAGACTCGTCTGGCACGTAATCCTAAAGTATGTTCTTATCGTGCTTATCATCACGAGCATCCTTCTGTCAGGCTTCCTCATGGCAAGACCTTACAAGACAGAGTCCAAGCAGCTCGCAAACTACAACAGAGACATCATGCTCTGCATGGATATCTCCACAACATGCGACAACCTGAACGCAGAGCTCATCGACAAGCTCGAAGACGTAGTAAGAGAACTTAACGGCGAGAGATTCGGCATCGTTATCTTCAACTCGTCTCCGGTCCTTCTCTGCCCTTTGACAAATGACTACAACTACATCATCGAAGTCCTGGATAAGGTCAAGGAAGGCCTCAAGATGAGACTCGATTACATGAACGGCAAGATCCTCTTCTCAGACAAGCTCTATGAGATGGACGCATACATCAGTAACGGTACGCTCGTAGATAACGAGGAGAGAGGTTCTTCCATCATCGGTGACGGTCTTGCGGCAGCCTGCCTCGACTTCTATGACTATGAGGAAAAGCCCGACCGTACAAGAGTCATCATCCTCTCAACGGATAACGAGCTTTTGGGCGAAGAGATCATCACACTTCCTGAAGCAGGACAGATGTGCCAGGACAGAGACATCGTGGTCTTCGGTGTAGGCACGGAGAAGATGGTCGATGCTGACAGAAAGATGATGAAGGATGTCGTCGAAGGTACGGGCGGAACGTTCTACTACGGTGAAGACAGCGATATCGTTGAGAATATCGTTGATGACATCAGAGCGCAGATCGCAACACTCGACGATACACAGTACGAGATAGTCGAGAATGAGACGCCGGAGAAGGTTTTCAGGCTCCTGCTCCTCTCACTTAGTCTTATGCTCCTCGTAGCATTTATATTGAAGGTGTAAACAGATGGATAAAATAACTTTTGAACCTATGATTCCCATCTGGTTAATGGTCATAATCTGCATCGGTCTTTTGGCTATCAAGCGAAAAGGCATAATCCCTTATGTCAGACAGTGCCTCATCGTACTGCTCCTTTTCGCCATCAACTTAAGACCCATGTACGTATCAGATGAAGTAAAAGTAATGAGACAGAAGCTTAACTGCTACTGCATAATCGTAATCGACGACACGCTCAGCATGATGGCTGAAGACTACAACGGCTCAGAGCCCCGTATGAACGGTGTTAAGGCCGACGTCGAATACATCACGGAAAAGATGGTAGGCGCCAAGTTCTGCCTTATCGACTTCAACAACGATGTAAACCTCATCGCTCCTTTCACGGACGATACCGCTTACATCAAGTCTGCCGTTAACTCGATCTATCCGCTTGCAGATTACCACGCAACGGGTACGAACATTAACGTCTCCAAGAAGCTCCTTGGCCAGATGATCGACAACGCAACGATCTTAGGCGACGGCCACGTAGTCGTATTCTTCATCACTGACGGTGAGAATACGGACAAGAACACACTCGATTCCTTCGCAGACATTGCAGACGGTATCGAGGGCGGTGCAGTCATGGGCTACGGCACTGACAAGGGCGGCCAGATGCATTACTACGACGAACTCTATGACGAAGTAGTCCTCGTTGAAGATAAGAGATCTTATCCTTACGAGCCCGCTATCTCCTATATCGATGAAGATAACCTCGAGCAGCTCGCTGACGATCTGGGTCTTACCTATGTTCACATGTATGATTCTGAGGATATCGATCCGGTTCTCGATGATGTAATGGGTCTTCTCGACGCGGAAGAGGAAGAGACGACGAAGTACGGCTATGCAGACGTTTACTTCTGGTTCGTTTATCCGCTCGCAGCATTAGTAGCTTATGAATTCATAAGCGTGAAAAGGAGGGCCTGACGCATGGTAAAGAAAATAGCTATTGCAATCTGGATCCTCACAGCCTCATTCCTCGGCATCCTTGTCGTCAACTATGTCGGCAACAGGAAGATGATCGAGAATTACGGCCAGGGTGTTTACCAGCAGAATGAATTAGGTTTCTTGGGCTTCACCCAGCCTTACATCAACCACTTCAACAAGGGTAATGTTTTCTATCAGCTGGGCGACTATCAGAAGGCTAAGCAGGAATATCAGCTCGCTCTTAACTTAAGACCTGACGAACCTTACGACTGCAAGATCAGAGTCAACTATGCTCTGTCTTACGTAACACCCATCGATGTCGAAGACATCAACGAGGATAACTACAAGGACGTAATCGAGATCTGTGAGACAGCCAAGAGCATCCTCGCAGAGAACGACTGTGCTACAGAGAATAACGACGGACACTACTACGCAGCTCAGAAACTCTATAACGAGATCAACCAGTTTATCGAGGATCTGAAGAACCAGTACGAGAATCCGCCGACGCCGACACCTACGGCAACGCCTACTCCGAATCCGGAGAACGGCACGGCTACGCCGACACCTTCACCCAAGCCGGATGCAGATGCAACGGAAACTCCGACACCTACACCGCAGGGACAGGATCAGTCGCCTACGCCTACACCACAGGGCGGCGAACAGTCACCGACACCTACGCCTCAAGGTGGTCAGGAGACTCCTACTCCTACACCGGGCGGCGGAGAAGATACTCCTACACCGACTCCCGGTGACGGCACTCCGACTCCTACTCCCGGCGGAGAGGGCGAGACTCCCACACCTACTCCGGGCGGTAACGACGGTACACCTACCCCGACACCCGGCGGCGAAGGAACGGGAACTCCGACACCTACTCCCGGCGGTCAGGGTACAGGCACACCTACACCTACTCCGGGTGGTCAGGGTACAGGCACACCGACACCTACACCGGGCGGCGGCCAGGGCCAGGGTACACCGACTCCTACACCTTCACCTGAGGACCGTATCCGCGACATTCAGGACAGAAGTAACAGGGAACGTTATGGTGGTACGGGTGACTACAATGACGACTACAACTTCGGTAACTCCGCAAGCTGGTAAGCAATTTAATTAAACTATCCGCATCGGCATGACCCACACCCGGGTTGTGCCGATGTAATATATGGATACGATTATTCCACGGCCGGGCTTTTATATTTCCCACCGGCGAAAAGAGGTCAGTAACATGTATAAGCAAAGACCTGTCATCAAGATCTTTGACGGTATCTTTATCACGGCAGCATGCCTTAGCACGTTCCTTTACGAGTTCAGTTATTTCTTTATAGCACTGACTGCAGTGCTTGCCATACTGGCATTCGTATTTCCGGGTCTTTATGCTTCAGGCATTGCAGGCGCAAGGCTTAAGACATGTTCTTACGGCACCACGATCTTATCGGTATTTCCGTTCACGCTGCTCGTGGTGGTACCGGTATTCATCGTCTCTTTGTTCTTCAACGAAGACCTGGGCTGGACTACGATAATCACTTATGCAGTCGTCACGATAGTGCTTCTTAACATATTTTTCTGGACCGGCATAATAATCGTTTACTTAACATCCAAGCAGATCGGCATCAGCAAGCGTCTGCTCGGAATCTTCTGCGGCATGATTCCCGTTGCAAACCTCTTCGTTCTCTCATTGATCGTAAAGATCACCGGCAGGGAAGTAAGAGAGGAGAGCGAGAGATATTGGCGCAACGAAGCGAGGATTCCTGAGCAGCTCTGCAAGACCAAATATCCAATCCTCATGGTCCACGGCGTTTTCTTCAGAGATTCAGAACACTTAAACTACTGGGGCCGTGTACCCGCAGAGCTCATCAAGAACGGCGCGACCATCTTCTACGGCGGCCAGGAATCAGCAGGCAACGTTCCTTCATGCGCTCTCCAGATTAAGAAAGCCATCGTCAAAGTCATTGAGGCAACGGGCGCAGAGAAGGTCAACATCATCGCCCACAGTAAGGGCGGCCTCGACTCCAGATACTGCATCACGATGCTCGGCATGGCTCCTTATGTCGCATCCCTCACAACGATCAACACACCGCACAGAGGCTGCGAATTTGCAGAGTATCTCATGAACAAGGCACCCGAGAATCTCAAGAACACGGTTGCCGCAGCATATAACAAAGGCGCGAAAGCATTGGGCGACACAAACCCCGACTTCATAAGCGCCGTCACCGACCTCACAAAAGACGGTGTCGCGCGCCTTAACGCCGAGATGGCTCCGATGCAGTCACAGTTCGACGGCATCTACACCCAGAGCTTCGGCTCCAAGCTGAACCACGCCACGAGCGGCAAGTTCCCTCTCAACATGAGCTATCACTTCGTCAAGCATTTCGACGGCTTCAACGACGGCCTCGTCGGCGAAGAGTCCTTCCAGTGGGGTTCCGAATACCACTTTCTCACAAACAAAGGCCTCCGCGGCATCTCCCATGCCGACATGATCGACCTCAACCGCGAAAACATCGACGGCTTCGACATCCGCGAATTCTACATCAACTTAGTGCACGGACTGAAGGAGAGGGGACTCTGATCCTGCCTTCCCATTCCCAAAAATCACAGTAACCGTCATAGTATACTGTGACTTTTAGTCGTTCTCTGATAGCACAGCGATGTACATTTTTTGTCAAATAATGCCGTAAAATTGCATAAAAAGCTGTTTTTGTGCAATTTTCGAGTCGGAAATCGCGAAAAATGTACATCGTGACTTTTTTCTGATTTTTAGCGGCCAGGAAAACGGAGGGCAAACTCTGAAGTTCGCTATAATCCATACTAAATAACAAAAGGCCGTCTCATTTGAGACAGCCCCCTGATCATCAACTAATATAATCCTGACTATCAGCTTTCCTTTGCAGCCAGCTCAGCGATAGTGTACTTCTGAAAGAATTTCTGCATCTCTTCGCTGAATTCCTTCCACATGGGGAGTGTGACACATGAAGCGACGCGGTCGCACTTGGGCGCGTTGGGATCCATGCATGCTACGACGTAGAAGTCGTTCTCAGTAACGGAGATGATGTCCCATGCCGTGATCTCATTGGGATCGCGCGCGAGCTTGTAGCCGCCGTTCTTGCCGCGGAGGCCCTTAACGAGGTTGTTCTGGACGAGCATCTTTATGATGGATTCAAGATATTTCTCGGAAAGGCCCTGTCTTTCGGCGATGCCGCTTAACGTGACATAAGAATCCTTGCCGGACTTAGCGATGTCGATCATTACGCGGAGTGCGTAACGTCCTTTTGTAGATACAACCATTTTGAATCCTCCATAGGTCAATAAAGCACTAACCTATTATAGTGAAGGGAATAAAGGAATTAAAGAGTTTTCAGACAAAGTTGAACATAAAAAGAATATCTTGTTCAAGAACACAACAAAAAACCAAAAAAGTAGGTCTTTAACAATGTTACCGGGGCTTCGAAAAGGCTCCGGAATGGCGCTGTAGAATCATCGGAGAAGACCCCACGGATTACTTTATAGGCTGGATGAACTCATTGTCCTTATACATCGGCCAGGGAGCCTTGCCCGTCTTGGCAAACTCACCCCAGAGTTCCCTGATCTTCTCACCGACACGGCGTGAGACGGGATCTTCGACTTTGCAATACGGAGCGGACTTGTCCAGCATGACCGGAACGTCGCTTGCGTGAAAGCACCCGGCGCCGCGCTTTTCGATGTCGGGTGTCATATAGACATATTCATAGACCCAGGAAGGTCCCTTGATATTGCGTGCAACGTCACGTGAAGGTTCAACGTAGTAGAACGAAGTGAAGTCATCTGACATCTTGCGGCGAGCACCCGGACCCGGTCTGAACTTAAACTTGAACCAGTATGCAGCAAGCGGAAGGGCAGCGGTCGGGATGTTGCATATGAAAGCATCGCCTTCCTGAGCGCATGTTCCGATAATGACCGGCTTTTTGGACTCTTTGGCAAGATCTGCCGGCCAGCCTTTTATTACCTCTCCGTCAATGACAGGTGAGAAAGCACAGTTTGAATTGCCTTCGCGGAATACGAATTCACGAAGCTTCTTGTTTGCTTCGTGGATCTTCCATTTAGGCAGATCTTTTAATTTATAAAGCTCGTTCTCCTTAACCTCAAGGTATCCGAGATATTTACGTGTGAGATGCTCACTCTGCTGCTCTGTCCAGAAAGATTTGGCGCATGGTGACATTAAGATCGCCTTGTCGAACAGGAGTTTTGCTTCGGGCATGCCGAGCAGCGCAAGGATGCATGCGGCGCCTGCGGACTGTCCGAAGACGGTAACGTTATCGGCATCTCCGCCGAAGCGGTGAATGTTATTACGGATGAACTTGAGCGCAGCCATCTGGTCAAAAAGGCCGTTGCTCTTGTCAAAGTTCTTGTCGAGGAAATTGAGATTTAAGAATCCTTCAAGATTTAAGCGGTAGTTGAAGCTTACGACGACGGTCTTTGAGTCGATAGCGACCTTGGCCATGTCGTAGTAAAGCTCTTCAGAATCTTCAGTTACCTTACCGCATCCGCCGTTAGCATAAGAGCCGCCGTAGAACCACACCATGACAGGTGATCCGTATTCCAATCCCTTAGGCACGAAAATATTAAGGTAGAGACAATCCTTGCCGTCAGCCTGAATGGTGGACCTTCCGCGTCCCTGAACAGGGCTTATAGGGGCCTTGGTGGCATCCAGAACGCCTTCCCAGGACTCGGGCGGAAGAGGATGCTTAAAAGCAAGGTCGCCTACAGGAGGCAATGCAAACGGGATTCCGAGGTATTCCTCACATCCGTCTTTGACGATGCCTCTTACAAGTCCGTATTCGGTTGTGACCGTTCTTGAGTATTCCATAAAGAAATTTTACACGGCTGAAGAGCGGGGTGCAACACACTCACGGTCAATAAACCATTAAGTTACGTTAATTACGACCAGCTCCGGAAAGTTATTGATCCTGACAGGTGCAACGCTGTTGCCGAGGCCGCGGCTTACGATGAGCGTCATGGAGCCATAAGAATGCATGCCCTCATAAAGTTCAGGGAAGAAAGTAAAGTCAGGTGACAGCATACCGCCCTTGCCCGGGATGATTATCTGTCCGCCGTGCACGTGTCCTGTCAGCACGAGATCTGCGCCTAAAGACTGATAGAGTGAGACATAATCAGGTTCGTGCGCAAGCATTACTACAGGCTTCTCATCAGTAAAAGCAGGGTAGGCGTCAAACGATTCTAGTGATGAATCGGCGATGCCTGCAAGATTGTATTCACCCATATCGACGTAAGTGTCATCTAAGAATATGACGCCCGATGCACGCATGTCATCGTAGAACTTATCAAGTTTATCACCTTGCAGCCTGTTCTCATGGTTGCCCGTGACATAGTAAACGGGAGCTATCTTTACCGCACCTTCGATGAAGTCCATCGCAATGGAATAAGATGTGTGCGTTGAATCAACGATGTCGCCTGTAACAACAATGATGTCAGGATCTATAGCTTCAATTTGGTCCAGCAAAACGGACTGTCTAATTCCAAAGAACTGGTTGTGAAGATCTGACACCTGAACGATCTTTATGTCGTCAGACAAACCCAGATCAACATCGTAACTGCTTGTCTTAAGAGAATAGTTCTGAACAAGGCAGAACGCGCATAAGACGACTTCCAATGCCATGAGCACGGGAACCACGAAGAACTTCGGTTTCAGTGTCTTGTGGTGGAAGAGCCGCATGCCGAGAAACGCACCTGTGGAACCGCCGATCCACGCCCAGAACAGCAATGTCCTTTCGGGAATCCTCCGCGCGCCTTTTTTCGCGTAAGACTTGTCCATTCCGTAAAGAATGAACGCTGCAAGATTAACTAAGATCAGGTAATAGACGAGGATCACGTCAAGCCTCAGAAGGCGATATGACGCCATAAGCCTCGCAGAGATCTTCAGTGAGATCTGTATCTTCGCTGAGGCATCTGATGATCAGCACGGTATTTCCCTTAAGATAGACACCTGCAAGAGATACACGTGTTGAGGTGCTTTCAACATATGAGATATAGTAGGAATAACCCTTCTCATCACCTTTTTCACCGCCGCCGGCAAATGCTTTTCCATACTCTTTCCAGAATTTCTTTGCATCATCTTCGTTCTGGAATGTAAACACAAAGCCTATGGATAATCCGTCGTTGTCGCTATATGCGTAACCCGTTACTTCGGTAACATCGTACTTTTTGAAATCTTCGAAGCGGTTAATGATCTTCTTATAGACCTTCTGGGCATCTTTATCTTTGCCGTAGAAATATACGCCGTCGTCTGACTGGCCAGCGGTCTTTGCCACGAATTCCTCATAGAAATCGCCCTCATCATCCAACAGCTCGAAATCCTGCTCATCACAGAACTTCTGCATCGTTTTATGACTGAATCCCTTAGGTGCGCAGGCGGTAAGACCGACTACCATTGCAAGTGCCAATACTGAGCAGGCGATTCTCTTAAGTGCTTTCATGTTATCCCTCCGCGAAAAAGTATTTTATGAATCAATTATATCCTTATGCTTCAGAAGGTGATATTACACCGAAGTTCTCACAGATCTCATCAACCATGGTCGGCTTTTTGTAATTGCACTGTACGAACAATACCGAATTGTTCTTCTGATAGAAGCCGCAATACTGTTTCAGGTTATCACTGTATTTTCTTTCCATGATGAAATAGGAATAGCCTTTATCTTCGCCCGTCTCTCCATAATCTTTCATATGTCTGGCATAGGACTTATACACCTTCTCGGCACCTTTTGCGTCATCGAAGGTCAGCACGTAACCCTGAACGAAAACGTCATCATCGAAGAATATAAAAGACGTTGCTTCATTTACGTCGCATTCCGGATAAGCTTCGAAACGGTTAAAGACCGAATCGTAGACATCCTGTGCACCGTCTTTAACTGCATGGATATAAGCTCTTTCACCCGGTCTGTCGCCAATTATGATCTCATTAAATGCATCGGCATAATCTTCCGCGTCATCGTACATCTCATACCCTTCGTCTTCGCAGAATTTGACGGCTTTCTTATGGTCGAAAGTCTTGGAAGCACAGGCAGTACATCCGACTACTACGGCAAGTGCCATGAACGAGCAAGCGATCTTCTTAAAAGTATTCATACTATCCCCCTTAATGAATATACCTGAATTATAACATCTCAGTTTCCAGGTGCTTCATAAATGCCTCAAGACCTTCCACAAGATCAGAATATGTCTCATCGAAATTACCCGTGTACCAGGGATCTGCAATGCTCCTTGTGCTGCCCGCAAAGGAGAGCATCTGATATATCTTTCCGTCGGGATCACCGCCTGCGATCCTTGACATATTCCTGATGTTATATGAATCCATGCCGATCAGGTAATCGAAGTTCTGATAGTCGGCGCGTGTCATCTGTCGCGCACGGTGCGGTAGGACCGGTATGCCGACCTCTCTCATCTTACCGACCGTACCATAGTGCGGACCGTTTCCGATCTCTTCCGTGCTTGTGGCAGCAGAGTCAATATAAAAACGGTCTGCAAGCCCTTTCTTGTTGACCATATCCTGGAACATAAACTGTGCCATTGTTGAACGGCAAATGTTGCCGTGACATACGAATAGTACTTTTAGCATTTTTGGTTTCTTTCTATTAAATAGTTTCTGCAGA
>SVIZ01000022.1 GCA_015069205.1 Oscillospiraceae bacterium
TCACTGTTGTACCTGAATAATACAACCATGATAGCTTTCACATCGCCCCTGTTTTACTTTTTATCATGCCTCCTTAACCTGAATTTTTTAGCGAACTGCTTTTTATCTCATTACCTGTCTGTTGAGATTCCGTCTCTTGCGTGGATCTTCTTTTTTTCTTCGTACATGATCTTGTCGGCACGCTCAAAGACTTCCTGGTAAGTTGTGTCTTTTCCGCGTTCGAAGAATGCGCAGCCGAATGCCAGGGAGATGCGCTCAAGATAGTTATCAGATATGTTTTTCTGGCTTTCGATCATCGTCTTCAATGCATCGAGCTTTTCATCGATCCTGGCATAATCAAGACCTGTGGGTAAGACGGCAAATTCGTCTCCGCCGATCCTGAAGACAGTACTTAATGGGAATGCCTTGCAGAGGATCGATGCGGTCTTCCGGATAGCTTCGTCACCTGCTATGTGGCCTAAGTTGTCGTTGATGTGCTTTAAGTAGTTTAAGTCGCACATGATGACGGCGAATTCAGCTGTACCGTTCCTGATCTTCTCGTTGATGTATTCAACCGTATCATCGTAAGCGTGCTTATTCTTAACGTTTGTAAGAGAATCCACATACGCAAGGTTCTTCATGGCGATAAGGTCATCACCCTGCTGCTTCAATACCTTTGCGCTCTTCTCGATCTGACGTTCCTGTTCCCTGACCTTTGATGCGGCCTTCTCTGCTCTTGCACGGGCATTCTCGATCGCGAGCCTGGTCATTTTTGAGAGCTCGCCGATCTCATCGTCATTCTCCGGAGGAAGATCAACATCAAAATTATTCTCGCTTACCGCACGTGCAGCTTCGGTGATCTTCCTTAACGGATCGGTTATGCGGTTGACCATGACGACTGCAACGATGGCGATCAGCATGGTAATTAAGACGGACAGGATGATCATGAGGACGACAGCGTTGTCTCTTTCTCTGTAAATATTGGCATAGCCATCGCAAAGAACGAGCTTCATGCCGTTTCTGAGCGTAACAAAAGCCATCGCACGTTCTCTGCCTTCAAAATCGTATCTGACAAGTTCCTTGCCGGTCGCAGGTTTATCCATCAGGTCCCCATTCTCTTGTACCAGGTCCATCTCGTCTCCGTGCGTGTCACCGTTTACGAGATCATCGTAGTGGTAGTGGACTGTTCCGTCAGCTTCTTTGAGGAACATATAACCGGACTCCTGATACGAGAATGTGTCGACCCAGTTGATAACCCTGGTAAAACTGATGTCGATCCCGATGACAGCAACCGGAGTATCGCCTATAAATACCGGCTCTATGTATGAGATAATGTGTTCATCTACGCTGTAGTCGTAATAAGGCTTTGTCCAGGCTGCTTTCCCAAGTCTGATAGGTCCGTAATACCAGTCTTCCGCAACAGGATCATTAACGATCTCTTCCTGGGTAAAGGGGATCGTCTTGAAATTTCCGTCATCGTTCCTGGTGTAGTAAACGCCCTCTTCACGGTCCGTGATGCCGGTAACATCCAAAGAGTAATGAATATATGCGCCTTCAATGAAATCATTGTGCTCGGTCATGAAGCGGATAAGATCATCCGCATCATCGACTATGGCATCTCTCAGTTCGGGGGCTTCTTTTATCGTCTCGACATCAGGGATCCTGCTCCTGGTCCATCTGGCAAGAGAACTGACGGCGTCTTCGATCCTTACCATCTCAAGATTAATATCGTCAGCACGCTCTTCGCAGAAAAGGTTCATCTGTGCAGAGGCACCCTCTGTAAGTATCTTGCTGGACAGAGCAATGGCAACCGCAACAAGTGTTACGGCCAGAGAAAATGCCCCGATGATGTAAAGGAGCATCAGCTTCTTACTTATAGACGTAAAGAACGCCTTTCTTTTCTGCATCTTCCGATCCCGATGTTATTCAGTATAGAAATGAAAATGCCAAAGGGGACGCCATCGGCTGAATAGATTATAACACCTGAAAGGGCCTCTCTCCGTTACATAATGCGCAAAACATAAATTATTATTTATTTTCTTTGAGTATCAAAAAGCTTTCGAAGTCTGTTTATCCTTCGTATGCGCCGTGGGTTCCGACGTAAACGTGTTCTTGCGGTGACAGATCCCAGAAGACATCTTTGCCGGTGTACGTAACGCCTTCATATTCATACTCGTATGTAGTGTAGAACACGATCCTGGTATCGCCTATGTCTCCGTGCTTTCCGCTCTTGCCAAGCTGGGGGAAGGATTCATCCTCTAAGACGATGTTGTAATCGCCGTTATCGAACTCGTCGATCCTCTCGATGGTGGCAAGCTCGTAATACCATGTCTGACCATTTAAATATGAGAATTCGGAGATGTATTTATCGACCATTTCATCTGTGATCTCATAAGGGATCTCATAGCCGAGGCTCTTATTCAACCCGTCAGCAAAAGATTCGAAGAGACCTTCACGCTCTTCATCTGAACTGACAGCGAACTTAAAGAGATTAAATCCGTTAACGCCTTTGCCGGAAGATTGATATCCGCCGTTAAAGAAAGCAAAGACAAATATTCCGCAGATCACAAAGCAGATTATGGATACAAAAAGGCCCTTTACCTGTACGCCTGTGGACTTGTGGTAAATGTCTTCAGGGTGCTTGGGGTCGATCGCGATCGATGCTGCGCCCATGTTTACGTCTGCATTGATCCCGTCGATCATGCGGTCGTAGATGCCCTTATAATCCTTGCCCTGGTATGTATATTCAAAGATTGGCGAAGTGCGTATGGTGTAGCCGCGTCTGTGTCTCCTTGAACCTCCGGAATGGCTATCGACAGTTCTCAAGTAGCCTACACAGGTTGCAGCTATCTCTTCGCTGTACTTGTTCTTCGCGGAAAAGCTCTTGATAAAGCCTGCCAGCATTAAAATTGCAACAACGGCAAACAGGAGCGCGCCCATAAGGAGGAAAGCACCGGTCATGCCGATGAGCCCTGATAAGAACATCGGTATGGCACCTGCAATACCGATTATGCCGATCGCGATGCCTGCTGTCTTGGAAGAGCCGGAAGATGTACCGCCGTAGAACGTAAATCCTCTGGCATTACCTGATTTTGCGGCATAAAACCCCAGAATGGAAAAGCCCAGGAAGAATCCGCCTAAAGCAAATGCAACGCCTCCGGATATTGACCCGACTATTACGACCGCAAATGTTGCGATAACTACTATCAGAGGGAACCATGAAAGCTTTTTCTTTGGTGCATCAGGATCGTCCTGATAGCCGTTCTCTGCTAAATCTCCTGCACGCCTGATGAATTCGGCCTGCTCTTCCGTTAAGTCTTCAAAGCCTGTATCCGAACCTGAATAGCTGTTCTTGACCTGCTGTACGGCAACCGGAATGAAATCGCGGCCTCTTCTTCTATACTGTGTGAACAGTTCGTCTCTTTCAGCTGTGGAAATTAACTTCTTGTCGCTGACGAACTGATCGATGCGTCCGTCCTCAAATCTCATTTTCTCTTCTCCTTATCCCAAAGATCTATCCCTTTTACTGCTTTTTCTTAACGTCCGTGATCGTGCCGTCGGGATGCTTTATCTTCAAGCCTTCGAGCTGTGAAGACAAGTTGCCTACGACCTTGGCCCTGTATTCGTTGCGTAGCTTTGTCTGTTCTTTCTTCTCTTCAGGAGTAAGGCCTTCTGTCTTGGACTTCCTGCTTAATTCGTTGATGCGCTTGATAAGTTGTTCGAATTCCATTGTTTTTCCCTTTTCCAAGTTAGTGATCCGCTGACTATTATATCAAATGGCGTTCCCGTCACACGATTACTATTGTTATAGTTGCAACTTGAAAGTCATAACTGGAAGATCAGGCTGGTTCCACAGGTAAGATTTCTTCTGATCGCTGTTACCTGCTGTAAACGCCCGTTACAAGTTCATTAATGTATGCTTCTTTATTCGGCAGTCCGTCGCATTCTTCAGCTGTCCTGATGGCAAGGTCCTTGTCGTACGGAATGCTTAAGAAAGAGAAGTTAATGGGTGCTTCTTTTTCTGAATCTAGTTCGCCTTCGATCAAGAGCGCATGGCATCTTGTAACGCCTAATGAATTGCCGACGCTTCCGGTATTAATTGCATATCCCATATCGAATGTGCGCAGATAAGGAGTATGGCAGTCAGCGGAAATAAAGCCGCCGTGGACCCTGCCGTTGGTATCGGTAAAGGCAGGACGGAACTCATCTATTGAAAGATATGTGTGATAGTTATTGTCGACAGGTCTTCCGTGGAAGAGCCTGAAATTAATGCCGCTTATGAGGATCTCATCTTCAAGGGGAAGGGACTCGAGCCAGTCCATTCTCTCTTGCCCTAGCTGTTCCCAGAAGAAAGACATGCCTTCCCATTCAGGAGGGCAGTTCCTCGATAACTCTCCGATGAAGAGGTCCCAGTTTCCTGCTACGAACTTATCGCAGTGAGTACGGACCCAGTCGAAAGTCTTGTCGCTCTCAGGACCCTTTCCTACCGCATCGCCCAGGAACCAGATAAGGTCAGGGCGTATCTTTTCGATCTCTTTTTCCAAGGCAAGCGTTGCAGGCATGTTGCCGTGCAGGTCTGCCAGAAACAGTATTTTCGACATGCTTATTAGATCTCCTCTATATATCAGTATTTCGCAAATGTGTTAAGACTATTGAAACGATGCTTAAGATCATGTTTATTCCTGGACCTCGAACTCGTATTCGTCACTGTAAAATCTCCCAAAGTAAGTCCGGAAATCGAATTCAACGCCAGAAGATTTATCGGATTCGGGATTAAATGCTTTCCATGAATCCTTTACGTTATCGGCAAAGCCTGCCTCATCTGAGAAGGTGAACCATTTAACTTCAACAGACTTCTGCTTCTCATATCCGTCCCAGTATGAATTCACGGTTTCAAAGTATTCGTCTTCGTTAAATCTTCCACGGGAATTACCAAGGTGCGTCAATATCATAAATTCGCCTTCGGGAATGTGTACTGCCACGCTTCCTATAATGTCCTTTCTGACCGTTTTGTCAAAGGTATAAGAGTAGAATCCGATGTATTTATCAGACCACCCTAAAGTGGCATAGTCATCGACCAGGTAGTAGTACTTGCCGTTCTTCATGTAGCAGTCGTATACCTCAATGTTGATCTGGTCAGCCTGCCAGTCACAGAAATCACCGGCATCCCCGGGATCATTTGGTGAGTCGCCGGAGAATTTAAGATTTACCAGGTCCGTATAATCTTCAGAGATCTCATAAACCACTGTGTAAGATTGGGCAGCACTGCCAACACAGCATGTAAGGAGCACTTCGAGCCTTCCGTTATGGTTAAGGTCGGTAATGGCACAGAACGCATTGTACCCGACGGACTCGTCATAAACGTAATAATCGTACAGGTCAGCATACTTACCTGCTATAAACGTCAACTGTGAATCAATGTCCTCGTATGTTTCGACCTGCGTTTCTTCGGAAGTTGTGGCAATGGTTGTTACCTTTGTCTCCGTCTCGGGATCCGTCTGTGTCTGAATCTCTATATCAAGATCTCCTATTGAGCACGAAGTCAGAAGCAGTGCGCTCAATGAAACCGCAGCGAAGTTTATTAATCTCTTGTTTTTCATGTTATCCCCTTTGTTGATATCCCTTTTGCAAGTATGTAATTAAATCAGTTCACCTAAATCAAAAAAATAACTAGCCAATCAACCATACGCTATTGCTTAACTAGCGATTCTATATCTGTGAACTCCATAATATCCTCCTTTTTCAAAAGGGATACTATTATTTTTGAAATTTCTCAACAGTTTTCAAAATTTATATCTAGATTTTCAAAATTTCTGCCATGTTTTTCAAAATCTCAGTTTTATTCGTTTAATAGGCTATTTACCACAAATCTTTAAAACAGTAACGTTATGAATACTTATGTAATTTAGTCAAATAATTCCCGACCCCGCACCTTAATATGCCGTTCTTTACGACTATCGATACTGATCGCAACCTGCCTGAACACCCAAAACAGATCAGCCGGGTGCAGTCAAGGCCGTTAGCATTCGTCAGAATGTGCCTTTAGGCAGCCTTGACGGCTAAAAGGCTGATCTGTATAAAGACTCTGGCAGGTTGCGATGGGGCGTTTTGGTGCGCAACATTTTCTTTTTTTATTCTGTATTGATAGTATCTTGATACAGATTTACGAGTTTTGTTTGGAGCATAAGATATATGAAGAGATTTAAGTTAAGCACGATTGTTTTAAGCGCATGCCTGGCATTGAGCGCATTAGCCGGATGTAGCCAGGGTTCTGCACCTGCTGCAGGAACTATGCCCGACAGGGCAACACCCCATGAAAGTGAAGGCGTTGCTTCAGAGATCTCCGCGATCATTTATGAAGCTGAAGATCCTGAGGACGCTGCTGCTGAAGCGCCTGCCGACGAGGATTCCTTTTCCGGCAACTATACTGATTCAGTTGACGGCGAATATGCTGATCCCGATGCAG
This sequence comes from Oscillospiraceae bacterium, assembly GCA_015069205.1. Classification (GTDB taxonomy): domain Bacteria; phylum Bacillota; class Clostridia; order Saccharofermentanales; family Saccharofermentanaceae; genus Saccharofermentans. Next base: position 6,446 of record SVIZ01000022.1, read on the forward strand.
ACAGGCAGATATACGCTAACGCTTTTGTATCTGCTTTTGCTGAACAAAACATTTCCGAGATGGATACAGAAAACCTTACTGTCGAAGAATACCTGGATTTTGTTCGCATCTATTTGAAGACCCATGCGACGGACCTTATCAGCTACGAACCCAAAGGCGAGATGCTTTTCGAGACGTTCACGCCGGCATCGGCACACGAAGTGATAAAGGTTTTCTTCGGTTTTTTTACTTCTGATGTTTTCGGTTCCGGCCTGGAGGCGCCTTCTGAAGCCCACGGCGACCAGCCCGCAGGACCGTTTTACGAAGACGGAAGATTCTGGTACGAGGCATGCGACACAGAAGACAGCAACAGGTTTGCAATAGTCGATTCCTACACGGTCAATGAAGACGGCACAATGACATTGGGTTTCACCGTTTATGAGGCAGGTCCGAATGACAGTCTTTATGAGTGCTACAGGCTCTCACCTGAAGAAGCGGCCGCCGACAGCACGATTAACATTGTTACAAATGGCACAGCCACCGTGCGTATAAACCAGTCGGGCGAATATAGCCTGATCTACTATAAAGCAGATATTTAATTACGCGAATTGTCAAAAATAATGTATAATTGGCTTATCTGTCCGGAAAACAGATATCGTTTTGAATTAAGGGAGAAGATTTATGAAGAGAAAAGCAATTGCAGCAATATTGCTGTCGGCTGTGCTTTTGAGCGCATGCAGCAAACCTGACGCCACAACTCCAACCACATTAGCTGAAACAGAAACTCCGGCTACGACTGCTGCCGAGACCACCGAAGCGACAACTGAGGATACTGAAGCTACTGAGGCAACCGAAGCTTCTGAAAAGGCCGCTGCGCCTGCAGTAAGACTCGACAAGACTGTCGATGACGTCATTCAGGTGATCCTCAATGCAACCGGCGATGAGTATTTCGTCTTTGCTGACGACGCTGATATGTGGCAGGCAACCATCAAGAACTCCGAAGGCATCGTTGACTACAAGACCTGCGGTTACATCAGCCGCCTTGAAGGCGATGACATGATCGACGGCTACAACACCATCTATATCGTTTTCGAAGTCTACGAACTCGACATGGATTCCGAACAGTACAAGCACGTTTGCGAGAATGGCGAATTGACCATATCCCGCGGCGAGGATTCCTTCACCAAGAAGCACGCCTTCGTCAACGGCCAGTTCGTCCTGATAGCATGCGGCGCGCTCTGCAACGACGACGAGTTCCACTACGGCACCGACCCTCAGGAATTGGAACCGCCGTACACGATCGGCAAAGTCCAGGAAGGCTACGACGCCTTCATCGCACTGAAATAATTACCACTCCGATAGATGTGAAAAGGAAGGGAATGTCTCAAGTTTGGGGCATTCCTTTTCTTTTGGGGAGAGATTACCGATAAAGGTCTATACAGCTGTCGTACTATCCGCAACCGGCCTAAACACCCGAAACAGATCAGCTTAACTGTTTATTACCGTTAGACTTCTTCCTTGCGCTTTCTTGCAACTGCAAATGTGATTCCTGCGGTTGCGAGAATAATGCATCCTAAAATCGAAGCTGTGCTTATTGCTTCGCCTGTGGCAGGAACAGAAGCCGTTGAAGGCGCTTTTACCACGTAATCTATCGTAATTGAGCCTCCGTCAGTGAAGGTCACCGTGAGCTTATGATTACCTGCTGCAAGCGTATCCAGGAACGATTTCTGTAACGTTATGATCAAGCTGCCTTTCGCTCTTGCATACTCTTTACCTTCAGTGAGCAATACACCGTCAGATGAGATTGATCCCAAAAGATCAAAAGTCTTCGAATCATCTTCATTCATCTTGATAGTAATCACGAGCTTACCGTCCTGCTCTTCCATGCTGCTAAGATAATATGTACCGGGCTTGGTTACAGGTGCTGGCTTTGCAGTTGCTGTGAAGGTTGCAGTATAAGTAGTATTGCCTGTAACTGAAACTATTGCCGGTGTCCAGCCTGCAAATGCGTATGTATAATCGTCATCTTCTGCCTTTGTAGGTGTACTGCCTGTGTAAGAAGGTGTTGTTCCGTAGTTAAAGTCTCCAGACTGAAGCACCGTGCCATCCTCATCTACGAACTTTATGGTGTACTGCTTTACAGTGCTGTCGAAGACTGCAGTGTAAGTAGCATCATCAGTTACTACAGGAAGTGTATCTGTAGGACCGTATGTCTTTGTGCCGTCGGACCAGCCTGCGAAAGTATAGGTGTACTTGTCATTTTCCGCCTTGGCAGGGGTTGTACCTTTGTATATGGGGTTGGTTCCGCAATCTACAAAACCTGACTGAAGTACTGTACCGTCTTCGGTTTTGAACGTTACTGTCTTCTGGTCAAGTTTAAAGGTGGCAGTAAGTGTTACAGCGCCCGCTTCTGTATCAGGCATTGTGTATTTACCGGTTGATTCTGTAAGGACACCTGAATTGGTTCCGTCTGACCATTCGATCTTGTCTAACTCATAGTTACTATCAGGCTGGATCGTCAGTTCAATCTGATCTGTTCCGAATGATTTCGTTGTTGTACCGGAAATGGTTCCGTTACCGTTGCTCTTGTAATCAACAGTGTAATAGAAATGGAAGCTGGGGAGTGTAATGCCCGAGAAGACATCACCAAGGTTGTTTTTTGGTACCAGTTTATCGTAGAGTGTTTTGGACATAGTTACATCGGTGAGGCTTGTGCAATCTTCGAATGCATAATCACCAATATCTTGAACGCTGTCGGGGATGGTTATGCTGGTGAGGTTTGTGCAATTTCCGAATGCCCCCATACCAATGGAAATAACACTGTCAGGTATGGTTATGCTGGTAAGGCTTGTGCAATTATAGAATGCACCATTACCAATGGAAATAACACTGTCGGGGATGGTTATGCTGGTAAGGCTTGTGCAACCTGAGAATGCCCCAAAACCAATAGAAGTAACGCTGTCGGGGATGGTTATGCTGGTAAGGCTTGTGCAATCTGCGAATGCACCATTACCAATTGAAGTAACGCTGTTGGGGATGGTTATGTTGGTGAGGTTTGTGCACCCAGTGAATGCACTTGAACCAATAGTTGTAATGCTGTCAGGGATGTTTATGCCGGTAAGGCTCGTGCAGCGATGGAATGCACCATTACCAATTGAAGTAACGCTGTTGGGAATAGTTACATCTACAACGTTACTTAAATATGCGAAATTCGATTCACCGATTGACGTGACACCGTTTTTAATAATGATTTTCGTTAAAGAATCTTTATAGGCAAACCAAGGAGCAGAAGAATAAACATTTCCAGAAGAATCACTACCAATTGAATTACCTGCCGTAGCACCCGTGCCGGAGATGGTGAGGGTACCAGTGGTATCGTCAAAAATCCAGGTGACATCCTTGCCGCCGTTGACACTGGGATCTCCGCAGTAGCCCGAAGGAATAAGGTTGAAGGTAGGGGAAATACCTTCGAAAACCACCGTAGGATCAATACTGTCGTAGAGTATTTGGGTCATCGTTACATTGGTAAGGCTTGTGCAATAAGAGAATGCCCAATCATCAATTGAAGTAACGCTGTCGGGGATGGTTATGCTTTCAAGGCTTGTGCAACCAGTGAATGCCAAAACACCAATTTTAGTAACGCTGTCGGGGATGGTTATGTTTTTAAGGCTTGTGCAATTGTAGAACTCCCTTTCTCCTATTATAGTTGAACCATCAGCAAAAGTAACATTTTTAAGATTAGTACAATCCATAAAAGAATAACTATCATATGAAATGACACTGGCAGGGATTTCTATACTTTCAAGACTTGTACACTTGGTAAATGCATGCAAGCCTATAGTTGTTACACCGTCGGGGATGGTTATGCTTTTAAGATTTGAACAGCTATAGAATGTGCTGCCTTCTATTTTAGTAACGCCAGCAGGTATATTGATGCTTTCAAGTCCGGTGCATTCCATAAAAGCAGCAGGGGCTATCGATTGGACGCTTTCAGGAAGAGTAATACTCTTTATGCTTGAGCATTCGCTAAATGAATATTCTCCGATCGATTCAACTGTACTCCCTATCTTGACGCTAGACGCTTTATTACATCCACAGAAAGCATAATCTCCTATTGCAGTAACACCGTCTGATATAACAATGGAAGTTACATTTGACATATCAGAGTACCATGGAGTTTGGTGAAGAAATTCGTAATCGGCCATAGCACCTGTGCCGGAGATGGTGAGAGTTCCTGCATCATCAAGTGTCCAGGTAAGGTTATCACCTTGAGCACCGCAGTTGCCGGAGGCAGCTGCATTAACCCTCAGGCTCGGGATGATCGAAAACACCATGACTATGGTCAGCAGGGCTGCAAGGATCTTTGAATTGCGCTTATACATAGGTCACCTCCGGTCAGGAATCAGGTAATCTTTTAATATGCTTATCCTATATTCCTACTTTATAACATGGATTTACACATTTAGATAGAAGTTATCAGGGATTGTTTACAATCGAGTTCACTTCGTCCCTATAGATTACGGACACATGCGTGATCTCGTTGTCGGGATCGGGATATTCCTTCTCGAAATGCATGCCGATCGCTTCGGCGGTCTTGAAGGAGCCGATGTTTGTATATTTGCAGTAAGAATAAAGCGCAGGATATTGGGTGTTAGAGAATGCCCAATCGCGGACTGCGGCAGCGGCTTCTTTGGCATAGCCTTTGTGCTGCCGGTCGGCTCTTATATGATAGCCGATCTCAGGGAGCATCTCGCCTTCGATATTCTGGAGAGTAAGGCCGCAGTCGCCGATCATCTCACCTGTTTCTTTAAGGCATACTGCCCACAGGCCGAAGCCGTTGTCGGCATAGCGCTTCATGTTTCTTTCGATCCAGGATCTGACTCTCTCCTCGTCGAAAACATAAGGATAGTGGCACATGATCTCCTGATCTGCCAACACCTTATACAGAGCATCGAAATCGTCCATGCTCATCTCGCGGAGGACGAGTCGTTCTGTCTCAAGAATTATTTTCTGTGCCATGTGATCAGTCCTTTGTTCTTGTCTGCCCGTCAGGTCCGCGCGCAGATCAATCCTTCTTAAACTGCGAGATAAACTTCCAGGCGTTCTCGATACTGTGCTGTCTGCACTCGTGGATCTGGTTGCTTACGCTTGCAAATGCTGTTCTGCAGACGCCGTCTTCGCTGTCGAAGTAATGGATCGTAAGTGTTGCGTCTCTTGTGGGATCGTAAACCTCTTCGGTGCGGTCACCGGATACGCCCCAGACGGGGTCTTGCCATGAATCCTTGTTTTCGAAAGTGACGTCATCAAAAGACTTCTTGAGCTTGTTAACACCTGCCACATACTTGATACGTTCGACACAGGATTCGCCCTGGAAAGGAAGCTCGGGAAGATGAGACTTGTAGCCGCCGGAATAGAATACCGGAACTGCGACGGTCTTGTTGAGCCTGTCGGTAACGGGCTTGCCGAAGAAGGTCGTGTAGACCGGGAACAAAGCGCTGCACGGCATGATGCCCGCGAGGATCTCAGGATACTCCTGATAGAGGTCCCATGTCTTGCCGCTGCCCATCGAGAAACCGGTCGCATAGATGCGCTTGTCGTCGATGGGATAACGGGTCTTTAAGACTTCGATAATGTCTTTTGCTTCAGTCGCGGTGACGAACTGGTGGTTTTCGATGGCGACGTAGAGGAAGTCGTTTTTCCTGCAGACATCCCACCAGCCGGCAACGTATGTGAGATACATCGATGAGTCACCGCCGCCGTGAAAACCAATGACGAGCGGGACGGGGCCGTTATCGAGAAGCCCGTTGTTGTAGTATGCAAAATAACCGACCTTGTGTTCATCTGCTTTCACCGGAAGAAACTCGTTGTCGGGTGAAGTCTTTACGGTGACAAAGCCTGCGTCTTCGGTCATGCCGAGAGCTTCAAAGTCGGGCTCGAATTCGATGTGGCCGCACCACATCTTGAACTTCTTGACGAAGGAATCGTAGTCGTTTACGTAGTCAGCTTTTTCCTTGAAAAGAATGTTCTCGCAGCCGCTGAAAGCGAGGTTCAATTCGTCGCTGTTGCCGACACTTAAGATCGCAATATCCTTGCGCTTAACATCAGGAACAACGCTCAAGTTTTCCATCGAACACATCGCGGGAGTGATCTCGCCCGGGCCCCACAGATACTCGCCTTCAAGTGTCTTTAAAAGATTGTTTGCGACATAATCTGCGGACTTGCCAAAGCTGTAAATGTCGGTTCTGAATTTCGCGCCGCGTGCAAAATATCCTTCAAAAGTCTGGGTGAAGAAATTGAAATCTTCGACGATGCCGTCTTTATAAACGGTGATCATTTTTATCTCTTTGATCACGTCTGCATAAAGCGTACTGTCAGCTTTATCCCAGCCGCCTTCAGCTGTCGGATAGATGAACAAAACACTCGAATCGTATCGCGCTGCGATCTTTTCAAGACCCGTCTCTTTTGCAAAGAGAACAGCGCTTTCCATATCCTGTTTTTCCTCTTCGAAAACGAGCAGAAGCGGAGCCCTGAAACCATAGTTATTCGTCTGTCCGTCAAGGTCGTTATCGGGAACGAAAACCTTCATCAAAAATGTCTGGAATTCATGCTCCCAGCATCTGCCGCCATCGCAGTCTCTGACTGCAGGTCTCTCCATCATCGCCATATTATTATCCTCCATAAGTAAAACTTACATATGAAGTATAACATTTGAATATGCTAATGAGATTACCGCATCAAAAATGTTCAGGAATGTGTTACTCGATTTGCTTGTTTTTTACTGTCCGGATTTTCGAGAAAATCACAGTAACCGTCAGGGTCTACTGTGACTTTTACTGTGATTCTTACTGTGGCTTTTACCGTATCATCTGCCATTACCGGCAGTTCCCTATTTAGTTTCTGATTATTCCTTCTCAAAATCGAAAAGCTCTTTGTCCTTTTCGGAGAGTCTGAACATTACTTCCTGAAATTGATCTTCAAAAATCTTTCTCTTAGCTTCGTAAGATTCCTTCTGCTGCAAAGCCTTGAAATTCTCTCTTAAGATCTTTTCCACATCACCGAACAGTTCGTAATACATATAGTAATCCCACGATGAATTATCCTTAGCGATCTTGATCCTTCCTGATATCTGATTCAGGAGGCCGTCAGACATCTTCCGGTCAAGGCTTATGTCTTCAACCGTCTTCCATCTGCCCGCGCAGAGAACCCTTGCACGCAATGCTTCCGCATCGTTAGGATGGTTCATCAGGAGCTGCGCATATTCCCTGTCGGCAGCAACGAAATCACCACACCCGAGCGCAGTACGGAGATTCTCCCTCTTCTCTTTCTCGGACAAAGCAAGGAGCGGCTTATTAAGATAAGTCGTGCGGTATTTGCGGTCCATACCTGCGAAAACCTTGTAGCGGAGCTTGAAACTCTTCTGCGCCGTCAGCCTCTTAGAAAGACACTCCTGGTCTTCTTTCCCTGCAAGCTCATGGTAAGTTTTCACTGACTCTAAAAGCTTTTGGAATTCTTCGAAATACTCAAGGTTGTTGTAGTTAGAATTCTCTTTTGCAGCCTTAAGTCTTTCTTCGATCTTCGGCCACTCGGCAAATTTCAGTTTTTCATTCAGACGGATGTCCGGAAAGTCTCTCCATTTGCCGGCGCAAAGGATCATGCCGCGGTTGGCTTCGAAATCTCCGGGGTCATCTTCAAGTGTCTGGGAAAACCATTTCTCTGCAAGTTCGAACTCGCCGCTCATCAGTTCTTTTCTGCCTTTCGAGACAGATGAGCCGACGAAATTCTCATAGTCGTATGAGACACCGCAGTGACTGCAGACATATAGTTTATTCTCGTTATCGAGTGTAAGATCTGCGCCGCACTTAGTGCAGACGGGGTTCTTGATTGCAGGTGCAGGTTTTGTGGTTTTCTTGAAAACGGTTCTGGTTTTCGCTGCCGCGATATCTGCCTCAGAAGGCTTAAGGGCATCTAACTCACCCAACGACTGCTTGTATTTCTTGTAAGCCGGCTCGACCTCGTTCCTGTAGAAAGAATCGGACTGGTCCTTGACCGCTTTGTACTCACTGTCTCTTCGCGCTTTTTCTTCTTCGTATTGTTTCTGCTTTTTCTGGTTAGCGACAACGGTCGCGATAACTATCGCTACCAGCAGCACAAAATAAACCAGCATCGGCCACATGGTGCGGATGTCCGAACTCGGATAGTATTTGTTGTTTCTGGAAGTGATACTTAACGCACTGATGAATCCCAGGATTCCGAAAATAACTGCTCCGGTCCAGGTGGCACCCTTGCTCTCAATATTGTTTGCGAGCCTCTTTGCTTTGACATCAATCTCTTCGCGCTGCGCCACGAGCTCATGGTACTTGTTCGAGAACGTTACGACTTCGTAGAGCTTCGTGAAATATTCTGACCATGTGCCCTGCATGAACTTCTGGTCGTTCCTTAAAAGCCCCCGCAGCTGCTTGTGATCGTTTTTCGGATTGTTAGTGTCGATCTTAAGTTTTTTCAGGGCATCCACGCCTTCAACGGCGCATGCATATTCGTAGAGGAGATTGAAATCGTCCGGATTCTTGGACAGCAGGTATTCGTACTTTTCGAGCGCCTGGGCCTTGCGGCCGTCGTAAGCCTGCTTCCTGGCTTCGTCAATGAGCTCTTCCCTGTGAAAATCAAGGACATTAAAGCTTGCACCGCAGAAAGGACAGTCGAACGCATCCCGGTCTCTGTCCACATCCAGAAAACCTCCGCACTTAGGGCACGAATAACTCTTGAGCTCAGCCATCACGATCCTCCCCTGTCTTCTCTATCTTCCCTGTCTTATCTGTCTCTCATATCTCCCTGATCTCTCATATCTTTCTGCATTAAGTCAGGTCGAAACAGGCAAAGTTGCATTGTATTCATCCTCTTCGATAAAGACCAGCTCACCATCCTGAATGGCAAGCACACCGTATACTTCTGCGTTTTTCTGATGCTTTGATCTACTTACAACACAGACATCTTCAGATGCTCCCATAATCGCGTAATCGTAGACATCAGGGTCATATAACATATATCCGCAATCATTGTAAACGTCATATACGGCGACCAACACCGCATCAATACCGCGGTTCTGGGTAATGCCAATTGTAACGGTGACACAAAGCTCAGCATGACCGTCACCGTTGATATCACACTCAAGAGGGGGTGTAACAAGCTTCTCCGCGGAACTTCGAATGTTTTCACTAATATAATCAGAAAGCGGCTGATAGAGCGTTGTTTCTGTAGGCTCAGCGCTTTGCATTGGCTCCTCGCTTTGAGCCGTTTCTTCCGGAGCTTTGCTTTGCTCGGGCAGCACGTCCAAACCATTCTTCGGTGCTGTTATCTCGACGCTGTCCGTTCCCATACCATGAGCCATAATGTGTCCTGTTACCTTGAAAGTTCCTGTATAGATCTCACCTGACTCTGCCATGACCGAATACGAACCTTCTGTATTAAAGGTCAACGTCCCGGTCGAAGTTCTCTCACCATATGCCGTGATCTTGTCTGTCGTCACCCCGGGCTCAAGCCCGTACTTCTGATAGACTTCAGCATATACACCGTTGGTGGTCAGTTCCCTGATGTATGCCTCATCTTCTGCCGAGATGTCCGCCTTTTTATGACAGCCTGCCACCGTTACGAACAAAGCGAAGATTACCGCTAAACAAACTGTTATGAAATGACCTTCGTCAAGTAGTATTTTTTCTTCATATCAATACCTTTCATCTAACAACATTTGGAAAG
>SVIZ01000023.1 GCA_015069205.1 Oscillospiraceae bacterium
TACCCTTCAATCGTCACATATTTACCCGACAAATTTATAAACCTGCAAAAATATTAATACCCTTCGTTCTACGAGTTCCGCAGGTGCTTTAGCACCGAGGCCCTGTCTACAGTAGAACGAAGGGTATTATATTATGGTGCAGATGGCGGGACTTGAACCCGCACGAGATTGCTCCCACTAGCACCTGAAGCTAGCGCGTCTGCCAATTCCACCACATCTGCGTGCGGGTTAGATTTTATATCATGAGACTTTAATTTTCAATAAGGACATAATTTGCGGTTAGGTTATAATCTCCTTATGAATAAGATAACCGTTTCCGTTACAGACCTGGCTTCATATATCTCCCGCCGAGGCAATCTTGCCGGCGGTTCTTATGGTTCCGTATCAGGCATCGAAGGCACGAGACTCCATCAGAGAGTATTCTCCGACCTCAAGAAAGCCTACGGAGACATCGTCACGACCGAAGAGCAGCTCGTATATGACTACATATCCGAATCAGGTATCTGTCTTTCGGTAAATGGCAGATATGACGCCATGATGAACGTAAGCGGTAAGCCGCCTATGCTTTTCGAGATCAAGTCTTTCAACTCAACCAAAGACTCCTTCGAAGCACTCGTAAGACCTGAACACGTAACCCAGCTTAAGCTTTACGGTGCCATGTATCTGCTCACTAATTCAGAGATCCTCGATATATCGCTTACATTGAGATATGTTTCAATAACTTCTCTGGAAAGCTTCGAAAACACTTACACCATGTCTTTCGAGGATGCCGAGAATTACTGGGAAGAGATCTGTTCCGAATACTGTGTTTTCGCAAAGACACTGCTGGATTACCGTCAAAGCCTTATGGACACGACCTCCATTTTGAGATTTCCTTTCGACACCATAAGACCCGGCCAGAAGGAATTCATGAAAAAGGCACTCCTCGCGCTGAATTCCGGAGAAGCTTTTTTTGTCGAGGCACCTACGGGTATCGGAAAGACCGTATCGACTTTATATCCGGCTATCAAGGGCCTTGTAAAGAACAGATACGACCAGATCTTCTATCTGACCGCTAAAGAAGCTACAAGAGGCGTTGCAGAGTCTACCCTGAACCAGATGAGGAAGCAGGGCCTCATTATCCGCTCCATCACATTAAGATCCAAGGAAAAGATGTGTCCTTACGGCACCGAGTGTGATTCGAAGTTCTGTCCTCTTGCCAAAGACTATTACGGAAAACTGAAAGACGCTCTTGCTGAATCTCTTGTACTCGATGAGATAACACCTGAGAAGATAACTGAAATTGCATTAAAACACGGCATATGTCCTCACGAGTTCATGATAGACACGATGAACTACTGTACTGTCATCATCGGTGACTATAACCACATCTTCAGTCCGAGAGTATCTCTTATCGAGAAGGATCCCGGAAACCAGCGTGTTGCCGTACTCGTAGACGAGGCGCACAACATGATCGACCGCGGAAGAGACATGTTCTCGGCTTCCTTCTCCTTAAGCCTTATCGACGAGATGCTCATGGATTTTAAAGGACGCGATACAAAGATCGAGACAATGATCCATCAGGTCCGCAATTACTTTGTTAATATTGGTACATGTTTTGAATCGTCAAGTTCGTGTTTCAAGCTGCTGGAACAGGCTGATGAGAACAAAGTACTTATGACTGAGAACTGGGAAGCGATGAGGCAGCCTCCCCGTCAGCTTTACGCAAAACTATGGTATGCGATAAGACAGTTGTCTTTCGTGCTGGACCGCCTGGAACAGGGACAATGCAGAAAGACCTCAGTTAAGTTTTTCTTTGAAGCAAGATATTTCCTTACGGTATTGGAGCACTATTTTGATAATGCGTATATCACGACCGCCTCGAAGATTAACGGCGATATCACGCTTACTCTTAACTGTCTTGACTGCGCATCAAAATTAAACGACATAATCAAGGACCGGATGTCAGTCATATTCTTCTCTGCAACTTTTACGCCGTATGAATATTACCGCAACTGTCTCGTTGGACCTGACTGTGATTACTCGTCTTTCTTAAGACTTCCGTCACCGTTCCCTCCTGAGAATCTTGAGATCATGATCAACTCAGAGATCTCAACCGCTTATAAAGACCGTTCATTAACCCAGTATGATCTTACGCAGTCCATCGCAGATTGTCTTTTGGGAAGGACCGGAAATCACATGATATTCTTCCCTTCGTTCGAATACATGAACCAGATAATGCCCATGATCGAAGAATATCTGAAAAGGCACGACGTAAAGGATTACAAGATCATCTCCCAGATAACGGAGATGAGCAGTGTCGAGAAAGAGGCATTCCTGAACAGTTTTGCAGAACCATACCCGGGTCTTCTGATCGGTGCTGCCGTGCTTGGAGGCCACTTCGGAGAAGGCATAGACCTTGTCGGAGATAAGCTCACTGGCGTTGTAATAGTCGGTGTCGGAATTCCGAAGGTAACACCCGAAAGGCAGATATTAAGCAATTACTATGCCGAAAAATTCGGTGACGGATTCTCTTTTGCATACAGATTCCCGGGCTGGCAGAAAGTCCTTCAGGCCGTAGGCAGAGTAATCCGCACAGAAACAGATACGGGCTTTGCGCTCCTGATAGACTCAAGACTCGAAAAGCCCGATTATATTATGCTTTTTCCCGATCACTGGAAGATCTGATCAGATAGTAACCGTTACATTTGAAGGTTCGTTGCCGATCTTGATAACGCCTTCAGCGCCGTCGATGCCGTAAGTACCCTTTGTACCCTTAATGTTTACGATACCGTCGCTGTTTGTGTGAATGACTTCGTCCTTAGTCCACCACTCACCTTTTACAAGGCTTAAGAGCTTGTTGTAAACCGGCTTGCATCTGTTGTCTTTAGTTATAAGTCCGCTGGGAGCATTGAGCCAAGCGCCGTCAGCAAAATCCCAGCCGGTAATAGCCTTGATATTAGGATCGGCAAAGAGGATCCTGTACATCTCTTCCCATTCCTTCTCCTGACGGAGCTCACCCTCTTCAGTAGTCGGCCACTCGTCAACCTGCCAGTCGTTGAGGTCTTCGATGTATGCAGGCATTATCTCTCCGGAGATAAGTGTGTTTTCCGTAAAGTGGATCGGAAGACCGAATCTTGAGAATCTCTTTAATACGTCACGAAGCTTGGCCTCACCCCAGTAACCCTGGTGCTGGTGTGACTGGATACCGATCGCTGAGATCTCAACTCCTGCATCCAGAAGTTCTTCAATGAGCTTTTCATATTGGGGAGATGTATTGAAGTCGTTGATAAGGAATGTTCCGTCAGGATTAGCCGCTCTTGCAGCAGCAAAAACCTCCTTAACGAGAGTAACTCTGCCGTACTTATTGCAGATCCTTGTGACAGCATTATCGTACTTATCGAAGATAGGCATGATGACTACTTCGTTGATGACGTCCCAGATATCGATCGTTCCCTTGAATGCGGTAACGTCTCTGTTGATCCTTGCAAGCTGCTTGTCCATTATGACTTCATCGGAATACTTAAGAAGCCAGTCCGCACAGACCGTATGCCAGCAAAGAGGATGTCCTTTTAAAGTAACGTTATTAGCAACAAGTCTGTCAGCAGCATCCTTCAGCATCTCATAATTCGGATGTCCTTCTTCAGGCTCATAACGGCCCCAGTAAAAAGGCAGTGTGCCATAGTTCATGAGAGCAAGCCATTTATCTCTTCTGTCTTCGTTGGGCTGCATTCCGGGAAAATCCAGGAAATCAAACGCACCGCATCCGAAAAGGAATTCATGCGATTTCTGGTTTAATACCAGATCCTTATCACTAACGGGATTTCCGTTCTTATCTATAACTTTTACAAGACATTCACCGATTCTGTGTGAGGGAGTAGTCGATAGATTCATATGGCACTTCCTTTCTTGTGATCAACCTTGAATGACCTGATTATAGATTATTCAAAACAGAAAGCGTGTCATATATCTTTTCAAAATGTATTGAAATGTAGTCAGTTGTAAAATCTTTTAGTTCTTTTTCGGTCTTTCTATCAGCCGATGATGTAAATAACCTTTTAAGATCGCAGGTCGCAAAATAGTTAAGAGCCTTTACCGAAGGTGCCTCCAATAGTCTGTCAAAAGACCTGTTCTGATTTGAAGCACTGTTAATTCCGCCAGCTATGTTTAACAGGAACCTGTCAGGCTTATCCCCTGTTCCCTTGTAACTCGGATTGGAAAGGTCGTATTGTACCGTAAATCCTGCGATCGTTAAAAGCCTCCAGTTAAAAGCTGAATAAATTAGCAGATACTTATCCTTATTATTTGCGAGCATGTAGTAAGCATATACAGCAAGCTCGTAAGCTTCCCTGGCATTCTCACTTTGAAGCGTACAGTCGGCGAGCAATGCCGAGATGTGTGCTGCCACAGTCATCTGCTCGAGGCTTTCCATTATTCCGGAATTGCTTTCGATTATCGATGCATCTTTCAGATAGTAATATCCGTGAGATACCGATACTACAAAATCACAGAGCATGTAGGGCATTGACACAAAACCCAATGAACTTCCGGGTTTGGCTACGCCTTTGGCACAGATTGTTATAAGTCCCCTGTCTGAAGTAAGAACAGATAAGAGTCTGTCCTTTTCCTTGTAATCGTCCGACTTTATTATGAGGCCGCGGCAGTTAAAGGGATCCATCAGTCGTCAATGTCTTTGCCAAGGCCCGTGGAACCGAGCATGGCATCATTGTTCTGCCAGTCGTTTCTGACCTTAACATAAAGATCGAGATAGACTTTGCAGTCCAAGAGCTTCTCGATATTTCTTCTTGCAGCAGTACCGATGCGCTTGATCATCTGGCCGTCTTTGCCGATGATGATAGCCTTGTGAGAATCCCTGTTGCAGATGATGTCAGCCTTGATGACAGTAACAGTGCGGTCGTCACCTGATGTGATCTCGCCTTCATCGTTCTTTTCTTTGAATTCATTGATGATAACGGCTGTACCGTGAGGTATCTCCTGATCTGTGTAATGGAGCACCTGCTCACGTATAAGCTCTGCAGCAATTACACGTTCAGTCTGGTCAGTCATGTATTCGCTGTCAAAGAGCCTTGGGCCTTCAGGAAGCATTTTGGTAATGACTGAAAGGAGCAGATCAACGTTTCTTCCGGTCTTGGCGCTGACAGGAACGATATCTTCAAAATCATAAAGTTCAGAATACTTCTGTGTCAGCGGAAGGAGCTTTTCCTGCCCTGCTTCATCATATTTGTTGATAGCAAGGATAACTTTCTTGTTGCTGTCTTTAAGCAGTTCCATGAGTTTTCTCTCGACAGAACCGGGCTCGGGAAATCTTCCGTCAGCGATGAGAACGACGCAATCAGCACCGAGAGCTGCTTTATAGGATCTCTCGACCATGAACTCACCCATCTTGGAAGTCGGCTTGTGGATACCCGGAGTATCAGTAAAGATTATCTGTGTATCTTCAGTATTATAGATGGTTCTGATGTTAGTCCTTGTAGTCTGCGGCTTATGAGATACGATGGCGATCTTCATGCCGGTAATGTAGTTCAAAAGCGTTGATTTACCAACGTTAGGGCGCCCTAACAAAGCTACAGTACCGCAGTGCTTACATGGTGCGCCTGCAGGGATAAGTCCTTCTACTGAATTATTTTCCCTGTGATTATCCATCTCGAAAATATCGGCGATCTCATCATCAAACGCAAGCCCTATATCTCTCATGAGTCTCTTCTGCTTATCGATCATGATCTTCTCATCTGTAGGATCGATATGGTCATATCCCAAAAGGTGCAAAAGAGAATGCGCGATAAGGAACATTGCTTCTCTCTCAAATGAATGTCCGTAGCTTTCAGCCTGCGCTTCACAGGCAACGGGATTAATAAGAATGTCTCCATAGCAAAGGATCTGATTACCGTCTTCATCGGTCTCAAAATCACCGCTGTCAGGTATCATGTCGAACTCGCCTCCAGTGAGTTCCAACATCGGGAAAGAAAGACAATCTGTCTCCTTATCGATATTCCTTTGCTCGCGGTTGACTTCTTTGATCTCGTCCGGAGTAACGAATGTCAGAGTGGCATAAGCATCTTTAAGAGATCTTGTTACCTTGGGAGAAGTATAATCTCCGCTTAAGATCGCTTCAGAAAGACTGATGATGTATTCATCAAGTCCGTTAAGTTTATCCTCGGAAAAACCTTCCGCATTGTTTACTACATCTATTCTCATTCGGGGTACTTGATCCTTTCATGGAAGACACCGGCATATACCTGCTTGAAAGCAATTACGATCTTCTCGATATCATCAAAAGAAAGACCGGAATTAATGAGCTGGTCCTGATCGATCTTGTCTTTGATAAGCATACGGATAAGCTGTTCTGCACTCTCCACATCACTTGTCTTCATTGATCTTACTGCAGCTTCACATGTATCTGCGAGCATGACAATTGCAGACTCTCTTGATGAAGGTATATGACCTCTGTATCTGAAGTTGTTAACATCCGGCGGTTCCAGGCCTCTTGCCTTCGCATCCTCAACTGCCTTGCGGTAGAAATACGAGGGATATGTCGTGCCGTGATGCTCATCGATTATCTTAATTACAGCGTTGGGGAGTCTCTCCTTTTTTGCGAGCTTAACACCGTCTTCAGGATGCTTTGTGATAATGGCAACGCTCTCCATAACAGTCAGGCTGTCATGAGGGTTAACTCCGCCATGCTGGTTCTCCGTGAAATACTCGGGATTCTCGAGTTTTCCGATATCGTGATAGTATGCTGCAACCTTACAAAGAAGAGCATCCGCACCGATAGCTTCAGCAGCAGAGTCAGCAAGGTTTGCAACCATCATGGAGTGTGAATGCGTACCTGATGCCTCCAGGAACAGTCTCTTCAAAAGATGCTGTCCGGGCTGGCTCATGGAGATGAGTTTTACAGGTGAAGCCACATTACATACAAGCTCGAAGATAGGAGACAGACCTATCGCTGCAACAAGTGACGCGATCGTGCTGATGAACGTATATACCAGTGAATTAAGGTATTCTGTTCTCGCGTTACCGATAAGGAAGTTGTATGCAAAGCTTGTTGCTATCGTTCCGATCGTCGGGAAGAATATCAAAGCCGCGTTGTTAATGATCTTATCCGTCCTGCCTGCGAAGATGGAACAGAGAATGATCCCGACCAGGTTAATGAAGAATACTTCCGGATCAAATCCGTACATCGGCCAGACCAAAAGGAGATTTATAACGGACAATATGATGCCATTCTGGGTACCAAGATATGTCGAACAGACCGCTGCAAAGAAGATTACGATGCAGAGAAGGTTTGAAAGTGTCGACAGATAAACCGAAGTGCCTACAGTAACAAGGAATGTGGTAATAAGCAGATAGAATACCGGAGTCTCAACCTTAAGCTTCTTACGCTCGATATTAAGATAAACGACTGTAGCTGCCGATATTACAAGGACATATACAACGGCTCTTGCAAAAATAATGAGGTTAAACGAAGAGTCTCTGATGAGCTCAAGTTCAACGAGATTACTGTAAACATGTTCATCAACGATAGCGCCTGCCTCAACGAGTTTGGTGCCTTTCTCGATCATGACAGGCTCATTGATAACGGCAATATATGCGTTGTTTGCCGAATCTGCAGTAGCCTTCTGGTCATATACGGTATTAGGTTCAAGGATCGATGCAAGTACAACATACATCGCATCAGAATACTTGGAATATGAAGGGCTGGATTCAGCGAATGAATTGATCTGTTCAGAGATTCTCGTATGAAGGACAGCATCACTTACGTCACCCAGCATGATGAGTTCGGCTATGGAAGTCGTCTTCTCTCTGACATAAGTAAATGTCGTGTTGCTCATGCCTGTATCAAAGAAAACTTCAATGTCTTCAGGAGCGATCTTAACACCCAATGTCTGTTCAACAGTAACGGACAACTGGCTTGCAGAGTCAGCAGGTTTAATGGGAGACTGTCCTGTTCTTCCCTGTGTAGCGTTCTTTCTGGCCTGCTCAGCAAGATCAAAGAAATCATCTACACGGTCAATGCTTTCCTGAGACTGCTTATCAGACCTTACGAAAACATCGGCACAGGTATCCCTGGCTACTATGGCTCTTCTCTGGGTCTCATAAGTATCCGCAAATGTTCTGGGTGCATAGATGTCCTGGTTTGCAATAGATCCGACTTCATAGTCGTAACTTACCGGAAGTGATCCGTAGAAAACCAGGAATACGATGGTAAGCGCAGCAAGCGCTAAAGTTATGATCTGATGGACCTTGGGTTTTAGAAACTTGGCATTACTCATAAATCACCTTTTTTAGCATTCTCATACGCTCTTACAATCCTTGCAACAAGGCTGTTTCTGACAATATCCGAGTCATTGAGACTCACTATCTTTATACCTTCAACACCGTCTAAAACGTTGATTGCATCCTTAAGGCCGTTTTCCACTCCTCTGGGAAGGTCGATCTGTGTAAAGTCACCGCACACACATGCCCTGCAGTTTACACCGAGACGCGTAAGGAACATCTTCATCTGTTCAGGAGTCGTGTTCTGCGCCTCATCAAGAAGAACGAAGCAATCATCAAGGTTTCTTCCCCTCATGAATGCCAGAGGAGAAACTTCGATAACGCCCTTGTCATAATAACGTTCAAACATTTCCTGACCTAAGAGCGCCGAAAGAGCATCGTAAATCGGACGCATGTAAGGATTTACCTTCTCTTCGATATCACCGGGCAAAAAACCAAGGCGCTCACCTGCTTCGATCGCAGGTCTTGTCAGGATTATCCTGGATACTTCCCTGGCCTTCAAAGCCTTAACGGCCATTGCCACGCCAAGGAACGTCTTACCTGTTCCGGCAGGGCCGCAGCAGATAACTAATTCAGACTGCTTTAATGAATCAACATAAAGTCTCTGACCCAAAGTTCTGGGCTTGATAGCTCTTCCGGAAGGCGTCATATAAAAAACTTCATCTGACGTTTTCAGGAATTCTTCAAGTCTGCCGTCTTTGGCAATATTCATAAGATAATCGATGTCAGTACCGTCGATCTCAGAATCGTTTGAAAGCTTATCCAATGCCACAAAAGCATCTTTTGCCATCAGCACGTCTTTGGTATCACCTGAGATAATGAATCCGTTGCCGTCATGCTCTATTGAGACATCAAAAGACTCTGCAACTCTTTTTGCATAAACACCTGCAGTATGTGCTGAATTTCTAAGCTGTTCGATTCTTTCTTCCAAGTGAGATCTCCTATAAAAGAATTATTATGCTAATTAGCTTTATCGTCAACAATCAGCCCTTAAAACTGTTGATGACCGCCTGATAGTATTCAGGAAGGTCGCATTCGAAATGCATCGTCTCTCCCGTTCTCGGATGAACGAACGTGATCGCCTGGCTGTGAAGAGCCTGACCGGCAAGACCGTAGTTCTTTCTTCTTGAAGCATAAACGGGATCACCTACTACCGGATGTCCGATATATGCCATATGCACTCTGATCTGATGTGTTCTTCCGGTCTCCAGAACCAGCTTAAGATCTGATATCTCGCCAAATCTCTCGAGCACCTCGAAATGAGTAACCGCAGCCTTACCATCCTTATTTACAGCCATCTTGCGTCTGTCAGATGTGGATCTTCCAATCGGAGCATCGACCATGCCCTTGTCTTCTTTTACAAAGCCGTAAACAAGTGCTCTGTATTCCCTGACGATCTCATGTCTTGAGAGCATGTCGGCAAGTTTTAAATGCGTGAAGTTATTCTTGCAGGCAAGCATAAGGCCTGAAGTATCCTTATCGATCCTGTGAACGATACCGGGTCTCAACACGCCGTTGATGTCTGAGAGATCATCCTTGCAGTGAGCAAGAAGAGCATTGACAAGCGTTCCCTCGCTGTGGCCTGCCGCAGGATGAACAACCATTCCCTGGGGTTTATTGATGACAAGAAGATCGGAATCTTCATAAACGATGTCCAAAGGAATATCCTGTGCCACAAATGATTCATCTTCCACGGGTGCAGGAATATCTGCTTCAACAACATCACCCGAAGCAAGCTTTGTGCCTGCTTTTGTGATTGCTTTACCGTTAACCGTGATCTTGCCGTCATCTATAAGGCGCTTGTAGAACGACCTGGAATATGTTGAATCAAAAGACTCAGTAACAAAGCTGTCGAGTCTTACTCCGTCCTGATTACATACCTTCGAATCAATCGGCATTATTCTTTTCCTTTTCCTGTTCAGGATCTAATATGATCTCGTTCTTCTTACTCTTAAACAGCACATTCCAGAACTTCTCGAAGTATCTCGATTTGAAAATGATGATGAATATAAGAAGCACTGTTCCGCAAACTGCGCAAATATCAGCGAAGTTAAAGATCGGGAATGTAAAATCACCAAAGTCGAATCTTAAATAGTCAATAACATATCTGAGACGTATTCTGTCGATGAGATTGCCTACGGCACCTGAGAACAACAGGCAGAATGCAAGAGATATCATCTGCATGGATCTTCTTGCAGCAATAAACATAAGCATCAAGATGACCACTCCGAGCACAAGGGATACTCCTGAAAGGAAATAAATGCCCCAGGACTTATCGGCAAGCATAGAAAACGCACTTCCCGGATTCTCCGCATAATGGAGAGAGAAGAAATTGTCAATGATGAATACCTGACCATAAGGCTTTATCTCATTTACGGTCATCACCTTAAAGAGCTGGTCGGCAGTGATCAGTATGATTGAAAGAAAAGCATAGAGAACGCAAACCTCATAACCCTTTGCCGATCTCTTATCAAAAAAATTATTCATATTCGCAGAACCGTTTAATCGCGGTACACCTTCCGTTTTTATCAGTCTCAAAGATAATACCACATACAAAGCCGGGACCATCGGCAGGTTCGTACTTTGCAGGCAGTTTATAAGCAAGTCTTCTTATCGAAGACTCGATAGTCATTCCAAGAATGGATTCCTTTGCTCCGCTCATGCCACAGTCAGTGATATATCCGGTTCCGCCGGAAAGTATAGTCTCATCTGCTGTCTGAACATGGGTATGGGTTCCGGCAACACAGGATACTCTTCCGTCAAGATAATAACCCATCGCACACTTCTCAGATGTTGCATCACAATGGAAATCAAGAAAGACCGATGTGCATTTCTCGACATTCTTAAGCCTGTCGACTATTCTGTCGGCACATGAGAACGGATTATCGGGAAGCACATTGGCATAGACCTGACCTAAAAGATTGAACACGCCAAGTTTTTCGCCGTTCTTCTCGAAAACACAGAAATCATTACCGGGCCAGGAAGGACTGAAGTTGGCAGGCCTTGCAACATTACCAACCTTTGAGATCTGGCTTAAAAAATCCCTGTTCGAGAATGTGTGGTTGCCCATCGTGAAAAGATCTGCTCCGGAATTTTCGAGCTCCCTCAGTATATTGATCGAAGCACCAAGACCGTGAACACTGTTCTCGGCATTGACAATACAACAGTCTATTTGGTTATCCCTAAGGAATCCGGGCATTACGGTTTTGAAAGCACGACGGCCGGCGCCGCCGACTATATCGCCAACAAAGCAGACTCTCAAAGCAATACCCCCATTCTTTTTATTCTTTCAAAGTATAGCAAATAAAATCATTTCGTTAAAGATTAAAGAAAAACAGCACTCTGTTCATACGAATGACCGGGCAAACAAAAAGGACCCCAAGCCATATTGGCTTAAGGTCCTTAATTTGTTTTGATCGATGATACTAACGTGTTAAATAAATATATATAAAATGCGATAAATAATTATTTAGCAACGTCAGTTGCCCTCGTCTCTCTGATGACATTCACTTTGATCTGTCCGGGATAATCGAGTTCATCCTCAATCTTCTTGCAGATATCACGAGCTTTAAGAGTCATTTCGTCATCTGATACCTTATCAGGTGAAACGATAACACGAATCTCACGGCCTGCCTGGATGGCGAAGCTCTTCTCGACGCCTTCGAAGCTTGTAGCGATCTCCTCAAGCTTCTCGATTCTCTTAATATACGTCTCGAGATTCTCTCTTCTTGCTCCGGGCCTTGCAGCTGAAATAGCATCTGCTGCTGCGACCAGTACAGCTTCTGCAGTCTGGGGCTCAACATCACCGTGATGCGCCTCGATGCAGTTAATAACAGCGGGACTTTCATGATACTTCTTCGCGATCTCGACACCAAGCTGGATATGTGTTCCTTCCTGTTCGAAATCCACTGCCTTACCGATATCATGCAAAAGGCCGCCACGCCTTGCAAGATTACTGTCAAGTCCGAGTTCGTCCGCCATCATTGCAGCGATCCATGAAACTTCTATAGAGTGCTGCAGTACGTTCTGTCCGTACGATGTGCGGTAACGAAGACGGCCAAGAAGCTTGATAACTTCCGGATGCAGGTTCATGACACCTGTATCAAATGCTGCCTTCTCACCCTCGGATTTAATAGTCTGATTGAGTTCCTTCCTTGCCTTGCCGGCCATCTCTTCGATCCTGGCCGGATGGATTCTTCCGTCTGCAACAAGTCTTTCGATCGTAAGTCTTGCAATCTCTCTTCTGATGGGATCGAACGATGAAAGAACGATTGCTTCAGGAGTATCGTCGATAATAAGATCGACTCCCGTGATAGTCTCGATTGCTCTGATATTACGTCCTTCACGACCGATGATTCTACCCTTCATCTCGTCGTTAGGAAGATTTACAACCGATACAGTGACTTCAGAAACGTAGTCGGATGCGTAACGCTGAATTGCATTAACGATAATGTCTTTTGCGACCTTATCGGCATCCTGCTTAGTCTTCTCTTCCATCTGCTTGAGCATTAAGGCCATATCGTGAGTATATTCACGCTTTGCTTCATCAAGCACTAAGCTTCTGGCATCTGCAATCGTAAGACCTGAGACCTTTTCAAGTTCAGTCTTCTTACGCTGCTCGTAATCCTTTGCCCTGGCCTCGAGTTCAGCAATATTCTGCTGACGCTTCTCGATTTCCTCCAGCTTGCGTTCACAATTAGCTTCAATACGATTGATATTTTCTTCTTTCTGCTCGAGCTTATTGCGTTCCTTTGCAAGTTCCTGTTTTTTCTCTCTGGCTTCACGCTCTAATTCAGAACGTACGCGAGATACTTCTTCCTTCGCCTGCAAAAGCAAATCACGCTTGTTGTTCTCTGCTTCTTTCTGTGCATTTGCGAGAAGCACATTGCTTTCCTCCTTAGATTTGGCAATATCCTCCTCAAGCCTCTTTTGTTCACCGGAAATTCCCGATTTAAAATAAGCTGCTGTAATTACAATACCCAGAATAAGTCCAACAACGCCCGCAATTATGTAAAACAATACCTGTGGCACGTTGGTACTCACCTCCAAAGTTTATTTAGTTGTCAAAGATCGTTAAGAATGGCTCTGACAAGCCATTAAGTATTGTAGAAATAAAACACCTATCTGTCAATAATTTGTTAGAATGTAACAATGAGAATAAAGTATTTTGTTCAAAGTGAATATAACGGATGCGAAATCCAGCAGATCATGAGGCGCGAATTCAATATGAGCACCACATGGATAAAACGCATAAAACTATACGGAACCGTTGATCTCAACGGCGTTCATGCCAAAGTCAAGGAGCATGTTAAGACCGGTGACCTACTTCTTTTCGAATACGAGGACAACTCCGGAAAGCTGACTCCGCCTGATAATGTCAGCATCCTCTATGAGACAGAGTCCTATGCAGTCGTCAATAAGCCTGCAGGTATGGTAACCCATCCTTCGTACGGTCACCTGGACGATTCGCTTCTTACGAGCCTCTCGAAAAACACACTCCACCCCGTCATGCGTCTGGACAGGGAAACTTCAGGTCTACTTATAGTCGCAAAAGACGGATATGCCCACAATATGCTCGTTACGGGCGCTGACATAAAGAAAAGCTATCTGGCCCTTTGCTACGGAAGATTCGAACCCGGATCAGGAACAATGTCCTTCCCTATCGCAAGACGCGCCGATTCAGTCATGATCAGAGACTGCGTACCTGACGGCAAACCTTCGGTCACACACTATAAAACAATCGAATACTTTGAGAACGCCGGCATCTCACTGGTCGAATTCAAGCTTGAGACCGGACGGTGCCATCAGATAAGGACCCATTGCTGTCATGTCGGTCACCCTCTTCTTGGTGACGGCTTATACGGACCGCTCTCAGATGACAATCCCAACGAAGCACTAAAAGAGCTTGCTTCAATATACGATGAAAAGATCGGAAGAGTCGCGCTTCATGCTTACAAGATCGAATATAAAGATCCATTTGACCTTGAAGATAAAGTTTTTGAAGCAGAAATCCCACAAGATATGCAAAGAGTGATATCGTCATGTTAGAATACTCAAAGAAATAAGGCACTTGCCTATATGGAGAGGGAAAGATAATGGATAACAATAACAATCAGCCTTTAGTTCAGCCGGTACAGCAGCCTCAGATTCCGCCTGTTGATCCCCAGATGGGTCAGCCGGTACAGCAACCTGTTTATCAGCAGCCTGTACAACAGCCGGTTTACCAGCCGCTGCAGCCTGATCCTAATCAGCCTGCTTATATGTATCAGCCGCCTTACCAGCCACAGACCCAGTATGTTCAGGGCAATAATGCTACGCTCGGAATCCAGCAGGCTGATCTTTATACTCCTGCAGAACAGTCTGAGAGAAGAAAGAAGGCTAATATCCTTTGTATCATATCCCTGGTCTGCCAGTTTGCACCTGAAGTCCTTGCCGGTATATTTTCCGGAATCACCGAAAGCATCGACGATCTGTCATCCAACAGTTCATTTGAACCGCTCACTTATGTTTCATCAATGATCGTTTTCGCAACCTATGTCGCTTCATGGGTATTGATGATCATTGCCAGAGTTAAGTATAAGGAAAGCAAGTTCGCCAAGGTTCTCATGTGGATTTATATCGGTATTCTTGCTGCAGGCGTCATCGCTATAATCCTTGTAATCGCTATGTGCGCTTACATGCTTAAGGACTGTCAGGGTTTCTGATCTTAATGCAGATAATCATTCCCGAGTTTTCCCGGTCGCCTTATGCCTTGATCGTAATGCTCTCAGTTGCGATCGGTTACGCGGCAGCTATATTCCGCATGCGGAAATCCGGAGTTAATAAGCAGACTATCTTCTATACCAGCCTTCTTTCCTTCGTCTGTACAATGGCAGGTTCTTTTATGCTTGCCTTTAAGATAACGTCTGAAGGTATCGGTATTGGATTCTCAGGTCTTGGCGCTGCTGTCGGCATGGTAACCGGAGTGATGATCTCAGGACTCATCATCAGAGACAAACCCGATATCGTCATGACTTCATTTGTCGTGTCTGCACCTCTGATGTATGGACTTGCAAAGATCGGATGCTTTCTTGCCGGATGCTGTCACGGAAAAGAATACTACGGTCCATTCGCAGTAGTTTACAGCAACGAACATGCAGGATCCTACTTCCCCATACAGCTTGTTGATATGGCCATATTCATTCTGCTCCATGTTTTCGCCTTGCTGATAACAAATAAGATGAAGAACAAAGTCCGTGCCATATACATCATTCTCGGAGTAATGATACCTATAAGATTTGCGCTTGAATACACCCGCTACTATCACGACGGATCACTTGTAGCACCCGGACAGGTTACTATACTGATCGCAGGCACGCTTGGCATACTGATGATATTTATCTGGAAGAAGATACTTAAGATCTCTTATAACTGATCCGTTCAGGCTTTAAACGAACCTATAAGATCTTCAGCAAGTCTCAAAGAAGAATCAGAATCACTGCCGGACAACAGTCTTGATACTTCGCTGACCTTGCTCTTATTATCCAGGACAGTGCATACGGTTTCAGTATTTCCTGATACGACGTTCTTTGTAAGCACGAAGCCTCTGTCTGAAGCAGCGGCGATCTGTGCCGTATGGGTAACGCACAATACCTGATGAGCCGAAGCGAT
>SVIZ01000036.1 GCA_015069205.1 Oscillospiraceae bacterium
AATTGAAAAAGGTCCGTTTTACTTCAAGTTTTGCATTCTATTCAATTTTCAAGATCCGCGCTTTTCCTTTGATTTCTCGCTCACTTTTTTGTGTGCCTCCGTCAAAGTGCTTGATAATTGTAATTCGGCAGACCTGTTCTGTCAAGGACTTTTTTTATGATTTGAAAACTTTTTTTCTTTATATTTAAAAGTTATACATCATAAACAGACGCTATTTTATATTCTCAAACAGTATCTGAAAAGACTTTATATACATCTTTTCAAGATTTTAAGGTGTAGCAAATAATAACTCTTTATGTTAATATACTTTTCGCTAGGCAAACGGAGAAGTACCCAAGAGGCCGAAGGGGAGGCTTTGCTAAAGCTTTAGGCCGGGCAACTGGCGCGGGGGTTCGAATCCCCCCTTCTCCGCCAAAAACGTAATGGGCGTCGTAAAAAGTCAATAAATATAAGGGTTTGCGAGATTTCGCCTATTCTTGAAAATGCAGTTTACTACAAACTTACTACAGACTTTACGACAAAATAAAAAGTATGCCCAAAAAGAACAACGACCGGATGTAATGTCCGGTCGTTGTTTATTATATGAGATAATGCCTGTTCATTTTCACTCGTATAGTTCCTTATCAAGATCCCAGTTACCGCACGGAACCCCCTCACTATGCATCGCCAGATCCATCCAAGTTATTCTATTATCTTCCGGATTAAAGCGAGTTTGAGCTGATCCGCCGCCGCCCATACTGTTTGTTATATACTTACCTGTATTATCAAAGATCAATTCAACCCATCCATAATCCTCTACTGTACCGCCAACAAAAATAACATTTCTGTAACCATTGCTCTTTACAATCTCATATCGATAGTATTCGGTCTCGCTACACTGGTCGGTAACATCGATCTTTACATCTCCGACTACCAAATATAATCTGTCATTTTCTACACGGGCATATCCCTTTTCATCAACTTCATTGACAACTACAACTGATTCGTTGGGGAGCTGTTCAACGGTGATCTCCTGACCATTGGCTGTGAATACACTAATAATCCTTGAGGCTGCGTTTACGATTTCTGTTCTGGTAGCAGGGATTATGAATAAAACCGCGATCAATCCGGCTACCGCCAACGAAGAACGGATCCAAATGGCATTTTTGTTCTTCTTGCTTCCTATGACAGTTTCCATTTCTGTCCTTCGACTGTCATCGATCTTTATTTTGCTGTATGTACTCTTAAACTGATTTTCCATATTTAATCCTCCAGTCTTTTCCGTAATTCTTCTTTTCCTCTGCTTATCCTCTTTGCTATTGCGGCCTCTGATACCTTTAAAATCCCGGATATCTCTTTGTGAGAGTAACCTTCGTAGTAGTGCAGATAGATTGGCATTCTGTATATTTCATCCATCTGACTGAGTGCTTTGAACAATGAATCATCGTCTTTGGAATAATCAACAGATACGCCTATAACATCTCCAAGAGCATCAATATCAACATTTTCCTTGTATTTGGGAGATTTCAGATAATCCTTGCATAAATTAGCAGTCATCCTCAACAAATAAGCTTTTTCTTGTTCCGGTCTTATAATCAGCGGCTTGGATATCAGCTTCACAAATACGTCCTGAACAATATCTTCAGCCTCGCATTTGCTGCCGGTATAAGACAAAGCAAACCTGTAAAGATCATCTGCATATATGGAGAATAACCTTAATACCGCATCGTTTTTCAATGAACAACCTCCTTTGCTGTATTGAGATCTCACTAATAATACGATTCTAATGCTCAGATTCTGACATTCACTGATTCTTTCGCGTGCGGAGCACCGCCAATTCGCGTTTGAGCACCACCGTTTCGCAGCATCAGCACCACAACGATAAAAAACGATTTCACAAATGAGCACCGCCTCTTAAACTTATACCATCCTGTTCATCAGGAAATAAGTTAAGGAGGCTTTTCTAATGAATAAGATTAGAGCCAAAGAAATCTTGGAAGCACGGCATCAAGGTCTCTCCATGAACGAGATTGCCAAGACGCTGCACGTTTCCAAACACTCTGTCAGCGCAGTCTGCAGCCGCGCGGCTGCAAAAGAACTGACACCACAACGAATTGGAGCTATGTCAGACAATGAGATCTACATACTCCTGTTCCCGGAGAAGGAGGCTTCTAACGTCATCTATGCCGAAGTGGATTACGACTATGTAACCGCAGAACTTAAGCGTACAGGTGTCACGATGAAGCTGCTTCACGAGGAATACACAGACAGATGCAGGACAGACGGCACCTTGCCAGTGGGGTACACTAAGTTCTGTACAGACTATAAGGCTTGGCGATCCAGCCGTGATTATTCTGATCGAATAGTTCACAAGCCGGGCGTGACGATCGAGGTGGACTGGTCCGGTCCTACAATGTCTTATGTGGACAGACAAAGCAAAACGGATGTAACTGTGTATCTGTTCGTGGCAACACTGCCATACAGTCAGTACACATACGTTGAGGCCTGCCCTGATATGAAACAGACAACATGGGTTCAATGCAATGTTAATATGCTCAGGTTCTTTAAGGGTGTCCCGCTGAGGATCAGGTGCGATAATCTTAAGACAGGAGTAATATCTCATCCGAAAGAAGGAGATATCGTCTTAAACGACCAGTACATAAACTTCGCTGAGCATTACGGGTGTGCGATACTTCCGGCAGGTGTCCGCAAACCAAAGCATAAGCCATCCGTAGAAGGCAATGTGGGCAACATTGCAACAGCGATTATCGCGAAGCTGAGAGATACCGTATTCTATTCTTTTCAGAGCCTCAGTAACGCTGTTGAAGATAAACTGTATGAATTTAACCACAAAGAGTTCAACAAACGTGACGGTTCAAGGTACTCTGTATTCACTCAGGAAGAACTTCCCGTTCTGTCACCATTACCCGAACATCCTTATGAATTATGTGATTGGTTCAGGAACAGAACGGTACAGCTCAACAGCCATGTCTGCTTTGAAAAGAACTATTACTCCTGCCATTATTCTTATCTACATCAGAAGGTAGATCTTAAAGTTACAGCGACTCGTGTTGAGATCTACTGCAAAGGTGTACGTGTTCAGATACACGACAGGATATCCCCTCAGTTTAAGAATCGCTACTCAACCAAGGAATCAGATATGCCGGAACACGGCAGATACCTGGAATGGAATGAGCAGCGACTTTGCAAATGGGCTTCTGATGTAGGCCCTTCTACTACTGAGGTAATCAATCGTCTCTTCAACTCTTCAACGATAAGAGAACAGGCAATCCTGCCTGCATTATCCATATTGAAGCTGACGAAGAAATACTCCTCTACAAGGTTAGAAGATGCGTGCGAGTTGGCGCTGACACGTATCCACAGTCCCCGTTGGAAAAATCTTAATAGCATATTGAATTCAAATCAAGATGAGATTATACGCAACCGAAGAGATATCGAAGCCTTATCGGCCGAAGGTTTCTTACGGGGAGATGATTTCTACGAGAATCTTGAGGAGGAAAACACATGATCAGCAGTTCAGCAAAGCAACAACT
>SVIZ01000024.1:0-2640 GCA_015069205.1 Oscillospiraceae bacterium
GTTAACGAGTTCTCCGGCGTACTCACAGGTAAGAAGCTTTCATTCGGCGGTTCACTCGCCAGAACAGAAGCTACAGGTTATGGTCTCTGCTACTTCGTAAATGCTCTTCTCCGTGAGAAGATGAACACATCTTTCGAGGGCAAGACAGTTGTTATCTCCGGTTCCGGTAACGTTGCTATCTATGCTACACAGAAGGCTCAGCAGCTCGGCGCTAAGGTTGTTGCTCTCTCTGACTCTAATGGTTATGTATATGATCCTGAGGGCATCAAGCTTGATATCGTTAAGGACATCAAGGAAGTTAAGAGAGGCAGAATCAGCGAGTATGCTGACAGAGTTCCTTCCGCTAAATACACAGCAGATGAGAATGGTTCAAAGGGCATCTGGACAATTCCTTGCGACATCGCTCTTCCTTGCGCTACACAGAACGAGCTCGGAATCGAGTCTGCTAAGACACTCGTTGCTAACGGCGTAAAGGTTGTCGGTGAGGGCGCTAACATGCCTACAACACTCGAAGCTACAAAGTTCTTCCAGGAGAACGGCGTATTCTTCACACCTGGTAAGGCTTCCAATGCCGGCGGTGTTGCTACATCCGGTCTTGAGATGTGCCAGAACAGCGCTCGTCTTTCTTGGACATTCGAGGAAGTTGACGCTAAGCTCAAGGACATCATGGAGAACATCTTCCACACAGTTGATAAGACAGCTACTGAAGTCGGCTGTGAGAACAACTTCGTTGTCGGCGCTAACATTGCCGGTCTCCTTAAGGTTTCTGACGCTATGATCGCTCAGGGCTGCATCTGATAGTAGACTTAATAAGCTGAAATAGTTGAGGGCTGCGGTATTTATCGCAGCCCTTTTACTTTGAAAATCGAACTGTTTTTTCTTATACGAAATATACAAAAGACGGCTATTTGCCACAGTTTTCTTTTATTCTTATTCGTTTGGCATCATTGGTGTTGATGATATAATTTAATGTCATTTGAAAAGGAATATATAAGTGGAGATAATTAACTGAAATGAGTAAGATAAGCCATGACGCTGAAGGGAATAAACCCCGCAAGAAGTCTAAGGCAGCATCATATTTCGTCAGATTCCTGGCAGCCGTTCTCGGCCTTGCCATCGGTTTCTGTCTTTACTGGGTTTATATTTTCGGCGGTACATTCGTATCAGTACCGGTTGTAAATAAAGAAGATTATTCGACTATGGATCTTTCAGAAGGTGGCAGTACTACCGGTGGAGATATAACTTCTTCCTGGTTTGATGGTGGTCACACAAGACTTTACTATGATCCGTCACATCCGATCATTGAGGTAAAGCAGAAGGATCCTAATATTGAGAACATCCTTGTATTCGGTATTGATGCCAGAGGTACGGATGACTATGCATGCCGTACAGACTGCATGATGATCCTTTCTATAAATAAAAAAGATAATTCCTTAAAGATTATTTCTCTCATGAGAGATACGGCTGTATATATCGGTGATACCGAAGACACACTGGGAACCAGACTTAACAAGCTTAATTCCGCTTACCATTACGGTGGTGTCGGCGAGATGATCAATACCATCAATGTTATCTTCGACCTTGATATCCAGCGTTTTGTTATGTTCGATTTCGGCAGTGCAGCAGAGATCATCGACCTGTGTGGTGGTGTTGAGATAGATGTCAGACCTGAGGAGTTATCCTATTTGAACGAGGACCTTGATGAGTCCCGCGCTCTTGACGGTAATACTTCTCCTCATATAACATCAGGCGGCGTTCAGGTTTTGGACGGACATCAGGCTGTTGCATGGTCAAGGATCAGACATCTTGATTCGGATTTTGCCAGGGCTTCCAGACAAAGAACTGTTGCTACTGCTTTGATGACAAAAGTAAACGGCATGTCTTATGGCCAAAAACTTCAGCTTTTAAACGATTCGGCAGGTGTATTCGAGACAAATATGAATACTGCTGATATAATGCGTGTGGCATTAAATTGTTTTGCATGCTTGGAAAATAGAGAAGAATACAGATTCCCTGAGGATGGAACTTACACTGTTCAGAACGATCCTTGGATGATGTTGATAGATTTTGACGAACAAAAACAAAGAATAAACGACTATATTTGGGGTGAATAAAGATGAGTAAGACAGTTGCAACTTGTATTGCCGAGACTAACCTTATACAGGGTGAACCTCAGGAGAACGTTTTCTTTCTTACGCTTTCACGTAAGATCGAAGACTTCCCGAACGAGTTCTTAAGAACAGCCAGATCTACATCTCCGATCCAGATCTGCGCGATCTTCTCGACAATCGGTCCCGACAATCTTTCTGCTGTATTGAACCTTGAGCTCAATGCGGAGCTCGAAAAGATCGTAGCCGGTTGCGCCAATCAGGCAGTTCTTGATTTCGACGGTTTTGCAAACCAGGTAATCAACACCCTCAACGTTAAGGTATGTAATTTCGCTGCTAATAAAGGAACACAGTTCAAGACATCAATGTCCATGTTCGTCATCGAAGGCGACATACTCCGTGTTATCCATGTTGGTATTACTAAGGCAGTATTATTCAGAAACAACCGCATCATGCTCCTTACAGAAGAGCAGACTGTTGCGCACAGATATGTACAGATGGGTGCCATCCAGGCTTCCGAAGAGCTCACACA
>SVIZ01000024.1:2740-10957 GCA_015069205.1 Oscillospiraceae bacterium
GCTTACAGCAATTTCGATTCTGACGAAGATTCATCCGATACGATCAACTTTGTACCCGGTGAAGCAGGCAACGGCATTTCCGATGAGGAAGAAGAGCCCATCGTTAACGAGAAGAAGGAGAAGGCAAAGACTGTCATCATTCCTATAGTTATCTTCATCGTCTGCATTGTTCTCGGATTCGGTGTTACATTCATGATCTTCAACATGAAGAATCTCATCAACTTCAATGAGACAACAACATCACTTGCAAATGCAAACGCAGTAGGCTCAGTCCTTTATGCATCAAGTGACGGTGTTCCGGTATATTCATCTGCATCACTTGACGGTACGGTCATTGCACAGCTTAAGCGCGGCGACGTTGTTACGCTCCAGGAAAAGGTTGATGATACTTTCTCCAAGGTTATTACAGCTAACAACGTAACAGGTTATATCCTTACCGCTCAGCTTCTTGATCATGATCCTACACTTAATGATCCTACAACAGTTGTGACCGGTGATCCCACACCTGTTCCGGTTACCACAACAACAGAAACAGCTGTATCCATTGAGACAACAGCCGTTCAGACCGACAGAGTCAATAATGGCGGAGGAAACACCACAACTACGACTACTACAGCTGAGGAGACAACTACTACAGTAGATCCTAACTCAATCGAACCTGGTGAATCTACTACAGAATCTACAACGGAATCTACAACGGAATCTACAACAGAATCTACGACTGAATCCACGACGGAATCTACAACGGAATCTACTACTGAGGATACGACGCCTTCGGCAGAGGATACTTCCGCACCCGCTAACGATACACCTGCGCCTGGCGGAGAGGATGGAACAGTTTAATCTACTTCTAATGTAATTATTAAAGAGGATGTCACGATGCGGCATCCTTTTTTCTTTGTGTTTTAGAGAAAAACGGATTCCACTTTTTCTTCCATCTGATTCTGATCAAATACATGGAAGATTAGATGGAATAATGCTGTTTTCCACCTGCTATTCCACCTCAAACAGTTCGAAAACATGGAATATAAGGCGGAATGCAATTTTCGCGAGCAACAAATAAAATACCCGCTGACCAAAGTAGCCGGCGGGTATTGACGTTTATGTAATCAGAACTATTAATTAATAGCGGAACAATTCCTTGTAGAGAACCCTTACCGCATAAGAACAGTAGGATTCGGATACACCGAACATCATGGAGATCTCGGATGCGCCCTGGTTGACGATGCGGAGGTTGATGCCGGCATTGGAGAGGGCAGAAGCCGCTCTTGCCATGATACCTACGGAATTTGCCATAGCTTCACCGACGATCATGACGATTGCGAGGTCTCTGTCTACCTTAACGTCAGCTTCAAGCTCTTTCTTGATCCTGTCTACGATGATTGCTTCTTTCTCCTCTGTGAAATACTTCTTGCGGAGAACGATTGTTACTGTATCGATTCCGGAAGGAATGTGGTCGATGGAGATAGCTTCATCAGAGAAGATCTTAAGGAGTTGTGCAAGGAAGCCGACCTGACGGTTCATCATGTACTTGCTTACTGTTACCGTAGCAAAGCCCTTGTCGCCAGCGATACCTGTTACGAGTGAATCGTAGTGTGAACGCTTGGATACGATCATCGTGCCCTTGGCGGAAGGGTTGTTAGTATTCTTGATGTTGAGAGGGATTCCGCGTGCGAAAACAGGATAGATAGCCTCTTCGTGAAGAACTGTGAATCCTGCATATGAGAGCTCTCTCATCTCGTCATATGTGATCTCCGTGATAGGGAAGGGGTTCTTTACGAGGTTGGGGTTAACAGCGAAAACGTTGTCAACGTCTGTCCAGTTCTCATATACGTCAGCTCCAACGGCTGCTGCGAGGATGGAACCGGTGATGTCAGAACCGCCTCTGGAGAATGTGATGATCTTACCTGTCTTGGATACACCGTAGAATCCGGGGAATACGAGGATAACTCCTGTCTCATCCTTGAGCTTTGCGAGGTTGTCGTATGACTCAGGGAGGATTACTGCCTTGCCTGCTTCATCGTGCTCCAAGAAAAGACCGCATTCTTCGGGATTGCAGTATTTAGCAGGGTGGCCTGTTGATGTTAGATAGAAAGCTACGAGTCTTGAGCAGCAGTCTTCACCCATGGCCTTGACTGAATCAAGATAAGCTACATCTTCTGTATAGTCAGCCTTAACGATCTTGAGGAGTCTTTCCTCGATGTCGGGAAGCACCTTTTCAACATTAAGTTCATCGGCGATCTCTTCGTAACGTGCAAGGACAGCCTTAACTTCCTTGTCGTAGGATTCTCCTGCGATTCTTGCTTTGGCAACGGCAATGAGAAGGTCCGTCACCTTGATGTCATCTTTTGTACGCTTACCGGGCGCTGATACGACCATGATCTTTCGATCCTCGTCTGCTAAAAGAATGTTGCAGACCTTCTGAATCTGGAATGCGTTGGCAAGAGATGATCCGCCGAATTTAGTAACTTTCATTGTTTTATGCTCCTTGACTTGTCATATAGCCATATAATAATATCACAGGCGCGAAAAAATATGATTATAATTATTTTGATGCGTAGAAATTAGACGGTTTTAACACTGCCGCTAAGCAAATAGGAGTTTTCTTTGAACATTTTCAAAGCGATGAAGCCTGAGAAAGTATATGAAAGCCTTGTCCACATTCCGTGGGAAGAGCTTTACGGTAACGGTATAGAGACGGCACTTCTTGATTTCGACAATACGCTCGGACCCGATCACGCCACTGAGCCTGAAGAATATAGCTATGAGTGCGTAAAGATGATCGAAGAAAAGGGCATAAAGTGCTGTCTGGTATCCAACGCCAAGTCCGGAAGGTCTGCCAAGATCGCTGAAATGCTTGGTATTCCTGTCGTTACCTATGCAAATAAACCGGGTACGTCAGGTATCTTCCGCGCCATAGAACTCATGAAGACCACGCCTGCCAAGAGCGTTATGGTCGGAGATCAGGTATTTACCGATGTCATTGCAGGTAACAGGGCAGGGGTAAGAACCTTCATGGTTGAGAAGCTTCACAAGAAGGAGATCTGGTACGTCCTTTTGAAGAGACCTTTTGAGAAACTGGTAAGACTTATCGGTAGATTTTGATAATATGACTAAAAAGCTTTGGCTACTTGCATAGAATGACTCTTTCAAGTAAAATTACACAGTTAAGCACTTATTTATTTAAAAAAGGAGAATAATTTATGATCAGCGCAGGAGACTTCAGAAACGGTTTGTGTTTTGAGATGGACGATCAGGTTTATCAGGTCGTTGAGTTCCAGCACGTTAAGCCCGGTAAAGGAGCTGCATTCGTAAGAACAAAGTACAAGAATGTTAAGACAGGATCTGTAGTTGAAAGATCTTTTAACCCTAACGAGAAGTTTGAGCAGGCTCAGCTTACAAGACAGGATATGCAGTATATCTATTCTGACGGCGATCTCTACTACTTCATGGATCAGGAAACATATGAGCAGACACCTATCCACCAGGATAAGATCGGTGACGGCATCAAGTTCCTCAAGGAAGAGATGGTTTGCAAGGTTGTATCTTACAAGGGCGATATCTTCCAGGTTGAGCTTCCTATCACAGTTGTTCTTGAGATCACAGAGTGTGAGCCCGGCGTAAAGGGTGATACAGCAAACAACGCTTCCAAGTATGCTACTCTTGAGACAGGCGCTGTTGTTAAGGTACCTCTCTTCGTTAACCAGGGTGAGAAGATCAAGGTTGACACAAGAACAGGCGAATATCTCGAAAGAGCTTAATTCAGTTAATTCAGCTGCCGCCCGCGGAATTGTATCCGCCTGCGGCAGTTTCTATCCGCACCTTTAAAGTTTAGAACATTCAAGGAATCGATATGGAAGACAATACTAACATCGAATCCATAAAAGGCGATCGTTCAATGACCCAGGGCTTTGTAGCCCAGTACGCATCTGAAGCTGCGCTCCAGATAGATGGTGTTTTGTCATTGGTTCCTTCTTTTGCTGTTGCGCTTAAGGAAAAAGCAGGTGTGGTACATGAAGGCAAAGGGGTACGAGTTGTTTTCGGTGATGCCGAAGAAGGAACCGTATCGATCACCGTATATCCTGTTGTTAAGTACGGAATGATCATTCCCGAGATTGCCTGGATGATTCAGGAAAAAGTTAAAAAGGACGTCGAGCGCTTTACCGGACTTACGGTAGAGAGTGTCGACGTTTATGTTTGCGGGGTTGAGGAGGTTTCATGAATTCCTTTATCAGAGCATTGATGTTCATTTATTCAGTCGTAATAGCCGTCATTTCTGTCGTGCTGTTATACGCGCTTGTTGATGATGGTATCTTTGCGGATATCCTGTCACCTCTGTCCACGATCGTTACCGGCCCTGTAAGCAGATATATCTATCTCGGCGTTCTGATGCTTCTTTTCATTACGTCGATCGTTTCCATAATGAACATCATCACATCAGGAAGACTTAACCGTACAAGACTCAGAAAGAATGATATCGGTACAGTTGATATCGGACCGGATGCCATCGAGAGTATCGCACTTAATGCAGCGAAGTCTGCACAGGTCGGTATCAAGAGCGCCAGATGCCATGTTGCTCCTGCCAAGAACCAGGCACTTAAAGTAACGGTATCCACAGAGCTCTATTCAAACGTTGAGATTCCTTCTTCCATGGCAAAGGTACAGGAGAAGGTAAAGAAGGATATCGAGAGATATACCGGTATTGCAGTAGAACAGGTTATCGTCAGAGTCTCCAAGGTTGAGCAGGCTCAGACAAAGGTTGAGAGCAGATAATAATGGAAAGGTTTTTATCCAAACTTTTCGAGAAACTCCGTAACACCAAGGCTGGTGTTATATTTGCTGTCCTGTTCTTTATCATCGGATTATTACTTTGCATTTTCGGGTTCTTTAAGACCCTTTTTATCATATTATTTACAGCGGTAGGCTTCTTTGTAGGTTCGTTCCTCTTTTCCGATACGAGCAAGTTCAAGAAATTCCTTGACAGGATTTTGCCTCCGGGGAGGTTCAGATGAGTAGAATCGAGACACGTGAGCATGCAATGGAGTTATTGTTCCAGATTGGTTTCAGAAATGACCCCATCAGCAATCAGATAGAGACTTTCAAGGAAAATTTTCCTGAAGTAATCGAGGACGAAGCATATTTCCTCGACATCGTTTACGGTGTCATCAACAGCAGGGATGAGCTTGATGAGAAGTTCGTTCCTTTCCTTAAGAACTGGAAGCTCGAGCGTCTTCCTCAGACAGACAGGATCATTCTCGAGATTGCAGTATATGAGATCCTTACTGTTGAGGAGATCCCTACATCCGTATCCATCAATGAGGCAGTCAAGCTTGCCAAGAAGTATGGTACAGATAATTCATCATCTTACATCAACGGCGTATTGAGCAACTTCGTTAAGAGCATCTGAACTCATGTTCGATTTTGATAGCGTAAGCCGTCTTAACGGCTACATAAAACAATCCCTTGCTGACAATCCTTATCTTGCTGATTTTTCCGTAGTGGGCGAGATATCGCAGTACACTGTGTCTTCTAGGGGTCATGCTTATTTTTCTATCAAAGATGACCAGTGCGTTATTAACTGCGCTATTTTCGCAAGACAGAGATCACAGCTTAAGATCGAACCTGAGATCGGTATGAAGGTCAAGGTTTTCGGCGGTGTTGACTTCTATGCGCAGGGCGGAAAACTCCAGGTGATCGCCACAAAGATCGAAGAGATGGGCGCAGGAGATCTTCATGAGCAGTTCAATAAACTGTTCAAAAAACTTCAGGATGAAGGACTTTTCGATGGCAGTCACAAGAAAGCCATACCGATCCTTCCCAGACGTATCGGCGTGGTAACTTCCGCATCAGGAAAAGTAATTGCCGATATCGTTAACACGATCCGGAAAAGAAATCCCCATCACGATGTCCTTCTTTATCCCGCAAGCGTACAGGGGGCAGAGTGCCCTCCTGAAGTAATTGCAGGAATCCAATACTTCAATACGGAGAAGAATGTTGACGTAATCATTGTCGCTAGAGGCGGCGGTTCTTATGAAGAGCTCTTCTGCTTCAATGACGAGGGTATAGCACGAGCAGTATATGCAAGTGAGATCCCTGTTATCTCCGCAATCGGTCATGAGCCTGATTATACGATCATCGACTATGTGGCTGATGTCAGGGCAGCTACGCCTACGGCAGCAGGTGAGATGGTAATCGCTTCATACGCTGACCAGAAGAAAGACATAGATAATCTTGCACTTAATCTCGATATATCGATCAACCAGTTCATCGATTCCAGACGCAAGGCTTTAGATGTATATAAGAATCATAAGGCACTTCATTCTCCCGCATATTATGCGAGTGAGCAGCAGGCAGTGGTAAGAGAACTCAGGACAAGACTTGAAGCTCTGTCCGGGAACTTCGTAAAGCAGACTGCTTCTGAGATCAATGAGGTTAAGGTAAGACTAGATGCGCTTAATCCCGGAAACGTGCTTAAGAGAGGTTACTCTTATGTGTGTGACGGCGACGGTAAGGCAATCGAATCAGTTAAGTCTGTCAAAAAGGGAGACAAAGTAAGCATCGTTCTGTCAGATGGTACTTTGTTAAGTGAGATTAAAGACATAGAGAATAAAGATGACGGAGGAAATAAGAATGCCTGAGTCTAAAGATAATGAGATGACATATGAAGCATGCATGGCTGAGCTTCGCCAGACAGTTAATAAACTTTCTGAAGGTAAGGCTACTCTTGATGAGTCATTAATGCTTTATGAGAGAGGAATCGAGCTCGTATCTATCTGCGAGAACAAGTTAAATGAAGTTACTGCAAGGATCGAAGCCGTCAACAAGGCTAACGGCACTACTGATCCTCTTAACATAAGCGAGACCGGAGTCTGATGATGGAAAAAACAGATATTACTACTCTGCTCGAAAAGACAGAGGCGTGGATATTACCTGAACTGGAGAGCATCTTCGATGAGAAGGAAAAAGAAGATGTTACGGTCAAGGCTGCCATGTACAGCCTTATGGCTGGCGGCAAGAGATTAAGGCCGCTCATGATGCATCTTACTTCAGAGATGCTTAATGCAGGTCCTGACAAAGATGCTGACATCAAGTATTTTGCTGCAACACTCGAGATGCTTCATACATATTCACTTATACATGACGATCTTCCGGGTCTTGATAATGACGAACTCCGCCGCGGAAAGCCCACATGCCATATGGTCTATGGTGAAGGCATCGCCATTCTTGCAGGTGATCTCCTGCTTAATAAGGCAATGGAGAGAATGTTTGCTATCTGCGAAAAGAACCCGGGCTATATCCATGCATCTTCCATGATGGCAGAGAAGGCAGGCATCAGGGGAATGCTCGGAGGTCAGAGCATTGATATCGCATCCGAAGACAAGGAGATATCATTAGAGCTTCTGACTGAACTCCAGGAGAAGAAGACAGGCGCATTTATTGAAGCAGCCATCGTAACTCCGTATTATCTTTATAAGAATATGACCAGGGAAGAGAGCACTTCCGATGAGACTGCAAAAGATCTGAGAAGACTCGCAAATCATATAGGACTTGCTTTCCAGATTAAAGACGACATTCTTGACGTTACTTCCAGCAGTGAGGTATTGGGCAAGAGCACGGGAAAAGACGAAAGAGATTCCAAGGCAACCTTTGTTACCCATCTGGGACTTGATGGAGCAAAAGGAAGACTGGATGAAGAGATAAAGAACATAAAGACAATCCTTGATAAGCTTTCTGCTAAAGGCTTTGATACAAGGGACTATGAGACATTGACGGACTTTCTGGTTAACAGGGACAGATAATGGATTATAAGTATCTCGGAAAGGATATTACACCGGAATCTCTTAAGGCCATGAAGCCTGAAGAGCGTGTTCAGCTGTGTTCAGAGTTAAGAGACAAGATCATAAAAACGGTAGCCGCTAACGGAGGCCATCTTGCAAGTAACTTAGGTGCTGTCGAACTTACTGTTGCTTTGCTTTCTGTATTTGATTATAAGCAGGATAAGATAGTTTTCGATGTCGGACACCAGTCTTATTCATATAAGCTTCTCACGGGAAGGTTCGACAGGTTCAACACATTAAGACAGAAAGACGGTATATCGGGATTTCCTAGAATTACCGAATCTCCTTATGATGCTTTTGATACAGGTCACAGCTCCACATCGATCTCTGCTGCGATGGGTATAGCAAGGGCAAGAGATCTTGAAGGCAAGAAGAATGA
>SVIZ01000024.1:11057-15083 GCA_015069205.1 Oscillospiraceae bacterium
GAGGCTGCAAAGGATATCAGGGGTCCCGTGCTCATCCACGTTCTGACACAGAAGGGCAGAGGATATGAGCCTGCTGAAACCAATCCTTCTGATTATCATGGTGTAGGACCTTTTGATATCAATACAGGAGTTACCACAAGCAAGAACAGCTATACGACCATATTTGCAAATACGATCACTGAGCTTGCCGTTAAGAACCCTAAGATCGTAGCGATAACTGCCGCCATGACTCTCGGCACTGGTCTCGAAAACTACCAGATGAAATTCCCTTCGAGATTCTTTGACTGCGGAATCGCAGAAGAGCACAGCGTAACCATGGCAGGCGGCCTTGCTGTATCAGGCTTTGTTCCTGTAGTTGCCATTTATT
Source organism: Oscillospiraceae bacterium (assembly GCA_015069205.1). Lineage (GTDB taxonomy): Bacteria > Bacillota > Clostridia > Saccharofermentanales > Saccharofermentanaceae > Saccharofermentans. The sequence goes on from SVIZ01000024.1 coordinate 11,425, forward strand.
CGTCATTCCTTCAGAGAGCTTATGACGAGATGATCACTGACTGCTGCTTCATGAATAACCATGTTGTTTTCGCGATCGACAGATCCGGATTTGTCGGCAATGACGGACATACGCATCACGGACTTCTTGATATTTCTTATCTCAATTCAATGGTCAACATGACTGTATTCTCGCCGAGAGATTATCAGGATCTTTCCAGATGCCTTAAGTATGCAATAGAAAATGTTAAGGGACCTGTGGCTGTAAGATATCCGAGAGGAGCATCTCCTTTTGAAGCAAACGGACCTTTGTATTCTGATATTTCAGAGTGTGTTCTCCCTCATGTCGTATGTGATTACGGCAATGATTTTGCGATCGTATCGACAGGCAAGATCTGTGAGGAAGCTGACAGGGCAGTGGAAGTCCTTAAAGAACAGGGTATTTTTGGCAAACACATCAACGTGGCAATGATAAAGCCTATGCCTGCTAAGGAAATATGGGATCTTCTGGTCGGCGTTAAGTATGTATTCAGTCTTGAAGAGGGCATAATCAGCGGAGGCTTCGGTGAGGCACTTGAGCGTGAGCTTCAGATATTGGGATTTGAGCGTGATGTTACAGTTTTTGGTGTCAGAAATCCGATCGTAAGGGCAATGAACCAGAAAGACCAGCTCAAGTATTGCGGCTTGGATGGAGATTCGGTTGCTTCTTCCATCAAGTCTGCTTTATCTAAGTAATTATTTACTTCTGTATTTTTATTCAACAAAGTGATTAAATATATAAAGGCTTAATCTGGAGGTTTATCTTCATGAATTACGGAATCTGTTCCAATGGTTCCAGAGATACCGGTTATGAGACTGCGATAAAGACGGCTCAGATATTGAGCGGTCTTGGTGCCGTACCTGTCTTTGAGACCGGCATGGATGAGACCTGCCCTAAGCTTAAGGAAATACAGGGTGTTGTTTTCGCGGACTTCCCGAAAACAGATCTTAAAGCGATCATATCCATCGGCGGTGACGGTACGTTCCTGTCGAAGGTAGCAAAATACAGGGAACTCGATACGGAATTTGTCGGAATCAATTTAGGATCCATAGGATTTCTTAATGAGATAATGATCGAAAGTATTGAGAAGGATCTCGCACAGCTCGTATCCGGTGACTATGACACAATAGACAGGACACAGCTTATTTGCGAAGTGTTCGATAAAGACGGAAACCTGAAAGGAACCAGCGTCTGCCTTAATGACATCATTATCGTCAGAGGCGCAAAACCACACATTACTACGCTTGTTCTTTCGATCGACGGACAGATAATCGAGAGATTCAGGGGCGACGGACTTGTAGTCTCAACGGCAACAGGTTCATCTGCATATTCTTTATCCGCAGGCGGCCCGATCCTCATGCCCAACATGAAGGACATCATCGTAACGCCCATCTGCTCTCATACGTTGAACGGCTACACTTATGTGGCAACTTCTGAAAGTGAGATCAGGATAAGTCTTGAGGAGATCGAGAGTGCACCTCTGATCTGCCCTGACGGAAGGGACTTCGTTGATCTTGAGAGTTACGATTACGTTGTCATCAGAAGATACGATAAAGTCTTAAAGACTGTCTGCCTGAAGAAAGACAGCTTCTTCAGTAATGTAAGAAAGAAGATTGTACAGAGAGGTTACTTCTATGAAAACCGCTAAGAATTCAAGACAGGAACGCATTCTTGCTCTTATTAGGGATAATGATATCTCGACACAGGAAGATCTTACTGCCAAAGTAAACCAGGCGGGCTTTGAGGCAACTCAGGCAACGATCTCAAGAGATATTAAAGAACTTGGTATCATCAAGATCACTCTTCCCAACAGAGCAACAAAATACTGCGTTCTCGACAGAACAGGTGACACTGCTCCCGGAAGACTTCTTGCGGTATTTTCCAACAGTATCGTATCGGTAAATCAGGCGATGAACCTTATCGTGATCAAGACATTGCCCGGTATGGCACAGGCTGCCGCATCCGCACTTGATTCAATGCATCTTGAAGAATGCACGGGAACAATCGCCGGCGATGATACGATCTTTGCTGCATGCCCCGGAATCGAAGAGGCAAAGGCACTTGCTATCACTATCTCTGACATGATGGAAAAAGGCTGATCTAATGCTTGTAAGACTCGAGATCAGAGATTTTGCCGTAATAAGCAATGTAGTATTTGAGCCCGGAAAAGGACTTAACGTCATCAGCGGTGAGACCGGTGCAGGTAAGAGCCTTATTGTTGATGCCATAAGCCTTATCCTTGGTGCTAAAGCTTCCAGAAATCTCATACGTACAGGCAGTCCTTCGTGCTTTGCCGAAGCTGTTTTCGACTGCTCCGGATTAAATGATGCTGAATTCAAAAAGATCCTTGAAGATAACGGCATAGAAGATGATGACGGTATGCTCATCATCAGCAGGACTGTTTATGACAGCGGTAAATCCGTTGCAAGAGTTAACGGTACCGGTGTAACCAATTCCGTATTAAGAGAGATTTCTTCAATGCTCGTCGATATTCACGGACAGCATGATACTCAGGCGATATTCGATGAAGCAACGCATGTGAAACTGTTAGACAGATTTGCCGGTGAGAAGTGCGTAAGCCTTCACCGGGAATACTTGAAGAGCCTTCAGGAATTCAAAGCACTCGTACTTAAGATAAAAGAGATATCATCTTCTCCCGATTATCTTGACCGTCGCCGTGAATACCTTGAGTTTGCAGTAAGTGAGATCGACCAGGCCGCATTTAAAGATGGTGAAGAAGAGATCCTTTTTGAGACAAAGAAGAAACTCTCACAAAATGAGCAGCTCTTTGAGAGCCTTACAAATGCACGGAGTTTTTTGTCTTCTGATGATTCATATCAGAGCCCCGTACAGGCCTTAACCCAAGCAAGCCGCGAACTTATGAAAGCATCACAGACAGATGACAGCCTTAAAGAGATTGCAGAGCGTGCAAATGCTCTGTCTCTTGATCTTGATGCGTTGTTGTCTGATGTTGAGAAGGTCTTATCTGACCGCAATTACGATGAAGGACTTAAGGAGAGGACCGAGCAGCGCATCGGACTTCTTTACGAGCTCAAGGCAAAGTACGGCGCAACCATTGCTGACATAAACAAGTTTGCTTCTGATTCCAGGAAGGAGCTTGATGACATAGAAAAGAATAAAGATATTCTTCAGGAACTCAAAAAAGAGCGTGTCGTTAAGGAGAAGGAACTTCTTAAGATAGCAGAAGATCTATCAGCAGAGCGCAAGGCCAGTGCCGTTAAGCTCGAAAAGGCAATCACCAAAGAACTTGCCGATCTTGAGATGCCCAATGCGGTTTTCGAAGTAAGCTTTATAAGAAGGGAAAAGGCGAAGTTCTTCTCGGTGTCAGGTATCGATGATATCGCGTTCAGGTTCAGTGCCAACCCCGGTCAGGAAGTAAGACCGCTTTCTGCTATCGTATCAGGCGGTGAAGCTTCGAGGATCATGCTGGCGGTAAAGAATGTCTTGAGCAAAGTGGATCTCATTCCCACTCTTATTTTCGATGAGATCGATACGGGTGTATCAGGTAAGGCATCACTTGCAATTGCCAATAAACTCAAAGCAATCGCTTCGGCTCATCAGGTATTGTGCGTTACCCATACGGCACAGATCGCCGCTGCTTCAGACAGAGGCTTCGTGCT
>SVIZ01000001.1:0-102956 GCA_015069205.1 Oscillospiraceae bacterium
AGATTTCTTTCTTTATTTCAAAACTGTATTTCATATAAAGACCCCCGAAGTTTGTCCAACTTCGGGGGTTCACTTCATGGAAGATGCCTCTTTGATAACTCAAAAACTGAGTGTGGTTTTCTTATTTGAGATAAGGATTAAGCCTCATCTTCAACCTTTCCGAAAAGGTTGAGTCTGAAGAGCATAGCCTCATCGTCAGGATCGGAGCAGGAGATCTTTGCGTTGCATACGATACCGCCCTCGATAAGCTTCATGATACCGGTCATCTGGCTGAGCTTGCTCTTAAGATTGAAACGGTCACCTTCGTCTGTGAGAAGAATTACGTTTCCCTTGCACTCATCAAGTGCCTTCATAAGTGTTGCTACGTCAATGTTGTCTAATACAAATGCTTTCATATTCTAATACCTCCTAGAGTATTGTTTTGTCCTTTTAACTTATCCCCAAGGCTTTTCCCTTGGACAGCCTAATGGTACACTTTCTCACTTTCTCAAACAATGGATTTGTTAAACAACTTGCATAATACAAAGGCCTTGTTTTTGTGCATGTTGCACATAACAAGGCCTTAAAAACAATCAATCTGACAAATATGCAATTTCCCGTAAACACATTGAATACAGGCTTTTTACGGAAATTACTCGCTGATAAGCTTTTTCGCGTACTCAGTATTATCAAGAGTAGCAAAGTAATCATTAAGAGTCTGTGCTCTTCTGATCTCCTTAACGGATCCGTCCTCTTTGAGAAGGAGTTCAGAACACCAAAGTCTGCCGTTATAGTTGTAACCCATGGCAAATCCGTGAGCACCTGCATCGTGAATCGCAAGGTAATCACCCATGTCGATCTTCGGAAGCATTCTGTCTACGGCAAACTTATCGTTATTCTCGCAAAGGCTGCCGGTTACATCGTACTTGAAATCGCAGGGTTCGTTTTCCTTGCCGAGAACGGTAATGTGGTGATAAGCACCGTAGATTGCAGGTCTCATGAGGTTTGAAGCACATGCATCTACGCCGATATATTCCTTATAAATGTGCTTCTCATGAACAGCCTTTGTAATGAGCATTCCGTAAGGAGCGAGCATGAATCTGCCCATCTCTGTATAGATAGCAATATCACCCATGCCTGCAGGAACAAGAACGCGCTCAAACTGCTTTCTTACACCCTCGCCGATCACCATGATGTCATTTTCTGAATCCTCAGGCCTGTATCCGATACCTACACCGCCTGAGAGGTTTACGAATGAGAATTCGATGCCGACCTTCTGAGCGATCTCAACAACAAGTTCGAAAAGCTGTCCTGCAAGTGTCGGATAGTACTCATTTGATACTGTGTTGCTTGCAAGGAATGCATGGATACCGAACTTCTTAACGCCGTGAGCCTTAAGCTGTGTATATGCTTCAATGAGCTGCTCTTTGGTCATTCCGTACTTGGAATCACCCGGGTTATCCATGATGCCGTTGCTGAGCTTGAAAACTCCGCCGGGATTATATCTGCAGCTCATGGTCTCAGGGAACTGGGGTCCTAAGATCTGCTCAAGGAAAGGAATGTGTGTAATGTCATCGAGATTGATGATGCCGCCCAGATTGGCACAGAGTGCGTATTCTCTTGCGGGTGTATCGTTTGAAGAAAACATGATCGGGCCGCCTACAGCATCGGCAAGAACAAGTTCTGCCTCTGAAGAGCAATCAAAACCAAATCCGTAGTCATTGATGATGTCCAGAATATAAGGGTTGGGTGTCGCTTTTACTGCAAAGAACTCGTTAAAGCCCTTATTCCAGGCAAAAGCTTCCTTTACTCGCTTGCAGTTTTCACGTATTCCCTTCTCGTCATAAATATAAAACGGTGTGTGATGTGTTTTAGCGATCTCTTCAATCTGGCTCTTAGTAACAAAAGGCTTCTTTTCCATAGTCATAACCTCTAAAAAAACATATGAGGTAAGGTAACATTTTATTAGGCGAAAAACAAGATATTTGTGCTATATTTACCCTGGAAGAAGGGTTTTCTTCACCAACAAACATTTTAGGGAGGTTTTTGATATGGATAACAGCAATATTCCTGAGGAGTATCGTCCGATATCTATGTGGGGTTATTTCGGATATGAGATCCTGTTCTCTATCCCGATCGTAGGCTTTATCTGCCTTATCGTTTTCGCAATCGGTGCGAAGAACGTAAACAAGAAGAATTTCGCAAGATCTTATTTTTGCTACACCATCATCGTATGCCTGATCGCAATCGTAATCTTTGCCATCATGATGGCTACAGGCGCAGCTTCCGCACTGTCGGAAACATTCTGAGTCAGAAATAAGCAGCTTTATCAGACGGTTTCTTCAATAACCGTCTCGATCGCAACAGGATCTTCGTCTTGATCAAAATTACCCGTGATTCCGTAACCGGTATTCGGCACCATCTTTGAGTAGACGATATCTGCAGCAAGTACCAGCAGAAGGGTCAATGCCAATGGCAATAAGACCCTTCTGTTTATTTTACGGATCATATTATCGAGAAGGGGCGCAAGCACGTAGATAAACGCAAGCGCGCATATTCCGAATACGAAAAGTCCCTCTGCGCAGATCCTTCCGTGCAGATTGAGGAAGTATCCGTCATAATTCCACCACTGCGCACCAAAGATCTCTTCCAAAGCCCAACCGGTAAAATACTCCACCGTACCGCAAAGCGTGACCGCAGACACAAAGAAGATAAACGGTCTTTTGCGCACTCTTGTCAAAAGGGTAAGAACGATAAGTCCTCCGACGCCGTAGATTGGCAGCCACGGTCCGTGAAGGACGCCGCGGTTTATGAGTTTTCCTTTCATAAGGAAGTAATACAAAAGTTCCCACATCCATCCGAAATTAGAGAAGATAAAGAACATTATGACAAGCGACAGTACAGAATAGTGTCTTAAGTAATGGATATTCTCAAGTGAAGGGATCTTACGCGTTTCAGGGATCGGAGATAATCTCGAAGGATAAGACAGTCCCTTGGCTTCGCTAGCATAAGTCTGCATCTTCAGCTTCAATGACTCCCTGTTCTCATATTCTATCTCGTCCTTGTTGTTCCAGAGGACTACGCCAAGGTTCTTTGCAAAGAATCTCTCATGGGGAGTATCAATGCCTTCAAGTTCAACAGCAGGCTTTTTAAGTGTCTCGATAACGTCGGAATACTTTTCTTCCAGAACTTCCGTTTCTGCCGTAGCAAAGAGATACTCATCATTAAGGATCTCAGTTCCGGGAATCTTCTTATCCTTGGCATACTTTCTGACCTTTGTGTAGAACTCAGTGTAACAGCATACGAAGTAAGGATTTGCATAAAGGATGTTGGCAATGCCCAATGTAAAGAATCCGAGCACATACCAGCCCATAAGGCTCATAAACAGGGCAAAAACCTTCCTTTTATTGCCTCTCATCATTCTCCAGGACAGCTTCAATGCCTCGACAGGTCTTACATCAGGGTTCTCAGCTATGATATAAGGCACGAGGATAAGTCCGCAGTGAATAACCGGGAAAAGACCAACCGACATGATCCCGATGATCTCAAATAACGTCTTAAGAGCCATTACCAATGAGGCTCTCGTCCATCTTTTAACTCTTACGAGATAAAGATATCTCGAGAACGGCACTTTCGAATATACACGTCCCTCAAGGAATATCCTTCGGCTCACGGCTACATATACGTTACGTATGTAGATCCAAGTGAATCCTGCAAACAGCAGCATACCCGTAGCCATTATGATCTGGGCGATACTTTCGGAACCGGCATACTGGACTATTATGGAATAAAGGTTGGAGAAAATGGTATCTTCGACAACGTAATTTATTACCTGGTTTAAGATGCCTCTCGTTCTGCCAAACATCTCATTGACCTGTTCATTCTCAAAGCTTTTGTTATACAAAGCCTGTTCAATGCCTGTATAAAGCGAGTCTGCATCCTGGTCGATCGTGGTGTAAGCGTTTTCTATGCGCTTGATATCCTGGACACCGGTAAATTCATACACCGCATCAATAGTGTCGGTAATAACCTGTCTTCTTACACTAATAAGGTTATCTGACGTAAGGAATTCTGACTGGATGATCAGCGCGAAAAGGCATGCCGCAACGTACATCAGATAATGATGCTTAAAATTCCTTTTTGCATCCCGCTTGAGTTCTTTACGCGAGAAGACGAGTTTACCGCTTTCTGGCTCCAGTGTAATCCACCCCCATCTTGGGCTTATTCTAACAAAAAAACTGCGCAAATCTCAATCGTTTGCGCAGTTCTTATTAATTAAATTAAACCCGGTAAAAAATCTGTTGTGAATTACATGCAGGTATATCCACCGTCTACAGGGAGGTTAACACCTGTTACGTATGTTGTTGCGGGAGATGAAAGGAAGCAGATAGCTGTATCGAGCTCGCCGTCGTTGCCGTATCTCTCGAGAGGTATCATAGTTCTTGCATTAGCCTGGAAGAACTCTGAATCCAAAGTCTCCTTTGTAAGAGGGCTGTAGAAATAACCGGGGCAGATTGAGTTAACTGTGATGCCGTACTTACCCCACTCAGAAGCAAGAGCTCTTGTAAGGTTAACTACGCCGCCCTTAGCTGCGTGATAAGGAGATGCCGGGGCAACCTTATTACCTACAAGGCCGTACATAGAAGCGATGTTGATTACGCGGCCGAACTTCGCAGGGATCATTGCCTTCTTTGCAACTGCTCTTGCAAGTCTGAAAGTACCGAAGAGGTCGATGTCGATCTCGTTCATGAACTGCTCATCTGTGATGTCTTCTGCGGGAGCAACTGCGCCTGTACCTGCGTTGTTGACGAGGATGTCGATTCTGCCCATCTTAGCGATGATCTCATCGATTGCAGCGTCAACTGCTGCTGTATCTGTAATATCAAGTTTAACTGCAAGAGTCTTTACGCCGTATGTCTTCTCAAGATCAGCGCAAACTTCTTCAAGCAAGTTCTGACGGCGGGCGATGGCTACGATATTACAGCCCTGATTTGCAAGAGCCTTTGCCATCTGAACACCAAGACCTGTGGAGCAACCTGTGATAACTGCTACTCTACCCGTAAAATCGAAAATGTTAGCCATAACTATTCCACCTCTTATTATTATTTTTGCCGGAGCTTTCCAACTCCACAAAAATTATACATAACCAATATCAGTTCATTAAATCAAAACCGTTTGCTTTTTCGAGCAATTTTGTCTATTACTGTGTCGTTTCCATTAACTTTTAATCTCGTTTGCAAATAAACCCCTGATAATGATTTTCAATTCACCATCCGTAAGGCGAACTGTCTGCAAAATGGTATAATGGCGTTACTCAATAAAATTTACAGGAGGATCATTATCATGAAGTTTTTCAAAGGCAAGTGCGGAACAGTTGTAACCAAGCTTTTCGAGACCGAATGCGAAGGAGGTCCTCTTGAAGAACTTTTACCCAACACCACTGATGCTGCAGGCGAGAAGCACGTTCCCGTTATCAGCGTTAACGGTCAGGAAGTAACCGTCAAGGTCGGTGAGGTTGCTCATCCCATGATGGATGCGCACTACATCACTTTCGTTGCGCTTGAGACTGACAAAGGCGCCATTATCAGACAGCTTAAGCCCGGGCAGGATCCCGTTGCCGTATTCACAATCGGCTCTGAAGAGAAGGTCATCGCAGCTTATGAATACTGCAACCTCCACGGTCTTTGGAAGGCTGAAGCTTAATTCCGTTTAAAATACTCGATAGAAATGGGAAGCAGGCGGATTCAAGGAGATAGTAAGCTTACCGGATCTGAACTGGTATTCTTGATTTCGGCAGCAGCTGTAACTATTACGGTCGTATCCGCTTGTTCTCCACTTTATCCTTTCAATCCCTGGGATGATGTAAACGTATTCTTTGATCTTGGACGCGGCATCATTCACGGGAAAGTTCCCTACAGGGATCTTTTCGATCACAAGGGTCCACTTCTCCATTTCATATATGCATTAGCGGCATTGATATCCGAACGTTCCTTTACGGGTATATGGTTAGTTGAGTGTATAACAGCTTCCGTATATTCAGTTTTTTCATGGAAGATCATTAAGCTCTTTGCTGATACAAAAAAGCACAACATCTTTTTCATGCCGTTGTTCCTGGGAATAATCTATTCTATGGGAATCTTCAACTTCGGCGGCAATGCCGAAGAACTCTGCTTCCCTGTTATAACGGTAATGCTTTATTTCGGACTCAAAGCTATCGTTTCAGGAGACGGACTTCCGAAGAATAATGAAGCTGTAATCTGCGGAGTATTAACAGGTGTCCTGTTCTGGATCAAGTATTCATTCCTGGGATTTGTTTTAGGTTTCTGTATTTATATTTTTATCCTTACGATCAAGAAGAAAAATATCAAAAGGCTCTGCTCACTGGTATGGAGATTCCTTTTGGGATTCGTTGTGATCTCTGTTCCTGTCTTGGCATATTTCCTCTTTAACAATTCCCTCCCATATCTTTGGGATGCATATTTCCGTGTTAACCTGTTTTTATATCACGAGTCGGCAACATCCGGTCCTGCCGGAATTCCTGTTATAAAAAACATATATATTCCTGCAGCATGCACGTATTTCACCATTAAGACGGATCCTTCATACGGAATTCTATTATTGCTTGCTGTTCTGTCCATTTTCTTTATCAACAAAAAGTACCTCAAGAAAACACTTACCCTGCTTGCACTTACATTTATTCTTTCTGAATGTCTGGTCTTCTCCAAAAACACTTTTGTATATTACTACGGATATATTCTGTGTTATGGTTTCTGCTTCGGATTGATTCCTATGATCAATCTCACAAATAAACTGACTTCCTTATATAAGAGAGATTCCCGTTTCATTCCGCTTGTTTTATCCATAGTTTTAATTGCTTCTTATGCATTCGCTCTCGTTCATTCGAAAAACATGTTCCTCATCCTTTGTTCCAGGAATGACCTTCCCCAGTTCCGCATTTCAGAAACGATCAAGGAAACTCCTGATGCCAAGGTTCTTGTTTATGATTTCATAGATAATGGTTATTACACTGCTGCAGGAATTTTACCTGCAAACAGATATTTCTGTTATTTGAATATTGAGGATAACTATCCCGTAATATTAGAAGAACAGGACAAATTGATCGAAGAGGGGTATTTTGATTACATAGTAACCTCTCACTTCTATGAACCTGAGTGGGATAATTATGAATATGTTCAGGAAGAGATCGGAACTTATGTAAACTATGACAGGAGGACCTTCATAGAAGGTTATAAACTCTATAAAAGGGTGCAGGAATAATATATGAACAGAACACTTACTAAAAACAACAACGGACTCTCAAAGCCTGAATTGATTATTCTTTTGCTTTCAGCTGTAATAACGATAACTTTTGTATCTACCAGTTCACCACTTTTTCCGTACAATCCATGGGATGATACCAACGTGTTCTTTACAGTCGGACGTGCAATAAAACACGGTCTGGTTCCTTACAGAGATATCTTCGATCATAAGGGTCCTTTGCTTTATTTTATTTATGCCCTGGCTACCCTGGTTTCAGAAAAATCGTTTATTGGGGTTTGGATCATTGAATGTGCCGCTGCATCTGTCTTCTCCGTCTATTCCTGGAAGATAGCCAAGCTTTATACTGTTCCTTCAAAATTCTCAATTGTCTTAATGCCACTGTTCCTTGGAGTTGTATACACATGCAAGATGTTCAACTTTGGCGGAAATACAGAAGAACTGTGTTTTCCTCTTCTTACCGTCGTTTTATATCTGGTATTAAAAGCCATCGTTTTTTCAGACGGATTGCCCGGGAAAAAAGAAGCTTTGATCTGCGGTATTATTTCCGGTGCTTTGTTCTGGCTTAAATATACATTCCTGGGCTTCATGATAGGCGTTTGTCTTTACATTCTTTGTCTGTCTGTCAAGCGCAAAAGTTATGCCAGACTCTGGTCTCTCATCTGGAGATTCCTGGCAGGTTTCATGATCGTAACTATACCTTTAGTTCTTTATTATCTCGTTAACGGTGCTTTGGGTTATCTTTGGGAAGCATATTTTTACGATAATATCTTTTTATACTATCGCGATACCGAGACGATCGCCATCTTCTCAATTCCTGTAATCAAGAACATTGCCATTCCGATCCATTCCATATTTGCTTCTATAGTTATGTTTCCGTCATTCGGAGTAATGTTGTTTTTCACATTGCTGTCAATGGTTTTCATCGGAAAAGAACACCGCAAAAAGACATTTATTCTGTTCTTTATGACTTTAGCACTTTCTGCCGGCTTCATATTCACGAGAAGGGTATTTATCTATTACTACGCTTACATTCTTTATTACTGTTTCGGCTTTGCATTAATTCCCTTCATCCGCTTATGGAACAAGGCAGAAGAGGTTTTCAAAGACAACAGATCTTTTATCCGAGGTCTTCTGTCTTTTTCATTAATAATCGTCTTTGCTTTGACGATCTTTTTAGGCAAGAATAAATACCTGATCTTCCAGCCGAAGATGTTTCTTGCGCAATACCGTATGGCAGAAACCATAAATCAGACTCCAGATGCAAAAGTTCTTACTTATGATGTAATGGATGCAGGTTTCTATACTGCTGCAGGAATAATGCCGTGCAACAGATATTGTGCTGACAAGATGTTCGGTGACAGTTATCCGCAGCTTCGTGAAGAACAGGACAGATTGATCTCAGAAGGATATTTCGATTACATAATTACATCTTATTTCTGTGAAGCAGAATGGGATAATTATGAGATGATCCAGGAAGAGGCAATCCCTTATATCGATTTCACCGGCGAAGAGATCCTTGATGCATACAAACTCTATAAGAGGATTTAAACCACCTGAAAAATATAGAACTTAAGATAATCCGTCTCAGGAACGTTCCAGAGTATCGGATGATCGGGAGCTTGTGTCCTTGCTTCGATCTGTCTTAAGCTTACGCTCGCATCTCTTGCAGCAGAAGCAAGCATCTTCCTGAAGAGTTCATCCGTCATGAAATGAGAGCATGAACATGTAGCAAGATAACCGCCTCTCGGAAGCAGCTTCATCGCCTTGAGATTGATCTCCTTATATCCCCTGCCCGCCGAATCCACAGTGTCTCTGGACTTCGTAAAAGCCGGCGGATCAAGGATTATGTAGTCGTATGTGTGATCTTTCCTTGCTGCCATATTCGTCAGCAGCTCGAAAACGTCCTCACAGACATAATCGATCTTATCCTGAAGTCCGTTCCTTACCGCATTTGCTTTAGCCATCTCCACAGCCTGTGAAGATATGTCGACACTCGTTACGTGCTTTGCGCCGTTATAAGCGCAGTTAAGACCGAATGAACCCGTATGTGTAAAACAGTCAAGTACGGTCTTGTCCTTTGCGATCTTTGCAGCAGCAAGCCTGTTATATTTCTGGTCGAGGAAAAAGCCCGTCTTCTGTCCGTTCTCGACATCAACAGAATACCTGATCCCGTTTTCCGTTATCTCAGTAAGACAGGAATGATCGGCATCTCCATACCAGCCTTTGCCAAGTTCAAGACCTTCCTTGCTCCTTAAAGCAAGATCATTTCTCTCGTAGATTCCTTTAAGCGGCTCGCCTATCTCCTCAAAGGCAGTCATAAGCGCTTTATAGATAACATCTTTATTGAGCTCGATTCCGAGACATGCGATCTGTGTTACGGCAATATCGCCATATCTGTCGCACGTAAAACCCGGCATCTGGTCTGCTTCGCCGTGAATTATCCTGCAACATTTGAAGTCGTCACCCGGCATGACAGTCTTACGGTACTGAACCGCATAAAGGATACGTCTGTACCAGAATTTCTGATCGAAAACATCGTTGCTGTTGCGAGATATGATCCTGACAGCGATCTTTGACTGCGGGTTATAGAAACCTGCACCCTGCCAGCTGGATCCTTCAAAACAGTCAACTATACAGCCGTCCGTGATATCACCTTCAAACGATACTATCTCGTCTCCATATACCCACGGATGTCCGTTCTTCAATGACCTTGCGGCCTTTGATGTTATGCCAAGTTTTGGAAATGCTCTTTCTGACTTCATCTTGCTTTTTTGCTTCCTTATCAAGCCCACGGATCCTGAGACTTAGGTGCTCTGATCATTGCAAGAAGCATCTGGTCTTCAATGAACCACTGATTGGTAGAAACCTTATGACGGAGCAGGATATGACGCTTTGTATCAGCTCCGGAAGATGAGATGAAGATCTTCATTCTGCCGTCGATTTCCTGGTCATAGCCCTTCTCTGTTTCAACCGTATAAGGCATTGCGGGAGTATAGTCATTATCAGGTGATGATCCCTTGAAGAAGGAACGTACGATATGTTCACCGTCAGCCATTCTGTCAGCAAGGAACTGCTTCTCATATGTGGATAATCCATAGGGACCCTTTAGGTATTCAAGCATCTCATATGTCTCATCTTTATTGACATAATAATGCATCATTACCGCAAGGAACAAAGCTGCACCATATTCAGGTTCATTAAGTGATGCCTGGGGCATAGCCTTAAGCTCTTCAAGATTATTGGGAAGCTTATCAAAAGTAATGATCATAGAATTATCCTCCATATTTCTTGATCAGGGTTTTACCTACCACAAGATTATAACATTAAGACCGGGCATTCGCTTAAACATATGCCCGGTCTTAATCATACGGAGATTCCCATCATATCAAACAGCACTGCGCTTTTCTGAAGGGATGTCATAAGCTGTAATGACGGCACCGAAGTCATCGACTATCTTCTTTACCTTGCCGCTGCCCATACCATAATTGCTGCATACATAATTCACTGAAACATGCTCATTGCAACGGAGGATCACGATACAGGCATTCTCAATGCTGCTCTTCATAAGTGAGTCAACCTTCTCCCAAAATGTACCGGCACAGACAGTGCTCCGTATTGTTTTGGTATCAATGGGAAGGAGCTTTATGCCGAGCTTCTCTTCATAGTATCTTCTGACAAACTCACACGCCTTACGGACATAGCGTCTTATTGTCCTGTGGGTATAGTAAGTCTCTTTGGCGACAGTCTGCTCGGAACTTCTGGACTCAAGATAAGCAACAGCTACCTTATACTCGTAGTCTTTCATATTTTTTGCTGCATAAGCCAGAGCATTATAGATGTTATCTCTTATACGCGCATAAATAACGGCGTATTCTGCGTAACCATTATCAGCAAGTTTTCTTACTGCCTTATCGATCATGTTTGGCCTTCTGAAAATATCCTTTACCGTGCAATTAAATTCGATCATAAAAATACTCCTAAATACCATCAAGGTTTGCTACAATAGAACAAACATTCGTTTTCTTATGGGGTTATGATACCAAATCTTCAGCAGTAAGTAAATGATAGTTTTCGAACATAAAATCAATATATTGTGTTTTGACAACCGCAAACGGTTGTTTTATCTCTATTTTATATTTAGACATTAAGTTATTATTTAAGAAAAAATTTTTACTAAATAAATCTGCAAAGCAGTTTTTTGATGATACAATTAATGTATTAACCAATATTCGAGGACTTTATGAGGGTACATTATCTTTCAGAGTTAATTGTGATATCCCTAATATTGGTGGCAATGATAATTGCTACGGTTTTCAAACGGAAAAAATTTCTCGAGAAAACCGCTTCCAGTCTTTTCAATGTTTTACTCTCGATTATCATTCCTCTTGCAGGAAACTTTCTTGCATTGTTTACCGATCTTGATTATATAGCCGAAGCCGGATATACAGTGATGCATCTCGGTGAATGCTTCCTGCTCTATAATCTGATGATATTCATTACTGATTACTGCGGCTTCAAATACAGGCGTTCTCCGGTTCAGATCATAACGATCGTTCTTCTCTCGCTTGTTTCATTATCTCTAATCCTTAACCCGGTATTTCATCATATGTTTACCACTAAAGCTTACTCATTGCCCGAAGGAGGAACTTACTTCGGAATAGTACCGGGCTGGGCAAAGCTATTGTGTTTCTGTCTGCTTGAAGCCTATCTTGTACTCATGATCGCAATTCTTATAGACAAGTGTCTGAAGATATCCTCTGCATATAATGAACGCTATATCGTCATTATTTTCGCGATAGTCGCATATATGGTTTTCTTCTTCGCGTCATTTTCCAACAGACCGGTCAACTATTCGCTCATCGGATACATCATATGCGGATTCCTGCTCTTCCTCTTTACTTTCATTTACAAACCGGCATTTATCAGAAGAAGACTTGCTGACTCGGTTGTCGGAAACCATATTGATGGCATCATCTTCTACGATACTGACGTAAACGCGCTTTATGCTAATGACAGAGCCTATGAGATCCTTCACATAGAATCTGGCGATCCGGATAAATGCACCGACAAACTGATCGAAGTTATGGGCGGCGGCGATCTCGGTGTTGATTTCGACATATCAACGCGTTTCAAAGACAGCGAAGACGAAAAATATACATATATCCGCATCACTCACCGTTTGATGAAAGATAAAAGGAATCTGGATGTTGGCTCCTTCTTCTCCATCCATGACAACACAGAGCAGGTAGAACAAGACGAAGAAAGACAGTACCTCGCTACACACGATATTCTTACCGGCCTTTCAAACCGTATAAGTTTTGAAGAACAAGTCAGGGAGATCATTAACGCTAATCCCAATGAATCCTACATAATGCAGGTATCGGATATCAATGACTTTAAACTTATTAACGATATCTATGGCAGAGATAAAGCTGATGAGATCCTCAAAAAGATAGGAAACGATCTCAAAGAATTTGCTCATCCCGGTTCTGCAATCTGCAGATGGAGAGGAGATATTTTCTGTGCATTCCTTAAGAAATCCACTCTTAATATCGAGGCTCTGGAAAAACAGGTCTTGGATACATGGGCTTCTTCAGGAATCATCAATTCTCCCGTAATCATTCACGTAGGTATTTTTGAGCCCTCTGATGAAGATATGAATCTTTCAGTAAGCGCAATGGTCGACAGGGCACAGCTTGCAATCTCCGGAATAAAGAACGATTACAACCGCTGCGTAGCCGTATATGATGACAATCTCAGAAAAGATAAACTCTGGGAACAGCAGATCACAGCAGAACTTGATTCAGCTCTGAAGGACGGTCAGATCATTCCTTATCTGCAGCCTCAATACCATGCAGACGGACATCTTGAAGGCGGCGAAGTTCTTGTAAGATGGAAGCATCCTCAGGAAGGTCTTATTCCTCCTTTCAAGTTCATTCCTATCCTCGAAAAGAACGGTATTATTGCCACAGTAGACAAATACATCTGGAGAAAAGCCTGTGAGATCCTGGCCGACTGGGCAAAGCGCAAAGACGGCCATGAGAAACTCAGTCTCTCGATCAATATCTCACCTAAAGATTTTTACTTCATGGATATTTACGAGGTCATTACCGAGCTCGTAAAAGAGTATGATGTAAGCCCACGTCTTCTTCATCTTGAGATAACGGAAACATCCGTCATGAATAATGCGACCGAACACATAAAGACGATCAACAGACTTCGTGACTACGGATTTACCGTAGAGATGGACGACTTCGGAAGCGGCTATTCATCACTTAACATGCTTAAGGACATGCCTGTAGATATTCTCAAGATCGACATGGTATTCCTCGGCAAGACTGATGATTATAAGAAGTCCAAGATAATCCTTAACAGCATCGTCGACATGGCAAACAATCTCGATATGCCTCAGATCACCGAAGGCGTTGAGACCAAAGAACAGTTCGAGATGCTTAAAGAAATGGGTTGCAAACTCTTCCAGGGCTACTTCTTCTCAAAGCCCGTTCCGCTCGATGAGTTCGAAAAGCTTCCGCTTATTTGGGAATAAACTATTTAGCACAGGTATTATGAGTCCGTTAATTTGAAACATCGCCGTTATAGTACAACGTGTACAGGGCATCTGATTGTTCTTCTCCCATTATGGTAACGATAACACTTTCATCGTTCCAATCAACTTTCCAATTGGATTCACACATGGATTTTCCATCATTAGACAATGAAAAATCAACGCTGCATATCTTTTTATTATTGTTATCCTTTAAAACGATCCTACCGTCCTGAGAGCCAAATGGCCAATCCTGACTGCTTGTAGCCTGCAATTCAACGACATACTGCCCATTGGTCTGAGTATCTTTCGTCCGGGGTATATGATCGACTATTTCTATGAGAACCGGAATAGCGGCAATATGAAGTATTATTGCTGCAAAGGTAATCAAAAACGCTATAAGACATCCGTGAGATTTCGGTTTTGATTCATTAACACTTATATCTGTCTGATTGTCCATGCTTCACCTTTTCTGATCTTGATTGATGAGTTCTCACGGAAATTACAATCCCGCACTAAATGAATAAACATTACTTTTTCCGAGTCTGTCGATTATGCGTATCTGTGAGTTATCGTAGCCCAAACCGTGAACAATTATAGTGCCTTCCAATTCTTCATCCGAAACCACATATCCTTCTACTTTTTGGAAAATAACATCTGTGACAATTAATACCATATCATCTTCAACCAAATATACATGGTAATGCTGGACATCATCGTATTTCTTAATTGCTTTATGTAAATAGCTGCTTTTATCAGCCAATTCATCAATTTCAGTCATGCTGATATCATACGGAGTTTCCACTTCATCGCTTGAGTAGTTTTCATTTACGACCGCTGCTATTTCGGTCATAACTTCTTCCCGTTTATTATTTGGCATCATATAATTGCAGGATGAAAGCAACAAGCTAACACTTAGTGCAAATATCAAGATAAAGACTTTCTTCTTTAATATTCTCATTTCAATCTCCACTTATAAAAATTTACCATTCCGTTCTATTATCCTTACCATTATTAAAACCGTATATTAGCCGGGATCCTGAAATTCCCCCAAGACTTCCGGAATTTATTTATGCACCTATCGATACAAGCACTCCTGACAATACACAGATTGCTATGTATGAAATTGAAGTAAAAATTACTCCTGCCCTGAAATGCGTTTTACCTCTGTGTACAGTCGTAATAGTCATTGCAGCAGCAAAGCCGAGTGCCAGCGTTCCCCACATCGCCAGGATCCTCTTGGGAGTATATCCGTAGATGCTGTAATACAATCCGAGTTTGCTCATTGCTATAACTGCAAAGATTATGCTCTCTGACATGAGAAGCGTTACAAGTATCTTGGCAGGAACATCGAACTTGCCGTTCTGATCGGATTTACCAAACATAATGATAGCCAGATAGACACACATGTTTACGGCCATTATTCCGACGAGTTCGAAAAATCCTTCCCTGGCATAATGTGATACCAGCATTCCCTCCGGAACATCGCCTACAAAACCTCCGAGCATATAAGCGAGTCTTTTTATGAAGAACAACGCATACAACGCTACAAACACACCTGCGGCTATATAGACTATGGTTGCGGAAACAGTCTTTCCCTTGCCGATAAACTTGCCAAGCTTTGCACCGACTCTCTTCTCCCTCTCGCCGTCCGATTTAGCACTTCTGGATATGAGGCCATAAAGATAGAAACATACGGGAATGGCAAATATCACTCTCGGAATTATCTCATAGATCTTTAGCTCATTCAGATAGTTTTCAAGATCCGAGAACAGATTACTGAAGAACATTCCTATATCCTCGTCTATCGATGCCATGAGACTTACCGCTGTGATAAGAAGCACAAGCATTACGGGGATAAAGATGATAAGACCTACGGGATTCTTACTTGGAACTCTCTCCTCACCTTCAACAGAAGCAGGTCTCTTAAAGCATTTCCAGTCAACAACAAAATTCGGGAATCCGGCAAATGACTTAACATAGAATCCGTGAATAAGGTCGGCCGGAATAAAACCTGAGGTCTTCCCTCCGAGCAGTATCTCATTGGAGATAAGAACCGAGTATACCGCGCAAAGATGCATTGCAAATACGGATAATGCCTCATTGGGTCCTATCGTTGCTGTAAGACCTGAAAGAAAAGTCATCGCATACCAGAAGAACGTTTCTCTCGAAGGGTTCGCGTTAATGCCTCTCCAGCCCCTCCTCACGATCTCATTTACCGCGATGAAGAGCAGGGCGATTATGGGGTATGCCACTGACCATGAAAGTCTGTTGCCATCTATCAGGAACTCGTTCCCCGAAGGCATCATCAGCCTTACATAAGCGTATGCTAAAGGATAGGCCAGGATAACTCCCAGCCTTTGGAATATGATTTTTTTGTCCACTTGGAATCAGTCCTCTCTAAACTCGAGAATGTCTCCGGGCTGGCAATCCAGCGCCTTACAAATATCGTTTAACGTCGAGAATCTTACAGCCTTGGCTTTCTGGTTTTTAAGTATTGAAAGGTTCGCCTGTGTTATTCCGATCTTCGCAGCGAGTTCGCCGGAGGAGATCTTACGTTTTGCCATCATTACATCAAGATTTACAATAATCATTTTTTCTCCTCCTTTCTTTAAATCGTAAGATCCATTTCTTCTTTCATTGTAATCGCTTTTGCGAAAACAACTCTGATGCTCAAAACAACAAGTGCCATAAACAGAGCTACTACTGATAAGATCCAGCATCCGTTCCAGATAAAGCCACCTATGACACAGTCTACGGCAATACCTACAAGTGAAGCCGTAATGATCGTCATGAGCTTTGTGTTCTCTCTGTCAAAGACCTTGTCCTTGCTCATGTTGTGAAGCATCTTATATAACGGAATGAGAACTACATAACCGCCAATGGTACCAAGATAGAATACCACAATAAGTGCAATTACCAGCCTGATATCAAAAACTTCTGCCCAGCAATAAGCTATATATTTAGTAATGATAACTCCGAAAACGTCTGCTACAACAGCCATGGCAGTGAAAAGAATAGTCGCTATCTTTGCCCACCTGAGTATAACGTCATCATATCGCATATAATCTTCCTCCCTAAAATACACTAAGCATGCCTTATGCCAGTATACTAACATAGCGTTTTTCGTTTTACAAGAGTTTTTTATCGTTTTTCGATATATTTTTCTTGTTAGACATTTCAGAGAGGAAATGAAACGGGAGCCTGACATATCAGACTCCCGCCAAACACCACAGATTAAGGCTTATTTCCTTGTAACTCCGTCACCGTAGATAGTGGTCCAGTCATCTCTCATAGAGACAGGGATCCAGTTATTCTCTTCGCAAAGATCTCTCATCTTATCTGCCTTGGATGCGTTTCCGTTTTCGCGAACAAGATCATCACAACAGAGCATGAATGCAAGGCTCTTATACTTATTGTTTGTTATCGTGAAGTTGGCCATGGCTGAATCGCCCGTGCTGTTGCCGAATGAGAGGACAGGCTGAATGCCGATCTCGGTCATGATGGCCGTTACCTTATTCATGTCGAGAGTCTTTATAATGAACTCTCCTCCCGTAACAAGCTTATCCTGTGATGTAAACGTATACTCCATACCGTCTGTAGCGCCCTGGTTTGTGGCTACAAGAAGCTCGTCAGATCCGATGATCTGGTTTCTCGGAATGTCCACAGAATCCTTTATAATGCCTCTTACGATAAGTCTGTCGGTACCGCTTACGATATAGACCGTGAAATCATTTGCCTGAAGATAATCAATAACCTGTATCATCGGCTTATAGAATGCCTCTCCCCTTGTCATGCCGTTATAGCCGGGAGCGGGCTGGTTCTTAAACATCTCTACATAATCTTCAAACTCATCGATCGTCATGCCTGCAAAGGCCATTGCAACAGCCTGTCCGTGTTCGATCATGGATACCTCAACGTTCTTGTCACCGTCGAATTTTGCCTGAAGACGCGTGGCAACATCCTTCTCGAATGCTGAAGCCTTATCCTTATATTCAGGATCTTCAAGTACACGGTATACCAGGAGGCAGTGATCGAAGTAATAAGGATCTGTCTCGCAAAGGATAGTTCCGTCCATATCGAAAACCGCGATCCTGTCTTCAACGGGAATATAATCAGGGCTGTTCTCATCAGTTACGGCTTCAACATAAGAGACAAGTGCTTCTTTTGATTCCGCACCTGCAGTCCACAGCGACAGTGCATCAACTTCTTCTGCTTCTGTTGTCTCCGTAATCTCAGTTTCTTCAGAAGGGATCGTGCTTTCGGTAATCTCTGTTTCTGATGAAGCTGCTGTGGGAGCCTGGGTTTCAGCCGGCTTACCCGTGACGGAACCTATTATGTTCTTCACGCCTGCAATAACCAATACAAGAGTTAGAAGGAATGAGATTGCTACAAATGTCGCTGCAACGGCCTTCCAATTCCTTAACTGTTTTTCCTGTCTGTCCATTTTTACTCCCTCCATGTTGAGCTTATGCTTTTATTCTATTGTTTTAATGTTTTCTATCTTTTGGCATAAAGCAAACATTCCGTTTCTAATATATGTCCTTATTCTTTATGCCTGTTTGATTTAACCATTCGGGAATTAACCGGACAATTATCAATGAATGCCTGGAATGTTGATTAAGCAACACCCGAAACCATTTCAGTTGAAAAAGGGGTGGAACAATTCCACCCCTGAAAAACAGCTAACAATTCTTACTGCTAATTAATCTCTTATCCAATCGACAGTGATCTCACGGACACCGTCGTCATCTCTCTTCCTGATATATTCAGGAGCAACCTGAGGGAACATGGCGCAGCTTAAGATGTCCTCTTCTGACTTTGCAATATCGCTATACTGTTCTTTAATGGATTCAAGCTCAGGCTTTAACCGGTCAGCAGGACGGCAGGAAAGGACTTCGTCATCACCTATTGCCATCTTTCTGACTTCCTCATTTACCTTACCCGGAAGCTCACCGTATTCACCGCGGAGAAGTCCCTTGGATTCTTTGGTAAATGTCTTATAACGTCCCATAAGAGTATTGAATACGGCCTGCGTGCCTACGATCTGGCTCGTAGGAGTTACGAGCGGAGGATAGCCGAAGTCTTCCCTGACTCTCGGAACCTCAGCAAGAACCTCATAAAGACGGTTTTCGGCATTGGCCTGCTTAAGCTGTGAGATAAGGTTAGAGAGCATTCCGCCCGGAACCTGATAGATAAGCGTATTGGGATCTACACGGAGTACCTTGGAACTGATAAGTCCCTCCTTCTCCATCTTCGCAGCAACACCTCTGAAGTGAACTGCAGCATCATTAAGCTTATTAAGATCAAGACCGGTATCTCTGTCTGTACCTGCAAGCGTTGCAACGAGTGATTCTGTTGCAGGCTGAGAAGTACCGTTAGCAAAAGGAGACAATGCACAGTCAACGATATCAACACCTGCCATTGCAGCCATGAGATATACCATTGAACCCGTACCTGTCGTGTTGTGGGTATGAAGGTGGATCGGAATGGATACCTTCTCCTTCAGTTTCTTAACAAGGCTGTAAGCATCGTTAGGAAGCAAAAGGTTTGCCATGTCCTTGATGCAGATCGTATCAGCGCCCATCTGCTCAAGTTCTATTGCCTTCTTAACGAAGTACTCCTCGTTATGTACGGGGCTTACAGTATAGCTCATTGCGGCTTCTACCATTCCGCCATACTTCTTTACTGCCTTGATGGATGCCTCCATGTTGCGGACATCGTTTAAGGCGTCGAAAATACGAACTACGTCAATACCGTTTTCGATGGACTTGCGGCAGAACGCATCGACCATGTCATCTGCATAGTGGCGGTAACCCAAAAGGTTCTGACCGCGCAAGAGCATCTGGAGTTTTGTATTAGGCAACGCTTTGCGGAGAGTCCTTAATCTTTCCCACGGATCTTCACCGAGGAATCTCATGCAGGCATCAAATGTAGCTCCGCCCCAACATTCAATCGACCAGTAACCGATGCTGTCTAAGACTTCACATGCAGGAAGCATGTCTTCCAGCTTCATTCTGGTTGCCGCCTGTGACTGATGCGCATCTCTTAAGATCGTATCAGTGATCATCAAAGGCTTTTTGATCTCGAAAAGTTCACTCATCAAAGAACCCTCACTTAACTTCGAACAATACGTCACCGCCGGCAACTGTACCGCCTGCAGTGCAGTTAACGGAAGCAAGAGTTCCTGCTACGGGAGCGGTGATCTCGTTTTCCATCTTCATAGCTTCGAGAATGAGAACAACATCGCCTGCCTTAACTGCATCACCCTCATTCTTGAGGATCTTGATGACAGTACCGGGCATCGGTGCAACTACAGAACCTGAAGATACTGCTGCGGGCCTTGAAGCTGCCTTGGGAGCTGCTGCAACAGGTGCAGGTGCAGCGGGTGCGCTCTGTACTTTTACAGGCTGTACGGGAGCACCATTGCTTCCGATAAGCTCAACATCCATCTCATATGTCTTGCCTTCAACTGTAATACGATATTTGCTCATTTTGTTATTCTCCTAATTGATATTTATGATAAGAAATCTTGTTGTCTTCAATATACTGCTCAAGACTGCTCTTTTTAGCTTCTTTGAAGGAACGTACGATAACGTGATTTGTATCAACGCCGTTCTCTTCTGCTATTGCAGCAACTGCCATTGCCACGATCAATGATTCTTCCACAGGCTTTAGTCCTCCTTATAACGGGATATTGCCATGCTTCTTATAGGGCAATGAACGTTCTTTTGTCTTAAGCATATTGAATGCTTCTGAGATCTTGGATCTTGTCTCTTCAGGAAGTATTACTTCGTCAACATATCCGTGTTCAGCAGCAATGTAAGGATTCATGAACTTGTCATTATATTCATTAAGAAGTTCTTCCTTCTTTGCAGCAGGATCTTCCGCATTCTCGATCTGTTTCTTACCGATGATGCTTACGGCACCTGAAGCACCCATAACTGCAATCTCGGCAATAGGCCATGCATAAACCACGTCAGCGCCGGTTCCCTTACTGTTCATTGCAATATAAGCTCCGCCGTAAGCCTTTCTCATAATGAGACTTACCTTCGGAACCGTAGCTTCGGAATAAGCATAAAGGAGCTTAGCGCCGTGACGGATGATACCGCCGTGTTCCTGCTGTGATCCGGGCAGGAATGCCGGAACGTCAACCAGTGTAAGGAGCGGGATATTGAAGCAGTCGCAGAAACGGATAAAGCGAGATGCCTTATCTGATGCATTGATCTCCAACGAACCTGCCATATACAAAGCCTGGTTTGCGATGATACCGATAGTCTCACCGTCAAGACGGCCGAAGCCGATGATGATGTTCTTTGCAAATGATTCCTGGATCTCAAAGAAGCTGTTCTCATCTACAAGAGAATTGATAACGTTTCTGACGTCATAGGCCTTCTTTGAATCAGCAGGAACGATCGAACTTAGTGAAGCGCTGTTATCTACTGCCGTGCCGGGAACTGTCATTGAATCGTCGAGATTGCACTGGGGCAGATATCCCAAAAGCTGACGTACGCCGTTAAGGCATGAGAGATCATCAGGATATACAAAGTGTGCAACACCTGACGTTGAGCTGTGGACTGCAGCACCTCCGAGATCTCCTGAAGAGATGACCTCACCTGTAACAGACTTAACGACTGCAGGTCCTGTGATGTACATCTGGCTGTAGTCAGTCATGAAGATAAAGTCTGTGATTGCAGGAGAATAGCAAGCACCGCCGGCACAGGGTCCCATAATTACAGAGATCTGAGGGATAACACCTGATGCAATCGTATTGCGGTAGAAGATATCCGCATAACCTGAAAGGCTGTCGATACCCTCTTCTATCCTTGCTCCGCCGCTGTCATTGATGGAAATAAAAGGAGCCTTCATCTCCATAGCCTTATCCATGGCTCTGCAGATCTTCATTGCGTGAGCTTCACCCAATGAACCGCCTCCTACCGTAAAATCCTGAGACGATGCGAAAGCAAGTCTGCCGTGAATATATCCGTAACCCGTAACTACACCGTCACCGGGTTTCTTTTTCTTTTCCATTCCGAAATCACTGCAGCGTGATGCGATCTGGTCGTTGATCTCAACGAATGTGCCGTCATCGAAAAGAGCTTCCATTCGCTCTCTTGCAGTCAACTTGCCGGATGAATGCTGTTTTGCAATTCGGTCCGGACCGCCTGCAGCAGCCACGTTCTCCCTGCGCTGGTTGAGCTGGCTGATACTGTCCTGCCATTTCTGATCCATTATCAACTAATCCTCCAATAGAATACTTTGGATAATATAACGATATACATTATATTCATTTTATTTTGATTATCAAACTATTTTATTTGATTTTTTGAATAAAGATAGTAATAAGTACACATATTCTTATGTGATTAATACTCGGTACGCACCGAATCCAGACCGTAGATCTCTTTGAATCTTCTCTCGTCTTCAGAAGATATGATCACCATGACCTCAACAAAGTGACCGTCCTTCTTATTCTTGAAGCCGGCAGTTTTCTCACCGGTGCAGATGGAACTCCTGATAACAGCATACTGCGTCTCAGGATCAAACTTTATCTCATCTTTCAGATTCTTCTCGTGTTTAAACAACCGCATAATAAAACCGGTCCGTATCAGGATAATTGGATTATAACACGCAAAGCTTAACTGCTCTTTATCCGAGAGCTACATCGAGAGCCATCATGAGACTGAAGCCGACCGCAAAAGAGATGACACCGATATTGGAATGTTTTCCCTGGCTCATCTCAGGGATCAGTTCTTCAACAACAACATAAAGCATCGCTCCTGCTGCAAACGAAAGCAGATACGGCATCGCAGGAACAACCAGGCCTGCTATCAGCACAGTGAGCCCTCCGAAAACAGGTTCTACTGCTCCGGAAAGAACACCCAGAACAAATGACTTAGGTTTACTCTTACCTTCCGAAAAAAGCGGCATCGAGATTATCGCACCTTCAGGGAAATTCTGAATGGCAATACCTAATGCAAGAGCCAGTGCACCGCCTGCAGTTATATGTGCGGATCCGCTCATGAGTCCTGCATATACGACGCCTACTGCCATACCTTCAGGAATGTTATGAAGCGTAACTGCCAATACAAGCATAACTGTACGCGTCAGCTTACTCTTGGGACCTTCCACCTGGTTTATGTGAACATGAAGATGCGGGATTATATGGTCAAGTAAGAGAAGGAACAGTATTCCGAGCCAGAAGCCAATGAACGCCGGGAGAAAAGCAAACCTTCCTTTATCAGAAGACTGTTCAATGGCAGGAACGATAAGACTCCATATGGAAGCAGCTACCATTACGCCTGCCGCGAATCCGGTCAGCGCCCGCTGTATGCCTTCCTTCAGATCTTTCTTGAGAAAGAATACACAAGCCGCGCCTGCGGCAGTACCGATGAACGGGATAATAAGACCCAGTATGACTGTCTTTAACATTTCTATACCTTCTTCAGATAACCGAGCTTACCGTGTTCAATGCATAATACATAATCACAGCACATTTCGATGAGTTCCGGATCATGTGTTGCCACAAGTACAGTATTACCTGAATCAGCAAGCCTTTTCAATAGTTCTCCGACTTTTTCCATATGTGAGAAATCCAGTCCTGATGTAGGCTCATCGAAGAGCATGAGCTTGGCATCGGCTGCAATGGCAGATGCTATGGCAACTCTCTGCTTCTGTCCTCCCGACAAAGCCATCGGATGCTTGTCCTTAAATTCCAATATGCCGAGACTGTCTAAGATCTCATCGCAGCGTTCCTTGTCTTCTTCGTTCATTGAAAGAAGGACTTCGGATTCCACGCTGTCAGTAAACAACTGATGATTTACATCCTGCATTACCATATAACTCAGTTTAAGTCTTTGTTTTCCTTTATATTCTTTTCCGTATGCTTTGATAACGCCTTTGCATTCTTTTTCAAGACCGCATACGCACTTAAGAAAAGTCGACTTGCCTGTTCCGTTCTTACCGATAACTCCGATAACGGCCCCTTTGGGCAGAACAAGCCTGGGAATGCATAAGCTTAAGTTCGGATCATCTTCTTTAAAGCTCTTCTTCCAGAAAAGATACGGGTTCAAATGATAAGAAAAATAAAAATCTTTTAGAACGATACCTTCTTCGTTCTCAGGAAGATCAGTTACCTTGTCACAATCACCATCGCATTCACAGTCTCCATTACATGACGGCGACAGGATATCGGGTACGACAAGCGGCCTGAGCTTAAGTTCATTGATCTTTTCGCTGTCAAAAGACGCGAATCCGGAACCACTCCATTCGTGAGCTATATTACCGGAATCCATATAGATGACCCGGTCAACAAGTTCTTTCAGATACCAGAGCCTGTGTTCGGAAATAACTATAGTCTTTCCCTGTGATTTCCAAAGAGCTATCTGATCGCGAAGTTTTGCAATAGCCCCCTGGTCAAGATTTGACGACGGTTCATCCAGAAGTATTATCTCAGGCAATAACGCAGATACGGATGCACAAGCGATGCTCTGCTTCTCTCCTCCCGAGAGTTCGAAAAGGCTTCTGCCGAGAAGTTTTTCGATATGCATCTGATCCACAATACTTTTCTTGCGTTCCAGGATCGCCTTGGGATCAAGACCGATGTTCTCTGGTCCGAAAACGATCTCACCATCCGTATCGATCGAAAAGAACTGGCTTCTCGGATTCTGGAAGACCGTACCGACGACGCCTGCAAGTTCATATAGTTCAGTTTTGGCAACATCACGGCCGGCTACTGTGACATTACCTGCCAGATCGCCCTGATAGTAATGCGGTATCAGGCCGTTGATAAGTCTTATTATGGTCGTCTTACCCGAACCTGACGCGCCTGTCAGAAGAAGCGTCTCCCCACTGGCAATATTCAGCGAGATGTCATTCAGCAGGCCCATTTCAGAACCCTTGTATTTGAAGCTTACATGTTCAATTCCAATAATATTCTCACTCATAAGAAGTACTTATACACCACAAAGATTACTGCTACAGCTGTAAAAGCTGTTATGAGAAGCCAGTCGACGAGACGAAGTCTCAATTCCGCAACGCTGGTTCTTTTTACCTTTCCGCCAAGTCCTCTCGTAATTGCGGCTGCGGACAATTCATCTCCGATGTTTACGCATGAAAAGAGCAAAGGGATCATCCGGTATTCGATCATCTTTGCAGCGTTTCCGCCGCCTAATGCAATACCTCTCATCTTCATTGCGTCACTTATTGATGCGTATTCTTCCTTGATAGTCGGGAAGAATCTCATGACAACCGCCAGAGATATAGCAATGCCGTCAGGAACCTTCATCTTCTGCATAGCCGACATGAACTCATCGATCTTCGTTGTCCTGATCACATACCAGGCAGTTATAAAACACGGCAAAAACTGGACAACAATACCGCTGTAACCTATAAGAAGCGACTTGAATAATCCGGTTGATTCCTCCGAGAGAAAAGCAAATGTCAAAACAAGAGCCGCAATATATAAGAACGCAAATCCGAACGCACTCGTGTATTTCTTCTCGATTATGAGAAGAATGATTGGAATCAGCGTCATGGCTATCTTTAAGCCCCACAGAAAAGGTGTCGTGGCGCTCAGCATGACGACCGCCGAGACGATCAGGATCATGTAAAACTTTGTTCTCGGATCAAGCTTCATCAGACGATTCCGGCCTTCTCAAAGTGCTTCTTAACTACTGCCTTTCCGATAAGTGCGCCAAGGCAGCCGAATACAAAGCAGAGGATCAGGAGAATACCGATCGTTTTGTAATTGATCGCAAGGAAAAGGTTATTACAGTATTCAGCTGAATATCCTTCGTCTATAAGATCCTGACGATAGGATTCTGCTGTGACAATGACCGGGAAATAGTTTGCACAGATCCAGAGGCAGAACACACCATAACTGAGCATTGTCTTTTTGAAGCTCTTATATTTTCCCGACTTAGCAATAAGATCAGCGATAACACCTGCAA
Organism: Oscillospiraceae bacterium; assembly: GCA_015069205.1. GTDB lineage: Bacteria > Bacillota > Clostridia > Saccharofermentanales > Saccharofermentanaceae > Saccharofermentans. The sequence goes on from SVIZ01000001.1 coordinate 25,756, forward strand.
TGATGATAAGAGGAGCACCCAGGAAACCCATTCCCAATACGAACATCATAATCGCAATAAGTATCGACATAATTGTGATCATGCCGAACTTTTGAACCTTTGTGTAAAAGAGCATCATAGGAATAGCTCCTACCAAGGGAATCATTATAACGTAGGATGCCACGATGAACGGATGAATGTATCCGAGCATTCCACAAGCGAATTCGACCACTAAGATGATCGCCGTAAAAATACCAACGGTAATAAAGTCTTTTGCTTTTAACTTGTTTGAACCTGTTTCAGAACTCATTTTCTCACTCCTTTATCGAAACCCTTTGTTTTGACACCCGATAATTAGCATATGCTAATTGTAATTTTCCTTAATTATTCTTTAAATATCGGAATCTATTGGGTTTTGTATATTTTAGTTAGCCGTCGCTAACATTACCATTTATATATAACATTGTCAATTCGTTTTTGGATTCTAAATTATTACAACCATATAAGCAGAGGCTGTCTCACTTGCGGTTGAGACAGCCTCGTTTCTAAAGGAGATTTTATGACTGTATGTTATGGTTATTTTGCTTTTCCCTGATTAGCGACAGCTTCCATCTTGGCTTTGAGTGCTTCCTGATCTCCCAGATAGTAATGTTTTATAACATTAAAATCATCGTCAAACTCATAAACAAGAGGAACAGCCGTTGGGATATTAACACCGACAATGTCATCCGAGCTCATATTGTCAAAATATTTAACAAGAGCTCTTAGAGAGTTTCCGTGAGCAGCTATGATCACTCTCTTTCCAGATTTCATATCAGGCTTGATCGTTTCTTCATAAAACGGAATTACTCTCTCTATCGTTGTCTCAAGGCTCTCGTTCTTTGGAAGCAAAGCACGGTCAACGTCTCTGTACATAGCCTGCTTTGTAGCGCTTCTTTTATCATCGTCATTAAGTTCAGGCGGTTTAACATCAAAGGATCTTCTCCAGATCTTTACCTGATCCTCACCGTATTTTTCAGCAGTTTCTGATTTATTCAGTCCCTGGAGAGCTCCATAGTGTCTCTCATTGAGTTTCCATGACTTTATTACCGGAAGCCATGCCCTGTCCATCTCATCGAGTGCAATATTCAAAGTGTGGATTGCTCTCTTTAAATAAGATGTGTAGCAGACATCGAAGTCATATCCTTCTTCTTTCAGGATCTTGCCGGCACTCTTCGCTTCTTCTCTTCCCTTGTCACTTAAATCAACATCCATCCAGCCTGTGAATAAGTTAAGTTTATTCCATTCACTTTCACCGTGTCTTAGAAGAACAAGTTTCGTCATCAGTTGCTACCTCATACCAAAGCAGCACCCAATGCCTTACAAGAAGCAATCGCATCAGAATCAGGATCGTTGTTTGCCATTACGGAATCAGTTGCAAGAACAGCTCCTGCCTTCTTGCATCTTTCTTCCCAGTCTCTCATCCACTGGCCATCACCCCATCCGTAAGAACCGAACAATGCGATCTTCTTATCCTTTAAGGATGACTCAATACCTGAGAACATCGGATCAAATTCAGATTCTTCAAGAACTTCATCGCCCATAGCAGGACAGCCGAATGCAATGGCATCAAACTCAGCAACCTTTGAAGCATCAAAATCCGAAGACGTAAGTACAACAGCTTCGCTGCCGGCATTCTTAATGCCTTCTTCAACAGCCTTAGCCATAGTCTCCGTGTTTCCTGTTCCGCTCCAATATACAACAGCTACTTTACTCATATAAAAGTACCTCTCTTAAATTTATTAACAGCGCTCAAACAACAAGCTGTTCCAGCGTTCTGCCCTCTTTTAATTTGCGGTCGTACTCTTCCGTGCATTCTTTAAATCTCCTGAACGCAAGGCGGGCGCTTTCTACATTCGAATATACTTTCCAGTATCCCGTCTCATAAAATCCTTCATTCGGATTATTTATAAATCCGTCAACGTCAGCCGGCGGATAACCGAGAAAGAGTCCGATCTCGTGAGGAAACACAGGAGATGAATTCAGTCTTCTCACGAGATCTACGACACACCTGTCAGGGCTGCTGATGGAATAACCGAATCTTTTAAGGATATTTACTGCAACAGGATCCTTGAGGTCTTTATCAAGCATATCGGGTCTGTAAAGGTAGATCAGAGCATAAGTATCACTGACTTTTAGAGGAATTATTCGAATGCCCTTTTTTCTCATGGATCTGTTGAAAGCAGAAACATCCTGTCTGAAATCTTCTGATGCAAAATGCAATGTAAAAAGACTGCCCGTTTTAATTCCCGCCAAGGTTGGAGCGCAGTATCTTACAAGCTGATAATCAGACATCGGTTTCTCCTTTCAGTTAGCCACCGCTAACTCTATCATTAGTTTTTCACATTGTCAATCAGCACGAATCCGCAGCGCGAGAATATTGCAGCAAATTCGATTGACACTTTTCGCATTGATGTGATATATTCTGTTCGGTTAGCAATCGCTAACTAGTCGAATAAATCATGTGCTTCTGTCCGGGGTCCGGTCCTTAGATATGCCCCGGGCAGAAGAATGATTATAAAAAGGAGTTTTTTATGTGTGAATTAATCATCGAAAATGTAATCGGAAGAGAGATATTGGACTCCAGAGGCAACCCCACAGTTGAAGCAGAAGTTACTCTCATCGACGGTACTGTTGCAACCGGTTGTGCTCCGAGCGGCGCATCCACAGGTGAGTTTGAAGCCCTGGAACTTCGTGACGGCGACAAGTCAAGATATCTTGGCAAAGGTGTAACCAAAGCTGTTAATAACATCAACACCACTATTGCAGACGCCATCATCGGAATGGATGCTTTTGATACTTATGCTGTTGATAAGGCTATGATCGAAGCTGACGGAACAAAAGATAAATCCAACCTCGGTGCCAACGCCATCCTCGCTGTATCCATTGCGACTGCAAGAGCAGCTGCTAAGGCACTTGATATTCCTCTTTACAGATTTTTAGGCGGTGCAAATGCAAACAGACTCCCCGTTCCAATGATGAATATCTTAAACGGCGGAGCTCATGCTGACAGCGCAGTTGATACACAGGAATTCATGATCATGCCTGTTGGTGCTCCCACTTTCAAGGAAGGTCTCAGATGGTGTGCTGAAGTATTCCACTCACTCAAGAAACTTCTCAAGGATATGGGTGATGTTACGGCAGTCGGTGATGAAGGCGGCTTTGCACCCAACAGTCTTAAGAGCGACGAAGAAGCTATCGAGAAGATCCTTGAAGCGATCAAAGCTGCCGGATATGAGCCCGGCAAGGATTTCATGATCGCCATGGATGCAGCATCTTCTGAATGGAAGAGCGAAAAAGGCAAAGGTTTCTATAAGCAGCCTAAGTCCGGCAAGGAATTTACATCAGATGAGCTTATCGCTCACTGGGAATCTCTTGTAGATAAGTATCCTATCATCTCAATCGAAGACGGTCTTGATGAAGAAGACTGGGAAGGCTGGCAGAAAATGACAGCCAAGATTGGAAATAAAGTCCAGCTCGTAGGCGATGATCTTTTCGTAACCAATACGGAGAGACTTTCCAAGGGTATCAAGCTCGGAGCTGGTAACTCCATCCTCATCAAGCTCAATCAGATCGGTTCTGTATCCGAGACTCTTGAAGCTATCAAGATGGCTCACGCTGCAGGCTACACAGCAATTTCTTCTCACCGTTCAGGCGAGACTGCTGATACAACTATCGCTGATCTTGCTGTAGCTCTTAACACATGTCAGATCAAGACAGGTGCTCCTTCAAGAAGTGAGCGTGTTGCCAAATACAACCAGCTTCTCAGGATCGAAGAGCAGCTCGGAACTGCTGCAGTTTATCCGCAGATGGAAGCATTCCACATTAAAAAGTAATTTCCTCTATCTGACTTCATAGAAAGAACCCGGCTCATGTCCCCTTTTGGAGCCGGGTTCTTTTATTGATCAGATAAATTAAACAGAAATATGACGGATTACTTTCCGTGCTCTTTTCTGTGCTTCTTAAGAGCCTTAAAGGTCTTATCGCTGATCACATGCTCAATACGGCATGCATCCTCTTCGGCAGTCTTCATGTCAACTCCCAATTCCAACAGGATTTCCGTAATGACAACATGTCTTTCATAGATCTTCTTGGCGATCTTAAGACCATCTTCCAGAAGCGTTATATGGCCCTTATCGTCAATGGAAATATAATTACCGGATTTGAGCAGTCCCATTGCTCTGCTTACGCTCGGCTTGGAAACACCGAGATAGTTGGCTACATCCAAAGATCTTACAGGCGCGCCCTTCTTTGTAAGCACTAATATAGATTCAAGATACATTTCACCGGATTCCTGCATAGTCATGTGACCTCCATAAAAGATATTTTATTTTACCATTAACAACAGCACCCGTGTGAACTATTTGAATTTGAGCATTATAGTGCATTTTTTATTTTCTATGATTACACCCTATATAAAAGGTAAAAAAATATAGTGCAAATCTATTATTTCGGAAATTTGCACTATAGTAAAAAATCTTGTTTATTTAGCTCATGCGAGTCCGGCTACGGATTTCTTCACCACTGTTTACCGACACTTTCGGACATTTATGCATTATATTCCTATTGATTTGGTGGGTTTATCGTGATACTATAATGCCATGCCATAAAAAACCAATGATCCGGCGTATAAAAAACTTTATAGCATCATGTGTTTCTATATTTCCTCTATCCTGTAACCATGATACTTTATACGCCAAATTAATTCCAGTTACGGTCAGTAACTTCACTAATAAGGGTTGTCTCAAAAATGAGGCAACCCTTATTTACTTATCATTATCCGCTACGCAATCTGCCAGTTTTCCGCCATCTTTCTGTATGACGGTTTTTCCAATTGAATGTGTTCCATGCTCTACCTCATAACCGGCACTGATCATGCTTCTTATTTGCGCCAATAAAAATATGCCGGTATAAAGAATGTCATTTCCAAAAGACTTTCAACTGAACCTAAAAGACCGTATTCCCCTGTCAGTTTTGCGATCAGGGCAATCACCAGCACCAACAGTGTATAACCGCCGAACATGAAAGAGACAAGTCTCTTCTTAAGACCGAATCTGCCGCTTAAGATACCGTAGATAAGTACTATCTCCGTTGAATAACCGAGAATGACCAGCACAAGAGTAAGTGGATTCATATAGCTTTCAGCGTTTGCCAAAAGAACAGAGAACTGCTCTGCTGTAACACCTGCTTTAACTGCGGAATTGTATGTGAGCGGAGCATAAACTCCCAAAACAAAATGCATGTAGAGAACACCGCCGATACAAAGAAATGCAGGAAGTATCAGGAACTTGCCGGCCTTTTTGAAAACTCTGCCGAACATCTTTGCGAGACTTATGAATCCGAGAAGAAGCAACAGACTGCCAATGACTCCTATCCACATGGATGCCATCAGGCGCCATTCAGGCACCTCCCAAAGAGTTATCTTATTGTCTGACGCGATATCGGTACCGAGATACAAGAACGCATCAGCGACCGCATATACTATCGTTCCTATAATACCGGCCAAAGCCATCTTCCTGTTATTTGATTCCATAGATCACACCTGTCACAAAGGTTTTCTTGCCACGCAGTGAAGTCTGCAGAATCCGCGCTTCTCGAAAAGTTCCATCTTCAGACCGGCTTTCCAGCATAGTTCGGCAACGTCATCTTTACCGTAAATACGGACATCACCGTGACCCGTAAGATTGATAAGAGGCATCTCTATGTGGTTGCAAACCCATCTCACAGCCTTGCTGTTCATGGTCATGTCACGCAGGATAAGTCTTCCGCCCGGCTTCAAAACTCTGTAAACACTGTTAAAGAAATCCTGAACATTCGGATAGTGATGGAAACTCTCGCAGCAGATAATCGCATCAAAGGAGTTGTCTTCAAAAGGAAGGTTCTCACAGTCGCCTACGACAAACTCCGCACCGGGTATGTTCTTGGCTTTTGCCATCTCGATCATCTTAGGTGTCAGATCGATCCCGGTGTAATGCTTTTCGGGATACTTCTCATATAGCAGAGATATCATCGGAGCGGTTCCGCATCCGCAGTCGAGAAGACTTTCAAACGGCTCTTTCTCAAGCTCTGCGAGCACATCCGGATAATCCTTTTTGCACATCTTATACACGCCGGCCTGATCCGTCTCATAAACGCTTGCAGCCTTAGTGAATTCCTTTATCGAGATCTCCTTGTATCTTTTATCATTCATGCCTTCAGATCTCCATGAATTCATCGATTGCCTTTAGGACCGGTTCGGCGAATCTCCTCTCACCGAAAAGCCACTGCTCGTGCTGCATATCGAACTCTCTGATATCCGGATCACGGAAGTATTTGAGATACCTCTTTTTGTACTTCTCACCCATCTTATTCGCATAGATGAAGTGAGCAGTCGTTCCCTCAACATGGATATCATTTTTGAGGTGCGTCAGAAGGTCAGTATAGTATTCGTTCTTTATAGATCTGACATCAAACTTCGAGAAGGCTTCGATGAATTCAGTTGCAACTTCATCGCTCATCTCGAACGAATCCATCATCATCTTCTTTGTCTTCTGTTTTTTCTTCTCGCTCTTAGTTACACCCGTAAGCAAAGGCGTTACCAGAGCAGCCTGGAGTTTTGCTGCCAGGATGCCGCTCTGATCAAGATCCGAACTTCCGAAGATGCCGTGATCGACATGAACTTTTTCGCGCATTATGAGCTGCCCTACAAAAGTTCCTCCGAGCGAAGATCCGATCGCTCCGTCGATATGTCCGCCAAAGTGATCTATTATGTATTTTTCGATCTTTTCCGTGACAGTGATCATGTCAGGAAATATCAGATCGCTTCCATCAAATCCGTCGTAATTGACGCAGATAAGGTGATACTTTTCTTTCAGATCATCTATAACGCTTCCGAAATTCGACTGCCAGTCACAGCATGTTCCGGGAAGGAGCATAAGTGTCTTTCCTGACATATTTCCGGTCTCATAAAACTGCATTTAAAATCACCTCCGTGATCTTACACGATCTCCCACATGACGCCCATATTCTGGAAACCGTCTTTGGGCACGCATCCGGGACAAGTCTTCTTTTTGTCTCCCGTCGAACATCCGTTGCAGCTCCCGCACATCGAGAACTCGATGCGTCTGATCACGCCGGTCTTTTCGAGAAACTCGATGTCGCGCTCAACAATTTCAACCGGCTTGCCGAGTTCGGCTGCAAGCATCTTTGTCGAGCGTGACCTTCCGTCCTTAAGAAGTTCCAATAGTTCCTGCATGATCCATCACCAGATAAGAAGTCCGACATGATAAGCAATGCACGCAAGTATCATGGCAGTTGCTGTGTAGTACAGACCGATGATCGCTGTCCACTTTGCAGAGTGTGTCTCCTGATATGTAGCAGCGAGAGCTACGATACAGGGCATGTTGAATGTGATCGCAAAGATGAATGCGAGTGCCTCAGGCTTTGAGATATTCGCAAGAAGAAGTTCATTGAGATTTGATACCGTCTCGGCAGACTGCATCGAGCCTACTGTGATGGAACCTGTTCCGGAGAAGATAGTGCTCAATACACCGAGCGCGCCTTCCTTACCGAGAGATGAAGCAATGAATGCTACGAATGTCTGCCACTTCATACCGAAGAACATCGTGACGGGCTCAATTGCCTGACCGATCTTAAACAGGATCGAATTGTCTGCACTGCCGCTGCTTGTAAATGACAGGAGCCAGAATACTGCAGCAACGATAAGTACGACCTTAAATGATCTGAAGAATGTTTCCTTTGTCCTTCCGAAAACGAATCTTAAGAGCGAACCCCACTTTGGCTTGTGATAAGGAGGAAGTTCCATGATCATGCCGTATCTGTCAGAAGGCTTTACGAGTGCCTTGCCGAAAAGCTTCGCCGTGATCCACATGTGCAGTATCATGACAAGAAGGATAACCGTAATGATAACAGGCATCCATGCTCCGAAGAACAATGTTGAGAGCATAGGGATGACTGCCCATGCTGCACCGCAGGGGATAGCCCATGAGAGTGCAATGGTAAGAACTTTCTGACCCCAGTTATCAATGACTCTAGTACCTGCAGCACCGCCCATCGTACAGCCGAAGCTGATTAGAAAAGGCATAACGGATTTTCCCTGAAGTCCGAGTTTACCCATTGAGTTATCGAATACATAAGAGATCCTTGCCATAACGCCGATTTCTTCGAGAAGGCCGAATACAAGCGTTACGCCGAATACAAATCCCAGCATCTGTACAACGAAGCTGAAACATCTTATGAGAACGTCACAAAGGAATGCCGCGATGAAAGAAGGACAACCTGCTCCGACCAGAGCATCGTTCAAAGGTGCAGGTATCATTCCTATCGCAGAACCGATTCCCATAAAAGGAAGCGCCGGGATGAACGATAACAGAAGACCCAGAAGGATCGTAAGAACAACAACCGGTTTGCCCCAGATGCGGTGTGTGATCAGTCTGTCAAACTTTCCGAGGCCTTCAGCCTTCTTCTCTTTTTTGACTGAGCCTTCGGTAAGTTCATCTATCCAGGAGAACTTGCATTCACCTGCTTTTACGATACCCTTATCGCACTTACCGATTACAGAAGAGAGCTCTGCTGCTTTCTCGTTTCCAAGCTCAGCCTTGACCTTAGCGGTAACGGGCATGTCGCCTTCGAGTGTCTTGACGGCAAGCCACATTCCTGTTCTGTTTCCGTCCTTAAGATCACCTATGATATTTCTGATCTCAGAATATTCCGGAATCGAATTATATTTCTCTTCGAGAGAAGCAGTGTTAAGGACCGTCTTCTCGCTGACTGCTCTTTCAAGTGCGGTGTAGAAAGAATCGTATTTTTTCACTTCAGGAGCCGAGAACAAGACAACAGAGATGCCGAGTTTGTCCTCCATTGCCTTTGCATTTATGTCTTTGCCCTGATCTTTTGCAACGTCGCTCATGTTGAGCAAAAGGAAGCACGGTACTTCAATGCCTGCAAAATCAGAGAGCATGTAAAGGCTTCTTTCGAGCTGTGAACTGTCTGCAAGGATACAGACAACATCCGCCTTGCCTGAAGCTATGTAGTCTCTTGTGATTATCTCTTCATCAGAGTTTGCAGATAATGAATATGTTCCCGGAAGGTCTGCAACGATGTATTTCTTATCACCGTGTGTGAAAGAGCCTTCCTTCTTCTCTACTGTCTTTCCTGGCCAGTTACCTACGTGCTGTCTTAATCCCGTAAGACCGTTAAACAATGTTGATTTGCCTGAGTTGGGCTGTCCCAGCAGGGCAATTACGATCTCATTTTTCTCCGTCATTATCCTCTTGCCTCCTCGACTTCAATGTTGGAACTTTCCTTCTCGTTCAGTGCGATCATCGTATCGCGGGCAAAAACAATAATCGGTCTGTTCTTTTCATTCTTGATAATGCTGACCTTACAGCCGGGCGTCAGACCTATCGATGTGATCCTCCCGACATATCTCGCATCACCGTTTACCGAGCTGACGATCGCCGTCTCGCCCTGTTTCATCTCAGACAGTTTCTTCATAACCTCTCCTCATGTATCTTTCTGTTTCATTGATAACAATGTATAACCGGCTCCGGATACGAGTTCTCTGCAATAAGAATCGTCCAATGCCTTTTTGCTCCTAAGAGTTACAGTCTTTTCACCGATATCAGCCAAAGCCCAGAGGCCGTCTTGGGAATTGAACGCATTCTCAACGCGTCTTGCACAGTTCGAGCAATGCATTCCGTCAACACGAAGTTCATAGAGATACTGATAATTCTTTTTATTTGTATCGGATGCTCTTATCTTTTTCGGTGCTGCCTCATGCTCTCCGCAGCATGCAGAACCAAGTCTTACCCTGCGCACCGTACCGTAAACGGCACCGGCAATGATAAGAGCCAGAATAATATAGATAACTATCTTTCCCATATTTTCCTTTCTGCCGGCCACCCGAAAACCATGGCAAAAGAATAATTTCGCGTATTAATTAGCCGTAGCTAACCAATAATAGTTAGTTACGGCTAACTTGTCAAGCGTTTTTCTCTGCTTTCAGACAATCAGTTATTTGAAAGTATGATATTGTTCAGCACGCCTTCAAGATATTCCTGTCTGCCTGATACCGGGGCTTTGGGAGCCTTGAGTTCAGAAGCTTTTGCAGCAAGTTCTTCAAGTGTCGCACTGCCGTCTCTTACCTTCATGCCAAGCTCTGAATCAAAGGAGGAATAACGTTCCTTGATGTTGTCTTCAAGCCTTCCGTCTTCGATCATCTGAGCTGCCTTAAGCAGTCCGTATGCAAATGAATCCATGCCGAGGATAAATGCATGGAACATATCCTCATATTTGTTGCTCGGTCTTCTGTTCTTTGAATCGAAGTTGATGCCGACAGGAAGTCCGCCGTTCTTAAGGATCTCATACATTGCAAGTGTTGTATCGTAAACATTGCTCGGGAAACAGTCTGTATCCCAACCAAGCATGATGTCACCCTGGTTTGCATCTATGGAACCTAACATATCGTTGATACGGCTGATCCTCAACTCGTGCTGGAATGTGTGTCCGGCAAGTGTTGCGTGGTTAGCTTCGATATTCATCTTAAAGTCCTTATCAAGGCCATACTGACGCAGGAATCCGATTGCGGTTGCTGCATCATAATCATACTGATGCTTCATCGGTTCCTTCGGCTTGGGTTCGATAAGGAATGTGCCGTTAAACCCGATGCTCCTTCCGTAGTCACGGGCCATCTTCATGAGATTTGCAATGTTCTCCTGCTCAAACTTCACCCGGGTATTGAGCAGTGTCTCATATCCTTCTCTGCCGCCCCAGAAAACATATCCGCGGCCACCAAGCTTAACAGTCAGTTCGATTGCTTTCTTAACCTGAGCAGCTGCAAAACAATATACCTCAAGCTCATTTGTGCTTCCTGCACCGTTCATGAATCTCGGATTTGAGAACATGTTCGCTGTACCCCAGAGACACTTAATGTCTGTACCCTTAGTCTTTTCCAGAATATAATCAGTGATCTCGTCCAGCCTTCTGTTTGTCTCATTGATGTCATCTGCTTCAGGAACCAGGTCAACATCGTGGAAACAGAAATACTTAATGCCGAGTTTCTTCATGAACTCGATGCCGGCATCTACCTTTGCTTTTGCATGTTCCATTGTTCCTTCAGTTTCAGAACCGAATCTCTTGTCGATCGTTCCTCTGCCGAACATATCAACTCCGTTTGCACAAAGGTTGTGCCACCATGCCATTGCAAAAGGAAGCTGTTCGCTCATCTTTTTGCCCATTACGACTCTGTCGGGGTCATAATACTTAAATGCAAAAGGATTCTTGCTTTCAGGTCCTTCATACTTGATCTCAGGGATTCCTTTAAAGATCTCTTCCATTTTATATCCTCCTGAATAATAACTGATTTAGTTAGCGGTGGCTAACCGCTAACATCTTTATTCTATTGGATATGCGGCATTAGTCAATACAAAGTTTATTTTCTTATTTCATCAGGCTTCCTGAAGCGATACCATATGCGCATAAGTTCCGTTCTGTGCCATGAGCGTCTCATGATTGCCTCTTTCAGTAATCTTTCCGTCTGAAATGACAAGGATCTGATCCGCATCTCTAATGGTCCTTAACCTGTGCGCAATGACAAGCAAGGTCTTGTCTTTGCACAACTCTGAGATAGCTTCCTGGATCGCACGCTCATTATCAGCATCCACACTTGCGGTAGCCTCATCAAGGATTACGATAGGTGAATCTTTTAATATGCATCTTGCAATCGAGATTCTCTGCTGTTCACCGCCTGAAAGCGATTCGCCGCCTTCACCGATAACCGTGTCAAATCCGTTTGGAAGCTGCATTATAAAATCATAGCATCTTGCTTTTTTCGCAGCCTCCTCAACTTCCTCACGGGTAGCATCAGGACGGCCTATTGCGATATTGTTGTATATGGTATCCTGGAACAGATATACACGCTGGAACACCATACTAATCTGGTCCATAAGGCTGCCAAGTGAAACGTTTCTGATATCTTCTCCTCTTACAAGGATCTTTCCGCTCTTTACATCCCAGAATCTTGCAAGGAGCGAAGCAATCGTGGATTTTCCGCCGCCGGAAGGTCCAACAAGCGCTGTCATTTCACCCTGCTTGATCTTGAAAGAGATATTGGAAAGGACATCTTTTTCCGTATATGCAAAACCGACATTATCGTATTCGATCTCGTCGGCATAAGCAGATACGGAACCGAATTCTTTCTTACCTTCATCCTTGAGTTCTTCTGCTGCAAAAACTTCCTCGATACGATCAAGGCTTGCATCTGTAACTGTTAGTCTGGCCATTTGACCATAGTAGCTTTTAATTGCCAAAAATGCATCGAAAAGGAACAGTGCCATTCCGGCCATATACTCGGCTGATATGGAACCTGAAACATACAGATAGCCACTTAAAGCAAGCGTTAAAGCAGTACCGATCCCGAATGTAAGATACAGTGCTCTTGACCATGGCGTATATGCTATCTCGAAATCAATGCTTTCCTTACAGCTCTTTGCAAACTCATCAGTAAGTCGCTTGGATTTATCTCCGAGCATGTTATAGGATTTGATGATGCCGATTCCTTCTGCAAAATCCAATACTTCTTCCGTAAGAGATTCGCTTGCTTCCTGCTTGATGACAGAATGCTTCATAGAGGTCTTGAGCATCAGATTTCCAACAATGACAAAGGCTCCGACCACAAGAAGTGATAAAAGGCCCATTCTGAAATCCATAACGAACATCATTACCACCATGATGCTCTGAGAGATCAGGAAGGTTACAAGTTCAGATAAAACGCCCATGCAGTTTTCTTCTATGAAGACCATGTCTGTTGCAAGAACAGAACTGACCTTTCCTATGTTTCCTTCAGTAAAATAACCCATCGGAAGTTTTCTAAGATGATCACCAAGCTTAAGTCTCATGTCAGCAAAGACCATATAGCCTGTAGCCGACTGCAAAACATTTGATATGTGTTCAAATACAGCCTCAAGTATTACGCTTGTCAATACTGCAATGCCAAGATAGATACACTTTGTTTTATCCATCTCTCCGCGCATAAAGTAACTGATACTAAGAAAGCACAATACCAGAGGAGCTTTCATCATTAAACCTTTGAGGAAAGCAGTAATATAAGACGCTCTGATCCTCGTTTTGTACTTTCCCGTCATATTGATTATTCTGTGTAATATCTTCAACATAATAGATCACGCTCCCTTTATCTTCCATGTGCTTGCGCTGACAGACGCATCCCAGAGTTTTCTGTACTCCGAACAGTTCTGAAGCAGTCCTTCATGTGTATCTGAAGCAATGCACAAACCATCCTTCATTACACAAATATTGTCAGCATTCTTTATGGTGGACAGACGATGAGCTATTACAAGAACCGTCTTATTTTTTACGATCTCATCGAGAGCGGCATTCATCTTCTCCTCATTCTCAGGATCCATAAATGCTGTAGCCTCGTCGAGGACTATTATTGGCGCATCTTTCAAAAGAGCTCTTGCAAGTGAGATCCTCTGACGTTCGCCTCCGGATAACTGCTTTCCTCCGTCACCGGCCTGTGTCATGATGCCGTCAGGGAAACGGTTAAGGAATTCCTCACACTGAGCTCTTCTTGCAGCTTCCAAGACCTCTTCTTTTGTAGCATCCGGCCTGCCGATAAGAATATTTTCGTAAAGCGTCGTATTAAAAAGGAACTGTTCCTGTGAAACAAACGCAACCTTGTTATTCAGAGCCTCAAGTTTCATGTCAGTAATATCCTGACCACCGATCGATATAGATCCGGAATTAATGTCATAGTAATGAACCAAAAGCTTGGCAAGTGTGGATTTGCCGCTTCCTGATTCGCCAACAAGAGCCGTCGTCGTTCCCTGCTTAAGAGAAAGATCAACACCTTTAATTACTTCTGTCTCGTCATATCCGAAATGGACATCTTTGAACTCAATGTCGTAATTGCTACCTGTAAAATCAGATGTACCTTCCTTAAGAGCAGGCTTATCCATCATCTTCTCGAGCTCGGCGATCTTATAGTCAAGCTGGGGGAATTTACCCGCAAAATTCAGTGCTTTAAGGAAAGAAGGACCTACCGCAAACGACATACACATAACAAGAATTAACTTATCTAAGGTAATGAAGCCGTCCAAAACCATGCTTGAACCAAACGGAAGCATGAGGAGGACAAGGCAAGGCAGTACACTCGTATATATAGCCATCCAGGGCCAGCACACCTTATACCATGCGATCGTAAAATCACGGTAACTTCTTACGACATCTCCGAATCTTTTATATGAGTCACCGTCTTTGTTAAAGACTTTAACGACTTCCATTCCGTTTACATATTCGATGATCGTATTGTTCATCCTGGCTGCTGATTCATAGTATGCATTCATTTTTGACATACCCTGATGCATCATCATGCCCATGGCGATCATTCCGACAACAAGAGGAACAAGAGATAAAAGACCAAGTCTCCAGTCATAAACAAACATTAGAATAATGATGATTACCGGAATTGCTATATTAGCAATTCCTTCCGGGATCGCATGTGCAAGCAAAAGCTCGATCTGGTCGATATCATCTGTAAAGACCTTCTTAATGCGTCCTGTTCCCATCTCTTTTATATTTCCCAGAGGCTGCTTTTCGAGCTTACCCTGCAAAGAGATACGCAGATTCTTCAATGTGTTATACGCACTCACATGTGAGAATGCCAGGCCTTGCACATATGTTACCGAGTATATGATCTCACATACGGCCACTGCAGCTACCCTGATAAGCAGGAAAGTCATGTCGATGCTTTCGCCTCTGGTCAGAGGTGAAATGATCTGGTACAAAAAGAAATACGGAAGCACTGACGCAATGATACCTATCGTCATCATGATCACTGCCCATACGGTGTATTTCTTATACTCACCGATATACGGAGCCACTCGCTTAAACATTTTATGTTTCCTTCCTTTTAGTTAGCGTATGCTAACCCGTTGCGTATTATTAAAGCCGTGCAACGACGGCTTGGTTTACTTATTTATGTCAGGCCTATTGCTTCAGCCCAATTGAAATAACGGCAGATGACCTTGCAATGGCCCTCTATTCTCTTCCATGACATTTTATGGATAAAGGGTTCATAGATTGCAGTCCAGAAAGCTGTACACAGCACATGCATCTGCTCTTCCGATATTTCTGCTTTAGCAAGACCTCTTTTTTTCGCTTCGAGATAATACTGCATATATGCCTTGGTCATGCGGTGAGCAAAATCATGTGTGTAATTCTCATAGGATGTGCCTGATGACTTTTCGAGCAGGATATAGATATCTTTACGGATATCCCATATCATCCTGAACATATCAAGAACATAATCTTCATTCATGATCCATGTATTTCTGATCTGTTCATCGGACATGCCGGAAAAATCCAACTCGGTACGGAGTTCGATAAAACTGTCCATCTTATCGACAGCATCCTTAACGACAGCCTGAAAGAGTTCTTCCTTTCCTTTATACCGCTTATAGACAGCTCCGGTAGTAACCCCTGCATTCTCACAGATGCGCTTAAGATCTGCTTTCAGGAACCCATTGGCCATAAACTCTTCACGGGCACTTTGGATCAATCTCGGATCGATGCTTGTATCACGTACGGACATTATCCACCTCGGTTAGCAATCGCTTACTGATAATCGAATTATCGGTAAAGGTTTTATCACAGGTGATAATTTATGTCAACAAGAAAAGCGTAAATAATAAAACAAATCTATTAGACTGACCACTCTTCAAGTGTTTTCATTATCAGTTCAAGCGTATCTTCCCTGGCTTTTTGACATTCATCCGGAAACTTCTTTTCACGCGGAAGCATCTTATTGTTCACAGGAAAATAACCGAGATTATGGCTTCCGATCTCCGAATTGACGTGTCTGAAACTATGCGTGAATTGCTTTCTCTTTAGTCTTTCTACAAGCAACTCCGCGTCTCGCTTTGCCGGAACTGATTCATCATGTGTTGAAGTAAGAAACAGAATGTCTCCGTTGATTTTCTCTACGGGGATCTCATTTTCTTCAGTACCTTTCTTATCCCATTCATCAAAGAAGTACAGTAACTGAACCTTGTGTTCTTTCAGACATCTTTTAAGAAAATCAGAAAACAGTTTTCCCTTCTCCACATAAGGAAAATCCTGACCTTTAAATGAGACCATTGCCCTGCAGGGATCTTCTGAAGCTTTTCCTGTTCCCTGCATTATATGACCGAATGAAGATGCGGCAATGACAAGGCTTATATCAGGCACCACACTTGCCGCAAGAAGAGCCATGCCTGCACCTTTTGAATTGCCATATATTCCAATACGGTTATAACCATGCTTTTTCATTTCATTGCAGGCATACTCAAACTGTTCAAGAGGAATCGCTCTTATGTCTTTCTTCTGTCCCTCTCCGCCATAGTATGACATGGCAAGTGTGGAATAACCTTTACCCGAAAAAAGCTTTGCATACTTTTCAGGAAGCTCAAGACCTTTTAATCCCTGTATTACGATAAGAAGCTTGTCATCATTGTTTTCAGTATCGTAGAGGACTCCTTCGAATCCGTCATTCAGATATTTGAAAGCCGTCTTCTTCACTTGAGTTTATCCTCTCATTTAACGGCAATAATCGTAATCCAGGGTTTGCCGTTAAAGTGATCTGAAGTAACAGAAGAAAAGCCGGCTGCCTTAAGCGCTGATTCGATCTGCTCTATCGTATAGCACTTCATACCGTCGATGATCTTCTCATATTTAAGACTCGTTTCATCTGTGCCGTCAGATTCATTAACAATCATAAAAGCGCCGCCAGTTTTAAGAACTCTGCATACTTCGGAAAAACACTTTTCAAGACCCGGCCAGAAATATATGGTCTCAAATGCAGTAGCAAGATCATAGGTATCAACAGGAAGACTCAGATTTGAAACATCCCCCTTCTTGACGCTTATTTTTCCTGCACTGATCATTTCTTTGTTGTATTCAGTTGCTTTTGCAACAGACACTTCGGAATAATCGATCGCGGTAACTTTAGCAGCAGGATATTTCTTTGCCAGTTCACCGGCATTTCTTCCTCCGCCGCAGCCGACTTCCAGTATCTTTGAAGGATTCATTTCGGGAAGATGAGACATACCCCAGTCTGCCATTTTGGCATGACCACTGTTCATGCCGTTTACCATCATCTTTCCTAATGTTCCTTCAGGCTTTCTAGTCTGATTTACGAATTTCCTGTAAAGTCCCATTCTGTACGCTCCTTTTATTTTCTGATCCAGTTTTCCATTTCAATCAATGCTTCTCTTCCTTCAGGGAAATACTTGGCGAGTGCCCAGTCATGACACATCGGCTTCTCGACAGCTGTGAAAAACAAACTGTTCTTTTGCAGCTGCTTAATGTAATTTCTGACATGCGGATAAAACAGTTCATGAGTTCCGTAGAACAGGAGCATAGGCGGAAAGCCCGTGTAATCGATATATTCAGGACTTATGTCCGGACTATCCAATGGAACATTCCTGCACCAGTGCTTGGCGATAAGATCATTCATCGCAACTGTAAGGATCGGATCTTTTGGTTCCATCTCTATTCTGACATCTCTGTTATGGCCGTTCTCCAGTCCGCACGCAGGTGAAATGACTATCAGGCTTTCCGGTTTATCCTTCAGCCTGTATGCAAGGCTCAATATAAGATTCGCACCGGCAGAATCGCCCATGAAAACAATATCTTCAGTTCTATAATCTTTAAGAAGTTCACAGTAATAGAATCTCTCAAGCCATTCGAGAGCATATCTGACATTATGCTTTGGAGCCAGCGGATAATGTGCGATTATAATCTCCGCACCGGTTCTTGCCGCAAGCCTTTTGGCAGTGTCATAGTGAACTTTGGTAGCTCTTGCCATTCCGCCGCCACCCGGCAGAAACAGCACCGCTTTCTTCGAACTCAATCCGGATTCTTGTGTACGGATCCTGTGTACAGTAAACCCCTCAAAAGATATCTCTTTTAAATCAAGACCGGAATGCATGCTCCTTGGGAGTTTGATCTCATCATTGCCTGATATCAGATCAGACATATCTCCCTTAGGGCCTCCGCCCGGAAGCTTATTCAGTAGGAAACAGCCTTTTTCGACAACCTTATATACAAAACTCATACGCACCGCCATCAGATCAGTAACAACAGACCAAAAAACATTAACGCACCGCTCCAGTTACCTGCTCCGCCGATCCTGAATGGCATAATGAGCAATGCAAACGGAATATAGTTAATAACACAGGCCCACTGCGGAAGGGATGTCGTACCTGTCACTACCGAGATAAAAAGAACAACACCAAGAGTTATCAGACCTAAGTAGCATCCGGCCATGGTAACCGACGTGTCCTTAAAGAATTTGACTACAGCCTGCCTTGCGTCTTCAGTCATGCCCATGCGCACATAGAACCATTCTGCGACTCCGCAGAACACATGATGTGCTACGCCAAAAGAGAGGAACAGACCTATGGCTATCAGGATTATCACAGAAAAAGTTTTCGAGAATTCAGACATCCACAGATATATGCCGTAATATCCGCATGCGATCATAAGTATTGCCAGACATCCGGCAAGCATCGATATATTTATATTCTTTAGAGGCATCTTTGCAAACGTTTCAGACATCGATCTGTTGTCTGACATCTTCGTAAAATCAAACTTCTTTCCTCCCGGAACATAAGTAATCAGGCAGTCACAGCATCCACAGATAAGATGTCCCACTATCGCGATCAGGAAAAGTATCTTAACCAAACTCATTTTTTGCCTCCAGTCAGATGAAGTTTCTTAACAGCAAAATAAAATGCCAGGCACATGAATGCATATCCCCATGATTCTCCGCATGCAGTCAGGAAAGACAACTTGGATCCTAAAGCGACCATTATCACTGCAATTATCTTTGCTGCAATGCTGAGGCCCATCGGGCACAAGATAAATGCCGCTTTATTGATTCCGAGCCTGCCTTTCAAAGTGAAATACATATAAGCAATCGTCACCGGGATATCACAAAGATAGCACCAGATCAGGAACGGAACCAGCGAGACCGCAACCGGCAGCAGATAAACCGACTCTGCCCTGCTGATATCGAGACCTGCCAGCAGCGCCGCCTGTATCAGCAGAAGAACTATGCAGCATGCGATATGGAACGATACGAACATCATGGGAGCGGACTTTAAGCCGAACCTCATGAGCTTATACATTTTCGATTCTTTCGAAATGCCTTTGATGTCCAGAAATTCCATAATTGCAGGTGCGAAATAAAGACATCCGAATCCTGACAGGATCCCGAAGAAAAATGATAAAACATAGAACCATGAAGGAACAGTTGATATCGCGGTAGTGGTCATTCCGTAGATCAACGGCTCCCCGCTTTCAGGTTCATAACCAATAAGCCAGTCACCAACACCGCACAAAAGGAGCGTGATAAATCCGAAGATAAATGCTCCTTCCAGTTTTTTCTGCCTGCTATCTGCAATCACTGCTTAACACCTTCTTCCGTCTTGAAAGTCTTGTAGATCTGTTCGCGCATCAGACGCTTATTAAACATTCATCCTCCCAATATCACTTTTTATAAAAATGAAAATCACAGCAGTCTCCGCCTTTGCCTAATGTCTTTGTCCGCGAAAAACCCAACTTCCTCAAATTGCCATAGGTGACATCATCAACGTCACAGAATGCCGGACACAGTTCCGGACATCCGAATTCTTTGCAGGCGTTATACCATAAGCAATCCGTTACTGTTATGTTGTAGTAATCTTTACTCTCTTCCTGTGTACTCTTCTGAAGATCTGTTGTCCTCATGATCTTTAAAAATGACTTGCTGTATATCCTGTAAAACCCGGGGACGATCTCCAAAACCCTTGTGCCCTTACGTTTTTGGGCACCGATTACTTCGATCATGTATTTATGTACAAGATCATAAGCTTCAGCAGACAATTTACTGTCTGCCATTAAAGCGTTATAAAGCGCAACGCGAGGAAGTATGGTTCTGGTCAGAGTCTTATACTGTTCCGGTGTCCTGCCGTTAAGTGAATTTACATATCCGGAATAAAGCGAAGACTGGAAATCATATATCCTTTCAGCGTCATCGCCTATTTCTTTCTTAAGCCATTTGCAGATCTGTTTTTGCTGATCCATATTACACCTCAACCGGTTGTCATATGCTAACTAATTGCCTATTATATCACCAACAGTTAGTTTCTGCTAACTTGGAATGCACAAAAATAACCCGGAGTAATAACTCCGGGTTATCAGTTATGATGTTAAGAATCGAAAGAACATCATTCAACCGAGGCTTATAGAAGTGTTGTTTACTCAACACGCGTTATAGATCCCGAATCGTTTTCAACAACACATCGGCTCTATATCTGCTGCCTCAATTGGTTTTTTATGGCACAAGTTCATTATAGTCTACATTCCCACTTGTTCAATAGGGTTTTAGGCTTTTTCGACATATGCCGTAAAAATTGTTCGAAAACGACATATGTCGATAATTACATTTTCCAGTTCGCTGCTTCTTCTCTGAGCCTGATGAAGTTGCTGTATTTAGCACTGGTCTTCATCAATTCGTCATGCGTTCCGCAGCTTATGGCACCGCCGTCGAGCACAACGATCTTATCTGCATTTCTGATAGTCTTAAGCCTGTGGGCGATCATGATGACCGTTTTATTATCTGTCAGCGCATCAAAAGCAGCTGTCAATTTATCTTCATTCTCAGGATCCACGTTTGCCGTTGCCTCATCAAGAATTATTATCGGTGCATCTTTAAGGATCGCCCTGGCAATGGAAATCCTCTGCTTCTCACCGCCGGACAATGTTGCACCGCCTTCACCTATCACTGTGGAATAGCCATCAGGGAGTGACATTATGAAGTCATGGCAGCAAGCTTTTTTTGCAGCAGCCACAACCTGCTCGTGGCTTGCTTCACTCATACCGAACTTGATGTTATTCTCGATAGTGTCTGCAAAAAGATATACATTCTGGAAGACCACACTTATCTGAGACATCAGGCTTTCCAAAGTGTAATGAGTGTCATTTCAGCTTCGCCGGAATATGCGATCTTAGTAAGCGTTACAGTAACCAGAGGTGTTACGATAATGTAGTACATGACATTCAGGATATCCTTATCGGCAACACCGTTTCTGGTAAGGAAGAAAGCTCCGAGTACGATTGCCAGGAAGACGGCATTGATACATGTCATAAAACCGATCATCGGCATTCTGAGCTGCAATGTGTAAGCTGTAGTCCACTTTCCGTATCCGTCGATGGATTCTTTAAAACGCTTAAACGAATGGACTGTCTGACCGAATGTCTTTACAACGGGAATACCCCTGACATACTCTGTTGCTTCGCTGCTCATGGTATCAAGAGCGTTCTGATACTCTTTCATCTTCTGCTGCATGCCCTTTCCCATCATGGACATCATGCATATGAATCCGATAACAGCAGGGATCATGCAGATAAGACCAATCTTCCAGTTGAATGCAAGAACAAGTATGATCAGTCCGACAGGTGTTACTGCTGCCACAGTCTTATCCGCAAGATTATGTGCAATATATGTCTCAGTAGCTGCAGTGGAATCACTTACGATCCTTCTGATCTTACCTGTTCCGTCTTCATCGAAAATTCCAAGCGGAAGCTTTATTATCTTTCTCATAAGTTCGCTTCTCATATTTGCCTGAACTCTGAATGCCGCGATGTGCGTACACAGAAGTGCAAAGATATAAACCAGAAGTGCTGATACTGTAAGGATAACTGCTCCCCAAGCATATCCGTTGATTCTTCCAAGATCCGTACCCTCTATTGCAACTGCGATTATCTTCCAGAGAAGATAAAAAGGAATAAGGGTAATGACGGCACTTAAGCCCGCCAATATCCTTCCCAAAGTGATAAGGTGCTTATGCCCTCCGGCGAACTGCCTTATCAGCTTCATGTGATCGTATTTCGGTGCTTTTCCCAAGTTATGTTCCTCCTTGTAAATTATTCTCGTTGTTTGTTAGCTATCACCAACCGATAAGCGATAGCCTAAGCAATAAAAAAGAGCCCGAAGGCTCTTTACTGCAATCCCATTATCTTTAGCCACCCCGGCATGAAAAATTCCTGGACTGTACTCAGATATTTCTCTATCAAATCTTCATCATAATCATGTATCAGCGGTTCAAGACAAGCCGTAAAATATGCAGACAAAAGAATATGCAATTCATTGTCGGATATTCTTTTTACCGGATACCCTTTTTCAGCCATGAAATCTATGGCCTTCATGAACTCACTTTGATTCTCATCGACATAATTATGGATGAAATTCTCATACTTCGTTCCTGATGAACAGTTCATCAGGATAATGAATTCCTCTTTATGCGGAATAAGTATGTTCTTTATAAGATCTATAAAGGTCTCTCCGAATAAGACGTCTTTATCCTCTTTCTTTCCTGTTAAAGCATACTTCTTAGCAATATGTTTCTTATTCCAGATCTTTATCTCATTAATAAGAGGTTCAACTACCGAATCAAACATTGCTTCCTTATCGCGGTAATGACGGTAAAGGCCGGCAGATGTCATGCCTGCTCTTGCGCCGATACTTCTTATGGAAGCACCTTCATAACCTTTTTCAAGGAATTCTTCTCTTATAGCTTTATTAACTCTGATGTGACTTAAAGACTTATCTCTCGGCATTGTTTTCACCCGTTAGCTATCATTGATAACCAACATATGTTAGCCGTGGCTAACCATTTTGTCAACAGTCAATTTTCGATTCAGGAATTCAACCATTCAACTATCTCTTTTTCCGTATTGTCGAAGTAAGAGATATTAAGGTCTTTGTATTTACCGAAGGTCTTATACATTAAGCCGATGAGAGGGATCATGCGGTAAAGTTTTTTCTCCCTTTCTCTGTTCGGCATAAGACCGTTAAGATGGCTTCCATGTGGATATACGATAACCTTAACTTCCTTATCATATCCTTTGTCTTTGAGTTCCTTCTCGATAAGTCTTACAGAGTATTCGGCCGGCCATGCTTCATCCTCATCACCTGCTATCAGGAGGATCCTGGCACCGGTTTTCTCTACGTTGAGCCTTGCTTTAAGAGATGCTGCTTCATCTTTATACGCATCATGATATGCGATCCACATTCCAAGCACTTTGCATACAGAGTCAGGATGACGATAGTATTTAGATGCTTTGATATTGGAGAAATCCGCTTTGACGAACGGGATATCTTCGCCCTTCCAGGTAGCAACACTTCTTCCTGTCATGGTCTTCTTATCCTTCAATGTTCCTTCGAAGGGAACATGCGTGGGACTGACCATAATAAGATTTTCAAAGCCTCCGATATACTGCGCCGCCAGCACTGCAAAGATCGAACCCATTGACTGTCCGTATATGCTTATGTGATCTATCTTTTTCTTTTCGCGGAGATATTCTATGGCAGAAACAAACATATCGACAGGAATGCTGTTTGGTGAATCAGGAAGTCCTTCTGCTCCGAATAATGAAACAGACAAACCGGTAATACCATAATCTGCAAAACGTTCTGCAAACTTGATTCCGGGCAGTATCGACTGTTCGCCGCCCATAACGACAATTACAGCTTTATCGCTTCTTCCATCAGGTTCTGCAAGATGACCAACAAAACCGTGTTCTTTGAAATTAAAATCTTCGTGTCTCATAGGTTTAGAAAAATGAAAAGATCAATGCACCGATAAGACAGCAGACCGGAATAGTGATGCACTGTCTTATCTGCTGTTTGCGGTTATAACCGAACTGCTTCCAGCCGATACAGTCTTTTGTCTCAGGAAAATAGTGCTGAAAGAATTGCGTCTTCGTTAACAGGATGTAGTCCATGCAAACTATATCGAATACTTTTACCAAAGCACCGATAATGAAAAAACGCAGGAAGAACTGCCAGAATGCATATCCGTTCTTAATTCCGTCTATCCCGCCAAAAATAAAAAGGCCGAGAAACAGATTACAAAAACCGATAAGTATTATCCATCCGACAATTCTCTTGAAAGACATAGGAAGGCTTTCAAGTCTTGGCTTCAAGCAGGCCTGAACATCAACAGGAAAATTCCTTGCAAGAAGGCTTGTAGGCATTGTAACGGTAAGTCCCCAGACAGCGAGAAATAATGAGACACACCCTATCAATGACAATATCAGCGTTAATACCATATTCTCTCCTCAGGATTCAGAATAGCGTGCATATCCAGGCGATCAATGCGCAGACAGGAATATATATCACATAATGAATGACATGCGTCCACTTGTTATATCCGAACATGTGTCTGCCGACGACATCTTTAACTTCAGGATAGTATCTCGGGAAGAAGTTTGAGTTGCACAAAAGCACCCAGTCGAAGAAGACGATATCAAATGTCTCCATGCCGTAGAGCATGATGATAAATCTGATAAAGAACTGCAGAAATCCGAAGTTATTTCTTACACCGTCCCAGCCGCCCAAGATAAATGCTGCAGGATACATAAGGAACGCAATGATAATGATTATCCATCCTATCGTATGCGCACCTTTAAATCTCTCTTTGCGGTCAGGAATAACAGCAAGGATATCCTTATGTGCCGAACCGAAAAATCTCTTATCCTGAATGAATGCAACACCTGCATAAAGGATAAGGAAGTATGCCGCCATGAGCATCAATGTTGCAACTATCGTAATAAGCATTCTCATTACTCCTTTAACTTAATCTTTTTAGCGGAATAAGCCTGTTCACTCTTGCCTTGTAGGACACATATTCATCACCATAAAGATCGAGCAGCCATTTTTCTTCCGTATTTATCAGTACGACTGTAAGTATCAGCCACTGAACAGGCAGCAGTATAAGAAGCCACAGGTTGTGCCAAAGAAGCATCAGACCGATATTGATGAACCACACACCGACATACATAGGGTTTCTTACCCATGCATAGATGCCGCCTGTCTGAAGTTTGTTGTTCTCGATATGCTCATCCATCTTGGAGCCAAGCGCACCCATATACCAGATAAAAATACCGAGAGGAATGAAGATGATGCCTGCAATCCTGAAGACCCATGCCCATATTCCGTCAAGAAGTCCCGAGCTTAATATGTTGTGTGACATAACGAGACCCGCTATTGTAAGCAGCGTTATGCTGCTGATAAGATACGGACCTATTCCGAATAACGGAAGTTTCTGGCCTTCTTTGTTATAGTTCTTCATATCACTTGTTAGCCTTTGCTTTCTTCATCGTTATGAGAAGTCCCAGATATGTCCATATGCTTCCTATGCTGATCCAGCCGGTACCTATCGCATTTGCCGCTTCACTGTTTCCAAAGAACCTTGTTACGGCTACGATGATGAGTCCTGATGCGATAGAAAAGATCCAGCACCACTTAGGGTAAGGTGTGTAGCCTTTTGCAAAAGCGATTATCTGAACAACAGTCGTTAACAGGAAAAACACTAAAAAGACAGCTGTTACAGGAACCAGAAAATAGAGTGCAAACTTAACCGTTCCATCAGCTGATACAGAAGGATCCATCCTGTGAATCGCATTTAAGTGATAGACTGTCGCGCAGCATACGACATGGCAAAAACTTCCGAATGCAAGCATACCTAGAAGCCCGCTTCTGTATATATGTGCAAGTTTTTCATTTCCATTGGCAATAAGTCTGTATATGCCAAAATAGCAGAGACATTCAACCGGGATTCCGATAAGTCCCAGTATTGCAGATCTGAAGATACGGTCATCTGATACCGTGAGGTATCTCGAGAAATACTGATCCATTCCGGAAAGAGAATTGTCGACAACGCCCCAGCCTAAGACAAGATCACCGACAACAGCCATAATTGCTGCAACTATGCCTATCTTGAATAGGTGAGAAATCCTTTCCCAGTCAAGTTCCTTACCGATCCCGATATCATTTACAGCCGTTTTCCTATTCATGATTACTCCCTGTTCTTTAAAACTATTGCAGGATTGATCTTTTTGATCCTGGATGTAAGCACGAAATTTATCACCAGATAAAGTCCGATTATCACAGCAAATATAGCAGCATAAAGTTCCGGCGGGAAATCAGGTCTTATTCCCACACCTACATTGCTTACGAGATATCTCGGATATACATAGTCCATTATCATTTTGCAGACCGGAATAACGATGAGAGCACCTATCACAACCGTGAAGAAGTTACCGTCGAGATACATCTTGCGCACTTCCCTGTTCCTGAATCCGAATATCTTTACGAGCGAGATGTTGAAAGCAGATCTGTCGACCATCATCTTGATCATGAGATACATTACGACCAGGAAGATAACGGAAGATGCCACTGAGATCGTGACGATCATCGGACCCATCATATCGACATAGATTCCTGCAGCTTTTTCAATATCCTTTTTCGATACGGTCGCATATAATCTTCCGCTGTCGATATCAAGCTCGTGATCTGAAAATACCACATTGAAATAATCGTCGTCCTCTCCAAAGAGGTCTCTGCAGTTTTCAATGTCCATAAACACGGTAAGCGAAGCCGTATAATCGACTATTCTTGCTACCCTGAATGCATAGAGCCTGTCTCCGTTATCACCGGACAGAGTAAAGACATCACCTGTTTTGAGATTGTATTTGTTTGCAACGGCAGAGCTTATTACAACATCAGTGTCGTTATCCGGAAGATCACCCGTATCAAAGAACGGATTGTCTTTCGTGATGCCCATAACCATTACGTCAAACGAATAACCGTAGATCTCTTTGCTCAGAGTCTCGGAAACTGCTTCATATCCGCCCTCAGGAACTTCTTCTGTCGGATACTTGTAGTTGTACATGTATTCGTATTTTGTAAATGAAACATTGTAGTCCTTGACCTTATTGCAGTAAACCAAAGTATTCAAAGCAAGGAACCCTACAAGAAGTGCCATGAACATTCCCAGGATTACCGTCAGTCCCGCTCTTATCTCGCGGAGCATCTGCCTTATCCTGAACATGCCGATAAATGACAGTCCCTTGATCTTCAGCTCTTTTCCACGAACAGCTTTCTGCTCGTTTTTGAGAAGTGCCAGAGGAGTCTTCTTAAGTCTGTTTCTTATAACAAGTACATTAACAATGAATGCAGTCAACGGAGGAACGATCAGACCGTATATCATGATGAACGGCGTAATGATTATCTCCATTTCAGGCATCGAATAATATCCGAGCGTATCCTGAAGCTGAGCAGGAATACCTGCAGGAGTATAGAGTGCGATCACTGTGCCGATAACACCGGAGATGAACGTTACGATCACAGGCACTGCCACATAACTCAATGTCAACGTCCTGCGCTTGACGCCCATCGAATACAGAGCTCCGATGACTGAACTTTCCTGATCTATCGTATGTACGATGAATACCGATATTACATACGCGAAAAGCATGACGAGAAGCACACCGAAGATAATGCTCGCAGAGTAATTGATCTCAACGTCATCAGCTGCCGCACCGATCCTCGGATTGTCGTTATGGTTAATAAACAACATGAGATTAGATGTCTCGATGTTGAACACTTCATCGATAAGATCATTTGCCTCATCAGAAAATTCATTGACACCATCAGACAGTTCCCGTGCGCCGTCGGCAAGATCCTTTGCACCATCCTTTAACTCTTTCGAGCCGTCAAATAAATCATTTACTCCGTCAGCAAAATCTTCAGCACCTTCCCTGAGTTCTGTCGTTCCCTCGTGAAGTGCAATTGCTCCGTCTCTCAATGACTGGCTGTTATCATTAAGCGATTTGATTCCGTCATACAGCTGGTATGCACCATCGCGAAGTGAACCGGCACCTGTATTGACTTCTGAAATACCGGACTGTATCTGTGTATAACCTGAAGCAAGATCCTTAGCCGGGCCGGCAAAACCTGCAGCAACACCTGCGATATAAGGATCTTCGCTTTGAGCAAGTAACTCTGCCGATGTGGCCAATTCTCCGACTCCTGCAGCATATTGGGCTGCACCCGTATTTAGCTGATCAGTTCCGTCAGCCAGAGCCGAAGCTCCGTCATATAGATCTGATGCGCCTGACTGTACGGAATTAACACCGTCAGTATATGCATTAATACCTTTCTCAAGTTCTGCTGCACCGTCATCAATCGCCGTGATGCCGTCCGTGAGATCAGGAACAGCATCGTGAAGTTCTGTCATTCCGTCATGGAATTCTGATACCCCGTCACTTAATTCTTCTGCACCGTCAGCAAGGTCTCCCGCACCGTCCTTTAATTCATCTATTCCTTCAAGGAGGTCATCTCTTCTTCCGACCATCCTGTCCCAGTATTCCCTGAAATATTCGTCATCGACATCCTCAACATCAAAGTCAATATCTTCGAGGATATCTTTGAGTTCATCCTCGCTCATTGCACCGTGTAACAGATATGCATAATAAAACTCTTCAGATGATTCCGAGTATCCGGATCTGTACAGTACGTCATATGCATCAGGCGTAACGAAAAGAAGACCGAAAGCCTTGCTGTCGACTACGCTGTCAGAGAACTTTTTTATGACCGAGTTGTAGTCAGGTACCGCGCCTATTCCCGAGACAGTGAATTCTTTGTCTCCTATCTTTATTACACTTCCGACGGTGACATTGTTCACTTCTGCAAAGCGTCTTTCGATTACAGCTTCGTTATCATTTGCCGGAAGGTTTCCTTCGACCAAAGCTATTTTGTTTATATGCTCCCTGATCTTGAATACGCGAAGTGTCTGTTCTTCGTTGATCTCATAATCAGCATAGAACATCTCCTCGATCTCTACGCCTTTGTCTTCGATCTTTTTCAGTTCGCTTTCTCTTAATGGGACGAAACATGAGAATTCACCGTCCTCACGGCAGAGCGCCACGTCTGAATTCTTTGTTGTGTCTATAACCGTAACAGCAGCCCCCATCAGGCTTGTTACGATGAATATCGAGAAGATTATCAGAAGCGACAACGATATATAACGCGCCCATCCTGCTTTCAGATCACGGAGGGCTCTCTTAAAAAGTATCCACCCCATATCAGAGATCCTCCAGTTCAGCGGCTGGTGTCTTCTTCTCGTTGTAGTAATCTTTGTAGATCTCACCGTCTTTAAGATAGATTACGTGATCGACCATGTTCTTTATCGAATTGTTGTGCGTTACGATCAACATCGTTGTGCCGTACTGGCGGTTGATCTTCTCGAGAAGGACAAGGATATCTCTCGATGTCTTCGAATCAAGAGCACCGGTAGGCTCGTCACAGAGAAGAACTTTCGGATTCTTTGCAAGAGCTCTTGCAATGGCGCAGCGCTGCTGCTGACCACCCGACAACTGTGACGGGAACTTGTTCTGATGTTCGGTAAGTCCTAAAACCGCCATAAGTTCGTTAATATCAATCGGATCCTTTGACAGGTATTCGCACACCTGGATGTTTTCCCTGACAGTAAGATTCGGCACCAGATTATAAAACTGGAAAATGAATCCGAGATTGTCTCTTCTGTAGTCAGAGAGTCTCTCGCCTTTAAGCCCCTGCACCAAAGTCCCGGCAACACTTACTATGCCTGAATCGATCTCATCGAGGCCTCCGATACAATTGAGCAGTGTTGATTTACCTGATCCTGATGTACCCTGTATAACACACATCTCGCCTCGGGAAACCTTTATGCTTACACCCTTGAGCACCTGGGTATAAGAACCGCCTTCACCATAAGACTTCTGAAGATCTCTTACTGTTAAATACTCTTTGTCTGACATATTAACCTCTCATATGAACATCTGTTCAATTATTCATATGTATTTTAAGTTAGCTATCGCTAACTGTAAACATATGAATGGTTGTGCATATGTACAAAAGCAATTTCCATACTCTGCCGTTCAATTTGTGTTTTCAGCAAAAAGGGGCTGTACACAAACGACAAGTTCATTTGAGACAGCCCCTTCAGCACTTAGTTTATGGAGAAATCAGGACTTATTTGCTTTTGTTTGTGAGTGGCATTTACCGGCCATCGCACAGTTTGCACAGTTGCATCCGCACGAACTCTTTCCCGCCTTCTTGTCTTTGATCATCACGATCACCGCAAGAGCGATAAGCCCTCCGACAACAGCGAGTATGATTATGTTTACCCAATTAGCTGCAAGCCACTCAACCATTCAAAACACCTTAATTCTCTTTTACTGCGCCAGTGTACTTCTTGGCAGGTCTGAATACGAGGAAGCAGAGTCCTGCAAGTACAAGGATCGCAAAGATCAAGCCGATAACGTTTACCGAGCCTGAGAAAAGGAGGCCGAACTGGTAAACGATAAGTGAGATCGCATAAGCGAATACGCACTGATAGCCGATTGCAAACCAAGTCCACTTAGCTGAGTTCATCTCACGCTTGATCGCACCGATAGCAGCGAAGCAAGGAGCGCAGAGGAGGTTGAAGATGAGGAAGGAGAATCCCGCAAGAGCAGTGAGACCTTCGAAGTCAAGGACACCGAATACACCGACAACTTCTTCCTTTGCGACAAGACCCATGATCGTAGCGATAGTAGCCTTGATATTAGCAAAACCGATAGGCGCAAAGATCCACTTGATCGCTCCGCCAACAATGCCTAATACGGATGATTCAAGTTCCATATCAGGATCGAATCCGAATCCGGCCTCTGTGTTTCCGAATACGGAACCAAGCCAGATCACGATTGAAGAAATAAGGATTACCGTTCCTGCTTTCTTGATGAAAGACCAGCCTCTCTCCCACATTGATCTTAAGAGATTTCCAAGTGTAGGCCAGTGATATGCAGGGAGCTCCATTACGAAAGGAGCGGGATCGCCTGCGAACATCTTTGTCTTCTTAAGAAGGATACCTGAGATGATTACTGCAGCAACACCGATGAAGTATGCAGCAGGAGCAACCCATGCACCATTCATGAATGTGTGACGGAAGAGTGCTGCAGAGATAAGAGCAATGATAGGGAGCTTTGCACCACAGGGGATGAATGTTGTTGTCATGATGGTCATCCTGCGGTCACGCTGACTCTCGATAGTCCTTGACGCCATGATACCCGGAACGCCGCAGCCTGAAGATACGAGCATAGGGATGAATGACTTTCCTGAAAGACCGAATCTTCTGAAGATACGGTCAAGTACGAACGCAACTCTTGCCATGTATCCGCATGACTCAAGGAATGCGAGGAGGAAGAAGAGAACGAGCATCTGGGGAACGAATCCCAATACCGCACCGACACCTCCTACGATACCGTCAACTACAAGGCCGGTAACGAATTCGTTAGCGCCGGCTTTTTCGAGTCCGGAACTTACAAGATCAGGGATGCTTGGAACGAAGACCGCACCTTCAACTTCATCCATACCAGGCGTTGTGAACTCGCCATCCTCATCAAGGGCACCTGCTGCTTCAAGCGCAGCGTTAAGTTCATATCCGTTTTCTTCAAGTTCATCAGCATAGAATCCGTAATCTTCTTCGAAGGCACCGAAATCAGCATCTTCGAAGTCTGCCTGAAGATTCTCTGCACCGGTTACATCGTTGTCGACAGCTGCATCGATCACAGCCTTAACATCGCCAACAAACACATTCTCTCCTGCCCACTCATCGACCATTTCTTCATAGCCTGAACGTCCGATTCCGAAGAGGTACCAGCCGTCACCGAAGATCTGATCGTTAGTGAAGTCAGTAGCGCTCGCACCGAATGCCGTCATTGCGATCCAGTAAACCGCATACATGATGACTCCGAAAATAGGAAGTGCCAGGATCCTGTTTGTTACGATCTTATCGATCTTATCTGATGTGGACTGCTTAGCCTTATTCTGCTTTTTGTAGCAGCTCTTGATGATGGATGCGATATATACATATCTTTCATTTGTAATGATGGACTCTGCATCATCATCGAGTTCCTTCTCAGCTGCTGCGATATCCTTCTCGATATGCTCCATCTTCTCTTTGGAGATATTGAGCTTTGCAATGATCTTCTCGTCACGCTCGAAGATCTTGATCGCATACCATCTCTGCTTGTCCTCATTCATATCGTGAAGCACTGCTTCCTCGATATGAGCAAGGGCATGCTCTACAGGACCGGAGAAAGAATGAGGCGGAAGAGTCTTTGTACCGTTAGCAGCCTTGATAGCTTCTTCTGCAGCTTCCATGATTCCCGTACCCTTAAGAGCGGAGATCGCTACTGCCTTGCAGCCCATCTGCTCAGAGAGTGCATCGAGATTGATCTTATCGCCGTTCTTGTTGACGAGGTCAATCATGTTGACAGCCATAACAACCGGAATACCGAGTTCCGTAAGCTGTGTTGTGAGATATAAGTTACGCTCCAGGTTTGTACCGTCAACAATGTTGAGGATAACATCCGGATTCTCATCTATAAGATAATTTCTTGCGACTACTTCCTCTAATGTATAAGGAGAAAGTGAATAAATACCGGGAAGGTCAGTGATAGTTACACCGTCATGCTTTTTAAGCTTACCTTCCTTCTTTTCTACCGTAACGCCGGGCCAGTTACCTACAAACTGGTTTGAACCCGTAAGCGCGTTAAAGAGCGTTGTCTTACCGCAGTTCGGGTTACCCGCTAATGCAATTTTGATTTCACTGTTTGCCATATTGTATGCCCCTCTCAATTACTCGATTACAACCATCTCGGCATCTGCCTTACGGAGTGAGAGCTCATACCCTCTTACCGTAACTTCAACAGGATCTCCGAGCGGTGCAACTTTACGGACATAGATCTCAACACCCTTTGTGATGCCCATGTCCATGATCCTACGCTTTACGGCACCCTCACCGTTAAGCTTTGTGACCTTGACAGTCTCACCGACCTTAACTTCTCTTAATGTCCTCACAGACCAATCCTCCTTATATCATTATTTTCTTTGCTAACTCTTCACTGACAGCCACGCGGCTTTCCTTCACCTTGACTATCAGGTTCTCACCAATACTGCTGACGACACTAACTTCACCGCCTACAGTGAAGCCCATGTCTTCAAGGTGTTTTTTCATCTCAGGATTTCCGCCAATTTTTTTAATAATCTGGGGCTGTCCCAGATCTGCATATGCCAAAGGCATCATAACCACTCTCCTATCCGCGGCAAAAAAAGTCCGCACAAACCTATCTGAAGTTAGCTACCACTAACCGATAACAAGTATAGTTAGCAACTGCTAACGAGTCAAGCGGTTTTGTATATAAAATCACAGATATTTATGTTGAAATATGGTTATATTTTTGGTAAGTTATTGCTAACTTTCGAGAAGGGATATCTGTTATGGCAATACTCGAATCCAGCGAAATCTATGTTGAGACTATATATATACTGTCGTTGGAATCAGATACAGTCAGGGCTAAAGACATAAGCAATTATATGGAAGTCACCAGGCCTTCCGTAAGCAGGGCATTAAATGTGCTCAGAGATAAAGGGCTCATTAAAAATACCGGCAACGGAATCATACAGCTGACCGAAGGCGGCATAATACTTGCCAAACACATATACGAACGCAAACTCCTTATAACCAGGCACTTCATTGAACTTGGCGTTGACGAGGATACCGCAAAAGACGATGCAAGACGCATTGAACGTTTCTTAAGCGATACCACTTTTAATGCGATAAGGGCCAGTCTGATACGTAAAGGCGCTTGATCCAACCCACCACTTCCATCTGAATATTTGCTCTTATTTCTTTCAAATAGTAAACTTAACTCATTGTTTATGGGGATCAGCTGTCGTTAAGCTGCTTGGGAGTGTTTATGAAAAAGAAGAGAAATAAGAAAGCAATAATCTTCACCGCTATTGTCATGTTTATTGGAATCCTGCTGGTATTGGCAGGTTTCTTCGGCGGATGGTTTTTAGGTCTCTTCTATAAAGATCTAGATTATAAGAACATAACACCCGCTGATATGGGCAAACAGATAGAAACTGACATCCAGGTCTATTACGATAATATCGACGTTCCGGACAAAACACTGCAGCTCCTGGGCGGATTAAACTCTGACGATTATAAGTTTATTATTCTGGATCTTTCGAATTTAAGTGAGGAAGACAAGGAAACATATTACGACAGCATTATTCAGCACATCACCATCAAGGGCACGTTAAGAGCTGTTGATGACGAAGAATACCAGGAGGTAACCGGAGCACTTTTCGAACTCTATGACTATATGTACTACGAAAGACTGGAACAAGCTAAAGCCGAGAACGGCGAAGACTATGAAACCTCGTATACTCTGGACCAGTTTCACGATTTTCTTAGTGATTCAGTCATTCCTTACTGCATAGAAGTCAAGTCAATATCCACATTCAACTGGATTCCGTTCATTCCCGCCGGCGTATTAGTATTCATAATAGCTCTTATTCTGGAGATATGCCTTGTCTTCAAATTCAAAAAGAGGATCGTCCTCCCTATTGTCTACGGACTTATGGTAATCGTTCCTGCAATAATGTTTTGGAATCACATAAGGACTATACTGACGATCAACAAAGTCGCTGATGGTTTCTACACAATGAAGAACTACGAATGCACAGATACCATGGGCTTGCTGGCTTCAAACTCACAGACATCAGATGACGTGTTCAACTGGATCTTTGACAAGCATTTGTATGGTGCGCCAAATGTCTTTTCCATTGACGATGACAGTGTAGGCTTCGGTTGTGCCACATTTGCAGCGGTCACTCCTGAAGGAGACCATATCTTCGGACGCAATTTCGATCTTATGGAGACGGACACTTTGCTCGTATATTCCCATCCTGACGGATGTTATGAATCCATTGGCGTTACCGGGCTCTCATTTTTCGGAACCGGCGAGAATGCACAGGTGGATCCCGACTCTGCTTTGGGCAAATTCGTCATGGTGATCACCCCTTACTTTGTGCTCGACGGCATGAACGAGAAAGGTGTCGCAGCGGGGATCCTTCAGGTCAACATCGATGAGCCGCATCAGGATAACGGCAAGCCCGATCTGCCTGTATATATGGCAATAAGAGGAATACTGGACACGTGTGCATCAGTTGATGAGGCATTATCTTTGCTCGAATCTTATGATATACATTCAGACCTTGGAAACTATCACCTGTTCATCACCGACAGATCAGGCAGATATGTCGTAGTCGAATGGCTTGATAATGAGATGGTCGTAACAGAATATCCGTACTGCACCAACAGCGTAATCGCTCCGGGCATGTATTACGACATGGGCGATCCCGATGACAGAATAACAACCATTGATGAAAACCTAGGTCCAAGCCTTATTGCTACAGAACAGGAAGCAATGGATATCCTTGATAAAGTTCATAACAAACAGGGACTTACCGAATGGTCCTGCGTCTATAACCTTGACGATTTCACCGTCAGCATCTGCCTTGATGCAGACTTCGGAACAACTTACACTTTCAGCGTCACGGATTTTGCATGACAAGCCGCCGTTCCGCGATAAACCCATTAAAATCACTGTGATACAATAAACCAGACAGCCATGTCGGGTAAGAAAATACGGCATCTCTCACTCTCTGTCGTGTTTTTTCGAATGGGCTGATGATAGATTCGGAAGTGAAAGGAGGTCAGACATGGACACTATAAAGGTAGGAGCTTTCCTGAAAGCACTTCGTAAAGAACACGGTCTTTCACAAGAGCAGCTCGCTGACAAATTTAATGTCTCATCAAGATCGGTCTCACGCTGGGAGAACGGCAACACAATGCCCGACATCAGCATCATGATCGAACTGGCTGATTTCTACGATGTTGACATCCGCGACCTTCTGCGCGGAGAAAGGAAGAGTGGGAAAATGGAAGAAAACTTAAAAGAAACATTGGAAATGGTAGCGGAGTACACCGAAGCCGACAAGTCAAAGATCCTTAAAAAGGTTTATATCTGCGGTGTGTGCACTCTGATCACTTCAGTAGCATCATTGATCTTATACTTCATCACATACTACTGGAATACAGGAATAGTCCTTACACCATTCCTGCTTATACTTGCCAGCGGCATTTTCGGAATCAACACGATGCTTGCAGGTCTTCAGCTCAAGGGCAAGATGAGCAAAAAGAGAAACAAGAGGCTGATCACCATTTCCGTTACCATATGGGTAGTGCTCGCAGTAATTCTCCTGATGTTTGTGACCTTCATCCTTCCGAAGATCCTCTTTTACACAATTGGACCCGGCGCCGGAAGCATATAAGGAGAATACCTAAGGCCAAAGCCAGTACAACAGTCGTCAGGATGCTTGCTTCAATTCCGTACTCTGCCCCGTTCAGGATGTTTCTGCCAACAGATCTCATGTCAAGTACTGCTGTTACCGCAGCATCTTTTCCGCTCAGATTGAGGCCAAGGATTGAGTAAAGGATATAGTTCCAAACTGAATGAAGTCCACATGCCGCCCAAATACTCTTAAAACGGTGTGTAACAAGCGAGAAGATAAGAGATATCAGGATAAGGTTTATAACAGCTACAGCTGTAATGACCGGTCTTCCTCCCTGCATATTACCGATATGGGGAACGGTAAACAGGATCGCAGATACTCCGAACGCCACGGGAACTGATGTCTTCTTTATGAGGAGCTGCTGGACTATACCTCTGCAAAGGATCTCTTCCATTGCACCCTGGAATACGAAGCACAAGGCCATAAGCAATACCATCTTAACGTCGATATTTACGAACACACCGTTAAACTGTAACGCGCCGCAAATAGTAATGGAGATAACAGAAACTGCCAGAAGAACAGCACCCAGAGCAATTCCTATAAAGTAACTGCAGAAGTTTTTGGTAAGTCCAAGCTCTGATACAGTCTTCTTCTGGAACAGTTTCCATAATAGGAATATGATTACGATCATGACTGAATAGCCTAAATAGGTTATCAGCGTGATCGTATTTTCGTCGAACATCTCCCCTTCAAGAGGATTCATGCCGCACGCAAAATGAACTGCCAAGGCAAGACCTTCACCCACAAGTTCACTTCCAAACTTAAATAAATAGAAAATAAGGATGACCTTGATGACGTATAAGATCTTTGGCATCTCCGTGCGGTTGTTGAAAGGACTGATATTTCTAATAAATTCTTTTATCTTACTCATGTTTATTCTCCTGATTTGGGCGCACTAATACATAAGCCCGGTCCTGCCGGACAATTCTTAAACAAAACTGAATGTGGAAAAAATTTAAGCGGGGAGCCCGTTAATGAGGAAATAAATCAGCATAGAGATCAGATCGATTCCAAGCAGGATACCGAATCCTATAAGAAACCATTTTAAAGCGGTTTTCGCGCGTTTGCCGTTCTTTTCCGTAAGGACCTTCTGGTCGATGACATCTGCCATGGTCTTATGGTCATCAGTCCTGATGGGTTCTATCCCCTTAAGGAGATAGTCCGTTGTCACTTCGAAGATGTCACTCATAATGATCACTTTATCTAGATCAGGGGTTGCCTGTTCGCTCTCCCATTTTGAGACAGCCTGACGGGATACTCCGACAGCATCTGCCAGTTCTTCCTGGGACATGCCTTTTGACTTTCGAAGGCTCTGTATTCTATCTGCAATTGTCATGTATTCCACCTCCAAGGATTGCTGGCCTGAGATTAACAAAATCATCCTTTACATAACCACCAACCAGACTTTGAACTTTGTCAACCGACGGTTGCAATCCTTAATTTTCAGGCATTTTGCCTGTTAAGTCTGAACATAAGGACAGTCACGACACCGTCATCATCTTCTCCAACAATATCAAACCCGAACCGTTTACAGTTTTCTGGCCTTAATGCAGAACGAAATAGGCAGCATCTTTGCCTTTCTGGTCTTGGGGTCGGGATCATTTTCAGATTCCATGGCCTCCTTACTGCTTTCTTCCACGAACTGTTCGATAAGGAATCCGGCCTTTGCAAGAGCATTGATATATGTGGATATCTTCCTGTTGCACAGAACGATCTCACTGCCATGAACAGTCATCTTAAAGTAACTGTCATCAAAATAGCTCTTAGTCATACAGAACTTGTCATCGTCCTCAATAACATCCATACGCTCATCGCTTGACCATGCGATGCAATAATTCAAGGTATGGTGCCAGCTGAAGATAAAGATGCCGTCCTTTTTAAGATATGAGGCGATCTTATCAAATGTTCCCTGCAGATCAGTCGTCCAGCCAATTCCGTATATTGAATAAACATAGTCAAAATATTCTTTGGGCACGTCCAGTTCATCTTCCATCTTGGCACACAGAAGTTTGGCTGAACATCCATTGTCAGCAAGCAGTTTGGCCGCATTTTCGAGCTGTGTTTGTGATATATCGACTCCCCACAGTTCTTTTGCACCCTTATTCGCGTTATAAAGCAAAGAGTGTCCGCTTCCGCAGCAAATCTCAAGCATGCTTTTTCCGCGCACATCTCCAAACAGATGCAGATCCTCTTCCGTAACAAAACGCACACCATACTGAGGCAGCGCCGTGGTACCAAACCACTGATCCGCATGCTCATTCCAATATTTCTTATTTGTCTCGATTATTTCTTTATCAAGCATAGGTCAGATCAGATCCGAAATGAGTTTCAGATATTTATCGTTATCGAAAACTTCAGTGCCTTCCATCTTAAAGGCAGCCAGCATATGTTCTCTGCCCTGTTCGGTCTTGCCTGTCTCGTAAAGACACTCACCATATCTGACTCTGATAAAAGGATTCTCTTTTTCCTCGTACTCATTCATAAGCTTCTCGAAATATTCAAGCGCAGATACGAATTCTTTCAACATGAAATGTGAATCGCCGATCGCTGCAAGCGTCCACACGGAAGCGTCCCAAACCGTCTTGGGTTCGGGTATCAACTCAAATGCCTTCTTATATTCTTCAAGAGCCTTTCTGAATTTGCCTTCGACAAAATAATGCTCTCCGATATCGCTGTGCTTAGTTATCTGTGCGTATAACTCATCATCTAATTCCATAACGTCTCTATTCCTTTTCTAATTTACTCACACATTATACCAAGTTAACCCTGCAGGATTCATACCAGTCCCAGATTGCAAAGAAATCAGAACTTCTGTCCTGATAACATGGATAAAACTCTTTCACCAGTTTGTCATAAGCAAGAGCTGCCGCATAAAGACGGTCAGAAATCATGTTAAATGTCGCATCATCTGTTCTGTAAGGATCTTGTCCTAAATGCTTAACATATTCCAGTTCTTCCGAATAACCGTATCTGTGATGACTGGTACCGTATTTCAGATCCCTCATGATCATCTGCATGACCAGAGTATCATTGCAGTTCATATTAGCCAGATGAGAACTGATCAGATAGTCTCTCCGGTATAATTTACCAAGAGCCTGGATCTGGATAAACCAGAAACGGTTTATGTTATCCACCGGCCAATTCGGATTCTCATCGTCACAGGAAGGCTGCTTTTCAAGATTCAGCTCGACATCATCTGTATACTCAAATTCAAAGATAAGATCATAGCGCATTCCGTTTTTGAAAATGATCCTGTAAATATGATTTACCGGAATATACATCCAACCCAGCGCCGTATCTTCTGTTACACCGAAGCGGTCGATCCTTTTATTGTATTCTTCAGGAGTTACAGAACCGTTTTTGGGAAGGCGTACTTTTACAGACAGATCTATATCACTGTACAGGTCATGGAAACCTGACTCGAACGCCTGCTTTCCGGCATCAACAAATGTCTCGCGCGTAATCACGACTTCCTTAGCGCAGCAGCTGACGACTTCAGGAAACCCGAAGATCGTTGCCAGATACTGAAGGAATAATTCTTCCATTTTTTCTTTTGTTAAACTAATAGCCATACCTGAATACTTCTTATTAATTTCCTTCTGCTTCGATATCATTCTTATATTTTACAGCAGTATGAGCAGAATCTACCTTATCTTACCTTCGCTGATCATCCGGTAAATTCCATCGATAAAAGGTGACTTGTGTTCTATGTATCTGTCTATGTCATAAGGATACAGCTTTGCGCCTTCCATTTTAATTCTGCCATACTCCTCAACTGCTTCAGGATGTGCACGCAGATAATCCCTGAAAGATATATGCCTTTTAAGTTCAGCTGCATCCTTAGAGCATACATACAGGTGATGTTTTCTCAGATGATCTTTGCCATCGTATTTAAACGCTTCGCGGCCCTGGATACCAAGATCGCCTTCATGATGATACCCGATTGAACCAAGTGCTGTCTTCACCTTCTCAAAACAACCCTGATCTTTTATAACGATATCAATATCAATGACGGGTTTTGCAGCAAGTCCGGGAACCGAAGTGCTGCCGACATGTTCAATGCTCAGCACAAGACCCTCAAGCACCTGCACGAGTTCAGCTTTAATATCTTCGAAATCTTTTTTCCATGCCTCATCGTAAGGCAGGACTACTACGTGCTTAGTGCTCATAAACCAATTAACTTAATGAAATCATCCCTCGATCTTCATTTGATCAGATCTCATGAATGCTTTCATCTCCTTATATCCCCTCTTCACCAGCCTTTTCTTTGACATTATAATCCATCAGTAGGCTGTATTTATAAAATTTAATTAAGAATATATACAAACAGACGCCTGTTTCATATATCATATGGATATGAGGAAGATAATAGGAGAGTCAAAATGGATATTATTGTCGCCGAAAACTTAAAAAAGCTGAGAGAAAAGCACTCCCTCACCCAGGAAGCTCTGGCTGAGGCATGGGGTGTTCCCGAACTCGCTATATATAAATGGGAGGCAGGACGCCTTCCGGTCGAATATAAGATGCTGCAGAGGATCGCGGATTTTTACGATGTCACTGTAGAAACATTTTTCGTTGATGATTCTGCCGAGAAGCACAAGCCTTCCGCAAATGACAAGGTATCGTTTAGCTGCAGGATCTGTGGCGGAGACCTGGTTTACGACTATGCTTCCACATCCTGCAGATGTGCAAACTGCGGCAACAAGTGGGCCATTGCGGAGTTATATCCAAAGTATTCCCACGCTATCGCAACCATTAATAAGGCCGGCAGGATCTTAAGCAGCAAGGCTGTTCTTGCATCCGCTGATGAAGCCAAGCTCTTATACAAACAGGCAATCAATGAGTGCAGCAGGATCGAAGACGCCATCTCTTCTGATCTCATCAAGATCTGTGATGACGGCGTGGCAGAAGCCGAAAAGCTTGAGACATACTGCAGAGGCAAGTATTTCTTTGATAACAGGTCTTACAAGAGCGCTCTTAAAGAACTCGAAAAAGTCAGAGGTTACAGAGACGCTGACGTTATGATCAGGCGCTGTAAGGGTGAGAAATAAGGCGGTATACTTTTCTTTAAATCCATAATACCTAAGGAGGAAACAGGAATGGCTTTTTGTTCTAAATGCGGTGCGGTAGTATTAGACGGTTCTTCTTTCTGTGAAGTATGCGGTCAGGCTATAGATACTGACAGAATATTAGGTTCATCACATCTTTCTCCTCATCCTGCTACCAAAGAAGAGAGCATTCAGCTCTGCAATATATTGTTGTCTAAGTACACTACTTATGAAAAGCTCAAGGAAGATATCAAGGACGCTGAATTTCAAATCAAAAAGATGGAAGTAGGTTCCAATCCTCCGAGATATTGGTTATTCAGGTTTTATTGGCCGACCTTTATCGTTGCGGCTGTAGTTTGTTTTGTTACAACATTTGTCTTTGCCGCTTTGATCGCAGCTTCAGGTTCAGATGCAATAGAACTCGCTGAAGCACCAGGTTATCTCTCAATACCGATCACACTTTTAATCGGAATCCCCATCGCTAAAGCAAGACAAAACAGGGCTAACGAGAAACTGGCGCAAAATGATATGATGACGACCGCCAGGGCAAATCAGATACGCGCCCAGATTGAAGACATGAAAAGGAAGCAGAGCGAGCTGTCAGATGAATTACAGTATTACAAAGAGCTCATCCCCCTGAACATGAGGAACAAGAACAGTATTCTCAAGATCAAGAGAGCACTTGATCTAAGTCAGGCTCAGACAATTGAAGAGGCCGTCGAAATCGTGAAGAATCCAAGAGGATTTTAAGGGACACTCAGTTTAACGTTCCAAAACACTTCCGCCCCATTCGACCACTGTAAATCCATTACGCTCAGGTCTGTCAGGAAGTTCAAGTTCCATGTGTTCAGGGATCCCAACGGGAGCTTCAAGAGGAGTAAACACCATATAAACACGTATCAACGTATCAGGTGCAGGATCTACGTTAAGTTTTGCCCATTCAGTGTAATATCCGCTCGGGAATGAGATCAGATTATAAGGTGAGGCCTGAAGTCTCGGCAGCCAGTATGAGATGAAGTCATCAATCTCACGGTCATTTAATCCTGCAGATTCCAGATACTCCTCAAGGAAAGCAGCTGTATCTTCACGGGCCACGCATGCGGCATGCTCAAATTCATAGTCATCAAAAGACCTCGTCCCTTCCCAGAAAAGATATTCGTAATATCTTCCGGTATTCTTGTCGAAGATCGTTCCGTCAGGGAATGCAGTCACGTTCCATCCGTCATTATATTCCGGATAAGTGCAAGTGAGATTACCGTCATAATCCAGAACGATACTTACATCCGTTTCTGACTGAGGATACAGATAAATAACCGGTTTCTCAGTTTCTGCCGGTCTTTCGCTATACAGATACGCAGGCTTGGGCTCCGGCACACAGAAATCGAGCATAAGCTCGACAACGCCATCATCTCTTACCAGGACAAAAGTATACTTTCCCGGCTTGATATCCCTCGGAATGTCTATCTGGAAGTCATATCCGTACCATGATGTAGTGATACCCTTCATATCAGTTTCAGTATGCTGGTAATATACCGGCTTTTTCGAAAATAACGCATCTCTCTTATTCCAGACATAATCTTCGTTTCTCTCAAAACAATATGCCTTCATCAGTTTTTTGTTCAGATCAAACTGTTCGTTGATATCATCATTCATCCGGCATACTATTGAGACATAATCACCCGGGCGAAGTTCACCATCCCAACTGCCAACGCCTTGGATCATGGGTTCGTCGACCCATTTTGTCTCAAGATCTTTCTGATAGATAAACCCTTCTTCGTCAATGGTTTCCATATCCGGGTTGCCGTAGAAAACCTGATTCTTCTTTTGTTTTCCGGAACGATCACATGCAGTAAGCAATATGCTTAACGTCAACAAAATGCAAATAACTGCGACAGACTTTTTGGTTTTCATATATCCCCACCCCCGTCAGTAATATTATGATGCTAACCTTCCCTCTTACCAATCATGATATTCCTGTCCATTTTTATAAAATCATGGAAGTATTTCCTGATATTGGCCGCATGCTTAGAAGATTCTTCTTCAAGACCCCTGATCTTCTTATTCATCATTCCGGACTCTTCGTAGAGTCTTGAGATTTCAGCATCTATGTTATTGATCTTCTTTACTTTCGGTAAGATAATTACGAATGCCTGTATAGCAAAGATGCTCCAGGGGATGCCGTGGCAAAGAGCCAGCCAGCCAAATATTTCCGGATGTTCCATACCGGAAGCAGCAGTTGATATAAATCCGCAAACAAAGAAAATCTCGAGTAAGGTCCAAACGGCAGTTAATACCGCGAATAAAACAAACATGAGCTTAGGAGGTCTCAATACGCCATACCTGTCCCTGACATAATAGTTCTCGCGATCTATATTATTGCGTGCAATAACACCTCTGATTTGCTGTTTTTTCTCCTTAAGAGATACAATCTCTTTGCTGCAGTCTGACCATTTCTTCTTTTCAGTATAAAGCTTGCCAAACTCAGTAAAGTATTTCTTGTCTTCTTCTGCAGCGCCTGCAATCACTTCACTTACAATTTGTGAGTCATACGAGAACTCTACTGATTCAGATTCTTTTTCGAGTTGTTTCATGTTCGACAGATTAGCAGCCGCAAGCATAAGTCCTCTTAAAGCGAGAAAATCATGCGGATCCTTCGTCAACGTGAACTTATATGCATCGATAGCGGCCATAAATTCACTTCGCGAGATATAAGTCTCACCCGCCTCATGCATTTCGTCTTCTTTGAAGTATTCGTAATCATAAGTCGAACCGCAGAAAGTACAATGGTACATCTGCTTATCATTGTCGATAATGAGTCCTCCGCCGCAAGACGGACACTGATGCTTCCTGATGGTGCTCATTCCTGAGCCATACTCGTGCACGGTTTCTTTCGTTATCCGCCTGTCTTTTTTAACAAAGTCACGACAGGAATTTATTAAAGTGACAGAAAACTTTTCTGCTTCAGCTTCACAGGTCTCTATCTTCTCACTGAGTCTGATCAATTCCGTCTTTAGTTCTTAGATATGTTTATCTATATCGTTTATCTTTTTGACTCTCGGATAGACACTTACTAGATTATTGATGGTAATGGCGGCAGCAATTGTGACACCGATAAGAGACAGATAGGCAACCCAGACGGCATCTTTTCCCAGTACTATTACCGGCAAAACAAAGAATATTGCGAACGCCACAAAAAAAGCAACAAAACACCAGTTCACAATGAACATTGATTTAGGCGATTTCAGCTTTTCGTACTTGGTAGTGATGTAGTAATCGTAACGTGAATCATCGGTCGACCGGATAGTAGCTTCGAGCTGTTGCTCTTCATCTTTAAGAGCTTGTATCTCGTTAAGAAGATCAGCCAGTTTCTTCTTGTCAGAATATACCTTGCCAAGCTCAATAAAGTATCCCTTGTCTTCTTCCGAAGCGCTTTCAACTGCCTCACTGACCATTTTGGAATCATAAGAGAATTCTTCAGGTTTCTCATTACTGATTATCTCATCAATGCTATTCATGCGGGCAGCTGCAAGCATCATCCCTCTGTTTGCAGGAAAATCGTGAGGATCATTTTGCAGAATTAACTTGAATACATCGACAGCAGCTTTAAACTCACCGCGCGCAAGGTATGTTTCGCCAAGATCATGCAGTTTTTCTTCTCTGAA
This sequence comes from Oscillospiraceae bacterium, assembly GCA_015069205.1. Lineage (GTDB taxonomy): Bacteria > Bacillota > Clostridia > Saccharofermentanales > Saccharofermentanaceae > Saccharofermentans. Next base: position 70,599 of record SVIZ01000001.1, read on the forward strand.
GTAATCGAAATCATAAGCAGAACCGCAGGAAGCACAACGATACATCTGCTTATCGTTATCAACATTTAGGTAACCGCCACAAGATGGGCACTGATGTTTTGTAGTAATGCTCATTCCTATCTATCCCTTTTTCTTAATGTCTCTTAGTACATTAAGTCAAAATATCCCTATCCGACGACTATATTATATCAAAACTATCACGGTGTAGTGACAAATCAGAGCTCACCTATCCAAATGCGCGATGTGAACTATCTCGTAGTAATTATCATCCCTCACAAGGTATGAAGCAAAATCGGCGGCAAAGACAATGTTATACGGGTGATCTTCAAACAAAAGAAGTCCGGGGTCATGGTCTTTACCGTTATCTATGAGCACATCCATTAATTCAAGCTCGGTATCAGTTACGTACTCGTCGTTATATGTAACGGCCCAGAATGCCGCGCCAAAAACATTAGAGTACATATATCCCATATCTGTATCATAGGATGGCAGTTCAACATCATAAGAGAACATCAGTCTTAAGATCTCAACATCATCAGAAGTCACTGATCTCTCAGACAGATAACCCAGGTATTCTTCCATACTGTTATCTATATATGCCATATGTTCGAACCTTAAAGGATCATCAAACATGCCTCCGTGATCAAGGCTTATCTCAACCATACGGAGATTACCGGTCTCAAGACCTCTCTCGAGGATCCCCTTATAATTATTATCGCGCCAGTAAACAAGGTTGGGTTTTCTGGAGATAAGTGACTCAAGTTTATCCATCGCCTCATCGGATCCGTCATCAAGATACGAGATAACACGTCCGACATCGCGTGTCAGAACAGTGTACTCCTTGCCACTTGGAGCAGTAACCTTGGTAAATGTCACAGACCAGATCCAGAATGCAGCCAGTCCGATAAAAGGAAGCGTGAAAACTATGCCAAGGACCAGGAAAACATTACCCGTTATCCGCAAGCCCTTCTTTCGCTTCGATTTGCCTATGATCTTACACGGAATCGCAATTCCAAATGACAAAAGCATAAGACAAAAAACAATAACCAGTATTATCAGGAACAGCACCCCGAATACCATCCCCATGAATGCCATATAATCTACCCCTTTATTCCTTAAATAGAATGATTACATTATATCAAATCTCATCATTTTCATTTCACCCCCTCCAGAAGCCCGAACTACAGTATCCGGTTTTCTATTCTTTAACTCATCCGGTTCATGCAGCGCGTAACTGTATTGAAGAATTCGGGAAAAAGTCTCAGAAGGTAATGTTTTTCAACCTGGAAAAAGCTCGCAATATGATAAACAATATGCTAGTAGAACTATACAACCAAGGACTTATAGAAGCTTCTGTCGCCACATGATAGCGCTTAAATTCTTTACAGCTCTAGTCCGCCAGCTCAATAAGTAATGAGAACTGTGAAAGATGGCGCATCCCACCCACCCTCCCATTAGTAAGATGACAGAAAGTACGCAACGTTGTTAATTTCGTCTTCGTTTGTATACTTTCTTGCTGACATTTCAAAATAGTTATTGCAAAGTGTCAGCATGCGTGTTATCATTTTGGTAACAGGAAATAGTTGGAGGATTTTTGATATGGATTACAACACTGAGACTTTCGATAGAACAGAACCCGATTGGCGCGTTGCGGCTTACAGCGAACTTTTAAAATCAGCAACCGAAAAGAGAAAGGCTAATATTTCCGTCATTAACCTTTGCAAAAAGCTTGATACCAAGAGATCGATCATATACAGAATGGAAAGCGGAGCAATTGACGTAAAAGTATCGACATTACTTAATTATTTACACGGCTTCGGTTACCACCTGGAGGTTGTGCCGGATAACAAAGAGGAGTTCGAAGATACCAAGCCTGACATGATCGTTGAGACTGACGGAATCCAGATTCCCATCGAGCGCTACGATAGCAAGGAAAAGCTTGATAAGAGAACGAGATTAAAGCTTCTTAAGCTCATTTTGGAGCAGATGGAATCCGAGCTTGAGATCGAAGAAGGTAAATGACTGGAGGTAAATTCTTATGTCTAGATACGTAGTTAAGAACATGACGGCAGCAAAACTCATGAAGATTAAGCCTTCGGCAAGCTTCAGAAAAGCACATAAGCTTAAGTATTCAAGACGCTTGAGAGCCGCTTCCTGATTTAGGAGATGCTTACATGAGAAACAGCATTATCAGAGCAGGCAGACTAATAACTGCCAAAGGCAAGCATATAACGTAGACTATCACCTTGGTCTTCCCTTCTTTAATGGTGACGGGTGATCTGGTCTACGCACCTGATGACGATTAAAGGAGAAAGACATACATGGCACATTTATTTGTAACAGGCGATCTTCACGGAGATCACGACTGGAGTAAATTAAACACAGAAAACTTTCCCATACAAAAGGAGCTCACAAAGGACGACTACGTAGTCGTGCTTGGAGATTTCGGCGCCGTTTGGGACGGCGGAAAAACCGACAAATACCTACAGAAATGGCACAACTCAAAAAGCTACACGACGCTCTTCGTGGCAGGCAATCATGAAAATCACGAACTTTTGGATGCAATGCCGATAACGGAATGGCACGGCGGCAAGGTGCACAAGATATCGGATTCCATTTATCACCTCATGAACGGACAGGTTTATGAGCTTTGCGGTAAGAAGGTCTTCGTTATGGGAGGAGCGGAATCGTCTGATAAGGAGCACCGCAAGGAAGGCATATCCTGGTGGCCGCACGAGCTTCCCACGTTAGACGAATACAACGAAGCATATAAAAACCTCGGGAAGAACGACTACAAGGTAGATCTCGTTTTCACGCACTGTGCACCAGAGACAACCGTAACGGATATGTTCATGCCAAAGATGTCCGTACGCAAGCTAAATGATCTGACATCCTTCCTTGATATGATCGCACAGACCATAAGCTACAAGGACTGGTATTTCGGTCACTACCACGAGGAGTCTGACAAGGGCAAGTTTCACCTGCTCTACAACAGCGTTGTTGAGCTTAAATGAAGGAGCGTCAACATGAAAAGGAAAATGGTTACAGATGAAGAAATAGCGAAGATCGGAGAATCTCTCTTTCTCATCATTGGCAATTTCGTAGATAACGGCTTTCATGGCTACATTCGAATCATGGGCTGGAAGAGGATCGGCAGCAAGAACACCCGAATATTCAGATTCTGCTTCGATTATGACGAGGACGGCTACTGGGACCTAAAAAAACTTCTGGATGATTCCTTGGAGCTCATAGCCAAGAATACCGACAGATACTTCCCTGTTGTCGCATCGATAGCGGGCATTGCAAATCAGGATCCGGAGGATCTGGAATTGGCATTTTAAGAAAGGAACAAACATGTCACGCTTATTTTTAACAGGCGATACACACCGCTTAATGGATACGGTTAAGATCGACACGTTCGACCGGAAGATCGGGCACGAGCTTAATTCCGACGATTATCTCATCATTGTGGGAGACTTCGGCGGGATATGGACGGGCGTAGACATCCTGGGTGATAAGGCTCCTCTCGATATCTTAAAGAAAGAGCACATGGAGGATTACGACAAGTGGCCTCGTGTTTTCTGGGAGAAAAAGCCCTACACGGTCTTATTCATTGACGGAAATCACGAAAACCACGATGCCCTTGATGCTTATCCAATTGAGAAATGGCACGGCGGCAAGGTGCACAGGATCTACAGCAACACCTATCACTTGATGCGCGGTCAGATATTTGAGCTTGCAGGCAAGTCGATCTTTACATTCGGTGGCGCTGAATCGACAGATAAGGCAAACAGGGTCGAGAGCTTATCCTGGTGGGCTAGGGAAATGCCGTCGATTGAGGAATATAACGAGGCATACCAAAATCTTCAAAAGCACGGCAACAGGGTCGACATCATCCTTACTCACTGCGCACCTGAGACTACGGTCAACGATCTCGGTATGCCACGCATGTACTATCGCTCACATAACGATCTTACCATGCAGCTAGACACGATCGCTCAGACGGTGAAGTTCGACGACTGGTATTTCGGTCACTACCATAAGGATTCTGATCTTGGAAAGTTCCACATGCGTTATGACTGGATAGATGAAATAACGGAGTAAATGAAATGGAAAATGAAATAAAGAAGTTCTACATAGCCGATACGCACTTCGGCCATAAGAACATATTGGATTACGACAAGCGACCGTGGCCTGATCTTGCACACATGGAGCGAGACATGATAGCTGTCTGGAACGCGAAGGTCCGTGACTGCGATGAGGTATACATATTAGGCGATCTCATATTCGGCAATGCCGATAACTGGCGCAGAATAGTACCTCAGCTTCACGGCAAGAAGTTTCTCATAAAGGGTAATCACGATCTTCGCCAAATACCGGGAGATGTTTCTCGGATGTTTGCTGAGGTTGCGCCCTATTGGGAATCACATGACGGACAGTATCACATAATAATGAGCCACTATCCCATGATGGCATATAAGCACGATGCAAACTCAGGCACCCTGATGCTTTACGGACACGTTCACAACACCATCGAATTCAAGGCGCTGAAGAATGCAATCGCTGTTTATAAGGAACAATGTGAGAAGAGCATGTACCCATATCAGGGAAAGCTCTATAACTGTTGGTGCGGCTTTTACGGATATGCGCCAGCTACATTAGAGGAAATATTAAGCAACAAGAATAATCACTAGGAGTAAGCGCATGGACAATACGATTTATGTCTATTCAGAAAAATACGATATTCGAGGCTTCATTCAGGATCACGGTCTTAATTTCGGTTTGTGTTTTGATTATGAAGACAAGCTAATCCAAATGGGACTCGCCAAGACCGCGGTCGATTATGAGAAATACGGTAAAGACCTTATTGAATCATACGTTGAAAACCTTGCAGTTCCCAAGGTCAAGAGAAAGCTCCGTCTTCACTATTGGTGGGTATGCAGGAGAAAAGACAGACACGGGTCAACTTATGCGTATGCCTCTGGGATCGTAACGGGTCATGAAAGACTATGTGATTCTCATGAAGCAGAAACGTCTGAGGTTATAGATGTTGTTTACAACGAAGAAGACGATGAAATCCTTCTTAAGACTCTTAACAGTACGTATCACTGTCCGCTTGCTTATTGCAACTTCGACAAGCAGGATGAGAATCCAGATCTGCTTCCTGATTATGAACACTTAAAAGAGAAATACAAGAATTCCAACCCCAATCATTCAATTGAACACGGAAATGTCCTTCTTGTTCTTGCAGATTTCTGCGACCACTATTTTCAATCTCTTTATTATGTCCCGAAGTTTATAAAGAGCAAGAATCCTACTCCATACACGGCCAAGGTCAGCGGAATAACATTTCAGGATAATTATATGATTCGTACAAATGACGGCACAATTGACATTCGGTATCTTACGCATTTTCAGAATATCGAGTTGTACAAATGCAATACCAATGCTCGTCGTCTCTTTATAGAAAACATTGGAGATTCGGTCATTTACGTGAAATTCCCATCCGGGGCAATTAGACTCGAGCCTTATGACTTCAAAGAATACAAAGAAAAAAACATAGAAAAAGAACCACCAGCACTTCCAAATGGTGATCTCTATCCCCCAGATTGGTTTCGACTGAAATAAATACTCATTAATAAGAAATAGAGAGGATCGTGTTATGAAGAATTCCGTAAAAACAGATCACATCGAATACAAGATCTACGAAAACGGCAAGCACGTTCACAAGAGAGCCGTCTGCAGGAGATATCCTACAGGACGCATCCTGATCTGCCAGGATCTGGGAGAAGCGCTCAATGTTATCTGTGAGGTCAAAACGGATTTTGAAAATCCGGCGGCTGAAATAGAGGACATCAGGAAGCTTCCCCTTCCCTCTTCAGCTGAGAAATGTGTCTATGTCGCTGTCTTCCCGAAGGATGAAAATGAGAGCGCTGTCGATGGCATACGCCGCGTAATAGACGGCTTGGAGACAAGGGACATGTTAGTATACAACAACAGCGTTTTCCTAAAGAATGAACCAACGTTGGAAAAAGCGTTCTTCATTATTGCCAATACTGAGGAAGGCTCAGAGGATGCATTCTGTAAGGACTATGGGATCCAAAGCTTTAAGGAAAAGTGTGAGCCTGCGATCGAGCGCCTTTATGAACAGATCGTAGTAGAGCCTGGCAGCATACTAAAAGCACAAATCCAGCTTTGGGCACACAAGACCTCCTTCAAGGAATTTGAAAAGGAAATCGAAAAGACGGTTCAGGGACAGAAGGAATTAAGCTCCGTTGTCTTCCATGTTTATCACTATCTGACAAGCATCGCCAATGGTCAGGCCGTTGATAAGCAGAGCATTATTCTCGCCGGGCCCTCGGGCTGCGGAAAGACGGAAACCTACAGAGCCTTGAAAAAGTATTTTGAAAAGGAGATCCCGCCTCTTGTCGTAGATCTCATCGACACGAACCAGATAACCGGCGAGGGCTACAAAGGCAAGGATACCAATCACATAGTTTCGGCCCTAAAGAAGGCCAAATCAGACGGCATAGGAATCGTGTTCCTAGACGAGTTCGATAAAAGGCTCATCCCAAGCCACTCGAGCCATGGAGACGATGTAAACAGAGGGATCCAAGGCCAGCTTCTTCTTGCAATAGAGGGCTGTAACCTTGATGGCATTGACACAAGTAACACACTCTTCATCGGCATGGGCTCCTTTAACGAGGCCAGAGAAAAAAGAAGACAGGAAAAGCACATCGGCTTTGGTGTTGAAAGAACGGACGCTGCCTGTGAACACTACTCTCCGATCACCAGAGAGGAGATGATAAAGCTTGGTGCATCCTACGAGCTCATAGGACGCTTTGGTCACGTAATAAACTACGGTCCCCTCTCTCCCGAGGCTCTCGACAGGATAATAGACATGAGGGCTTCCGAGGTATCAGAGTCCTATGGAGTAAGGCTTTCCATAAGCGACAGCATGAGAGCCTTCCTCCATCAGAATTCCAATACGGAATTTGGAAACAGGCTCATTGAATCTCTGATCAGAGAGGCTGCGACCAGAGCCATGATAGAGATTCTTTCCGAAGAGATTAGCGCAGAGGAAATCGTGATAACGGGCAAGGATTCATATATCATAAAGAAGGCAGTTAAAGAGGAACAAGATCAGCAGAGGGAGGCGTTATAAATGTTAGGATATCCGAAATACAAAAAGGGAGACATCGTTCGCTTCAATACCATGTCATACGACGACGTGCATCACGAAAGAGAGCCACAGCCCGTTAAGTCGATCGGCGAAATATACATCGTAGATGCTTATGGTACCTTCGAGCAGAACGACGAGGTTTCTTATGACATCATGATACCCGGAGTTGTCTTGGTAAAGCACTGCGTCGAAAGCACAATAACCGAGCTGATAAGAAGCGCTGACGATCCATATAAAAATGATTACGTTAAGTTTGATAAGAACACCGACATAAGGCTCGTTGCCGCCGTCTGTCTTCTGCTGGCTTATGATGCCAAGTCAGGACAGCGCGATTTGGAAATGGTTAGGAAAATGCTCAATCTGAACTCGACCATGATCTCAAGGGATGGCATAAAAAGACCTGGCCTGGAATGGCTCTTCTACGAATATAAGGACAGACAAGGAAGCGCTAATCTGGTTATTGATGCATTTAAGGCTTATAAGAAAAACCTTGATGATTAATAAGACATGTTTTCTTCCGTAAAAAAAAATTTGGGCCTGCGGCATTTGTGCTGCAGGCTCATTTCTTTTCCATCGTTAACACTTATTTTATTGATTGAAACTAAGAAGATTGTTAGGATGAGTTTATTAGGAAGTACAGGCAAACAAATCTCAAAGCATAAATCTTACGGAGGAAAAACAATGGCTGAAGAGAAAAAGGTAGAAGTAGCAGCTAAGCCTGCTGAGGTTAAAAAGGAAGTAAAGAAAGCAGCTGCTAAAAAGCCCGCTGCAAAGAAGGCTGCACCGGCTAAGAAAACTGCTGCAAAGAAGCCCGCTGCTAAAAAATCTGCCCCTGCAAAGAAGGCTGCTCCGGCGAAGAAAACCGTTGCAAAGAAAACTCCTGCTAAGAAGGTTAAGAAGCTCGGCAAGGTTATCTTCGAGATCGAGGGAAAGCAGATTGACTATAAGGCAATCGAGAAAAAGGCAGCTAAGCTGGGCGGCGACGTTTACGTTGTTGTTGGCGAAAAGAAGATCTTTGATGCTGACGGAAAGAGCGTAGATCTTTTCTAAGACCTAACTAGAGGAACCATATTTAAGTCCTTTCATGATAGCAGCCCGGGAGCGATCCCGGGCTGTTCTTGTTATGCAACACGAAAATCTCCTACGATAAGTTACCAACTCAATTACAAGCCAACGATCAACAAGTAAGCAGATTTTTTCCGTTTGAACAGTTGAAAATAAATTCGTAATATGGGATTTCTTTAATCCCGCAATACGTTCCTGACCTATCCTTTGTAAGCAAGATCTTATCTGCAAGATCAGGTAGTTTGTCAAAGTGCAATTCGCTTAAGTCTTTATTACTGGCAGCAAACTCTAAAGCTTTTCCCGAAGTAGTAACATAATCTATTTCAGCACCGTCTTCATCACGATACTCAAAGGCTCCGGAACTCGGCAATAAAGAACGAACATGGCACTCAACAATACTCCCTATCAGTTTTGACGGAAGTGTTTTCGGCATTTTTTCTCCAAGAACACTACTAACTATATCAACGAAGAACATAGGATAGTTAATCGTTATGTTAATGTTTTTCAGAATATCTCTTTTTAAGTAGAGTTCACTTGAATCCTTTAAGAATTTACTAATGAAATATGGATCAACGTCGTCCTTTTTGCTTGTAACATATGTTAGAGTTATCAGACCACAGTCTCTTAGGAAGCGTAGCGCTCTTTGGCAATCATAACCGTTCATCTGACGGAAACGGCTATATCGTTCACTAAAGAAATCTACAGTTCTGTTTTCTAGCTCTGTATCATCTATAATCAGGTCTTTTGCGAAATATCTCCTAATGTTTTTACTTAACAATGACCGATCAGCAATTGTGTCATAGGTCGTATGGTCACGCAGTGTAACTAGTGATGCATATAATGTATCCAATAACATATCAACATCAAGGTCTTCGTAATCATTTCCGGTAATGTATTCAACAGCTTTTTGGTTTGATATTACAGTTTCGTCCAAACAACCCTTTAAATATTCTTCTGTGCTGACAAAGTCTTTATAAAATTCTCTTGTATGATTAACAAAATCAGCATACGTATTTTCCGATATTTCATTGGTCCCCTTAAAAGCCAGCCATTCTGGATAGCTCAGGAAATCGCCTTTAACAAACGATGCATTTCCAGCAAAAGCACGATGTCCCCAAACATCTAAAGATTTAGACTGGCTTCCCGCAAAAACGATTTTCGTTTTTCCGTTATTTGAATCACTATAGGTTTCGGCTATTTTGGCAATATCCGCATCTGGACTTGGAAGATATGTTACTTCATCTATAAGATAGATTATCTCTTTATTTTTTCTAATATCTTCCACTACATTGTTTATAAAGCCTCGTTTGTCAGATTCAGAGCTAAAATCAGCTTTTATATCTATATATAATGCATTGCTATGCCCCTTATGTAATTGTTTCATACAAAAGGTCTTGCCACATTTCCTTGGGCCAAGTAAAAAGGTTACATTGTTTTTAATCAATGATTTATTTGCATCATAATATATATTTCCCTTAAAAGAGTTTGTCATATAATCATCCCCTCTCTTTAGCGTATTATACCAGCTTCCTTTTTTTCGAACTCAATAACACCCACCGGGATAACCCGATGGGTGCTTTAGTTCAGCATCTTTTACATAGACCGTATATCTTATTGCCTCACTGATTATTTCTTCATTTCTATAATGTCAAAATAATTTATGCAATATAATGGCTGGGCTCAGTCCGACTATTATCTCACTTATTCATAGAATCCAACGTCATAGCCGTTATCATCTATGTACTCCCTTGTCTTCTTTATACACTTTTTGAAGCTCTTACCGGCGTAAGAATCGGTAAAGCCAAATATTTCGCCGATTTCTGCCGTCTTGTACTCCTTGCCGTAAAAACCGCACCTGAGCTTGACAATCTTTGCTTCATCTTCCTTAAGTGCTCTTCCGAGGATATCACTTAACTGTTCTTCAACCGCCATTGTCTCACACTCGGTTACCGGATCGTTATCCTCTGAGGCAAAATCGATGTATTCTGCAAGTTCTTCAAAAGAAACTGCTTCGTGAGTTACACAATCCCTGAGTCTCTTAAATGTGTTGAACTTGACTGTTTCATACACGTATGTTGAGAACTCACCCTTAGAAGGATCATACTTATTGATACACTTTGTAAAATCTAATCCTGCTTCTGCAAAGAGTTCATCATGGTATTCTTCGCGCCAATTATATCCTGATGCGAGTGCACGGTCGATAGCGCTGATGATGAGACCGCAATTGCTCCTTGCTATATATTCCTTAGCATCTGCATCACCATGCTTTGCAGCAAGAATCTTCTCGGGAGTGTTCTTTGAAACATACTTCTCACTGTTGCAAAAAGAGTTAAGGTGATTAAAAAGTTCAGGAGAAATCTTTACTCTGCTTACTTTGTTATAGGATGTTCTTGCCATAGATGTCACCTCTTTCTTTAAGGTCATGCTTTACATCTACGTTTTACACTCCAGGAAGGTTTATTTCATCTACTCCTTCTACTCCGTTTTTGCAAATATGAATCAAAATATGGTAAAATTTCCATAAACAATAACGAAAGGATTCAGCTTATGAGCAAGAAAACGACTAAAAAGAAGAATCCCCTAGCAAGCCCCTCTCTGACAATGGACATGAGAAGTGAACTAATTGACGAGGTATGGCGCACCAATTACCTCATCAACGGAATTAGACATGCTGTTTCATCAGGCATGAAGATAAGCATATTCGACCTAATTGTTAAAAAGACCAAGGGTGGCATCGGACAGATCACCAAAAAGAGCATCGAAGACTTTATAGATAAATATATAGAAGAATGCTTCCCTGCCTGGGAAAATCCGGAATGTGATGAAACAGTTAACGGAGAAGAATATACGTTCGAGAACCCGGACTTAAGCATAAGCGGTCATAGCTGCAGATGCGAACCATATAAAGGCAAAGCCGAATTGAAGGAATATATAAAGGGGTTTGTCGGCTGCTTTATCGTTAATCACATCCACGAAAGAACATGTATAAACCACGCTCTTGATGTCAACACGCTCTTGTATGGTACAGATAAAGGCATCGTATTCAAGGACTGGGTTATAGATCCCATGCCCAATTCTTTCAGTTTTAATATGAAAAACGAAGATATTGCCAATCTACGGAAAGATCTTATGTTTTATGAACTCGTTAATAAATATAGCGAAGAATGTGCAAGAGCCCGTTTTGATCACGGTTCCAACATGATTGAATTCCATGGCGATCTGGATCAGCCTTTTAAGTCATTATTCGAAAGATCATGGAAAGCCTATACTAATGACAAAGTACAAGCAAGTTCAGTATTTTCAGAAGAGATATTGATGGAAGGCATCGAATCTTATTGCTTTAACAATGAATTGTCACTTCACTTTTCCGGCGATAAAAAACGACCGATTCCTAATGAAAACTATTCGCTTGTCATATCCGAGTTAAGAAGAACGCTTAACAACATACTTAAGATGTACGATTCCCAAGCAGGTGATTAACATGTCTTCAATGCGTGAAACTCTTACAGATATATTATCAAAGATTCAAAAGGAACTGGAGCATCACAGAAACTCCGGCAGGCCGGAGTCTGATTCTAATTATCAGCGTGCTCTGATCAACGCTGCATTATTCTATGCTGCTATGACATCTGTCAACGAAAAAAGGAACAGGACCCGTCCGGACGACTACGAACAAAGACCAGGGTTTGAAAAATACAAAAACACAGTATCAGGTCCCTGTCATAAGATCCTTCTCATACTGACAGAAACTGAAAGCAACAACATCCAAGAAGATAAAGTTACAAGCAAAGAACTGCAAAAACTTGCAAAAGATGCCTGTTCTGTCTACTTAGATGGAAAACTTGCCAAAGGCGGGCTTGAAAATTATAAGGACTATAACGGTACTCCGAATTATTCCGATCTTTATCGCGACATCCAGAAATTGAAGCAAAATAAATATCTTTTGAACAGATTTACATATAAGCTCGTAAGCGACTGCTGTTTAGACCTTCAGTGCAGAACTAAAAGGAATATAGAAATAGAAAAAACTGCAGCACACAGAAAGTTTATTGGGAAGATCAAAGATACAGATAAACAGCAACGCACATATGTATCTTTCGCTATAGCAACCTCAACATGCAGGGCAACAATATCTGAGCTGAACAAGGCATATGAGAATGCTGATAACAAGGGATTAAGGGAAAGAATGGAACAAATCTTTATTCCTGTTTTCAGTAATTCCCCCTATTTCTTTCTATGCATCTCGCATAAGAAAAACCTTCCGAAGGAGATCTTAGACAAATGCGATAAAAATCACTATTTTGTCTTTGTCATAACAACTGCAGAGTACATACATAAGAAAAGCGACAGACCCACAAGTGAATACTCCGTTAAATATAACGTGGTATCACACGATTATGTAAAAAGCATCCAGGATCTGCCCTTAGATATTGTGGCTGATCTAAACGAAAGAGAAGTAACAGAAGACAAAAAGATAAACAGAATATTCTATACCAATAAAAAGAACCCTGATTGCTGCGCTATGTCTTATGACGACATGATAGCAAAATACAACTATTGTTGTAATTATTATTTTAAAGGCAGTCCACTAATGGATAACAATGAGGATCATTGGCTGCCATTAGATCTGCCTAAAGAAATCACAGATATGCTCTCCCCTCTTTACATTACCGGGAGCGGGTATAATCTGAGTGAGATATTCAGTAAAGGACAGGATATATCAGAATCGAGTCCGTTACTTTCAGCTTACGATAAAAGCTTCGAAGGAATACCTCACAGACCCATTATCGGAGGGAATCATTAACATCGCGTCAATTATAATGATTTAATAAGTGCATTTCTAATACTTCTTCATCTGTCAATTTCCAATTAAGATCCATATTGTCCTCTGTTTTTCCTTTATAATAGCTACTAATCCCAAAGGCACCAAAAGTATTTTGAAAACAGTTCAAAGAACTCATCCTTACACTTGTCTCTGTATTCGTCGATCTTCTTTCCGAACTCAATATAATCCTCTCTTACCTTCTGTGCTGTCGGGTAAAGATTCGGAAAATCCGCAGCAGAGCACATGCGAACTCCCGAGGCATTTTCTTCTTCGGCAAGCATTTCAGGAGTCTTAGCCTTCTCCCCTAACAATCCGTACTTTCTTCGGAAACCCGAGTTAATACGATGGTATTCTTTTGCATAAGGATTCTTCATCGTACACTTGTCTTCATCCATCTCGTTGAGAAGGAAGATCATACGATCCAACACCTGATTCCACTTTTCGTTATCTTCTTCCTCTGTCTTTACGGAATCAGTAATATCCGTAATAAAACAGGACGGATAACCGCAGTGGTACTTTCTGAGGCGTTTGAGCATAGGTGTCATAGTCCTGATGAACCAGCTGTCGATAGCCCAGGTGTCCGCATCGGCATATCCTTTTCTGGCACGCTGCACCCTGCACTTTTCTTCAAAGGCTTCATCTTCTTTCAAGTGTTTAATCCTTTTTTGAAGTTCCTTGGCAAGTTTATCAGTGATATCAGAAATATGCTCGGGATAATCAAATCCGTAATCAGTTTTAAAGTTTTTCTTAAACGTGGCGGAAGGGGCTTCCTTAAAGATCTTATAATGAAAACATTCAAGAATGAGTTTATCATTCTTTTCGTTTATCTGATTCATATTACTGAGTTCTTCGTATCTTTGGGTAATTGTTTTCATAATATTTCCTCTTATCTGATTATAAAAAGGATGTCATTTATCTTAGGTTAATAATGCGTTCTAGCCTGCGTTATTCATTGACCTTGTCGTAATGGAATTCAAACTCTGCATCAGTAAGTTTATCAACATCGGTTTTATCCAACCCAGTTTCCCAGGCAACCTCTTCAATAAGGTCCTGATAATCGATTTCGTGTTCGAACGAATCATAATACGAATATACCTCATCACATATTTCTACTGATTCAATCGTGCCGTTATAACTCTTAATCACCTTCTTTTGCGTGACGATATTATGAGTGTAGAGATACTTATGTACAGCATATACGTACAAAATAATCTCATTTTCAGAATATTCTGTTGCTGAGTTCAAATACTCAACCAATTCATTGATATTAACCGTATACATAATGTTTCCTCCTCTAAAATCTGGTTACATAATTTTCATGAGATAATTCATCGTTCACTTATATAGTGCTAATCTGATCGAAAAATCGGACAGTTTTGGAATAATTTCGGAATATTTTTTTCGTTTATATTTTTCAGTCCGATTTTTTCTTTTCCTGAGCACTATATATGTAAAGCAAGATCCAACTCAGTAACATCGCCACATATTCGTGATGTTGTGTTGATTGTATCACATATATGTGATATCTTTATATCATCATAACACATAAAGGAGATTAGTTTTATGAATTATAAAATAGAAAAAACAAACAACAACGGCAGGATCGGACGTCTTGAAAACTATAGTCAGTACCTTGCTGCCGCAAGCGATATGAGAAAGGAAAACATAAGCATCGTTGATCTTTGCAAAAAGCTCAACACACAGAGAAACACCATATTCAGGATAGAGCATGCGGAAGTTGACCCGAGGCTCTCCTCCGTGATCAACTATCTTGAAGGCTTCAACTATCATATAGAATTCGTACCTAACGAAAAGACAGAAACCAAAGCCGAACCGGAAAAAAGAAAATATAAACCCGATTTCGTCACGGCAGTTAATGGAACGGACATCCTGATCGAGAACATCGATCTTAACAAAGCGAAGAAGGATAAACGCCTGAGGATAGAACTCATGATGTATCTTCTCCAGTGCATGAAGTCAGATATGGGAGAAGACGAAGAATAAGGAGGCACCTTATGTCAGTTTACAAAGTTATAAATATGTCAAAGGAAACGCTTTTCGCCTTGAAGCCTTTACAGCTGTGTAATAATGTTACACTAAAGTCAAGACGAACAAACCATACTGAAGAGGACGTTGCGAACGATGAACACATACTATCCGAAAGCTATAAGGCCGCTTCTTAATCCCCAAGAGCGCGAGCTGAGATACGGATGGCTCTCAAGGAAATACAGACTTGCCCTCTCTGCCCTTGCCGGAAACAATGTCGAAGTAAAAGACGGCTTTGGCAAAGACTCGGAATCCGTGTTCAAAGAGCCTGGCGCACGCTTTGACAAAGAAGTCTCTTTGAGCATAGAGGACATCATCGACATACACGACAAGATGATAGACGATTATGGCGGCGAGTACGGGCTTCGGGATGACGGCCTGCTGGAAGGTATCCACGATGCTCCCTATACCGAGTTCTTCGGTCAGGAACAGTATCCGGACATATTGGACAAAGCTGCTAAGTATCTATTTGACTTTACCTACTATCAGGTATTCGTCGACGGCAACAAAAGAGCGGGGCTTTCCGTAACCAATGCATATCTTGCTGCAAACGGCTTATCCCTTACTCTTTCGGTAACGAAAGCATATGAGCTCGTAATGAGCATAGCAAACCACGGATTCGAGAACAGCGAAGAACTGGTCCCGATCCTGAAGGAAAACATTAAAACAATAGAATAGACTTTTAACCCATATTACTCCGTAAAGATGCAGGAGCCGGTAGAAGTCTACCGCCCCTTAAATATCTTATAAAGGAGGCATGATAAAATGTCACATTTATATGTAACAGGCGATGTTCACGGCGATGACAGTTGGAGCAAATTCAACAGTAAAAACTTTCCGGTTCAAAAAGAACTCACAAAAGACGACTACGTTGTCGTACTCGGCGACTTCGGCGCCGTATGGTTCGGAAACCAAAAAGATAAATATTTCCTTAAAAACTACGACGCTCGCAACTTCACGACGCTCTTTGTAGCCGGCAACCACGAGAACCATGAGCTTTTGGATGCCATGCCGGTAACAGAGTGGCATGGCGGCAAGGTCCACAAGGTTTCAGATTCCGTATATCACCTCATGAACGGCCAGGTATACGAACTCTGCGGTAAGAAGATCTTTGTCATGGGCGGTGCCGAATCATCCGACAAAGAGCATCGCAAAGAAGGCGTATCCTGGTGGCCTCATGAACTCCCCACATTAGATGAATACAACGAGGCATATAAGAACCTCGGAAAGTACGGATACAAGGTAGACCTTGTCTTCACGCACTGTGCTCCGGAAACAACCGTGACGGATATGTTCATGCCGAAGATGTCAGTTCGCAAGTTAAATGACCTTACATCATTCCTTGATATGGTCGCACAGACGATCAGCTTCAAGGACTGGTATTTCGGTCACTACCACGACGAGTCTGACAAAGGCAAGTTCCACTTGCTCTATAACAGAGTAATCGAATTACCGGATGATAACGATAATGCATAATCCTATACTCAGCATTTTTGAAGCTTTGGCAGTATCAGGCTTTCCAAATAAGGAAGATCTGAGGATCGAAGTCCTCGGTTGTATCAAAAGCTTTATCTCGTATTTTGACGATGTAGTAAATGAAAAGATCTATTACTCCGCTACGGCAAAGGATAAGCAGGACATCTGCATTATGAAAGCACATGATGAAAGAAGGAGAAAAGCCCACGATCTTTGCATTGCTTCATGTGTCCGACTTAACAGTATCTGCGATGAGATGAACATCGATCAGATATGTGATTTCGATGTCGAGGACAGAAAACAGGTTGCTGAATTTGCCGGACTTATCGCCTGCGATCTGTATTTTACCAATATAAAGTGCGGAGAATCTCTAACGAACTGGTTAAACAATTCTCCGTTGAAGAAAGAAGGACAACCATGAACTACTACATTTCAGATATGCACTTCGGCCATCAGAATATCCTTAAATACGATGCTCGACCATGGAAAGACGTACATTCCATGGAATATGACATGATCGACTGGTGGAACTTGAAAATAACCGCCAAGGATGATGTATACATTCTCGGTGATTTCTGTTTCGGCGGTTATGATGATTGGAAAAGGATTCTTCCGCAGCTTAACGGAAGAAAGCATCTTATCATTGGCAATCACGACTTAAAACAGTTCCCGTCGGATATAATCTCGCTCCTTGCTGAGCCTCCCGTTCCATACAAGGAGATTAAGGACGGCAGTTACAGAGTACTCATGTGCCACTATCCTTTGATTTCATATAACCATGACACCAATCCAAATACATTGATGTTTTACGGGCACGTCCACAACACCAATGAATTCGATGCGGTAATGGGGTCCGTTAAGACTATGAAAGAATGCTGCAAAGCGGTAGGTTTTGATTATCAGGGGCGTTTATATAACTGCTGGGGCGGGTTCTTCGGTTGGAAGCCTGCTTCTCTTATGGAAGTCCTGACAAATAAGTATTCAAATATCAGATTAAGAAAATAAAGGGGGCATGATATGTCTGACTCTATGCTCGAGAACGAATACAATGTATATTCAGAAAAATACGATATTCACGGCGTCGTAAAAGACTACGGCTTGGTAATTAAGCTTATCTTCACTTATGAAGGCAAAGAAGTTGAGATGGGGCTTTCGAGAGGTATCGATACCGATTACAAAAAACTCGGGAAAGACCTTATCGAATCTTATATTGAAAAGCTCGCTTCACCAAATGGAGAACGGAAACTCCAGCTCCACTATTGGTATATCAGCCCTCACGAGATCCATGGTACAACTTGTGTTATAGGACACGGCATCGTAACAGGACATAAGAAGCTTGAAGATTCAATCTCCATTCACACTTCAGCTGTCGAAGCTGTCTTTATCGATGAAGTCAACGAAGAAGCTGTACTTACTACCAGGAACAGCATTTATCACTGTCCTCTCGCATACTTAAGATTCGATAAACAGGATGAACAGCCTGAAATGTTACCTGATTATGAGAGATTAAAAGAAAAGTATAAGGATACTATCTTATACCCTTCCATTGAACCTGGTAATGTTCTTTTGGTACTTGCGGATTTCTGTAAATACTACTTTCACTCCCTGTATTATGTGCCTGCGGATGCCAAAGAAATCAAGCCTGTCAAGTTCAGCGGATATGCACATATCGGAACATTTCAAGACAGCTATCTGATTCAGGCAGAAAACGGCATTGATCTCAGATATTTCCCGCACTATCAGAATATCGAATTCTACTCGGGAGAAACCAATGGTTGTCCATTCTATATCGAGAACATCGGAAGCTCGGTCATTTATGCGCGCACTTGGGTAGGAACGATCAAGCTTGAGCCCGGCGACCGCAAAGAAGTAAATAAAGAAAATGCCGAAGGTGATCCTCCGTCTCTCGCAAACGGAGATCTCTATCCGGCAGGAGTTTTTTAATGGGAAGATCTTATATCAACAGACTTATTTCACAGAACAAAAAGCGGACGCATTTTGCAATCACGTTAAAGGATATTAAATCGAATGCGAAAAATAATAGTCCGAAATAAGATAAGATGTCTTGAATGTGGTGACGTAATAGAAAGCATATCTGTTCACGATTACAGAAAATGCTCCTGTGGAAAATGTGCCGTAGACGGCGGAAGTGAATACCTGAGACGCACCTTTGAACATGAAGGTATCTTTGAGGAGCTGAGCGAATTTGCTCCTGTTTTTATGTGTGCCGACAAGAAGTGTTCTCAAGGGACAAGAAAACGGTCCAATGAACCCCTGTCAGATAAAGAGATAAAGGCAGTCATCGAAGCAGCAAAGTCGATAGATATCGCTCCTGAGAGTTTGGTAATTAACGACCTTGAGTATTTGGATAATTCCACGGAAACCATATACGATTATCACGACGACAAGATCTATATCACAAAGAATGTCTTCCAGGAAATAAAAAACGATTTTATAATCCGAGATCTTCTTTCCGTACGAACATTCCTTGCACGTGAATACTACGGACGAAGACATTTTCTACGAGACTATATCAAAAGAGATCACAGGTCATCTCCTTCTGAATGTCAGGAATCTTATACTTGGCAGGACGAAGCAAATGCAAGTATCTACGCTGCAAGATTTGCACCCGGTCTCGACCAGAGAGATCGCGCGCTGTTATATCAGGATGCAGTATATTGTGCATATGTTTATTCTCAGACATTCCGACTCGATGAACATATGAAAAGTGTTATCTTCGGCGATGGAACGGCAACGCCTGAAGACATCCCGGTAGACTATGTAAGTCTTAAGGAGGCAGAAAACAATGATTAAGAAAATAACGTTTTCCATTACCGACAGTGAGGATCTTAAAAAGTTGAAATCTTTCAAAGAAGTTCATATGAGTACTTGCAGAGATAAATATCCTGATGTCCTCGGTGCTTTGTTGGAATACACGTTTATTCCAACGGGATTGGGGAACTACTGTATCGTAAAGTGCTCCTGCGGAGAACAGATTACTTTGGATAAAGATCTGGCTTGATCAGTTTTGTGATTGAAGCAGAAAATCTATAAGCTTAAATGTTATAACGATTTAATGTGACAGAGACTTAAAAACTCTGTCCCATTGATCTTATTACGGTGACAAAAAACCTGTCATGTGATTTATGATATAAAACTATGACAATGCCAGAGGCATATGAATACCTCCTTTTTTCATTAATGCTCTCCAAAGAAAAGCTCCGGGTCTTCCACTGTCCGGAGCTTTTTCATCTTATATCGGTGAATAATTCAGTTGGTCCTAATCTCTTCCATCAGGGTATCGAAATCCACCCTGTCGAGTTCTGCTGCTTCTTTCATATCGGCAAAGTTGAGATTAAGTAACAAGCTGATCATGGAATCTTTTGCTGCTTTTCTCTCTACTGTTAACTCTGCCATAATGAAACACCCCTGAATCAAACTACTGTTTGTATTGTACTACTACTTCTAAAATTTCAATGAGTTTTTTCGAAAAAGTAAAAACATGATTTTTCAAAAAGCCCAGACACATGAAAACAGGCCGCATTGGATTAACCAAAGCAGCCCGTTTATAAGCAAAAGGAGACAAGATTAAACTGTTCTTGCACTTCTGATCTGATACTGACCCTT
The DNA here is from genome assembly GCA_015069205.1 of Oscillospiraceae bacterium. Classification (GTDB taxonomy): domain Bacteria; phylum Bacillota; class Clostridia; order Saccharofermentanales; family Saccharofermentanaceae; genus Saccharofermentans. The sequence goes on from SVIZ01000001.1 coordinate 90,821, forward strand.
TCCGGTAACAACGATTTCTTTTGCTTCGATCCCGTTCATGAACATCTCAGCCTTAGCAGGAACTACGCCATCAACGATCAAGGACCTGATCATACGGTTTCCGAACTCAGTATTTGCGTTTTCATGGATCAACCTTCTCATCTCATCGCTAACTGATACCGGAACTTCAAACTCATCAGAGATCTCCTTGAGCCTCAAGTCGATTATCCTGTCGATCGCTTCGTAAGAAAGTCGGTCGTAATCGATCACTGACGTAAACCTTCCGATAAGTTCGTAAGATGCTCCGAGTTCGATCATGTCCTCTCTGGTGATCCTCGAGTAGTGATCGTAATCGCTACAGCCACTATCCTGTCCAAATCCGAACTTTGTAACTTTCCTTCTTTGAGCTTTCATCTCTCTAACGACGTTAAAGGACCCCAAACCGATGAACATCGTATTGTTTGTATCGATTCCGTCGAGCTCAACGCCTTCGATCGCAAGAAGAAGCTGTCCCTGGATCTGACCATTAACGTTATCGCCATGGCTCGAATGGCAAGGGATAAGTTTTTTATCGAATTCATCAAGAAACACTATCCCAATACCATTCGGATACGAACTCTTAAGGTCTTTTACGATGAAATTCGTATTTTTGCCAAAAAATCCCTCACTTGTGATCCGATTGGTATCGATCAGGCTTATCGGAAGCGACGGAATGTACTCCTTGAAGTATTCCTTTATCGCTCTGTAGGTCTCAGTCTTGCCGCAGCCGGAAGGTGCCGCAAGGATAAAGTTGTTTCTGCTGATCTTCTTACCATCGGCAATACTTTTAATGTACATGTAGATGTTGGTAAGAACGATCTTGAGATTTTCCTGCCCTATCACTCTTGAACTTATCGCTTCATAGAAATCGTAATACGTGTTTTCCTTGATCCATTCCCTGATCCATGAAACGTTGTTTTCGAACAGTTCTTTCCGGTCGACGGGTTTAACGCCAAAAGTCTTTCTAAGCTTCCTTTGTTCATTCGATCCGCTACAAAACATTCCAACAGAATAACCTGCAACAAGAAACAGTTCTGCCGTATTCTCATCTTCTTGTGTACTGATGTAATAATCATAAGTATAGTAATTGTTAAGATGCGCAAGGAGAGTAGTGATATCTGAAGAATGCCTGGATGCAACTCTTCTCGGTGCTACACAAAGAAAACAGTATTGAGCAGAAGGTCCTGAACCGTAACCTGCCTCGCCTTCAGTCTCAGTCTCAAGTTCTGGAAGCTCAACGCTCTTTATCTCCTTTTTGATCTTTTCAACATCGCCGAAATCACAGCAAAAGATCGCACAAACTTCGATAAGCTCTTCCTTTTCCACATATACAAGGATCTCGCCGTTCTTATACTTGTCCATTACGGACTTCTTGCTTACTTTCACACGATCCTTGAAGATCTTATATTCACAATGATCAAGCTTTTTAAAACGCTTCATGCTGTTGCTCCTTCTTAGTCATCAACGAAGCCCACGACTTCTGGTCCTACAAGGTTACCGTTTTCATATCCGGTACCATATCCCCAAACAACACCATTCGGGTACTTTGCATAGAAATCTTTGTAAAGATCTTCAGGTACGACCTGCTTTCCGTATGGTTCGTAATCAGAAACGTTCTTTGAGTGATACTCTGTTCCCGACAATGGCTTGCATACATATTCACGGACTACCGTGATATCTACGGCATCACCATCTTCCCATGCCGTTCCGATGTTCTCGGTGATATTGCAGCCGCTCACTCTGAACTTTACTCTGATGATCGCAGCTACTGCAGGCTTGGATGTAGGCTCAGGTGTCGGAGTCGGTGTATCCGTAGGCTTGGGTGCGTTGAAAAGACTGGTATCTGTCGTATACGCGCCGCATTCACACTCACCGTAAGGCGTTCCCGTCTTTGGATCCACATAGGTTTTGTAATTGTAATCATGCTGATGTGAAGTTTCCGTCGAAACTGCCTGTGTAGAACCAGTCGGTTCTGCGTACGAAGAATCGTTGTTCCCAGAAGAAGCATTTCCACCGGAAGAAGAACCGCTTCCGGATGAACTTGTTTCGGAAGATGTATTCCTGCTTCCGGAAGGCTTCGGTGTTGCAGTCGGCTTCGGCGTAGAAGTAACAGCCACACTTGTCTCATTTACGGCAGTCGTAACATCAGCGTCTTCCTGCTCTTCACTTTCTGATACCACAAAAGATGTCTCAGAAGTATCAGTTGTTGTTTCTTCAGAAGTTTCTACTGTTACCTCTTCTGTTACGTTCACACTCTCCGTAACAGTCGTTGTTGTCTCAACGAGCACCGCATCATCCGTATCGCATGCTGTAAATGTAATGGCAGCAACGATAGCTGCAGTGATCACTTTATTAAATCTCTTCATAATATCCGTCACCTTTGCTTGTTCTTACCTATATGGTGCCGAGTACTTTTAAAAATCGGACTTATCCTTTTCTCCTTTTTGCGATATAGACCTTCCCGTGTCCTTCATCGACAACGTTGATCCTGTACTCTTCACGATCAAGTTCGTTTGCATCGACTTCATTTCGGTCGAGCACGAATGTGTATCCTGCCTCAACCGCATTATCCCAGTGTTTGATCTGCTGGATTTCGTCGATAAACCCGCCTGAACTCATGACCGTCCAGAAAAAGCCGAATATGACCGCAAGCACTGCAAGAAGCAAGAGAAAACCGTTTGCCCGTCTATGGTTATATTTGCAGATAATGTCTTCGACACTATCTGAACAATAGAAATCTTCTGCTGCATCTCTCTTCACGATCCTGAACCATCTGATAGCCAGGACAAAATGGACCAATCCGAACAACAGCATCGGTATTCCGCCCCAAAAAGCCGTCATAACATTACTCATGGAATATTCCTCCATCACATTTTCATTTACTTATATGGTGCTATTTAACAAGAAAAATCGGACAGCATTTTCAAAAATTGCACGAAACTATTTAAAAACCAATAATTCCACGCTTATTGCAGAAACAAGGAGTAATAGTCATACTGGAATGAAGAGGAAATCAAGGCATGATTACAACGCAAATCAAAGTGAGGGGTTTTATTTGGCAAAGACATATTATTGGTATTACAGAGATGTTCTTCTTTCGGTGATGACAGTTTCTGATGGAGCAGTGCGCATCAACAACATTACTGATGAATATAGGCATTGCATACCTTTCAACAATCCCGAAATTAATTGCTATAAAAAGCATTATTCAACAGCACGACGAATCTGGAGATGATGATGAAAAAAGTTTCTTCCCTTAAGATTAGGGTATTGTTAAATATCCTATTCTCTGTTATGCGTAGTATAACAACGCATTTTCTTGGTAAGGTTCGGCATCAAAAAGCCCCTGATTTCTCAGAGGCCGTTAGTATATTTAATTCCTGATTTTACCCTCTAACGAGCCATGGATCAGATAACAAAGAATTTCATCGCACATAATGTATGTGATGTTCAATAGTAAAATTCCTTTCTTGAACACTCTCTAAAAAGATCCAAAGGCTTTCTGCTTTGGACCTTTTACTTTGCTAACAATAAGAGCTTAGAAAAACGACATAAATATCAATACTTGCTTATAAAGTGATCACAATAACAAGGATCACAGTATCCTCTATAGTAATCGCACCAAACTTGACTTCCTTGACCGCCATTCATATATTTGCAGTTATAGCAACTATAATCTTCAAAGTGTAAATCGTTAGGAAGCACAACTTCCTTTCTCAGTTCTTTATTTTCCATAAGAGCCTCCTTAATTAACTATTTTGAAATCAACGCACTTTACACAATCATTACTAACCACGTACCACAGAATCTTCTGCTCCTTGATAAGATATATTGGCATCAGAACACTGGATAACATATTCATATCAAGTATCTTGCGTGCCATCTTAATATCTTTTGGGGATAAAATATCGGAAATAGTATGGCTGTGTATAATTCCTCTGAATTTAATCTGTTCCTTGTCCCAATAGCTTAATTGCTGTCGTAAATCATCAACATTTGGGACATACTCATTAGCACTTGACCTCCTTCCTTTATCAAAATAAAAACTATCTAGAATGCCCTCATTGCTTTTACTACCGATTAATCCACCGGATTCATTATCAACAGATCCCAATGACTTATATATTTCATCAAGTGTGTGCTGACAAATAAGCATGTTAACAGCATCTCCCACATTATTCCTAATTATCAATTCTGACCCACATTACAGGACGCACACCAATACTTTCGTGTATTTTTGTGCCGTATTCAGAGTTAATACTTCCGGTAGTATAAACATCTATTGCATTACATGCTTCAAAGCTATCTTCGGTAGAATCCATGTCCTTATCCCTGGATGTTCTTAACCACCACGCACCCAAACATTTTCTATCTTCATCTGAAGCAAACAAAGCGTTTGCTTCCTCAACAGACAGTAAGAAAACTTTATCGACGGTATCTTTTCCGCCAATGTATTCTTGTAAGAATTTAGTTTTATTATTTGTAATGTTGTGCTCAACGATGCGTGCTACCTCATCATCATTGAAATATTGCTGCAAAAAATCATTATTTAACCATTTTCGAATATCACTGGATTCCCACGAAGAATAGAACTTGTCCTCATCATTACTAAAGGCTTTTCTTCGAATCAAATCACTAGTAATAATCATCAACTGGTTGTTTTCTTTTTTTATTACACGCCACTTTATTGCCCCAAGAAACTCATTAAATCCAAACGTAAACTCCTGACCAACATCGAGATGATTGAGTTCAGGTGTTTGAATCGAACCTAACCGTTCTTGTCTTTTCAAAATGTTCGTGTTTATGCATATGCAGGGACGAACAACAATGTCCGCTCCATAACCATCATGTCTTGTGCTCTGATTAACTTCATAAGTAAAATTAGGATTCCACTCCCCTTTATAGTTAGTGGTCGCGGCACTAATGGATGCCTCATTCTGCTGCTTGCCTGGAGATCTCAACCAATAAGCATCATTTACCATATTGTCAACTGATAAGATTTTTTTCTTCTTATCACTTGAGCAATAGTACCTCAATTCATCAATCGATAAACAAAACACCTTGTCAACAGTATCATTACCGCCTGATGTTCCATAGAAAGGATTGTTTCTATTGATTACTTTTGTTGGAGCCAGTAATTCTCTTTCTTTATCGGAGAATCTTTCAATAAATGTTTCGTTTAGCCATTTTCGCAACGTACAAGATTCCCAAGTAACAGGCGCATTTGTATTATTATATGTAAGCAGGTCAGCATCACTGTTTTTCCATTTCTTTTTATATTGAAGCTTATCGCGATCAGAAAGAATCGCAAATATATATCCATTGTTTATATTTAATACATTCCATCTATATCTACCTAAGCCACCGAAGTAGAATTCATCATCCTCATGGAGAAATGGAAGTTCAGCAAGATTCAATTGTTCAAATTGAACTTCTTGTTCGTATACACGAATAAAATTGCTTCCATCCCCAGTTTCTCCGCATCCCGGACACGTGATTTTCTTTGTAGCATTGCTAATTGGTATTCTTTTGTGGCACATGTAGCAAAGCCCCATATTGCTATTGGCTTTTTGGGGAACTGTCAAGGGATCGTCTGCACTTGATGCGATTTCTGTAGTAACATGATCTACGTTCTCCACAGCTTGACCACATTTACGACAGAATTTATCTCCACTATTAAGTTCAGAGCCGCACTTTTTGCAAGTCAATAAATCTGGCTGTGTTGGATCCTCAAGCTTTATCCACATTGCAGGCCTAATACCAACATATCCATCATATCCGGATACACCCTTGACCTCGCCTGTATAGTCAATATTCTTAACAGAATATGAATTTGTTGTGGTTCGAAGCATCCAATTGCACTTTTCACAACACCTTTCATCATTGTCATGAAAATATATCTTTGCTTCTTCCTCTGATAATAAAAACACCTTATCTTCAGTGTCATGTGCTTCTACAATAGAATCATCATACTTTTTAACGTTGTCATTATGAATATTAGAGACAATCACTCTTTTTCTCTCATCTTCCGAAAGAAACATATTCAAAAAATCTTCATTTAGCCATTTTCTAATACCACTATTTTCCCATAGAGGAATATAATCTGAGTCTTCATGCTTTTTATCGAAAGGCAAAAGTCTAAAAATCGAATCGGTAATTATAAGAACCTTTTTGTCCTTAACATCAATTACTCTCCACTTTATCGGGCCCCTGTTAGGGTCAAATCCAATCTCAAGATCGTCGCCTATCACATAGTTCGATTTAATGTCAGAATCAGATTCTTTTTTGTATCTCTGAATACCAGATGTATCGATCCATATTACCGGACGAGTACGCGGTACATCAAATCCCTTCTTGTTAACCTCTTCACCAATAACATCAATTCCGTTGCTATAGAATGAGGCTGCATAATTACTGTAACCTGGTGTTCTAAGCCACCATTTTTCTTTTGTATCATTTGCGTTTACTATTTGTGAAGCTTCGCTTTCAGACAATATGAAAACTTTATCAATCGTCGAATCGCCACCACTCGTTCCGAATACACTGTTAGCGTCGCAAACTATTTCTGTACTAATTATACGGTTACGTTCTTCTTTGGAAAAAGCAGCGTAAATAAACTCTTCGTTCAGAAATCTCCTAAGGGAACATGTTTCCCAAGTTGAAGGAACATATTCCTCGTTAAACTGTTGGTTATCTAAATATGCGTTATATTTGCCCTGACAAATTGCTTCTACTTTCCCTTCGGCAGACTCTATAATTTTCCATTGTAAGCGATTCCACCCGATTCGTCCAAAGCAGAATACGTCGCCTTTTTTCACATCTGCTAGGTTTTCTATATTTAATCGTGCTGAAGCTGGATCAGATGCTCTGAGATAATCCAAATCCCAAAATGTTTTACAGCCGCACTTATTACATTCCATTTCTCCTTTAGCAGTATCAACAATAAGCCGTGTTCCGCAGTGCATGCACCATATTGTATTTTCATCAGGAGCCTTGTTTATTACCACATTATCAACATGCTCATTATTTGTATTTTCCATTATCATGCCTCCCTATTAGACACATCACTCAACATAAACTATATTTCCATATCGATCTTGCTTGTATCTAGAAAAAACTACCTTCAATTCATCATTCCACATGTTTCTCGTAATATAAGCTGATGAAAACTTCAATATATCTATAGCAGCATTAATATTTCCATCTAGCCTTGCTATAGTAGACATACAAATGGCTGAACGTAAAAAGATGCCTTCATCCATGACATCCTTTTCAGAATTCAAATATGTAGAATCTTTACAAGCATCATTCCATGTTCTAACAAGTTCCTGATAATTGTTGTGAGCGTAGTACATCAAGCCTCTTAGCAGTTTGGTGCGTGTTTGCTCTTCTGGAACAGGGGGTTGCAAGACATTTAAGGCTCTTCCATAGCCATTGTTGTATGCCAAATAGTACTTAATTCCTTCGGATTCCTTATCAGCAGAATTGTTAAATCCAAACTGTTCTATTGTAAAGTAGTGACGTGCAACCTTATATCTGACATCAGCAAACAACTTTTTGGCGAAATCATCTTTTGAATAATCTAATGCAGGATTAATTTGCGCAGATAACATCAAATTATAGGCCTGTTGCATGAGCTCGACTCCGCATGGAGAAATGATTGGACCATGATTGTCAAATACATCACCTAAGGATCTATACAAGTTCGAAAGCAACATACATAATTGGTATGCGTAAATATCCTTACCACTACGGGCATATGTAATAGCCCAAGCAAAGAAACCAAAATCAGGCCTTTTTGAATCTTTTCTTATAGCTTCAATATACTCCTGCTTAGAAGCATAGTGTTCACGCGGATTATAGATAAGATGATCTGTTTTATCCCAATCATCGGGGGAAGACTCATCATAAATAAATAGACTAAAGCTTTCAAAAGAGCCACCTTTTTTAGAAGCAGCTTCGCATGCATATACAGCTGCTAAACCTACTATTGAATTCTGCCTTGCAAGCCTAATCATTTGATCGCTGGGATAATTTATACCTGACTTGTCAAAGCTGTTTGTTGCCAATAGAACTTTTAGAACTGCAGCACTCTTATCTAAGTCAGCCTTTACCAACTCAGCTATATTTGAACCACAATTAATACATTTAGCGTTCAACGGATTAGTCGCTTCACGACATACCGGACATCTAACTGTATCAACATGATATCCACACTTATTACAGTTTATAATATCATCAGCAAGGACATCTCCACAGTTAAGGCATATGTTAGTTAATTTATGTGCCTTATTATCTTCATGAGAGCTATTGTCCTCATTTGTGGTAGAAGCTGCAGTATTGCTTGTTAACGATGTATGTAAATCATTATTATTAGTAGATCCATTTATTGAATTGCCACATTTCCAACAAAACTTATCTCCATCCTTAAGAGGTGAACCGCATTTTTCGCATGTATTAGGCACTGCTACTTTTAACGGCGCACCGCACTTACGACAGAACTTATCAACTTCTTTGACCTCTGTACCACATTTGTTACAATAAGGCATTTTACCTACCTCCAAATTTCCTTAGCACTCTTGTTTATGGGGTTCAGACATTCTATTTCTTTAAAAAGAAATCAGCTGCTGTAAATATAGCTGCTGTCCTTGCGCTATGAGCGGCATTAGCTGCATGTTGAGCTGTAAGGGTGGCTTGATATTCCATCTCAGATTTATGCGTATCCTGAAGAAGCAGATTGATAGCTTCCTTTATAGAATCCGCTCTTCCTGTATATACAACTTTTCTTATCTCCTTAAGAATGAGAGGATTTGTGTAAGCAAGTCCTGTTAAGCACTTACCATATTTGTTGTAATAATCGCTAAGTTCTTTTTCCAAATCAGAAAGCTTTTTCTTATTTTCTCTCAGCAATCGTTCTCTTTCAGCTCGCATACGATTACCATACTTTACAGACTTAACAATACCGGTAGCCAAAAGTGCTCCTCCAATAAGAAAAACTATAACCCAGAAAACGGCTGCTGCAGCAGCTGAAGAATAGGAATTGTTGTAATTATATGTCGGGTTTCTAGCAATCGATGCTGTACAAGAAGCAAATTCACCCATGATTCCACCGATAACCATAGCTATTATTCCGATGATTTTAAATGGTTTGCCTGTACTTCCGGTTATATACACTCTTGATCTAGGATTACTATAGTATTCAATCTGCTCACAACAGTGATCATGCTCATCATACTGTCTTTGCTTTTTTCCAAAGTACTTAATCATACGATCAAGTTCATCAAGACATTCTGTTCTCAGGTCTTTTTGTTGATATACACCTGGAGATGTTATAGGGGTATATATTCCAGGCTGATTGTTATTAATAACTGCTGGAGAACTTATAGGCGGTGTATATACACCAGCCGGAGTTATTTTATCTATTGGTGCACCACATTGTCTGCAAAAAACTGATTCGGCATCGACTTCTGACCCACACTTCGAACAATACGGCATAACTAATCCTCCACAAGAAGTTTTAAGACTCATTAGGTTATCTTCTTAACGTATTTATAAATGTACCAGCAGTAAAAAAAGCTGTAGCTTTTGAACTACGAGCTGCGCTTTCAGCTGCCTGAGCAGCTATTTGAGCCTGCAATTCCATTTCTGAATTGTGTGAATCCTGAATAATTACGTTAATTGCTTCCTTTATTGTATCTGCCCTGCCAAGATTAATAGGTTCGAGTATTAATGATAGTATTTTGGGATTGGTATATGATGCCGCCACAGGACAATACCCATAATTCTGATAATATTCAGAAAGCTCATTAGAAATTCTCGCAAACTCTTCTTCGCTTTCATTTAACAAGGTTTGTCTATATTCGTTAGTTTCTCTTCTATTTTTGCTACTACGAACAATACCGTTAATAAAACATGTTATTGCTATAGCAACAAATACGAATGTTAATATCCATAAAGCAACAGCTCCACCACCATTTTCAGTGGCTCCTGCAATAATTGCAAATAACATAAAGAAAAATGAAAGAATATATAGAGCAATAGCTCCAATAAACAGTGGAGAAGAACTACTTTGTCCCGGAACAATCACTCTAGATCTTGGGTTGCTATAGTGATTTATACTTTCTACGCACTCATCATATTCGTCATACAAGTCTTGTTTTTGGCTGAAATATGCAATCATCCTTTTCATCTCAACAAGTGCCTCTGATCTGGTCTTTTCTTGTAATGCAATTGGCGATACTTCAACACTTGTATTAGCTATTATTTGGTTATTAACTGGATTCCCGCACTTTTTGCAGAACATATCCTGATCGTCAATCAAAGAACCACATTTAGCACAATAAGGCATAATTTCCCTCCAAATGTCTGAACTGGATATCAGATATTATTAGGATAAGGGAATTGTTAATTCCCTTATCCTCTGATATGCGTAGTATATCAGGCGCTTCTGGAACAACAGCCGCGCACAAAAACTCGGATTTTCACCCGAGCTTAGTTGGTTTTATTAAATCTATAGATTAATTATGCCAATTATTGCACCTAGTATAGTAGCAATTATTGATAGTACTAATCCAGCAGTTCTAACACCACCGCTACACCCTTTATTATATGACACTACAGAAAAGACAATTCCAGTGCCTCCAAGAATAAAGGCAAACCACGAAGTCAAAAATAAAGCAGTTCCTATTATCCCAAGAACTAAACTGGCCTTGGCAAATCCACGTCCTTCTTGAGGAGGTTGGGGTGTTCTGACAGTATTTCGATCTTGATATAAAGCATTAACTTGTCGTTCATATCTTTGTACTGCCTCTGATTTAGCATATTGATTCGTTTCTTCATAAGCACTTTGCGAAAGCGTTGAGTTCGAGTAAGTTCTGCTCCTTGTTTGAGACGATATTTGGGCTCCGCAATAAATACAAGTATTACTGTCATCTGGTATTTCTTTTCGACAACTAGGGCATTGCATAACTACATTCTCCTATTAAAAACTGCAATAAATACTATTCTTGATACTATCTTCTCAAAAGACTATTAGTTTGACTTCTTTGAATGATAGAAATTGCTGCAGCAATATTCTGTTCACGTCTTGCTCTATCAGCTATGGAATTTGCCTCCTCAGCAAGCTCGTTTTGGCGAGCAGCAATCATATTCTGCTCTAAGGTTAACTCTGCCTGCTGCTGTGCAATCATATTTGCTCTTCGTTGTTCATCAATATGTGACTGAGTGAGTTCCTGCTGAACGTGGCTATCATAACTAGCGAGGCCTTGCTGAATATCTGCTTGCGAAGTAGATAGATAATCATATAAGTAACCTATAACATCAGGTTTTCTATACTGGACAGGAACAATTTTGGTTTTGTCATATGTGTTATTAATCTCATCAATCGTAGAATTGTATTTGATTATTGCATCATTTAGTGTTTCATTATGACTTGCTATCCATGATTCTTTTTCAACTCGGTAGTTGCTAAGAGCTTTGTTATATTGTTTTCTGTTCTCCTCAAACTCCCTGCTCTTACGTTCATTATTAGCCTTACACTCTTCTTCCGCCTGTAGACATGCCTTTTTGTATGAATTAGCACCAGCAAAATATATGATTAAAAAAACACCAAGTACAATCGCTGCAATTATTATGGACGGAATTAACGGATTACTCACTCCTGATACGAACATAAAGCCAAGACTCACAAAAAAGGAGCCAATTGTAATTCCAATTATCAGACCAATATTTAGTTTTCTTTTTGGATACAGTGGTATATCTTCCCTGGGTTTTTCGGGTGCTTTAGGCGCATTTCTGAATTTTTCAGCTTTGGTTTTTTTTATTGTCTCGGAATACTGAAGTGCAGCTGCCTCAAGTAACAGAATGTCACCTAAAGTGTTTATCTGTTCTTCTCTAGTCAAAGGTGCATTCTCTGGTTGAACAGCTTTGTAATCTTGATGCGCTATAATTGATTCGGTTATGGGCGACCCACATTTCATGCAAAATTTATTACCCTGATTAATTTCAACTCCGCATTTTGGACAAAAAGGCATAAGGCACGTACCTCATCAGTTTATAGACTTTATTAGAATAAGGGGATTGTTAATCCCCTTATTCTCTGTTATGCGTAGTATAACAG
>SVIZ01000001.1:103056-381154 GCA_015069205.1 Oscillospiraceae bacterium
AGAATAAGGGGATTGTTAATCCCCTTATTCTCTGTTATGCGTAGTATAACAGGCGTTTTTTGAATGGCGGCTGAGCATGAAAAAGCCCCGGAATTACCTGAGGCCTTGGATCATTATATTGCTACTCTAAAGTTAGGTAGTCTCTACAAAAAGTTCTTCTAATCTGTCTATATTATAAATTTTCGTCAGATACTCTTCGGCATTAATATATTTAATATGTTCTTGTAAGTCTATAAGAAAACCTTTTTCTTTCCAAAGATGTATTAAAGTTTTCTATAACCTCTATTTTATGTTCATCAAACTACTTGTAATACGATTTGCTTGTATCTCTAAACATATTGGCTAACCTCTTATACTTATTCCTTATCGTTCATCCTAAACAAAGCGCTGCTATCTGATAGTTCATTTGGCTGATGATCCATACCAAGGAATCACTCCCTCAGACAAGACAATAATATCACTGCTAATTATAACTCTGATCAAAACGGTGCCTTGGTCAGTTACGATGTATGATGGCTATATAAAGTATATGGAGCAAAAAGATATGGCACAGGAACACACAGAGTATAAGTACAGGCAAAGGCCGCCCATGACGCCTGAAGAAAGAGAAAAAGCGTTCGGCCCTCTCATGGATAAGTATGATGCTACCTTTGAGCGCCTCGGTAAGTACGAGGAGCCGAAGAAGTAAATCGTAATACAACATAACCCAACTGCTCCCACTCATACTGTTCCATTAATATAAATATCCTAGCTAAGAATTATTGTCAGGTCGGTATTACAGCACCTCGTAGAAACGATTTTTGGACCATGGCACGGTTCAACTTTGGACCGTGCATTACATTGAACTAATAACACTTGAAGATATTAAGTTGAAAAAGGATAGTTTTCTACATAAGAGTGTTATATTCATATAAATGTATGGGGTTAATATAGCTATTATCATATAAGCTAAATCTTTAATTATATTTTCTTACCTGTTCCATTAATCGTACTCACGCCGTATTTCACCAAGTTAAAATTTGTAATAATTCTCGCAACGCTTGAAATACATTAATTCCGCGGGAATATTACATTTTTCAATGTGTTTGTGACCCATTAATCGTATTGAAATGCTATATTTGCCATGTTATCATCCTGTCATCAAACAAACATTCGTTCGTAATAATTCACAATTATCCGAACAGTAAGAATCTTGCCAATATCAGAATCCAATGAGCTAGCCTGCGGAGCAAGATGACGGCACATTATCTATTCGATCATAGGAGTGTGAAATGAAGAATTTTAAGTTTATGAATAATGATGAGATCGAATTGACATGTTCTCAAATGTTGGACCAGTACTTTACAAGTATTGGAGCTAGGAATAAGATTCTGCCTTCAATAGACATAGACAGCTTTGTTATGAATTACCTGCATTGCACGGTTGTATATGAAAACATTGCAACAAATAGTAACTGTATAGGATTTGCAAGCGACGGTATAACAAAGCTCTGGATAAGTCGTAACGGAAGAAAGCGTGAAGTTCTATATCCGAGAGATACTATTGTTCTTGATAAATATCTGACAACACCCGGTAATGAGTCAAAAAGAAGGTTCATATTAGGTCATGAAGCTGGTCATGTAATAACAAGCCGTATATATGGGAACCAAGCAGCTTACTATAACCATGCCTTCGACAGCGAAGCTAACTACAATCAGCAGCTTCTTACTGACCAATTCAATATATATGAAACACAGGCAGACCGTATTTCTGCATGCCTGCTTATGCCTAAGCCTATCGTACTTAAATATCTTGAGACATACCTCAACACTCATAAGGTAACCAGATATGAGAATTATGGTATCAGCAAGTACGATCAGGCAATGCTTCTGCGTATAGCAAGTGAAATGAAAGTATCAATTACCACCCTTATGATAAGGCTAAAAGAACTCAACTTAATTGAAGTCAGGCCTTTATCATATCAATCAGAGAGCAAGGAGGTATTTCCTTATGAGCCACAAGAAATATGATCCTTTTGATGATAGCTTTCTCAACGAAACCTTAAGAGAAAAGGAAGAACTGTGCAGAAAAGAAGTCGAAAACATGGTCAAAAGAGCTCTTCACTGCCCTCGCTGCGGTTACGCAATCATGTATGTCTATGACTGTCAGGGGCACTTCGATATCAAGTGTCCCCGTTGCAACAGGATATCAGTATTGGATACCAAATACTTTAAGCATCAGAAAATGCCAAAAATGTATCCGGGAATACCTATCCTACCGGACTTTGCTTGGTGACATGCGAACGCATGCAAACGCATTAATTAGCACCGCATCCTGATGCGGATGCATAACACAATCAAATATAACCTAACTTGTAATGGTCAACGGAGCTAATCTCTAAAGGATTACGCGGTCGGCGTCGTACGAGTCAGAAGATAGTACAGCAATTGTACTGTCCGATGATAAGTGGGGCGCCGTTTTAATTTGGCCTTACATCGTACGAAACACAGATAGTCCTCTCCGATTTGACCGGAAAGGACTTTTTTATGCGCCAATGGCAGGCACAAACAGACAGATATCCATGACCAATCATCTTTCAACTGTTTCCAAGCCTAATATTTCAAATTCAAGGAGAAACTCATATGAAGAATTACAAAGTATCAGTTTTCAATACATGCACCAAGAAGTATGAGATGGTCGAAGTTTCTGAAGAAGTATACAGAGTTTATAAGCGAACCGAATGGAATATGGACAAAGGTCATGTCAGTTTCAGCAAACACCAGACTCCACTCAGCCTACTATCCAATGGTTTTGAAGAAAATCCTGAGAACTTAAGTGGATATCTCCAGAACTGCAAAGGGACCTATGAGTCAGATATTACAACCTACGATCTTCATGATGCCCTCGAGCAAGCGATGAAAACCCTAAGCACTCGAGACAGAAATCTTATCAAGGCCATCTATTTTGAAGGCTATAACGAGACAGACTATGCTGACAGGCTCGGTGTATCCCAGCAATGCATAAACAACAGGAAAAACAGAATTTTAAGGATTTTGAGGAAAGAAATGGAGAAAACCGCATGATGGGTGTTGTAAAAATCGCTTCTATTTTCCGTAATACTATGAGAGGTGTTTTTCTCAACCTCTCTCCCTTGAACATTTACAACTTAATAGCAGCTTTTCTCTTACTTTCCTGTCGCAGAGAGCCAAATGCGGAACTGCTCGGCTAACAACCTGGGCCACAGCCGCAGAAACCGTAAGGCACATACGGTGAGGCCATGACATGCGACAGCAATAATGATACTTCTGCATAGTCACAGGCTGAGCGTTGAAGCGGAGTGAGATACCGTGAGCCGTCGCACCCAATGAATGCAGCCGGAGAGATCCTACCGGAGGTGGACATCTTATAAGGAACTTTTCAGTTTCCTCAAAAGATGTAGAAGTCCTATGAGGAACCTAATGCATGGTTCCGGAGAAAAGAATCCGAAGAAATCCGCATTGGAAGACTTCAGGCCCGGGAGTGGACGGTAAATACGGGCAGAGAAAGAACAACAAACAACTGAAATGAATTTGTGGACAGCGGTTGTTTGTGTGATTACAAACATCCGCTTGTTCATTTTATACGGTAGCAATCGGGGAAAACCTCGGTTGCACCACCTTTCTCCTACATTTCGCATTCAACTACGCAAGATAAGGCTTAAATAGCAGAAATATAAGTGTCATTCTAAATATCTTTATAGAAAGGAACGTCGAGTTTGTTAATCTCGACAACTAATATCAATAATGACAACTGATGAGATGATGGTATTATTGAAGAGTAACCCTGAGGTTGCCCAAAGGTTTTTGGAATTGACAAATATCAAAGCTAAAAAACTCTATGTGGAGCAGAAGCATACTCATAAGATCTTTGTGCTCCAATCCGAAGACAAGTACCGTAATGGGAATTGGGCTACACATGTAATTGTCGACGGTAAGAGAAAGGTGGTGTACAGAGCTACCGAAGACAAGCTTTACGATTTCCTATTCAACTTCTACCAAGCGCAGGACATGCGTCACAGTACATTCAATCAGGTCTTTGATATGTATATCGAGGATAAAAGGAATCACGGAAGGTCAGAATTGACCATCAAAGATTACCAACGTTACATAAACTTTATTCCTACAAAAATCAGATCTAAAGAGTTGGCATTAATCACAGACACAGAGCTCAGGAATTGGTTTGTCAAAGATTATCTTTCAAAGGCTCCTAAAAAGGAAGCTATGAAAAAAATGCTCCAGCACCTCAAGGCCGTATTTGATTTCGGCATGAGAAAACAGATATGCTTTGCCAACCCGGCTTTAGATCTTCTCGCAGAAGACTATTTCAAGTACTGTGACCTGA
This sequence comes from Oscillospiraceae bacterium, assembly GCA_015069205.1. GTDB lineage: Bacteria > Bacillota > Clostridia > Saccharofermentanales > Saccharofermentanaceae > Saccharofermentans. The sequence continues at coordinate 107,416 of SVIZ01000001.1, forward strand.
CAACCAGAACTAACGAAGAACGATCATTTTCACGAGATGATATAGAAAAGCTTCGTAAGTATGCTTTAAACGATAAGAACAATCCTCACGCTGCCATGATGCTTGTAGCAATGGAAACTGGGCTTCGAGCTGGAGAGCTTGCAGCACTGAAGTATCAGGATATAGAGCATGATGTCATCCACGTTCGCCGTCAGCAGGTCATCTTTTTTGACATTGGAAGTCAGACAAAGCGCAAATGGGGAGATGTTGAATACACAAAGAATGAAAGAACCTGTCCGCACGATGGAAGATTGGTTCCAATTACAGAAAGTTGCTTAAAAGCACTAATGGTAGCCTACGAGCTGCCAGGTGATTCGGAATATATTTTTCACCATCCGGACGGAAAGCCGGTCTTAAAGGACTCCTATCTGTACTATTTAAGGCGCAGATGCAAGACCTTGAAGATTCCGATTTCCCACAACCACGCATTCAGAGTCGCATACAATGCGAAACTGATTGCAGCCGGAATAGACGGAAACGACCGTTGTATGGTCCTTGGTCACTCTATGCAGACCAACGAACGTCACTATTCATTCGGTGACAAACGAAGAGTGGAAGAGATTAGAGAGAAGCTGAACAAGCTCGATTCTGAGTAGAACAAAAATCTTCGCAACCATTCGCAACCAAATATCAAAGAGATTTTAGGCGCTGAAACCCTTGAAATCATTGATGTTTAGACAAATGTGAAGGTTTGGCCTACCGCCTGATAGGCGGTAAGTGGTTGCGAATTTTGAAAAAGCTATCAAAAACGGCATTTTTACCCCCTGAAAATGCCCATTTTTGAGCAAAGACGCTTGAAAACAGAGGCTTGTTCACATTCGCAACCATTCGCAACCATTTTCGGGCAAAAATCAAGGGGCCCGAAAAAGCCTCGAACCCCTTGATTTTATTGGTGATCGTGGGCGGATTCGAACCGCCGGCCTACCGCTTAGGAGGCGGTCGCTCTATCCAGCTGAGCTACACAATCAGATTTTTTGACTGTCCGAGATTATATCACAAACCCGGAATGCAATAAAGACAGGTTTCGGCAAGCATAACGACCAGCGATATCAGTACAAGATAGAACGGGAGGCCGTCGATATACTTGGATTTAGAGACGAAGATAAGGCGCCTTCTGATTACCGATAAAAGACCTGTCATAATGATATCGGTTGCTACTATGAATGTGTTGGCAATGATCAAGTGTGTGATCTTCGGGATGCCCGGATGAACAAGGAAAAGAAGCGAAATGAAAGCAGCTGCAATGGAAACTTCGCTTATGAAATATCGAAGTCCGAAGATGGATCTTCTGAAGTTATGCTTCGCCGTATATATGGCAACCGAACCGAACAGCAGGGCTAACACTTCGGCAACAGGGATCGTCATGACCCTGAACCAGTCAGGATCAACAATGATCTTAAGCACATAAAGGATGACCGTGCAGATCAGGCAGATAACGGCAAACTCTCCCCTGGCGCTTAAGAATCTTCTGAGTTCGGAGATGTCCGCAACGGGGATATCCCAGAATTCAGTGAGTTTCTTTGATGTAGCGCATCTCGGAGTTCCCGTGATCCTTGATAATGCCCAGCTCATTACTATAAGGAACATAACTGCAGCAAGGAGCGATACGAACAGATATCTCTTTTCGAAAACGAAGGAGAGCATGGTGCCGAAAAGCGAACAGACAAGGGCAATCCCGTAAGGAAGCATGACCTCCGAACCGAAGGCCGGCTTAGTGTAGTTGTCGTTGTCGTCTTCCTTAAATCTTGCAATCGACATGATGCCTATCGCCATCGGTATGAAGCCTACGGCCGAATAAGGCGTACAGAGGCCGAATCTGTATGAGAATTCACCTGCTGCTATAAACAGTGCCATTACAAACGCAAATGAAAGCACTGAGAGATTACGCGGCATGAATAATCTTAAAGTAAGAGACCATATGAGAATACATACCAGAGAACAGGCTACGGGCCACCAGATCGCATTGCCCGAGATCATGAACTCCAAACATAGCGATACCATCGAATAGCCCAAAAGAAGAGAGCTTCTCGTACTGAGGTATCTTGCAGGCCTGATATGGACTGCGCTTACCTTGTCATCGATCTTTCTTCTCGTCTGTTCGTTATCGAAAGGCGAATCGTATTTCTCGGTAAATAATCCCATCTGATCACACCTTCCAGTTCAGATATTCCTTGAGGAATTTGTAGCAGGTATTGCATGCCTTGACGACCATTCTCGTCTCATCGTATGCATTAGGTACAGGCTCGACAAGGGATGCTATCTCTGACATAGGAATGTCATCGATACTGTCCGTGATTACCTGATCGTCAGTGTTGCCACTTGAATTAAGGCCGTCTTCACTTGCATCGTAATCAATGGTATTTACATCCTTCCCGTCGCTGTTGCTGTAACGGTTCTTGTTTTCATAAGGATTCTCTTCAAGAGTCCTGCCAGTGATATTGGCTTCGATCTGTCTTACTCCGATGAAGCCGATGGCAACTTTCTCTTCGTTATAAACCGTATAGATCTCAGGTGTCTCCTCGAACGAGAAAACGACATGATCGTCTTCGTTAAGAAGCTCAAGACCGTAAGCATTGTCCTGATAGAGATGGAATAGGATCATGTTAAGGCCGTTCATGTAGGCTGTCTTGTCATAGCCTACCTGTGAATAACTGATGCACTCTTTGGCAAGATCTACAAAAGGCCTTATATCGCATGTTACGCCATCAACGATATCCGTCGTACCGTTGGACTTCATTGCAAGACGGTCAGGGTCCTGGCACTCAAGCAGAGCGTGACAGAGATTATAGGACTGCGTAGCCCAGTCAAGACCGGATATCTCATAAGCACCTCTTAAGGAAGCTTCACTTCTGTCCTTGTTGGTCCTGTCAGTACAGAATGCATCCCACTTTATCTTGGTGATCATTCCGTTCTGCACTTCCATCTCAACATAGTCTATGTACTTGTTTCTGTCGTCGTACAAACGCTGTGCATAGTAGACACCGTCTCTTAATCCGGGCACAGTGATGTTTTCCGTATCGTCGTCATCAGGCTTTTCTTCTGTAAGGAATGCCAGAGGGATCTGTCTTCCTATAAGCCTATCCTTGATCTGATTCATGTTGTTCTCATCGATAACGTAAGCGTTATCGCCGGATACATTATTCAGGGAAAGGCCAACGATTCTTGTACTCTCATAATCCAGCGCTACAAGGATGCTTAAGTCCTTTCCTTCAGGTGATGTAACCGTAAGATCCACAACATAGCCTTCAGGTGATCCTGCTGCGTTATAACCGATAAAAACACCCTTAATCTCAGGGAAATCATTAAGTGCCTTGCTCTTAACCTTTTCATAGGAATATGAATCAAGAACCACGTCGAATCTTGAGTGATACTCGTTCTGGACACGCTTATTCGCGTTATCCTGAGATACGAAATAACTTCCGATAACCATGGCAGCACCGACTATCAGCAACAGGATAGCTTCCACAATAAACTGCTTAAGCTGTGCATGAGTCATCATGATACATCCACCTCCCTCGAACGGATCTTACGTCTGGAAAGGGTTTTCGAGAAGAAATCCAAAACAAACGACATGAAATTAACTGCAATGACAGGAGCAAGGACCGATACCACAGGAGCCAGGAATGGCTTGGTGATAAGAGTCAGAACACCACACGTAATACCGGCAAAGACTCCTGATGCAAATCTTGAAGGCATCGTGGTCAGGTCTCCGAGAATGAATACCGCAACGAAAACAGCACCTGACGAAAGGATGTAAATGATCAATCCGTCAAAGCTGAATGACTTCGTCTCGATAAGCATTGATACGGGATACAATGCCATAATCGTTACAAGATAAGATATCGGCGAATAAAGTCTGATGGTACCCTTGAGCGTAAGGAATATGCCGCCGATCACGAGGCAGATGATACAAGCCGTTCCGATCATGCTGGGATAGTTACCACTCAAAAGCTCGAGCAATGAAAGATGTTCATAAGAAGGCAGCGTATCAGGCTGCTTCTGGACTATAAGGCTCAGAAGCTCCATTTTCGAATTTGATTCGCCATAAGAAAAACCCTGGACTCCCGTGGGCCATACGAGCTCTATGAAAAGTCTTCCTGCACAGGCAGGATTTACGATATTGCTTCCCGCACCGCCGAAGACCTGCTTAGTTACAACGGAAGCGAAAAGCACAGCCGTAAGCGCCGTCAGAAGCGTCGTGTCCGGAGGAAGCATCAATGCTATCAGAAGTCCCTCCACAAGAGAACTTAAGTCAAAATAATCGCCCGTTCTTCTCCTGGTAAGTCTCATGCAGAAAGTGTCTGAGAACACAAAAGTGATCATGCAGAAAAGGATCAGTATGGCTGCTCTGAGGCCATAATAGAAGATCGCATAAACGACACAAGGAACGAGTGCTGCCAGGAACGTCAGATAAATGTACGGAGCGCTTTTCTCCGTATGGATAAAGGGAGCAAGTTGTTTCATTTCATTACTCATACTTCTTTATCCTTCTCGAACGGCAATACGATAGAATCAGGTGAACTCTGCTTCTTGTCTTCTTCTGTATCTGAATAATCCTCAAGCAGTGATGCTTCACCGACATAAGAAGGCTTCATATCACCCGCAGTCTTCTCTTCAGCGCTGCTGTTATCAAGAAGCGAATTGATCTCGATAATCCTTCCTTCACCGGCAAAGCTTGCGATCGCAGGCGTAAGGTTAATGCCGGAAGGACAGACGTAAGAACATGAGCCACATGCAATGCAGTCTCTCGCACCCTCTTCTGCAGCTTTCTGGCCAAGGCCCTGGTTAAGCATCTCGTAGATGGTATTCGGCGAAAGGTTCATCGGACAGCACTCGGAACAAAGACCGCAATGGATACAAGGCGTTCTGGGGACTTCAGTTTTTCTGACTACGGATATAACGGAAGTCGTCTTTACTATAGGTGTATTCTCCGGATCCTTAATGTCGATTCCTGTAAGGCAGTTTCCCCATACGATCCTGCCGCTTCCGTTCTTGATGTCCTGTGCATTTGTCAGAAGCTCAGATACGGGAGTTCCAATGGGAACAAGCATGTTATGTCCGCCGGATGCGTCTCCTGTAACGGATACGATCCTGCTCATCATGGGTATGTTATCGGATAACGCCTCCCAGCATGCGAGCATTGTGGAACAGTTGAATAAAACTGCGCTGCATGACTTTTCAATAGTCTCACCTGCCGCAAGATTCTTACCGTAAAGAGCTCTTGCTACAAGTCTGTAGTAACCCTGGGGGAACCTTTCCCTGAAAAGCTTTATATCATACTTAAGGTCTTTAAAGTCATCCTTGATCTTGTCGATCGAATTCTGAAGAGCCTTCCTCTGTTCCCTTCTGTTCTCGGAAATGAGGAATATGCATCTGGAAGCGCCTACGGCTCTCGCACAGGCGCTTGCGCCCAAGACAACATAGTCAGGATACTCCGTGATCGCAACGAGGTCAGAAGTTGAATAAGGCTCACTCTGGAGGCAATTGACCAGGAAGTCTTTTACAACTTCTGTCCTTGCTCTTCTGAGCTTTGCTGCAGTGGGAATACCCTCACCGCCCATACCGCATATGCCGGCATCTCTTATGACGCCTATTGCTTCTGTTGCAGAAAGCTTAAAACCGGATCTCGGTCTTACGGAATCAAGCCTTGCTCTCTTCATGTCATTCTTGATCGTAACTGCAGGAGTCAGGATACCGTTTGGAAGTCTGATATCAGAAATATCGGTTACTTTTCCGGAGATACCGCTGTGAACGGGAACGGAGAATGAACCTTTCTCAGGAACTCCCACACACTGGCCCATGCGCACATAATCACCGACCTTAACCGTGGGCACTGCGGGCACACCATAGTGCATCTTCATCGGAAGGATGACCTTCGTCGGATAGATCCTCTCGAACATTATCTCCTTGACAAAAGGGGAACGCTTTGAAAAATTCAAAACGTCCCCTGTAAACAAGCCTCTGTAAAATGAATATCGCCTGCGGTCTGCCACTTTATCTGTCCCCGTTACGGAAGGCCATTAAAGAACCAAACTTATCAGTCTGAATAGCCTTCGAGCTTCTTTGACTTAGGTGATCTGTTAAGCTTTCTGATAGCTTTAGCCTCGATCTGTCTGATACGCTCACGAGTAACGCCAAGCTTCTTACCGACCTGTTCCAATGTCATCGGAACACCATCCTTAAGACCGAATCTCAACTCGATGACTCTTCTTTCTCTGTCCGTCAGACCGTTAAGAGCCTGGATGAGGTCTTCCTTAAGAAGAATCCTTGCAACCTCTTCCTCAGGTGCAGCGAGCTCATCGTTGGAGATGAAGTCAACCAGGTGGCTGTCTTCTTCCTCACCGACAGGCTTATCGATGGAGATAGGATCCTGTGAGATCTTCTGGATCTCTCTGATCTTCGATACTTCCATGCCCATAGCTTCAGCAAGTTCTTCTGTGGTAGGCTCTCTGCCGAGATCCTGAACGAGCTGACGCTGTACTCTTGTAAGTTTGTTGATGGTCTCAACCATATGTACAGGAATTCTGATCGTTCTTGCCTGGTCTGCAATGGCTCTGGTGATAGCCTGACGGATCCACCATGTTGCATATGTGGAGAACTTGAATCCCTTTGTGTAATCGAACTTATCAACAGCCTTGATAAGACCGATGTTACCTTCCTGAATGAGGTCCAAAAGTGAAAGACCACGGTTCATGTATTTCTTTGCGATGGATACAACGAGTCTCAGGTTGGAGTTGATGAGGAGCTCTTTAGCTTCCTCGTCACCCTTTGCCATTCTTTGGGCGATCTCTTTCTCCTGCTCTGCATCAAGGAGTTCGATCTTACCGATCTCTTTGAGATACATCTTGACCGAGTCATCTACGACATTGGCATCTTCGCCGTCTGTATCTACTCCGTCGTCGTCAGCACCCAGATCGGGATCGCTGATCATGACGCCGCTGTTCTCAAGCTCAGCTCTGAGATTGATCATCTCATCGGGTTCGATCTTGAATGAATCTGTGAGTGTCTCAAATTCTGCCTCAGAGATCTGATTCTCGTTCTTCTCTGCGAATTTCTTTGCCTGTGCCAGTGCTTTCTCGAAATCTGTCATATATGGATCACCTCGTAGATTTTCAATGTGCTTTGTCTGAACAACATCCGTGCCGTTATCCTGACGGCTGCCCGGATATTATTTGGTTGTCTCTGCCGGCATGATCTCAACGGGAGTCTGAACATCCGTTGTAATGCCGTCCTTTGTTACGAAGAAGATCGTATCAGGAGTGTAGATATACATCTCAACCTCACCTGATTCCTCACCGCGCTTCTCCGTACGGAGCTGAGCGTAGTTGGAATAAAGTGTCTTTGCCTGATCCTCGGTGATCTCATCAGAAAGACCGAGCTTTACATACTGACATGAAAGTCCGTAGATGTTGAACTGCTTGTAATCAAAATTAGTGAAAGATGTTTCTTCTGTATCTGCGTTATCAAAAACATTTCCGATATCGGCAATAATGGCCTGCTTCAGCGCCTTGCGGTTGAAATACAGCGGTAAAGCGATAGCCATAATGATAGCTACGACAACGAGCGCACCTGCTGCCATTCCGATAATGAGCTTCTTGGGAGCCTTAACATCGTTAGGCGAGATCTCGAATTCATTGGGCTTAAGCTTAGCTGTATCCGTCTGTGTCTTTGAAACCTTATCCCTCTGAACTGCCTTCTCTACAACATCCGGCATTACGGGATTTGAGTAATAATGCTTTGCACCTTCCGTCTTCTCAAACTTCTCGTTCTTGAATTCGTGTCCGTCAGGATTCTCAAGAAGTTCTGCTGCTTCTTTAGCAGGGAAAACGCAATTGCAGAATACGCACTCGCAAAGTTCGTCTCTGTCATCGAACATAACCAGCGAACCGCAGTTTCTGCACATACCTTGTTTAGTCGCCATCAAATAATCATCCTTTGTCTTTGAAGTATGGGCTCTAAGCCGACTAGGATGCCCTACAAAATCACAGGGATAATGGTTTGAAACAGGCCGTAAATACGGCATTCCCTTTGTGTAGGCACAGTTCTGCTTATAGCAAGCGTTAATTATAATATGCTATTTGTTACTCGTCAAGCATAATTTACAAGTCACTTGACACTTCTGTCTCACCGTCTGTATCATCTTTCCTATCACCCGATGACCAGAGAGGTATATCCGTGCCGAAATCCAGATCCAGGTTGTATCCCGACTTAAAACCTTCGAATGACAACGAGAGGTTTATGCTCGAGGCCATAAGAGAAGCCGAAAAGGCCATAGATCTTGGAGAATGCCCCATCGGATGCGTGCTTGTAAAAGACGGCAAGATCTATGTCAGATCCCATAACTTAAGACTTACACGCGGTAACGCACTCGCACATGCCGAAGTGATCGCCATCGACAAAGCGTGCAAAAAACTCGGCGATTGGAGACTTGAAGATTTCGACATGTATGTAACGCTTGAACCCTGCACTATGTGTTCGGGAGCTATCATCCAGTCCAGGATACGCAAGGTCTATTTCGGAGCCTATGAACCCAAGAGCGGCGCGGTCGTATCCTGCAATGATATTTTCGAAGTCTCTCACGGACATAACCACAAAGTCGAATTCGAAGGTGGCATCCTTGAAAAAGAATGCTCACAGATGATGCTCGACTTCTTCCGTGCCATCAGAAAACGCGATGCCGGCAAAAAGAGATCCGGTAATTAAACTTCGACAAACTCCCCGTAACGGACAAGATACAAAAGCTTGTGAGCGACATTCACGCCGTCTTCTTCGCATGCTGCAGCATAGCTGTTAAGCTGGAACGCATGTCTCTCCCTTGCTTCTTTTGCCCGCTCTTCAGGGCTTTTTCCGCTCAAGCGGTCCGTCTTATAGTCGAGGATCGTATAACCTTCAGATGTCTTATAGATCAGGTCGATGATTCCCTGGACAAGAGCCGAATCGCCTTCATTGCCATTGATGTAGACCGCAAACACGATCGGTTTCTCGGAACGGGCTGATCCGTCTTCAAAACTTCTGATAACGTCTTCACATCTGCCGTCTTTGCAGAATGCCATTATGCCTTCCTCAAATTCAGAAGCGACTTTCATGGCATCGGCAGGGGTGCAGATATTAAGATAACCGGACTTTATGAGTTCTTTGATCTCGTCTTCAAAAGAAATGTTGCCTTCCCTTAATCCTTCGAGGTCAATGAATCTCATTATCCTGTGGAGTATCGTACCTTTGTTGGCAGCAGTAAGCATCGAGATATTGGCGCTTTCAAAATCATCAATGCCCCTGATCTGAAGGTCGACATGCGTTGTATCAGAAGGCTTTCCTTCCCCGCCGATTCCGGTAACGGAAACCTTGAACGGAATATCAACACTCTCCTGATGTTCATAAGGAGGAAGGATCAGTTTTCCTTCCGGATCGAAGAGATCCTTATCATCTTCTTCCTTCTCATCTTCCTTCTCTTCACCCCGGTTTGCCTGGTTATGTGCATCGTAGAGTTCTATGACCTTGTCAGCAGGCACCTTTACGACTTCGTAACCCTTAGTCTTGTTGCCTTCGAGGTCAAAGAACGGGACCGCATTAGACGGCTTAAGATCACCTGATCTTGCAAGGTCTCTTAACTCATCTCCGTCTTCACTTCTGGCAAGTGCGCTGAAAAGACAATATGGAAGTTTCATGTCTCCTGCTAGCCAGTGACGTTTGTCGAATGCCCTGTCTTCGTAATCCACTGCCTGAGTGAAAGCTTTTCTGATTGCACTCGATTTGCCGTCGTCATTGAAATCACAGCATGTAATTACAGACAAGCTCTCTTCTGCCCTGGTCAGTGCAACATAAAGGAGCCTTACCGTCTCCGAATTTGAAGCAAGCCTCATTTTCATTTTGTAAATATACTGCTCAAAAGAATGGCTTCTGGTAATGTTGTCGAAGTCGTAATCTTCCGTGATAAAACCATCGTCACGGTCGAACATAATGCTCGAGAGATTATCCTTCCTCTCATCCTGTCCGCCTGTCGCAACAAGAATGACAAACGGGTATTCAAGACCTTTGCTCTTGTGTACCGTCATGGTCGTGATCTTGTTCTTGTTTGCATCAACGATCTCGATATCAGCTTTCTTGATCTGTATCTTCATCTGCTCAAGTTCTGAAGATATGCCAGATACGTCAGAACCTCTTCTCTTGAAGCTCTCAGACAGCCAGTCCTTAAAGACATCAAACTTACTGCTGTCGCCTTCTCTTGCCTCAAGCGTAGCCTTGATTCCGGTCTCTCGGTAGATAAGTTCGATTATGTCATCGATATCCGTTACCATAGAACTCATTCTTATCCTGTCAAAAACATCTACAAATCCCTTAACACGTGATGCAAGTTCAGAGTCACACTTATCGATGTAAACTCTCAGCCTTAACATCAGAGGTTCCTTATCAAGTGACGGACCTTCAAGCTCATGAATGAATGCCTGGATCGAAGCAAGTTCTTCAACGGTGAAGTTCGAGAACTTATAGTTGGAAAGCATAACTCCGGCAAGGTATTCATCTCTGTATTCGTTGCCGAGACAGATGAGAAAATTGATGAGCCTGTGTATGTCACGGTCTTCAAAAACATCTGTCGTAAACCGGCCTGATGCTTCGATCTTTCTTCCGTCTTTGAGCGTGCAGCCGTTAAGATATCTTGCGATATTCTCAGCCTGGTTATTCGATGCCGTAAGGATACAGATGTCCTTGAACTCTGTTTTGCTGCCGTCTACTCTCGTGCACTCTTCAAGATATCTTCTGACTTCGCTCTCGACTGCCGCATATACAGCCTTTGTATCAGGCTCTGTCCTGTCGCCGTCTTCGTTCTTCGGAAGTCCTTTATCAGCAACAACGATCCTGGGTATGGAACCGTGTTTTGACTCAACAGCCTTACTAAGGCGCTGGGTATCGTCGTATTCGATCTCTGAAGCTTCCCTGCTCATTGTCTGTCCGAAGACATAGTTTACAAAAGCAAGGATCTCACATGTGCTTCTGTGATTCTCCTTGAGATAGTGAACCTTTCCCAATGACGGATCGCTGCTGTAAGCATCCATTCTGCTTCCGAAGATCTTCGGATCTGCAAAGCGGAATTTATAGATGCTCTGCTTGATGTCGCCGACTCTGAATACGTTTCCTTCTTTGCGTTCGAAAGTCTCGATTATCTTATCCTGAAGTCTTGTATTGTCCTGATATTCATCGACAAAAATCTCAGTAAATTTCGCACGGTAGAATTCGGATGCCTCATCAGTTTTCAGGATCTCATAAGCCGTATGCTCAAGATCTGAATAATCCATTCCGTGCATGCCGTTCTTTAATTCCGCATAGAACTTATCAGTTCTCTTAAGCAGTTCCACAAAGCATTCAGATGCTTCGGTGCCTGCTTTCTGATTTGCAAGAATAGTCTCAAGATCAAATCCCATCAGATTTCCATATTCCTCAGGAAGATCAAGCGGGTTGTCGTACTTGGTATCAGCCCACTTTCCGGGATCGATAAAATGCCTGAGCGAGATCAAAGCATACAACGGACTGTCATCACCCTTAAGATCAGCATTTCTGAAAAGACCTTTGAAATTAAGCAGCGACAACTCTTTTACCGGCTTCAGATATCCGAAGAAATCTGCACCGCTATGTGTCTTGTAATCTTCAACTACCTGGTCGATCCTACCGGAAACCTCACTGATGAATTCTTCGTTGGTATATTCCTCAACGATCCGGTAAGTGTCATGAGATTCAAGCATGGATGCAAAATCGCTGCTCACAAGTATCTTTTTAATATCCGTCAGATACTTCACGATCCTTCCCGGAATGTCATTATCTCCTTCAAAGTACATGACAAGACCTTGGGCATCACGGTCTTTACGTTCTTTAACAAACTCTTCGCACTTATCGAGATAATCAGGAAGGCTTCGCAATGTCTTATATGTACCTGTGACAATATTAACAAGCGTCATGTCGCTTCTTCCGTCGCCGAATCTTCTGGTAAACCTGATGAAAGGATCTTCTTCAGTCTTGCATTCAGCATAAAGATCTCGGATGGCATAATCCACCGCCGACTGGAGCAGTACTCCCTGCTCGCTTTCGGTAATGATCCTGCAGGACGGATCGGTAAATTCAGCCATGGGACCGTCTGAAAGAAGATATCCTTTCTCCTTAATGACACGGGAACAGAATCCATGCATCGTCTGGATATATGCATTAGGCAAAAGATCGATCTGAGCTGAAAGACGTGAGGCACGATCTGTATCACCATTTGCTACTGCTTCGTTTCTTAATGACCTGAGTTTCTCTTCGATCTTCTCGGCCATGTGAGCTGCAGCATCTTCCGTGAACGTAACAACGAGCATCGCATCTACTGAGAGAGCACCGCTCATTACCTCGTCACCTATTCTGGCTGTAAGAACCGTTGTCTTACCTGAGCCTGCGGAAGCAGAAACGAGGTTGTTATCAAGCTTTGCGTTTATGATCGCATTCTGTTCATCTGAAAACTTCATAACTTACTCCTCCTTTCCACTGTCTTCAGTGCTTTTTCCTTCAAGGATTTCCTTCATCGCAAGGATGGCGCGTCTGTCATCTTTACTCATGTTTTTATCTGCACCGATCTTCTTGGTAACTTCATCGTAGCCATAGTCTTTTCTGGGTTTTCCGGACTTTGTAGGCTCTGCTGATTTCTCACAGTTAGCAACGACTTTTCCGTATTCACTGCTGCTGCCTGTATTGATCTGTGCCCTGCCTTTTGAGAAGGACGGATCGTTACCGCAGTATCCTCTGTAACTGCAGTAATTACAGAGTTTGATATGCGGTTCTGCCGTTATCGCGTCAGCCTTGCCTTCTGCTATTTGATCGATGCTTTCCTTGATTATGTGCTTCGAGTATTTGATTGCTATCTTTATGGCTTCATCGTTATATCCGGCAAGCTGCGGAAGACATACGAGAGGCTCTCCGTCGTCATTGGCTTTAAGACCTACAAGAACATATCCGTAATCGTCAATGACGGCATCTTTTCCCGCTTTGGCATTCATATCGAGGATCGCTCCTGAATATGCAGGAAGCTGGATCTGAGTACCGTTAAGAAGTTCTGATGAATCCACTGCCTTATCACCGCTCTTATAGTCGATGGTTCTGACATGGATCTTCCCGTCATCAGAAATCTTCGTATCGTATCTGTCGATGAATCCGCTGAATCTGAGATCGATTCCTTCGTATGGTACATCGAGCACAAGATTACCCTGCCCTATTTTCTCTTCTACACCTTCAGGAACAAACTCTGTCGATACCGAGTCAGAAAGAACATCACGGAACATCTTGGTAAACATTCTTCTAAGTTTTGCATATGTATCCATCTCAAAGACTTTGTCCTTAGGATTTCCGTCTTTATCTACCGAACCGAAAGAAGCTCTCGAAGACACAGACGCTTTAAGACACTTATCTGCAAATTCATTATATTTCTGCTCGTCATCAAGCAGTTCCTGAGCCATCTTTTTAAACTTATCAGGATCTTTACCGCTGTCATCACGAAGTGTTCTGTAAGCATTCTCAAACATACCGTGAATAAGGCTTCCGAATGAGTTTGGCTGTATTCTCGTATTATCTTCCCTGGGGCTTATCCTGAGCTCTCTGTCGAGCATGAACTGGAAAGCACACTGTCTGTAGCTTTCGATCGAGGAAACGCTCGCATAGATGATCTTGCCCTTAGTGCCGTCTTCCTTCCTGTTTGTAAGAAGCCTGTCCATGATGTCTACCGGGATCTTCGCCTTCTCATAATCATGTCTGAACTTCACTGCCTGTCCCGCAATAGGATTCTTAAAAGTGTTGACGATATGGAATTTTCCATCAACATACAGTTCAAGATATTCGAATATACGGCTTTTAGGGGCACCATATTCATGAACCATGTAAATAATGTCGGTAGCTGCACCAAGATCTAGACATGCCGTTACGAATTCTTCCCTCATCTTACTCTCGGCTTTGTCAGGAAGCTCTATATCTTCGGTCGAAGCAGACAGTTCCTTCAGTTCTATGCCGCTCAGAAGCCCCTCACGCATTCTCATGTAAGGGAAGTTATCTTTCTGGGCACCGATGATGAAGAGCACCTTACAGGGGGTTACAAAGGCATGCTCAGGTGTTGTTATCTCAATAGAGTCAACCTTCAGAGGGATCGTTCCTTCCGTGCGGTTCCTCATGTCGGTACGGATCATCGAAATGAAATCCTTCTGGCTGATCTCACAATTATTCATCTCATGTGTGGAACACATCAAAAGACTTACAAGCTCATCGTATCCTCTGACCAATGCAACAGCCGCAGCATCGTCGCCTCTTGCAGAAAACTCGTCTCTCAAAGGCTCAATAAAACCACGTACACTGTCAAGATATTTAAGGCTTGCCATTGCCTTACCGGAAAGTGTTTTCTCACCGTAAATTGATTCGCATGCTTCCTTCAAAGGAATGAGCGAACGGACTACCACATATTCGTAGAAAAACTTTCCGCAGTCTACGAAGCCTTCCTTATACCCGGGTACGGTATTTTCAAATATCCAAAGCCTACGCTTTTTGGCATTCTCATCGTCAGGTTCGGCATAAGCTTCAGGATCAAAGATCCTTCCCTGGTCCGTGATGTTTTTTGCATAGCAGAAATTCTCAAAGCTGTCGGCAATATATGGAGGGATCCTGAGCATTCCGGAACGCATAGCCTTCATTATGAGTTCAAGCGTATATCCATATCTCGGGAGTTCAAGAAGGATCTGCATCATGTACGGAACTACTGTTCCGCCCAAAGCAATCTTGCGGTCGATAAAGACATCCAGACCATAGATCTCAGCCGTGCTCCTCATTCTGCTCATGATATCTTCATTGCAACAGATGATCCTGATGTCACGGTATCTGTAACCATGGTTTCTGGTAAGATCGATGATCTCACTGAAGATATATCCGACTCTGTCATCGATGCCGGAAAGCTCAGCAAGTCTGACCTTGCCTGCCGTATCGAACCTCTCGGGCTTGATATCAGTTGCTATGCCCTCTATCAGAGTCTTTAATTCAGGAGCATTATCCGAAATAGCAATCTCTTTTCCTGATGCACCAAGACCTTCAAGCATTGCACGGAAATCTTCACCATTCTTATAAACGGAAGAAAACTTTGTGTCTGCATTGCCTGTAAGAACATTAAACTCAACTTCACATCCGAGTTCCGACAAAAGAGAAACCAACCTGATCTCTTTGGGCGTAAGCATACGTGTCGCGCCGAATCCGACAAAAACGATAACCGAATTCTTAAGCTGGTCCAAAGCGCTTCTGCGCCTGGTCTTGAGTTCTCCCGAGATGAATGAAGACAGTTTGTCACATGCCAAAGCAATGGGCTCTCTGAGAAGATTAAGACCATACCTGCCATTCAGCTCTTCAAGCTCACTCATGATAAGGTGAAGATCCTTGAGTTTGTTGATAAATGCAACAGTTGAAGATGTATTCTCAAGAGCCTTAATGGCCTTGTCGATATCATCGATGCCGACGCCGTATCTTGAGAAATCTCCAAGGAGAGCGATCATCATGTTGATATAGTCAATTCTCGAAGATAATGTGCCGAATGCATTCAGCTTGTTTTTGTTGGTTGCAAGGATGTTATAGATGGCGTTACGGAGCATGATCTCACCGCCCTCGGCAACATAATTGGTGCCAAGGTCATCAAGGATATTACCAGCAAGCTTACGGAAACTTAAGACATCACCTGACACCAGCGAAGAAGACAAAGTGAGAAGCCCGCTGCCCGTATCGATGGTATTGCCCAGGTGGGCAACGCTCTCCTTAAACCCGAGAACTTCACGCTCTACCTGTGCCTTGGAAAACTCAGGTGCAACAAAGATTATCTCCTTGCCGGGATTATCCCTGACAGAGCTCTCGATAATCTTACATGAAACAGGCTTTATCGCACTGTAAGTCTTAAATCTGATCATACTGCTACCTCAAAAATCTTTCTGCTTAGATTTTACGATTCAGCAATATTTTTGCAAAGCGATTAATGGGACAGTTTCGCAACTGCCCCATTAATTTTTTCCGTTTGTTTTTTGCGTTTTTCCGTGTTTAAGCGACTATTTCGATATTATCAACGCTCTTATGCGACCAGTCATCTGAAAGATCCATGTTCTGCCAGTCATCGCGGTGGCAGCTGAAACTGATCGTAAAGGTATCACCTTCTTCAAGAGTTCCGCTTCCGGGACATATGGTAAGGCATGTATCTCGGTCTTCGCCTGAACATGTGGAGAATGCTCCTGTCACATCATCAGTTAGCGCCGTGTACTGTCCTGAAGAGGAATTTACGGCTGCGTGATAACAGTCAAATACCATGTTGCCTCCGTCGCTCGTAAAATAGTAATTGATGTTAAGAGCAGCCAGATCGACAGAATCACTGCCTGTATTCTTGATCTCCAGAGTTCCTGCTATGGCATTGGCGCTTGTAGAATTGTCATTATAGGTCATTGTAACCTGAAGGTCTCCTACGGATGCCTGGCCGCCTGAAGAAGTATGGTTCTGTGTAGGTTTTGTGCTCTGGGACGGAACAGAACCGCCTGCAGATTCGCCCGAACCTGTACCTTTCCCGTCAGGAAGGACTCCATATACCAGCTTGCCGTCATCCATAAGAACTGCGCCGCTGTTATACGAATAGTCGTTGCTGTTATCCCATTCGCCATTAGAGCTGATCATTCTTACCTGAATCTCGGATTTATACTGGGACTGTCCTCCCGGTCTTAAATTACCATCGTCAAAGACCACAGACAAATAGTAAATGTGGTTTTCCTCATTCCAGACCTTAAGACCGTCAACTCTTCCGGACTGCATGTAGTTTGTAGTGATGCTTACGTCATCGACATCTCCACCTGCCTCATAAATCTCTGAAAGATCAACGAAATATCTGAATTCAAGGGTTTCGGCTGTTCTTGCAGGCCATGCAGTCTTGTTGTAGATAAAAGCCTTGATTTCAACGAAATCAGATCCTTCAACATTGATACCGCATTCAGTTGAGTATTCGTCACCGGGAACTTCTTCTACGGCACCGAAATCGATCAGGGTCTGACCGTGATATTTTGAATACATGGCAGCCATAAGGCCCGTAAATCCGGCATTGTAATCGCATGCAACCTCATTTTTGTTGTAATCGCTTACAGTATCCGTATAACCGTCAGATGCATCAGGGCCGCCTACAAGCGCGCCATATAATGTATGTCTTGCTTCACCCGGTTCATTCATGTTGTCACAATAAGAGCCCTGGCTTGTTCTGTGGTGCGGATGCTCTGGTGCATTTTCGCCGAAGCCGCATACAAAAGATCTTCCTGAAGAACCCAGAGCATAGTTTGCCTGTGACTCAGCAAAATCCCAATAGACCGATACTTTGTCTGAAGGACAGCCTTCCCATCTGCTGTATACGGATGCTACAAAAGCTGTAGTAGTTGAATATCTGAGCGAACCCCACTGGTCAAGCCATGCAAGACCTTTTGGTGAATATGTTATCCTCTCACCGTCAGATGTGCCGCAGGACCAGAAATCCAGGTGTTTTTGAACCGCATCCTTATAGGTATTCTCCTTCGTGATCTTTGCAAGCAAAAGATCTGCGCCGATGTGAACGTCATCCCAGCAAAGAGCCCAGTTATAGTCCTGGTTGGCTTCTTTGATGCAGGCTTTAGCGTTATCAAGATAAGCTTTGTCTCCGGTGGAAAGATAGAGCCAGCAGCCTGCCCAGGCAAGTTCATCGTAATATCCGCTCCATGAATTATAGAAACCATTTGCAGCTGTATATCCGGAATCACTTCTTGTCGAATCGGAAAACGCATAAAGGCTTTTTGCATGTTCAAGACAGAGAGCGGCATATTCCTTGTCCGTATCCTCAAACACGATGGAAGCAACCGCCAAAGCAGCAGCGGCCTCTCCGACTACTGCAGAGCCCGGGTTATCCTTTGTTACACAGTAAGACGGCCTGTTCATTGTCATGACCTCACAAGGTCCCCACCAGGAGTGATCCGCATTCCCGTCACCTACCTGATAGTAGAAAACTTCATCTTCAGGGTGACACTTGATAAGATAATCCGTGACCCACTTAATATCACCAAGGACATATTCAAGCTGGCCGCTCTGTTCGTATGATTCGCGGTCTTCGTACACTGACCAGCCGAGCATGGCGGCAGAATATGCCATCGGGAGATTGAACTTTACGTGGTCGCCCGCATCATACCATCCGCCTGTAAGATCAAGATTATTGTCAGCGCCGTCAGTAAGACCTGAATCACCTCTCCAGTTGCATCTTGTCTGTTCGGGAAGCACTCCGCTTCTTTGAAGCTCATAGAAGAGCAATGATTTCTGAAGCGCTTCGCCATAGTTGTAATCACCGGTTCCTTCGATACCTTCGTAGCCGCGGCCAAACTCGGTAAGTTCTGAAGTAGAATGTGCTCCGCTGGAAGCACCTGTAAACGAGTCTGTCTGCGTTGTTTCCGTATCACCGGAAGATACTGCCGCAGAAGAGTCAACTGAAGATTCATCTGTAACAGTTCCCTGTCCCTTATCGCATGCAGTAAGCAACATTGCTCCTGCAAGTATTAAAGCTATGGCTCCGTTAATTCTTTTCATATATGCCTCCGGAAAGTATTGGCGCTATTATACAACATGTACTCAGACAAGCGGCAGGACGTTCTTCTCGATGAAATCGAACCTGTCGAATATCAAAGGCTTGAATGTTCCTGTGATTCCTACAGAAACATTCTCTTTTCTGTTCACATAGATAATGTTCCCGCCATCGCCTATCGCCGCATATGCTTCATGGTCTTCTACGGGCTTATACCACAGATAACCGTAACCCATATAGCCAAAACGCTCTCCAAGTTTCAGCTTGGGAGTAAGCATCTCAGTAATATAGATCTCGGGAATTATATCCCTGCCATTGTCCAGTACGAGCTCACCGAGCTTTGCCAGATCCCGTGCTGACAGGCATAATCCCCACCCGGCCGTGACAACATCTTTAGGATCTGAATACCATTCGTTTTTTCTGGGGCTCTTATTCATCGCAAAATCTAACTGGTCTTCTTTGGAACTGTCACCGTGTATCACATGCTCAGGTATACCCAACGGCAGGAACAGATTGCGGTTTGCAAAATCTATTAGCTTTTCGCCGGTTGCATTTTCAATAACTCCTGCAAGTATCTGTATTCCGAGCGTTGCGTATTTAAACTCGCCCGTAAGACCCGAACGGCCTCCCAGAAGGTCCAGCGCAGCCTTTGTCCAGTCATCAGACGTGCATACCTTTTTCCATGGTTCCGAGCGGTATTTATACGGTGCCGTCATTGTCAGGAGGTGTTTTAATGTTACATCGTATATTGTCTTCTCGCCTCTCTTGACGGTATAGCCGGGGAAAAACTCAATTACTTTCTGATCAGTGCTTTTAATATATCCTTTTCCGATCGCGATTCCGGTAAGAAGCGCCATTACGCCCTTGGTTACCGACATGACATGCATGGCATCTTCAGGCTTAAATCCGCGCCAGCAGTCTTCATATACTGTCTTTCCGTCTTTTATGGCATGGATCTGACAGATATTACTCTCGTTTCCTTTGGAGTTCTCAATAAATGAGTGCAGTTGTTCTTTGGTCATAAAATGCCTCGTCTTGTTAAAGATTTGGACGTCCAAAGAGAAGACTAATGTAATTAAAAATTGTTTTCAAGAGTTATTTGAGGACAAATTAATAGCTTTAAATCGTCTGCTTTATAAGCTCATTTATGTGGATCTCAACGCTGTCCAGACAAGGTACGGGACAGTTACCGGAATTCAGGATGAGCGGGACCCGTGCCGCCAACCAGACCTATCTTCTTCATGTGTATTTCTCCATATCCTGATCAAATTGCTCTTCAATAGATTCTTTTTTAGCATTCTTTAGAAGCTGCTCAGGAATCGTATGCTGTCTGCCTTCATAAGGATTTTCGCCAAATTCAGCGAAAAGAAAACGTTTTTCGTTTGAAGGAACATCATCAATATCACGGAGAAAATGAATAGCTCTGGGAGCATAATCATCCATTTTGCAGAAGGAATCACCAAAATCATTGAATCTGTTAAGTATCTTAAAAACAACGAACAAAGTGATGGATATACCTGTAAATACAAGCATTCCTATAAATACAACATTCATAAAAAAAGCGCTGTCATTCATATATATCACCCCTGTCTTTTCTTTACATACTTAAAGATGTCTTCCGATTGAGTAAGCCTGAGATTCTTATATATTCTGCTCAAGCCGGAAATTCCGCGTGTGAATGAATACGTCCCCAGCAGGGTTATCCCCGCAAGAACATACGGAGCAACCGATGCGAAAAGCAACCAGTTATTTATAACGCCGAGAATACTCAATACAATAACAGTCATGACAAGAACGAAAGTCGTTACGGCTAAAGCAACAACGCGTTTTTTCTGCCACGGCATTGTTCCGGCGACTTTGCCTGATTGTCCGTTAACGAGAATCGTGTAAGGCTTATCATTGTATTTAAAAGTGAAAAACCAAACAGGGAACATCATGTAAATGGGATCGTCATAAACATCGACCCAATATATAGAATCCTGTATCTTTACATTTTTAGCCTTGACGGTTTTTACTATTTCATCCGCGAACATCTTATGACATCTGTAAGCAGCAGATTTTTTAAGATCAAAGTAAGTCATATCCGAAGTGTTCGAATAGAAACCGTTAAGATAATCCTCGTCAAATGTTTTGGAATCCTCAAGATAGAATGGTTCAAGCTTACGGCTTATATCGTCGCTAAGTATTTTTGAACCGTCGATCGGCACATTCTTTACCGTGATTTCTCCGGCTCTGGAATAGTATTTTGTAACTCTGCTTTTACCGCGCTTGACCTCTCCGCTCAAATAATCCGCTTCGGTATAATCCGCATTGATCACCCAGTAAGGAACATAAATTCCCCGGATATTTTCAGGAACACACTTACCCATGATCTCTTTGGGCACCATCGGATTCCTGTGAAACCTTGCCTTGATATTTTTAATTGCTTCCTCTTTGGTTACCTGGAACGGAATAAGTCCGTCCGGTTTATATTCCTTCGAGATCCTGTCAAAAACAATGGCAGGATTACCACAATAAACACAAAAAGAAGACGCTTCCGTATCACTCGTGATAACTTCCGCACCACAGTGACTGCAGACATAAACTCTTGTGTCGTAATACTTCGAATGAAGTTCGGCGTTCTTATCTTCAACATCTTCAGGCCTGAAAGAGCTTCCGCATGTGGCACACTCCAGCCTTTGTGTAGCCGGATTGAAGATTAGTTTGCCTGCGCAATTACTGCATAAAACTGCCATTTTCTATTTCCTTTCCCGATTCCAATATATTTAATATATCATAACCGGTTCAAAACTCTTAAATCACTTATAGTGTTCAGCAGTTACCTGTATAGACATAGTTCAGTGATTCTCTTGCCACTTCAGCAAGCTCATAGACCATGCTTACAGGCGTTGCAGGACGGTCTGTCATATGAAAACACGGGAAGAAACGGGAGACATGGAACGGAATATCCTTCCCGTCTTTAAGAGACGCGATCCACGCTGTCATTTCACGCATCTTTTCAGGCGAATCATTTAACCCGGGAACGATAAGACATGTAAGTTCCACATGCGCATGTTTGACTGCTTCTTCAATGAACTCCATTGTCATCTCAAGGCTGCCGCCTAATACCTTTGAATAAACATCAGCATCAAAGCATTTAAGATCGATATTCATAGCATCAATATAAGGAACAAGTTCATCAAGCACAGATAGAGATGCCGTACCGTTGCTGACGATAACGTTCTTCATTCCAAACCCGTGTGAAAGTTTTGCCGTATCTCTTACAAATTCATAGCCGATGAGCGGTTCATTATAGGTGAACGCTATTCCGATGTTTCCGTTCTTTTGTTGCCTTTCGGCTATGGATACCAGCTCTTCAGGGGTAATCGTCTCCGAAGTTACGGCAATATTCCTTGCCTCTTCACCCCAGGATATCTCACTGTTCTGGCAGAAAGGGCACCTTAAATTGCAGCCGTAACTTCCGGCCGAAAGTATCTTTGAGCCCGGATAAAACCTGTGAAGCGGTTTCTTCTCTATGGGATCTAATGCAAGAGAGGTTATCCGTCCATAATTAGAGGGCACAACACTGTCAGAAAGACCGATCCTCGCTCCACAAAAACCGGTGTCTCCTTTTTTCAGATCACAGTGTCTGAAACACACATCGCAACTTGTCACTTCAGCCCCCCTGTCATCAGACATGACGGACTACTTCAAACCTCTGGAGACTGTATTTCTCATTTGGTCTGATGCCGCCCTTCTGCATTGCGATCGCAACCTGGTAATCAACTGTATCAACGCCTTCAAGATCAGGCAACAGCAGGCCTCTCCTGCCGTCACGGGTCGATACGATAACACCGTATTTCTTAACGTCTAACTGCTCTTTTGAATCTATATCCTCAGCATCGCCTAATACGTCGACATTTATCTCAAGCATGGGAAGCTCATCTTCGGTAATGGGATCAAATCTCGGATCTCTTGTAGAAGCACTTATTGCGTTGTTTGCGATCTCCTGAGCGATAGAACCCGTGGTAGGACCTATCGTCCCTATGCAGCCGCGAAGTCTTCCGAATTTATGTATCGATACAAATGCGCCAGACTGTCTGTTAAGCAGTTCGTCAGGTATGTTTTCGCCCTGCAAGATAAGGCTGATATCTTTGGGAATGCTTATCTTTCTGCGTTCTCTGATATATGTCTCAAGAGAAAGTCTTGCAAGCCTTACGTATATATCCGATGCGGATCTTTTGTCTGACAGTTCTTTTTCCTGTTTATCAAGATAGTTATTAAGGAATCTTCTTTCACCGGACTCCTCTTCAGGATAGAAAGTTATAATGCCGTAACCTACACCGGTAACATCCTCATGAGATAAGACATCAGTCTTGACCTTTTGGCCGTCCCAGCATCCTGCCATGATGACAAACGAGCGGTGTCCGCACTCGGCAGCTTTGTCACAGAAATCTTCAGAAAAATCAAAAAGTTCATCAAATGCCGCACGTCCCATGACGTCCATTATGCGATCATCGTACTGTGGACCTTCTTTGGCAAATCCGTACGGACCGTAATCCTGAAGCTTATGCGAGAGATCTCCGCTTGCAACGATCACAACACGGCGGCCTAATGATTCAGCTGCTTCCCTGATGAACATTCCCAATCTGTAATGATCTGTCAGAGGGAGACCCGAAAGGCCGATACGGACTATCTTACCGCCCTTGTACTTGTTACGGATAAACCAGAGAGGAACCATCGTACCGTGGTCAAGTTCACTTTTCTCCTCACCCAGAGTGCCGCACGGGAAATCATGGGTGTCTGCGATCTCACATATCTTATCTGCAAGGTCTTCGTCGTATTCTTCTGAGAAACGCACATTCGATGCGCCGAACATCGCAAAAGACCCTTTTGCTCTACTGCCCGGAGATATGTGGAAATAGTCGGCATACATTGTTGCATGCGGACTGGTAATTACAATTGTATCGGGACAAAGAGAGGCAATCTCGTCAGCAACTCTCTCATAAGATGCGATGGTCTTTAAGACCTGTTTCTCTCCGCCCTTACCTACTTCAGGCACTATTAAAGGCGGATGCGGGACCATAAACGAAGCCATTACCGACATATTGTTACCTCGCATAATCTTTTCGCTGAATAATGCTTCCTAAAAAATTATAGCAGATAACCTGTCGACGTCAGGCGGTTTATGATCCCGCATCGTCAAAAAGTTTTATTGTTTACTTACTCGTAAATGTAGAAGTATGTGTCACCGTTAGCGTCAACTGCAAACTCTACGAAATCAGTGAGATAGAAGTCGTTATAGATATCATCGATGCAGAAAGCATAGAGATAATCTGCTTCCTCGAGAAGAGCATATGTGAGTTCCAGAGAACCGGAAACGACATACTCTGCACCTTCCCAGAGTGTCTCTTCATCACTGTCGTCTACAAGAGATACTGAAGTGTAAAGAGGAACGATCTTATCGCCTGAGTTGATCTGCTTAACAGACTTAGCTGCAGCACCGCTGTCATCGATACCGTCCCATGCACCTTCAACAACGATCGAATAATCTTCTGTGTAGAGCTTGAATCTGAGGTTTGTCTCCTCACCGTTCAAAAGGATAGGTGAAGAATAAACCGTGTATTCATCAGTAATGGCAACTACAGAGATCGAGAGATTCTGACCGTCGGGAAGTGAGAGCCAGTATCCGTCAAATCCGTCTTCAAACTGACCCTTGTCCCAGTCGCAGTTGATATCAGTTGTCTCACCGAGAAGGAGAGCATCGTTATCGATTACCTGATATACATATGCACTGACAGAAGCAGTACGGTCAACGCTCTTAGGTGTCAATGTGAATGAATAGATACCATCATCGTCGATAACAGGAGCCTTAAGGAACTTGATGTAAGGGCTCTCGCCTGTCTGCTCGATCTGATCTGCATAATCCCAGTGATTGTTATTTACTGAACGTGAACGGTAGCATCCGGAGTTGTCATCGTACTCCATGTTTGAACCGCCCTGCCAGCAGCTGTCGTCGCTGAACCAGTAGTCGTCATCGTATCCGAAATCATCATTGGATCCGCTGTAATCATATGAGTTGTAATCGCAAGAAGTGCTTGTCTGTACCCAGTTATCAGTGTTGTAGTCGTAAGCATAGTACTCGCCTGAATTCTGGTCATAGCAATACTGTGTATCGCCTTCGGTGAAATAGTAGCAGCCTGACTCCTCATCACAGTATGTACCGTCATCATAATTCTGGGAATCATCGTAGTTGATGGAGCTGGAAAAATCCTGACGGTCAATGAATGAAGAATAGAATGGACTGATGCTGATGTCTTCCAAAACCTGAAGTTCTGTTGAACCCTGAACTGCCAAAGGATAGTAGATGGAAAGACCGCAGCAGCCTGAATGTGTTGAACCTACCTTGTTGTAAACAACAGCAGACTCAACTGCAGCAGCTAATTCTGATGCATCAGCATAATCGCCGCATGCATATGCAAGACCTGTCAGGTCAACCATGTTTGTATAACCTTCAGATCTGTTGTTGCCGCCGAAGTTATCAGCTGTCTCGATGTTACGGATAACGTTTGTAAGAACAGTAGTATCCTCTGTTGCATCATACATGCCCTTTGCAAATACGTTAAATGCTTCTACTACCGCATTGATCTTATCAAGGTCGATAACAGACAATGTTGCATCCTGCTCCTCGCCTGTCTGCTTGCAGGATTCATAGAATCCGTCAGCAATTGCCTCACCGAGTTCAGCACCGTTTGCTCCCGGATTATCTGCAAGATAATTGCCGATCACAGTGTAATCCCATCCGTTACCGGGCTCTGTTTCCTGTGAACCGATCATGTAGCGTGAATAAGAAGCAAGAATGTTAGCTGTCTCAACAGTACCCATAAGGCATGCATCAAAACCGATAAACTCGAAACGGTCTGTCATGCTCTCGAAAACTGTATAAAGAGCGCTGTCGATCTCACGGATGCTCAAAGAATCATTGTCATTGAGCTCATCGAAGCATACACCCGAAATGCTTCCACCGCCGTGATTCCAGAAGATAACGCCCATGTGCTCAGCGGGATATTCCTGAACACCCCACTTAAGGAAATCTGCCAGAGTTGCAGGATCACCCATGTTGCGTGCCTCAAACTCATCCAAAGCAACTACATCATTATCCTGGATAATGTAACGGCCCGAACCGCTTGTAATGTAGTTGTTCTGCCACTGGGAAGTACCGCCAGTCTGGACAACAAAACGGACCTTATCTGATGATGCAGCAGCACACATCTCCTCAAGGTCGCCTGTGCCGGCGCCGCCGTCAGACTCAAGATCAGTACCGCAGAGATATACGAAAATAGTCCAGCTGCCATCATTTGCCATAGCTGTCTCAGAAGATTCAGGTCTGGTGATACTTACACTTCCTGATTCCTGATCTACAGACATCTGCATTGAAGAAGCAGATCTTACTGAGCCGCTGTTGCCGCTGTTACCGGCGTTGCTACCCGTCTCGTCGGTGTCTTCGTCTTCCTCGTACTCATAACCGTCGTCTTCGTAGTCATAGTCTTCATCCAGGTCGCAGGCAGTAAAACACGTCATTGTAAGACCTGCTGCCAGGATAGAAGCCAATACTTTTTTGAACTTCATAATAGAACCTCCCTTTAAAATGCTGTTCTAATACTACCCAAAAAAGTTTAAACCGCAAGACAAATTTAAATTTATTTACTTATTTTCTTCATGCATCTCATTGCGTTGAGAATTGCAATTATGAGAACTCCGACATCGCCGAATACCGCGATCCACATATTTGCGATACCAAAAGCTCCAAGAATAAGGATCACAGCCTTTACGCCGAGTGCAAAGATAATGTTTTCCCAGACGATCCTCATTGTTTTTCTGGCGATCTTCATTGCATCTGCAATCTTGGAAGGCTTATCATCCATGAGGACGACATCGGCAGATTCAATGGCTGCGTCAGAACCCATTGCGCCCATTGCGATTCCGCAGTCGGCACGCATGAGAACAGGTGCATCGTTAATACCGTCACCTACGAAAGCAAGTCTGCCCTTTTCAGTAGAAAGAAGTTCTTCTACTTTCGAGACTTTGTCAGCCGGAAGGAGTTCAGCAAAGAAGCCTGTCAGACCAAGCTTATTTGCAACATTTTCGGCAACGCTCTTCTTATCACCGGTAAGCATTACCAGGCGTTTAACACCAACACTTTTGAGTTCCTTTATTGCTGCTTCGGAATCTTCCTTGATCTGGTCATTGATGATGATGTGTCCCAAATATTCGACATCACCGTCTGTTTCCCTTGCTACATGGATTATCGTTCCGCTCAGATGGCAGTCGTGCCATTTTGCGCCGCACATATCCATGAGCTGGCCGTTGCCGCAATAGTATGTCTTACCGTCAACAACAGCCTTTACGCCCTTGCCTGCGATCTCATTTACGTCTCCGATAAGTGACTTATCAATATGGCCTTCATGAGCCCTTACGATAGACTGTGCGACGGGGTGGCTCGAGAAGCTCTCGCAGCAAGCTGCAATATCTTTCAATTCGGCTACACTTACGATGTTGGGATGTACGTCATCGACCTCGAAAACGCCCTTTGTAAGCGTACCCGTCTTATCAAAGACAACTGTGTCGATCTTGGATAAAACTTCCATGTATCCGGCACCCTTGATAAGTATTCCGTCCTTGGATGCACCGCCGATACCGCCAAAGAAAGATAACGGAACCGATACTACAAGTGCACAGGGGCAGGATACGACAAGGAAAACGCACGCTCTCGTAAGCCATGTCTTCCAGATCTCCCAGTTTCCGATGCCCAGGAAGAGCGGCGGAATGACCGCAAGAAGCAACGCTGCGATTACAACTGCAGGAGTGTAATATCTTGCAAATTTAGTAATGAAATTCTCAACTTTTGCCTTCTTGTCAGATGCATTCTCGACAAGCTCCAATATCTTCGATACGGTGCTCTGTCCGAATGTAGATGTTGTTCTTACTTTGATTACACCAGTGAGGTTCAGAGTACCCGAGATAACGTTGTCACTATAAGCCTTGTCCACAGGTGCGGATTCACCCGTCAATGCTGCCTGGTTGACAGAGCTCTCTCCTTCGGTGATAACACCGTCCAAGGGAATCTTTTCGCCGGGTTTAACGATTATGATCTCTCCCACCTCAACATCTTCGGGAGATACTTCTATCTCTTCACCGTCTCTTATTACGGTCGCACTGTCAGGTCTTATGTCCATGAGCTTTGCAATGGACTTTCTCGATCTGCCGACAGCAATACTCTGGAATAATTCACCTACCTGGTAAAAGAGCATTACTGCAGATGCTTCCGGATATTCCCCCGTGCCGAATGCACCAACTGTCGCAACCATCATGAGAAATTTCTCATCAAAGATCTGTCCGTGGATCAGATTGATGAATGCGGTCTTAAGGACATCATATCCTGCGATTGCATAAGGAATTGCATAAAGAATGAGTTCAGCCCACCAGGGAAGCTCGATAAAGTGCAGTGTAACTGCAATTACCGCCAGTAATGCAAGGGCAATGATTATCCTTATCGTCATTTTCTTCTGCTTTTTGGTGAGCTTATACTTCATGGTCATATCTCCGGTTGAGGATTCAAATAAAAGGGATGCCGTATCATATGAGCATCCCTTCAGTGATTACAGTAATACGGTGCAGTCAGGTTCTACTTTTGCAATTGCTTTTACAGCGAGTTTTACGATCTTGTCGAATTCGGCATCATCAGCTTCCAAGGTCATCTTCTGCTTAATGAAGTTTACTTCGCAGTTCTGAACTCCGGGTATCTTCAAGATAGCTTCCTGCATCTTCATGGCGCAATTAGCGCAATCAAGATCTTCCAATTCAAATGTCTTTTTCATATGAATGCTCCTTCTAATTTAATTACTCCGTTAAATGTTCATAGCCCTGCGCGATGATAGATTTAACATGGTCATCTGCAAGACTGTAATAAATGGTCTTTCCTTCTCTTCTGCTCTCAACAAGATTGGCAGCTTTAAGAACCTTGAGCTGATGTGATATAGCAGACTGGGTCATGCCGAGAAGATCAGCTATCGCACATACGCACATCTCATCTTCGTAAAGCGCATACATGATCTTGATCCTTGTGGTATCACCGAAGATCTTGAAAAGATCGCCCAAGTCCTGTAACAGTTCATCTGAAGGCATATCAGCCTTAATATGTTTCAGTAAAGCTGCGTGATCGTGTGCCATTTGCGATTCTCCTTCCGGTTTATCATATGAACGATTGCTCATATGTTCATTTGTGCAAATATTATCACAACACATTTCAGGTGTCAACTCCCGCCCTCTCACCCTCAAAATCCCTAAAATAATGGGTTTTATTCAAAAAAAATATCTCAAAAACCCTCAAATTCTCTTGTTTTTAATGTCAAAGAACTTTATAATATCGGCATTGTCGGTGGCTAAAGCCCTTTCCGGCAAAGTATTTAACCCATATTCAGGGAGGATTTAATAATGAACAGAACAGAATTAGTTGATGCAATCGCTGTTAAGGCTGACATCTCCAAGAAGGATGCTGACGCTGCAGTTAAGGCTTTCATCGAAGTAGTATCTGATGAGCTTCAGAACAAGGGTAAGGTTCAGCTCGTTGGTTTCGGTACATTCGAGACATCCGAGAGAGCTGCTAGAACAGGCCGTAACCCTCAGACAGGTGCAGCTACAAAGATCAAGGCTTGCACAGCTCCTAAGTTCAAGGCTGGTAAGGCACTCAAGGATAAGGTTAACACAAAGCCTTCTAAGAAGAGCAAGAAGTAATCTTATATCAACTGATTATGCAAATAGAAGAGGTTGTCTTAATCGACAACCTCTTTTTGTTGGTATTATTATTTTCCGTTAAGTTCAATTATCGTTGCAATAATATCCGGTATGTATTGGTATACGAAAAGCAATAATGCAAACGAGAAGAATATCCACATCTCAACGCTGTGTGTCATCGAGTGCAAAATGGCTTTTCTTGCCGGCTCTCCTGGCATTACAGCCAACTTAAATTTCTTGCGTTTTACGATAAGCATGATAAATCCGACTATCTGGAAACTTACCAGTAATCCGATCCAAAGCAAAAGGAGCAAAAGCATCGGCAAAACGGA
Organism: Oscillospiraceae bacterium; assembly: GCA_015069205.1. Lineage (GTDB taxonomy): Bacteria > Bacillota > Clostridia > Saccharofermentanales > Saccharofermentanaceae > Saccharofermentans. The sequence continues at coordinate 137,158 of SVIZ01000001.1, forward strand.
CTTTATGATAACTGAATCATCAATATTGGCATTAATATTTCCGGTTGCCATATCGATTCCCATGCTCTTCATCAATGCGTTAAACAGTTCGACCGTTACAGTTGATGTTACGAGATTCATGCTCGCGTGCATGATCATGGTGTAGATTATGTTACCTGTCCTTATGTACACAAAAGCAAATAACACACCGATAAAGAATGCAAAGAAGAACTGCTGGAAATTGCCGTGCCACAGACCGAACATGATTCCTGACATTGCGCAACTGATAAATTCGCCGTGACGGATGGTCCTGTCAATAAGAAACTTTCTGAACAGGAGTTCCTCAAATATTGCAGGCAGTATTCCAATGGAAATGATCCTTATGACCGTGCCTGATGAGAATACCAGATTGTTGCTGAGTTCTGCTGCAGCATCCTCGCTGTCAGCGGTCATAGAACCGATAGTTGTCAGGACCAAATGTATCGGCATTCCCATGAGAGATCCGACCTGTGTGAGTCCGTACATCATCATTATAAGAAGCAGAAGCTGTCCGATCTTCATGGGTTTCTTCTCTATCTTGGTTACCGGAAGTTTTCTAAGTGCTAATGCAAGGACCGTAGTTCCGATAACACAAACATTTATCGAGTTAAGAACTATGTATATCGTTGCGAAATTCTCAGTGTAAAAATCGTAAAAGAAAACACTCAGCAATATTGATGCAAGCTTGATCACGAAGACGAAGCACCATCCGAAGATCGCATATCTGACCGCGATAGCACCAAGCATCTCTTCGATGGTATCCGTTCTCGTGTAAAACTGCGTAAGGATCAAAAGGACTGCCAAAAGCGGCAATGCTGCTGCCGCAACGAAAGGAACGCCGTAAAGCACCGCTTCCGAACCATACAATAATCCGTTTGTGTTTGTAAGAGTCAATAACACAGCAGATATCACGATCAGCACGATTGCAGCGACGGATAATCCCCTGCGAAAAGCTTTATCTTCCATATTATCCTCCCTGTCAGGTCAAAACACCTGTTCCGAAGGGTATTATACTCAATATTTATTTACTATTCCGTAAAAAAGCAACGGATTTTTATAAAATTTAAGGTAATGTTAAGAATGCTTTTCAGACAATTTGCGTGTATACTGTCGTAGTTATCTTTAAGAAAAGAGGGAAATTTTTATGTCAGATTCAAAAGTTTACAGGATTTTCGTAGTAAATCCCGGCAGCACGTCAACCAAAGTAGAGTTTTTCGAGAACGAGAAAAGCATTCTTGAAGGCAACGTATTCCACGATTCAGCGATCCTAAAAAATTTCCCTACGATTAACGACCAGCTGGATTACCGTATGGAATATGTAATGAAGTGGCTGAAAGATAACAACATTGACCTTACGGGTGTTGATGCCATCGTCGGAAGAGGCGGAGCTTGCTACCCGATCGAGGGCGGCACATATGAAGTAGACGACAGACTCATAAACGACGTCCGTGAAGCCAAGGGCGGCGTATATCACTCAAGCATGCTCGGCGTACAGATGGCCAAGAGACTTCACGACGAATTCGGCGGAAGACTTCTCATGGTAGACCCCATCGTTGTTGACGAATATCAGGATGTTGCAAGGATCACAGGCGTTAAAGGCATATACAGAACATCTGCCACTCACGCTCTTAACCTCAGGGCAACAGCTCATAAGTATGCTAAGAGTGTCGGCAAAAAATATAACGAGATGAACCTCATCGTATGCCACATCGACGGCGGAATCACGATCACTGCGCATCAGCACGGCAGAATGATCGATGCCAATGACGGAAGCGGCGGAGACGGCCCGATGACTCCTACAAGAATGGGAACAATGGCAGTTACTGATGTTCTCACTAAGTTATATGACAGACCTAAGGAAGAGATCAGAAGCCTCTGCCTTGCTACTGGCGGTCTCTCCTCCTGGTTCGGCACTTCCAATTCAGATACTATCCACGAGATGGTTGAAGCAGGTGACCCCAAAGCTAAGCTTATCTGGAACGCAATGATCTATCAGATCACAAAGTGGATCGGATCCATGGCATGCGTTCTTCACGGCGAAGTTGACGGCATCGTTCTAACAGGCGGTCTCATGCGTTTCCAGGATGTGCTTGACGGCATCACTGAAGCATGCGGATGGATCGCACCTATCGCCTCCTACCCCGGTGAGCTTGAACATGAAGCTATGAGAGCTGCCGCATTGAGAGTTTTAAGAGGCGACGAGCAGGCAAAGATATATCCGGGCAAACCGAGATTCGAAGGATTCGATTTTCTTTAAGGAGATATTGATATGAGTTTTATCGAGACAATCCAGAACAGAGCCAGAAACGACGTTAAGACTATCGTTCTTCCCGAATCAGAAGACGACAGAACAATACTTGCAGCAGCAAAGGTCCTCGCTGACGGTACCGCTGCTCCCATAATCATCGGAACTGAAGAAGAAGTCATGGGTTCCGCAGCAAGACTCGGTGCAGACCTTAGAGGCGTACAGATACTTGATCACACAAAGTCAGCAGAGATCGATAAGTATGCAGCTCTTCTTGCAGAGATCAGAGCAAAGAAAGGCATGACCTTTGAAAAGGCAAAAGAACTCATCTCAGGTGACAAGCTCACATTCGGCATCATGATGGTCAAGTCAGGTGATGCTGACGGTCTTGTATCAGGTGCATGCCATACATCTGCAGACATGTTAAGACCTGCTCTCCAGATCATTAAGACAGCACCTGAAAGAAAGATCGCATCCATCGCTTTCATGTTCGAACTTCCCGACAAGTCTATCGGTGAAGACGGCATCATCCTCTGTGCTGACTGCGCACTCATGCAGGATCCTACACCTGAAGAACTCGCTGAGATCGGTGCAGAATCTGCTGCATCATTTGAAGCACTCATCGGAAAGAAAGCCAAGGTTGCTTTCCTCTGCCACTCTACAAAGGGTTCAGCAAATCACCCCTTCGTTGATAAGGTAGTAGAAGCAGTAAAGATCGCCAAAGAAAAGTATCCTGATGTCCTTTTGGACGGCGAGTTGCAGCTTGATGCCGCCATCATTCCCGAGATCGGTGCATCAAAGGCTCCCGGCTCACCCGTTGCAGGTCAGGCTAACGTCCTCATCTTCCCTAACCTTGAGGCCGGAAACATCGGTTATAAGCTCATCCAGAGAATCGGCAAGGCAGAAGCTTACAGCTTCCTTCAGGGTCTTGCAGCGCCCGTTAACGACCTTTCCAGAGGATGCAGCGTTGACGAGCTTGCCGGCGTAATCGTTATCACCGCAGTTCAGGCCCAGCAGATGGCAACAGCGAAATAATCGATTTCAGAAAACTAATGTAAAATATAGGAAGCGTTGACTGTTCAGCGCTTCTTATTTTTTGCATAAAGGTTGATCTGATTATGTGGAACGGACTTAAGATCTCAGAAATGTTTTTCGAAGAGTACGGTCTTCCGATGCTCGAGAAAAACTTCGCTGAATATAAAGATGAAATAGCAGCAGGCCTGGTCGGACAGACATCAGAATGCTTCGGATACGATGACTATATCTCACGTGATCACGACTACGCTCCGGGCTTCTGCCTGTGGCTTCCCGAAGAACTTAAGAAGAAGATCGGTGACGAACTTCAGAAAGCATATGATGAACTTCCCGTGGAAGAGTTCATATTAAACCACAGAGCCGATGTCGGAATGGCTGAACCAAGCAACATAATGACAGGTGCCAGAAGCCACCGTGTCGGTGTGCACAGTATTGAAGAATTCTATTTTGAACATACGGGAATGACAAAAGCGCCTGTTACTACACAGGAATGGCTTGCCACTCCCATGATGCATTTATCCGAAGCAGTCAACGGAAAAGTATTTCGTGACCCTTCAGGTGAATTCAGTGCTATAAGAAATGTTTGGGCGGGTTTCTATCCGGAAGATCTAATAAAGAAGAAAGTCGCTGCAGACCTTGCCATGGCGGGTAAAACCGGGCAATTTAATTATGTTCGCTCCATAAAACGTGGTGATATCGGGGCCGCTTATTGCTGCGTTACAGAATTCATATACAAGATTACTGCGGCATTGTTCCTTCTTAACGGCCGGTATATGCCATACTACAAATGGCGGTTTAGAGCGATGAAGGAGTTTACCACCTTGAGCTGCGTGGCTGAGCCGCTTTTGAAGCTTTCTCAAATGAGCGAAGAAGAAAGTCCGGGTAAGGTAGATCTTATTGAAGAAATAAGCGGCTCTATTGTCAAGGAACTGGTTAAACGCGGTTGGTCTTCGGGCTACAGCGACTATCTTCTCGACAATGCAAAACTCGTGATGAAGACCATAAGTGATACAGAGATTGCATCTTGGAATGTATTCGTCGGTGAAGATTGATAAGATTTCTAATTTCCGCTCTTATCAGGCAGTACTAACGCAACGTGGCCGGAATCTTCGACCGAAGATTCCACCCTCGGTTTGTCAGTATATATACTGAAAGAAGAACTGTTTCTGACTGCGTTCCAGCGTGCGAAAACAATAACAAACACCATTGTTATTGCGAGCAGGAAGCCCGCAATAACAACGAATCCGCTCCCCATATTTGCGGCATGATTTTTAACTTTTAACGCCAAATCCGGAAACATGTCTTTCCCCCCTTTGCTTAACTTCTGAGGTTATTATCACAAAGGAGAAAATCAAAAAAGTACTAAATCGGCATCAAAATGGCATCAATTGTAAACAAATGCTAGATTGAATATATCATGCCATACGGAGTGGAAAAGTTAACCGATAACTCAAATGTGTAGTTCTTATCATCCTTGAAAATAAACAGATAAGTAGCCGAATCCTCGTAATATGTATTATCAACCAGATGGTAAGTAACTATTTTCGCATTGAGTCTTGAAGCATAGTGATTATAAATAGCCGTGCGGAATCTGTCGCTTAAGAACTGGTATCCGTCAGTTGAATCATCAAAACCGTGAACGAGGTCATCCCAGTATTCCGCATCACCATAGAATCCGCATCGCAGAATAGCACCTGTCTTATCATCAACAAGACAATCGAATGTCCAGTGATCATCAAGAAGTATAGATACGGCCCAGACAACGATCGTACCTCTGTTATTTTCGAGATTGATTATCATCGGCGCTGCATACCAGTTTTGTGCCACGTTGAATCTGTATCCGGTAAAGTCAGCAAGAAAATCTCCCATTATCTTGGCAAGTTCTTCTTCCTGGACGAATATGCCTTTATCGATCTCAACACCGCCGGAGATTTCATAATCCACGTTTGCGATGCCGATCTTCTGATTCATCGCAAGGTCATCCCTGTACGAGAGATTGATCTGCTGGATCTCAAGATCTTTCTGCATACCTTCGCTGAACTTATCGTATGCATCAAAATCAACAATGGGAAGGAACCACCCGAAAGCGGCTGCGAGAATAATGAAAAATGCAGTAATCACAGAACTCAGTTTTCTCATCCCGTTATCTCCTTTATCATAACGGTAACGCATGTTCCATTACCTTCTCTTGATGCGAAAGAGATGGTTCCGTTATGGAGTTCAATTATCTCCTTACAAAGATTCAATCCGAGTCCTACACCGCCCTGCGCCCTTGAACGTGATTTATCAACACGGTAGAAAGCTTCGGTAATATGCTTGATTGCTTCTTCCGGCATTCCTCTTCCGTTATCGATAACTCTTATGCGGTAAAAACCCTTTACACTCTCGCCGAGTATCATGATGTTTCCGCCATTATCAAGTGCCTTTCTGGCGTTATCCAGAAGGTTAGTAATAACGGAGCTGAAAAGGTCAGGCTCAACCATGCACATTGAGGGTTCAAGACGGCACTGGAGCACGATCCTGTTTTTCTTATATACAGGCTGAAGATGAATAGTAAGCGTCTCGATCATATTCTTCATATCGGTCGGAACAAACTTGATATCCTGTTTCTTCATCATGAGCATATCGAGAAGCTTTAACGACAACGATTCAAGTCTCTTGCCTTCAGAGAAAATATAGTTAGCGGCTTCCTGTGTCTCATCGGCATTTAATGCCTGGCTTCTTAAAAGATCCGCATAACCGATGATGGATGTCATAGGTGTCTTAAGTTCATGCGCAAAGCTTCCCATGAAGCGTTCCTGCTGTTCCATCGACATACGGAGCTCTGTAATGTTATCTTCAAGTTTTTCGGCCATGTTATCAAAGTCTGAACCGAGCTGTCCTATCTCATCGTGCGACTTTGAATTGACTCTTGAATCGTAATGGCCTGAGGACAATTCCCTGGCCGTTCTGGATAACTTATACAAAGGTTTGGTAATAAGGTATGACGTGATCCACGCTGCAAGACCTCCGATGAGTATCAGAACAATAAGAACCTGGTGATATACTTTCAACTGATCATCTCTTGCCTGGTATACTGGAGTGACGTCATAAAGGATAACCAGTTCAAGCGGTTTCTCGTTTGTCTTGATGACGCCGTTTATCTGATACAGATGTCTTCCGTCTCTTGTAAAAAGGAACGATTCAAATTCGGATTCCGTATCATAATCGGATTTGCTCTCACCATTCTGATAAAGGATCCTGTCACCTCTAATGAGACTGATGCCGACAAGACTGTCAGCCGTATTCATACGTTCAAGCGCAGTACTGATGCTTGAGAAATCCTGCTGGATATCAACGAAGTTAACGAGCTGAACTGACTGAAGAAGCATCTCATAAGATTCCGCACAGATATTCTCGTACTGTTCAAGGCTACTTCTGAAATTCTGTCGTATCAGAAGAAGACCTCCCACACCGTAACTTAATGTGAGAAGCCAGATCATTACGAGGAGCATCTTCTGCCGGAATCGCATTATTAAGCCTCCAGCCTGTATCCTACCTTCGGCACAGCATGAATAACCTCTTCCCATCCGAGCTTCTTACGAAGTCTCTGAACATGAAGATCTACTGTCTTGCTTCCATATGGGAAAGGTTCATTCCAGACGCGCTCATAAATCGTCTCTCTGTACATCGCGATTCCGGGGTTCCTCGCGAAAAGAAGAAGCAGTTCATACTCCTTCGGCGTAAGCGGAATCGGATAAGAATCTTTATAGACGATCATTGCTTTTGTATCGATAACAAGGCCTGCAATACGGATCTCTGTATCCGTCTTGTTATATCGGCGCAAAACTACATTTACTCTTGCAAGCAATTCGATGATCTCGAACGGTTTGGCAAGATAATCTTCTGCACCAAGCTCAAGGCCTCTTACTCTGTCCTCGACCATATTCTTTGCAGTAAGGAATATAACCGGAACCTTCATCGGACGGATATACTGCATAAGAGAGAATCCGTCGATCTTCGGGATCATTACATCAAGAAGAATAAGGTCATAAACGTTGTTCTTGATCATATTGAGAGCCTCTTCGCCGTCAAATGCACACGTGCATGAATAGCCTGATTTTGTAAGGCTCATCCTGATAAGATTTGATATTGGTTTTTCGTCTTCGACAATTAGTATATGAATCATATTTCCCCACCTCAAACATTACAATTATACATTGAAGCGGGGAAATGGACTATCAATTATTATTTAGGTTGTTGCAAACAGCCTTTTCGTTCTGTCAGGAAATGCCTGTAACTTTAAAATCCTTGTCCTCAACAGCCTTTGTAAGAATATCGTCTGCAACATCTTTCTCGAGAGCGACAACTGCCGTACCCTTATCGTGAGAAACATCAGCAGAAATAACGCCTTCCAAAGCTTCCAAAGCCTTCTTTACTGTTGCTTCGCAGTGTCCGCACATCATGCCTTCGATAGTAATAGTCTTTTCCATTTTGTTGTTCTCCTTTATTGTTATTTTATTGAATTCATTTTCAATCTCACCGCTCATGTTCCTGACATTGCTCTTTGCCCTGTCGTGCCAGGATTCATATGGCTTTACGAGATTAAGCCTCAACGCATTCATGCATACGGTAAAGCTTGAGATACTCATAGCCTCAGCTCCGAGCATTGGTGACATTGTAATTCCCAACGCCGCGTAGGCACCTGCCGCTACAGGAATAAGAGCGACATTATATATGAAGGCCCAGAAAAGATTCTCATGAATATTGGTTATCGTCCTTCTGGATATTCTTAATGCTGCAGCAGCATCTTTCAAATCTGATTTCATGAGAACACAATCGGCCGCATCGATTGCTATGTCAGTACCCGCACCAATTGCCATTCCGATATCTGCTGAAGTAAGAGCAGGAGCATCGTTTATGCCGTCACCGACCATAATGACCTTGCCGTATTTTTGAAGAGTTTTTACAACTTTCTCCTTATCACCCGGAAGAACATCTGCGATGGTCAGATCAACGCCTGCAGTCTTTCCTATTGCATCTGCAGTTCTTCTGTTGTCACCTGTCAGCATAACCGTATAAAGTCCCATTTTCTTGAACTCTTCTATCGCTTCAGATGAATCTTCTCTCAGCGTATCCGCTACCGCGATAATTCCCCTGAGCTTACCTTCTGATTCAAAGAACAAAGGTGTTTTTCCCTGCCCTGACAATTCATCGGCTCTGGCCCTTATCTCACTATCAACCGTGCAATTTTTTGATATAAAGCTTAGGTTTCCGCCACGGAGCATACGTCCGTCTATTCTGCCTTCAAGGCCATTTCCCGCAAACACTTTGAAATCTTCTATCTGCGCTGCAGTCAAGTTTTTCGAAGTGCAGTAATCCGTTATTGCCCTTCCCAAAGGATGTTCGCTGCCCTGCTCGAGCGCATATGCATCATTAAGAAGTTCATTCTCACTGACGTCATTTGCTGTGACGATATCCGTAACCTTCGGAATACCGCTTGTAATGGTTCCGGTCTTATCAAGTACTATTATGTCTGCTTTGCCCGTCTGCTCCAGCGAAGAAGAAGTCTTGAACAGTATGCCGTTTTTGGCGGCAACGCCGTTACCCACCATTATCGCAACAGGTGTAGCGAGTCCCAACGCACACGGGCAGCTTACTACAAGAACGGCTATCGCTCTTGTCAGAGAATCACCTATAGGAGCACCGATAAACATCCATATTGCAAAGACAATCGCAGCGATCACCAGAACTGCTGGAACAAACACGCCCGATACCTTATCTGCGATCCTGGCAATAGGCGCTTTGGAACCAGCTGATTCACTTACCATCCTGATTATCTGGGCAAGTGTTGTATCCTCACCGACTTTCTCGGCACGGCACTTAATAAATCCCGTTTTGTTTATGGTAGCTGCTGACACCTTGTCTCCTGCCTGCTTATCAACGGGAACGGATTCACCTGTCAGAGCGGATTCATCCACCGTGCAGTCACCCTCGAATATCTCTCCGTCAACAGGAATAGATCCGCCCGGTCTGACAACATAGATATCACCTGCTCTTACTTCCTCAATGGGAACGGTAACTTCATTCCCGTCTCTTAAGAGAACGGCTGTCTTGGGCTGGAGATCGAGGAGTCCCTTAAGCGCATTTGTGGTCCTTCCTTTTGAAATTGCCTCAAGGAGTTTGCCTATCGTAATGAGAGTTAAGATCATGGCGGCCGACTCAAAGTAAAGTTCGTCCATAAGAGCCATCTGAGCCTCGTGTGAATGCTCAGAAGTCATGTGTAACAATGTTACAACGCTGTAAATATAGGATATTCCGGACCCCATGGCTACCAGAGTATCCATGTTGGTTCCCTTATGCAAAAGAGCCTTAAACCCGTTCACAAAGAACTTTTTATTGATCACCAGAACGATTCCTGAGAGCAGCATCTCGATAATTCCGATGCCGACCATGTTGTGTTCAAGAAAAGACGGGACAGGCCAGCCCCACATAGAAACACCCATGGAAAAATACATGAGTGCGATCAGGAATACAATCGAGCTTACGAGCCTTCTTTTGAGAACCGGAGTCTCGTGGTCTTCAAGCCGGGCTTCCATGTTTTTCAGGAGACTGCTGTCAGCCTTATCACCTTTTGTTTCAGGAGAAGCTCCGTATCCTGCATCTTCCACCGCTTTGATTATCTTTTCAGGGTCAGCCGTACCGGTAACGCTCATCGAGTTTGTAAGGAGCGACACGCTGCATGACTCAACGCCGTCAACTCCTGACACAGCCTTTTCGACATGTGCCTGGCACGCGGCGCAGCTCATTCCGGTAACTAAGTACTTCTCGGTTTTAGTTCCAATGTTATCCATAAGGATACACTTTCTAAGGTTGATAGTTATTTCATTAGTTTCTGAAGAAGCTCAACCAATTCTTCAGTCTTTTCATCCGAACCGTTCCTGATGTCATCGGCAACACATGTCTTGATGTGATTTCCTAAAAGCACCTTGGAGAAACTGTTAAGCGAACATCTTGCTGCGCTTACCTGCGTAAGGATATCAACACAGTAAGCATCTTCTTCGATCATCTTGCGGATGCCCCTGATCTGACCTTCGATGCGGTTCAGACGGGTGATCATATCCTTAATCTCCTCTTCGGATCTGTTTTTCTTCTGGCAATGCGGGCACTTCTTCTCAGACATGGCTCTTACCTCCGCTCAAGCATACCCCCTGGGGGTATATTTATCTGCAAACAATATATACCCCCTGGGGGTATGCGTCAAGATTTTAGACAGGATTTACTTAATAAAATCTATAAACATGAATTTGGTAAGTAAACTTTTTCGCTTACGCCCTCGAAAAAGATGTGAATTGCAGTTTTAAGGGCCTCTTCCAATGCTGTACTCCGAAAACATCACGCAAGATGACCTGTTTTCGCGAAAAAGCATGGCAAAACAGCTTATATACCCCCACCCCTTACTTACTAAATCTGGAAAAACGCATTTTAGTAAGTAAATCAGCCTCATACCAATACCAACACCTTGCAAATCCCACCGCCTTAATATATATTTCTTTTGCTTTATACACAAAGAAAGGAAACACAATGCGCCGCACCAAGCCGATCGGTATTGTACTGCTTCTTATCACTGCCCTAATCTGGGGTTCATCTTTTGTTGCCCAGTCCATCGGCATGCAGAGCATCGATGCATTTACTTTCACGGGCATAAGGACTACGCTCGGCGTACTTTTCCTTCTCCCTATTACGCTCATAGTCAACAAGGGCTTTGATTTCAGAAAAAAGACTCTGCGTTCAGGCCTGATACTCGGCATCGTATTCTCGATCGCGCAGAACTTCCAGCAGTTCGCATTCTATTATTCTACTTCAGGTAAGATAGCTTTCATCACGGCTTTCTATATGTTCTTCGTGCCGCTTTTCTCGGTCTTATTCCTTAAGAAAAAGATTGCAGTACTTACGTGGGCTTCGATCATAATGGGAATTGCAGGACTCTTCCTTCTCTGCATAGATCCTTCAGATCTCACATCGGTAAACCTCGGCGATGCGCTTGCGCTTATCTGTGCTGTCTTCTATGCCGTACAGATAATGCTGATAGATAAATTCCTGGAAGAAAACATCAACGGTGTACAGCTGTCCTTCATGCAGTTCACCGTTGCGGCAGTAATATCAATTGTAGCAATGTTCATATTCGAGAAACCTGTTTTAGCAGATATAAAAACCGCAGCCCCTTCCCTTCTTTATTCGGGAATAATGAGCTGCGGCATTGCATATACTCTTCAAATCGTGGGACAGAAACATGCAAGTCCTGTCGTGGCTTCCCTGCTCATGTGTCTCGAGTCGGTCTTCGCTGTCATTGCGGCTGCAATAATCCTTAAAGAAGGATTGTTGCCGAGAGAACTGGCAGGATGCATTGTTATGTTTTCTGCTATTATCCTTTCGCAGGTTTCTGAGACTCTTTCTGCAAAGAAGCGGAATCAGGAGTCGGCAAAACTTTCTTAAGAACAAGTATCGTTCCAACCATAAGAACAATACCTATAGCAAGAGAGAGTACGGCATTCTTTACGATTCCGGCGATCATATAAGTTACAAATGATACTCCTGCACATGTAAGAGCGTAAGGGAGCTGGGTGGATACATGCGCTATATGATTGCACTGTGCTCCGGCCGAGCTCATGATAGTCGTATCTGATATCGGTGAGCAGTGGTCACCGCATACGGCACCCGCCATACATGCAGATACACAGATTACGGCAAGAGTTGCCTTTGCGGGATCAGGGTCATTGAGCTTGAATACTTCAAGAGTGATTGGGATAAGAATACCGAATGTTCCCCATGATGTTCCTGTTGCAAATGACAAGAGGCATGCAATAAGGAATATGATCGCAGGAAGCAGCACATTGAAATCACCCTTTCTGCTCTCTACGAAAGCAGCTACAAAATCAGCAGCGCCCAAAGACTCAGTCATAGCCTTTAATGACCATGCAAGAGTAAGAATGGTGATTGGGCCTACCATCGCCTTGAATCCTTCTTCAACGCATGTCATGCAGTCCTTAAACTTAAGGACCCTTCTGAAAAGATAGAATATAACTGTGAAAACGATTCCTCCGAATGAACCGTATGCAAGTCCTACGGATGCATCGCTGTCACCGAATGAAGTTATAAATCTCTCGAAGACGTTTCCTTCAAGTTCACCGCCGAAGAATCCGCCGGTGTAGATCATTCCGATAACACAGCAGATAATAAGGACGATTACGGGAAGAACAAGGTCAATAACCTTACCCTTCTTCTCGACGTTCTCTTCTCCCGCTGCAACAGGTGCTTTAACGGTAAAGATATCTCCGTTCTTAGCATTGATCTCGTGACGTGCCATAGGTCCGAATTCGATCTTGAAAACGGCCATGAGGATCATCATGAGGATAGTTAAAAGTGCGTAATAGTTATATGGAATAGCCCTTATAAAGAGCATGAGTCCGTTTGTTCCTTCCGGTGCGAAGCCGGATACAGCTGCTGCCCAGGAAGATACCGGAGCGATAATGCAGACAGGCGCTGCCGTAGCATCTATAAGATATGCAAGTTTTGCACGGGAGATCTTCTGTCTGTCCGTAACAGGTCTCATAACAGAACCTACAGTAAGGCAGTTAAAGTAGTCATCGATAAAGATCAGGACACCGAGGCCAATTGTTGCAAGCTGGGATCCGACTCTGGATTTAACATGCTTGGATGCCCAGTTGCCGAATGCGGCAGATCCTCCGGCCTTATTCATCAAGGCAACTATAATGCCAAGGAATACAAGGAAAACAAGGATTCCGACATTATATGAATCAGAAAGAGATGCTATGATTCCGTCCTTGAAAACATGTTCCAATGCAGGAACAGGATGGACCATATAAAGATATTTAACAGGGGTTGCAGTAAAAGAATAGATCAAACCGCCTACCGCAACACCGATAAAAAGTGAACTGTAGACTTCTTTGGTAATGAGTGCTAACACGATAGCCACAACCGGTGGTACAAGTGCCCATAAAGTGTTGTACATTAAAGGAATAAATTCGGCTTCCATATAACCCTCCGAAAGAAAATTACTTTTTCAATAATAGCACGGAGTATATTTCGCCTCAAACCCACAAAAACAATAAAATAAAACATTTCAAGTTGTCACTATGCTTATTCATCAAAAAAGGCCGTCATGTAAATGACGGCCTCATTGAAAACTGATTAAGTATTTATCAGAACTTGCCTGCCTTAGCAGCTTCCTCAACGGATACTGCTGTGGAAACAGTCATACCAACCATCGGGTTGTTACCTGCACCGATAAGACCCATCATCTCAACGTGAGCAGGAACTGAAGAAGAACCTGCGAACTGAGCGTCAGAGTGCATACGGCCCATAGTATCTGTCATACCATAGGAAGCAGGACCTGCAGCCATGTTATCAGGGTGAAGTGTACGGCCTGTACCACCACCGGAAGCAACAGAGAAGTACTTCTTGCCTGCCTCGAGGCGCTCCTTCTTGTATGTACCTGCAACAGGGTGCTGGAATCTTGTAGGATTTGTTGAGTTACCTGTGATGGAAACGTCAACGTTCTCCTTCCAAAGAATAGCTACACCTTCCTGAACGTCATCTGCACCATAGCAGTTAACCTTTGCTCTCGGGGATGCAGGATCCTTTGAATAGCATGTTCTTGAGAGCTCCTTGAGCTCGCCTGTCTTATAGTCATACTCTGTCTCAACATATGTGAAGCCGTTGATTCTGGAGATGATCTTTGCAGCGTCCTTTCCAAGACCGTCAAGGATAACTCTGAGGGGCTTCTGACGAACTCTGTTAGCCTTCTCAGCAATACCGATAGCGCCCTCTGCAGCTGCGAATGACTCGTGACCTGCGAGGAATGCGAAGCACTCTGTGTCCTCTTCGAGGAGCATCTTACCGAGGTTACCGTGGCCAAGACCTACCTTACGTCTGTCAGCAACAGAACCGGGAATGCAGAAAGCCTGGAGACCTTCACCGATTGCAGCAGCAGCGTCAGCTGCTCTTCTGCAGTTCTTCTTGATTGCAATAGCAGCGCCTACTGTGTAAGCCCACTTAGCGTTCTCGAAGCAGATAGGCTGAATGCCTTCGATGAGGTGATAAACATCAAGACCTGCGTCCTTTGTGATCTTCTCAGCTTCTTCAATGGAAGCAATACCGTACTCAGCGAGCTTAGCGTTGATCTGGGGTAATCTTCTCTCGTATGATTCAAATAACTCTGCCATTTGTCATTCCTCCTTATTCCTTACGCGGGTCGATGAACTTAACAGCATCGTCAACACGTCCATACTTACCTGAAGCCTTCTTGAGTGCTTCTGCAGGCTCGTCACCCTTCTTGATGAAATCCATCATCTTACCGAAGTTAACGAACTTGTAGCCGATGATCTCGTCGTTCTCGTCGATTGCGAGGTCTGTGATGTAACCGTCTGTGAGCTCAAGATAACGGGGACCCTTAGCGAGTGTACCGTATGTTGTACCTACCATTGAACGAGCGCCCTTACCGAGGTCCTCAAGGCCGGCACCGATCTGGAGACCGTCTTCAGAGAAAGCACTCTGTGTTCTACCATAAACGATCTGGAGGAAGAGTTCTCTCATTGCTGTGTTGATAGCGTCGCAAACAAGGTCTGTGTTGAGAGCTTCGAGAACTGTAAGTCCAGGAAGGATCTCAGATGCCATAGCAGCGGAGTGTGTCATACCGGAGCAACCGATTGTCTCAACCAATGCCTCCTGGATGATGCCGTCCTTAACGTTGAGGGACAGCTTGCAAGCACCCTGCTGAGGAGCGCACCAGCCGATACCGTGTGTGTAACCGGAGATGTCCTTAACATCCTTTGCGCTAACCCACTTTGCTTCCTCAGGGATCGGTGCAGCACCGTGATGAACACCCTGATGAACAGAGCACATGTTCTTGACTTCTGTCGAATAAATCATGTCTATTTCTCCTTTCCTTTCAAGGAATTTGTTGGTGGAATGAAATATAGTTTCCGAGTGTTAATTATATAAAAGCGAGGGGGGCATTTCAACCGAAAAGCCCCCCTATTCTTAGTTAAATTCAAAAGTTTTAATGATTGTTCACCTAATTGCGTCAACCATAGACTTTACATACTCTCCGACATGTTCCGGAGCATCCTTTCCGTACTGCGCGACGATCTTAACGATAGCCGAACCGACGATTACCCCGTCAGCACTCTGAGCCATCTTTGCAGCCTGCTCGGGAGTCGAGATCCCGAATCCTATGGCACAGGGAACGTCAGTTGCAGCCTTAACTGCTGCACAGAGCGAAGGAATGTCTGTCGTGATCTGGCTTCTTACGCCGGTTACGCCAAGGCTTGATACGATATAGATAAAGCCTGAAGCCTGTGAAGCCACCATTGAGATGCGTTCATCTGAGGTAGGTGCGATAAGCGAGATAAGATCGATTCCGTACTGCTTGCAGATGCCGTCGAACTCATCCTTTTCCTCATAAGGAACATCTGGAAGGATAATGCCGTCGATGCCGACTTCAGAAGCCTTCTTGCAGAATCTCTCGATTCCGTATGAGAATACGACGTTTGCGTATGTCATGAACACCATGGGAACAGTAACGTTAAGCTCTGTTCTGAGGCGCTTTACCATGTCGAAAACCTTATCCGTCGTGCATCCGTTTTCGAGAGCACGGAGGCTGGCCTCCATAATGACAGGACCTTCAGCTGTAGGATCTGAAAAAGGGATGCCGAGCTCGATCAGTGAAACACCTGCTTTCTGCATCTCAACAACGCAGCGCGCAGTCGTATCAAGATCCGGATCTCCGCATGTGATAAAAGGAACGAACGCTTTACCGTTCTCAAATGCTTTAGCTATATTACTCATTGATATTCTCCCCTCTGTAACGTGCGATGGCGGCACAATCCTTGTCGCCTCTTCCGGAGATCGTGATCACCATGATCTTGTCCTTGGAAAGCGTAGGAGCAAGCTTCATTGCATGTGCAACTGCATGTGCCGACTCGATAGCGGGAATGATTCCTTCTGTTCTTGACAGATACTCAAAGGCATTTACAGCCTCATCATCAGTGACAGCGACATACTGTGCTCTGCCGGTATCGTGGAGATTAGCATGTTCAGGACCGATGCCGGGATAATCGAGGCCTGCGGAAATGGAATATACCGGAGCTATCTGGCCGTATTCATCCTGGCAGAAATAAGACTTCATGCCGTGGAAGATTCCGAGCTTACCCGTGTTGATCGTAGCTGCTGTCTCAAAAGTATCAATGCCTCTTCCTGCAGCTTCACAGCCGATAAGGTTAACGCTCTTATCGCCGATGTAGTGATAGAAAGAACCGATGGCATTTGAACCGCCGCCGCAGCAGGCAAGAACATAATCAGGAAGGCGGCCTTCCTTCTCCATTATCTGTGCCTTTGACTCGCGTGAGATAACAGCCTGGAAATCCCTTACGATCGTCGGGAAAGGATGAGGACCCATTACAGAACCTAAGCAGTAATGTGTATCATCGATCCTTGTAGTCCATTCACGCATGCATTCTGATACCGCATCCTTAAGAGTTGCAGTACCTGAAGTAACGGGTACAACGTCTGCACCCAGAAGC
This sequence comes from Oscillospiraceae bacterium, assembly GCA_015069205.1. Classification (GTDB taxonomy): domain Bacteria; phylum Bacillota; class Clostridia; order Saccharofermentanales; family Saccharofermentanaceae; genus Saccharofermentans. Next base: position 154,039 of record SVIZ01000001.1, read on the forward strand.
TTCATTCTGTATACGTTCAGTGCCTGACGCTCTGTGTCGACCTTGCCCATGAAGACAACGCATTCCATGCCGAAAAGTGCTGCGGCAGTAGCAGTTGCTACACCGTGCTGGCCTGCGCCTGTCTCTGCGATGAGTCTTGTCTTGCCCATTTTCTTTGCAAGAAGAGCCTGACCGAGAACGTTGTTGATCTTGTGTGAACCTGTGTGGTTCAGATCTTCACGCTTAAGATAGATCTTTGCGCCTCCGAGATCTTTGGTCATCTTCTCAGCATAGTAAAGATTGGACGGACGTCCCGCATAGTCGTTTAACAATTCCGTGAGTTCCTTATTGAACTCAGGATCATTCTTATAGTGGTTATAAGCTTCTTCAAGCTCGATTACCGCATTCATCAGAGTCTCGGGGATATACTGTCCTCCGTGTATTCCGAATCTTCCCTTTGAATCAGGCATACTTACCTCCATACTTAACTGCATTTATAAACATTTCTATTTTTTCTTCATCCTTGACGCCGTCCGTCTCAACTCCTGAACTCACATCGACTGCAAACGGTTCAAGCAATCTTATCGCTTCTCCGACAGTATCAGGGTCGAGTCCTCCGGCGAGAAAATAATCCCTCTTGAAATCTTTTAAGATGCTCCAGTCAAACTTCTTTCCGGATCCTGCTCCCGAATCGATCATGACATAATCGGCTGATGAGTGCAGTGCTTTCTCGAGGGCAGCATCCTCACCGGCTTTAAAAGCCTTGATTACGGGACGGTCCAAAGTACGCTTAACATATTCAACGTATTCTTCAGACTCATGTCCGTGAAGCTGGATTATCTCGACTCCGCTTATTCTTGCAGCAGAAATGACATTGTCGAGCGGTTCATCCAAAAAAACTCCAACAGGTTTTATATCAGACCTTAAGAATTCTATCAACTCACCGGCTTTGTAGGGATCTACATATCTTTTGGATTTTTTGAAGAAAACAAAACCTGCATAATCGGCACCGTGTCTGTTGACGGCAATGACGTCTTCAAGTCTGGATAATCCGCAGATCTTAAGCTCTGTTCCAAACATCACGATATTCCTCTCAGATCATTCAAGAATTTTGTTTTATCTTCAGCTCTCATCATTGATTCTCCGATGAGTACCGCATCAACCTTTTCCTTTTCGAGAAGCACGATATCTTCTCTTGTCTTAACTCCGCTCTCGGCGATGAACACTGCCTGGTCTCCGATATATTCCCTGAGCCTTAAGCAATTGGACGGATCTACGGTGAAATCCCTTAAGTTACGGTTGTTAACGCCTATGACTCTTGCGCCTTCACCAAGGGCCATATCGCACTCATTCTTATCATGCGCTTCGACCAGTGCCGTAAGTTCCAGTTCATCACACAGTCTTATGTATTTTCCGAGCGTTGAAGAATCAAGAAGGGAGCAGATAAGAAGTATTGCGGAAGCTCCTTTTGCACGCGCTTCGTAGATCATGTACTCATCAACGGTAAAGTCTTTTCTTAAGACCGGAATACTTACTTCAGAAGCGATGTCTTCAAGATAATCAAGAGAACCCATAAACCACTTGGGTTCGGTAAGACATGAGATGCAAGAAGCACCTGCTTTTTCGTAAGATCTTGCAATCTCAAGATACGGGAAATCTTCGGCGATTATTCCCTTTGAAGGAGATGCCTTTTTGCATTCGCAGATATAACTCATTCCTTCTTCCCGGAGTTTTTTCTCAAAAGCGAAATCAGTTCCGGAGGCAGCAAATGCCTGATCCATTACTTTTGAAAGCGATACCTCGAGTTTCTTATCGAGATATATCTTTCTGTTGTTATCTGCAATCTGTTCCAGAATGTCTGCCATGAGATTCCCCTAACTTGATCTGCTTACTTATTTGATTCTTCAATAAACTTGTCGAGCGCTTCCAAAGCTTTACCACTCTCAATGAGATTCTTGGCCTGGCCTACGCCCTCTTCGATCGTCTTTGCCTTGCCTGCTGCGTAGATTGCAGCACCTGCGTTCATGCATACGACGCTCTTTCTTACGTCAGTGATCTTTCCTTCGAGAATGCCTCTTGTAATCTGTGCATTCTCTTCAGGAGTACCGCCGACGATATCTTCCTTTGATCCTCTCTTAAATCCGAAGTTCTCAGGCTTGATCTCATAAGTCGTGATGGTTCCGTCTTCCTTAAGTTCAGCAACGAATGTCTCTGAAGATACGGAGATCTCATCAAGTTTATCCTCACCATATACAACGAGTGCACGCTTTGCTCCCAATGACTTCAATACATGTGCAATGGGCTCGGCAAGATACTGGTCATATACACCCAAAAGATAGAAATCAGGTGTGGCAGGGTTTGTCAAAGGTCCCAAGATATTAAATACGGTTCTGAATCCCAATTCCTTACGGATAGGTCCTACATACTTCATGGATGTGTGATACTTCTGTGCAAAGAAGAAACAGAAGCCTACATTCTTAAGAAGCTCAACGCACTTCTCGGGTTCAAGATTGATGTTTGCGCCCAAAGCTTCGAGGCAGTCAGCTGTACCTGACTTGGATGAAGCAGCTCTGTTGCCGTGCTTTGCGATCTTGATGCCTGCAGATGCTGCAACGAAAGCAGATGTTGTTGAGATGTTAAAGCTTCCTGCTCTGTCTCCGCCTGTTCCTACGATCTCAAGGACTTCCATGCCCTGCTTATCAACCTTCAATGCGTGCTCACGCATTGCTGCAGCGCAGCCCGTGATCTCATCGATGGTCTCAAACCTTGCGCTCTTTGTGGACAAAGCTGCGAGGAATGCAGCGTTCTGGGTGGATGTAGACATACCGCCCATGATCTCGTTCATTGTCTCATACGCCTCTTCGTAAGTAAGGTCTTCCTTGTTTACGATCTTTTCGATTGCCGCCTTAATCATGTTCTTTTTTCTCCTTCCGGTTGGTTCTGCTGGAAATAAAAAATCCCCAGCAGGAATTTAAGTGTTCCTGCCGGGGACGAATTATAGACTAATCCGCGGTGCCACCCTGGCTTTGCGTTGTTGAGACGCCACTCATAGGATACCAACATATCCCGGACTGCTTACGCGAGTCGTACGTTGCACATTTAATGCACCCTCCGCGGTCCATTTGATAATCCGGTTCCCGCTTCACTCTCAGCATCGGAAGCTCTCTGTAGGGCCTTTTACTATCTTTATCTCCGCATCAACGGTTTGATTGTTATGACAAAAATAATACATTGTGTTCGAAAAGTCAACAATAAACATTTGCAAATACATAAATATATACTAATCTTAATTCAAGGAACCACATTGAAAAATCAATTACGGTTCTCTTTGAATAACTCTACAATTAATTGAACAATTTCTCTATATAAATGCTTGAATTCTATAAAACCAGATTATTGTCACATATATCATCATTACGTGTACAATATTATATTGTCTAGTAAAGTAGATTAAAGATTCTACACTATGGGGGTCGGAAATGAGCTTGAAATCAGTTATCAGCAAATGTATACCTAAAAAATTGAAAATCAATATCAAATTGTTAATAAATAAAAGAAATGTTTCGAATAATCTAAATAAAACTAAAAGAAAGCTTAAAAATGGAGAAAAGCTTAAAGTTTTATTTATTGCTCAATTCCCGGAACTATGGAATTCTGAAAAAACTGTTTACGAACTGCTTTCTAAAGACAATAGATTCGAGATAAAGATTTTCTCTGTGCCAAAAATTAGTAACGGCGTATTTGATAAAGAAAATGAAATGTATTCATTTCTGACAGCGAAAGGAATTCAAACAGTAAACACACACAAAAATGGCATATTTGAAAAAATTGATACAGATACAGATTTTGTTTTTCTGCAAAGCCCATATGATGATAAAATGCCAAAAGAGTATCGGAGTGTAAACGTAAGTAAAAATGCGCTTATTTGCTATATTCCATATAACAGTAGAATGACATGCGGCAAATATACAAGGATTGAGTTTAACGATAATTTTTTATGTAATTTTTACTGCATTTTTGCAGATTGTATTGAATCATTTGAATATGTATCAAATTGGATGATATCCAAGAGAAACACGGCACAGAAAAAAGTATTCAATATTGGTTATCCAAGATATGATTTAACAGTCAAATCAAATAAGGTTTTAAAAAACAATATAACGTTTTTGTGGACTCCCAGATGGAGCTATGGAGAATCTGACAGTAGTGATAACAGCCATTTCCTTGAATACTACAATGATCTACTGGACTTTTTTAAAAATAATAAGCATCTGTCTCTGATTATTAGACCACATCCGCTTATGTTTTCATATCTTCTTCAGGTAGGCGCACTTACCCAAGAAGATATTGATTCCATAAACACTACGGTAAACAACATGAACAATGTGCAATTTGATGATAATAAGGATTATATATCGGCGTTTAATACCAGTGATTGTTTGATAGCTGATTTAACCTCACTAATAATGGAGTATTATCCGTCAGGTAAACCTATAATATTCTGCGAAAAACATGTTGATGATCTAACAAAACAGGCGACAGCTGTTTTCAATACACTTTATTTTGCGGATAATTCAAGTGAACTAATCAAAACCATCACCGAAATATCATTAGGAGAAGATAGTAAAATAAATAACAGATTGTCAGTTATTAAAGAATACTACAAAGTTGAATCCTGCTCTGCTCAAAGAATTATTAATACTCTTATAGATGAATTATAAATCTTATCATCAATACAGATTGTAAATATCTTCAAGAGAATTTATGCCATACTCAGATAATTCCATGCATTTGGTATTTCCTGTTACTTTATAGTACCAATTCATAGTATCTTTAATATTTGAATCATTATAATTGAGCAACTCAGCCAATTCATCAATAATAGCAAGTCCATAAGGGAAGTCAGCTGCAAAAAAACGTGAATTGAAGTCAGGTATCCATCCATTTTCAACTTGTTTCATAGGAGAGGATAAATGGTTAAGGCTTTTGATGCTTCTTATTTTGTTCGTCAAAGCTTCTGCAGAATCACTTTCATAATGAAGTCTGAGCGATTTAACAAATCGAAGATCTATTTTATCCATTATTCTCACCATCTCTTGGAGTTCCGCATCACATGCTAAAAGAAGATTAGATGATTCATCGGTCCATTCTCCATAAAATAACGGATTTCTATCATAAACCTTGTCTTTATAGTAGTCAGAAAAAAGAGTTTTAAGTCGGGTAGTATGTAAAATAGGATTACTTGGCGTTAATGTTACATTTAAATAGTTAGGCAGTGATACACATGGGATATTCCATAGAAAACGCATTAATCCGCATAAATCTTCTGATTCATTCTGAGGGATAGAGGCCAAGTACAATTCAGAACGGAACCCCTCACATCTAACTCTTTTTCCATATAACTCAATTCGAGCTACAGAAGGAACACGTTGAAGACCAAATATAGTTGCACCAGCCTTCATGCAATTACGAAATGCAAACTCCGCGCCACCAGTACCGGGGACAACACCTATTTTCACACCTTTCTTAACAAATGGAAGAAGTTGATCAGCTATGTTCTTGTACATAAATGCAGGATAAGTAATAAATATAATATGACAATCAATAACAGCTTCAGACAAAACAGATGTGACTTTGTTAAGCACGCCAATCGTCTTATTCTTATTATCATCTATCATTTCAAGACTGCCATCATATAAAAATGGTTTTGAACTGAAGACGTTTACTTCATATCCTTTCGAAGCACAGACACATGCAAATTGCGTGCCGATATTTCCACCACCTATTACAGCAATTCTTGTATTGTCAGTTTTGTATCTCATTGGCATCACTTACCTTTATTAGCTATTATTCTCCAAAAACCAAATAGTGTTTTTCTCTTTAAAAGAATGATTATTAAAACGACTAAAGCAACCAAAACACGAATCCAGAATAAAGGATATAAAACAACGCCTATAAATGCACAGAACACTAAAGCAAGTAAAACCAACAATAGTTTTTTGTAATCATAGGCAGTGTCTTCAATTTTATTCTCTTTAAGCACTTTCTTCATAGCAATATAATTGGAAAAAGCAAAAATTAAATAACTAACCAACGTAGTATATGCAGCAGCAACATATCCGAAAACAGGTATAAATACAAGATTAGAAGCTATATTAAATATAGCTGCAAACAACGATGCATAAACAAGTTTCTTCTTCTCCTCATAATAAAATTCAACATTAATAAACAGCTGAGAAAAGAATAATAACAGAAGACTAACAGCTACCGGAGGAACAACATAAACTGCTTCAGTATATGTGTTATCACCTATAATGTATATGATTTCAGGTGCAAACCAAATCACACCGCAAAGCAAGAAAGCTATAAGTATTGATATTAGAAGAGAAACACGCTTATTCTTCTCTGTCTCTTTGTTTTTAATTGTTTGATAAAACCAAGGAACATAGGAATTATTTATTGCATTTAAAACAAAGGTCAAGAGCATCGCAACAGAATATGCAACACCGTACAGAGCCGCTTTTTCACGACTGACCATGTGATCTATCATTATCCTGTCGCTTTGATTAAATATCACCTGAGAAAGATAATATGCAAGCAATGGGATATTAAACCCTAAACCATACTTCCAGTACTCTTTATTAAATATCTTTTTTCCACGTATACAGTTAATAACAAAGAATACAACACCGAAAGCAATTGTTATAAATGCATAACCGATTATTCTTGCCTCTCCCTTGTTTTCTGTGTTGGTCACAAGGAAAAAAGCTAAGATTGGAGAAGCAAACGACATAAGTAATGTTACAGCTACAACACTCTTATACTTGAATTCAAACCGTTTCTTTCCACTCCATAATAGAATAGAAGTGGAGGAAACGATCTCGGCAACCATTACACAAATCAAACTAGTCGGAAGCTCAAACAGCAGATTCCAACACTTACTAAGAGGTAAATATATCAGCAAGAAAACAACAGATAATACAAAACATATTCCTTGAACAGATGCAATATATCCATCTCTGTCATGTTCAAATTTGACCATTGCTTTGGAAAATGAACCATAAGCCAAATTTAATGTTATAAAAATCGTAAGTATTCCTGCCCATGACTGATAAACAATATATAAGCCATATTGCTCCTCAGATAAAAGACGAGCAAAGAGAGGCATCGTAAAAAATGACAAGCAACGTTGTAAAATACTGCAAACGGCATATGCAGTAGAAACCTTAACAGTTTGAGGTATATTGTTAAACTTGTTCTTTAAGGAATTAAACATATTACAAACCCGTCAGTTATCTTAAGCAGTCCGCTTATATTTTTCCCACCACGGGCCACACAAAGAACAATCATCCTAATGCCTCCAAACTTTCAGGCTCCGGATATACATCATCATCCATTAACCACAGGTATCTATATCCGCGTCTCAATGCCTCTTTCATGCCATATTGGAATCCGCCGGCGCCGACCTGTATCGGAAGATACATCTGATTTTCAGGCATCCAATAAGATTTATGTGTAGCTATAAGGATCTTAATATTCATACGTCTGACAACAAACCCAATTCAAACTATATATATTTCTTAAAATCATCATAATTCCTGATATAGTCTTCAGGATCATAGAAATCCGAAGCACATACACAAAGGACAGAATCTTTTTGGATCCATAGCATTTCTCTCCAGGTACACTCCTCAATCAAGATACCAATACTGGGATCAGACAGTTCTATTTCTTCCCTGCCGTTTTTGTTTTCGAGCAGAATCTGGATTCGGCCATAAGGACAGAACAGAATTTGCTTCAGTTTCTTATGAGCATGAAAGCCTCTTCTCACACCTTCCGGGACTTTCGAAATATAATAGATTCTCTTTATATCAAACGGAATCTCCCTGGTAGTTTCAAAGAACGACAGCTCACCGGCTTCAACAGTAGGTATGGTCTTGATGTGCAGAACTTTACAACCTGCAACGGTGTCTCTTATGTTGATCTCGTCACCTTTAAGGATCGCATACCACTTAAGATTATCTACTCCCTCATAGCGCTTCAGAACCTTGGCAGGAACATCATAAACCTCATGGAAATTATGCTTGTCATAAAACTTGACTGCCCGCTCATTCTCACGGGAAACACACCAGTATACTGCTTCAAGATCAAGTTCATTAAAGGCTTTTTTGATTATAGCTTCCATACCAAACCACGAATAACCTTTTTTCATGGCCTTGGAGCGTACCGTTATAGCAAATTCAGCAGTACCGTCCTCAATATTTTTAAGGCTTACTGTACCCATATACTCATCTTCATCTGAAGCAATAGCCAAATGAATATTTGAATCTGAAAGAGAAGAATTAATGAATCCAATGCAATCATCAATCGTTTTGGACATAAAACCGGTGCGCAATTTACCGACAACACTTTCATCATGCATCCATTCCAGCATGAGAGGAGCATCTTCAATTCTTAATTCTCGCAAATGCATAGCTTCCTGACCTCAAAACTCATTAACAGAATCTATAACATACTGAATCTCTTCGTCTGTCATTCCATAATATATTGGAAGACTGAGTTCAGTCTTACTTATCTTCTCGGCAATAGGCAATGCCCCTTCAGGAATCGCAAGATCCTTATAGGCTTCCTGAAGATGTATTGGGGTAGGATAATGCTTATTGGTTCCTATTCCCCGTTCTTTAAGGAAATTCTCAAGCGCATCCCGGTCTTCACATCTGACGCCGTAGATATGCCATACTGGAACACATTCGGGATTAACTGCCGGCAAAATCACCTTCGGATTATTGATCTTGGAAGAATACATATCAGCAATTCTTCTTCTCTCATGATTCATACGGTCAAGATGAGGAAGTTTAACCGAAAGAAAAGCTGCCTGCATTTCATCCATACGGCTGTTTACGCCTTTCAATATATGGTGATATTTATAATCAGAACCATAATTGCTTAATGCTCTGATCTCTGATGCAAGTTCATCATTATCAGTTACAACGGCTCCACTGTCACCTAAAGCACCGAGATTCTTTCCGGGATAGAAACTGAATCCGGCAGCATTGCCGAAAGTTCCAACCTTTTTGCCTTTATAGGTAGCACCATGAGCCTGGGCACAATCCTCTATCACAAACAAACCATGTTTATCTGCAATATTCATGATAGGGTCCATATCGCAGGCCTGTCCGTATAAATGAACAGGCATAATAGCCTTAGTTTTTCCGGTTACAGCAGATTCTATAAGGTGAGGATTGATATTAAATGTATCAATGTCCGGTTCAACCAAAACAGGAATGGCACCTGCATATGAAATAGCCAAAACAGAAGCTATATAGGTGTTGGAAGGAACAATAACCTCATCACCAGGTCCGATTTTCAAAGCTCTCAATGCAAGAACCAGTGCATCTAGGCCATTGCCTACACCAACGCAGTTATTAACTCCAAGATACGAGGCAAAAGCCTGCTCAAAGACTTTGTCTTCTTCGCCCAAAATATACCAAGAGCGCGAATATACGCGCTCAAAAGCATTTCTTAATTCTTGGTCTAACTCTTTCTCCATCGGGAGAAAGGATACAAAAGGAATCTGCATAAAACACCTTAATCAAGATAAAGATATTTTATTATATCATTCTTCTTGTTCAAATAAGGCGATTGACTGTGCTCCGTTCTGCTTAAACATAGCGAGACCTATCAGTGATACATGGTGAATGTATCTTTTACCATATTGTAGGATGCTATATCCGTTGAGTTATACTCTATTGAAACGTAATGCAGTCTGTCTTCGTTATCGTAGAAGTACCATACAGAAAGGATCATGCCGTCCTGATACTGGCTGTAGATCTCATATGCTTCAAAACCACCTAACGTAGTCTTTGTGTAATAAGCATTCGTAACTGCGCTTGATTCCTGCAAAGCCTGAACACTGGATCCTACAACCATCTCAATATCTACACCTACACCTTTATTGTATACATCAGGGAATACAGTCAGGTTGATGATCGCAGAAGTATCCCTGTTGATACGCTGTTCTCTTGCAAGGTAGTAATCTCCCATGCCGTCTGCTTCAGTCCAGTAATCCCATGTTCCCTGCGTAAGGAAAACATAACCTGTAATGCTGTCACCCATTACTTCAGTATCACTGTCGTATGTAGGTTCAACATATGTGTCGGTAGCAGATGTTGTTACAGGGTCTGTTCCATAAGCAGAAGTCGTTACAGAAGTGGAAGAACCAAAATATGCTTTGAAATCCTTTTCGAGTACGAAAGTAACATATGAAGCAGCTTCCATGTTGCAGACATCGAGAACGTTATATGTTTCTCCGTCTTCTTCAGGTGTCAGATAGAATCCATAGTAATGGATCGTCCAAGGATCTCTGTCCTGTTTCTCGCCGTCAACGATGAGTTCCTCATAGTCGAGGCAGATGCAGAGGAGGTTTTCCATCTCATATTCTTCATTCATGCTGATCATGGAACGAATCTCGCTCTTCTCAACGCCTAATTCATCAATATCTTCCGTAATGTACTCGAAAGCATCTTCTCCTGCATAGATCTGGTACTTTCCCGTATAGTAATTATCAGAAGTATCGAGGTAAGACTGATAATAGGTGAAAGACTTTGTCTTCTTATCGAAAACCATGTAGGAGTTATCACCCGTTGTGATCCAGTTATTCTTCTCGATCATCTTTACATAGTCGATCGCATCATCGTCATCATCATTAAGAATGGACGAGGTAGGATAAATGTCTTCAAATTCGCTCGTAAAATCGTCCCAATCCGGCGACAAGAAGAATGCCGTCAAAGACAACATGATGATCGCGGAAATGATAAGACCTGCAATGGCAAATCCCTTACCCTTCTGCTTTTTGGCGATCGCAACGATCAATCCGATAAGAGACAAAAGGAATCCGATAGGGCATGTAATTCCGAGGCAGCCAAGTCCTATCAGAGACAAAACAAAACCAGCTACGCACAGTCCGTTTTTCTTCTCTTTCTTAACAACAGGCTGAGTTATGGGCTGGGCATATACCGGCTGTACAGGCTGGGCTGCAGGCTGGATAATTACCGGTTGAGGCGCGGGCTGAGCTACAGGCTGCTGATATACGGGCTGTGCTGCCGGCTGGGGTGCAGGCTGCTGATAAACAGGCTGAACGGGCTGGGGTGCAGGCTGCTGATAAACAGGCTGAACGGGCTGGGCTGCAGGCTGCTGGACCGGAGCCGGAAGAGGACTTCCGCAACTTGAACAAAACTTGGTGCCATCTGCGCAACTTGCTCCGCAATTAGGACATACTGCCATACTAAGATCTCCTTATTAAATATTCCAAACGACCCGTCGCACAGGCGGGCCGCTTATTAACTGTCTGCTTCGCCGCTGACTTTTTCTTTTTTAGCGGCTTTGATGTTCTCTCGTTCATGACGCTCATCTTTGGTTTTCTTCCTGGCTGTGAGCCACGGCACCGCAATCTGTCTGTAAATATAAGAAAGCATTGCAGCTAGCGGGATGGCAAGGAGCACACCCGGAACACCCCAGATCTTGCCTCCGACAACGAGGAAGACAAGGATCAGGAATGCAGGAACCTTGAGAGCGGAACCGAAAAGTCTCGGCTTGATGACATAACCGTCAATAAGCTGGAGAACGAGTGTGAATATAAGGAACGGAATAACGAAATGCGGTTCTGCAAGGAGCAGGATCACAGCACCAATAAAAGCGCCCACGAACGGACCGAATGTCGGTGCGAGGTTGCAGAGGGCAACTACTACTGAACAGAACACTGCGTAAGGCATATGAAATGCGAACATGAATATTGCATTGACTATTCCGACGATAAGGGCATCTACAAGTTCGCATACGATGAATCTTGAGAATATGCTGTTGAATTTGTTCCATACATCTTTGAAGTTATCGTAATGCTGTGTCGGAATAACAAGGAAGAAGAATTCACTTAACAACTCGACAAGATTCTTCTTTCCGATAAGGAAATAGAATGCAAGGATAACGCCGATGAGGAAATTGAATGTGTTGGAAACAAGATCGGTCGAGAATTTGATAACACCGGAAGCGGTCATGTCGTTGCTGAAAACGAACTTCATGACGATCGCGGGAAGATTACTCTGTTCATCAATAAAGTTGATAATGCTGACCTTAATATCCTGATCAAGTTCCGTTGAAAGAACGAGTTCCTTAAGGCTGCTCATGTATCCTGAAAGGCCCATCGCAAACGTTGTGATGTTTTCGATGAGCATAGGAGTAATGACCACTATCAGCGCTACAAAAAGACCCAAAACAAAAACAAGGGATATTACCGCGGACAGGATCCATGCAGCATCCTCATTTTTCTTTATGCCCTTTTTAAGACGCTTATAGATGAAACACGCAAGGGGATTTACAGTATACGCAATTACCGCACCGATGATTACGGTTGATGTTATCGTAAGAAATGAATTGAAGAACTCCTTAAAGTTTCCGATATGCGATACGAGCATATAGAAAACTACAACAAGGCAAAGGGAAATCGTGAGTCCTGCCCATCTGTTCTTCTCATATTTATTGAAACGTTCTTTATATTTGACCATGCGAGTATTATATCAGGATGATATTGATAAATCACCATAAAAGAAAACTCCCGCAGATTGGTGCGGGAGTAGGATTTACTGTTACAAATTATATTCAGATGTAAGTCAAGTTCCGATTGATCTGTTGATTCAATTCTTGAGAGAAACTCAAATTTAAGTAAAAACTTACTTGGAGGAAACTAGTGAATCAAGCAAGACCAATCGTCTGCTTGTTTGTGCTTCACTTCCCATTGGTCTCACCTCCTTAGAACTTTTAGAGTTCCTTTTCTTGATGGCTTGAGTATAGCACAGTAAATATCAGAATGTGTTACCAAAAAGCGAACGATTGCTGACATTGATATTTCCATGAGATATCAACGGGCTTACAAGAAAAGATATTTGATTATTGGGGTGCCGGAATACCGAAGTCCTTATCGCCGTCCCTGGACAGGAACGACATGGGCGGAAGCTCTACAACGCTGCCGTCTGCTGAAGATACGGCCTTCATAAAGAATGTCATTTCAGGATGTGGGCAGTCATTAACAGGATTCATTTTCCCATCGTATAGTTCGGAAACGACAACGGGTGCCATATAGCCTTCAGGCATGAGCACGTTTAACGTATCGCCCTTATAGAGCTTGTTCTTCTGGATGACTTTGTTAAGACCGGTAGTACTGTCAAACGAATCAGTCACACCTACAACAAACGCAGGTTTGTTATATGACTTGTCGGGATCTATCTTAGCGTCGTCACAGGGAGCATCGAAAAAGAAACCCGTATCGTAATCTCTGTGTACGACCTTATCGAGTATTTCTTTCCAGTGAGGATCGAGCTTATAGTTATCGGGATCCTTGCAGCAGAGATCAACAGCTTCCCTGTAGACCTTCGTGACTGCAGCTGCATAGTAAGCTCCCTTGATCCTTCCTTCGATCTTGAAGGAATTGATTCCTGCTTCCAGAAGTTCCGGTACATGATCGATCATGCAGATATCACGGCTTCCAAAAATATAAGTTCCGCGCTTATCCTCTTCTACAGGAAGCTGTATATCGGGGCGCTTTTCTTCGACAACATAGTAACCCCATCTGCAGGGCTGTGCGCATGCGCCGCCGTTGGATCTTCTGCCTGTAAAATAATTCGACAAAAGGCATCTGCCTGAATAAGAGACGCACATCGCGCCGTGGATGAAGCATTCAAGCTCAACATCCGACGGAATGGATCTACGGATCTTCTTTATCTGTTCAAGTGAGACCTCACGTGCGAGAACGATTCTTTTCGCACCCTGCGAAGCCCAGAAATTGCATGCCGCGCTGTTTGTTACACTGGCCTGAGTTGAGATGTGGATCTCAAGGTCAGGACAGAGCGTGCGTGCCATTGTGAATACACCGGGATCGGAAATAAGGACCGCATCAGCACCGCTCTCTTTACCTACGAACTTTATGGCATGTTCAAGTCCGGAGAGATCTTCTTCCGTGGGCATTACGTTAAGAGTTACATAGCACTTTACGCCGTGGTCATGTGCATATTTAATTCCTGCCTTCATCTCTTCTTCATTGAAGTTGTCACTGAATGCACGAAGACCGTAGCTGGTACCCGAAAGATAAACAGCATCAGCACCATATTCGACTGCTGCGCGGAGTTTATCGGGATTGCCTGCAGGACTTAATATCTCAAAACGTGAACGGTCGTAACCCATATTACTTCCTTTTCGAAAATGCCAAAGATTATGTATCGGGTAAGATGACCAGACCGCTGCTTTCAGTGGTCTCATCAGTCTCAGAAGTCTCTGTCTCTTCTGCTCTTACCCAGTTATCTCTGTACTTCTCAACGTTGTCCTCGTGCTGTGAAAGCGTTGTGGCAAAAGCCGTACCGCCGTCAACACCTGTAGCGCAGAAATACATATAATTGCAGTTCGGCTCAGGATAAAGAGCTGCAGAGATCGCATCGATACCGGGCATGCAGATAGGTCCCGGCGGAAGTCCCTGATGTGTATATGTGTTATAAGGGCTGTTGATGCTGAGTTCCGCATCCGTATGAAGGATCGAAGGCTTGCCGCCGTTCATCTCAACAAGATAATTGATCGTAGCTGAAGAACCTAGGAATCTCATATCCTCATCATCGGAATCAAGACGGTTATGGAATACGGCAGAGATGAGCATCATGTCCGAAGCCTTACCTGTCTCCATCTGGATAACGGAAGCAAGGGTTATTATCTCATCCATGGAATAACCGAGTCTCTCGGCTCTTACATAGTACTCGTCGTAGAGCTTGCTCTGCGTATTGTTAAGGAACCTTCTGATGATGGATTCCGGACTTGCATTAACATCGAAATAGTAAGTATCGGGATAAAGGTATCCGGAAAGGATAAAGTCTCTTCCTTCTTTGATCTCGATCTGTGAGACGAATTCATAGTCCGTAAAAAGGTTAGGTGAATTCATGCACTTATCGAACTCTGCGTCGTCAAAGTTGAGTCCTGCCTCATGCAGGATCTTCTTAACGTCGTAATATGTCGAACCTTCAGGGATCGTGACCTTAACTGCGGCAGGCTCAAGTGTTAAGAAATACATGAGCTCGTCATAAGAGAAGCCTTTTAACAGGTAGTGTGTACCTGCTACGTATGCTCCGTCGAAGCCGTTCAGTTTACTGATGATCGAGAACAGGAACTTATTCGTGATAAGTCCCTGGTCATATAATTTATCCGCAATATCGGAAGTTGAATCACCGCTCCTGATGACGACACATACGGCACCCTCAGTCTCCTGGGTGATCTTGTACTTGCCTGCATCAATGTCTGACTTGAGAGCATTAAATCTCTTATCCTGTGAGATGACATAGTTATAGCCGACGTATACGCCGCCTACAGCGAATCCGAATAACAGCAGGATAACGATCAATATACGGAGAGCGACCCTGACCTTGCCGGATAACATCAGTTAAAACTCACCCCCGATATAGATTTAAGATCAAACGTCCTTTTTAGCCTTTGCAACCGTCTTGGCACGCAGATCGTTATTAAGTATTTTCTTGCGAAGTCTGATGCTCTTAGGAGTTACTTCACAAAGCTCATCATCTTCGACAAATTCCAGGCACTGCTCAAGGGAGAATGTAAGGGGCGGTGTAAGACGCATTGCGTCATCTGCTCCTGCAGAACGCATGTTGGTTACATGCTTCTTTTTGCAGACATTAACGGTAATATCATCAGGCTTAGGGTTGATACCTACGATCATGCCTTCATATACCGGTGTGCCTGCTCCAATGAAGAGTGCACCTCTGTCCTGGGCATTGTACAATCCGTAGGTTACAGCCGTTCCGGTCTCGAATGCTACGAGCACTCCCTGACCTCTCGTCTCAATGTCACCTGCGAAGGGTTCAAAGCCCGAGATAACGGAGTTCATTATACCATTGCCCTTAGTGTCGGTCAAAAACTCGGTACGGTATCCGAGGAGTCCTCTGGACGGGATCTTGAACTCAAGACGTGTATATCCCTTTGTCGGAGGAAGCATGTTGAGAAGCTCTCCCTTACGCTTTCCGATCTTCTCCATTACAGGACCTACGAACTCCTCAGGAACGTCAATTACGAGCTCTTCAACAGGTTCACAGAGAACACCGTCGATCTCCTGCATGATGACCTTCGGCTTACTTACCTGGAACTCATATCCTTCACGGCGCATTGTCTCGATGAGGACTGAGAGATGGAGCTCTCCTCTGCCCTTTACGATGAATGCTTCTGTTGTATCAGTCTCTTCGACTCTCATGGAAACGTTTGTCTCGATTTCCTTGAAAAGTCTGTCTCTTAAGTGACGTGATGTTACGAACTTGCCTTCCTGACCTGCAAAAGGGCTGTCATTGACGGAGAATGTCATTGCGATCGTAGGCTCGTCGATCTTAACGAACGGGAGCGGCTCGGGCTCATTTGCATCACAGAGGGTGTCACCGATGTTGATGTCAGCGATACCTGCAACGCATACGATCTCACCGATGGATGCGGAAGCAACTTCCTCACGGCCGAGGTTGTGGAATCTCAAGAGCTTTACGACTCTTGCATTTCTCTTTCCGTCTTCACCGTATGTTACGAGTGCAACGTTCTCGCCCTGCTTGATGGTACCTCTCTCAACTCTTCCTACGCCGATCCTTCCGATGTAAGGATCAGAGTCGATGTTGGATACGAGGAGCTGCATGGGACCCTCAGGATCGCCTACAGGACAGGGTGTGTACTTAACTACTGTGTCGAGGAGAGGTGTGAAGTCAAGTTCCTTGCCTTCCTCATATTCCTTAAGGTCAAGTGTAGCAACACATGTCTTACCGGATGTATATACAACAGGGAATTCGAGCTGTTCGTCATCTGCGCCGAGCTCGATGAAAAGATCAAGAACCATGTCTACGACTTCAAGAGGTCTTGCGTCGGGACGGTCGATCTTGTTGATGCATACGATAGGCTTAAGACCGAGACCCAGCGCCTTGTGAAGAACGAATCTTGTCTGCGGCATAGGACCGTCGAAAGCGTCAACTACAAGAAGAACGGAGTCAACCATCTTAAGAACACGCTCTACCTCACCGCCGAAGTCAGCGTGACCGGGAGTATCTACGACATTGATGCGGATTCCCTTGTAATCGATAGCGGTATTCTTGGCGAGGATCGTGATACCTCTCTCACGCTCAAGATCGTTGCTGTCCATAACCTGTTCTACGACAGCCTCATTTTCACGGTAAACACCTGCCTGCTTAAGCATGGAGTCTACGATTGTTGTCTTTCCGTGGTCTACGTGGGCAATGATTGCGATGTTTCTCAAGTTCTCGATAGTTGTGACTGCCATAAAAATCTCCGTAAAAAAGTCAGATCAGTTGATCCTAGTGCTGATACTTCTAATAATTCTTAATTAAAACCGAGTAATATTTTGCTACTGAAATGGTCTGATTAGTGACTGTGATATTTCACAAAATATCAGTCTTCTTCGCCACTCTTATTACGCAAAAGGAGACGGATTGGAACACCTTCGAATCCGAAGTTTCTTCGAAGCTGGTTTTCGAGATAACGCTCATAGGAAAAATGCGACAATTCCTTGTCGTTGACGAAAAGCGCGAACGTAGGCGGCTGAACGGAAACCTGTGTTCCGTAATAGATCTTGAGATGTCTTCCCTTGTCCTGCGGAGTAGGAACCTGGGTAACGGCTTCAGAGATCATCTTATTAAGAACGCTCGTAGTAAGGCGCTTCTTGGAATTATCATATACTGTCTTGATAAGCGCGAAAAGCTTATCTACACGCTGTCCGGTCTTGGCAGAGATAAACAATACGGGCGCGTAATCCATGAAAGGAAGACGCTGCTTGACGATCTTAGTCATCTCTTCAAGGGTACCGGTCTGCTTATCGATAAGATCCCACTTATTAATAACGATTACGGAAGCTTTGCCGTTATCGTGGGCAAGGCCTGCGATCCTTGCATCCTGCTCTGTAACGCCTGCCTCTGCATCGACGAGGATAACGCATACGTCAGCCCTGTCTATGGCTGCAAGGGCCCTTACCATCGAATAACGCTCGATTACATCCTCTATCTTGCCCTTTTTACGCATGCCGGCCGTATCGACGATCGTAAATAAACCATATTCATTCTCAATCAGGGAGTCGATCGTGTCTCTGGTAGTACCTGCAATATCGGATACGATGCTTCTCTCGGCACCGGCGAGTTTGTTGGACAAAGAAGACTTGCCGGCATTAGGACGGCCGATAATGGCTACCCTGATGGTATCGTCCTTGCCTTCATTCTCGTCTGCCGGCGGGAATTTGGAAATGATCAAGTCGAGCATCTCGCCCAGACCGAGCTTGTGTGCAGCGGAGATCGCACATACGTCCTCAAGTCCGAGATTATAGAATTCATAGAATTCCGGCGGCTGCTCACCTACATAGTCTGATTTATTGACGCAGACAATGACCGGGCGGCCCGCTTTACGAAGCATTACTGCAATCTCCTCGTCGGCAGCGGTAAGTCCGCTCTTAAGGTCACACATAAACAGGATGACATCTGCCGTCTCGATCGCGATCTCAGCCTGAACGCGCATCTGCTGCAATATGATGTCATCCCGGGTATCGGGCTCAATACCGCCCGTATCGATCATTATGAATTCCCTGCCGCTCCAGGATGTCTCGGCATATATACGGTCCCTGGTAACACCGGGCGTGTCATGAACTATGGAGATACGCTCTCCATAGATAGTGTTGAACAGTGAGGATTTGCCCACATTAGGTCTTCCCACTATTGCGACAACCGGTTTACTCATGCCGTATTTTCCTTCCTTTGCAATAAAAGAGGCAGTGCCTTTATTCCAAACACCGCCTCGTTAACTAAATACTTCTTATTTATCTCAGATCTCTTCGTCGACTTTGATAACCTGTTTTCCGTCCAGGTAACCGCAGTTCTTGCAGACCGTACGGCGAAGCATCTTAGCATGACACTGGGGACATTCAACGAGACCCGGCATGTTAAGTTTCCATGCGCTTCTGTGACGTGCAGTCCTTGCCTTCGACCATTTACGCTTCGGATGTGCCATTCATCTTCACCTCTTTCTTTTCACAAATGCTTGAAGATAATACCTTATATTTCTCCCTTTTGCAAGAGCCTTTTTATCGAAAAGATATTTCTTATCGGTTCACCGCTGTCAGGATCGAGTGTATAACTGATCTCCGCGCCGTCAATAAGGCCCCCGGGGAAGTTAATATATTCGGTATCGATCTCTACGTCAATAGGCCCGAAAGACGTGAGCATAGAGCTTTTTGTCCTGCTGCCGACCTCGAAAACCATCCGGGATGTAACGTCTCCGTTGCGGACGACGATTGCCTTGGATTCTTCTTTTATTAAAGTTAATACAAAATGAGTCTCTTTTTCATTCTCATTATGTTTTTCGGTCCAGTTATATACTGTCCTCGTTCCTTCTTTGGAAACAATGCCCGCCGTCTTAAGGGGCTCACCATATACTCCCGTCTTGATCTCAAACAGGCATTTTTCTTCATTACTTGCATTATCCATCAGACGGTCACCTCATATTTATCGGTAGAAAAATGTTTTGTTCCTGAAGGCAGTCCTTCACCCAGGAAAGGAGCTGCCACCTGCTCAAAGAGCTCAGGTTCGTCACTAGTATAGAATTCCCTCACGGGATTGCTGTTGCCTTCAGATGCTGTTCCTTCACGGCTTAAAAGATCCTTTACGACCTGCGCCGTAGCTTCTCCCGTATTTACGAGAACAACATCATCGCCCATTACTTCTTTGATTACTTTTGTAAGCAAAGGATAGTGTGTGCATGCCATGACGAGCGTATCGACACCGGCTTCCTTTAATGGCTTTAAATATTCTTCGGCTGTAAGTCTCGTGACTTCGGTATCCCACCAGCCTTCTTCGGCAAGGGATACAAACAACGGGCAAGCCTGCTGGAAGATCTCTATATCTTTCATTCCAAGCTCTTCTGCCCTTTTCTCAACCGCATCTTTATATACGCCTGTAGATATGGTTCCTTTTGTGGCGATAATGCCTATCTTGCCGTTCTTTGTGGACCTGCAGGCCACGTCGGCACCCGGAGTGACCACTTCAACGACCGGCACATCAGCTCTCTTTTTCAATTCTTCATAAGCGTAAGCACTTGCGGTATTGCAGGCAATCACGACCATCTTGACGTCCTTGGTCTCAAGGAACTTAAGATTCTGAAGCGAATAACGGATTACGGTGCTCCTGGACTTGGTTCCGTAAGGAGTCCTTGAATTGTCACCGAAATAGATAGTGCTCTCTCCGGGCACTGTTTTCCATATCTCTCTGAGAACCGTAAGTCCTCCGATACCTGAATCGAAAACTCCGATCGGTCTGTTATCAGTCATTTATTAATTCTCCCCTTATTTAAGGCGGACATTATAATCTGGTCCTATTTTAAAGGTTTTGCCGGACACGTCAACGTGGATGTTATTCTTGGGAACCTTGCCGAACATGATCTGGCAGCTGAACAGCTGCTGGTATTTTACCTTCTTGCCGTCCTTTGTCTCAAAGTGCATGTTGACCTTGTTTCTGCCGTAATTTCCGTCGCCTAAAACGGGATGTCCCAGATGGGCAAACTGAGCCCTGATCTGATGTGTCCTGCCCGTAACGAGCTCAAGTTCCAGATCTGATACGCTCTCGCCGTCAGGCCCGGCATCCTCAAAGGTCTTGAGGATCCTGTACTTCGTTGCTATATCAAGGTCTCCGGGCTGCTTTTCGTCATGAATGTAGACTTTGCCCTGCTTTGTCTTCTCGAGATAGCCCTTAACTTCCTTATATATGGTTCCGTCCTCACCTACGGCCGGTTCTCCGACATCAGGTTCGCCTAGTACGAGCGCACGGTATCTCTTAACAACAAGATTATTCTTAAAAAGCTCTACGCAGTCAGATAAAGCCTGCTTATTCTTGGCAATGAGCACAAGACCTCCCGTATTCATATCGATCCTGTGGCAGAGCTCTGCTTCCTTGAATTTGGTGGTGTTTCTTATCTGGTCGATAAGCGTGTCTTCAATGTCACTCTTTCCGGAGTGGACTGCGATTCCCTGTGATTTGTTGACGATGAGAAGTCCCTTTGTCTCGGCAACGATCTCAAACATCTTCTCCTGAGTCTTAGCCTTGGGGGCAGCCTTTGCCACGCCGTCGAAAAGTTCATCCGGAAGCCATATCTCTACGGCATTACCTTCTTTTACAGCAATATCCTTATTGATCTTTTTGCCGTCTATCCTGATGTCACGGCGCTTGAGTGCATGAAACAGGTCCGCGGATTTAAGCTGCGGGTATGCCTCCTGGCAGGCCTTTACGACATGAAGTCCGTCCTGGGACCTTGTTACTTTGAAATCACGCATTTACTGCCTCTTCCGGTTTGCATATCATAGTTGAAAGATATTTTACCACAAAGGAGAACGGTAGACTTTAACCCTTGGGGATTGGCAGCAGGCTCCTTGTACCGGCCTTATACTCGGCATATCCTGGCTTTGCAGACTGTCTTTTATCAGCAAGCGGAATACTTACGGAGAAGAACAAAATGGTGTTGGCCAAAGCACCTGCAGCAAGCCACCAGTGTGAAGGCATTACAGATACGGCCTGTATTGCAATCCCCCACCACATCAGGATCTCGCCGAGATAATTTGGGTGTCTTGCATACTTCCAAAGACCCGTGCGTATAAGTCCGTGCTGACCGCTCTTTCTGTATTTCTGCATCTGTGTATCTGCAACAAGCTGAAGCGTTGCCGCACCGACGCAGACAACCATGCCTATAAAACTTCCTATATTCGCCCTGAGTTCCTGCCTTATCACGAAAACTGCCGGAAGTGTAGTCAGATAAACTATGAGAGTAGGCACCATATGAATTCCGGTAAAGTTGATGAAAGGATATAACCTGCCGGTCTCTTTTTCGAATTTTGTATAGCGCCAGTCCTGATGGTTAAGGCCTCCGAATACGTATGCCCAGTTACCCGTAAGTCTTATTCCCCAATAAACGATAGATATGATGAGCAGAAGAGTTGCCGGCGTGATATTTGATGTCAGTGCATACCCCGCAATTATCACTATGGGCTGGATGCTCCAGTAAGGATCGTATACGGAAGCATTCTTGAATATTACGCTGAACACGAAAACAAATATGGTTGCAGCAACGTCAGCTATCAGAAGTCTTATCCAGAACAAGAACGGCAGTGCCATATATACCGCCACGCCTAAAGCCGCAGCCAGAACATAGATGACCGTTATTACCAGAATGCTTTTTGATTTGCTGTTCTTAATGGAATCCATATGTTATCAGCAGTAATTCCTTACTTTACCGACTGACACGTAATTTCCGGTTATTGCGGCAAGATCAGTTCCTTCAGCGCCCTTCCATTCGGGAATGAGATCCACCTGATAAATGGTCTTGTTCCCTTCTTTTCCTATCTCTTTATAAGAGCCTGTAAAGAATGATTCCTGTGAGATCGTGCAGCCGTATTTAATGCCCTTGCATTCTTCAACAGTACAGCCGGGGAAATTGACATTCCATATCTCGTTATCGCCCAAAGGCGTATCGATAAGTTCGGATGCAATCTGCTCTATGTACTTATCCGTAACTTCGTGAGCACCGATGTGATTCTCCGAAAAAGCAATGGTATGGATCTTCTGGTTTGCAGCTTCCAGGGCAGCGCCGACAGTCGCAGAATACTGGATACCTGACGCGATGTTATAACCTTTGTTGATTCCGGTGAATACCAGGTCGGGTCTGCCGGGCACAATGGTAGTGATACCAAAGGAAACACAATCAGAAGGAGTTCCGGTAGTCGTTAATGCATGAACGCCTTCTACGGGGAAATCCACTTTCCATGCCTTAAGCGGCTCCCAAAAGTTTGCCGCATGTGACATCGAACTGAACTGTCTGCACGGAGCGACAACCCATACTTCACCGAATTTCTTTGCCAAAGCAGCAAGCCTCGCAAGTGCTTCGGAATCTATGCCGTCATCGTTGGATACCAATATCTTTCTCATCTGCATATCACCCTGAAATTATTTAAGCTTATACACCGCATTGAGGTTCAGACGGCTGAAGTTACCGTCGTCAGGAGTAAGCGTCCTTTCAAATGATATACCTTTATGCTCAAGGCATATATCAAGAAACAACATAAAAATACCTATATCAATGCTTCCGAAATAAGCGAGTCTGAAAGGCGGAATAATGCCATGCTTTCCGGGACGTCTGTAGCGGTATACGTCGAGAGTTCCGTCGCCCTTGTTGACTACTTTCCATGGCTGGATATTGCATGCCGTAGGAGTAAGTCTTACAACTTCCGTAACTCCTTCTATCTCATCACCTTCCCAGAATTCTTCCACGGGAACACGGATAAATGTCGAGAGGTCACCCGGAGTACGGAATTTGGAATCATCATCGATCTTGCGGATGGCCATCATGATGACGTACTCAAGGCCCTGGTATCTGCGTTCTTTGGTCCTGCCTACGCCGAACCACAAAGGTCCTATTCCCTTTCCCGTCAGATAGAGATCGAGCTGCTCTCCGATATAACCTATGTTCTGAAGGTATCCCGGCTTCTTTTCGCTGTAGATGAGAATGCAGTATTCCTCGCCTCTGTTGCAGCTCGTCTGCGAACCCGGAACTATCTTTATCTTAGTATTTATGCCTTCGAAAAGAGGAGTGAACTTATACCACATCTCTTCAATCTCATTAAGCTCTTCCTGACTGATCTTCTTGCCGTCAGGCTCACCGTATCTGTGGAAAGATTTACGCTTAAAGATGAGGTCAAAATAAGATTTATCCATGAGATGCCCTCCCTGTCATTGCTCCGATAATTATTCTAACATAAGAAATCTGTCCAAAAGGGAATTACACTCTCAAACCGATAAAGCATTCCGGCCGGAGAGTACGCATTTCATACAGTAACCACAGTGATTTACTGTACGATTTACGTATTTCTTTTTGAAAATACCTAATTCATACAGTAACCGGGATGATTTACTGTACGATTTACGTACGATTCGAAAATGTGGCTTTGAAATACATCAAAAAGGCTGCCTCATTATGAGACAGCCTTAGTCAATTATCTGAATTGTTTTGTCTTATCAGCCCTGGCTTACGACATAAGCGAAAAGGAATACGACAGGTGAATTCCAGTAGATCGTAACCTCGTTGAGTGAGTAAGCCTGATCATTATCCGCATAGCAGAGAGCAGGAGCTGTACCGCTCAAAACAGATTCTGCATAAGGATCTTCGAGGTTCTGGTCAGGACCGCCTGCGATCATGCCGGGAACAGCCGCACCTGCTGCCTCAGAAGGTCTGTGGTGAGGTGATTCAGGAGATACCGTGCCGTAACCTGTAAGGAAGCAGTAACCTGTTCCGTTTGTACCGAGGAGATAGTCGAGCTGTGATCTTGCGATCATGTCGCCCTTGTTATCGCCCTTAACAGCATCGCAAAGCAGGAAATACATACCATTGTTTGCGATGGTCATGTTGCTTCCCCAAGGATATTCCTTAAGTGAAGAGTGATAGCTGTCAGCAGCTGTTGCAGACTCGATATCAGAAAGACCGCTCGTGAAGTTTGTAAGTACTACATCATAGATCTTGCCCTTGGTTGAAGCAGAGAGATATGCATAAGCGGCATATGCGCCTACGCCCTGCCAGCCGAGATCACCTGCGTTGGGAACGCCTGAACCTGCAAGAGCAGCAAATGCATCATCATAAGCAGAATCGCCTGTAGCCTTGAAGAGCTCGGCATACGCCCAGATTCTCTCGTCTGCATCGTTCTGGTCAGGATACTCACCTGTAGCGATACCGTCGGGATTTACCGCACCCTCAAAGCTGGTATGTGCATCAAGGTACTCTGCTGAAAGCTTGGCAGCATCAAGACACTTAGCTGCAAACTCGGAATCAATATCTGCATATATGACTGAAGCCATAGCCATGACTGCAGCGAAATCGCCTGTGGCAGTTGTGGATACAGGGCAAACGATGAGTTCTCCTGTTTCCTCTTCAGGCATTACGAATGCCGGGAAGTTAGCGCATGTTACCTTGTGGTAAACGCCGCCGTCGGAAGCCTGCATCTTGAAGAGCCAGTCAAGCTCAAACCTTACTTCGTCAAGCACATCGGGAATGCCGTTGCCTGATTCGGGAATGCCGAGATCATCATCAAATGAATCAGGATAGAGTGAGTAAGCGAGCATGAGGTCAGCTGCTGCCTTAGCTCCGGATACGACATATCTGCCGTAGTCGCCTGCATCGTGCCAACCGCCTGAAACATTGATGGTCTCATCAGTTCCATAGATGGTAGCTTCGCCTGTATGGCACTCAGGGTGTGCATAATCACCTGCGAGATCTTCAGTAAGTTCAACGCCGCATCTCTGCAGATAGAACATACGGAGAGTTGCCTTGAAAGCATCATCGTAAACATTATCTGAAATAGCGAATTCATATGACTCTTCGCTGCCTGATACAACCTTATATGTACCGGGAGTTGTTACGGAAGAGAAGTCGAATCTTGCCTCGTCTCTTCCTGTACTCTCGTTATATGAAGCAGCTTCAACAGCGCCTTCATAAACAACGGAACCTGTAGCAACATCAACAACTGTAGCCTTGTCTGCAATAGCGTCACCGTGGAATACGGCAATCTTATATCCTGTAGGGAGATAACCTATCTGGTTGAGGTTAATCGCAGCAGCTGCAGGTCCGAAGCCTGCTCCAGGCACATAACCTGAATCATCAATACATCTCAAGTCAATATTATCGAACATAACTGAATGCGCTACGTTATCCAGACCATCAAACTTGCCCATGTTGAAGCAGAGTCTCGGAGCCGGATCACTTTCCTCCTCCATTGTGAATGTGTATTCAAAATGCTGTACTTCAGTCGTTACGTGAATGGTATCGATGTTATAAGCATGATAGTCGCCGCCGTTGATCTGGATCCTGTACTCAACATCACGATCAATAGTTGCGTAGCAGTCGAAAGACATCACATAAACACAATCCTTATAAAGAGAAAAACCGTCATAGTAGATCTGGTTTGCCCAGTTAACGGCTCCGATCATCTTTGAATCGAACTGCAGCTCACCCTTGTCATTAACGGCAAGGACTCCGTCACCGCCCTCAAAATATGTTCCCCAGGTGTGCTCGGCAGAAGCGAAGTCACCGTTCTCGATCATGTTAAATCCCATGATGGAATCAGGATCTTCTGTCGGTTCTGTCTCTTCACTTGTCTCCGTTACACTCTCTGATTCAGAAGGTTCCTGAGATTCGGAAGGGGCAGGTTTGGAACAGGATACCACACCGATCAGCATGGAACCTGCCAGGATCGCACTTACGATTTTTTTCTTCATAAAAAGCCTCCAAACAGCATGGATTTGCATTAAAACAAAGCGATTATAACATCACGGGAAGTCAAATCATATCAAATAGATATTATAAATTTACATTCAGATGCTCTTGGGTCGGGTGCGAAAAAACAAAAACCGCAAACGTCATATAAGAACGTCTGCGGTTTATATTGGCTGCCGAACAAGGATTCGAACCTTGACAAACGGTGTCAGAGACCGGTGTGCTACCGTTACACAATTCGGCAATGAGTTTTACAACTCAGAGATTATAGCAAAGTGATTTCTGAAAATCAATACGGATAAATACATTTTATTCATTTATCTGTTCAAGAGGCGGCATTGCTCCGATCTCGGTCAGTTTCTGTCTTACTTTGCCCATGTCTTCATAGATAGGCATTTTGTTTGCCGGGTTTCTCAGAGCATATGCCGGATGGTACGTCGTCATGATGAAATAACCGTTCTTCTCAATAAAGCGTCCTCTTACGTCATGCATTACGGGCTTTGTTCCGAAGAATCCCTCATAAGCCGTAGAACCGCAAAGAAGAATTACTTTTGGCCTTACCAGCAGAAACTGCTCGGCAAGCAAAGGCTTACAAGCATGGATCTCTTCAGGAGTAGGACGTCTGTTCTGGGGCGGCCTGCACTTTGCAATGTTACAGATATGGTAGTCGTTATTGGTAAATCCATAGCTTCCAAGAAGGTTTTGAAGGAGCTGTCCCGATCTTCCGACAAAAGGCAGACCCTGGATATCCTCGTTCTCGCCCGGAGCTTCGCCGATTATCATGAGTGGAGCCTTTCTGCTCCCCCTGTATATAACGACATTGGTCGCGCCGTCTCTTAAGCCGCAGTTCCTGCAGTTTTTGCACCTGCCCTCAAACGCTTCCCACTTCATCTCAAATTCGTCTGCCATATTAATCCTCACTTGAACATTACGACTGTAATGCCGTCATTATGTAAACCCCAGTCGCGGTCTCGTGAGACCACCGGGTGCTTTGCGCTCATGTCGCGTCCCGCAGATGAGAAAGGTCCGAAATCCTCACCGGGACAATAAGACTTGATCATACCGCGGGCAACATACTTGCGGAGTTCAAGTCCTATCGCCTGCTTGATCGCGCCGCCGGTTCCTGAAGAACCGTAGCCGTGCACGATCTTGGCAAAAGGCTGGCCTGAAGCTCTCGCGCGGTAAATGCCGTTCTGGAGCTTTACCATTGCCTGCTGGACCGTAGGATGTCCCTGTTCGATATTAATGATCTGCATCTGTCACCTCTAAATATATCCAATTATACAGCATGCGTTATAATAATCTCATGAGACTCGACAGATTACTCGCCAACAGCGGTTTAGGCACAAGATCACAAGTCAGGGATAAGATCTCCAAAGGCAGCGTCCATGTAAACGGCGCCGTCATTACAGATGCTTCTTTCCACGTGTCCGAAAACGATGCGATCATCTACGATGGCGAGCCCATCAACTGTCAGACAAAGCTTTACTATCTTCTCGATAAACCGGACGGAGTTCTTACCGCAATGGAAGACAAGCGTCTCCCCTGCGTCGCAGATTACATTCCCTCCGAACTCATGTCAAAAAAGCTTTCTCCCGTCGGAAGACTCGATTACCATACCTCAGGACTTCTCATAATCACCAATGATGGAGAGCTCTCACACCGGCTCCAGTCACCCAAATACGAAGTCCCGAAGATCTACCTTGCTACATTCAGAGGCCTTGCATGGACCGAAGAAGAGATTGCCACGGTCGCAAAAGGGTTCAACATTAGGGATAAAGGCTATGCAGAGCAGATAGCTCCAGCCGACCTGAAAGTAATAGGATCTTCAGAAGACGGCTTTTCCCAGGCCCTTCTTACTCTTCACGAAGGAAAAACTCACGAGGTCAGAAGGATATTTGCAAACTTCAATAAGGAAGTCACGGCGCTTCGAAGGATAGAACTTGCCGGAATAAAGATAAGCAGAGAGCTTGATTCCTGCGGCACGTTCAGACCGCTTGACGAATCAGAATTAAAACTGCTTTTCGATGCTACCGGAATGGCCTGATAATTAATCTGCAAAGGCCGCATTGATCAGGTCCGTGATCACCTGAACTGCCTGGTCGTCATTTTTACTGTTAGAACACTGACCGAAAACAAGAGACGTCTTTCCTGACTTCCACTTTGCTTCGATACCAAGTCTAGCACAGACATCCTCATCGACGATCTCAATTCCGATCAATACAGGCGTATCAGAAAACTGCGAAGGATCGTTCAGATCTGCATCGAGCACTCCGTTTTCCAGCATAAGCCTGTTGTTATAATCAGCTGCCTGCTGCTCAGTCATGTAGACAGGAATGACACCCGCCTTCGCCTCATCTGTAAGGCCGTCCATGATCCTGTCATAGAGCGGACCGAGATCCTTGAATGTGCTGAAATAATAACAGTAGGATTCTTTATCGGAGATCATTACATCGGGATCCATATAGAACATCGCATTGAATGTCTCGTTTCCATAGTCCTGTGCGGGAATGTCCTGATCGTTCGGCACAACGAGGTCGGCCATGCCTATATAAGGGCTCTTAATGCCGTCCGCTATAAGGACTTCACGCATGTATGTATCGTCCAGCCTCATGTGGCCGAAAACGACGATCGTACAATCTGATCTGACATTTGTTGCCACACCGATGATTACAGCGATAGCGGCTATGGCAATGATGATTCCGAAAACGAAATTCTTCCAGTTGTAATGGATAATATTTTTCCAATCGCTCTTATATCTGCCGAAATACTTCGGTTCAGATACCTTACGTTCTTCTTCCTTGATCCTTCTTTCACGTCTGCCTGAAGCGATGTCATAAACCGCAGAGATCTCTTCTTCCATCTTAACGGATTCCGGATCATCCTTGCCTCTGTAATGCTTGGACATCTGCCAGAAGCGGTCATCTATTACCTTAATGTCTGCATCAGCATCAAGGCCCATGTATTCCAGAGCCTGTTCGCGTGTCATGGACGCAAACTTATCTTCAGCGCTCTCTGTCTCCTGAGCAGAAGGATTCTCTGAAGCTTTATCAGTATTGTCACGAATCACAGTATTAAATCTTCCTTCGCAGAATGCAGCTACTTTCTTAACGATTTCAAGTCCTTCGGAATCAATGAGCACGAGATTCTCAAGTCCGCTCTTTTTAAGATTGGCAAGGAGGACCTTCTTGCTCCAGATAATATCATTTTCGCTGATACCGGGATCTGCCCTGAAATCGACCGTCATGCTCTTGCATGAATACCTCATGACCATGTCTGCTGCATGCATCATGGGTGTTCTGAAATCGTCTCTTTTGACCTGGCCCTTCAATACAACAAGGACGATATTCTCGTCCTTCCTGTACTCAACTTTTATATATTCTGAATCAAATACTTCGCTCATCTAACTCCTGTTTACAAGCATTTGATCGCAAGGCGTATCACATTCATCGCGGCGGTCTGGACATCACTTAACGTAAGTCTGCCGTTATGGACTGCGGTAACGATATCCTCTGCATTCTTTGCGCATCCGGGCATCTGCATGTCGCATCCTGCATATACGCACAATCTCGAGAATGCCGGCGGATACTTAAGGTTCTTCTCATCATAACCCAAGAACTCCACATCTTCGAAAGAAGAGAACCAGTCGGTCATAACAGCGCCTTCATAGTCCCACTCATCTCTGAGCACGCTTTGGAGCAGCTCGTAATTATTTGCTGTATGTATTCCGTTGAGGAGATTGTAAGAACACATTACACAGAAAGGTTGTGCAAGCTTGACTGCAATCTCAAATCCTCTCAGGTATATGTCGCGCAGAGCTCTTACTGAAACGTGAGAGTTGCTGAACATTCTGTTGTCTTCCTGGTTGTTGCATGCGAAATGCTTGATCGTTACGCCCTTTCCGTCAACAGACTGTACACCCAATGTATCAGCTGCAGCGCAAAGACCTGTAACGAGCGGATCTTCGGAATAGTATTCGAAGTTTCTTCCGCACAAAGGATTTCTGTGAATATTCATGCCGGGAGCAAGCCAGAGATGAACTCCGTATTCTTCCATCTCTTCGCCAACCAGGCGTCCCAGCTTTTCGATAAGCTTAAGGTTCCAGCTGCATGCAAGCGCAGTCGCAACCGGGATCATGGTGCAGTACTGATAGTAATCAATTGCATCAGCAGGTGTGTCTTCAGGGAACTCAGTTCTGATAAGACCGAACATCTCACCGCCTCTTAAGAGGTCGCCGTCCTTTGTGGCCTTGAAGTGAGGCTGGAGTCTTAATCCTGCAGGACCGTCAGCCATAACAAGAGGCTTGATCCTTCTTGAATGTTCAAAACGTGATGTTGTCTCGGCAGCAGCACCCGGAACATGCATTGCAGAAGAGAAAACGATATCCTCGAATCCTTCCTTGATGTAATTACCGACAAGAAGCTCCGAAAGCTCCTCCAACGAGAACTGTGCAACGAGTTCAGCAACACCTGCATTGCGTCCGATTACTGAACCTAATGTAAGCACTTCATCTCTTCTCTGATCGATATGGGTCTCGGTAACGCCTCTGTATCTGATAACACTTCTTCTGATGCGGGACATATCGAGTGTGAATCTTCTTGTGCATGCCGCAAGCTGCGCGTCTTCAACAGCCTGATGTGCTGCCTTGCCGGTACCGGGATTTGTCATGTCTTCAAAAGCATATCTCGGATCGTCTTCGAGAAGTCTTGTGTACTTCTCCTTGATGACTGTCTCAGGAACAGTTAAGACTGCTTCGATCTTTGTCTCACGTGAGCTTGTACCGACTCTGATGATGTAATCGCCTCCGGGAATGACCCTTGCCGGATAATCGTCATCGTAGCAGGCAAAGTTATCGATCGGGAATACTACTTCCACGTTCATGCTCTCGCCGGGATAGATAAGATCGGACTTGGCATAACCCGCGAGTTCCTGATAAGGTCTGTCGACTTCTCCTTCAGGTGCGGAGAAATAAACCTGGATTACCTGTTTGCCTGCAAATTCAGTGCCTGTATTGGTAACCTTTACCCAAATCTTGATATCGGTTCCTTCCTGGGTAACGCTGATAACTTCATTGCTGAATGTCGTATAGGATTTACCGTATCCGAAAGGATACAAAGGCATGATGCCGAATGAATCGAAATATCTGTATCCCACATAGATGCCTTCTCTGTAGAACTCGTCATCTGTATTTCCGTCAAGACCCGAAAATTCGTTAGAGCACGGATAGTCTTCATAGTATCTTGCCCATGTATCAACGAGCTTGCCGGAAGGATTTGTCTTGCCGGTAATACAATCTGCAACGACGTAACCTGTCTGGTTTCCGATCTGGCCTACGAGCAGAATCGCATTAACGCCGCGGCGGTGCTTTAACTTTGACATGTCGATAACACCACCGACATTGAGAAGTACAATGATCTTATCAAAATGATATGCAAGGAAATCAAGATTATATTCTTCCTCATCCGTGAGGTAGTAATCACCCTTTTCAGGCTTTCTGTCTCTGCCTTCCGTTGAATCACGGGAGATTACAAAAACAGCTGTATCACATGAAGCCTGAGCTACATCCTCTTCAGTGATCTTGGGCATTACGGGAGCTTCAAAAGCCATCTCAAAATATACGCTGGTCGCAGGAACGCCTCTTTCTCTGGCAATGCTCTCGACCTTATCCATATAAGCCTTAATGTTCGAATCGTAGATCTCATCATATCTGTCGAGCCAGCCGTTTGATGCGATCTCAAAACCTGCATCAATAAGTCCGTCGCAGATGCTGATTTTGTATCTTGTGTTTACTTCGCCGGATCCGCCGCCGCCCTGGACAGTGTGTCTTGCACCGTTTCCATATACGGCAATCCTTCCCGGATTTCTTATGGGAAGAGCGCCGTCATTTTCAAGGAGGACCAAACACTCACTTGCAAGTTCCCTT
Organism: Oscillospiraceae bacterium; assembly: GCA_015069205.1. Taxonomy (GTDB): domain Bacteria; phylum Bacillota; class Clostridia; order Saccharofermentanales; family Saccharofermentanaceae; genus Saccharofermentans. The sequence continues at coordinate 186,314 of SVIZ01000001.1, forward strand.
ACGGTGTTCGCATGTCTCTGTTCCAGATCTGTAATCGCATCACTAGTCTTTGCGAGAAAATCCATAAAGTGCTCCTCCCCATCAGATGCCGATAAATATCGACTTTAATCATTAGTTAAACACGAGCATATTATAGTATAAAAAGACAAGCTAGAAAAATTACAAATATGTAATAAAAAGAGGGCCGGCCCGATTTTGAATGCGGGACAGCCCCTCAAAAATATTTTATTCTACCTGAAGTCAGTCAGCGTAATTACCGGTTCTCCATTGCGGTAGTCATAATCTTTTATCTCGCCGCCACCGTAATACCGAATACTGTCAACACCATATACCGAATACTTAAGTAAGCCCTTCTGGTCGTCATAAGGTTCGATCGTGATAAAAAGATAAAACATCGTCTCGCCATCATACGGACTTTCCGAGCCGTCAGGGGTATAAGGCGTCACTTCTTTCCTTAGGATCAACTTGCGTTCATATGCCGTATGATCATAGTTGGGATAGAGCGCGAAATCATCAAGATATTCCTGTTCCTCCAAAGAACATCCGCTGCTTATGCGTCCGATAAAGTAATCACAGCTCAGATCCCAATATACCGAATATGTGCAATCGTTATTGTCATTACCGGCATCGACCGTAAGACCTGCTCTGGCAGGTCGGTCGGTCATCGGCATGATGGTGCAGTAATCCAGGAACTGGTTGCCTAATGTTATTTCTTCAAGAGACTGTTTGCATACATAACCCTTAACGGAAGATGCATGCCACATGACTGCTTCGCCGTCTTCAATTCCGGCATAGATGCTTATATGGGTCCAGTACTTGTTATCCTTGTCCTCATCCCAGAACATAATGTCGCCGGGCTGTGCTCCGATATCATCCAGATACTCGATCCATTCCTCATTATCCATAGACTCGACAAATTTCCTGTCATCGAGCGGTTCAACAATCTCATCTACGTAATTGTGATAAAGCCATGTAACCGATGTGCCGCCGGGTCTGAATATCTCATACTGGTCAACATAGCTCGCAGCAACAATGTGTTCTTCGGTATAATCATACTTGGCCCAGTAGTCATTCCAGTCACTTCTGAAATCATAAACAGTACCGAGTGTCAGTCTGAGCACAAGGCTTACAAAACCATCGCAGCCAAGATTATGTTCCTGATCACCATATGTGTAATTGATGCCCCAAAGAGCTTCGCAGTTCCAGAAGATCCTTTTAATGAACAATTCCTGGGACATAAAATTCTCGGGATCATCGCTTCTGTCCCTGAGCACGTCATAAAGAGAATGGTACAAGCCTTCATCGGCTGATACCTCAACGGGTCTGATATATGAACCTGCAATGCCGGCACATACTACGGCTGCCGACAGCATTGCTGCCGCCTTGACGGCTAAGTTCTTTATGCCATTTTTAAACATTAAACCTCGCTTTTTCCCCGAGTCTTTATTTTAGCAAGGCAAAAAGCATAAGTAAATTAAAATTGTGTGTCAGAATTCTTTACCAGGTCCACTCCTCAAAGAATCTTCTCTTCTTGCCGTCCTTGTTATGACGCTTTCCCCATTCATTGACGGAAGCCATTACAACGAGAATGATTCCGGCAATGAGCAGGTATATGAGCCATACCAGAGAAGACCAGAAAGCAACCGACAGGTAAACCGCGATGGATATCATTGAAACGATTCCCAATATGAACCACAGGCGGTTCCTTCTGATAAACGCATATATAAAGATTCCGAAAGATGCCGTTCCGACAACTATCAGGTCAAGTACCTCACCTGTAATGCCCGCAGACACACCTTCTGCAACAATGCTCAAGGCAACTCCAGTAAACCAGAGATACTTCATCACATTAACACTGAAAGGCTTGATCACCCTGCAGATCAAAAGAAGCGTTCCGAGAATAAGGATCAGATTTATCTCAAGGCTGATAACGTCCGGATAATCGACAAACGGCTGGAAAACCAAAGCCATACACATAAGAGCCGCAAAACCGCTTATGGGGATCCTCGGATTAAGCTTTATTCTTCCCGCAAAATTTAAAACAACGAGCGCCAAAGCCAGGAATACCATCATCGGAACATAATCCGCTTCAAATACACCAAGAAGCATAAGCACAGATGTCAAAGACAAATAGTCGATCCTGGTTTTCGAGAATACATTCTTGCGGAATAAGAGCCTTCCAACACCGGCAATTGCGATTACGGAACCTATTAAAAGAGCATTGTAAACATTCTCGTTTTGGATCCCGTCAATCTCCCCGATAAGCGAAAACTCTGCAGCAATTACAGGAAGAACAGAGAAGATCTGCAGATCAAATACAGACAGTATCACTGCAAAGAGCACTGATGCGATAAGCAGTTTCCAATTTGTTCCGATAAGTATCCAGGATAATATGAACCAGCCCATTGCAAAGCCGGCAAAGAAATACTTGAGACCGGCTGAATACTTCGAGATAAGTTCTTTTCCCTTACGCTTCAGGAAATAAGCAGCGACAAAAGCAGCTGAATTAAGTATCACAAATGATAAAGAAGCAGACTGCCAGATCATGGCTTCTTTTTCTTCAGAAAGATTCGAAGCCGCCCATACATTTTCAGAAAGGAAACCTAATGTCATAAAGACTGCGATTGCCAAAGAGTTCAGACATACAGATATCCAGAACATAACACTGCCGCTAAGTTTCTTTTCCTTCAGCGGCTTGATCATAAAGAATACCGCCATTGCGATGACTGCCAATGTCAAAAGAGCAGAACATATGCCTGTATGCATGTACCAGATATGCAGTTCATGACTCGGCACAACAAACTGAAAACATGATACCAATCCCGCAATAAGAGAGATGACCGACAATACTATACCGCTTGATATGACTCTCAGATCATCGTTTCTGATGATCCTGAAAACGATTGCAGCAATGACCGGTATCAGCGCGGACAACGTAAAGAACAGATGTCCGTTGAAGGGCATGTTATCAACAGAGGAATAGATCATTACTATTCCCATATAGTAGGACAATGCGCTCAACACAGAAAGCACGATCTGCATTACAGGAGATACAGTCTTTCTGAAAAGCCATTCGGGCAACTCTTCGTTTTCAGCAAGCTTGGGTTCGATCAGAAGCTGGAAGATCAGCATCATCAATGTAAGGATACAAGCGATAACACCAATTACCGGCGCATCTTCAAATACCGTGACAGTTGTTATTCCTGCCAGCGCAACTGCAAGACCAATATCAGACAACCATGTGGAAATGCCTGTAAGCTTGTGGATAACATAGAGGATGAAGATTATTGCCATTAAGACAGATCCGGTAAGGATCATTTCTTCTTCCACACCGAAAACAAACCACGAATAGACTATTTCCATTCCGACAAATGGTGTCAGATATTTTGCCCACTGACGTCCCTTGCCGAATCTGGCAAATAAAACAAATGCTGCAAACTCGATTATCGTTGCTCCGAAAACCGCACCGTCTGAGAAAGCTGCCGTAAAGAGCAGCAGTACTGCCGGAATATATGTGATGATTTCAGAATATACTTTGAAGAACACTTCATTTTCGAGCAGCTTAGTCAATGCTACAATTCTGAATACAAGCGCCATGGTCGCAAGACCCAGACAGATCATGCTCCACTCGTTAACGACTTCACTTGCCTGTCCGATCTGGGCTGAAAGGAATATAACAAGCCATGTAACTGCTATATAAAAAGTTGCACTGTAAATATTCGACTGCGTTTTGTCATCTTTAAAGATAAACCGTCCGCCAACCGAAGTAACGACAAGGACCAGTGCAGCTACTATCGCAACGAGCCATCCGGTTCCGTCCTTAAACGAGAATGCCGAACCCAGAAGATTAAATGCTCCCATTCCGACAATGACTATAGGTCCCAAAAGACTTGCAAGAGAATACAAAGCAAACTCTGTCTGCTTAAGCTTTAATACTTTACCGGCAAAGAAAGACATTCCGTAAACCAGAACAACAATAGCAATAAGTGCAGCCGCTCTGAATCCTTCTGTCATCCAGGGCCATGAACCCGTCATGAATGTCGCGCCAACTATAGTAAGAAGCAACACACCGATTCCGAAAGTAATGTTTATGCTGCTGAAAAACTTTTCGCGTTGAGGCTTCTGAGCTGCGGGCTGGGTATTCTCATACATCTGCTGCACACGTTTAGCCTGTGCGGTCTCCGGCGATATAGCCCATGAAGGTGTCTGAGTCTGTGATATTGCAGCCGTCTGCTGCGGCATATTATCCGTTGCCCCGATCTCAGGAAGTCGGATATATTCTGTCTGTCCGTCCGCATTTATTGAAGGCTGCAGCGGAACAAATACTGCACCTTGAGACGGAGCCGCCCCATCCGTATTTCCTGCCCTGAGCCTTGCAACTTCCAGCTCAAGCTCTCTGATCCTCTTACCACGTTTAATTGAAAGCACTAAGAAAACTATGAAAAGAATACAGAAAGCAATAGGTGCTACCAGAAAAACAGTAATCAGTACTTCTAACATATCCGCATTCTCCTTCATCAATTTGCTTTGATACCGCGATATTAGCATTGAAATCAAGGGTTTGTAAATAGCTTTGATTATCAAAGTATTCTGAAAACTGGGGTAATTTTGCGGCACGGAAATGCGTGTTACGGGCCGTCCATTAATTTATTTAAAAATTGATATATGAGCACAACAACAAAAAGAGGGCGTCATCAAGACACCCTCTTTACTGCTATCGACAACTGTTTATTATCTCTGTACTCTTCCGGAACCGTCACCGTTTGCAAGCTTTAAGACTTCATCGATCGTAACTCTGTTAAAGTCTCCTTCAATAGTATGCTTAAGGCAGCTTGCAGCAACCGCGAACTCAAGAGCTTCCTTATCGGAGCCGAGTTCGTTAAGGCCATAGATAAGTCCGCCTGCAAAGGAATCTCCTCCTCCGACGCGGTCAATGATGTCGTACATCTCGTACTTTTTGCTGACAATAAATTCTTTTCCGTTATTGAGAGATGCTGCCCAGAAATTGATGTCTGCACTCTTGCTTTCTCTCAAAGTAATGGCAACTTTCTTAACGTTAGGATACTGCTCGAGAAGGCTGTCGCTCAGTTTCTTATAGTCTTCCTCATTGAGCTTGCCGCCTTCGACATTGCTCTCACACTTAAGACCCAGGGACTTCTGGCAGTCTTCTTCGTTCGCAATGATAATGTCTGCATAAAGAGTTAATGTCTTCATTACCTCCTGTGCCTCAACACCGTACTTCCAAAGATTCTTACGGTAGTTAAGGTCGATGGAAACAGTGATATCGCGCTTCCCGGCTTCTTTAACTGCAGCGATCGATGCCTCTTTGGCAACCGCTGAAATAGCGGGTGTAATGCCCGAGATATGAAGCCACTTTACATCTTTATAGATTTTGTCCCAGTCGTATCCAGCAGGATCGAAAAGTGAGAATGCCGAATATGCTCTGTCATAGATAACTTTGCTCGGACGCTGGTTTGCACCTGTCTCAAGATAGTAGATTCCCATTCTGCCGTCGGTTCTGATGATCTTGTCAGTTGCGACGTTGAATTTCCTAAGTTCTGCAACGGCAGCATCTCCGATTGCGTTCGAAGGAAGTACCGACAGGAACTCTGCATCAAGTCCGTAGTTTGCAAGTGATACGGCAACGTTAGCTTCACCGCCGCCGAATGTTGCTTCAAATCCTGCTGACTGCAAAAAGCGCTCTCTTCCCGGGCTCTTCAGCCTCAGCATCAATTCTCCGAAAGTAAGATATTTACTCATGTTCTATTCTCCTTAATGATCTTGACCGCATTTTCTGAAAGCATTGTGATCTTTTCCCAGTCATGATTTATTATATCGTCTTTTTTGCAGACCCAGCTGCCGCCTACAGCGATAACGGATTTATTAGCTGCAAACTCATTAAGATTAGCTTCGGATACGCCTCCTGTAGGAAGGAACTTAACCTGTCCGAAAGGTGCAGACAATGCCTTGATCGCCTTGATTCCGCCGTAGACGTCTGCAGGGAAGAATTTAACCACCTTAAGGCCAAGACTGATTGCCTTCATAATCTCTGTAGGAGTTACCGTACCGGGAATTACCGGAATATCATTTTCGATAGCCCACTTAACCGTAGCTTCATCCAAACCGGGTGATACGATAAATTTTGCGCCGCAATCAACTGCAAGTTTAGCCTGCTCTACATTAAGCACCGTTCCGGCACCTACAATCATGTCAGGCACTTCTTTGCTTATAACGGAAATACATTCAGCTGCACATTCTGTCCTGAACGTTATCTCCATAAAATCGATGCCGCCCTTAAGAAGAGCACCTGCAAGCGGGACTGCATCTTCAACATTGTTGAGCACTACTACGGGTACTATTCCCGTCTCAAATACTTTCTCTGAAAAAGTCATAAAAACACCTCTCAATCGTGACTAACATTCTACCATGTTTTTGTTTGCGATTACAGAGAAAATAAGATATTTTATATGTATCTAAAACAAATGAGGTGCTTTATGAACAGCCTGATCAACGATAACTTTCTTCTTGAGACCAACGCGGCTCGGGAGCTTTATAACGAGTTTGCAAAAGAACTACCCATCGTGGATTACCATTGCCACATCGATGCGAAGGAGATTGCAGAAGATATCAACTTCAAAAACATAACCGAACTCTGGCTTAAAGGCGATCACTACAAATGGCGTCTCATGAGGGCATCCGGAATCGAAGAAAAATACATTACCGGAGATGCTCCCGACAAAGAGAAATTCATGATGTGGGCAAAGGCCATTGAATCAGCTTTCGGCAATCCTCTTTACCATTGGACATGCCTTGAGCTGACAAGATATTTCGGCATAGAAGAACCGCTTACAACTGAAAACGCGGAAGAGATCTGGAATAAGGCAAATGAGATGCTCGGTTCAGGCGAGCTTTCAGCAAGAAAGATAATGGCAAGATCAAACGTTGAACTAATCTGCACAACAGACGATCCATGCGATTCACTTATCTATCACGAGCAGATAAAAGATTCAGGGTTTGAATGCAAAGTCCTTCCCGCTTTCCGCCCCGACAACATCGTTGACATCGAGAAAGCAAGCTTCAATTCTTACCTCGAAAGACTCGAAAAAGTATCAGGAAAAAAGATCAGCAATATGGCTGATCTGAAAGCTGCTTTAACATCAAGACTCGACCACTTCGAATCTCACGGATGCAAGATCTCTGATCACGGCATGGAATTCATCATGTACAAAGAAGATCTGAGCATCACATCCGACGATGTTCTTGCAAAGAAATTATCTTCATCCGATGTAAGATTATCCGATGAGGAAATCACCGCTTTTAAGAGCGACATAATGCTTTTCTTTGCACGCGAATATGCGAAGAGAGGATGGACAATGCAGCTTCATTTCGGATGCAAGCGCAATGTCAGTTCAGTAATGCTTAACAACGTCGGAATCAACTGCGGATGCGATACGATCACAGGTTCATTTGACTTCGTAACTCCGCTTACAGGATTTATGGACAGACTCAATTCAGAAGGTCTTCTTCCGAAGATGATTATCTACTCACTGAACCCTTCCGACAACACGGTAATCGACACGCTCTGCGGATGCTATAACGACGGCAGTGTACCCGGCAAGATCCAGCACGGCGCTGCATGGTGGTTCAATGATAATCTCATCGGAATGGAAGAACAGCTCACATCACTCTGCGCTCAGAGTCCTCTTCCCTGTTTCGTCGGAATGCTCACAGATTCAAGATGCTTCCTGTCGTACACAAGACACGAATACTTCAGAAGGATATTCTGCAATTATCTTGGCAGTGCAATCGAGCGCAACCGTTTCCCTTATGACAAACGCATACTCAAAGACATCATCGAAAGAGTTTGCTATAAGAACGCTTTGGAGATGCTCACAGCAGATTGATCCAGACCTTATCATCGATCAAATTTACAAACAAGATGTCTCATGACTGAGGCATCTTTTTAATTGTCAGAGAATTTTGTAAAATATTAATATCTCCAAGGGATAGGGGGACTTAACATGTCAGAGAATATCAGCATCATAAACAATGTTAATACCACCAGCACGGAAGTAAAGTGTCCCAGCTGCGGTGCTTCCGGCGGCATCAAATACGATCCTGCCACATCAACACTGACATGTCCCTTCTGCGGTCATTCGTCAGAACTGCAATTACCGGCCAGGCCCGCTGAAGAACTGGATTTTAACGCAGCCATCCAGCGTGCCAACGTAAACTGGGGTTACATCAAAAAACTGATCGTATGTTCCAACTGCGGCGGACAAACTCTTTACGATGCGGAACAGGTTACCGGCGCATGTCCTTTCTGCGGTTCAACAAGCGTTGCACCTGCTGCGGAAAACGAACAGATCATGGCACCGAATGCCGTAATCCCTTTTACGATTACCCAGGAGATGACACAGCAGTGTTTTGTTAATTTCCTGCAGAAGAAAAGCCGCCTTTGTAAAGGCGTAATGGACTGCAAGCTCGAAAACATAACCGGCGTATATCTTCCGTACTGGACATTTGATGTTGATACTGTCACCGATTATGTTGTAAGTACAGGCAATTATATTCCTGAAGGTTATACAAACTCGCAGAGATTCAGCGGTGTGTTCTATCAGACATTCGATGATCTTTTTGTCTTTGCTTCCGATAAGATCCGTAACCCCTACCTTCCCAAAATTCAAAGGTTTGATTTCAGTAAGGCTGTTCCGTATTCACCGAAATATCTTGCGGGATATGCTGCAGAAAGATACACTGTCGGCCTTAACGATGCCTTTGAACGCGCTAAGAAAAGAATACCTAGGCTGATCGACAGGGACATCTCAATATTTGAGGAAAATGCGATTAAATGTCGTGCTTACGTCGATAAAGCAACTACGACTTATTATAATGCTAAATACAGATATCTTCTGGCTCCCGTCTATATTGCAACTTACAGATATAAGAAAAACAAATTTCAGGTCGCGATCAATGGCCAAACAGGTCAGACATACTGTGATGCACCGACTAAATGGCCCAAAATGATAATAACGCTCGCGATTGCCGGCGGTATAACTTATCTCATATTAATGATCCTTTTTACTTTGTTCCCGGATTTCTTCAGTATATGACGACTGCACGACTGATTTGATTCAGTTATGTGTCACCATGTAAATATATCTTCCCGTTTCCCTGTTTACAAAGTATTCGTCACACCATTCATTGCCTAGATTATAATCTCTGTAGATAAGAGAAGGGCATCCCTTTGCTTTCGCATCGGGATGCCCTTCGTGTTGCTTTAAAGGGTGTGAAATATAATTACTTTATCAGCCCTTGTAGAGTTCGCCGTAGATATCAACGAGGCCCTGTACGTTGAGGTCGTTGCAGGACTGAACATAAGCGTCCCACTGAGCATCGATATCTTCCTGACCTGTTACGAACTTCAATGTCCAAGCATTTACGTTACTGATAAGAGGTGTAGCGATGAGATTGATCTCTTCGTTCTGATCTGCTGTAGGAGCAACACCAGGAGCGAGCGGAGGTGTATCTCTGTCTGTGTAGTCACGGTTAACGTAATCTGCTACCGGAGGAATGAGGTTGTCAGACATTTCTGCAACTGTACCGCCGTACCAGAAGTTACCACCTGCATAACCCCACTGGAGTCTGATGTCTATCATTGAACCAGCTTCGTCATTACCATAGCCGAGACCTGAGCAGCAGTAACCATCCATGAGCTTCTTGTTGCCGTCTGCATCTACTGTGTAGTGCTCGCCTTCAACGCCCCACTTTGTGAGGTCATAAGCTTCGTGAGAATAGAAGAGCCAGTCAACGAATCTGAGCATTTCGATGAAGCCATCCTCACCGAGTTCATCAAGAGCCTTCTGTGAGATCATAACGCCGTTCTCAAGTCTTGCAGGATCAACTGTAGAGTTTCTTGTAGAACCGATAGGCATTGTGATTACGTAGTTCTCGAAGTTGCCTTCGCCGAGCTGAGCTTTCATGTTCTCTTCGTAGTTAGCCCACTGGCCCTGGTTGATAGACATGATAGCTGTCTTGCCGTTGTAGTACTGAGCTGTAGCTGTAGCGTCATCCTGTGTGAATGTTTCAGGATCGAGGATACCTGCTGCTACGAAGCTGTTAGCTGTCTTAAGGAATTCCTTATAGTTGTCTGTTGTGGGTGAGAAGATGAACTTGTTCTGATCGAAGTCAAATCTCATACCATTACCGATGTTCCAACCAGCATTGCACTCATATGTTGAAGCCATTACGCCCAAGAGGTTTCCGCCGCTGCCCTGGCCGGATTCGTTACCGCACCAGAGGTCAGACCAGATGTAATCATCTTCAGAGCACATGCCCTGCTCAACCATGTAAGCCTTAACCTTGATCAAAGCATCAAGGAGGTCAGCCCATGTCCAATCCTTCTGAAGTGTAACAACGTCAACACCTGCTGCATCCCAGATATCCTTTCTGATAACGAAAGAATAGTTGATGAGGTTAGCTTCCTTCATACCGGGGAGCTTATAGTACTTACCGTTAGCTCTTGTGATTGTCTGGATATCAGCAGAGAGATTGTAAGTATTATAGAAGTCTGTGTAGTAAGGCATGTACTGAACATAGTCAGAAATCGGAACGATAGCTCCGCCGTCTACGAACGCAGAATCATCATAGATCTTAGGGATGATGTAAGCTGCGTTACCTGCATTGATATCGAGTGTGATATTCTGCATGTAGTCACCGCTATCATAAGACTTGATGTCGAGAGTTACGTTTGTCAGCTCTTCAATCTTCTTGAAGATACCCTCCGTCTTCCATGTGTCAACCATCGGATACCATGATGCATCACTGAAGAACATTGTGTAGGTTACAGGCTCGTCAGCGTGGAAAGTCTCACCCAAACCGAATGTGTAACCAAGGTCTTCACCTGCATCTACAGTTGTTTCGATCTGACTCGGAATCGTTGTAGTCTCGGAAGACTCACCGGGGCCGCCTGAGCAAGCAGCTAAACTGGAAAGCATTGAAACTGCAAGACCGACAGATGCTACTTTTGCAAGTTTTGTTGTCTTCATAACTGTTTCCTTTCTTTTTGTTTCATTTTTCTATTGCCGTGGGTCTCCCCTATAGCACTAAATTGATTACTCCTTTACGCCGCCGAGCATCATGCCCTGTACGTAATATTTCTGGATGAACGGATATATACAAATGATTGGAAGTACTGTAAGTACCATCGCGCATGACTTGATGTTTGCTGTCATGTTCTGCGCATCAGGATCAGATGAACCGGCACCTCTGATGATCGTCTGGAGGAAGTATGCAACCGGCCACTTAACCTTGTCCTGCAAGTAGAGCTTTGCGTTGAACCAGTTGTTCCAGTACATAACCGCATAGAACAAAGTCATTGTTGCGATGATAGGTGTGGACAAAGGTCTGGCGATGTACCAGAAAACGCCCCACTTGTTAAGACCATCGATCTCTCCTGCTTCTTCAAGATCTTTAGGAATGGTCATGAAGAACGATCTCATGAGGATTACATAGTAAGTGCTGATGAGCATCGGGAGAATGAATCCCCACATTGAGTTCTTGAGTCCGAGTCTTAATACCAATACGTAGTTTGCGATAAGTCCGCCGCCGAAATACATCGTGAAGATGATAAAAGGCGAAAGGATCTTATTAACTCTAAGATTCGGCTTAGATAACGGATAAGCAAGAATCGATGAGAAGAAAAGTGACAATACGGTTCCGACTATGGTGTAGAAGATCGTATTCATGTAGTAAACGATAAACTCCGGAATTCTGAGATTCGGGAAAAGATCCGGCCAGGGAGCTATCGGGTTACGTGTAATTACATACTTATATGTATCGATATTGAATCCTTCAGGGATCAATCCCGTATGACCGGCATAGATAGCCTGGTCTGATGAGAAGGACTGAGATACGAGATAAAGGAAAGGATAAAGCGTAACAAATGAGACAAATATCATTATGATCGTATTCACAATTGTGAAAGCTTTATATCCTGCAGATTCCTTGATCTGGTTCTTAGGATTATGTACGTGGATCGTACCCTTGGTATTATCAATAATGCTCATGCTGTTCCCTCCTTACCAAAGACTCGTCTTTGCTACTTTGCGTGATACAAAGTTAGCGCATGTAAGAAGCACGAGATTTATCAAACCTTCGAAAAGACCAACCGCCGTCGCGAAGTTAATGCTTCCTGACTCGACACCCATACGGAAGACGTATGTTGAAACGATATCTGATGTCTCATATGTCATAGGGCTGTAGAGGAGATATACCTTCTCGAATGCACCGCCTGAACCTACAAGGCCGCCGATATCAAGGATAAGGAGCGTAGCGATAGTAGGAAGGATGCAAGGGATGGTTACGTGGATTACCTGCTGGAAGTGTGAAGCGCCGTCAACCGTTGCAGCCTCATAGAGTGAGGGATTGATGCCGGACATTGCTGCGAGGTAAAGTATCGTACCCCAACCTAAGCTCTGCCATACACCTGATGTGACGAAGATCGTTCTGAACCATTCTGCAAGTGAGATGAAGCTTATCTTCTCGCCGCCAAGCTTGTAGATAAGATCATTGATAGGACCATGTGTTGAAAGGAGCTCTTTTAACATACCGCAAACGATAACCATTGAGATGAAGTGTGGGAGATAAGAAACTGTCTGAACGAACTTCTTCCAATGAAGGTTTTTGATCTCGTTTAAGAGCAACGCGAAAAGAAGAGTAAGCGGGAATCTGAAAAGCAGATACAGACCGTTCAAGATCAATGTATTTGAAAATGCCTGCCAGAAAGGCTTGGCTGTAATGAACTGCTTAAAGTACTTAAGAGTCAAAGGACCCTGACCGAAAATGCTTCCGCCCGGATTGTACTTACGGAAAGCAAGGATATTACCGAACATCGGAATATATCTGAAGATGATGTAATAAATTACCGGGAGAAGAAACATGGCATAGAGCTGCCAATTGATTCTGATATCCTTAACCAGTCTTTCACGAGTTGATATTTGTCTCGGTGACCACGCTATGATATTTGAAACGTCTTCTTTATTAGCCATTTTGTTTAACCTCTTAAGTGTCTAAGTATAGTTAAATTCTAACTCGTCAAGCGTTCTTGTATACTTGCATGGAAGTTATCATGTAATGAGGTTATCACCATGTTTGTGATATGTCAATAGATTTCTACCATTCTAGTGTGCGTTTTTGTGTAGTTCGAATAATAGAAAATGCTGTCACGAAAAAAGACAGCATTTCTTATAAAATATTTAATAGTAATTACTTAAAACTCCATTGAAGCTTTCGCTACGCCCGCACCTATTCCGCTCTTATTCTGCGGATGTAGTTCGTGTATCGGATCAGGTGCCGGACTAGCTACAACTTTGATATTTTCTATGTAGGTCGGAGCGAGATCCTGGAGTTCCTGAATCTTCTTCCATCCGTCAGGAATATGCGTATCCTTCAATGGATTGATATAGTCAGCGATCCTTACCAATACAACAGGAATCTCTCCAAAGATCTCACGCATCTTCTTAAACGTAAGTATCATCTTCTTATCATAGCCTTCAGGGAAGTCAGCATTCGATTCGCCCTGGCACCACCATATCTGGGAAACACTTATATTCTTTAATGTGACCAGGCTGGCATAGTAAAGTGCCGAAGGAATATTCTGAGCCATCATGTTTGGCTTGAATTTCTCTGTGATCTTCTCCACTACCATCGTCCACTCGCCTGTGAGATCAATGTCTCCGGCTGAGGTCTCAAGACGGTACGGATGACCGGGAACAAATCCGCCGGCACCAAGCTCGATGATGAGTCTTGTCCAGATGACATTCTTTCCCTGCTTCAATATTGAACTGTCGAATCTGTATTTGCGCGGAGGATACTGGTACTCTGTCCTGCCGACCTCAACACCATTTACATAAGTAACGTCGGCATCGATGAGATCTCCGAGTCGTAAGAGGCACTCGCCTTCGACCTGCTTATCAAGATCGAATTCTTTTACAAACCATACGCTTCCGAAGAATTCATCTGCAATGATGCAGGGCATCTTGATCTTAACTCCTTCGGACAACGCTTCTTCAATGGAGAAGTCTTTATCGATCGTATTCTCGCGCCATGCGACAGTCTTCTTATTGCCTTCATCGACGTAAGCCTTAAGAGCGCCTTTGCCCCTGAATGGTGCTATCTGTTCCTCTTTGGTTCCGGTCTCGAAAAGATCTTCTTCGCACATCCATGATTCAATGTTCGAACCGCCCTGCGCACTTAAGATAAGTCCGATAGGAACGTTCTTTTCTTTAAATATTCTTTTCGCTGCATAAAAACCAATGGCACTTATCTCATACTTGCCTTTTCCTGAAGCTTTCACCCAATCATTTTCGGGAAGCTTACAGATCGATTCTTCTCCCTTAAGCGGGATCTCAAGGTCAGGCGTTAATCTGTATTGTCTTACGTATTCGAAATCTTCAGCTTCGATCTCTTCTTTGTTAAGATCGTAAGTTCTGATGACCGGCAGTTCCATGTTGGACTGGCCTGTAAGCATATATACGTCGCCGATGCAGACATCTTTGATCGTTAATGTATCCGTTCCTTCCACTTTGAGTTCAGTATCGAAAACCGCATCCATCGGCGGGAATACCGCTTTGAATACGCCGCCTTCTACTTTTGCGGTAACGGAACTTCCTGCCAGAGTCACTACGACTTCTGAAGCTGACGTATCTATACCTTCAATGATTATTTCTTTATTTCTTTGAAGGACGAGTCCGTTGGAGTATATTCCTTTTAGCTTGGTATCACCCATATTTATCACCTGCCTTTGAGGTTATTCTATATTTAAGGATGCTCTTTGTCTACCATTCTAGTTGACAAGTTGCGCTTTTTGCTTTTATACTGACAACAAGGTACGCAGAATATGGCTAAGAAATCGTTAGACACTATCACGAATAGCTGGCTTTACAGAGCCTGTAAGGTAATTGGAGATGTAGTAACCATCTCCGCTCTTTTTCTACTGTTCTGTCTTCCGGTTGTTACGATAGGCGCATCCGTAACTGCTCTGTATTACACCGTCTATCGTAAATACTATAAAAAAAACGACAGCATAAGTAAAGATTTCATGCACTCACTTAAGGACAACCTTAAGAACGGAATTATTGTGCATATGCTCTATCTTATTTACAGTGCGATCGCCGGGTTCAACATCTATTTCGCATTCTTCGGATGGGGTGACATAAGACTTCCCGACTGGTACATGATCGTATCTCTCCTGCCCCTGCTTCCACTCATCTTCACGCTGCCTTTCGTGTATGCGCTGATGGCAAGGTTCGACAACGGCATTAAGGGAACTCTTAAAAACAGTTTCACTCTCTGCATGATCAACTTCCCGAAATTCATTCTGATCTGGTTTATAATCATCATCGCGATCGCTATCTGCATCGGCTTCCCGCCTTCTGCACTTGTGATCCCTGTCGGTGCAACTTATCTTTGCCAGATGATCACTGAGAAGGCATTTACCAGAGCGATCGATGTCGAGAGTTCACGTGAAGAAGATCCTGCTGAAGACAAAGCAAGCGAGGCAAACGATAATGTCTGAGTATCTTAATTACATACAGCTTATATCAGGTATCCTTTCAGCGGGTTTTGTTTTTGCTGGAATATTCATAAGCGCAAAGAAACTCAACCCTGAGAAGTATGAGAAGATCCCTGTTAAAACAACCATCATATCAACAGCATTAATTGTGATCGGTATTCTTTTATATACATTAATGAAGACATGCACGAACATGACTATCGTAACCGAAGAACACTATGAACTCGGAACGCTTTATTATGCTTCTTTGGAAGAAGTCGTAAAGACCTTTGGATTCATTGTTTTCATTCCGGTCCTCTTCAGATTGTTCAAGCCTAAGTCCCAGAAAAGAGACCAGATCGAAGAAGATATTCCTGCTGAAACGGAAGAGAACAATTAACGTTTTTTGGCATTTCGAAAATGCAATGTTTAAAACAGGCCGCGCAGTGCGGCTTTTTTCATAACTTCTCCCCTTTTTTACTGTATTTAGTAGGGTATTTCTAAACCTTTATTAGAGTTAAGATTTTCACATGTCATAATCTATTGACACATGCTAATCCTACTAGTATACTAGTGGACAGAGTGAGGATTTAGTATTGTCTGCAAATCTTCTTAAATTCTTTTCGGGTGGTAATAGTGCATATGAAATTGGTTTTACGGTGGTTTCCATACGGCGATGACAGCGTAACTCTTCAGCAGATCAGACAGATTCCCGGTGTCAGCGGCGTTGCCACTCATCTTACCAGGATTCCTGTCGGAGATGTCTGGACCATGGATGAGATCAATCTTGTAAAAGATGAGATCAATTCTTATGGACTTGAGATGGAAGTCATCGAGAGCCTCAACATTCACGAAGATATTAAAAAGGGCCTCCCTTCTCGTGATATGCTCATTGATAACTATATTGAGTCAATGAGAAATCTTGCCAAGGCCGGAGTTAAATGCATCTGCTACAACTTCATGCCTGTTATGGACTGGTACAGAAGTGACCTCGCAATGGCACTCTCCGACGGCAGTACCGCAATGGCTTATTCCCATGACATAGCTACCAAACTTACATTGGAATCAATTACTTCTTCCATGATCGACGGTGCTAATGATTTCAGTCTTCCCGGCTGGGAGCCTGAGAGATTCGGCAAGATGGCAGAAGACATCGAATTCTATCAGCATGTTTCTTCCGAAGAATACTTCAAGAACATCAAGTATTTCCTCGATGCAATTGTTCCTGTCGCTGAAGAGCTTGATATCAATTTCGCAGTTCATCCTGACGATCCTCCGTTCCCGCTTTTCAATCTTCCGAAGGTCGTCAACAGCAAAGAATCAATCGACAAGTATCTTAATCTCAATACATCTAAGAGAAACGGACTTACACTCTGCACCGGCAGTCTCGGCGCAGGTATCCATAATGACGTTGTGGATATCGCCAAGACATTTACACCTACAGGCAAAGTTCATTTCGTTCACTTAAGAAACGTAAAGCACACATCAGAAACAGATTTCCATGAATCGGCTCATCTGTCTTCTGAAGGTGACCTTGATATGTTCGCTATCGTAAAAGCTCTTTACGAGAACGGTTTTGACGGATACATCCGTCCGGACCACGGCCGCATGATATGGGGTGAAGTCGGAAGACCGGGTTACGGTCTTTACGACCGCGCACTGGGCGCTACTTACATCAACGGTTTATGGGAAGCCGTTAGTAAGCTTTGTTGAATTAAGAAATAAAAACGGTAATAACTACTCCTCCCTTGCCCCTCAAAACCGATAATCTTATAAATGCTTATAAGGTTATCGGTTTTGTACGAGGCAGAAGTATTGAAAGGAATCTTAATTATGGATCTGTCCAAAGCTAATCTTAAGAACGAAGAATTCTGGAACGGCATAAATGTCGTTCTTCCCAAGTACGATATCGATGCATGCATTAATGCTACAACAGCAAATCCGACATGGCTTCATGTCGGCGGAGGAAACATCTTCAGGGCATTTATCGCAAGGATAAACCAGAGACTTTTAAACCAGGGTCTTGCCGATACCGGGATCGTTGTCTGCGGCACACAGGATTATGAGAATTTCGAGCGCGTTTACAAACCTTTCGATAATCTCTCGATCATCTGCGACTTAAGACCTGACGGCAATACAGGTTATGAGATCATCGGCAACATTACAGAAGCGATTGCTGCCAATTACGATATCGAAGAAAACATCAAAAGACTTAATGAGATAGCTGCTAGCCCTTCCCTTCAGATCGTATCTTTCACGATCACCGAAAAGGGTTATGCGTTAAGAGATGCTGACGGCAATCTGTACGATTCCGCAGCTAAAGATATGGAGAACGGACCTTCACATCCGCTCACATGCATGGGTTTTATCGCCGCACTTCTTTTCGAGAGATACAAGGCAGGTAAATATC
Organism: Oscillospiraceae bacterium; assembly: GCA_015069205.1. Lineage (GTDB taxonomy): Bacteria > Bacillota > Clostridia > Saccharofermentanales > Saccharofermentanaceae > Saccharofermentans. The sequence goes on from SVIZ01000001.1 coordinate 204,277, forward strand.
CTCTGGCACTGGTCAGTATGGATAACTGCAGTCACAACGGCGACAAACTCAAATCATCAGTATTGGAGATAATCGATGCCTGGGTTGATAAGGGCTATGTAGATTCTTCTTTCCGCGATTATGCAAGCGATCCTTCCCGAATAGCGTACCCCTGGAGCATGATCGACAAAATCACACCTAGGCCTTCAGACGAGATCCTGAACAAGCTTACCGGCCTGGGCATCGACAATCTTAAAAGCGTAAAGACAACGACAGGTGTATTTGCAGCGCCTTTCGTAAATGCGGAAGTGCCTGAATATCTGGTCGTAGAAGACCTCTTCCCCAACGGAAGACCGGCGCTTGATAAAGGCGGAGTTATCCTCACAGACCGCGACACGGTTGATAAGGCGGAGAGAATGAAAGTCACCGCGTGCCTTAATCCTCTTCATACTTCACTTGCTATCTTCGGATGCCTTTTGGGATTTACAAAGATATCTGAAGAGATGAAAGATGAAGACCTGAAAACACTCGTTACCAAACTCGGTTACAATGAGTGTCTTCCTGTCGTATGCGATCCGAAGATCTTGAATCCTGAAAAGTTCCTCAAGGAAGTATTAGAAGAAAGATTCCCCAATCCTTTCCTCCCTGATACTCCCCAGAGAATCGCAACCGACACGAGCCAAAAACTCCCGATCAGATTCGGAATCACTCTGTCTTCTTATCTTGAACAGGATCCTGATGTTCTCCCCAAGCTCAAACTCATTCCGCTTGTTATTGCAGGATGGCTCAGATATCTTCTTGCAGTTGACGATAACGGAAATGCATTTGAGATCAGCCCCGATCCGATGGCAGAACATTTCCAGAATGAGCTGAAAGCACAGGGCATCAGTTACAAAATGGACGGCAGCGTATCAGGTAAACTCTCCGGCATTCTTTCTAACGAAACGGTATTCGGACTGGACATCAACAAGACCGGTCTGACACCCGTTATCGAGAAGTATCTGGACGAGCTCATTAAGGAGAACGGAGCGGTCAGGAAAACATTGCATTCAGCCGTTGCCAATTAGAATGTAAGAAGTAGACATAAATATTAATTTATGTTAGTTTCTTTATAGATTTCGATTTATAAAGGGGATAATAGCGATGATCATAACACCTAAAAACACGTTCGAACCAAACCGCGAATATGCTTTTCGTATTGTTAAAGACAACATCATCAACATGGAGATCAAACCAGGCAGTCTTATCGGTGAGCAGGAGATCGCAACTCAGCTCGGAATCTCCAGAACTCCGGTACATGAAGCTTTCCTCGAATTATCGAAATCAAAGATCGTAAATATCCTTCCCCAAAAGGGCTGCAGCGTATCACTTATCGATTACGAACTGATAAAGGAATCAAGATTCCTTCGTATTGCGGTTGAAGGTGCGCTCCTTAAGGAAGCCTGCGATGTAGCTACCGAAGAAGATATCCAGAAGCTCTACGCTAACATCAAGCTTCAGGAGTTCTACATCGAGAACGATCCTCCGAGATTCTTAGATCTTGATAATGAATTCCATAAAGATATCTATGTCATTTGCAACAAGATGCAGTGCTTCTACATGGTAGGTCTCATGAGCCTTCACTTCGACCGCGTAAGATCACTTTCACTTAAGACGATAAAAGACGTTAAACTCGTATCAGATCACAAGGCAATCGCTGATGCCATCGCTGCCCACGACAAGGATGCTGTAGATGCGGCTTTTGCAAAGCACATGTCCAGGTTCGATCTCGACTGGGACATCATAAAGAAAGCATACAGCGAATACATCACAGAGTAATCCGCCGTAAAAAACTTAGTACATAAATCGTACAGTAAACTGCTTTAGTTACTGTACGTTTTTTGTATTTGGGCATTGAAATACGTTTTTAGTACAGTAGACAGTGTGATTTACTGTAAGATTTGCGTACTGCATTAACGATTCAGTATCAGATAAAAACCGAAAAGGATCACGAGCATTACGATATTGATAATGGTAAAGTTCAGGATATAGTTATCCTGCTTTCCGCCCGTCTTCTCTTTCAGTTCCTTCGAAAACTTTGCATGGAATCTGTAAGTGATAAGACTTGCCATACTCGCAATGAGTGTACCGAGGCCGCCGAGATTTGTTCCGATGATAAGAGACTTACCGTCATCTGTGAATGCCGACAAAAGCATGGCTGCAGGAACGTTGCTGATTATCTGTGAAGACAAGATTGCAGCAGGTACGGGATAGCTTGATACGAGTCCTGAAAGAGCACCCGTGATCGCATCTATGCGTCCGATATTACCTATGAGTATGAAGAAGAAAACGAAAGTTGCAAGAAGGTTGTAGTCTGCTTTCTTAAATGAATTGCGGTCCATTATGAGCATGGCTGCAACTGTAACTCCTAAAGAGATCAGGAAGTGAACATATCCTACAACTGTCAGGATATTCAGAACGAACAACGCAAAATAGATCAGGAGCTTTACAAAAGACAGCTTCTTTACTTCTGTATTTTTTAAAGGCGGAAGTTTGTCAGAGCCCTTAACCAGTATAAATGTCAGAGCAACGATCATTGCAAGCGACAGTGCCGAATAAGGAATCATGAGCAAGAGAAATTCCGGAAGTGCGATCTTGTAATTATCGTAGAGATAAAGATTCTGCGGATTGCCGATTGGCGTGAGCATGCTTCCGAGATTTGCAGCGACAGTCATGATTATCAGAGTAAACATGAGTCTCCTGTTCTCACCGAATGGAGCGAGCACCATTATCGCAAACGGAACAAGTGTAACGAGAGACACGTCATTTGTAAGGAACATGCTTAAGAAAAATGAGAGAAGTGACATAAGAAGACTAATCCCTCTGTATGTCTTAACATTCGACAGGAGCTTGTTCGTGAGCACATCAAAGGTGCCGATGTGACCTAATGCAGCAACGATCAGCATCAGTCCGAAAAGGATGGCGAGTACTCTTACGTTTATATAAGAAAGATACTGCAGATCCGGCAACACGAAAAAGCAGGATATGAGAGCAAGCAATCCTGATATGCACAGGATCGGATTATTCCTGATTGTGCTTATTATCTTACGCATATTCCCTCCAATGACCAAGGGTAGATTTTACATCATTTCGGGAATAATGAAATAGGTTAAATGAAATACAGGCTGCCCCAATTTGCAGACAGCCTGTATGAAACATTTTTAATGTAATGTCAGGTTCAGCCGAACAATGAGCAAGCTTCTTCAACAGTCTCAGCTTTATTCTCTTTAAGAAGATCGATGATAGTACCGACCTTTGCGGATGTGCGGTACTGCTCAGGAACCAGATGTTCGTAAAGGTGCATCTCAGTAACGTTCTCCTGATATACATTGAGGATCTTCTGATTATCCTGGGCCTCCTGTCTTCTCTTGTCAGCCTGTCTCATCATGTATTCAGCATTGCTGTTAAATGCTGCCTGCTTGTTCTTGGAAATCTTAATACCAATGATGATGATCGCTAAAGCGACTATTATTGCAACAATATAGCCGCCAAACACGTCTCCCATAGCCATGTTGATCGCCGCCTCGGCAGTCATATTGTCCGATATCGTTGCCATGGAAAGTACTGTCGCGAGCAAATACACAACATAACCGCCGACAACACCACCTACCAGGAAAGGCCAGAAATACCTCATGAATGATCTCGTCTTATAAACGGTAGGCTCGTCTGAAACATAAGAATTCTGCGGCTTCATCATCGTCTTGAGTTCCTCACACTCAGATAGAAGCTGCTTGTATCTTACAAGCTTATCGATAAGATCATCCTTAGCTGTCTTAACTTTTGTTCCGCACTTAACACAGACAAGATCGTCATCAGCCATAAATTCACCACATTTTCTGCAAAACGCCATGTTAACCTCCCAAATAAATCTATCCTTAATTACCTTTGAAAAAACCTGTGTTTTTAAACACAGGTCCTTTCATATGCGTAAATATTACAATAATCAACAATATTTTACAATACGCTTTATTCCCAGCAGACTTTGTTCCTTCCCGTCTCTTTCGCTGTATAGAGCTTCTCATCGGCAGCACTGACGTTATCCTCGATTGATTTCGAAGGATCGAAAAGCGCACAGCCGAAGCTCAATGTACACCTCAGTGTGTTTCCGTCTGCTTCGATATCGGATTCCATGAGCTTTACTCTGATCTCTTCTGCTTTCTTAACAGCGCCTTCGAGATCCGTATCACGGAGTACCATAACGAACTCCTCACCGCCCCATCTGTAGACACCGTCATTTTCGCCGCAGAAAGATTCGATAAGGTGGGCTGTAAATGCAAGAACATCGTCACCTGCATTGTGACCGTATGTATCGTTTACGCGCTTAAACTTATCGATGTCGCAGATAAATACTGACATTGTCTTGCCGGAACCCGGAATAAGATAATCCTTATACTTATTTCCGAAGTCATAGTAGAAGCCCATTCTGTTCTTAAGACCTGTAAGTTTGTCGTGATGCGAATCCTCAAGGAATGTCTCTGACTCAAGGGCGATTCCGCAAACGAGAGCAGCAAGAGAAAGCTTCTTAGGATCTGTGTCTTCATCGAAACCGTGTTCATCATTCTTGTTAATGATCTGAAGAGCACCTATGAAATTACCGTTGATATCAGCTACGGGAAGAACAAGTATGGACTTGGTCGTATAACCGGTCTTAAGGTCTACTTCCCTGTTAAAATCCGGATCATTGTAAGGATCATTCGTGATGACCATTCTCTTTGTTCTCAAAGCCTTACCTACAAGACCTGTGTTATCAGGAACTACGATCTTATCAATACCCATTGCAGAGAGTGTCCAGATCTGTCCCTTTCTCTTATCCCACTTCCAGAAGCTTGCTCTGTCAGCATCAACGATCGTTTTACTGAGTTCTGTAAGATACGAGAAAAGGAGATTATGGTCCTTACTGTCGTTCATACACATATCTTTGTAAAGACTGTTCGTAATGTCAAAGATGCCGCTCAACATTCTTCCGTTGTCTTCCATAGTAGCTCCTCCAAGTTCAAGCGGTGCAAGTTCGGCACCGGTATCACTCATAACCTGCAATATCCTGCGCTCGTCATCCATATGCATAAGATATACGCTAACGCCTGATGCAATATAATCTTTGATCTTATCGTGAACATCAGTACAATAAAGGTGAACGGGGCTCTTATACGCGGATATCTCGCAGTAAAGGTATGTACCCTTCTCGATATATGGTTCATAAGGAATAAGTGTATTCGTATCGCCTGTATAGACGACATTACGTCCTTCAACTTTAAGCTGGAAGCCGAAGCACTTGCCTTCAAGCTCTTCCGTGTGTGTCGTAGGGATCGAACGGACGAACCAGTCCTTATCGAGATCTTCAACATTGATCAGTTCATACCAGGAAGAACTGCAGCCTTCGATTCTTGAAAGGAGATAAAACAGATCTGCCTCGACTTCCTTTGACGGAGCGACAATGGTAATCGGCGTCTTAACGGAAAACTGAAGCAGGTCTATAAGCATCCCAATACCGCCCGAATGATCCCCGTGAGTATGAGTTACAAGCACATAAATGTGATCGAACAATGCGAGGTTTTTATCATTCAATCTGATAAAAGCACTCATGGGGCAGTCGATCAAAATAAGTTCATCATTCTCAATGAAATAAGCACTGTTGTGCTCATCCGTAAAAGCAGAACCTCTTCCCAAAAACTTCAGCATCTTTATTCTTCCTCCGGTCCGATAAGACTCAGGATCTCAAATCCGTCAGCCTTACCTTTGAGCTTAATTGGCTTTTCGAGCGGGACGCACTTCATTCGTCCCTTCAATGCATCTGCCACTGCTCTGCTTACATAAATAGTACCACCTGGAGCATTAGCTTCAAGTCTTGCAGATGTATTTACAGTATCACCAATGGCAGTGTAGTCCATTCTTCTTTCAGATCCCATGTTGCCTACGACTGCAGGTCCGAAGTTAACACCGACTCCGACATGGATCTCCTCGTTTACTTCTGCTTTAAGTTTAGCAGAAAGTTCATCCGCTCCCTTTATTATATCAATTGCTGTCAATGCTGCGTGATAAATTGCTTCATCATCTGCAATCGGCGCACCCCAGAATGCCATAGTGGCATCTCCGACGAACTTATCAAGAGTACCCTGATGCCTTTCTACACAGGCACTTGTCATAGACAGATACTGATTAAGGATATAAACTACTTCCTCAGGAGACAGACGCTCTGACATAGTAGTAAATCCTCTGATGTCTACGAAAAGAACCGCAATGTCGCAAAGCTTTCCGCCGAGCTTCAAACTGTCGGTTCCTTCCTTCAGAATCTCATTAACGATATTGGGAGCAACATACCTTTCGAAAGTTCTCGTTACGTTCTGTCTCTCGATAGCAGCACGGATATAGTTGGTAGCAACACTCGCAACAAACAATACAAAGAGTCCCAAAGGAATCCACAAAGCATGTGTTATATATCCCAGGGAATAAAGCCACATGGAAATACCGATCGCTACGAACTCACCGATGACAAGTGCAGGAATGGTAAATCTGAGTTTTCTGTTATTGCAGAAATAATAGAAAGCAAAGCATACGATAAACAGCGCTCCGATCTGGAAATAGTCCGGAGCTTCTTCCTTGTAATTACCGTCAAGGATGCACTGTATTACATTGGCCTGATACTCAACGCCATACATCATCTTGCCCTTATCGATAGGTGTGTTGTAAGCATCCTGAAGACCTGTAGTATAAGGTCCGATAAGGACGAGCTTTCCTGCGTAGTAAGAAGGATCTACTTCACCGTGGATCAACATGCTCAAGTTGACACCGTCATAGAAATTGCCTGGCTGGGCAGAGAACGAAATGAAGTACTGTCCTCTTGAATTTGTAGGAGGAACCTGCACATCGAATCCTTTCTGCAAAGCATACATTCTTGCAGCTTCAAACTGCATCGAATAAACTCTTTTTCCATCGGGTTCAACATATAAAAGTGCATGACGCACGATACCGTCCATATCGTACATCGCATTGATGTGTCCCTGAACGGTAACATCTTTTAGTGCCTGATAAGGTTCTTCGTAACTCAATACAGCGAAGTCATCAATTATAACTGAAGCACTTCCGAAAGTCGTTCTCGTTCCGAATTTAGCCTGTGAAGCAGTAATAACATTACCCAATTCAGCAGCTGCAGCAGCCAGTCTTTCATCGCCTTCTTCTTTTCCCTTGATATTACCTGTATACATGGTATCGATTGCTACTACGGCAGGACGCTGGTCAGGATCAGATGCAAGCATTTCCAAGGCAGATGCCATAACGGATCTGTCCCACGAACTGTAAGATCCGAATTCATTTATGTCTTTCTCATCGATACCGATGATAACAATATCACCGGGCACCGCTTCAGGATTCTGGAATATCTCATCCTCTATCCACAATTCAGGACGCCTGAAAACACCAAGCGCGCACAGGGCCGTTATCGATACCGCCCAGGCCAAAGCAATGATTATGTTTTTTGTTTTTTCGTTCATTCAGTAATAATTTATCCTTTTCGTTGCCAATTTCATGTTAATCAGAAGTTGCTACACCCCAACTGTGTACAAAATAGATATCATCCGTACCAGCAATCGCGTATACTACACCATCAGGCATTTCTATACCGCTATTAGTATCAAGTAACACCCATCCATCGTTAACATATCCATAGGAATTGTTTGAGCTGTCTACACATATATAGATCATATTACCATTATACTTTTCACCCCAGAATGAAGTCTTTGAACAACCAGACTTTACTTCAGGTTCCTCAATGTGAGGTGCTGTATATTCAGGATTCTCCTCACTATATGAGTAATATAGAGTATCCTCACCCTTTATGTAATATTGGTAGTCGATATAATAACCTGATGATGACGAAAAGAAATCTAACTGAACCCATTCGCCATTAACAAGTCCTTCGTATACACACTCTTCATCTTCAGTATAATAACAACGTATGCTTATATTTCTGACACCGTTATCATCTTCATAAGGTTCGTCTTCAAAAAGGTACTCGTAATCATATTCGTATTCTTCTTCGTCTGCCAAATAATAGAAGCTATCTCTATCCAGATATTGGTATCCACGATTATCACCAAGTTTTCCTACTTCAAACCATGAATCACTGCCAGATGCATATCCGTAGTACTTATCTGAATCCGCATCATAGCAGACATATCTCAGTATGCCGTCAAATTCCAAGCCCCAGACTTCCGTAGGTTCACATCCTTCCTTTATGCTGTGGCCCTTATACGTAGCAGGTGTCGGTGTAGCTGTAGGAGTGGCTGTTGGTGTAGCCGTAGCAGTCGGAGTAGGAGTTACCGTTATTGTCGGTGTCGGCGTTGATGTTGCTTCAGGATCCGGATCAGGTACCGGAGTCGGTGATACATTTGGATTATCCGTTGGTGACGGGGTTGGTGTCACCGTCACTGTTGGTGTCGGAGACGTCGACGGGGTCGGTGTTACAGTAGCCGTAGGAGTAGGCGTCAATGTTATAACCTGACCTGTTACCTTTCCGCTGCTGACGTCATTAACAAAGCTCTTGAGTTTTTCTTTATCCCAGCCTGTGTATTCACATACTCTGTTAAGGAGTTCGTCATTCTCAACGAGCATTTCAAGAGTGAAATCAGAAAGATCTTCCTCTGTAATTTCATCAAGATAAAACTGAACAGTATCTTCTTTTCTGTCAGAATAAAGGAAAACTTGGATTCTCTCTCCGCCCTTGACTTCAGCATACTTTGTTTCGCCTGTGTCAGGGTTTGTTGCAGTAACAACAACGGAGCCGTCGGTAACGATCAAGGCATCTCTGTTTGATTCTTCATCATAATAGACGATTCCGGATGTTCCTCTGATTCCGGCTGTCATGGTGGATGTTTTTATCTCGAATGTTTCATCAGGCTGAAGTTTCTCTGTAACGTTAAAGAAGACCGCACCTTTTGTGAGTTTAAGTTCAAGATGTTTTCCCTGCTTGGTAAACTCAGCTCTGCTGTCATTTGGGAGGGTAATGATCTTTGTATCATCCAGACCGACAGAAGCAAGTCCGTCAGAACCGGTGCTAAGAGCATCACCGGATTGGAATCTTATGTTATCAATAACAGGTTTGATTCCGCCCTTTGAATCTTCAATGGTAACTGTTCCCTCAACACGAAGGAGTCTCATGGTTGTAGCAATAAAGCCATTGCGTGAAAGAGCAGCAACAACAACTACTGCTACAATAAGTGCCACTGCCGCTGTAGAACAAGCAATCTTAATTCCGAGAGGCATCTTCTTGATTCTGTCGATTAAGTTCATAAATTAACCGCCTTTCAAAATCACAAGTGGCCTAATAGTTCTACTATATCAACAATGCATATTAGCCGTTGATTATGATTCCATGCAATGTTACTTAGTTCAAAAGCTCAATCCGGTGTTTCATAATTACCCGTAGTTTTAATAATCTCCCAATAACCATGATTTGGATAATATGTATCTACATAATCAGAAATATACGAAGAATCCGGATTGCCATTATCATCTAAAGGAACATCATATATCGTAAATTCGTAACTGATTGTTTCTGTGGCAGCAGGATCATAACCAACGTCACCTGGATTGCTGGTTGGTATTTCAGCCTCAATTACGACATCATAGCTTACCAAAACGTCCGGTTTTTTCGTTGGTTCTGGTGTAGGTGTAACCGTTGCTTCCGGAACAGGCGAAGGTGACGGCGTAGCAGTTGCTTCCGTCTCTGTTGCTTTTGTTTCTTCCGTTTCTTCCGTTTCTTCTGTTGCTTTTGTTTCTTCTGTTTCCTCAGTCTCTTCCGTCTCCTCAGTTTCCTCAGGTTCGGGTGTAGGAGTTGAAGAAGGCGTCGGAGTTGCAGTATTAGTCGGCTTAGGTGTAGCAGTTGCGTTAGATGTAGGAACAGGTGTTGCTGTAACATCGGGATTAGCAGTAACTGCTGCAAGCGCTGCACTTGCCGCTGCCTTCAAAGCTTCCTTGTCCCAGCCGGTGAATTCACAAACCCTGTTAATGAGTTCTTCGTTCTCGGAAATCATCTGCAACGGGAATTCAGGGAGATCATTCTCTTTAACATCTGTGATTGAAAACTCCACACTGTCCTTGGTTCTGTCAGAATAGAGATATACAGTAATGCTCTGTCCGCCACGGACTTCTGCATATTTCCTCTCGCCAGTCTCAGGATTAATCGCAGTTACAATAACTACGCCATCAGTGATTACGAGAGAGTCTCTGCCTTCGTCATCATAGTAAACATATCCGGATGTACCTCTGATTCCGGCAGTCATGGTTGATGTCTTAATCTCAAATGTCTCATCTTCACTAAGCTTCTCTGTTACGTTAAAGAAAAGAGCTCCCTTTGTCAGCTTAAGTTCAAGGCGCTTTCCGCTCTTGGTGAACTCTGCTCTGCTGTCATTCTGAAGAGTTACGATCTTGGAATCATCCAGTCCGACAGATGCAAGTCCGTCTGCTCCGGTATTAAGTGCATCACCTGACTGGAAACGGATATTATCGATTACGGGTTTGGTTCCGCCATCGCCATTCTCAATATTTACAGTACCTTCTACACGAAGAAGTCGCATAGTATTTGCCAGATATCCGTTACGGGACATAACAATGGCAATAACTATAGCAGCTACTATTCCTAAAGCAACTACTGAATATATGATCTTCATTCCAAGAGTCATTTTTCTGATGTTAAAACTAAATCCCATTAAATTATTCCCTCTTTATATAATTATCAAAAGAGAATTATATCATAATACTTTCATTACTTACTAAATTCCATCAAACACAACATCATTCAATTAATTACGATGATGTCGTATCATGAGACAAATAGATTTCGCCTGTTTCAGTTATAGTAAACGTTCGTGTAACAATCCAAGTGACCCCGTCCTCATTACAAGTCAGATCTACCCAACTGCCGTTATACCATCCTTTAAAAGTTCTTGACTTGAATGGACCGGTTCCTTGATAAATAATGTAAACCTTATGTTCATTGTATTCTAAACCCCAACCATTAACCTGGTTTACCGCAGTCCAACCATCAGGGACAGAAGGTTCAGTATCATCTGAAACAGGTATCGTGGGAGGAGTTACATCGTAATGGTACAACTCTTCAGTGTAATATTGTTCACGGTTATCAAAATCTGAATAGAAAACAGCATTTGCCCATCCGTTTCCGGCATAAGGCTGGTATGTAAGATCTATCCACGAACCATCTTTATAACCTCTGTATTCCTTATCATCTCCAACAGTTTTTTCCGTGATAAATATTAGTCTGCCATCATCAGATTCAACATTCCAACAAGATTCTCTAATCGTATATCCTTCCTCAGGAGTGGGTGTAAGGATTGGTGTTGGTTCAGGGATAGCTGAAGGCTCCGGAGTAGGTGTTGCAGTTGGTGTTGCTGTCGGAGTAGCCGTCGGCGTTGATGTTGCTGTCGGAGTAGCCGTAGGAGTAGCCGTTGCTGTCGGAGTAGCAGTAGGAGTAGCCGTTGCTGTCGGCTTAGGCGTAGCTGTGGCCGTTGGCTTAGGTGTAACTGTTGCCGTCGGTACCACAGTAGGTGGTGTTACTGTCGGATTTGGTGTCGGCGTAGATGTAGTTCCTGCCGTAGGCACAGGAGTCGGTGTATCCGAAGGTGCTACTGTAGGTGTAGGTGTCACCGTCTGTGTCGGAGTCGGAGTCTGTGTACCGGAAGGGACAGGCGTTGGTGTTTGGGTCGGTGTTGGCGAAGGAATGCTGTTTATGACATCCTTTAATGCTTCCTTGTCCCAACCGGTATAATCACAGACTCTATTAAGGAGTTCTTCGTTCTCTACTATCATTTGTACTGTAAAGTCATTGAGATCTTTGATTCCGATCTCCTCAAGTGTAAATGAAACAGTATTCTCTTCTCTGTCTGAATAAAGATAAACTGTAGCACCCTGACCGCCCTCAACTTTGGCAGTCTTGGTCTCACCTGTCACAGGGTTTGTAGCAGAAATTTCTACTGAACCGTCAGTGATGATCAGAGCATCTCTTCCGGATTCATCGTAGTAAACATAACCGGATGTGCCTCTGATTCCGGCTGTCATTGTTGATGTCTTGATCTCAAATGTCTCGTCAGGCTGGAGCTTCTCCGTAACATTGAAGAAGACTGCACCCTTGGTCAGTTTGAGTTCAAGGTGCTTGCCCTGCTTTGTGAATTCCGCACGGCTGTCATTCTGAAGTGTGATGATCTTGGTATCGTCGAGACCGACAGATGCAAGTCCGTCAGCGCCTGTATTAAGGGCATCACCGGACTGGAATCTGATGTTGTCAATTACGGGTTTTGTACCGCCGTTTGCGGTCTCAATGTTGACTGTGCCTTCTACTCTGAGAAGGCGCATACTGGTTGCGTGGTAACCCTTCTGGTAGATCAGGGCGAATACTGTTGTAACAGCAGCAGCAAATACCACCAGCACAGAAATGAATACTAAAGACTTCTTGGATAAACGCTTGCTCTTAACTGTCGACATATTAACCGTCCCCTCTGGTTTGGCAACTCAAGCAAACCTGATTATGATAACAGAGGGATTAACAGATTGCAAGCGTTTTATGAATAATTTATGACCTTGCGCCTAAAACAGTTTCTATATTGCTTCAAAAGCCTTAATTTACTTGTTCTTTAGGCTTGTCTTTCCTATACAGCAGGAAGAATGCCGCGAAGAATACTGCAAATGCTGCCACTGCGAAGATCAACTCGTTGGCGAGATCTGGCAATTCAAATACTCCTGCCAGCTGTAAGCCCAGGAATCCGTCAATTGCTGTGTGGATGATAATCGCAAGAGGATAGAGCCACCACTTTTTCTTATCCTTAACAGAGTAAAAGACCATGATGGATGCGCCGGTGTGAAAGGCTACTGCGAATAATCTGTCAAACAATGAAATGCCCATGGTAGCCGCAGAGAATGTCGTAATCTGTTCAACTATGCCGGTTATCTGATTAACGACATCAGGTGTAAGTGTATCTTTGATGGGTCCGACCATAAGCTCGACGAATGTTCCCTGATTTAGCATGACAGCGAAAACAAAATACTCGATGTATGTAATGCCCAGAATGAACATTGCTTCGAATCCTCCATGGCCGATACCGAGTGTCAGACCGGTCTCCCTTTGCGTTCTCTTGCGAAGGATCGTTTTAAAAGCAACTAATCTTCCTGTTTCTTCGAATACGCCCGGGAAAAGTCCTACGATGATTCCCCAGAGAACAGGTCTTGCGTTTATAAACACACTTGCCGCATGCTCGGGAAGACCCATCTGAACCGGAAAGATCAGTATGTTCTGGAGAGGCTTTTCGAGTACTATTGCAAACAACATGAAGGTCGCTGCACCGATAAGAACTGTCGTAAAAGGTTCGTGTTTTTTCTTACACCAAATTATTGCTGCTATAAGAGGCAGAGCGATTGCTATAATTGCCGTCAAAAGTATAAGCAGCATTGATGATGTGCTTACTGTCCCAAATTCCATGTTTTCCATAAATCCACCTTATTCCTTGTTCTTGGAAACTACTTTCTTATGATAACCCTTCTTGCCGCAGTGAGGGCAGGTCATCTTTCTCGAACGACCAATGTGAGGTGCCATGACAACGGCTTTCATTGAAGGCACGTAACGTTCGCCACAGTTCGGGCATTCATAGTAACCTGCATCGTGCTCGATCCTTATGCCGATAACGGCAACCGTAACGATGAGCAATAATGCAAGCACGATCAATGCAACTCCCAAAGGTATGTTGATCTTGCAAACATATGAGCCGATAAGCACCATTGCAACATATATCGGAAGAGAGACAAAAACCATCCAGGTCTCGATTCTGAGCATTGTCTTGTCTCTCTGCTCAACCTTTGCACGCATTTCCAAAAGATTTGCCTCAGCCTTATTCTTATAATCTTCCATGGTGATGTGTTCCCCGGTCAGGAGTTCATTTACCGTAATACCTAACAAGTTGCAAAGTTCGATCATTATAGACGCATCCGGAAGGCTCTTACCTGTTTCCCACTTTGAGACGGCCCTGTCTGTTATACCGAGCTTGTCTGCCAGGGCGGCCTGGGTAAGGCCTGCTTCCTTTCTGCATGATGATATGAACTTTCCGATCTTCTCCTGATCCATCATTAAGGGATCCTCCTTTCACCTCAGACGATAAGGCTACCTGGAATATTTTACCACGAACCGACGGTTGAGAAGCCCGGAAACAGTACACTCTACCACTGGTTGAGTAGGCTCTCAACGCCCTAAAACATTGAGTTTTCGCACGAAGAGCCTGTAGTTCTTCTGACAGGTCACGGGATAGAAATTACAGGGCTGCCCCGTTTCCGGAACAGCCCTGTGGAGGGTTAATATATAATGCGCTTCTTACGAAACGATCTTGTAGTAAGCGTTCGATGTCACCTTGTAGATGAAAGCATAGAACAATCCGCAGACCAGAACACATACACCGGCACATATCAGGAGCAGGCCGAAATTGAAGAGACCGAAAAGCATCAGGAGCTTATTTACGATCGGCAGTACTACAACAAGGTGGACACAGGCAAAGATGATTGGGATCATGAATACCGTAAGCATCTGCGAGTTGACACTCTTCTTGATCTCATCGCCGTTCATTCCGACCTTCTGCATGATGCCGAACCTTGCCTGGTCTTCAAAACCTTCCGATATCTGCTTGTAGTAAATGATTACAACGCAGGAAACAAGAAATATTATGCTAAGGATGATTCCGAGGAAGAAGAGTCCTCCGAATGTGCTTATGAAGTCTCCTCTCTCCGCTTCATGGCTCTCGCAGTAGTAATTGGAAAAACCTTTTCCCTGCAGTTCCTCTTTTATCTTTTCGGACAGAGTCTCTGCAAGCTTGATCTGACCGTCAGCATCAAGACCCGTATCGAATCTGCAGTACCAGAACCACGCAAGCATCGGTTCACCGTTATAGTCCTCATAATGAATGTACTTTTGAGCTACAGCGTCAACATCGTCAACGATCATGTAGATAGTAGGCGAAGCAGCTCCCGCAGTGCTGTCGATCTCACTTACTTTATCATCAAAACGTTCAGTAATCTTAAATGTGACCTCACCGATAGTTACTTCATTTCCGATGTCGATCTTTTTCGCTGTGCCGAGGATAGCTTCACCCGGATTAACATTTACGCTGTGTCCGAAGGTCCTGTTGTAATCGTCATCATCAATGAACTGGATCTGGGCAACTTTATCGTAATCGATAAAGGCCATATTGGTGAGTGAGTTGAGATTCACTTCAAGCCTGTCGTTCTCAAAATAACCACTGATCGAGTATACGAAATACGTGCAATTATTAGTAACTGTAGCACCATTTTCTTCAGACGTGGCTATCAGGATCTCATCCAATCTCTCACCCTGGGAAGGAAGATTATCATCGTATCCGTATTTGCAGGCAAACGCACCGATCTCATTGGGATAATGCGCATTAAGGCATTGTTCAGCTCCGGTATAAAGAGCCGTTGTAGATGAGAGCGTAACGAGGATCATCGTAATGAGGATGCAGATGGATGCAAGGCTTGCACCATTGCGCTTCATTCTGTATGCCATAGATGATACTGATACAAAATGGTTTGTCTTGTAGTAATACTTTTTATCCTTTTGAAGCAGCTTACACAGTATGACTGAACCTGCAACAAGACAGAGATATGTTCCAATGATTATCAATATGACCGCTACGAAAAACCACAGCAAAGCGGAGAGCGGCTGCTCGATCTTAAGTGCAAGTACATATCCTGCGCCCAGGGTAACGAGGCCTAAGATTCCTACTACCCAGTTAGCTTTCGGCGGTTTTTCTCCTGCTTTTCCGGCATTTATGAGTTGGATAGGGTTTGCGAACCTGACCTGTCTTATGGTATTCAGATAGATGAAAAAGAAGATCACAGCAAAGAGGATCAATGTTGTTACAACGGAACTTCCCGACACTGAAAACTCATATCTTGTCGGAACCGCAATAAGTTTTGTAAATCCGAGTTCAGCAAGCTTGGACAGACCGATACCGGTCAAAAGTCCGACTACTATGGATACAATTCCTGTTATGGCTGTCTCCCAGAAAATGATCTTTCCAATGTTTCTCTTATTCATTCCGAGAATGCTGTAGAGGCCGAATTCCTTCTTGCGTCCCTTTACTAGTGTGGACTGTGTATAGAACAGGAATATCGTCGCAAAGATTGCCATGATGTAAGAACCCAATGCGACCATGTCCGTGGCGGTACCACCACCGGCCATGCCCCTCATAACGCCTGAAAAGCCAAGGAAATGAAGAATATAAAACATTGCGACCATCAGAATGCATGTAATCAT
This sequence comes from Oscillospiraceae bacterium, assembly GCA_015069205.1. Classification (GTDB taxonomy): domain Bacteria; phylum Bacillota; class Clostridia; order Saccharofermentanales; family Saccharofermentanaceae; genus Saccharofermentans. The sequence goes on from SVIZ01000001.1 coordinate 220,616, forward strand.
GTATGGTACATAAAGACGGCCATTCTTGCGCATGCCGCCAATGGCCATCTTAGGATAGAAACCGGCTTTCATTACTTATCACCTCCTTGAGCGAGGAGAGTAAGTGTATCGCTGATCTTCTGATACATCTGCCGGTCTGTTGATTCACCTTTATATATCTGATGGAATATAACACCGTCCTTAATAAACAGGACACGTGATGCATTGGATGCAGCTTTTGTTGAGTGTGTAACCATCAGGATCGTCTGACCCATCTGATTTACTTTCTTAAAAAGTGACAAAAGCTCGTCTGAAGATTTTGAATCAAGTGCACCCGTAGGCTCATCTGCAAGGATGATGCGCGGATTGGTAATAAGCGCTCTTGCTACAGCGGCTCTCTGCTTCTGTCCGCCTGAAACTTCATAAGGATATTTCTTAAGAAGATCGGTGATGCCGAGTGAAGGCGCGAGCTTATCAAGGCGCTCCTTCATCTCTGCATGCTTTTTGCCTGCAAGGACCAGAGGAAGATAGATGTTATCTTCTAACGTAAATGTATCCAGAAGATTGAAATCCTGGAATACATAACCTAAGTTGTCACGACGGAACTTGGCAATGGCCGCATCCTTTATTGTAGTAAGATTCATACCGTCGAGGATAACTGTTCCAGCTGTTGCTTTATCCAACGCGGCGAGGATATTAAGGAGCGTTGTCTTGCCTGAACCTGACTCGCCCATGATGGCGACATATTCGCCCTTCTCAACTGTGAAATTAACATTCTTGAGAGCTTCGACAGAAGCACCTCCGCGACGTGCTTTATATGTCTTCTTTACACCTGATACTTCAAGTAAACTCATAAACTGTACTTCCTTTCGTTTAAGTCAGCCACAGTATAGAAAACATGTAAAATCCACTCCATTGAATCTGCTTACCAATTCCTTACAGCTTTGTCACATTTTTATATAGTAAAAGGACGAAGTCAATTAAGTTAATCATTACACAAATCAAAAAATAACGACACCCTCAAGAGATGTCGTTACTTGTTTTTATTATAACAAAGGTTCTGGGCCCTCCGCTTTCAGCAGCGGGTCGAACCTTTATTTACGTATATGATAGCAACTACTTTTTGAAAGTCAATTACTATGAGGCGGGAATTCAATTAGCTTTAATTCCTTGGTTATAACAAGTATTCTTTTAATTCCGGGTTTGGTTTTGAAGTTAATTTCAATTTCTGATAAACATCTCTTCTCAGGTATTTTAATTCGTCTTAGATCTATGATGATATAGTGTGATTGTTTTTCAGCAGCTCTTAGATTATTCTCGATTGTTCTTTTACTTCGACCTTCAGGACATTTGATTTCCCATTCTATGCCGTCCATCAGAATATCAGGACGATGTTGTTTTGGAATTGAACTGGGTCTAATAAAGATTATATTTTTTCCTAGTCCAGCAAAATATTTAGCTGTTTCGAATTCAGCCTGTTCAGGGGGAGTATTCAGGTTTGAAATATCGATATGACCCTTTTCCATGTAGAGATATTATAATCTGCAAATGTATATAAATAGCGGTTACAGAGCATTAAACAATGAAATTCATAACAAGCAAAAGAAATTGGCCGTATATAAGGAATTTAGGTGAATAAAATACTATTTCCCATCTCTCTGGATGGCTTATTCCACATCCAGCTTCTTTGCTCTCATATCAAGGAATATCTTTGTTCCTTCTCCGACTTTGGATTCTGCATATATCTTATGTCCCAGATTATCGGAGATACGCTTGCAAAGATAAAGACCGATTCCGCTCGCCCTCTTGTCTTCGCGTCCGTTAAATCCCGTGTATCCGTTCTCAAATATCCTGGGCAGGTCTTCTTCACTGATACCAACGCCTGTATCTTCAATGCAGAGTATTCCGGGCTCAGACATGTAGATGCGCACATAGCCTTCAGATGTGTATTTAACCGCATTGGAAATGACCTGTTCAATGATGAATGACAGCCATTTGGAATCAGTGATTGTTTTGAATTCTATCGGTTCGTATTCAAGCTTCAGTTTCTTCAGTATGAATTCGCGCGAAAACTTACGGATAGCAGGACGGATAATCTCATCAAGATCATATTCCTTTATCAGATAGTCTGTACTGTCAGAATCGAGTCTTAAAAATGTAAGGACCATCTCAACGTAAGCTTCGATGCGGTTAAGATCTCCCATCAGTTTTCTGGCTGATTCGGTATCCTCCGACTGTATCTGAAGTCTCATCGAAGCGATCGGAGTCTTGATCTGGTGAGCCCAAACGGTATAGTATTCGACCATGTTGTTATAGTCAGATGTTGTTTTCTGACGGGAATACGCTTCCTCTTCTTTAAGCTTTCTGATTATCTCCTGATAGTCCTTTTCGATGGGATCTGATGAGGCAGAAATCTCATTTTGAGTCAGTTTTCTGTGCTTATTAAATGTAAAAACGAAGTCGATCACTCCAGCAACGATCAGGGCTGAAGTACTTAGAATTAAAGGATATAACACTGTTACAGCGGGCATATCGAACAGAAAATACGAGGATGCAAACACACCCTCGACAACGATCATGAGAATGATGACGTTTATCCTGGATTTCAGGTAATCCTTAAACATTAATCCTCCAGAATGTAGCCCACGCCGAACTTGGTCTTGATCAGATCTTTAAGTCCGATGCTTTCCAACGTCTTTCTGAGCCTTCCGACATTTACGGTCAGGGTATTCTCGTCAACATAGCTGTCTGTCTCCCAGAGAGCTTCCATGAGCTTCTCGCGGCTTACGACTTTATTCTTGTTTTGGATAAGAGTCAGCAAGATCCTGTATTCGTTACGTGCAAGATCGACCTCATTGCCGTTATAAGAAAGCCTGTTGTTGTTCGTATTGAGAATGGCACCCTTGACTTCAAGAGTGCTTGCTCCCTGCGAGAAATCGTATGTCCTTCTTAGTAGTGCATTAACTTTTGCGATGAGCACGCTCTGGTCGAAGGGCTTTGCTATGAAATCGTCAGCACCCATGTTGATGGCCATTACGATGTTCATATTATCCGTTGCAGATGAGATAAAGATTATCGGTACGGAACTTGTCTTTCTGATCTCCTGACACCAGTGGTATCCGCCCATGTAAGGCAGCGTGATATCCAGGATTATCAGATGAGGTTCATACTCCTTTACCTCTTCCATTACATTCATGAAATCGGATACGGTCCTTCCTTCCATGCCCCAGTTAGCAAGACATGAAGTTATACCGTCCGCGATTCCCTTATCATCTTCAACTATATAGATCTTATACATATCTTTTCCGTCACAAGTACTTATTCAAATCCGTTAAACTTAACACGCTCAGCAAAAGATCTTTTCGAAGGTGCGTGGAAATCATCCAGAGCTTTTCCTACGGGAAGGATGCAGACAACGTCATATTCATCAGGCACTCCGAGGACCGCTGCGATCTTATCGCAAATGCGGTCGTCATCTGTGATGTGGCCTTCATACCAGCAGCTCTGATAACCGAGTTCAACTATTGCAAGAAGCATATTCTCAATAGCTGCTGAATAATCCTGAATCGCAAAGCAGCGGTCACGGTATGCGTTTATCTTTCTTGAGAGCACAACGATCATGGCAGGCGCTGTCTGTGCCACCGGCGGATCGATAACTCCCTTGAGCTCGTCAAGAAGTTTGGGATCATCAACAACGACCAGATCCGTTGTCTGCTTGTTGCATCCGGAAGGCGCGTCAATGCCTGCATTTGCGATTATCTCAAGATCTTTTCTAGGGACAGGATCAGAAGAGAACTTACCGCGGTAGCTGTGACGCGTACCGATAACGTTAACGGCACTCTTAAGTCCCATTACGTAGATCTGGCAGGGATTTGCAGCATCCCAGTATTCTTCTAAAACTTCGAGTTCCTTGAAGCCGAGACTCTTGTAGAACTCATTTGTTATGTCGTAGTCAGGATACATGCCTGAGCGAACGGTCTTAACCTGTATGAATGAATAGCCTTTCATTACAGCATAATCTTTTGCGGCAGCGAAAAGCCTTCTGCCCGCGCCTTTTCTGTGGCACTCCTTTTTTACACCCATGACTGCAAGTTCCATGGTCTCTTTGCCTGTCTCTTTAAGACATAAAAAGCCTGACGGAACGTCATTATCAAAATATGCCCAGAAAGGCTGGTCTGCAGATTCTCTTATATACTGCTCCCTGCTTTCTTCAACCTCAAACCACTCGGTAAGAGATTCAAGGATCTCGCGTGAGATCTTTCTTTTTTCATCTTTGTCTTCTATGAATCTGATCATATACTTATATTCCCCATTCGAATTAATGCCTTATATTTTACCACCGAAATAACGGCAATAAATCACAATGAGATATAATCAGGTTAATGGATAAAAAGCGTTTACAGGAGTTAACCATGTTTAAACATAAAGAGAAGATCATCTCAATATTACTAGCATCAGCAATGATCACGCCCGTTCTTTGCGCATGCAGCATTGACACAGACCAGAGCATAGAGACTACTCTTCCCACCACTTCAGAGACCAGCTTGCCGACATTGGAGACGACTATGGAAACTACAGAAACGACTAAGGAAACAACGGCTGCCACCGAACCCGGAACAGTTGAGACCGCACCCTCATCCGAAGAATTGGATACAAGCTATGTACGCCTGATAGACGGTGTCGAACCTGAGATGATGAATGCCGATTACTGGATTGGCGAAGATGACAACATCATTCTCATGACAGACGAAGAAATCGCAGCATATAACCACGAGAACAGAGGAAACATTCTTTCAGTCGATGAAGAAACACAAATGCCGCATCTTGATGAATTCGAAGATACGCTTGACGGCGACATATTAAGAACATTCCTTAATGACAATGCAAATTCGGTTCCCGGTAATCCGCGCTCTTACTATCTTGACGGAACACCCACAGCAAGTATTTATTGGGAAAACCTCGTAGATCTTTCCAACATCGATCAAGTTCCCGACGTAATAGAAGTCCGTTACGGTTACACGGTCAAGAGAATGACATTAAGAATGTTCCCGACAGAAGACCGCATATTCAAAGATTCTGATGACAAGTATTTCGATGCACTGCTCTATTCGGAATGCATGCCTTATATGCCCTGCGTAGTGCTCCATGAGAGCAGCGACGGCGAATATTATTATGTTGTTTTCGACAGCTATTCGGCATGGGTCAGAAAGGATGCCGTGGCACTCTGTGAAGACAAGGAAGACTGGCTCGCAAGACAAAACCCTGATCAGTGGCTCGTCGTTACGGGAAGAGAAATAAGATTCGGAACCGATCCGCACTGTGAAGCCGTATCAGACCTCGTCCTGCCGATGGGAACGCAGATGGAACTTGTATCAGCTGAAGATGCACCTGAAGTGATCAACCAGAGAACAACTTACGGCGACTATGTGGTCAAGGTTCCGACAAGAGGCAGCGACGGATACATTGAAGATGAATACGTTCTTATCCCCATGTCAGATGACGTGCATGTGGGATTCCTTCCCTACACTCCCGCCAACATCGTAAGACAGGCATTCAAGCTCTTAGGCGACCGCTACGGCTGGGGCGGAGATCTTGAAGCGAACGACTGCACCGGGATCACGAGAGAAGTATACCGCTGTTTTGGCATTCTACTTCCGCGTGTAAAGCAGTCTGCTTCAACCGGCGTTTATTCTGTTGATGTATCCGACATGAGCGATGAAGATAAGCTTTACGAGATCGGACAGCTCACACCCGGAAGCCTTATCGCATTTCCCGGTCACATGATGATATATCTCGGCATGGTCGACGGTGTTCCTTATGTAATAAGCGCAGTCGGGACTTTCGTCGCGCCTGCGCCCGGATCTGATGAACAGATTCATCCCGACACTGTCATAGTCAACAGTCTTTACGTCAGAAAAGCTAGTCTTAAGACGTGGCTGGAATCAGTAACTGTCATTCTTACCATCAAACCTGATTAAATACCTCTGATCGTCCTGTGATCGACTTCATAATCGAACAGGACTGAACCGCTGTCATCGGCCAGGAAAAAGCGGTTTTTGGCAAACCCATAGAATCTGCCGTCGTAAGCTCTTAAGTTGTAGCAGAAATTATCCAAACTGAAGAGTTCTTCTCCTTCGGTCAGTGAATAAACTGTCATTTTACCGTCTTCAATGGAATACAGATATACCTCACCCGTTACTTCGTCCTGAGTCATGTAGGCATTTCCGGTGCCACTCATTACGGGATTGAAATCGCCGTCGTATACACGCCATTTTTTGACAGGATCATTACCGTTGCTGCCGTTGTCAGACATGATATAACCATACTTGAATGAATAGAAGAAACCGTCTTCTTTAGATATTCTTGCACCTGTGCTGAGGTTATATACAGTATCTGCATAACTGATCGAATCAAAATACATATCTCCGTCGCCGAAGCCGTACCAGTCTCTGAAATATGTTCCGTCGCCAAGGTAGATGTCATCGTGCTCGGTTATGAGGTTAAGATCCTTGTTATAGAGTTTGGTATTCAAACCCACTCCGACTGCGATCTTCCCGAAAGAACTCATAACGATCGCATCCTTAGGGATCTCCATGGATGCGGCTATCTTCCATTCACGGTCGTAGAGACTGAGTGTACCATCAGCTGCGATCATGTATCTGTCAGGACATACCTGCCATGAATAAGCTTCGCTGTCATCAACGATGAGATTGCCGTCCATGTCATATACCTTTATGCCCTGGCCGTCAGCCTCCTGCTCTACGATCACGTTACCGTAAAGTTTTCCTTCTGTCATCTCAAGCGCACTGCTCTGATAGAGAACCTTACCATTTGATGTGTCAATGAGATAATCATTCGGATAGAATTCATTTTTATTGAACAGAAACGCACGGCCATCACCCATATAGCGGACAGTAAGCTGCGCACTTGCAGCATCAAGACCAAGAGCATTTTCATCTATAGTAATATTTTTTGCGAGTATTTCGTTAAAATCCTGATCAATGTACTTTACCCAAATATTACCTTCGCTGTATACGCTTCCGTAAAAGCATTCTCCGTTTTTACCGGTAAAACCTATATTGTAAAGACCGTCATAAACAAGGCCTGAAAACTTTGAGCCGTCATATGAGAGCAATCCGTATTTTGTTACATCACCTTGTGTGCTTCTGACAATATAACAATTCCATTCATCACAGCTGATCACAGAATCAAACACTGCATCACAGATCTGATTTCCGTCCAGATCGATGAGACCGTATGTATACCTGTTTCCTTCAGGCATCCACTCGTCTTCCTCATAGACTGCGAGGAAAGGAATTACTCTGCCGTGATCTTCGGGAAAATAATCGATCTTTAATTCAGAATCGGGAATCATCGGGATGATCGCTGTATCTGAAGGATCGGTAACATCGGTTTCATCAGGTTCATCACTTTGAACTATGGTGACATCCGTATCGTCGTTTCTTGTCTCTCTTGCTGTTGTCTCATTTGTTGCGGTACAGCCTGCAACTGATGAGAGCAGGATCAATGTTGATAAAACAACACTTGCTTTTTTCATGATAATAATTCTCCTTGAGTATTAGCTTTCAGGTCCCCTATTGCCTGTAACACTATAAATACAATTCAGAAGAATAAATTGTTGCAGAAAAACTTATTTTCCTTCAGGATAAATTACCGGAAGCGTAGGAAGATCAGTTGATACCGTCTGCTCTTTGATCTCGGAAACAGGCGTGATCGTGCCGTCGGACCCGAGTCTTACGGGAATGCCTTTTCCGTTTTTTACAGCTGATGCATAGTCATTGACCGAACTGAGCTTATCTTCGAAAAGCATGCCGCCCATATCATTGTCGTGGAAGAAATGAATATCCGATCCTGCTGTCATTGGAAGTCCCAGATCAACAGTATATTCATAACCAAGAGCATTCATGTTGGGCTTGTTTGCAGCGTTATATACTTCGACTCCGTCGCATGCCGTAGGAGCGAGCTTAATATCAGACAGATAATCCCTCTCTCTAAAAGGATGAGCCTGGATCATGATCCCGCCTGCTTTATGGATGGCATCTAAAAGCTCATGCCTTGTCATATCCATGATGCACTCGTTGGCGATAAGCCAGTCCTTATCGATTCCGTAGAGCAGATATTCATCTTTATTGAAATTGATCTCAACACCGAACATGACGAGAAAGTCCTTGCCTTCAGCAGCCTTTAAAGCTCTCTCGTAACCGGACACATATATCTCAACTCTTTCTTTCCAGGGAAGATCTTTAGGGACACATGTGTTGCCGTTAAAGAAATGATCCGTAACGACCATTCCGCTATAGCCTTTATCCATCATATAAGAGATATAGTCTTCACCGTGGACTTTGCCGCACGCACTTGCCTCGCATGTATGAAGATGTGTCTCGTATAAATATCCCATTATCTGTGTCCTTTGTTTTTAATCCCGTCAATGCTAACATTCGCGCCATTTCAAATCAAGATTATTTGTCTTGACCATATAAACAGAAAATGTTATTTTATGCGTGCTTTTTATGAGCCGACAGTTCGTTTGTGCCATCCTGTCGATAAACAAAACCAGGACAACCATTTATATCATGTGCTATTAAGTTGCTTATTTGATTGAATGAGGGCTCCTGTTTTTGGGAGCCTTTTTTATTTTGGAGATTTTAAAATGACAGAAAAGAAAACAGTATCAAAATTATTTATGTGCATCGGCATCATCTTCGTGACATGCCTTTTGCTCTCAAACCTCGTTGCAGGAAAGCTCTGGGCAGTAACAGAGAATATCACACTTCCCGCTGCGGTCATCCTCTTCCCCGTCACATACATCATCGGTGACGTTTTCACGGAAGTTTACGGATTCAAGAAAGCAAGAACCATCATCTGGCTTGGATTTGCATGCAGCTTCTTTGCAGTGCTCATCTATCTCCTTACGATCGCCCTTCCCCATCCGGGATACTGGGAGAACCAGGATGCGTATGCGGCAGTTCTCGGCACCACTCCGAGAGTAGCTATAGCATCATTTGCCGGATATCTTTTCGGTGAGTTCTCAAACTCGATCGTCTTATCCAGACTGAAAGTTCTTACCAAGGGAAAGAACCTCTGGATCCGTACCATTCTCTCTACAGTTATCGGTGAAGGCCTGGATTCAATTATCTTCATTACTATCTCTTTCTGGGGAACAATGGAGAATTCGGTCGTGCTTCAGATGATCCTTTTCCAGTACCTGTTCAAGGTATGCTATGAAGTGCTCTTTACTCCCGTTACATACTTCGTTGTAAAGAAGATCAAGAAGGCAGAAGGCATCGATACTTTCGATGAAGGCATCAAATACAATCTCATCAGGGGGTAACATATGCGCGAAAAAGAAGGTCTTACAAAGCTTGGAAGCAACGGTACCCAATACAGCATGGATTACGATCCATCCGTCCTTGAGACATTCATGAACAAGCACCCGGACAACGATTATTTTGTTAAGTTCAACTGTCCCGAATTCACGAGCCTGTGCCCCATTACCGGCCAGCCTGACTTCGCTACAATAACGATCTCTTATGTACCGTCCGAGAAGATGGTCGAGAGTAAATCATTAAAGCTCTACCTGTTCTCATTCCGCAACCATGGCGATTTCCATGAGGACTGCGTAAACATCATAATGAAGGATCTCATAAAGCTTATGGATCCCAAATACATTGAAGTATGGGGTAAATTCACACCAAGAGGCGGCATATCGATCGACCCGTACTGCAATTACGGCAAGCCCGAAACAAAGTGGGAAAAGGTTGCAGAAGACAGACTCTTTAACCACGACATGTATCCCGAGAAAGTCGACAACAGATAAGAAATAATAAACCCCGTTACTGTGTGCTTAAGGTAACGGGGCTTTTTATAAACTAATTCTATTTCGGGATGGAATTAATTTATTTCTGTGATGGGGCATACTTTCTGCCGGATCTGCTTACACGCAGACCGTTCTTACCCGTATGCAAAGCAAGTTTTACAGATGCTTGAACCTTTGAGCCGAAGTAAGCTCTGTATCTGAGCCATGCGGTAAAACCGCTTATGAGCCAGACTGCACCTGATGAGAGCCAGATGCCCGCTTCTCCGAACCCGAGATATGATGTAAGAAGGATCGGGATTGTGAATCTTCCGATGACTTCGATAATGCCGTTAAAGAGTGAGAAGAACGCATCTCCGATGCCGGTAAGAACACCTCTTACAACGTAGATCATGCCGAGTGTCAGATAGAAGATACTTGTGATCCTGAGGCCCTTTGCCGCAAGTAAAACAACGTCCTGCTCAGGGACAAAGAACGAAGCAATAGCTTTTCCGAATACCTGCATAACAAACATGAGGAATGCCGTAAGTATTGCCATCATGATAAGGCTGACCTTATAGCCCTTAAGAACACGGTCATTCTTCTTAGCTCCGAAGTTCTGGCCGCTGAATGTTGAAAGTGATGCGGCAAGAGTCATATAAGGCTGGTGGATGAACTGCTCGATCTTGTTGGTTGCCGTAAATGCGGAGATAACTGTAGTTCCGAAAGTATTTACGACGAACTGAAGTGCCATGGATGAGATGGCAATCAGTGCGAACTGCAATGACATCGGAACGCCAAGCTTTACGATCTTCATTACCATGCTTCCTGAGATCGAGATATCCTTCTTCCCGATCGCGAAATACGGATTCTTTTTATATGCATAGATACCGCAAAGGAGTACCGATATGAACTGTGATATGACGGTTGCAAAAGCAGCGCCCTTGATCCCCATAGGAATAACAACTACGAGAAGATAGTCCAGACCGACATTGATAAGAGTCGATGCTATGAGGAAATACAAAGGTGATCTTGAGTCACCCAACGCCTTCAGCATTGAAGATATAAAGTTATAAAGTGAAACGAACAGAAGTCCGACACACATATAGCGTGTATAGAGGACCGCATCTGCCAGGATCAGATCAGGTGTCTGAAGGAGTTTAAGCAAAAGCGGCGCCGTGGTGAAACCGGCAATTCCAAACACAACGGGTACGATGAGCATAATGAGACCTGTATTAACAATACATTTCTTAACATTACGGTCATCTTGTGCTCCGTAATACTGGGACACCACGACTCCGCCCCCGCTTCCTATACCGTTACAAAGCGCGAAAAAGAGGAAGGTTATCGAGGAAGTCGCGCCTACGGCTGCAAATGCGTCTTTACCGAGGACATTACCGACGATCATCGAGTCGGCCAGATTATAGATCTGCTGAAATACATTGCCGATGAGTGTCGGCAATGCGAAAAGCAAAATATGTTTAACAGGGCTTCCCTGTGTCATATCAATTGTATTGCTTCTCATAATTCAATTCTCCACGGTCGTTAACTGATTTTCGGTGGGAATTATAATATTAGTGTTCTGTCAAACCTCCTCACTATTTGGTCTGTGATTTATCATTTTTTGTCATCAGGGGAACAAAAAACCAAAACAATGACATACAAGAGATATTTATGTCTTATATAATTAATTCACTACTGAAATGGAAAGTTAGCATATGGATTACAGCAATTACGAGATCTACGATTTTGACCATGTAAGTTCTTTTAACATGTCCACTGGATATGCGGAAAGGAGCTATAAGGCTCACTGGCATTCATATGGTGAAATACTGCTCGTTGGCCCTGATATGCCGAATATTTACTGTGTAAGCAGGAATACATATGAGCTTGACCCGGACGATATCGTACTTGTATGGCCGATGGAAATGCATTCGATCACAGATGCAGACAGGGCCAATTCGCTTGTAGTCCAGTTCTCGAACGCTTTTATCAATTCGCTTTTTGATCTGCGCCGCATTATGCACCTTTACAGTAACCTGCATGTTATCCGTGCGAAGACCCACCCTGAGCTTGCCCAAAAGCTCAAAGAGATAATCTGTAAAATGAAAGACCTCTTCTTCTCAGGAAGATCAGACCGTGAGATCAGATGCTGCATGCTTCTTATGGAATTTATGCTGACACTTCTCGATTACAGGAAAGAACTTGCTCCTGAACTCAAAGTGGAAGACCAGTACGGATACAGCGATGATGTTTTGAAGAGACTGATGTCCGTCACCGATTACATAAAGAACAATCTCACCGCAGATGATCTGTCACAGGCCGCAATGGCCGAGATGGCCGGCATCAGCAAGGACTATTTCTCCAGGATCTTCAAGAATGTTACCGGCATGAACTACAATAAATGGCTGAACACGATAAGACTTGAGAAAGCTTCCGAACTGCTGACTGAAGAAGGACACACACTGACCGAGATTGCCATGCTCTCGGGCTTCCAGAGCATCCCGAGTTTTAACAGGGTATTCCGCGAAGAAAAAGGAATGGCACCCGGCGAATACAGGGCACTGTTTGTTAAGAACGATAAATGATCTTTTGATTTTGTCGACAGGTCTTTTTCAAATAGTCAGGGGCTATCGCATTTGTTTTGCAACAGCCCCATTTTTCACTTTCGGGTCTTATACTTGACCATCTCTTCAAGCTCTAAAGGCTTGGCGTAATAGTATCCCTGGAAGCTCTCAACATGATACTTCTGAAGGATGTCTCTCATGCCTGCCGTCTCAACTCCTTCGACACAGACCTTTGCTCCGAACAGTGAAGCCAGGCCGGCGAAATACTTGATGAGTTCTCTCTCGACTTCGTCTTCTTCCACTCTCATTACAAAGCCTCTGTCGATCTTAATGATATCGAAAGGAAGCTCCTTAACGATGCTGACCGAAGAGAATCCCGTACCGAAGTCATCAAGTGCAACAAGGATGCCCCGTGACTTAAGGTTTGCTATGACATTTTTAAGAAGGTCGATATCAAGAAGTCTGCATCTTTCCGTAACTTCGAAGCAGAGATTTTCCGGAGGATATTCCATCTCTTCAAGAATACGGAATACCATATCCACGAAGTCAGGCTTCTCAAGCTGGGTATATGAGAGGTTGATGTTCATTACAAAGCCCGGATTCTTTTTCAGGATCTTCTTGGCCGCGTAAGCCGCTTCCCTGATTATCCATTCGCCGAGCTCCGGAAAAAGCGGATCTGCTTCAATGAGCGGAATAAACTGATCCGGCGGAACTACACCATAGGCATCGCTCTTCCATCGAAGCAGCGCTTCTGCTCCGATAACCTGCTCTGTCTGCGCATCTACAACAGGCTGATAGAGCAGATAGAATCCCTTGTATCCGTGCATGATGGAAGCGCGGATAGCGTGGATCTTCTCGAGTCTCTGCTTATTATCGTCACTATAGTCATTATGGAACAGTACCAGATCACCCTGGTTGCGTGATTTGGATTCCACATATGCAAAGTTAAGGCAGGCATATGCAGTCTGTGAGTCTAGATCAAAGCTGTCGAGCTTAAGAACACCACAGTTTGTCTCTAGCAGGATCCTCTTGTTATCAACAAAGAAATCCTCGCGGAAGAAGTTGCGGAAGCCTATATATTTTTCATGTACTTCATCGAGTGAGAAAGAATTGCTTATTATCGCAAACTTGGTTCCGTCAATTCTGTAGCAGGATCCGGTATTACCTGTAACCTCAAATATTTTTCTTGCAAAGAGCTGAAGAACACGGTTACCGAAGTGATATCCGTATACTTCGTTTATCTCAGAGAACTTGCTTATGCCGACAACGATAGCGATTATCTCAGCCTGTCTCTTTATGCAGCTGTCAAGTTCATCAAAGAAACCATACTGGTTGCGAAGGCCGGTCAGCGTATCAATGTGACCCTGTACTCCGTGGCTTCTTATAGTACCTACGAAATAATCAGGTTCACCTGAATTGTCACGCAAAACCACCCCTCTGCAGGTACACACATCATATTCACCGTTGGTCTTAAGTGCACGGTACTGCATGTCATGTCCGGAAGAATTGCCTGCAAATATCTCAGCAATACCCTTGTGATATGCTTCACGGTCATCAGGGTGAATGAATCCTTCCCAAATGTCGCCTGCACCATACATGTACTCAGAAGGAAGCCCGTACGTATCGACAGCATTTTTTGACCATTTTGAGTAGTCGTACTTCATATCGCAAAGATAGACATAAGTGCCTTCAGAGACTACCTCGTATGACTTAAACATTGCCTCAAGCAGCTTTCTTCTGTCTTCGGTTATGACCTTCTCGCCAACATTTTCTGACGAATATGTCTCAGAGCGGTGCTTCATCTCCTTAAGCTGGGCTTTGTTCTCATACATGCGCCTGTCTGCACGCTGATATATCTCTTCTACCGTATTGTCGGCGTTAAATTTATACTCGGAGATACCCGAAGCGATAACAGGGCCATGACCTATTCTTATGTTCTCTTCGATATGCTTTCTGAATGTGTTTAAGATGTTTTCGCGGTCAATAAAATCTTTATCCATCATCACAACGGCAAATTCATCACCGCCGACCCTGAAAACAGGACTGTGCGCAAACGTCCTGCAGATAAGTTTGCAGGCCTCTTTAATGAGCTCATCGCCCGCTTTGTGTCCCTGGGTATCGTTAACGAGCTTAAGATCATTGACATCACACATGACAATTCCAAAGGGTTCATTAATCTTATCATCGATTTTCTTCTGAAGTTCTTTCTCATATTCATGATAAGCAGTGATGTTTCTCGTGCCTGTGAGGCTGTCACGTCTGGCCATCTCATTTGCCATCGTTAGCGCCCTGTTATGCTCGTTCTCTTTCCTCACATCATCATCACGGTTTTCAATGCAGATGATAAGATGTGATCTGTCAGAAGACCAGCTGACTGTCATTCGGGTGTATTTGGGATCATTGCCGTCTACTACCATTCGATAATCTTCAACAACCTGTTTGGTATCTTCCAGACGCGAGATCAGATTATCTTTGTTGATAAATAGCTTTATGCGTTCCCTGTCATCCGGATAAATGATCTTATCGACATTGCCCGTTGCTGTGCCGAAAAAGTCTTCGCCTTCTTCCTGGACCTCTAATTCTCCCACAATATTATGCATAGCAAATTCCACATAATAATCAGTTCTGGCATCGACATAGTAAATGATGTCATACTGGGCAGCCAGGCTCTCTGCTATCTGCGAATAAGTGATGCTTCTTTCCTGTGTACGTTTAAATTCAAGATTTGCCTTAACTTCTTCATCGATATTTTCAACGCATATGATGATGTGTTTTTTATCGTGGGTCAGCATCGTTAAAAGTCGCACATTCTTCACCGAACCATTTACGATCATACGGTAATTTGTAGTATATGATTCTCTGCGCTTGAGTTTATTCAGCATTGCATCCTTGTAATGCAGCTTAAGAATCCTTTCCTGATCTTCCGGGTGCACGATCCTTCGGATGTTTTTTCTGCTCTCGGCAAAGAAATCACCGCCTTCGGCCGGTACATTAAGGTCCTTGTACTCCTCAGTGGAACTGATCTCAATATACTTGCCGGTCTCGGAATTAATGTAATAAAGGGTATCAAAACGCTCGGCCAGACTGGATGTGATCTGGTTGTATCTTTCCTTTTGAACGGCCAGGATTTTTGCTTTTTCGCGTCTTTTGTATTCCTCGTCAATATTGATTACACCGAGAATAAAATAGTCGGAATGATCATCCAGGCCACGGATCATTCTCAAAGAATGCCAGGTAGGGACACCGTTTATCATCAGACGGTATTCGATATTCTGCATGCTGCCCTTCTTCATGGCAGCCAAAAGGTTTTCTTTCTGGATGTCCTCTATGAAAATATGCTGGTCTTCTTTATATATGACCTTCTTGCAGTCACGGATGATGTTCTTGAAGAAGTCATCGCCGCCCTGCTCAAGACTGAGCGAATGGAATTCAGGGTTAACTGAATACCAATAATATTCGTTCGTAATGGCATTAACATAGTAAACGCTTGAATAATCAACAAGTAATGCTTCAGATATTTTCTTGAATATCAAATCCTGTGCTGCCATATTCTCCTCCGGAAGGCCATATCTGGCGCCTTCATGTCCTTTAGGCAATTAACAAGTTCTTCAGCAATTATATCAAAATAATTTAACTCTCACCTTTATAAAACCTAAAAAGATATTTTTATTATAAACAGTCAGTATGTCGATATGATTGACTGGCTGTAAACAAAAATTGACATACATTATTAAAGATGGGTGTATAATCAGTTCGCAATTTTATATTAGAAAGAAGGAAATCTTATGAAGAATAAGATTATCGCAACTGTACTTACTGCCGCTTTGTCCCTCGGATTAATGGCAGGATGTGCTAAAAAGAAGGATGACACAGTCATCAGAGTCGGTTCACTTAAGGGACCTACAACCATCGGCATCGTTAACCTCATGGATAAATCATCCAAGGGCGAATCCGAAGGCAATTATGAGTTCACAATGTCGGCAGCACCCGACGAGGTTACTGCCAAAGTCGTAGCAGGCGACATCGACATCGCTCTCGTTCCGGCTAACCTCGCTTCAGTTCTTTACAATAAGACTGAGGGCGGCGTTACAGCCATCGACATCAACACACTAGGCGTTCTTTACTGCGTTACTGGAGATTCTTCCGTAACGTCCATTAAGGACCTCGCAGGAAAGACAGTCATCACCACCGGCCAGGGCGCTACACCTGAATACTCACTCAGATATCTGCTTGACCAGAACGGCGTTACAGACTGCACCATCGAGTTCAAGTCAGAAGCTACCGAAGTTGCTGCAGTGCTTGCTGAAGACCCCACGCAGATCGCAGTACTTCCCCAGCCTTTTGTTACCGTAGCATGTGCACAGAATGAAGCTATCGCTCCCGTTTTCGCTCTTGAAGACGAATGGCAGACACTTACAAACGGTCTCGGAATGGTTACGGGTGTAACCATCGTAAGGAACGAATTTCTCAAAGAGCACCCTGCTGCCGTAAGCACATTCATCAGCGAGCATCAGGCAAGCGTAAATGCTGCTAATTCAGATCTTGATACTACCGCTGCTCTTGTTGTTGCTAATGACATCATCGGCAAAGAACCCATCGCCAAGAAGGCTATCCCTTCATGCAACATTGTATGCATCACAGGTGACAGCTTAAAGACAAACCTCTCCGCTTATCTTGAAGTACTCTACAATTACGAACCCAAGTCCGTAGGCGGAAAACTTCCCGGAGATGAATTCTACTTCAAAGGCTGATAAATGAAGAACAAAAGATATATCAGGATAGCCGTGATCGTTCTGATCTGGCTCGCAATATGGCAGATCCTTGCTGTTGTCATCAACAACAGCATCCTTCTGTCGGGCCCCGTCGAGACGGTCATGGCCCTGATATCTCTTTGTTCCGATCCTTCATTTTTCATGTCGGTCGGAGCAACGATCGGCAAAGTCCTTCTGGGTTTCCTTACAGGACTTGTATTGGGAACAGGGCTGGCAGTATTGTCTTACAGATCAGGTCTCATAAAAGACTTCCTGTCGCCTTTTGTTTCCGTTATCAAATCAATACCGATAGTAAGCTTCATAATCATCGCTCTCATATGGGCAGGAAGCTCAAACGTCACCCTGATCGTATCATCGGTCATCTCATTCCCGATCTTTTATAAGAACATACTTGAAGGCTTATCTGTCACTGACAGGAAGATGCTCGATATGGCAAAAGTCTTTCAGATGAAGACTTCGAAAAAGATCAGATACATCTTTCTTCCCTCTCTTTCATCACACATTAAAAGCGCGATCTCGCTGGCCATCGGCATGGCTTTCAGGGGCGGAATCACTGCGGAAGTTGTCGGCCAGCCTTTAAGATCCATCGGCAACGGCCTTTACAGAGCCAAGATCAATCTCGCAACGTCTGAAATGCTTGCCTGGACTCTTGTTGCAGTCCTTGCGGCATTCCTCATAGAGAGGCTTATCTCTTTCATCGTAAAGAAGGTGCTCAAATGATCGAACTTAAAAACATCACCAAATCATTTGACGATAAGAAAGTACTGGATTCCTTCAGTGCCGTTTTCGAAGAGGGCGGATATCTTCTCAAAGGTCCTTCCGGAATAGGCAAGACCACATGCATTCTTCTTGTTTTGGGACTTATCAAACCGGACGGGGGCGAAGTTTCCATTCCTGATAATACACGTTTTGCAGTCTGCTTCCAGGAGAACAGACTTCTCGAGAAAGAAACTGCATTGACCAATATACTCGCGGTAAATGACAACGTCACAGAAGAAGCGGCTAAATCAGCTATCTTAGAACTTCTTCCCGAAGACACAGCTGACAAAAAGGCCGGCGAACTTTCAGGCGGAATGAAGCGCCGCCTTGCGGTGATAAGAGCAATGCTTCACGATTCAGACGTCGTTATTCTCGATGAGCCTTTCACGGGCCTTGACGACGCCTCTCGAGAACAGACGATAGCATTCATAAGAAAATACCTTAACGGACGTCTGCTCATAATTACAAGCCACGACGAGCGCGGCCTGGACGATCTCAAGATCGTTAACGTAGATTAAAAGAGACTAATCAAGATCCTCAAAAATAAGGATATTTCTTCCGTGCTGCTTGCCGTAATACATGCGCGCATCGGCAACCTTTATGATCTCCTCAGGCTCATTAAATACAGCTTTATATTCTTCAAGTCCGATAGTAGAAGTGATCGGGATCCTCTTATTAAAGAAAATAGTCGGATTAGATTCGATATGCTTTCTTAAATCTTCCATTTTCTCTTTGGCAGTGATCATGTTATAGCCGCGCATCAGAATTACGAATTCCTCTCCGCCCCATCTGCAAATGGCACATCCGGGAAGCTCTTTCCTTATGAGATTAGTAACGTGCTTCAAGACTTCGTCACCGCCTTCGTGACCATATGTGTCATTTACCCGCTTGAAGTTATCGAGATCGCAGAATGCGATGCAGAAATCCTGCGTATGGTCATCCATCATCTCCTGAACAAGAGGAAGGAAACCGCGTCTGTTCAAAAGATTAGTAAGTGCATCTTCATGGGCATCAGATGACAGCTGCTGGTTTCTCTTCTCAAGATCTCCCATCTCTCTTTCAGTGGTATAGATATAGATCGTGTTATAGAAGATCGTCGAGAAAACCATGGCAAATGCGGAAACACACACAAGTACCAGTCTGGTAACAGGCGGCAGATCATAGACAGGTTCAATCGGAGCATACCTTATGTAAAGTGCGATAAAGGTTAAAAAGTTCAGAGCGAGCATGAGAACGATACTCCATCTTTTAGCACCCTTATAAAGGAAAGCACCGAAGTATATGATTATCGGAACTATCGAGAAAAGGAAACAGTATGTACCGCACCTGAGTCCTACATAGTATGTCGATATGATGGTATAGAAAGTAACCTCAAGGATGATACTGAAATATACGGCCCTGATATAACCGAATTTGCAAAGAAAGAATGCAAATATATATACCAGAACACTGAAGGCATTGATCTGTACCAAAGGCATTACGCCTGCAAAAAGGAAAATCGCAAGAAGGATCGAATGAACAAGACACATCACGCTTACGGTGAATGCAAAACCGTTATGGACAAGAAAATGCAGGGTCTTATTTACAAGACCACTTGACTTCTTTACAGCAGGTTTTGCGGGTGTCGTATTGCTCATTACGAAGATCCTCGCGTCATATTGGTGGATTTCCTTGATTATATTTATTGGAAACCCACTCTTACACCCTGAAGAGCAAAAAGTAACAAATAATTAACCGACTGTCTTATTTCTAATCATATTTACGAGACTCCAACAGAAGCATCAATTCGGCATAGTTTTCGTGTCTTTTTGCGTATTTCGGATGCAAAAAATAAAAATTGCTTTACAGTATAGATGGTAATAGGAATCATTAGCTCTCATATGGAGGGAAACAATGCAGTACAAAAGAATAACAGCATTAGCATTGGCTGTCAGCATGCTTGCGCCAATGATCACATCGTGTGCAAAAAGCAACACCAAAAACATCGTAGTAAAAGAGGATGACCCATGGTATGAATCAGTCAGATTCGATTTAGAGACTGATAAGCTGCCGTCCGAGATGATCGACAGCAGCGTCGTAACTTATGGAAATGACAAGCTTTATCACCTGTACAGTCTTACGAATCTTTCTGACTATGATAATTACAGAAGGACCATGCTCGATACTTATGACAGCAACGGAAACCTCTTAAATCAGATCAAGGTCACGGATCCTGGAAACTATTCGATAACAAGGATAAACAGCATAAAGCCCGGTAAAGACGGGAATACCGCCGAAGCCATTGCAGAGCTCTTTGGGACGTCAGGATTTGAGAATGCGATCATCACAATTGATCTTATAAGCGGCGATGCAAAAGATCCCCGCCCGTTCAGAAAAGCAGACGGCAGTAATCTCGAATTACAGGAAGGCAATTCATCATGGGCCGGAGTTACAGATGTTTATACAGCCGGAGATTACTATTTTCCTGTCATCTACGCATCCGGCTATTCCACCAGTTCGACAGTATATATATATTCGTTTGCAGGAAGCGAATACAAATGCGAATTCGATATGTCAGAACTCCCGAATATATATAACCTGGATGAGTTCTCGTATGACTCAAGAAGCAAGACGGTATTTACTATAGGTTACACAAGAAGTGACGGGCCTTTGGTCCTGGAATTTGACCCCGAGACCGGAAAACTGATCAATAGCGTAAAATACGATGCTCAGAATACAGATGATATCAACCTTGCTGAATATCAGGCTGTGACTTCAGGTGAGCTTTGCAGGATCGATACACTTGGCAACATAACTGCTTTTGACATGCAGTCACAGGAAGTAAAAACGGTCATAGAGAATAATTGGTATACACCATATTTCTCAGACCTGTCGCGTGAGGAAGTCAAACTCATAGCTTGCAGCGATGAAGAAGCCGTTATATATTCGAGCAAGTCCACTGGATATTCAATGTTCTTTTCGGGAATAGATGAGACCGTAACCATACTTAAAAAGGCAGATAAGAATCCCCATGCGGGAAAGACAGTAATCGAACTGGCAACCCCTATCGATACAAAGATCACTGAATATATGTCGAACGCCATCTATGAATTCAACAGAACGGATAACGAATATCTCATAAGAGTATGGAGCAAATACAATTCGGGACTTAAGGCCGGAAGAGATCTTTCCGTTCTTAACGAAGATGACGAAAAACTCTACACCATGATCCAGGAATTAAAAGGAAGTGAGGCACCTGACCTGGCAATCGGGATCCAAAAGAATTATGCAATGAGAGATGATATTTTCGAAGACCTGACAGGATATCTCGATCAGGAAATAATGGATAAGCAATTCACGAATATCATCGAAGCATCGAAGATAGACGGCAAACTGTACTTCCTCCCTGTCACACTGGAGATCGAAGGACTTGTAACCGACACTTCCCTGATAAACAGCGGTGCGTGCGGAATCACTTTTGAAGATTATGAGAATTTGGTAACTGATAAACTGGACGGTTTCTCGCCTTACGATTATCCTCTTTCAACATACAACAACAAAAAGGATTTCATGTTGTCCTGCATTGACACAAAATCAGCCATCGAAGGTAATAATGTTGAATTCGGCACAGACCAGTTCAATAAAGCCGTCGAATCATCAAACGAATACTTTGCAGATGACGGATTTGCACCCGCAGGTGATTATGACTGGAATGAAGAAGTCAAAAGAGTCAGAGGCGCCTGCCGGTATGACAGGATCGAAAGCTTCACCGAATTCATTCACGCATGCAAGTCTTCCGAAGGCAGCTATACGATAATCGGAACACCGTCCGTTAACGCATCAGGACCCAGATTCAGAGCGTTGGAAACAATATCTGTTACGTCCTCATCCGGCAGTAAAGAAGGATGCAGGAAATTCATCAATTTCCTGTTCTCAGGCGCAGGGTTCGGAGATGCCGACAAAGAATTCCAGAACATCGTTACCAACAAAGATGTCATGGCTAAAAACATATCGCTGATATCAGAAGAAAACAACAAGAGCCGAAAGACAGACGAGGAACTGTCGGATTATTTTACCGGACTGGATGATTATTGCATCGTATACGGATACAAAGAATCTACAAAAGCTATGGAAGAAGGCATGATGAACAGCCTCTCGACCATCTCAGTCTACTACTACGACGACCCTGTAATCACTGCCTTCCTGATAGAAGAGATATCTCCGTATTATGCCGGAGACAGGCCGCTCGAAGATGCCGTCAGGATCCTCAATGACCGTGTGGAAAAGTATATAGAAGAGATGTAAAAAAATACCCACTAAACTTACTATTTCAAGCGTTTAGTGGGTATTCTCAACGTTTTAAGTTACAATTTACTTGCACTCAACGCCTTCTTTTCTGCAGATTCTCCATGCTGCATATTTGCCCTGGGCAGTTGCCGGCGGGAGTCCGCCTGAACCCATGAGCCACTGACCTGCAAGGAATACATTCTTAAGCTGCTTAACAACGCCGGGTGTTGTAACGGTCTTTGTATCCTTGTCTGCAACGAAAGCCATGTAAGCGCCTCTGTATGCGTTGCAATGCTTTGCGTATGAGACAGGTGTCCATGCGTCAAGAAGCTTGATCTTACCCTTTGTCTCAGGGAACTGCTTCTCGACCTCAGCAATGAGAGCATTGGCAATTTCCATCTTCTTTGCTTCATACTTCTCAGGATCTTTTGCAAGCTCAAACCAGTTGTCGACTTCCTTGCCGTACTGGAAAAGCTTCATCTGGATACTTGTCTTGCCCTCAGGTGTAAGCGTCGGATCGTAATCGTAGCAGATGAAACCGATATCCTTGATCTCTCTGTCCCATACCTTTATTCCGTCGCTCTCCCAGCATGTTGTATCAGGATCGACATTCATCTTGCCGTCTACGAGGAATGCTGCGTGATACTTACTGAATACGGAGAAGTGAGCCTTATCGTCGAAGCACTTCTTAAGTTTCTTCGGCATGTACTCGGCAGGAAGAAGATGTGTGAATGTGTGATTTGCGTCTGTTGCGCATATAACATAATCAGCCTTAACTTCAGTGCCGTCTTCAAGAACGATGCCTTCAGCTATTTTCCCGTTGATCTTAACGTTCTTGACAGGTGCGCCGAGATGTAGCTTTCCGCCTGCCTGCTTATATCTGTCAGCGATCCTCAATGCAGCTGCCAATGAGCCGCCCTCAGGAATATCACCGCTTCCGGATGTAACCATCGCATAAGACATAATGAATGAATAAGCCTGTGTCGTCTCAGGATGTGTAAGCATTACGGAGCTTCTTAAGACCGGGTTCTTAAAACTGTTACTTAAGTCCTTAACACTTACGCCCTTGTATGCCTTCTGTGCGGCAGGAACATTCTTAACGAAATCACCGAGCTTCATGAAGTCTCTAGGACCCATCTTGTCCATCGGCTTGTCGAGAGGCATGATCATGGACTCTGCTCTTGTGACGTTCTCGAAAAACTTCTCGATAGCATCCTTATCTTCAGGAGATAAAGCAAGCATCTCGCGCTTTGTTCTTTCCTTATCTCTCCAGTAAGTGATCTCTCCACCATGTCCCTTATATGTGAAGAAACGGTCCTTGGAATACATCTTGACGCTGTCGTCGAGCATTCCGATCTCGTGCCAAAGCTCATTCATGGCACTTCCCTTTTTACTGCACATAATATAGTTGATGCAGTTATCGATGTATACGCCTTTGCGCTTCCATCCTGTAAGCTCTCCGCCGGGTACGGGATTCTTTTCATAGATCTCAGTCTCAAAGCCTGAGTTTTGCAGGATAATACCCGCAGTCATTCCGGAGATACCACCTCCGACAATGATTACTTTTTTCATCTGTTCAACTCTCCTGATTAATTTGTGCCTGAATGGCACCTGTGTAAGTATAACACTTAATCAGTGAATTAAATCAGTCCCTCTTCTGATTGAGCGAATCAATATATTTGTGGTACTTTTCTTTTTCGTTATACATGTACTTATCGGCACGGTCGATGTAATCATCGATCGTCGCCTCTTCACCGGGCACGATAAAAGCATAACCGATACTCGCGTGGAGTACGAATGAAAGATTGAGCGCCTTGAAATCCTTGCTCATAGATTCGGAAATCTGATGGATAAGATCATCGGTCGAATCAGGACATGGACCTACCGCAATAAACTCATCTCCGCCGTATCTTCCGAACAGCCATTCCTTCGGAGAATGGGTCCTGAATGCATCAGCCGTAGCCCTGATCGCAAGGTCTCCGTTAAGATGTCCGTATACATCATTGATCGTCTTCATTCTGTCGATGTCAGCGAAAACAAGGATCGACTTCTCGTTATTCTCTTTTCTCGAAGTGATGTAATCGTAAAGCACCTTCTGGCATCCGGTACGGTTATACATACCGGTAAGCGCATCAGTCATGTAGATCTTCTTCAATTCTTTGTTAACACGGTCAGAGAAGATATGACGGCGCATACTGAAAAGCAGCGTATTCATACTCTTAATGAATCTGCTTAAGCCGAGATTGTAAAGCAACATCGGCGTATTCTTAATCGCAATGTAACCGATAATGAAATTCAGATAATTGAGAGGCGCAAAAATATATAGATTTGATTTGCCTTCTTCATGAACATAGCCGGGATAAAGTTCTCTTGAATCAAAATGTCTCGGGGCAAATCTCTCACCGTCCCGGAGTTCATAAAGGATATCCATGTTAGAACCGTAACCTCTGATCCTTTCGGGATAATGGTCATCATTCATCTCAAAAAACTCAGGCTCTGTACAAAGACAATAGTTTTTACCAAGCTGGGGAATATCAGCGACACTGAGTATTCCCTTTTCATAGAAATCCTCTTTCTTTACTGCAAAAGACAACGGAACCTGAAGGCCCATGAAAAAGATATCCATGATATTCATCTGAAGGGTTTCAAAATAAGAGTTTCTGATAGCATTAAAGCGGTTCTTAATGGCTTCCTCAGATGCGGGGCAGCCGCAACTTTCCGAAGGAACAAAATAGGAATGATATTCTTCAGTAAATCTTTCATCCGGATTTGCGATCTGATACTTAAGCTTTTCGTAAGCTTTTTCTCCAAAGGTCTCCCAGCCTCTAGAAACAGTAGAAATGATCGGGAATGTGTGCTGTCCGTCCTTTGACATGTCAAAACCTGTCAAAAGCACATCATCCGGAACACTGTAACCCACTTCGGTTAAGGCATAATTAATTCCAAGTGCCATGTTGTCGTTTGCGCAAACAATGGCATCAGGAAGTTCCTTGCCGTCTTTCAAGTATTGTTTCATTTCCGTGTAGGAAGTATAGAAACCAAAATCGCAATGAAATTCATCATAGAGTTCAAGGCCATGATCCTTAAGCACATCGACCAGCGCCTGGCGTCTGGTCAGGTTCTCAACATTACTGTCAACTCCATTTACGTAAATGATCTTTTTCGCCTTGTGGTGTTCAACCAGGTGGAGCGCCAGCTCTCTTACACCGTTATAATTCTCAGTCTTGAGGCAGGACATATCCGGGACTTCAACTTCAAGAGAAAGCATTGGCACGCCGGCTCTCTGAAAGCGGGCACATACACGTTCCTGTTCATCAGGAAAATTGTAAGTGTTAGTGAGCATGATCGCGCCGTCAAAAGCAGCGGGATCAGGGAGATGGAAAATGTTCAGCTGGCATTTATTCTGCAGTTCATGATCGCCCGGGCTGCAATACGTGACAAACACAAAAATATCAATACTGTCTACCTGTGCCTTTCTCTGTATGCCTGTAACTATATGTTCAACAAACTCGTTACTGAAACCGTTTGTGAATATAGCTATGCGATTGTTCATTTATGAATCTCCCACACGTTTCAATGAGCAGAACCTAACTATCAGGTCGTGCCACTTATTATCGAAATTATATCAAAATGGATTTTTCTGATTTGTCTTATTAGTTCTCATATTGGCATTATACAAAACAGATTCAATAAGTATGTTTAATTCCTGTGAACTTCATTCAAACATTTAACGAAATCGCCTTGTGAACTGACACAAATATCAGTCCGTTTTATGCAGCAAAAAGTCTGAAAAGCAAGCACTTTATCAAAACGCTTTAACTTTTAGGCAAAGTGTTCACAGAGATTTAATAATGCGTTGATTATCCCTTCGCAATCTCAAACCTATAATAGACTTAGAAATAAATAGAAAGGGGGATCTTACTATGGCACTTACTGACATTTTAAAAGAAAAGATTTTGAAGGCAGGTTCAAAGCAAAAACTTGAATCAATCACCAAGTATGCGAACCATCAGAGCGAAGACATCAGAGTAACTGTAGCTATCGCACTTGGCATGATCCCCAGTTATGAATCCGGAATGGCTTTAATCCCGCTTCTCAGAGATAAGTCAGCAATGGTAAGAGCAACAGCATGTGAATCAGCAGCAGCCATCAGGGCAAAGCATTGCGAAGAGTACATCAAAAAGCTCGCTTTTACAGAGACTGATCCGAACGTAAAGCAGGTTGCCATGAAGGCATTCGAATCATTAAAAGATAAAGTCGCATAAGACTACATAAACACCCCAAAACGATAAAGGGCCGGGAACTTTGTTTCCGACCCTTTATCGTTGAATCATAGTGCCCCGTAAACTACCAGCCCGCCTTAACAGAAAACAGTTAAGACGGGCATTTTTCACAGGAATTCCATTATGGAAATTATTGACTGTTAGAATAATCTTTTCATTTAGTGCTTCTCCTGATTTTCCCCATAAAGCGTATTGTCTAAATTGTATGAGTATAAAACATCAAATCAGCATCAATTAAATGTCAGATTTATATAGTTAAAGTGAAATGAACCGTTTTACATATACACGCTCTATTACGAATTAGCGATCCCACTGGGTATATTGACCCACGCTCCCATTCAGATCAGTAACCAGATGTTCCAGTTCAATGCATGTAGCCTGATCCTGACCTTCTTCCAATTCTTTCATTATTCCGCCTTTGAAATAGACATAGACTCCTTTTTCTTTATAGAGATCAAACAGATCATCAGGAACTGTAAAGAAGAAAACGTCGAAATACTCTCCATTATCCTGCAATCTTGCGATCGCGTTGTTTACATCTTCAAGCTGGTCAGGTGTCTGGTGATCAGACTCCCTGACATATACCCTGATGCTGATCTTATAGTAATATTTGTGCTCCTGGGCATTCTCCCATGCAGTCTTAGTTGCTGCAACATATCCGTCATAGGAATCAATCGAACCTGTATCAACCGGTAAAGATCCCAATTCGGAGAGCTGTAAACCGTCATAAACGATTACGCAGTCAGAAAAACAATCGCCGATCGTCTCGTTTATATGCCCAACGCATTCATCAGCGTAGTAGTAATTCACATAAGATTCTGTGAGCACATCACCGAAATAATCACATGTACCACACACAAAAACGTTATCCGAAGTAACAAGCGAGAATTCATTACCTTCAATGTTAACGCCCTCATTTTCATCGACTGTAACTCCGTACTTGTAGTTCAGATATGCTCCGATCTCTTCTGCGCGCGCTGCATCAGAATGCATATAGTACACTACAAATACCGCCAGCACAGCACAAAGAAAGAATACGACCAATGATACTTCCGCAATTTTCTTGCCGCTCATGTAATTGCCCCCTTATGTATAGACAGAATACCCCTAATATAGCTTCTGTACTAAATACAATTGAAATAGTATATTTGTTGCAATAACTTAAAGAGTATATCAAAAGGTTAATCGTGAAGGGAATCCACAATCACATGAAGATCTATTTTGCCCCGCTTGAAGGCATTACAAATTACATTTTCCGCAATGCTTACAACGGACTCTACGGCTATATAGATAAATATTTTGCACCTTTTATCTCTCCATCCGAAAAGTGTCCCATCACTCCTCGTGAGCGAAAAGATCTGATCCCGGATCACAACACCGGCATATGTCTTGTCCCACAGCTTCTCACCTGCAGGTCAAATCACTTTATTGAAGGCGCACAGGAGCTTAAAACTATGGGTTACACGGAAGTAAACCTTAATCTCGGATGCCCTTCGGGAACCGTATGTGGAAAGGGTAAGGGCGCCGGATTCCTGCCGAATACTCTTGAACTTCAAAGATTCTTAGATGACATCTACTCTTATTCTGAATCTGACGGAATGAAGATATCAATAAAGACAAGGCTCGGCTACTTTAATCCGGATGAGTTCTATGATCTCATAGACATCTTCAACCAATACCCTGTTTACGAACTGATCGTGCACCCGAGGATAAGATCCGACTTTTATAAGGGCGAACCGCGCAAGGAATATTTCGCATACGCCTTGGAACATTCAAAATGCCCTCTTGTGTATAACGGCAACATCTATTCTGTCAGTGATTATGAAGAGACGAAGCGCACATTCGGCACAGATCTTGATCCCGTGATGTTAGGCAGAGGACTTATCGCAGATCCGTCTCTTGCAGGAAAGCTTAAAGGCAATATACAAGGAACTGACTTTGCCAAATTCAAAATGTTCCACGACACCCTTTATCACGAATATCAGAAGATCATGTCACCTGATATCAATGTCATCTACAAGATGAGAGAATTGTGGTCTTATTGGCAATTGCAGTTCGAAGGCAGCGAACGCGACATCAAGAAACTTCTGAAAGCAAAGAAGTATTCTGAATATGAGGATGCCGTATACCGCATTCTTGATCGGTAATTACAAAAATTATATTGTTATCTCACCATAGTTTTGTATCGGAAAGACTATCAAGAAGTCTTATGAGCCTGTGTATCTGAATGTCTCTTCAGGTCCGAGATAAGATCTTGCAGGATACTCTTCTGCTTTGAGTATAACCAGCTTCTGAAGGACAAAATTCGGATCGAGCGCGAAGACATTGATGTCATTTATTCCCTCATTGAGTGTTACTATCACATCTATCTCACGCTTATTCTGAAGCACTCCCAAAGACCAGTAAGGATTGCCGTCGCCTACTGCAAAATAAGGATGGATCATATTGATCTTCTTCATCTTGCCGCCGTTTGTGCTTACTCCGAAAAATATCTTATTTTCCCTTGAATAAGGATTACTGGGATTTACACAGAATGTAATCGTGTAATTACCCTTAACAGGAACATTCACTTTGTAAGTCAGCTTCGGGCTATCTTTTCCGCTTCTTCCGAAAATAACATCCTGCGGATATGCCTTAACTGCATCAAAACCTCTGGAATAATCTTCTATTACTTTGAATCCGCCCTTGCATGAATCAGTCTTGCTGTAGAAATTTTTTGCCTCTATCGAGATATAATCCATGCAGTCAATGCTGCCCGGCCATGATCTTTTATGGAGCGGAGCATCTATAACTTTCTCGTTCATGTCGATCTTTCTGCCGCACCAGTAGTACACTCCGTCAGGCTTCCTGCCTGCACCGATATCTGCCAGCGTATTGACAGGGAACTTCACAACAACATTTCCGTCGGAACAATGAATGCAGATCTCAGGTACGCATTTTGTCTTCTTGTACTTTTTCCTGTCGAGCCTTACCTTAAGCACCTTCAAAGCATAAGGCTTTACTACGCCTTCTGCTTCAGATACGCTGATAAAGCTGTTAGGATTCTCGACCTTGAAATGAGCAGCAGGAGCACCTGCCGTGCTGAGTATCAGCTCAGCTTCATCCTTTGACGGATCCAGGAAAGCATCTGCAACGGGAACAATACCGGTCCAGAATTTACCTTCCGAATACTGATTACTTCCCTTAACGGATACTATGAGTCTTTCTTTGTTCGCAGGCTCGAAAGTATGAACCACAGGATACTTGCATCCTTCTTCGCACCAGTTATTAAAACCAATATGCTCGGATAAGCCCATGCCATACCACATTCCATTTGCGATCTTATGAAGTTCATCCACTATCTTTCTGTCGTAAGCGATGCATGCTTCAACCTTCTTTGCGAGCGTCATGGCATATGTGCTGCCCTGCGCTGCAAAACCGTGATTAAGTGTCGTAAGAAGCCACATCTTCTGAACATTTATGTTTGCCGTCAAAGGCAGCCAGATGAGCTCGTAGAAAGAATACCTCGTGTTGCCTTTGAGTTTGTTTAAAAGCTTATCAGCATCACTCATGAGATTCTCACACTTTACAAGTGTGTTAAATGCTTCACTGTATTCGAACGGGGCATAGACCTGATCGTTCATTGCTTCCGTTCTTCTGGCTGAAGTTATCCTTGTGTATCCTTCCAGAAGTTCAACGCATTTCTTAAGTTCCTGCGATGTGATCTTTCCTTTGAAATTACGCTCTACACAGAGCCTGGTATACTCGTGAGCGCTGCCGGGATTACTTGTTCCCCAGCGGTCAAAATCGTATGCGAGATCGAGGAAATATCCGAGAGGATATTCGTTGCTGAATATATCACCGACATTAACTATCCAGAGATCTCTTATTCCGAAGTCATATGCTGTCGTCATCTGCTCCCAGACCTTTGTCAGGTGAGTAGTATTAAACCATTCAAATGACACCGGAAGTCCGTGATAGTCAAAGTGGTAGTACATACCGTATCCGCCCTTGTGACTTCTCATCTTGTTTGTCGGAACGGTCCTTAAGTTGCCGTGATTATCATCACACAGCATCAATGTAACGCCTTCGAGTTCAGGATCATCCATGAGTCCTGCCGTCTTGTCATCACCGTAAAAATATGGCTCGACTTCCTTATACAGCGCCAGCATTCTCGGCACTTCATCGAGGTCCGCGTTAACATTTTCCCTGATAAGCCTGTTCTGTGTCTTGAGAACTTTACGCAAAAGATCGATATTGTCTTTGAGGGTTGCCTCCTTGCCCATTATCGCGGTGTCAGCTTCGCCTCTCATACCTACGGTAATGACGTTCTCAAATTTGCCGCTCCTCTTCAATCCGTCTTCCCAGAATCTTGTGATGCCCTTCTCATTTGTAAGGAAATTCCAGGCATCTCCATAAACAGACTTAGGTCCTCTTAAGTACTTATATTCCTCACCCTGCCTTAAGCATGGTTCGTGATGGCTCATACCCATGACGACGCCGAGTTCATCCGCAAGAATGCAGTTTTCAAGTCCGGGTCCGTCATTCGGGAATATCGCTGACCACATAGCAGGCCACATATAATTTCCCTTTAGTCTTAACAGGAGCTCGAAAACATGTTCATAGACTTTGGCATTAAAGCCTCCGAACCTCTTGTTGCAGTAATTACCGAATGCCGGCCATTCATCATTAATAAAGAATCCCCTGAATTTAACAGAAGGTTCTTTTGAGGTCATGCAATAATCTTTAGGGATCTTGAATTCATTGATCCTTACAGGCTTTACATCAAGCCAGTCGATAAAAGGGGATACTCCGAGCATCTCTGAGAGCTTGAACATACCATATATCGTTCCGCGCTTATCACTTCCAGTGATAATGAGGCTTCCGTCTTTTACTTCGATCTTATATACCTCACGCTTTCCTTCAATATCGGATACATCCACACCGAGATTTCTGATGAGCTGATCACCGATCGTGCCGACATAGACCGGACTATCAGCATCTTTATTCTCGAGAAGTTTGGGGGCAGCTCCGAAGACAGCCTTTATGTCGCCTGCAACTTTTGAAGCGATCTTCTTAACGCCGCTCAAGGCTTCAGCGTCGTATACAATGGCATTTCCGCCCTTCCTGATCTTTGCGCTAGAAATAATGAAATCCATGGGCATTCCATCCTTTTAAAATAACTTACATGTTAGTATACTACATCGGCCGATTGCTATCCACCTGTTTATCATATTACGCCTGTCAACCTGTGATCGTCTGCTAAAACCACTTTATCACAGTCGGTCCGCCTAACATGTTATTATTATCATCCATATAGCATCATTAATCTGATTTTTGATCTAACGCATCCTCAAGTGTATGCCAGGCGAGCACGGCACATTTTACTCTTGCAGGCACCTTCGCTACGCCGGCCAGAGCAGAGCAGTCTTCGAGCTTGTCTATATACTCCTTCTCATCCGCTTCGCCCTTTATCATTTGCAGATAAAGATCCACAAGGCTTTTTGCCTCTTCAACGGTCTTTCCCTTGAGCAGGTCTATCATTAGTGAGGCGGAAGCCTGAGATATCGCACAGCCCGAACCGATGAATCCTATGTCCTCCAAAATGCCGTTTTCTATCTTTACCTGAAGAACGATATCATCGCCGCATGAAGGATTGTTGCCTTCCAGACTTATCGTAGCACCCGGCACAGGCCGCCTGTTGTGCGTTGCACGGCTGTTCTCGGTTATGATCTGAGAATACAAACTCTTAAGATCCAATTCCCATCACCTTCCTTGTCTGCTCCACGGAGCTGAGAAAAATATCTACATCTTCTTCATCGTTATATAGAGCGAAGCTCGCGCGAAGACATGATCCGATCCCGAGTCTCTCCATCAACGGCTCGGCGCAGTGGTGTCCCGCGCGTACGCATACACCAAAAGAATCCATTATCGTAGCTGCATCATGAGGATGGACGCCTCTGATATTAAATGATATAAGGCTCCTGTCCCTGTCAGACACTGCCGGATATATATCGATCCCGCCGATATTATTAAGACCTTTTAAGGCCTTCCTGCAAAGTTCAGTCTCATGCTCCCGGATCTTATCAAGACCGATCGATTCCACGTAACGTATTGCTTCGATAAGCCCTGCTTCAGCACCGAGATTGCACGTTCCCGCTTCAAATCTCCTTGGAGGTTTTGCATATGTCGTGCCGCTCTCATGGACATGGGATATCATGTCACCGCCGCTTAAGAAAGGCGGCATCTTATCCAGAATACCGTATTTGCCGTAAAGAACGCCTATTCCCATCGGTCCGTAGATCTTATGTCCGGAAAATGCAGCAAAGTCCGCATCCAGATCCCTTACATCGACTCTCATATGTGCAACACTCTGTGCACAGTCTATGACAGCTATCCCGCCGTTCTGATGAACGAGGCTTACTGCAAGCTTAACGGGGTTTTCGATTCCCAGTACATTTGACACCTGTGCCATGGCAAGGATCTTTGTTGATCTCCCGATCTTTGAAGTAAGTTCCTCTTTTGTATATTCGCCCTGTTCATCCGGATACAGATAAACAACTTTGGCTCCCGTGATCTCTGAAACACGCTGCCAAGGAACCAGGTTGCTGTGATGCTCCGATACTGCAACCGCTATCTCATCGTCTGTTTTAAGATTGGCAAGACCGTAACAGTAAGCCACCAGATTAAGCGCTTCTGTTGCGTTGCGGGTGAAGATTATCTCTTCATCCCGCTCGGCATTCAGAAAACTTGCAATTATGCTTCTTGCTTTTTCATGTACATCTGTCGCTCTCATCGCAAGATCGTAGACTCCCCTGTGGGGATTTGCATTGTCTGAAGTGTAAAACCTCTTAACGGCAGCCAGCACCACATCCGGCTTCTGCGTTGTCGCAGCGTTATCAAGATATACCAGACGCATATCGTTTTCGAGCTTGCTAAGTATCTTAAAGTCTTTCTTATAAAACTGAGAGAGCATCGAGTCTTTCTCCCATTGATTTCATTACTCTGTTCTTGATCTCTTCATTACCGATCAGGTCGACGACCGGCGAGAACCTGGATTCGATGATTAGGCGCTTGGCATCCTTTAGCGGAACGCCTCTCGACTGGAGATAGAAGAGCATGTCATCGTCAAGTCTTGTTGTCGTTGCCGCGTGCATTCCCTCGACCCATTCTTCTCCGCAGAGGATAAGAGGCGTGGTAAGATTCGTTACTTCATCGGAAAGCATGACGGTATCCTCACCTTCGTGCCCGATCGCATGTACGCATCCGCGTTTGAAATCCACGGTCTCCCTCAAAGTCTTATAAGCGCGTCCTGACAGAAGTCCGATCGCCTTGATCTCAGAGAATGTTTCTCTACCGTAGAAGTCAGTACTGTCATTCATGTCGAGCACTTCGTCGTTGTCTGCAAGATAAGCCGTCGTTACATTACAGCGGCTGTTATCGCCTATCAGTTCGGAACGGATCCCGTAAAGTGCGTGAAGGCTTCCTGCCGCTATCCTGACAACTTCTATATCAGCGTTTTCTTCGGTTTTTATTGCAACGGAGCTCCTCACTTCCGACCTGTTTCCTGACAGATTAAGAAGATAGATCTTAACTTTAGCATCCTTATGAGCATATACCTGTGTAAGGAGATCCAGCTTCTCTGCATTCCCGGAATCAATGATCTGAACGAGCTCTGCTTCGGCGCCTTCAAATACCTCAAAGCATTCTCTTACAACACCTTCCTTATATTCTGATACGAAAGTGTTGTTTCCTGTCTTTGCAGCCACACTCTTGCACTTGATCACCGATGCATTAACCTTAACATCGCTGTCAAAGTCTTTTCCCGCACCGCTCACCATGTCGTCGAAAACAGGACTTACGGTGTAGTTTTCCAGCTTCTGTGACTTATTTACGTCTCTCTCGAAAACATCCGGTGCATAATTAACCTTCAGGTGGTTCCATGTAGGCATCGGAATAGTATTTACTCTGTAACACATAACAATACCTCTGTCAGCCTATGCTGCCTTTCATCTCAAGATTGATAAGGTTGTTCATCTCAACCGCATATTCGACAGGCAGTTCTTTCGCGATCGGTTCGGCAAAACCGCCTACGATAAGGGCTTTTGCATCATCTTCGGACAAGCCCCTGCTCATCAGATAGAAGATCGAATCTTCACTGATCCTTCCGATCTTTGCTTCATGGCCGATGTCGACCTTACTGTTTCTGATATCGGATACCGGGATCGTATCTGATCTGGACCGGTCGTCAAGCATCAGGGACTCGCATGTAACTGCAGACTTGCTGTTCTCAGCTTCACGGTTGATCTTAACTTCGGACCTGAAGTTCGACTTGCCTCCGTCTCTTGAGATCGACTTGGTCGTGATATGGGAACTCGTATTTCTTCCCATGTGGATGACCTTAGCGCCCGTATCGAGCTCCTGGCCTTCGCCGGCAAACGTAATGCCTGTATATTCCATTCTGGAATTATCGCCTTTGAGGATGCTCATAGGATAGAGATAGGATGTGTGCGATCCGAATGAGCCTGATACCCACTCGATTATTCCTCCCTCTTCAACAAGAGCGCGCTTGGAATTCAGGTTGTACATGTTCTTGGACCAGTTCTCGATCGTCGAATATCTGACGCGGGAATTCTTTCCGATAAAGATCTCTACGCATCCGGCATGGAGATTTGCTATGTTGTACTTCGGCGCAGAACACCCTTCGATGAAATGCAGATAAGCATCGTCTTCAACGATAATGAGGGTGTGCTCGAACTGTCCCGCGCCCGGAGCATTGAGTCTGAAATAAGACTGCAAAGGGATCTCTACAGATACGCCCTTGGGAACGTATACGAATGAGCCGCCTGACCATACAGCACCGTGAAGTGCCGCAAACTTATGGTCCGTGGGAGGGATAAGCTTCATGAAGTGTGATTTCACTACATCAGCCATATCACCTTTAAGAGCACTCTCTATATCAGTATAGATAACGCCCTGTGCTTCTACTTCTTTTCTGACATTATGGTATACGATCTCGGAATCGTACTGCGCACCTACACCGGCAAGAGACATTCGCTCGGACTGAGGAATACCGAGCTTCTCGAATGTATTCTTGATATCTACCGGGACTTCTTCCCATTTCGCACTCATCTCGCCCTTCGGACGGACATAAGTAATGATGTTATCCATATCAAGTCCGTCTATGGGCGGTCCCCATGCGGGGATATCAAGTGAATTATAAGTCTTCAGTGCTTCGAGCCTGAATTTGGTCATCCATTCCGGATCTTCCTTTTCCAGTGAGATCTGTCTTACAACTTTTTCTGTAAGACCGGAATCGACGATCATGGCAGGATCAAGTTTGTCCTTAAAATCGTACATGGTGCGGTCTATCGCATCCACCCTCGTTTTCTCTTCAACTTCAAACATGATCACACCTCTTCCATTACCGAGGCATAACCGAATTCATTGATCCTGTCGATAAGACTTCTGTCTCCTGTCTTTAAGATCCTGCAATTGCCGATAACATGGACCTTATCGACGTCAAGACCATCAAGGATACTGGCATTATGAGTAATGATGACCAGAGAGTTTTCCTTGTTGTGGAAGTGTCTGATCCCCTGAGTTACGGTCTTTACCGCATCGACGTCAAGGCCTGAATCCGTCTCATCGAGGAACGCGAGCTTAGGCCGGAGCATAAGGAGCTGCACTATCTCTGCTTTCTTCTTCTCACCGCCGGAGAATCCCACATTAAGGTATCTGTCCGCATATGCGTGATCCATACCGAGAGCATCCATCTTCTCTTCGAGTTCACGCCTGAACGCAACGATCTTTTCCTTTGTTCCCCTGACAGAACCTCTTGCTGTTCTTAAGAAGTTCTCCAGTGTAACGCCAGGGATCTCCAAAGGATTCTGGAACGACATGAAGATGCCTTTTCTGGCTCTCTCGTCAGGCGATGCATCAGTAATGTCCTCGCCCTCGAAAAGGATCTGTCCTTCCTCTACTTCGTAAGAAGGATCGCCCATCACAGCTGAAACGAGAGTGGATTTTCCCACACCGTTCTGTCCCATGAGGACATGGATCTCACCGGGTTCGATCTTGAGATCGACACCGTTAAGGATCTTCTTGTCTTCAACTGCAACCTTGAGATTTTTAATTTCTAAAAGTGCCATTTATGTAACCCCATTTCCATATATTGTGTTAGTCGCGCCTAACTCCAAATGAATTATATATCAATTTGGTAGGTTTTAAAGAGCACTTCATACTGATAATGCTAAAAGATCGTTGAATTTTGGGAGTTTCAGGCTTTCTTATTCCCGAATGAAAATCATTTTAGGATCGATTTTTTATTACGGGACGACAGAATGTAATATTGCCCCCAGCAGATCACGCCAGCCTTATCACCGAATCACAACATTCATTGATGAACTCGTAATCGTGCGTTACGACATAGACGGTCTTCCCCGCTGCCTTAAGGCGTTTCAGTTCCTTTGACAGACGCATCATATTGAGTTCCTGACATTGCAATCCTTGAAAAGCTGATAAACACACGGGTTTCGAAGGATTTAGAAGTGAAATTGCCTTGTTCATCCCGTAATATGACTGAGAGATCCGCATTGAAGATGGCAGCATTTCAAAAAAATAAAAATGCCCGCAAACGCAGGTGTTTACAGGCATTCTGTGGCGGAGATGGTGGGATTCGAACCCACGTATCGGTTGCCCGATAAACGCATTTCGAGCAATGCAACCAAGTGTAATTCGCCGATAGATTACGTGATTTCCAGTCAAATAAAACAGCCCTGATGCCTATAAAGCAAGCCTTTGCAGGATACTGTCACTTTTGTGTCAGTATCTGTTAGTTTGTTCCGTGAATTCGCTCCGGTGAGAATGTAACGGCGAGTGTTCGGTATATCGAATGGAAACATTCAAACTTTGAATAATTCACACCTTATACCAGAACAACCCGTCCTATATTTTCACTAAGGAGAAAACTCTATGAAGCCCGAATTTATTGACTTGAACAGCATTCCTGACATTATCTCAAAAGATAGTTTCTGCAAGATCTGTCACATGAGCAAAAGGACAGCAACCAAGTATCTTGGCACTGCAATCCCATGCAGCGATAATGGCAAAAAGTCTCATCGCTACTCCATAACTAAGGCAGATCTTATCTCATTTTTGGAGCGATATCCGGAGCGACATAATATAACAGTACTTCCCCCGGTCTGTCGCTATTCCAAGACCGCTTTCAACAGCTTGCCGCTATCAGAGCAAGTTGTAGCTTCTATGCATGAATACTATGAACAGCTCCTTCGTTCCGAGAAGGAGATCCTGAGAGTTATCGATATCTGCAGGATCACAGGCTACGGGAAAACGGCTGTAAACACTTGGTTCAACTCAGGCGATCTCTGTTATGTTGTCATACGAGGAGCAAAGCACACAGCGAAAGAGAGCCTGATCGACTTCTTGAGCAGCGATGGTTTTGACAAGATCTTCAGGAAGTCAGAATGGCATTTGAGGCAGATAGAGATATTGAGACACTGGTTCTGAAACGATTAGAGAGGTGGTGTTGGAGCCTATCATCACTTAATCATGTTTTAAGGTTTTGTTCTACAATTTGCAGCAATCTGTCTTCGTTAAATATTGGGAGAGCCTCAAGGGTTCCATCAAACAGAGCTTCGTAAATCTTTTTATCTGCGCGAAGTTGATATTTATCCAAAGGTTTGATAATTGTTGAACCAGCTGAAGTCTTCATCATAAAACTAATTTCATCATTTCTAAGAAGATCATCCTTTAGCAAACGTGATTCGTGTGTCGTAATGATCAGTTGTGTATTGCGGTTTTCTGCCATTTGCAAAAACAATTTGATTATTTTAGTCGTCATCGCCGGATGAAGGCAACGATCCATCTCATCTATCACATATATACTGTTATTTGATATTCTGAATAAAATCTCTATAAGATCAAGCATCCTCGCTGTTCCATCTGATTCCTCACTTAAATTAAAAAAGACATTCTTTGCTTCATGCTCAAACTCAATTGTCTTAATTGTAACATTGTCGTTCTCGTCAATCTCAAACGTATAAAACTCTTTGATTGCTCTAGCCATTATAGACGGTTCATTTTTTGACCCATCTTTCTTCACCTTGGCATTCATTTTTTCAAGATCGGAAATTATATCATTATATAACTCCTCTGGTATTTTACTCTTTACCACTTCCTTAGGAACTTTAACAATTCTAAGGTTACTTATACCAGTACCCAAAGCATTAAGAATATCAGCAATCTCTTGAAGATTCGAATCACTGAAGTATGGATAGCCTTTCAACATGTCTTCTGGAAAGCTTATAATAAGTTTTCTCTTGAACCACTCATCAATTGCATTTAATATACTGAGTTCAGGATAATCCAAAAACATCTTTCCTTTGCTTTTATTTATAATAGTTAGAAAAAGCATCTCATGATCGTTGACACTGTCTTCTCCATAGCTCTTTAGCTTATCTATAGCTTCTTTTCCTTTGAAGTATTCTCCGATTGTAAATATCTCATCAATGACACTTCTTTCGTAAAGCGACTTTTTTAGACCTGATGGCGTTATTTCATATAGCCACTCCTTTTGAATACTTCCAGTATATAAAACAGCAGAAAAACCAAAGCATAATCGCTTGTCATTACACAAAAACTCAATCTCAAATTCTGAGGGAGTATAACGCCTATCTTCATTGAGTCTATAGTAACTATTTGAAAAACCTCTTGGAAACCCTTCTCTCTGAACATCCTGAACAAATCGCAGTGCTTTAATCAGATTTGACTTTCCTGACCCATTTGCGCCAAATAGTGCTTCCCCTTTCAAAAGTCTTAGCCTGCGGCATGTATATATTCGATTTGAGTCCCTTCTTATTTTACCTGCTACAAGTGATAATTCCTGTTTTTCATCAAAAGACAGAAAATTCGATACAGCGAATTTTATCAACATCCAGTATCTCCATCCTTTCCTGTTCGATTCTATACAATATACACCCTGAAGACGACGCGGTCAATTTATAATTAGTTTGCAAGGCGTTTTTTGGACAATTTGTTGCACCTAAAACGAATTTGGCGATTTCTGTGCAATATTTCGTTGACTTGATCTAATTTTGAGAGTATAGTCTCAGTAAATAAGCACCCTATTATCAGAGTTCAGTTATATTTACAAACGAGTCCTGATTACCGGAATGAAAAATCAAGAAGGAGGATTATTAATGAAGGTTACTTTTCTCAGTGCTAAAGGCTATGGCAACCCCTGTAAGAATTATGGAGATTGCATTCTGATTGACAGTGGGTCAGATATAGTTATTTATGATTGCGGTTGTAAAGAACATGCCCAGCGAGCGGAAATCTATATGCAGCGGCATAACTATCGCAAAGCCAGTATAGTACTATCTCATGATGATTCTGATCATTTTGATGGCATTGAATACTTGATAGAACATGGACTTATTAACAAAGTATATACACTACTTTTACTAAAATATAAGAACGAACTGTTGGATCTGATAGATGATAAGCGCAGAACACGTGAGTCCGTCGCTAAAAGGATAGAAGAATTATACGACCATATATATTCTCTTTCCGGCAAAGTCGAATTAAAAGACATTTTTACAGATATCAATGTTTCACAGGACATTACGATTGTCGGTCCCAATAAGGAATATGCTCTTGCTGCTGTTGCAAAAAACATCGACAGCAGAGAAACCGATATTATCGATAAAGAAACTATTGCTAACGCAGTTAGCACACAATTATCTGTTGTTATCGATAAAAATCATAATCTCTTGTTAACTGGTGATAGTAGTTTTAAATCTATAGAAGAGGCCATTAAAACGCATAAGATTATTCAACTCCCTCATCATGGCAAGTTGGACCAGGCTGAATCTATTTTCGCACTTAAGGACAATTCAACAATATACTACGTTTCAGATAATACTGGTGACAGCAATGGGGGATCAGATGACTTAAGGGAAAAATATCCACGAGGACATATTATATACTACACCTTAAACGGGGATCAGGTTTGTGCAGAATGCACTATTCCGATAACATATCCTAAGAGTTGTTATTTTCGGAGCAAGTAAAGAAATATGAGATATTTAGTTCACCATACCCAAGCTTCGGAAATTCCTGGTAGAATAGAGTACTTATATGATATTTTCCATGTGTATTTTCTTCCACGCAACATGGAAGGTTCATATATTCCGCTTGTTCCCATTGGACATTTGGAATTAAGCGTATTATTTATAACTGGTCACTCCGATTGTGTGATGCAATATTTGGAGCAGTATATAGAACAAATCCCAGAAAGAATAGTAATTGCAACGACATGTTTTGCACGACATTTAGAAAAGTATAAGCAAACCAAGCAAATCTATGTGCCAAAATCACACGATGAATACTGTTATGTTTTTGATGGCATCCCTTATGGCTTTTCCTTTGAGATTTCTTACCCAGAACTGGATTTTTACAACGCTTCTGGTGACTTTATTTCAAAACTTCAGTCCTCGTACCATAAATTATAAGGAGGTAACAAGTGAAACTCGAAATCTTTGACCCGTACATTATTAGAGCAAGATTATGCCCAAGCATAATCTTACTTGGCCCAATTGCGCTAACGATATTCTTCTGCTTCGATGAGTTATACTCCTTCATAACTTCTACCATTACTGTATGCATACTATTTGCTTTGACAAATTATATTACTGTTTTACAACGTCGCTTAGCACCTCACAACCAACTTGTATACAACTACGCCGCAAAATATCTTTTGCCGGATGATACTACAATAGATAGCATTTCAAAGAAGAGATATTATTCAAAGCTCGCCTCATTGGAAGATACCTTTTCCAGCTTTATTACTCCAACACCATCCCAAGACTTATGTATTCTTTGTGAAAGTGCCGTAGTATATTTAAGAAATATCACTCGAGATAATCATCTTGTACTTGAAGAAAACATTAACTGTGGCTTTTGCAAGAACATGCTTATCAGTAAACCTATCGGAATCATAATAAACTGTTGTCTTGCCACATTAACAATTGTTTATTCGCTCGCAACATATAAAACCTTTGAATGCATTCCACCTCAAAATCTGTTTTCATTGGGAATCAACGCTTTTTTTATCTTGTTCTGGTTTTTTGGAATTACAAGAAAAATGATGGAGGAGGCCTCGAAAAGGTATGCCCTTGCTTTAATAACCGCCATTGACTCAGTAAGAATAATTAGTAATAGTTCAGGAGACAATAATCAGTGATGTGTCTTGGTTATTCTGTTTGGTGCTTTATCAACTCTTCAACAACCTTATATGCTTCCGTACTTGGCTGAAATTGATAAGTATGTAAAGCCTTCCCTGAAGAAAGCGCTTCCTGTTCGAGTCTCTTGGCATTTTCACTTGCCGTTTGAACCTTGTCGATAGTCCTTAAATACATGCGTTCATCGTTTTTGCTGTAATCGGGATAGATCTTCTTGAGCGCCGACACTACTTCTTCACTGGAATAATACTGATGTGATGAACAGCCATGATGGCACAGAAACCATATCTCGAAACACGGATTTGAGACAATGAGGCTGGCAATCTTTGTTTTTGCTGCTATCTTATCTGCTTGTCTGACTTGACTGTCCTTATTTGGATTCACATCTGCATCGACCAGACAAAAAGCCACATCCCCATACTCTTCTGAAAGCTCCAATTCTTTTGCTTTGTTTACAAGGCTATTCATAAGATTTACCGGATCAGTGCTTCTGTCAGACACAAATCTCAGCGTAAATGAGACATCATCGAAACTCTTAAGATACTTCGATTCCGTCATATTATGCCCTTCATCAGCAATAAGGATGATGCGTTTTCTCTTCCTGCTTCCCGATTTAGCAGATCTGTGATGATAATCGTTATTTTTTCGCGCCATCAGTTATCACCACGCTCTATTAAAGTCGGTACAGAACCATATCTTCCTAACAGATATGCTTTTCTTATATCTTCACCGATTCTTGGAGAGAATTCATCCAGTGAATAGAGTTCGGAGACACCGGTGCTACGTCTCTTATCAACAAAATATATCTGATCACGCCTCAACACTTTAAGAGACAGAAGATCCATCGTATGCGAAGAGATTATCAGCTGTGCATTTGCTTTATTAACATCCGGATTGTTAAATAAGCCCACCAGATATATAACAATCATAGGATGAAGGCTGGTATCAAATTCATCAATGCAGACAGTCTCTCCCGTTTCAAAGACTTTCTTAAGAAGCGGGCTGAGGAAGAAAAGTTTGCGTGTTCCGAAAGATTCATCATCTAATGACATCAGATAATCGTCAGGATCATCGATAAAACAATGCTTCGTTGTAATCTTATACTCCTTATTTATGTTAGTTGGAACTGAAAGCACCACATTCTTTAATGGTTCTGGAACTTTCTGCAAGAGTTCTTCGGTCGAGATTTCACTAGTAGTAAAGTCAAAATCGTCAATGTTTATATCTGCTTCTCTTAAAAGTGTATTTGTAAAAGTCTTCAAAGAAGAATCCTCATCGTTCTCGAAAGAAGATATTGTCTGATTCTGAAGGATTCCAGCATCATTTGAATATGTGTTTATTGAATTAGTAAACCACAGATACGGTACTTGCGTCTCCGGGATGTTGAACATAGCAGTTGTAGCAAGGAAGAGCTTGTTTGAAGCTGTCCTATCCTGGAGAGGCTGCATTACCTTCTTGAGCGCTGGGGAAGTGATTTTATATTTATTAGTTTCCTCTCTCTCAAAGATAGTCGATGCTTTTGCAGAGTTATATACATAAAGGTATTCTTCGATTATCTTCTCGCGAGTAGCAGAAAAACCATATATATACTTTTTCCCGCCTGCGTAGAAAACAAACTTAAATGACGTCGGCTTACCTGCCATTTTCTTATTGAATTTGAAGGGGTTGATTCCACTTATTTGGGCATTAGGAGGAAGCATAAGCGAGTTGCGAACTATCATTATGCCGGCAGTGAGCGCCATAAAGATATTGCTTTTACCAGAAGCATTGGCACCGAAAATCGCAGCTGTCTTGATAATGCGATCCTTTCCAATGGTAACCATATTATTAGGATGAGTCTTATCAGCAGATGCTTCCATTGAAAGCACAGCTTCCTCTTTAAAAGATCTGAAATTCTCCACACTGAACTCTACTAACATGACTCTATTACCTCCTACAAGGTAAGTATAAACGGTTTATTGTTAGAATTCAATAAAATTATTTAAGTATTTGCAGAACTTCAGCAAAAAATGCAATAATATTTTTGAATATATCGTTATTGTTCAATTATCCTGATAATAAATCGGACTGTTCAGTTGTCTGCAAATAATTCTCTAATCTCAGATTTTACTATTTCCACACATGTAATATCAGATTCAAAACCAAAATTGCAATTATAGTTTTTGCCATTATTCTGATTAAAAATACCTTCGATAAGCGTGTGTCCATTTTTTGTTGAAGTTACAGTAAAGTTCAGATCCTCATTCGCAAATACACCTGTAGTAATTAGTCTATTACCAACAATACTAAGACTCTTATCAAAACTCTTGATTTCACCTTCAGTTACATAAAACTCATCACAATTTACCCCTAAACAATCAGCAACTATTTTTAAGTTACATTTATAGACATTGCCCTCGTGGCCATATCCACAGAAATCATTGAATTCGATACTAATACAGTTTTTCCCATTTTTACCAAATAATGTAAACATATAAATCAACCTCCAAAATCATATCAGCGTATAACCATGAAAAGAGTGAGGTATTCCATCTGCAAATACATTGGGGATAAAGATTTGATGAGTAATTACTCCATCTGAATTCATAATGTATTCAAAGATTCCATCCATACCATCTAAATTTGCATTGATCTGGTAGGCTGTAAACAACTCCCCCTCATTATTAATGAAATTAAACTTAACCCATTTCCCGTCTGGCGGAAATGATGGCGCCCTATGAAATGGATCTGTTCTATACAAGGCAGTTCCTGATCTATCAGCATTCTTAATAGCCTGACCATCGTTATTCTCTACGAGGTTATTTGAATCATCAGTACTATAAATATCATTGTTGTTCAATCCCAATGGATTGGTGTTTTTAGTAATTGCTGCAGAAGCAGCCGCAAATCCACCTGCGAAAGCTACATCACCGATGGTATTAAGTATCGTTCCTGCAATTACATTTCCTGAATTTAAGGCCTCATATCCCCAGTACTTGCATTCAATTCCTAAAATGGCAAATAGAATTGATATTCCTATAAATTGAATTGGCATTAAATTCAGTGCACTGAAGAAAGCAGCAAATTCCCAACCTATTGCTCCAAGTAGGGCTCCATAAAACATGCTATATATAAGACCGTTGATGGAATATTTTTCTAATCGATGTGATCCTGTAGTTAGATCTAAAAAGCCTGCAACCAACGCACAAGTAGAATAGAGGGCTCCTGAAATAATAGCGCCTACTGCCATCGCTGTTCCTAGCTCGCTCAGAGATGTATGCCCGCTCGGATCAGAATATTTCACTGGATT
Source organism: Oscillospiraceae bacterium (assembly GCA_015069205.1). Classification (GTDB taxonomy): domain Bacteria; phylum Bacillota; class Clostridia; order Saccharofermentanales; family Saccharofermentanaceae; genus Saccharofermentans. Next base: position 265,587 of record SVIZ01000001.1, read on the forward strand.
GGAATTAGCAAACAGATACTTATGTAAGCTCATAGGATCTGTCAGGCTTCCACCATATGTGTCCATTGTGGTGAATGTTCCTGTTGCAGGTTCCATGTATCTGGCTCTCAGGTAGTAAAGACCTGTGTCGTCTTGTTCTTCACCCTGGAATCCATACGGGTTATCAGATGAACCTGTCTTTGTTGTCTCATTACCAAATGCATCAAAGACAAGAGTATCTGTTACGATACCTGCTTCATTCGTTAATGCTCTGACTGAGAGGCCACCGTCGTAGATGTAATACAATGCTGTAGATACTTCTCTTCTGGATATCAGTTCAAAGCCTCTAGTGTAGTAAACAGTACTTGTGTCTGTTTCTACTTTGAGCACTTGAGAGTATCCGGAAGACAGGTCTGTAGTGTACTCTGTCGTTACTCCGTTTGAGGTTTTAGCGGTTCTGTTGCCCAGATAATCGTATTCGTATGTCTCTGCAACAGACGAACCATTTCTGTTTACGTTCGCTGATACCATTCTGTTGTGGCAGTCGTAAGTATAGGATGCGACAAGAACGCCTGTAGTCGTTGTCTGGCTTACAAGATTTCCTGCGTTATCCCATGTGTAGTTAACATTGCCTGCCCTCGTTATCTGGTTCAGCTCGTTGTAATCGTATGTTGTAGTAACTCCATCCTTCTTCATTGAAGTCCTGTTGGAGTTTGCATCGTATGTGTATTCAGTTACTGAGACTATAGATCCTGTCGTTACTGTTTCTTTTGTCAGTCTGTTAAGTTCGTCGTACTCGTATTCGACTGTCCTGTTAAGCTCTGTTACGGATAACCTCTCTCCGTTGTCACCTATCGTGTACTCAAAGCTTGCTATTACAGTTCCGGTATTATCCTTGCTTATCTGTCTTGTGAGCACATTGATATCGTTGTACTCATATGTCGTTACTACGCCGTTAGGATATGTGGTACTTGCCCTGTTACCGTTAATATCGTACGAATATGTTGTCGTGCCTTCACTGTCGGCTACGGAGACCAGTCTTCCCTTGCTGTCATAACCGTATTCGATATCCTGTCCGTCTATCGTTATCTTTGAGAGCTGATATCCGTCATTGTATTCGTAAGAGATCGTTTCCCCTACTGCATTTGTTACACTCGATAAGAATCCGTCAGAGTTGTAATCATATGTAATCGTTCCTGTAGTATCTTCTACCTCGGTCAGATATCCATACTCATCATATGTATAAGATGTTTCTTCACCATCAGTTGTCGTTAATACAACTCTGTCGTATTCATCGTACTCGTAAGTTGTCTCTGTTCCGCCAAAGTCAGTAGTAGATACAACTCTTCCGTATGTATCGTAATCCGTTGTAGCAGTATTGCCTGCAGCATTAGTGACTTCGGTTATCTGTCCGTTAATGTTGTAACTGTAGTATGTCTCATTACCCAACGCATCCGTTACCTTGGTAACATTACCGAGATCGTCGTATTCGTACTCCCAGGTTCCATCCAAAGGATCAGTTACTCTTACGAGCCTGTCCATCTCATCGTAATCGTAAGTTGTAGTATTGCCGTACGCATCACTTTCGGATGTAAGTCTTCCTCTTACATCGTAATCAGATGAGAATGTGCTTCCGTTAGGATACGTTACTGATGTCTGGTTACCGTTGTTATCGTATGTAAAGGTATATGTATTGTCTTTGGTATCCGTTACAGAAGCAACATTACCTCTGTCGGTATATGTGTACGATATCGTATTACCATCGTCATCAGTTATCTCTGTATTTCTTCCGAGATAGTCGTAATCGTATGTGGTAGTCGTGCCATATACGTTAGTTGCAGTTATCAGTCTGTCGCAGCTGTCATATGTATACGTCTCATATGTTCCGTTAGGATATGTCTTCCTCGTAACATTTCCTACAGCATCGTAAGAGAACTCAACAGTCCTGCCCAGTCTGTCAGTTGCAGTAGTATTCCAGCCTTCGGCATTATAAGTAAAAGACTCTGTTGTATGGTCAGGATATGTGATCTCTGTTAAGTTGCCATAAAGATCGTACGAGTAATATACCGTTCTGTCCTGACTGTCGGTTGCAGAGATAATGTCTCCTGCCTGGTTATAGGCATAAGATACATAATTGCCGTCTGCATAATCTATCCTCGTAACCCTGTTGGAGTTATCGTAAGAATAAGTATCAGTCCTTGTGCTGCCCTGATATGTGATGCTCCTTGTAGAAAGCCTTCCCTTGGCATCGTATGTAAAGTTCGTTACCATGCCTTCGGCATTGGTTATTGATGTTACCTGCCCGTCGCCGTTATACGTCATGGACATGACATCTCCCAAAGAATCAGATAAGCCTGTAAGTTCGCCCTTGTTGCTGTAACTGTACTTCTGGGTATTGCCTGAACTGTCTGTAGCAGATACCGGGTTACCGTAATCGTCGTAATACATCGTCAGCTCTGTTACGCCCATAGCTGACACGGTAAGCAGTTCTCCCTTAGAACTGTAATCACTGGAGATCGTTCTTCCGTGGTCATCGGTTGCTGTCAGGAGATTGCCTTTACCGTCGTATGTATATGTGAACGTCGTCCCGTCAGGTCTTATCTCTGATGTCTTATTGTTTTGGCCGTCGTATGTATATGTTGTCGTATATCCTCTGGCATTCGTTACCGTAAGGACATTGCCTCTCTCATCGTATGTATAGACAGTATTGTGGCCCAGCCTGTCCGTCGTAACTTCACGCCTTGCATCCAGATCGTGTGTAAACTCGATCCTGTTTCCGTCAGAATCTATTGTTGCTGTTAAACGGCCTTCGTCATCGTATTCATTTCTTGCGATAGTCGTACCGTCATCTGAGGATATGCCTGTGATGTAATGTCCGTTATCGTATGCAAACGATGTATTGTATCCGCCGATATCGTTGACACTGATAAGGTCGCCATTAGCATCGTACGTATATGAGACTGTATTGATGCCGTCAGATATGGACGTGATCTTTCCTTCTCCGTCTCTATTGAAGGTTATGGAACCGCCTTCTGAATACTCTATTCCGTTAATCGATAATGTTATTGTCCTGCCATATGTATCCTCTACCTTGAAAAGACCAAACTCCTTCGTAAAGTAATACTTCATTCCGTCAGGTCTTGTAAGCAGGAAATACTGGGGATCGAACGCCTGCATATTGGCATAGAACAGGCTGTTCTCGGCATAGATAAGACCTTCATGCTCATCTAATATCTCTAATGTATCTCCGTTACCGGTCTTGTTTATGAAGTAAGCAGAGATATCCATCCAGTTATAAGGACTCATGGTCTTTTCCGGATCAAGCACAAGACTGAAAATCTCGGTCTCTCCGTTACCCCAATCGATATATACTTCATGCGGGTGTTCTTCGTGCCAATAGTACAAAGGCACACCAAATGTCTGTCTTAGTTCTGTTCCCCAATTCTTTCCCAATGGATTACTTACGGAGATCTTGGGGCCGCCAATGGTCATGTCCCAGCCGTAGCCGAAATCACCAAGCTGCGTTCTTTGTCTGCTGTCGTATGTTCTGTATACCTCGACAGGTAATCCGGATACCGGAAGAGTCATGTCAAGGAAAGTCATGCTGTAATTACCGATCTTAGCCTGACCGGTGACAAGCACGACTATCTCGTCTCTGATATATGCATCTGCAGTATTTCCGGTTAGTACTACCTTATAGTAACCGTTCATGAGAAGCGTAGGATCTATAGTTCCTAATGTTCCGTCATCTATGGCTTCCGTACCGGCTTTACTGTAAACAGCAGTATCACTTCCTACGGGGAACACTTCAAAGGTATAGTCCTGAAGCAGTGTTCCTTTTACTGTTCCCGTGATATCAGTAATGAACGTAATGTCTTTACCGTCCTGGCTGTCATCGATATCTACGAAGAGTTCATCCTCCGTAAAGACTATCGGTGTAGGCGTAGGAGTTACTGTAGGCGTTGTGGTAGGGGTGCCTGTCGGTGTTACGGTAGGAGTAGGTGTCGGGATCTCGATAGTGAGATTATCCGTTATGCTCTTTCTGTATCCGTCCTCTGTAATGGCAATAAGATCAATATAGATATCTGAATATGGATACACACTTGCGCTTATACTTCCAAGAAGACCGTCTTTTACTTCCTCTGCACTCGATGTTATTCTCTTCCAGAAAGCAATCGAGTCATCATAATAGCGCAGTTCATATGCGCCTTCGCCTTCAAACTCGGCTGTGCCGTATATCTTTATTTCATCATCTTCTCTTACAGCTTTTGTAAGTGCCAGACTTATCTTCCCAGGTTCCAGATTCAAACTGGCGGTATCGCTATGTTCGATTCCTTCTGTATCCGTTACCGTTGCCTTGATACTGTACGTGCCGGGATTCCAGCCTGCCGTATCTATCAACGCTATCTCATCGTATTCATCAGTTATCTCTACTGATTTTTCCCATACGATATTTCCGTTGACATCAGACACTGTTATCTTTGAAGTATCTACTTCAATTTCAGGTTTGACCCTTCCTATAACGCTTATTTCATCACCGACTTCATGACGGCTGTTATCGAATGTTCCGTAGATCTCTACATCATCATTATGTCTTGCATGTATATCAGGATAAGGATCGATCTCGAATCCATAGAAATATACAGAAGTGGCCGTAGCATATCCAAAGCCGGTCTCCGCATGCGCCTCCATATACAATCTGTGATCGTCATGAAAGTGTTCTTTGAGATCAATATTGAGCATCAATGTCGGGGCATCGGGTTTTGAGACATTGCCGTCTGCATCGTATGTTGCAACGTAAACATAGAACACCTCAGCAGTACCGTCGTATTCAAGCCAAATATCTTGTACAGAGTTTTGCTGTAAAAACGGCTGATATTCCGTGATGGCATAGTCTCTCATGCCGTCGCCATTGAGGTTTATACCGATCATGGCATCATAAGGTTCTAATCCATATTGCCATTCGCCTTGTCCATAAGCATCTTTCCAATAGTGACCGGCACTTTTGTTCATATCGATCTGGATATCAATACTATCCCCTGCACCATTTCTCAATGAAAAAATCGATGCGTTTCCGGAGCAGTTCGGGTGGCTGAATGTAAACCTCATCTCAAAAGAGTAATCAGGTGAATACTCTCTATAGAAATCTGATGTTGCATATCCATCAGCCCACCATACATGGCTTGCCATGCAGATATAATCGGAGTTCATTGAGCATGCTTCCCTTATACTCCACATAGAAGGATCAAAACGTTCAACATATCTGTATCGTGCATCACCCTGAGAATAAATAGCATACTTTTCAGCAAACGGAACAGGTGTAGCCGTTGGTGAAGGTGTTGCAGTAGGTGTCGCAGTTGCCGTAGGGAACGGTGTAGCACTTGGTGTAGTTGTAGGAGTACTTGTCGGCGTTGATGTCGGTGTACTCGTAGGAGTATTAGTTGCTGTAGGCTCCGGTGTTGCGGTTGGCGTACTTGTTACCGTCGGAGTAGCTGTAGGTGTGTTGGTAGCAGTCGGAACCGGTGTATTAGAAACCGTAGGTACAGGTGTAGATGTAGGAGTACTTGTTGCCGTAGGGGTTGCAGTTGGCTCTTCCGTGGGTGTACATGTCGGTGTCGATGTAGGTTCCGGAACAACGATTGTAATTGTATCGCTGTCTAAAATGAACTCGCCGTACGGTAAAAGAACATATGCTTCGAATGTAAACTCACCCGGTTCACTTGTATCAAGATAATATCTGACAGGCTCGTCTTCATCATCAGGTATGGTTACAGTGACTTCTGTACCGTTAAGTCTATAGAGGATCTCATATACGTTATCCTCGGGTATCTCAATGGTGTAATACACTTCATCTCCGACATCTGCTTCTTCGCAGGATGCGGTTACTGTTACATCGGGAAGTTCCATGACAAGCTGAAGGTCAGAAGGATCTGCTGTTACATTGAGGATAGAACCGCTGTAACTGAACTTATCAGCTACTATCCTGCCGTTGATCGTTGTATCGTATGCATTTATTGATACTCTACCGTTCGGAGCATAGAGTATTCCGTTGATCTCTATTTCTGTTCCGTTTAATGTGATATTTCCTTCTTCTGAATACAGAAGGACTCTTCCCTCGAACTCTTCATCTGAATTCAAGCTGTCAACGTTATATGTGATATCGCCTTTGGCAACGATAACAGCATCTCCCGTAAAGTCGGTACTGCTTATCGTAAGGTCAGCTTCGGTATAGTAATAGCCGTTAGCTACAATGCTTGTCTGTGATGTAAAACTATCCTCCGGTATTTCAGGCAACATATCTTCTTTGGCATAGATTGATTCTGACCAGTCAGGTATTGATAGCGGAGCGATATATTCTTCCGCACCTGTCATGTCAGTTATCCAGCCGGCAGGCTGTACTGAGCCTACCGTTCTGGCATATCCAGCCATATGGAGTTCAGAGCCCTGATAAAGGAAGTCTCTTCCCGAATAGATGTCACCTGTGATATTTGACTTCCAGCCCTGGAATGTAAAATCATCTGTTGTGCTTGCAGAAAAGATCGCATAAGGGAATACTGTCGGTTCGGCATCTTCTTCAGGCGCTGATGTTACTTCTGCAGCAGGTGTAGGCGTTGCAGTGGGTTCATCTGATACGAACTGTACAACGTTTACATCTGCCGGTGCCGATGGTGCACTCTCCGTTCCGTCTGCGATAAGTCCAAATGTATAGCTCTCACCTGAAGGGATTGCTACATCGGATGTTACGGTGATAGTCCCATTAGAACTATAGTCAGTAATGTCTGCTGCATTCCATATATTGGAAATAACGACATCACCGGGATAATCTATCTCGAGCGTCCATGAAGACACTTCATATTCAGATATATTAGTTACAGTATACTGGCCTTGTGTACTGTATCCCCAGGTGGAATTCTGATCGTATGTAATCTCGAATGGGTATGCATCGTATTCGCCATGAGTCAGGGCATCTGCACTAAGTTCCCGCCATGGAAGACATCCGACGAATAATACTACTGTAATGAAAAAGCTGATTATCCTTATTACCCTATTAAGAATTCTATCCATATAAATCACCCCAAATCAAACTTTGCGTTTGTAACAAAAACACAAACTCCCAAAATAATTTTATGATGTTCCTTTGGAGAATTCAATGCTTTTTGAAAAGAATCGTTGTTCGTAAAACTGATTATTTTCCTGACAAAGGCATCTGCCTTTATCATATAAATTAAGGTATGAAGATAAAGGCTGTTTGTATTTATTATGCCGACTAATAATAATCCTGAATCATTCATATTGGATTATAAAACTAGTTTGAATCGCCGTTTCTGTCCGTTTAATGTCCCTGATTCCCCTAAGGTGTTAAAAAATGCTAACACTTCGCAAAATTGCTCTTGCAATTCAAAAATCTCCCCTCTATAATCGAACACAACAGAACATAAGTTTGCATAGTCTGTTAAAGAAAGCGAGGTGAGAGAAATGTTTAGGACGCACACGTATATAAGAAAAGATATGCATATGGTGTTGATGCTGTCTTTGCTCCTTTCTCACATTTTGCCGGATCAGATCCAACCCAGTGGCCCGGGATAGCATTCATCAGGAGCTGGTTACACACTAACTCATATCAAATACAAAGTGATCATTTTGCAAAAACTGTAAAGCTTTTGTATTTGTATAAGTCGGCCTTTTTGCCTGAACCGTGTGTTAGAGCTGTTCCCCTTACTCTTGACATAAGCCTGTCTTACGACCTCGGAACGAAATAGCAAGCAACGCGCTTGTACATACAAGCACGTGGAAGCATGTCAGGGAGACCCTGAGACCCAATTTATCAGTCTTCCGGAAATGTGATCATTCATAAAAAGCTTCTAGGGTTTTAGGGGGACCCTAACAAGCATTTGTGCGTACAAGCGCGTTGCTTGCTCTTCCGTTATCCATTGATTTCGAAATTCAATAATCAAGTATTTTTCAGATACAATCTGTTGATTTTGCAGTTCAGGCACATTAATAGTACTCTTGCAATTTGACAAACGTTTGTTTGCGTTCTATTATTTTCATAAATCTGAGTGAAAGGAAAAGCATGATAAACTCCTGACTCTTTAAGATCAGCCGCATATCGCATATATAAATAATTAATTAATTTAAAGCAATCTAAAAAGAGAAATAATTATTCAGGTAACAAAACAATGAAGAATATAAGTCATTAATCAAGTTAGTTCATTCGGGTTTCCGATTGGATTATATAACAGGATCCGTCACGGTATTCCGAACGGATGAGGAAAAGAATTCTTGTAGTTACTGCAAGGAACAGGCGTTAAATATGCCGCGACCTTTGACAATCAACACTGCTTTTATCATTGCATCCATATTACGACTTTAATTATGGATCTCGGTTACATTCTGACACTTTGAAGGATTCACCTTCCTAGTCCAGCATGAATTCATTTTTTGGAGGACATGCATTATGTCTAATAGTGTAATTATCGGATGCGACGAAATGAGAGAACAAGGCATTGACACAAGCAACTATGAATACAATAGAGATCCGGGTATTCATGGTGCTGTCATTGATTTCATGGCTGAATCAAGAAAAAAAGGAACACTACGGGTCTTCTTTACTTTTTCGGATGGGCGAAAGATTATTGCACCAGTTTATTGGTGGCAGCAGTATCTTGGATTCCCAAAACGCGAATCTGGCGATCTGGTTCGCTTAACATTTGAGAAGATTGAAGATGGCAGAGTATTTCTTACAGCAGCAGAATCGGTAGATGAGGAGGATGGTCCTTATGAAGTCCTATAATCTTTCTTCCGAAACTGACAATCTCCTTATATGTTATCAGGTAATGTTCACGGACTTTCCCGATATCGTATCAGTAATACAGCTTCAGCAAATGCTTAACATAAGCAGACAGTTAGCTTATGAGCTCATTGGAAACGGTTCGATAAAAGCGGTGAAGGTTGGTAATTCATATAGAATTCCGAAGGTTAGCGTTATAGGTTATATGCTTAACGCCGCATGAAGGTCGGCCCGTTCTTTGAGTTTTAGTTATTGTCTTTCATTTAGGATAGCATTTATACTTAATCTCAAAGACGGGCTGTTCTGCTTTTAGCCAGCAAAAAGGAGGAAATCATTAATGGTAGCAGGACACCTGACAAAAAGAAACGGATATTACTATGCCGTATTGAGCTATTACGACCCTGATGGCAAGAGACACTTCAAGACCTTTTCTACCGGACTTAAGGTTGTATCGGGAAACTATCGTAAAGCAGAAAAGAAGTTGCAGGAATTCCGTGCAGAATTCTTTACACCTACTTGCATAAACTCGATGCATTCCGATATGCCCTTTACGGAGTACATGAAGAAATGGCTTGAGATAGTCAAGATAAGGATAAAACCTACGACTTTCGCTTCATATAAGAGCATTGTTGAGAAGAAGGTTAATCCATATTTTGAGAAGTATCACAGATCGCTTATAGATCTGAAGCCCTCTGACATACAGGCATTCTATATTGATGAGCTTAAGAGTATAAAGCCGAACTCTGTCATAAGAGAACATGCTGTGATACACCAGGCTTTAAAGTATGCTTACAAGATAGGGCTCGTAGAAGACAATGTGGCAGCCAGAGTCGACAGACCGAGAAAGAATGCATACGAACATCACTTCCTTAGCGGAGAAGAATTGGAATGCGTTTTTAAGGCTGTCAGCGGCACCAAATTCGAGCTTCCTGTCCTTACCGCAGCTTTCTATGGATTGAGACGCGGAGAGGTCTTAGGACTCAAATGGGACGCCATAGACTTTGACAATTGTACCTTGACAGTTAAACATACGATTGTAGAAACGAATATGGACGGAAAGAATATGATCATCCGTCAGGATTCGGGTAAGACTAAAGCAAGCTCCAGAACCTTACCCCTTGTAGGAAAGTTCCGTGAATACTTTTCGGCTGTAAAGAAAGCTCAGGAAGAGAACAAGCGTATCTGTGGCAATTGCTACAACTACGATTACGACGGTTATATCTTTGTAGACGAGATGGGGAATCTGATCAGACCGGACTATCTTAGCTGTCAGTTTCCGAAGTTTCTGGCAAAACATGGTCTTGAGAAGATCAGGTTTCATGATCTGAGGCACAGCTGCGCAAGTCTGCTCGTAGCAAGCGGAGTACCACTTAAAAGTGTACAGGAATGGTTGGGGCACAGTGATTTTAGCACCACGGCTAACATCTATACCCATCTTGACTTCTCTGCGAAGATATCGTCTTCCATGGCTTTGGAGCGACATTTAGGCCTTCCGGATTCAGACTTCTCGAGCCCCTGGAAAGCCAATAATGACGGGGGGTCTGAGGTTTTGAGAGATGAGGAAAAACTTGCCTGATCCGAGATTTTGGAGCGATATCGTACATTTGCGTTCCTGATCTCGCAATCCTTGGAAAGCTAATAAATACAAGGGTTTCGAGGGATTTGGAAGTGAAATCGCCTTGTGCACCCCGTAATATGACGGAGAGATTCGCATTGAAGATGACAGCATTTCAAAAAACAAAAATGCCCGCAAACGCAGTGTTTACAGGCATTCCGTGGCGGAGATGGTGGGATTCGAACCCACGGATCCCGGTAGGGATCAACGCATTTCGAGTGCGCCCCGTTATGACCACTTCGATACATCTCCGTGCATAAAATCAAGCTACAATCGCATATTACTGAACGCCATCCGTTCCGTCAACCGGAGCGATATGGAGCGTTTTTGGAGCGATATCTTATCAGAACGGTGTCGCAACAATCTCGCAAAGTGCTTATATTATTGCATCTTGTTCTTGAGACCATAAAGTTGACAATCACATTTCGAGTGCGCCCCGTTATGACCACTTCGATACGTCTCCAAATGCGCCTTATTGTAATAGATTAACTCTAAATATTCAACTAAAGGCGCTGTGTAACAATGTTAAAGTGCGCCAAACCTTATGTTTTTACGCAATTCTTCCTTGGCATCCTCACCGCAGAGATAACCTACGAGAGCAAGGCCGAAATCAACTGATGTGCCCATTGCCTGGCTGGTAATGATATTGCCATTTACAACAACTTTGCTGTCTTCAATGACATTCGCATCACACTTGCGGAGTTCTTCCCAGAAACCGGGATTGCATGTGGATGTTTTGCCTTTGAGAAGTCCGAGATTAGCAAAAACTGTCGGAGCTGCGCAAATTGCCGCAATACCCTTGCCCTGGTCGTTGAACTTAACGAGATTCTTCTTGAGTTCTTCGCATGCGTTAAGGTTATTTGTTCCTCTTACGCCGCCCGGGAGGACAAGAAGATCGTACTCATCAAAAGTAATCTCGTCCAAAAGCTTATCAGCCTTTATCTTTATGTCTCTTGAAGCCGTGATCTCGAGCGAAGGCATGATCGATACGACATCAACATCAACCTTAGCTCTTCTCAAAAGGTCAACGGGTGTGATTGCCTCGACCTCTTCACTGCCGTCTGCTATAAATACTGCAACTTTTGCCATGTTAATTCCTTTCCTTTAAAGGCCGAAAATGCCTTTGATAAAAATTTCTATTCCTATGAGGATCAGTATGACACCACCGATAATCGTGGCTGTACTGACGAATTTGCCGCCGATCTTCTTACCGAAGATCAACCCCAATAAGCATATCACAAGCGTGACAGCTCCAATTATCAAAGATGCGGCAAATGCTCGTAAAAGCGAATAATCCGCTATAGTAAAACCTACTGAAAGAGCATCTATCGAAGTTGCAATTCCCTGAACCATGAGCGCACCCAGGGTAAGTTTCCTGGCTTCTTTGACTGCATCCTTCCCTTCCTTGTTTCCCTGCTTCTTATCCTTGATCCCTTCGACAAGCATTTTCCCGCCGATAAATAAAAGAAGGATCAGTGCTATCCAAGGAATCAAGATGCTGAATTTGGTGAACATCTCTTCAAGCGTCGTAACAAGGATCCAGCCGAGCATTGGCATTATGAACTGAAATGCAGCATATATGCCTGCCATCATAAGCATCCGGATTGTTTTCATCTCAGGTTCGACTATGCCGTTTGCAATCGAGACCGAGAACGCATCCATGGCAAGACCAATGCCCAAAAGAAATGAATTCAGGATAAGTTGAAACACAATATGGTCCTCTCTGCCCGGGCAAAAAAATAACCCAAGGCCACTATATTTGCCTTGAGTCTCACACAGAAGAATAAGCCAGGTTTTATCACCAGTATGTTGACTTAGACGACGCTTTTTCCGCGTCTGCTACTCCCTCAATGTGAACGATTCTATCAACGCGTATTCAGGTTAGTCAACACTAACTTCGATGCGTCATTTTTGTTGGCCTGATCTGCTGTTTTCAGGCATACAAAAAGCTGTATTTTGAGGAAATACGACTTTTTGTTGATGTTTTTGACCGTTTCAAGCATACAAATTTGACACAATGTGCTTTTTTGGTTTTAGGGCATCCTTTCGAGCAACTTTCTTATTTATCTGTTATAATGTTTATTCGCTATAAGAACCAATAATGCACTGTAAATATCAGGAGGCCAATATGAACGAATACATTAAGCAGATATCTGACAGGATCAGAGAGCTTAGAGACATCCTTGACTTGACTGCAGAAGAAGTCGCTTCGAGCTGCGGAGTGAGCCAGGAAGAGTATTTAGCATATGAAAACGGCGATAAGGAGATCCCAATCAGCATCCTTTATAAGGTTGCAAGCGTTTTCAAGGTGGATCCTACGGTGCTGATGACAGGCGACGTTCCGAGAATGGACGATTATACAGTGGTAAGAGGCGGCAACGGCGTTAAAGTCGAGCGTTATCCCGGCTATTCATTCAGCGCGCTCGCTTTCAACTATAAGCACAGACAGATGGATCCTATGATCGTTACTCTGTCTAAATCAGAGACAGCTGAGCTCGTTCGCCACGGCGGACAGGAATTCAACTATGTCATCGAAGGCGCCATCAAGGTTGTCGTGGGTGACAGGGAATTCACTCTTGAGGCAGGAGATTCCATTTACTTCAATCCTGAGAAGCCTCACGGACAGAGAGCCGTGACGGAGACTGCTAAGTTCCTCACGATCATCAACGAGTGATTTAGCAGTTCTACCCCAACTCACGGAAAAATTTGAAGTAGAAAAAGGAAGTATATACCCATGGATTTATTAAGCAGATTTGTTAACAGAATTGATTTCGACAGTTACGAGGATTTTAAAGAGAATTTCAAGATCATTGTTCCGGAAGATTTTAACTTCGGTTTTGATGTCGTAGATGTATATGCAAAAGAAGCTCCTGATCAGGAAGCTCTTATCTGGTGCGATGATGACGGCAACGAAAGACACTTCACTTTTAAGGATATAAGCGAGAAGAGCAACCGCGTTGCCAACATGTTCAAGGGCCTTGGAATTAAGAAAGGCGACAGAGTCCTCATGATGCTCCGCCAGCGTCCTGAAGTATGGTTCACTATGGTTGGTCTTCACAAGCTCGGTGCACTCGTTATCCCTGCTACATTCCAGCTTCTTTATCATGACATCGTTTACCGCTGCAACGCAGCAGACATTAAGATGATCGTTTGCGCCGATGATCCGCAGATCATTGAGCATGTAAATAAGGCACGTCCCGACTGCAAGACAGTTCAGTACTGCAGCGTTATCGGAGAGGCACCTGAAGGCTGGAGATCACTTACTGATGATATCGATAATGCTTCTCCTGTTTTCGAGCGCCCCACAGGTGACGAAGCTACACACGCATATGACCCGATGCTCATCTACTTCTCATCAGGTACTACTGGTGAGCCTAAGATGATCCTGCACGATTACACATTGCCTTTGGGCCATATCGTTACAGCTAAGTACTGGCAGCAGGTTTACGACGGATGCAGACATCTTACCCAGGCTGACTCCGGCTGGGCAAAGTTTGCGTGGGGTAAGATCTACGGACAGTGGATCTGCGGTGCGGTTAATGTTACTTACGATACACAGAAATTTAAGGCAGCAAGAATGCTCGAGATCATGGAGAAGCTTAAGCTCAACTCATTCTGCGGACCTTCCACTATCTACAGATACCTTATTCAGGAAGACCTCACAAAGTATGACTTCTCTTCCATCAAGCACTGCTCAATGGCAGGCGAGCCTTTGAATCCTGAAGTATTCTACAAGTGGCAGAAGTATACAGGACTTGAGATCCGCGAAGGATTCGGTCAGACAGAAGGAAGCGTTCTTTTCGCAAACTTCCCATGGCTTGATGTTAAGCCCGGATCTACAGGCAAACCCACACCTATCTATGATATTCAGTTAGTTGACGACAACGGTGTTCCGGTAGAAGACGGTATCGTAGGAAATATCGTTATCAAGAACGCATCTTCAAAACCCATAGGACTCTTCCGCGAATACTATAAAAACCCGGAGGCAATGGCTGACCAGTGGCCCGGTGCAGATTACAGCACAGGTGATACGGCATGGAGAGATCCTGAAGGATATATCTGGTTCGTAGGAAGAAATGACGACGTTATCAAGTGTTCCGGTTACCGTATCGGACCGTTCGAAGTTGAGAGTGCTCTCATGACACACGACGCAGTTCTCGAGTGCGCAGTTACAGCTGTTCCCGACCCCATGAGAGGTCAGGTAGTTAAGGCAACTATCGTCCTTACTAAAGCATATAAGGAGAAGGCTTCTCCCGAACTCATAAAGGAACTTCAGAACCACGTTAAGAATGCTACGGCTCCTTATAAGTATCCGAGAGTTATCGAGTTCGTTGATGAGCTTCCTAAGACCACCAGTGGCAAGATCATGCGTACTGCGATCAGAAAGGCCGATGAGGTTAAGTACAGAGCAGAGCAGGAAGCAGCAGCTAAGGCTCAGCTTTAAAGAAAATCTTCAATAACTATATTGGCAAGATCAAGACCGCTCCGTGTTAAACGGAGCGTTCTATCTTTGCGCTCCAATAATCCCTTTTTGATGTTGTCTTCTACTTCCCTTGCGAAAACATTTTCGAACTCTTCACCGAACATCTTAAAGAATTCATCAAGCAGGATTCCTTCCATTGTTCTGAGTCTTAAGAAAGGTACTTCTCTCATCTTATCTTCTTTGGAAAGCATCTCTTCAACATATAAAGAAACAAGATCGTTCTTTCTGCCTTCAATAAAATCTTTGTAGTCTTTTGAAGTGAGATCTTTCATCTCGTTTATGTAAGAAATAACATCGTCTTTATGGCCGTATCTCATGTCACCCAGATATCCGTGGGCACCGGCGCCGATCGCGAAATATTCGCACGAATTCCAGTAAGAAGAATTATGTATGCTCTTAAATCCGGGCAGTGCACTGTTAGAGATCTCATAAGTCTCATAACCCAGACTCTGAAGGAATTCGCGGGTACCGTGATACATCTTCCGCTCGTCATCAGGTGATACTAGATTCTCTAATGTTTTACTGTATCTCTCGAAAAAAGGAGTACCTTCTTCTATGCTCAGAGAATATGTGCTGATGTGCTTTACACCAAGCTCATGAAACGTCTTTATGTCTTGCTTTATTCCTTCAAGAGTTTCTCCCGGAACACCCGTGATAAGATCTGCTGATACATTCGTGAAACCCGCAGCGGTTATCTTCTTTATCGCATCAACTGCACCTTTTGAATCGTGCAGTCTTCCAAGTGTTTTAAGCACGTCATCGTGCAAGGACTGAACGCCTAAAGATATGCGGTTAAAACCTGCTTTAAGATACTCTTCAAGCTTATCTTCCCTGACAGAAGAAGGATTAACTTCTATCGTTATTTCAGCATCATCAGAAACGGCAAAACTATTCTTTATCGATTCAAAGAGTTCTGCAATAAGGTGACTGTCAGGAACAGACGGCGTACCGCCTCCGAAATAAACGGTATCTTTTCCGCTTGCGTCTGTAAGCTGGTTGGTACCTGTCTTATCAGTAATAACTGAACCTATAAGTTCCGTCTCTTTAATCGCGGCTTTGTAGAACTCTTCAATGCATGAGTGATCCGTTATCGAATAGAAATCGCAATAGGGGCATTTGCGCGCGCAGAAAGGATTATGGACGTAGATATGTCTTGCCATCAGAACTCACGCCTGCGGTAGATCGGAACAGGGTTTTTGAGAGCCGTGATGAATGCCATCTTGAACGTATTAAAGCTCGGTGAGATATTCTTCTCTGGAACCATGTATCTTGATATGGTATCAGCCCACAGGGCCTTGTAGTGACCAATGGCGGGATAACCGATCTCGATCAGTTCTTCCGCATTCTCGCTTATGACTCTGCAGAGCACTTCCCATGTACCGCATACGGAATCCTGTTCATAGGACTCAAGAACGTCCATCCTGCTGTCAGGATATGCGGTGCGGATCGCATCCCTGTCACCTAAAACCCACGCTTCGATCTCTTCGGTGCTAAGACCGACAATGCTTCTGATATCAGGAGCATATTTCGCAGCACAAGAATAGAGCATCTGTCTTAATTCCTGGGGATCGTTATCATCGGAATCCATGGCGATAATGAGGATAACATCCTTGCCGCCGTATACTTTGTTATATGCTCTGAGCTTTGCGGGAAGAAGATCTAACAATGAACTTGCAAACTTCGGCGGTGCGGAATCCATATCCTTAGGAAAGCTTCCGCAGCCTCTGTGCGGATGAACGTGCAGCTCAAAATCCACACCCTCATTCTCTGCTATTCTTTCTGCAAGACGCTGTACTACTACAGCTCCCGATTTATCTTCTGACAGTATCTCGATCTGCATTTATAAGCCTCGGTTATCATCATCAGGTCTTGTATCAAGGTGTCCGCCGTACCAGATGGCACCCATGCCGACGCCCTGGTGGAACATCTCCATTACGAGCGGATCTTCACCCGCGCAGCGGATGCTGACGTCGCCGCTGTCCTTTTCGAAGGAACGCTCGAAGATCCAGATCTCCTTGGGAGACAGTGTCTCAATGATGTAGGGATTGTGAGTTGAGAATACTATCTGGCAATAGTGATTCTTCATTGTGTAATCACGCATCTCGTCGCTTAAAACATCAACCATGTCGTGATAAAGGTCCTTGTCAGGAGTCTCAATGAAGATCGTTGATCTAGGGCTCTTGTCACGGAGCAGGAGCAGATAAAGGAAAAGCTTATCGGGGCTTTCCTTAAGCGCCTGAGGAAGATTCTTCTTGTGCTTCATTGCTGGGATCTTATCCTTGATCTCCGTAACGATGCGCTCATATTCTTTCTCGTCATTCATCTTGATGTATTCAAGAACATTTCCTACATTGGAGCCGGAACTGTTGAGGTGCTTATGTCCGCCGGGAGCACCGCCATCGTAGTAATAAGAGCTCTGTTCTTCTGAAGAGAAACTGCAGAAGAACCATGAGGATATCTCTTTATAGAGCGTTACGAAATCCCTGTATCCGCTGAGCTTTCCGTAAAGGCTGAGTGCGGTAAGGTGCTCGTCTTCAACACCGATATCAGATTTGTCGGGCGAATCATCAAGATTGATAATGAAGCCTTCTCCGCATTTCATGTCGAGGATGGTGACAGGCGTTTTCTCGCCGTCTTTCTCGGTGACGAGAATGATCTTCTCCTCGTCGATAACAGGACTCATGTATCTGCTCGTTACTATGCCGAGTTCATACTGGATGTACTTGGGGCAGCCGTTCTTTTTATCTTCAAGTTTGAAAAAGACTCTGAACGTGGAAGGACTTGAAATGTCCGGAGTCATGTTGGCAAAGCCCGGCCTGCCATAGCTTATGGAAGCGACCGCACAGCCCTGTGTGATACAGTCCTTGAGGAAAGCCATGCATCCCATGAAGGATGTCTTACCGGTGTTGTTGCGGCCGATAAAAGCATTAAGACCGCGGAGACTGTTATAAGATTTTCCGCCGTCCTTTTTTTCTATGAAATCTTCTATCAGGATGCCTGCTTTGTCACTGTCGAAAACATCGAAGTTACGGATCTCAATTCCAAGGATCATTACCGGTCTCCTCCTTTATAAGAAAGCGGCCGCGAAAAATGTCACGCGGCCGTTGATGCTTTTCTCAAACTGTTGTTAAATAACAAAACCTTATCGTCACTCGGTCTCTTCAAGAGTGCTGTTGATCTCAGTAAGGTTTGTCTGAATCTTGGCCATATTATCTGAAAGTGTCTCGTTAACGTTCTCAAGGAGAGACTTAACATAGATGTGAGCGTTTCTTCTGAGTTCTTCTGCCTGGGCCTCAGCGTTTGCAATGATCTGGGCAGCTTCTTCTCTTGCGCCTCTTGTGATCTCGTGATCGTTGACCTTCATGGCATACATACGGTTAGCGTCATCGATGATCTTCTTATTCTTCTCTCTTGCTGTGCTGATTATATCCTGAGCTCTTGCAACGATGTCGTTGGACTGGGCTACGGAAGCAGGAAGATTATTCTTTAAGATCTGAAGTGAGTTGATCGTCTCTGTTCTCTCAATAGAGCATTTATCTGAAAAAGGCACGCTGGATGCATCCTTGACCATATCGATAAGGTAGTCGATATGCTTGATAGCGTCGTAGCGCTGTCCGCCCTGATTAAAATTGCTGTTCTCCATTATTATGTCCTTCCTTTCAATAATTTATCCTTTACAAGATCTATTATCTCGGCAGGAACCATCTTTGAGATGTCTCCTCCGTATGAACCCACTTCCTTAACCATCGAAGAACTGATCAGCGACAGATCGTCTCTGCAGGGCAGGAGCACAGCGTCGTAGCCTGAATAAAGCAGGCGGTTGGCGAGTGCGTGTTCGGATTCGTATCTGAAGTCAGACTCTGATCTGATGCCTCTTACGGAAGCACAGCATCCGAGCTGCTGGTAAAGATCGACCAGAAGGCCTCCCCAAGCCATGACCTCGACGTTATCCAAACCGTCGTTCTTCAACGAGAGCTTAATAAGCTCAACTCTCTCTTCAGGAGTGAATAAAGGCGTTTTGGCGGCATTCTCCATAACAGCAACGACCAGCTTATCACAGAGCCTTGAGGCTCTTCTGGCGATGTCCCTGTGTCCTCTTGTGAAGGGATCAAACGTCCCCGGGAAGAGCATTACCTTCAAAATTCCTATCCTCCGAAATTATACCTTAAAAAATGTTATCACTGTCAGACCATAACTACAAGAACGAACACACTTCAAACCGCCTATTTCTTCAGGCATTTCACAATCTTTGTCATGTTCGACGATTAGCATGCCGCCGGGAGAGAGCATATCGAAGTCATGAATGTACTTCGCAGTCTCTTCCAGCCTTTGCGGCACATCCTTGTAGGGAGGATCCATGAATATAATATCAAATTTCTCGCCGGCCTGCCCTAAAAGCTCTAATGCCTGGGCCGTGTTCTTCTTATGAAACCTGATCTCATCAGAGCCTTCCATCCTGATCTTGCTGATATTCTTTGCGATTATGGATGCTGCCTGACCGCTTCGCTCGACGAGTGTGACGCGCTTGGCACCGCGGCTTAAAGCTTCTATTCCTATCTGTCCGGATCCTGCGAAAAGGTCCAGGAACTCGGAATCCTGCACATAAGACTGGATAATGGAGAACAGAGCCTCCTTTACCTTATCGGTCGTAGGCCTTGTCTTGTCGCCCTCAGGCGCTTGCAATATGGTCCCCCTGAATCTTCCCGTTACTACTCTCGGCATCAGATCTGCTCCATCTTTCTTGCGAACCTGAGTTCGAACATTTTCTTTATCGCATCGTTTAAGCGGTCAGCTTCCTCACCGCCCTGTTCGATTATCCGGTTAACGGCTTCCGTCGCTTCCGTCGCGATCTTCATATCAGTATACAGGTTTGCGGCCCTTAATGTAGGGATACCGTGCTGTCTTGTGCCGTAGAAATCACCGGGACCTCTTAATTCAAGGTCTTTCTCTGCAAGTTCAAAACCGTCGGAAGATTCACACATCATCTTCATTCTGGACAGAGCAAGTTCAGACTTTGATTCAGATACCAGAAGACAGAATGATTTCTTATCTCCTCTTCCGATCCTTCCCCTGAGCTGGTGAAGCGTTGAAAGGCCGAACCTGTCAGCATCCATTATGATCATTACATTCGCATTGGGGTTATCCACGCCTACTTCGATAACGGTTGTTGATATGAGGATCTTAATGTCGCCTGCAAGGAATCTTTCCATTGTCTCGAGCTTGTCTTTTTCCTTCATGGAACCGTACAGAACGGCACTCGAATATTGGGACAGATTGCTCATCTGATCGACCATCTTTTTCATCTCGAAAACATTGGTAACCGTATCGTCTTCTCCGACGGGATCGCCGAGCATGTTGTCGGAACCTGCTTCAGTCTCATCCTTGTCGATCTTGGCACAGACGATATAGACCTGCTCACCGGCAGCAAGCTTGATGCTCATCATCTCTTCTATCGCCTTGCTCTTCTTGGAATTTACAAACCATGTCGTGATCTCCTGACGGCCCATGGGCTTTTGTCTTATGACCGATGTTGCCATGTCGCCGTAGATAACCATCGCAAGGGTTCTCGGGATCGGTGTAGCCGTCATTATCAGGTTGTGAACGCTCTTAACGACACCGTCATTTAACGTATCTTTGAAGAGCAGTTTTTCTCTCTGCTTAACGCCGAACCTGTGCTGCTCATCTGCGATTACGAGTGCAAGATCTTTGAACTTTACATCGTCCGTTAAAAGCGCATGCGTTCCGATTATTACCCTTGCCCTGCCGTCAGCGATCTTCTCTTTTATCTCTAACTTCTCAGAAGGCTTGGTCTTACCGAGAAGAAGGACTGGCTCCATACCGCTGTTCTGCATCAGTTTTGAGATCGTCCTGTAGTGCTGTGATGCAAGGACTGATGTGGGCGCAAGAAGCACTGCCTGCTTGCCCATCAGTGCTGTTATCAGCATGGAAAGAGCAGCAACCATTGTCTTGCCTGAACCGACGTCTCCCTGGATAAGTCTGTTCATGGGTGTTGTCGACATAAGATCTGTCTGCACGTCACGGAATGCCGATGCCTGGTCATCCGTAAGAGTGAATCCGAGATTACTCTTGATGAGTTTCCATTTTTGAAGTGATTCGCCGTCGATGCCATTAGGACCTGAAGGTATTACCTGTTCTGCAACTTCCTTCACGCCATGTCCGCTGCTGTATAACTTCATTCCGATACCAAGGAGGATCAGCTCTTCATAAGCCAGCTGATCCCTTGCTCTTCTTGCATCTTCAAGTGATGCCGGGAAGTGTGCCATCTCATATGCTTCTTTGGGTGATACAAAACCCTTCTGTTCGGCGATCGATACGGGAATGCAAGATAAAAGCTCTTCTCCGCAGAGCTTCAATGCCGTCTTTACCCACTTGGATATGTTGTTTGAAGTAAGCCCTGCCGTAAGGTGATATACGGGCCTTACAAGCGATGTATCTTCTATCTTTTCTGCTTTCTCGATATAAGGATTTACCATCTGCATCTGGCCGTTAAAAAGAGTAACGGAACCATGCACAAAACACTCATCACCGAGAGAGAATTTACCTGCCAGATACTGTGAATTAAAGAATGTCAGTTTTATCCTTCCGGTGCCGTCGCTTACAAAGAAACTCAATGGTCTCTTTCTGCTCGTAACGTTGACCGAAGGATTGGTTGATATAGTTCCTCTGAATGAGAGATCAAAGCCCGCGTTATCGGCAAACCTGTCATTCATGTCAAAAGAACCGATGGTCCCGACATGTGACCAGTCGTCGTAGCGCCACGGGATAAATGCAATGAGATCGTAGATCGTATATATATCGAGCTTCGCAAGTTTCTCTTCTGCTGCAGGGCCTACGCCGTACAGGTCCTTAACAGGATTTGAAAGATGAATTGCAGCCATCTTACATCCTCCTCTTGCAGAAGGATGATAGCGGACATTCATCACACTTCGGCGATTTTGCCGTGCAGTATTTGCGTCCGAGATCAACGGACAGATGACCAATGCTGATCCACTGTTCTTCAGGGAATACCTTCATTATGTCTTTCTCGACCTTTGCAGGGTCTTCACTTTCTGTAATACCGATCCTTTTCATGACACGCTTGCAGTGTGTATCAACGACGACTGCGGGTGTGCCGTAGACCTCTCCGACAATGAGATTTGCGATCTTCCTTCCAATGCCTGGAACTTCCATAAGAAGATCAACATCGTTAGGGATCACGCCACCCCACTCTTCAGTCAGTTTCTTAGCAAAAGCAATTACTGACTTTGTTTTAGAAGCAGTGAGACCGCAAGGCTTGATGATGGACGCAATGACTTCAGGATCCTCATCAGCGATCTGCTTCATGTCAGGATACTTCGCGAAAAGATCTTTTGCAGTTATATTAACCCTTTTATCGGTACATTGTGCGGACAATATGCCTCTGACAGCTAAGTTATGGGGACAATCGTTATCCAGTGAACATGTACTGTCAGGAAATTCCGTTGACAGTGCATCATAAGTCTGCTTTGCGAGAGCCTTGATTTTCGAGCTGTTAACGGCCAAACTTACTGCTCCTGATTCTCAGGCGGATAAGGGAATGAGAAAACGAATTTAGCACCGCCCAATTCTCTTCCTTCGTCACAAATGATCGTCTGACCATGACCTGCAAGGATCTGTTTGCAAATATAAAGACCAAGACCGAAGCCTTCAGCTTTCCTCGAAGGATCTGCCTGATAGAAGCTCTCGAAGATTCTCTGACGCTTGGACTCTTCAACGCCGGCGCCTGAATCTTCGACGGAAATGATAACCTTGCGGAGCTTCGGATTAGTCTCTGTGGATATCTTTATCTCGCCGTTCTGAGGCGTGAATTTAATGGCATTCGTAATGATGTTGATGATTACTCTGCAAAGCTGCTGTGCCTCGCCGTATACCATGATGCCCGGACCCGGATCAAGTGACTTGATTACCCTTATCTGCTTGTCAGTAAGCTGTGCTTCAAGGTTATCAACGATGTCATTGATCATGTCATTGATATTGAATTCCTCCATCATTTCAGGATCGGGATGTGATAACGAAGAAGCCTCTGTCATCTGTGTTACGAGCGTTCTGATCCTGTCAGTCTGCTGCTTGATGAGTTCAAGATAATGATCCTGTTTATCCTCAGGGATAGTACCGTCGATCATGGCCGTTACAAAGCCGTTGATCGATGTGAGAGGAGTTCTGATGTCGTGTGCGATCGATGAGATGAACATCTCCCTGTCGTGTTCCTGGTTCTCGAGCGACTCGATCATCTTGTTAACGGTCCTTCCCATCTCGGTGAACTCGGATGAGACGGACAGGGTTGTGTAATCATTGGGATCTGAATACTTAGGACTTACTCTTACAGAATAATCTCCTTCAGCTACCTTTGCGATTGCCTGGGAAATGTCCTTAACTGGCTTGAGGCTGAAGTATACGAATACGACATAAAGCACGATGGCGATTATCATCGCAACGACTGCAGGAATAAGGATGATATTTACGTATTCATCCTTTGTCTCAGCCGTATCCTCGCTGTTGCTTACGATACAAAAATATGGTGTTCCGACTATCCTTACGCAGCTGATCGAAATGACTTTTCCAGTGTTGTGGGAGCCTGTCCTCGCAAAACCGATCTGGTCTGCCTGTTCAAGAAGGGCAAGAACATCAGACTGTGCAATATAGAGCGGTCCTTCGCTTGTAGTAAGAAGGTTATCCGCTACATCAACTACATAGGAATTGCGGCAATATACCTTTCCTTTATTGTCAGTGATATAGACTGAACCGTTTGAACGGTATGTCTGGGAATTAACGAACTTATCGATGATTCTGGAATTCTTGAAATTCTCTGTTCCGTCATCATTGATCGTGTATTCAAAAGGCTCACTCTGAAGTGAAATAACTGAAGTAATGTCTGACGACAGATCGTTTGCGGCTGCCTGTGTACTGTGCTCGACCCTTAAAATGAGATTGTTATACATATTCTCATAAGAAAGGAACAACAGGACTGCGAAAACAATCAGTGTTGTGAGTACTAAAAAAGATATGAGAAAAACGGCAAAGCCCGCCGACATCTGCTTACCATCAGCTCTCGGCGCCATCGATCAATTACCTCGTCTCGAATTTATAGCCCTTGCTCCAGACGGTCTTAATGCTCCAGTTCTGCTCTCTGTCAGGATTCTCGATCTTCTCTCTGATACGCTTGATGTGGACGTCGACCGTACGGGATTCTCCGTAGAAGTCGTATCCCCAAACGTTTTCAAGGAGCTGCTCTCTTGTGAATACTCTGTTGGGATTGGATGCAAGGAAGAACAGAAGTTCAAGTTCCTTGGGGGGCATATAGATCTCGTTGCCGTCTACGCTTACAACGTAGCGGATCTTATCAACGGAGAAACCGGGATATGTAATAACGTCTGCGGAACCTTCTTTGCTGTCTGAAGCAGCAGGTGCGGAATCACGCTTGTCTGTACGCCTTAATACGGCCTTAACTCTGGCAAGTACTTCTTTAGGCTCGAATGGCTTCGGAATATAGTCATCAGCTCCGAGCTCAAGACCTACGATCTTATCGAGCGTATCTGTTCTTGCCGTAAGCATAATGATCGGGCAGTCAGAAGTCTTTCTGATCTCGCGGCAGATATCATTACCGTCCATGCCGGGAAGCATGAGATCCAATATCACGATATCCGGAACAAAACTGTTGAAAGCAGCAACGGCCTTGTCGCCCTGCATGCATGTGGATACCTGGTATCCCTCTTTCTCAAAATATAGTTTGAGAACTTCAATAATGCCCGGATCGTCATCCACGAGCAAAACCTTGTTAGCTGCCATAAGATCACCCCTGCTCTACAACTTATTAGGTTTTCCTTGTCTGTAACAATGTTACAAACCCTTATTATCTTCAACGGAAGCACCGTTTCCGACATCGAAATTGTTGATCTCGGCCGTATAAGAATCCAGATCAGTGAAATTCTTATAAACCGATGCGAAGCGGACGTAAGACACACGGTCAATGTCCATAAGCTTCGACATGATGAACTCGCCTATCTCTGACGAAGTTATCTCTTTATTAAACCTGGCATCGATCAGGTGAGTTATATCTGAACAGATATTCTCTTTGACCTGCTGCGACACTCCGCGTTTCTGACAGGCTACGTCCAGACTTCTCATTATCTTTTCCGGATCGTATAACTGCTTAGTTCCGTCCTTCTTGACGACCATGGGCTTTAAGCCCTCAATCTTCTCTATCGTAGAGAATCTAGCTCCGCAAACGAGGCATACACGTCTTCTTCTGACAGCAAAGCCATCGTCAGTCGGCCTGGAATCAAGGACCTTGTCATCGTTCTCGCCGCATTTGGGACAGATCACGGACTTGACTCCCTAAATTACTGTCCGTCCTTACCGAACATGAACCAGGGCTTAGCTGACTTCTGAGCCTTCTCATCTGCCTGAGGAGCTACGTTAGCCTGAGGTCTGCCACCCATCTGTACGGGCTGCTGGGGAGCTGCCTGCTGGGGAACCGGCTGAGGCTGAACGGGAGCCTGCTGTACGGGCATCTGCTGAACGGGTGCCTGTGCAGGAGCCGGAGCAGGTGCGGGCTGAGCTACTGAATCGTCACCGAATCTGAATCCGGGCTGTGCTCTCTGTACCGGTACGGGTGCAGGTGCGGGCTCTGCCTGTCTGGGAGTATAGTCTGTTCTGGGCTGAGGATTTACAGGCTGTCTTGCACTGATCAACGTAGGATTCTCTCTGGAGAGAACTGATGTGCTTGCTCTGTGTCCTGCGGAAGCATTAACTGTTCCGTCAAAGCCTGAAGCGATAACTGTGATCATGAGCTCATCTTCGAGTGAATCATCAACAACCGCACCAACAATGATCTCTGCTTCGGGTGCAGCGGACTGACGAACGATGGATGAAGCTGCATCGATCTCAGAAAGACGCATTCCTCTTCCGCCTGTGAAGTTAAGGATAACACCTGTAGCTCCTTCGATCGTTGTGTCGAGGAGAGGTGAATTGATAGCCTGCTTAATTGCAACTGTAGCTCTGTCTTCGCCGGAAGCACGGCCGATACCCATGTGGCAGATACCTGCATCCTTCATGACACGTGTAACGTCTGCCAAGTCGAGGTTGATGAGTCCGGGGATTGCTACGAGGTCGGAAATACCTGCGACACCGAACTTCAATACCTGGTCTGCCATATTGAATGCTTCTTCGAAGCTTGTGTTGTCATCAACTACGTCAAGGAGCTTATCGTTGGAAACTATGATGAGTGAATCTACTGACTTCTGGAGTTCTCTGATTCCGCGCTCTGCGTTAGCAGCTCTCTTAGCACCTTCGAATGTGAAAGGCGTTGTAACTACGGCTACTGTGAGGATTCCGAGATCTCTTGCGATCTGTGCGACTACGGGAGCTGCACCTGTACCTGTACCGCCGCCCATGCCTGCTGTGATGAAGAGCATATCTGTATTGGAAATAGCCTCAGCGATCTCGTCTCTGGACTCTTCTGCTGACTTCTCACCAACGCTGGGATCTGCACCGCAGCCCAAACCTCTGGTAACCTTCTCACCTATCTGTATCTTGATCTCTGCCTTGTTACGTGCAAGAGCCTGATTATCCGTATTAATCGCGATGAACGTGACGCCCTGGACACCACTCTCGACCATTCGGTTTACAGCGTTGCTTCCGCCGCCACCTACGCCGATTACCTTAATGCTTGCAACATTAGATTCGTCCATTGAATAGCTGTGCTTGCTCTCAGACATCCTTTTGTTCCTCCGTATCCTTTTATAGTTCCAACCGATAATTGAAAGAATTCTTGATTAAATAATTATTATTAACCATTCAAAATTTTAACCTAAACACAAGTTTCAATCAATACGCACAGTACGATTTACTGTGCGAATGTAAAGAAACTTTCATATTTATATTAGCACTAAATGGCTAAAAGCAAGTATTTTCAGTCGTATTCGTCGAAAATGTACTCGTCTCCGGTCATATCAAGGGCTCCGTCGACCGTGATCTTGTCGAATCCGTCGCCATTGAACACGTAGAGAAGCCAGGCCGTCTTGTCTCCTATGGACTCCGTACCGTTAAGCTTTATCTGGATAAGGTGACCTGACGGTGAATAGATCGTCAGGAAGATATAACCACTCGGAAGTATCCTTACTTCCGCAGTATTCTCAAACATCTGGTAATCACCGCCGACGCTTGCGTTATCGGCTGCCAGTATGGCTCCGAGCACTATTATCGCCTTTTTATAGTCGTTCATGTTGCTGATAACTACGGGTTTTCCGAGTTCGGCATATTTGACCTCAAGGCCGCAGATAACCGGCCTTACGTTCTTCCCGGAATCAAATGAGGAAAGCTCAAGAACTATTCCGTCCTTATCAAGGGCAGCATAGCCGTCAGGTGTCCTGATATAACAGATCTTACTGCGTTCCTTCACCTTTATCTCAACGGTCGAAGGGAGTTTGATCGTGATCCTGATATCCTCGATATAAGGGTTTTCCTTCATTATGCGCTCTTCGGTCTTACCGTAATCGAGCTTTAAGATATCGAAAACATTTCCGCTGATGCCGCTCATGAGGTGGGAATCGTATTCAAGTCCGGCAGCAGCAAGGATCTCCTGGTCAGTTAAGGCGACATTGCCCTCAACGGTGGCATTCCTTACCCTGAATGCAGGATGGAACATGACAATGACTACCATGATGACGACTAAAACAGCTAGGAATATCGCAAATATACTCTTGCCCGAAAGCGGAATGGCATCTCTCAGGTCAGTTTGCTTTGCAGGAGCAGTCTTTCCGGGAGCCTTTTGTCTGCGTTCTTCCGCCGGCTTGGCACCCTTATCTTCAGACTTGGATTTCTTCTTATCAGGAGTCTTTTCTCCGGAACCGTCATCCTCATCAGGCTCTTGTCCTTCTGACTCTTCTTCATCAGACTCGTCAGAATCTTCTTTATCTTCAGGCTCCTCACCTTTTTCTTCAGATGCTTTATCCTCAGCATCTTCGTCAGATGAAGACTTTCCGTCCTTTTCAGGCTCCTTGTCAGGCTCTTTTTCCGCCTCTTCCGGGGTCTCCTTCTCAGCTTGCTTTTCAGCCTTTACTTCCGGTTCATTTTCTTTGCCGGATTCCTTTTTGGGTTCCTCTTTTTCTTTGGACTCTTCTTTTCCGGATGACTCTTCTTTGCGCTCATGTTTGGGCTCAGGTTTAACAGCCTTCTTTTCAGGCTTTTTGGCCGGGACCTTCCTGTCTTTTTTCAAGGTCTCTTTTTCTTCATCTGAACCGCTGTCGCGACCGAATAATCTGTCTAATTCTTTGTCATCCATAGGTACTATTGTATCAGTTTACTGACCATTACCAAGTGCCTCGATTATCGCATCGGTTATACGCTTTCCCGTATCCTTGATGGCAAGACCCAGACTTGCTTTTCTTATCTCTTCCTGTTTGTTGCGGTCGTTTAAAAGATCAGTCAGGATGCTTTCCAGTTTTCCCTCTTTTACATCGTTGTCGCTGACAACGATTCCTGCACCTTTTGAAGCAAGTGAATTTGCGTTATACGTCTGGTGATCGTGAGCTGCAAACGGATAAGGCACCATGATGGCGCAAGCGCCCGTGGCGGTGATCTCCGCGCATGTGACCGCGCCCGCACGTAGGATGGAACAGTCAGCTGCAGACATATAAAGGTCAGGTCTGTCGATGTATTCTTTTATCTCGAGATTAGGGAGTTTTCTGACTTCATCGCTTATCTCGACGGAATTGTGTTTTCCTACTGAGATCACAAAATGAATGTCCTTGAACTCTTCCTTTATCGCAGTGTTAAAAACGAAATTTGTAAGCGTAGCAGAACCAAGAGAACCGCCCATTATGAATACAAGTTTTGTATCTTCGGAAATGCCGAGTTCTTCTCTGGATCTTTCCCTTGTTCTTCCGAACATGTTGCTTCGTACGGGATTGCCGGTATAAACGACTTTTTTAGCTTTCGCGAAAATGGATTCCTGTCCGGGAAATCCCGTCATTACAAGAGCGCTGCCTCTTGCAAAGAGTTTATTTGCCCTTCCCGGGAAAGCATTTGCCTCATGGATCATTACAGGCACTTTGCACTTCTTGGCAGCCATTATCAAAGGCGCACTTACATAACCGCCCGTGCTTATGACCGCATCAGGTTTGAATTCATTTATGAGTTTAATGCACTGCTTCTTTCCGCGGTTGTTCGCGCTTATTGCTTTAAGTGCTTTAGGCGTGGGTTTATAGGGCATAGGAAGAGCTTCAACATCTTTGAATTCATAACCTGCTTTGGGTACGAGTTCACCTTCAAGTCCTATTTTTCTTCCCGTGAAAATGATCTTGCAGTCATCACCGTTTTCTTCTGCCACTTCGACAAGAAGGTCAGCAATGGCCAGGGCAGGATTTATGTGCCCTGACGTTCCTCCGCCTGTGATCATGAAGCGTCTTTCCATCAGTGTCACGCTCCGCGATTTAACATTCTCTTCTCTGCCTGTCTCTTCTTTCTCTCAAGACTTAATGTTCCGCTTCTGGATACAGACAGAATAAGACCGTAAGCGATAAGAAGTGTAACCTGCGCCGTACCGCCGTAGCTTACAAACGGAAGCGTTACACCCGTAGCAGGAATGACCTGCAGCTCAACCGATATATTCATTAAAACTTCGACGAATATCAGGGCCGTACACCCGGTCGCGATCGTCCGGGAGAACACGTCTTTGGCCCGCCAGCACACAATGACGCACATAATGAACATCACCATATACATCAGTATCAGCAAAACCCCTCCGACAAAGCCAGTCTCCTCAACATATATCGAGAAAATGTAGTCGTTCTGGGCCTCTGATACGTAGTTATATTTTGATCTGGAATTACCGAGACCAACACCCCACATTCCGCCTGAACCCAGTGCGTTGTGGGCGTTATCAACCTGTCTGGTATCGTCTCTGGTAAGACCTTCCTCTTCGTTATCGAGTTCTTCTTCATCCGCATTGAAGATAGCGATTCGCTTGAACACGTGTGCGTAGTTGTTCATGAATCTCTCACGCTTCTCGGCAGGTGTAATTGCAAGCACAAGAACACCTAAGATAATGCCGACTACCGCAAGAATGGTCATTCCCGTAAACCAGGACTTCGCGGAGATCTCAGAAACAAGAGCGCACATGAAAACAACAGCAGCAACGATAATGAAGCATGAAAGATGCGGCTGCAAGAGAATGATGACGTCGACGACGATACACATGGTTACCGGTATGATGAAGTCAACACCGGCATTAATGAGTGTCTTTGAAAGATGTGTCTTTGGTGACTTGATCCTGCCTTCGCTCCTGAGTCTTGCGATAGTTGAACGGTAACCCGCAAATGCAACGATAAGGGCGACTTTGATGATCTCAGAACCCTGAAGCTGGATAGGTCCGATGTTGATCCAGCGGCTCGCACCGTGCTCACGTCCTACGCCGAGGATATGAGTTGCCACCGCAAGGCCGAAGCTCAGGATATATGCTGAATAACAGATCCATTTCTGTCTGAAGAAGTCGATCGGGATGAATGCAACGATAAACATAACAACAAGCCCGGCAATTGTAAATCTGATCTGTCTGTTGAGAAACCACGTGGAATCCTGGAACTGGCCGTAAGCATCAGGACCTGATACAGAATAAAGAATGATCAGACCGAATACGAGCAGGACGAAGATCATGAGGATCATCGGGATGTTTGCTGACTTTACGGCCTTCTCAATTGATGCGGCATTGATACCGTCCATAACGTTCTTCGACGGCGGTTCGATGAGGCTGTCGATATCCGTTACAGGGGCACGCTTAGGCTCGGGAGCATGGATCTTCTCTGTTCCCGGCATGTCAGGAATTATCGATTGTTTTTTCTTCTCTGCCATTTGTCAGGCATTTCCTTTCTCTATAAAGCTCTTTGCCACTTTCTCAAAACCGAAGCTGTGAGAAGCTTTGAAGAGAATTGCATCACCATCTCTTACATAGTCTTCGAGACGTCTGCTTACGTCCTCCGTATCCTTACATTTTACTATTTCAAGATTCATATTTATCATATGTGCGCCTCTGATAAAATCATCGGCATTCTCACCCGTGACAAACACTCTGTCAAAATCATACGAAGCGCAGTCCTTACCCGTTAATTCATGAAGGCCTGAAGCAAAATCGCCGAGTTCGAGCATACCGCCCAAAGCTAATACTTTACGGTGTCCCCTGGCCTTTTTGGAGAAATTTAGAAACGCATTCTCCATTGATTCGGGAGATGCATTATATGCATCGTTCATGATCATATATTTTTTGGTTTCAGTGATCGCGCCTCTTCCGTCCATCGCACTTCTGTTGCTGATAACTTCAGCAATCTTCTTCTGTGTTTCAGACGAACTTGTGATGCCGGTTATGTATGCACAGAAGATCGCAAAAAGCGCGTTTCTGATGCAGCTTTGTCCGTACATTCCGACGTTGAGAGGTACCTGAAATTCAGACCTCTCATCCATTCTCCTCAGCACAGCGCGGAAAGACATACCGCTATCTGTCTCCTTAACGTCAGTTGCGGATACGACAAGCGGACAGGGAAGGCCATCTTCTGAACCAGCCATTATGCCTGCAATGAAATTGTTTATCGGAAGCTCTTTTACGCAGTGATCGAAAAGTCTTCTGTCATCTGCGTTGACGGCAATGATACCTCCGTCCGTAAGTCCTTCGCAGATCTCCATCTTCGCTTTTAAGATGGCTTCCTTGCTTCCCAAAATACCGATATGTGAATAACCGACATTGGTGATGATCGCAATATCAGGTCTTGCTATCTTAGTAAGATAAGAGATCTGACCTTCACCTCTCATGCCCATCTCGACAATAATGACTTCGCTGTCTTCAGGTGCGGAGAGAATAGTCTTGCTCATTCCGATCTCGTTGTTGTTATTGGCAACTGTCGAATGAACTTTAAGACCGGTCTTAAGGACTTCGGTGATCATAGTCCTTGTCGATGTCTTTCCGACTGAACCCGTTATAGCGATCACCTTGCATCCGAGCTTGAATCTGTAGTGGTTTGCAAGAAGTCCGAGTGCCTTTATTGTATCGTCGACAATGATTGCTATGGCACCTTCCGGTACTGCTTCCTCGTCGTTTGTAACAACCGCACAAGCACCGAGTTCTATTGCCTTTGCAAGGAATTTGTTACCGTCAAAATTCTCGCCCTGCAAAGCAATGAAGAGTTCACCTTCATTTATTGTTCTCGTATCAGTTGATACTCCGGAAACATTTATCGCCGTTGCAAAAACGATGGCATCGGTTTTTGATACCAGTTTTCCTCCGACAGCTTTCTTAACTTCTTCTAGGGTAAACATCATATATTTCTTTCCCGCTCTATTACAGCGTCTCTTGCCTGTTCAAGGTCATCAAAATGGATAGTCTTATCAGCAAAGATCTGATAGTCTTCATGACCCTTGCCTGCGATAAGAACAGTATCACCTTCCAAAGCAATGTTGACAGCAAGTCTTATGGCTTTGCTTCTGTCAGGTTCTATCTCATATTTTCCTTCTGTTTTGGATATGCCGGTAACGATATCCTGAATGATCGCATCAGGGTCTTCGTTTCTCGGATTATCAGATGTGATGACAGTATGATCAGACATTCTGCCCGATACTTCACCCATCTCAAAACGTCTTGTTTTCGCGCGGTTTCCGCCGCATCCGAAAACAGTGATTATCCTGCCTTCGGTATATTCTTTGAGCGTATCAAGAACGCTCTCAAGAGCAGCCGCGTTGTGTGCATAATCGACCAGGATATTTACTCCGAGATCATTTTCAACAGGCTGCATTCTTCCGGGCACGCTTATCGTCTCCAAAGCTGTCTTCACCGCTTCGATATCTATTCCTTCAACATATGCTGAACAGATCGCGCAAAGCGCGTTATAAACATTGAACTTACCGGGAAGGGCTACAAAGATATCTCCCTTATAGTATTCAGAATCGAGTTCGAAAATCGTACCCGTGACATGACCTCTTCTTTCAGGTCTTAAATTACGTGCAACAAAATCGGCACTGCCTTCAACGGAATATGTAAGAAGATCCACTTTTCCTTTGCAGTATTCTTCTACTCTGCCTGCGACCTCACAGTCGGCATTAAGGATTCCCATATCGCAGCTGTCGAAGATCTTCAATTTGCATGTGATGTAGTCTTCCATATCGGGATGCTCATTGGGGGCAATGTGATCTTCATAAAGATTCGTAAATGCTGCGGTGCGGTACTTAAGACCTCTTACCCTGTCGAGCTTTAAAGCCTGTGAGGAGACTTCCATGACAAGATCAGAAGAGCCGCTCTTTACGAGCTTATCCATCATCTCATAGAGTTCTCTTGATTCAGGCGTGGTGTGTGATGAATGGATCTTCTCACCTGCGATGATGTTGCATACGGTTCCGATAAGTCCTGTATTCTTTCCGCTCTTTTCGAGTATCTCTCTTAACATAAAAGCCGTAGTGGTCTTTCCCTTTGTACCGGTAATACCGAATACGTCAATACTATTCTCAGGATGGTCATAGAAATTCGCGCTCAGATCAGCAAGATGTTTATGCGTATCTTCAATCTCGATAACGGCAGCGCCGCCTGATAATGCTTTCAGTTCTTCTTCTGAGAAGCCTTCTCTCCTGCTGTCTGCAACTATTGCAGAAGCGCCCTGTTCAATTGCCTTGGAGGCAAATGTATGGCCGTCTACGGTAAAGCCGCAGACACATACGAAAAGAGAACCTGAAATTACTTTTCTTGAATCAAATTCAACAGAAGTGATCTCTGTATCAAGATCACCGGAAATAAGCTTATATTCCAGTCCGCTCAGAACTTTACGCAGCTGCATTACTTATACCCTCTTCTGTTTTGTATTGCGATATTTTTCGCGTATTGACCGACAACTATATTAAATCAAAAAGATCAAATTCTATTGTGGCAAAAAGAATGAAATTAGCGTAGTTGACACAAATATGTTTGTGCGGCAGACCACTATGTATCATCTTCATCATGGTGTTCAGGCGGTAACGCGTCTGTAACACCGTCTTCTCCCCCGGGTACAGGTGCCGGAGTAGGCGTCGGCTGGGGCTGGCTTACTGTTCCGTTATTCGTCAGGGTTACGTAGATAATGTCACCCGCGTAAACCGTCGAACCTGATGTTACGCTCTGTGCAGTACAGATACCCTCAATGTCACTGTCGCTGTTGATCTTGCAGTTAAGGTTCATCTTAAGGCACGCTTCGATACACTCGATTGCAGACATACCGATCATATTCGGAACTCTGGTAGTGAGCATCTGTTCCTGCGATACACCTTCAGGATAAAGAACAACGACACCGGTCTTATAAAGCGTGTGATAGTAATCAGGATATGTTCTTGCGACGATGGTATCAGAAGTCATGTCGAGTGTTCCGTAAAGAGTCGAAAGTCCGTTTACGGAGATTCTTGAAGCTGCCTGTGAAGCAGGCATTCCGTCTACCTTCTGAACGTACCACTCCTTCAAAAGCTCATTGTATTCTTCTTCCGTGAATCTTCTCTCGACGCCCATGTAAGCGAGTGTGCCTTCAACGATCTTGGCAGCCGTGGAAGCGGCAGAAGATGAACCTACGGAGAAATCTCTCGGTTTGTTTATTACGACGAGAACCGCGATCTTGGGATCGTAAGAGGGCGCATAGCATGAGAATGAAAGCACGTGTGCGCCTTTAAGTTCGCCGACGTCGATCGTGGATGTTGATGTCTTACCTGCGACTGAATATCCGGCTACTTTACCTGCAGAACCTGTACCGTCGGATACAACGCCTTCCATCAGGACTCTGACTCTCTTGCATGTATCTTCAGAGAATACCGTACGTACTACTTCAGGCTCGATCTCGTCGATGATGTTTCCTTCCGGATCTGTTACGTATTTAACGATGTGCGGAACAAGAAGGTCTCCGCCGTTGATGATAGCACAGTAAGAAGTAATGAGCTGGATAGGTGTAACCGTCGAAGACTCACCGTACGAGAGAACGGCCATATCGACTGCTGTCGGATTTTTATGAAAGATTCCCTTACCTTCAGCAGGAAGATCGATTCCCGTGTAATCATAGAAGCCGAGCATACGAACATAAGAATAGTATTTTGTAATTCCTATTCTGTAAGCAAGCTGCGTAAAGATAGGGTTACATGAGTTGTGGAATGCATCTTCCAGTGTCTCCATGCCATGGTTATAACCCATTGATTTCTGCATCCAGCAGGATATCGTGTGCTGTGACGAAATCGCGATCGGAGCATCATCAAACATTTCGTTTTCATTAGTGAGGTTTTCCTCGAATGCCATGCATGTTGTAAGTGACTTAAATGTAGAACCCGGCTCATATGTGTCGGAAACGCATCTGTTACGCCATGCATTTGCCATTACGTACTGAACGCGGTCTTCAGCACTCATGAAATTCCATGTATCCATATCAGTTCCGTACGGCATTGCATAAGGATCATTCAAGTCATAATTCGGAAGCGATACCATCGCATAAATGGCACCGGTATAAGGGTTCATCACGATCGCGCAGACACCGTCGATAGGATCATATTTATCGTATGCTTCCTTAGCAGCTTCCTCGGCAATTCTCTGGATACTTATATCGATATTCGTAACGATATTATTTCCATCTGTTACCGGTATCGTAGTGGCATCAGAATACGGCAGAACACCTCCTGTGATTTCATCAGTCTCAGAATATCTGTATCCGTCATAACCTGAAAGGACATCATTGTAATAAGCCTCAAGGCCATAAAGACCATTAAGGCTGACTCCGTCGTTTTTCGCATAACCGATTACCTGGGATGCGAGTGAACCATAGTTATAATATCTCTGGGGAACCGCTACAAAACCGAATCCCTTGACTTTATTATCTTTAAGATATGCTTCAAACTCATCCTTCGTAACCTGGGGAACGTTCTTTATGATGTCGCACCCTGCAACGTCATTTCTCTTATCGTTCTTATCAGTCGGATCCACAGGGATTATCGAATCCATCTTCTCGTAAGTTACGCCGAGCACGGAAACACAACTCTGAATGATCTGCTCTCTTGTAAGCTCGGTTGAAGTAACCATCTTGGGTGAACAGATTACGGTATAGTCATATGTATTGGATGCAAGAGGAACAAGGTTTGAATCGTAGATCATTCCTCTGCTCGCACTGTATGTCATGAGCGTCCACTGTTCATCAGCAGCTGCTCTTGCGTACTTGTCGTAATCCGTTACGGTAGTCTTGTACAGGACATAGATCAGATATACGGAAAACAAAAGAACGATGCCCGTTACGACACCGACCCAGGTCTTTGCCCAGAAGGTTGATCTCCTCTGCTTCGGAGCTTTGGGCTGAACTTCTTTCTGAGGCTGTTCAGGTTTATTCTCCGCCCGTGCCCTGACCTCAGATTCAGTAGGTATTATGGACTTGCCCTTTACGGGCATACTGTCATTATTTCTCGGGGTGCGCTGCATAGTAATCAGCCAATGCATCCTTGGAATCGTTTACTTCATCTTCATCGATTCCGTCAGAATTATAGTTTGCTCTCGTGCGGAGTGAATCCGTATTCGGAATCGGAAGATTGATGACCTGGTTCTGGTTAGGATCCTGCATTCCCAAAGCGATTGCCTGGGCACGGATAACGTCCATGTCTGCAATACCGTTTGCTTCCTCTTCCGCGTTTACGATCTCTCTCTTGATGGTGTTGATCTGGTCCTTGAGATTGGAATTGTCTCTTGCAAGCTCCGAGAGCTCTGTCTGAGGATTGAGCAGGAGCATTACGAAAAATCCCAAAAGGATAATGAGTCCAATCGATACGATCGTCTCGAAAAGTCTTCTTCCGGTCAGTCTTCTGGACTTCTTTTTATTCTCAAGTCTGACCTTCGGATCTTCGTGATCTTTTGCATACTGGACTGCTCTCTCGTGAACTGCTTCATAAGATACAACGGGATTCTCTTCAATGATCAGGGGTTCGTCTTCGATGACAGATGTAACGTCAGGTAAGACTTCACCGTTCTTGTAAACAAGATTGGTCTTTCCGGCAGACAGCACTTCATTAAGCGCTTCATCATTTGCGCCCACATCGAAGCTCTTTATCTTTCTTTTCGATGTTACCTTAACTGCCATTACCTTTTATACTTACCCTTTGTATTTATCAGTTGTACTGTTCGTTATCGTTTCTCTCGAAAACCCTGAGTTTTGAACTTCTCGCTCTCGGGTTGATGTCGATCTCTTCCTGTGTCGGTTCGATCGGCTTTTTGGTTATTACCGTGCCGAGTGACTTCTTGCCGCATACACATACAGGGAAATCTCTCGGACATGTACACGGGCTCTCTGCCGTTCTGAACGCTTCTTTGACTATTCTGTCTTCGAGCGAGTGGAATGAGATGATTGCCATTCTTCCGCCCGGTTTGAGCTTTCTTATTCCGTCCCGGAGAAGTGACTCAAGGCCGTCAAGCTCGTGGTTTACTTCAATTCTTATTGCCTGGAAGCATCTCTTGGCAGGATGCTGGTCCTCGCCTCTTCCGTGGCCCGGCATATATTCTTTTATAGCTGCAGCGAGTTCCGTCGTTCTTGAGAAAGGCTTTGTTTTTCTTCTCTCAACGATTCCGTCTGCGATCCTTCCTGCGTGATGCTCTTCACCGTATTCTCTGAAGATCCTCTCGAGATCATCTCTTGAATATCTGTTAACTACTTCAGCAGCTGTGAGCCATTCGTTAGGATCCATTCTCATGTCCAAAGGACCGTTCTTCATATATGAGAATCCTCTCTCAGCCGTATCGAGCTGATATGAGGAGACACCGAGATCCGCCATGATGCCGTCGACCTTGCCGACCTTAAGGCTGCGGATGATATCATCAATATCCTTATAGTCTGATTTAACGGGCATCCAGTCGATTCCTGCAAATGCCTCTCTTCTCTCCATGCATGCTGCAAGAGCTGCATCATCCTTATCTATCGAGATAAGGATTCCCTGCCCCTTCATTCTGCGCGCGATCTCGGCACTGTGGCTTCCTCCTCCTGCCGTACAATCGACGTAGATTCCGCCGGGTCTGACGTTAAGAGCGTCAACCGTCTGATATAGCAATACAGGGATGTGGTCAAAATCAGAGACCTTCAACATAATACTTCGTCTCCAATCCTTCTATGCCGCTTAAGTCGTGATCTTCGTTGTCATAGAAATTCTTTGTACAGATGTCTAATTTGCCGTCGTCATTAAAAACGCAGATCTCATCGCCGGGCTTAGCGCCGATCCTGTCCCAGAGCTCGCTGTTAACCGAAATGCGGCCCTGTGAATCAACACTGACTTCACAAGCCTCACCAATGATCGTTCTCTTGATCTTACGAGCATTGGCATCCATTGTATTGAGCTTTGAAAGCTGGGGCTTTACCACATTCTCAAAATGATCCTTTGAGTAAACGCACAAATAGCCGACATCGAGGCTGTTTGTTACTACAACCTCTGCGCCGAGCAATTCTTTTTGCTTCGAAGGGATAAAGAATCTTCCCTTAGCGTCTACTTTCTTAATGTCTCTCATTCTGAGTCTCTTACAAGCTTGATTTTGCGATGCTTGGAGGGTATCATTGCTGAAATCAGCCACTTTCCTCCACCAGAGTGGGAATTTTCTCCCCAAATCACCACACAGTTGTATTTTATTCGTAACATTCTTTTAATGCAAGGGGAATTTTGTAATTTTTCGGAAATTTGTTAAAAAAATTTTCCAGGCCGTTCCAGAGGGGACCATCTCCCGAGAATCTCATACAGTTGAGCGGTTTTCTGTATGAATAGCCATGTTATTCCTGAAGCGCTTTGCACCAAATATCCCGCGCTTTACCAATATTTTTTCTATTTTTGTTAAAACAGGAAATGATTTAGGAAAAACTGCCCGTTTTTTCCTAAACCTTTTCCTGAATTTGCATATTTAGGAAAACTTCCGTAATTCCCAAGATGCTTCCCAAATTGACTTGGAATTGATTATAGAATCCGGATAATGCAAAAATCGGACACGATTCAGACCAAAAACGTGTCCTCCCGGCGCACTCCAAGAAAAAGCGGCTATGAAAGCCGCCTAAAAAGTATTACTTTATTTCCTTATATTCAGGATACGAAGGTATCGCGCCTTTCCGCTGTACGCTTATGGCGCTGAAGCGGTTCGCGAAGTCCAGACATTCCTTGATTACCGGCAGAGAACAATCAGCGAAGTTATCCTTCCCCACTCCTGATGTTCTGAGCTTCCACAGGAACGAACCGATGAATCCGTCACCCGCACCGGTAGTATCGATCGCATTAACATCAGGACTGACAGACGAAACGCATCCCGAAGAAGTGTAAGCATCTGCTCCGTCTTTGCCCTTCGTAAGTATCACGAGCTTAACGTTACCCTTAAACAGAGCAGGCAGTGCCTCATCAATCGAAGAGGTTCCTGCAATGAACTCAAGTTCCTCATCTGATATCTTCACTATGTCGCAGTCAGGAATGAATTCCCAAATGACACGTTTTAATTCGTCTTTGTCATCCCAGAGCATGAATCTCAGATTGGGATCGAAGCTTATCAGCGCGCCCTGTCTTCTTGCTATGGTGACAGCAGCATGGTGTGCATCCCTCATCGGGAAGTCACCTAACGACACGCTGCAAAAATGCAGTGCATAACACCCATCCAGCATCTCGCCTGTTACCTGTGACGCGTCGAAAAGCATGTCGGCAGACGGATTGCGGTAGAACGAATACGTATTCTTGCCGTCTTTGGTCTGGCTTACAAAAGCAAGGGCCGTATTGGCCACCGAAGTATAAGAAATAAATGAAGTATCTACACCTGCATCATTCAGGGTTCTCTTGATGATGTCACCAAAAGGATCAAGCCCCAACTGAGTGATCATTCGCGACTTTCCGCCGAGTTTTGAGAATGCGCCGCACACATTGGCAGGTGCGCCGCCTGCCGCAGGCGAGAATGCACCTACTTCGTAAAACTCACAACCCTTCTTGTCAGGAATAAAATCGATAAGCGCTTCACCGATTGCAACAAGAGTGTCGTTCAGCCTCAATGCAGTAACAGTTGCTAAGGCACCGTTCTCTTCGATCTTTACCTGACGGTATTCGGGATAAAATCTTGTCGACATGACATAGCGGCCGTCATTTACATATATTTCCAATGACGATACATCTGCTATGATGCGGAGCGAGTCAAGCGAATCGAGTTTTATCTTCCGCTCTTTTCTGCCATAACCTTCACCGTTCGCGAAATGCAGACTGAATACTCCTTCAGATCTATTCCATGTGATCTCAGCACCTGATACCGACAGCTTGAACTCCGATGCAAACTCTGATGCATTGACTTCAAACGGAAGCCCTTCCCAGGCTTCGCCGTCAACATTCTTTGCTTTCTTCTTCAACGAAGATAATTCACGGATAGGATTCTGCAACAACTTACCGTCAGCACCGACGCTTAATTCGCGCGGCAGCGTCAGACAATGCTGCCAGCCAAGTTCAACGGTCGGATTGGAATATGAATCGT
Source organism: Oscillospiraceae bacterium (assembly GCA_015069205.1). Lineage (GTDB taxonomy): Bacteria > Bacillota > Clostridia > Saccharofermentanales > Saccharofermentanaceae > Saccharofermentans. The sequence goes on from SVIZ01000001.1 coordinate 305,974, forward strand.
CACCTATGCCCATCCATCCGATAAGAATTCTTCTTCCGTCAGGCAGTGCAAAAGTCTGCGGCGCATAGAAATCAAAACCGTAATCAAGTTCTTCAAAACCATCAAGAGCATCGCCGTTAAATGTATAGTATCCGCTTTGGAATATATTCTGAAATCTGAATTCACCTTGCGGGATTCCCTGCGGACAGAAAGTCAGGAAGTTTCTGCCTTCCAATTCAAACATGTCAGGACACTCCCACATGTAGCCCATATCAGGGGCAGTAAGGCAGCCTTTGTATTCAAAGGAATCAATGTCCTTTCCTTCATATAGAAGAACGCATCCTTTATCGTCAACGGTTCGCGCTCCGAGAACCATCTTATAAACGCCATCTTCAAAACTTACTTTGGGATCTCTTACATGGCACGAACAAAACGAAGGATAATCACTGTTTCTGAGAAGGACTTTTTTAGATGACATCTCATAGCCGTCAGAAGAAGTGACATGTATCACATTCGCACCGCGTCCTTCAAGAACATAATCGTAATCACCGTCTTCCATTACGTTGCCCGTATAGAAGAACTCAACATGATATCCGAGCGTCACGGCAGAACCGGAGAATACACCGTCCTTGTCTTCAGGAAGGTCGGCATCAAGAACGATGCCTTTGTATTTCCACGAGAGCAGATCGGAACTTACATAGTGGCCCCAGCACCTTGTACTCTCACCATTGGGAGTGCCTGGCGAATACTGAAAATAAACGTGATAAAAGCCGTCAAAAAAACACAGTCCGTTCGGGTCGTTCATCCAGCCTTCCGGCGGTTCGATATGAAGATTCTGTCTCCACTTACCCTTCATGACAAATCCTCCTGACGTCAGGTATTCCGCGACATTGAAATATTGAGTATAACCCCGAATGCAAGATAATTGATCAGCATGGCCGTGCCTCCGTAACTGATGAAAGGAAGAGGGATGCCCGTGATGGGAAGAAGTCCTACTGCCATGCCCATGTTTTCGATGTAATGGAATGCAAAATATCCGGTAAATCCCGTCAGCATGTACGAAGCGGATTTGGAAGGAACCTTGGCCGCAACGTAAAGACATCTGCACAGGAAGAAGAACGCGAGAACTATGACGGCGGTAGTGCCGATGAATCCCATGTGTTCTGATATGGCTGCGAAAATAAAGTCACTCTCCTTAACCGGAACGCTCGTAAGGATTCCCGTGTGGTTTCCGGTAAGACCGCCGGAAGCGATGGCAGCTTTGGACTGCATCAGGTTATACTCCGAACGCGGGTCTGATCCCTGGAAAACGAGTGACAGGATCCTGTCCTTCTGATAAGGCTTTAAGTAGAAGAACCATACCGCAGGAACAACGATAACGATTATGGATGAGAACGCAAGAAGGAAGTATCTGTATCTTACACCCCATGTAAACAGCATGCATACGAATGTAAATACGATAACCATCGCCGTACCGAAGTCAGGCTGGGCAAGGATGAGAAGCATCGGCGGCGCATAAACTGCAGCCATGATGCCGAAACCTTTAAGGAGCGTATATTCCTTGTTGTGCATCGACTCGAAAATATCAGCCGCCATCATGATGAGACCAAGCTTGGCAAGCTCGGATGGCTGGAAGTTACCGATGATAGGAAGATTGAGCCACGAGTCAGCACCCCAGGATGCAGCTAATGAATAACCATCGATAGGTACAAGGATCAAAAGGAAAAGCGAAGCCGCATATAAGATTCGTCCGACGATCTTAAGCAAGTGTTCGTCGAGCAAACTGATGACGAGAGCGCCGACAATACCTCCTACCGTGGCAACTATCTGTCTGTAGTAGTTACCGGGATATGCGGCATAACCTTTTGAAAGAACCTTCTGAAGAACATAAAGGCCGATTATCGTCATTGCCAGCACGGGCACGACAAGATAATAGTCGACGGTCTTAAGACCGTCTTTCCCGCGAAGTCTAACAACGCCGGAACCAGCCTTATCCATTATTACTTCTTACCTTCTCCTGATGTCTCTTCTGCAAAGAGCTTCTTGGGAAAACCCTTCTTCTCGAATCTCTTGGTTCTTGCATATGCAATATAAATGAGGGCAGCAATGACAAAGATCAAAGAGAGAAGCTGTGAGATTCTGATGCTCGTATGACCGATATAAAGAGAATCCGTTCTCATGCCTTCGATGAAGAATCTTGCTGTTCCGTAAAGTGCGAAATATGCGCATGTAGTCTCAAAAGGAATCTTCGAACGCTTTCTGATATAAAGCAGGATAAAGAAGATCGCGAGGTCTGCAAGTGACTCATAGATAAATGTCGGATGAACGGGCATTGTTGATACGAGATTCGGGCACTCTGTCTCAAGGTAACTCTGGATAGTAGAACTTGTCATGCCCCAGGGAAGTGTTGTTGTAGTACCGAAGCACTCCTGATTAAAGAAGTTGCCCCATCTTCCGATAGCCTGACCCAGAGGCAGATAAACTACGCAGTAATCAGCAAGTTCCATGAAAGGGATCTTTCTTACGCGGCACATAACGATACCGCCGATGAATACGAGGATGACACCGCCGTAAATTGCAAGTCCGCCGGATCTTAAGTCAAAGATGGCTTTTAAGTTCTTGCCATAGTAATCCCAGTTGCATGCGACAAAATAAGCTCTTGCGCCGATGATCGCACAGGGAATGATCATAAGGATCGTATCGTAAACAAGTCCCTCAGGAAACTTCAGGCTCTTGGCCTGCTTAACAGCCAGGATAACGCTCAGCACAAGCGCAGCGGCGATCAGGAGACCGTACCAGTAAACATCAATGCTTCCGATGGTAAATGCAACCGGATTAACATTCAGTGTCCATCCCAGTCCCGGGAACTTAACATCAACGTAATTTATCATGTTTCCTTATCCTCCCTGCCCTTTTAATAAGGGTCAGTAAATCCCTGATATATTACCACAAAAAGAAGTATATAACTTTCGGCACTTCGTTTTTGCGGTTTAAGTGTGGTTTTTAATGTATTCCAAAGCCTGTTCCTTATTAAGATTTACGGCATTTATAAGCTCTTCCTTGGAAGTCATCTTCGACTCGGGCCTTAAGAAGTGCATGAGCCCGATCTCAAGATCAGCACCGTAGATATCTTCGTCAAAGTCGAAAATATATGTCTCGACGACATCGTTTACGGCATCTTCAAGCGTAGGTCTTCTGCCTATGTTTGTTACGCCGTAAAGAGTTCTTTTTCCCAGGTGCACGCGCGATACATATACGCCTCTTCTTACGACAAACTTATCTTCCGGCACGATGATGTTGGCTGTCGGAAATCCCATCTGCCTGCCCATCTGCTTGCCCTGAACGCATCTGCCGGAATAAACATAATCTCTTCCGCCACACAGGTCTCTTGCAAGATCGGCATCGCCTTCAGAAAGCGCATCCCTGAGCCATGTCGTGGATATCTTTTTATCCGTGCCTTCAAGCAGGTGATCCTTAACAACGATAACTCTTATGTCGTTTTCCTTAGCGAATGCTTTTATCATGGCGACATCGCCCTTTGCGTCTTTACCGAACCTGTAATCTTCGCCCATGATGAGCGTATCGGCAATGCAACGGTAAAGCAGGATGTTTCTTAAATATTCTTCAGGCTCCATGTCCTTAACTTCATCAAAATCCAATACCAGAAGTTCGTCAGCACCTGTCTGACTTACAAGCTTTAATCTTTCGGCCGGAGTATAAAGAGTCTTGCTGTCCTGCTTGAACAGATTCTTAAATGTCTGGACCGTTGAAGTAAGCCCGTCTCTTTCAGCTACTGAAACTGCTTTTTTGATTATGTCGAGGTGTCCCATATGAAGACCGTCGAACATGCCGAGTGCCAAAACTCGTCCCTTTGTTCCAAGAGGCAGGTCGTTAAGACTATATGTATTGCATGCTTTAATCATGAGCGTAAAGCCTCTCTATTCTCATTACCAATTCACCTTTTTCGACTGCAGGGAAAACAACGGCGATAAGTTTACCTTCAGATGTTGCCCTGTAGTAGATCCGTTCTTCACCTTCGGTTTTCACATCAAAAGGGAAAGCAATCTTTCTGCCGAACATGATGTCTTTTGTCTGTTTAGCATCTAGCTTTATCTCCGGCAGGAAAGTAATCGTCTCAGAAGCATCTCGCACAAATGAGAAATCACCCGCTTCTACCATCTTCTGAAGTTCATCGGGAGTAAATGCATCCTTTACGCTGAACTGACCGTTAATTGTCCTTCTCAAAGATTCTGCGTAAGCTCCGTAACCTGTGATGTCACCGAGATCAGAGCAGATCGTTCTTATGTATGTTCCCTTTGAGCACAGACAGTCGAAATCAACTGCAAGTCCTTTTTCCGGCACTTCTATGTTTGTTATATCAAGGGAATAGATCGTAACGGGCGCAGGCTTCAGATCAGGCAGCTCGCCTTTTCTTGCAAGTTCATAAGCCTTTTTGCCATCGATCTTTTTCGCAGAATACGCAGGCGGAAGCTGCTCTTTTATGGCCTTGACTTTTAAGAATGCATCACGCACCGTTTTGTAATCAGTACGGGAGAGTTCATCAAGATCAGATTCAGTCGGATAGTTCTCGGAAATGAATTCTCCCGTCTTATCCATTGAATCTGTTCTCGCACCGAAAATGCATTTGCAGGAATAACCTTTATCAAAGCCTTCGCAGAATCTTAAGAACTTTAAGCCCTTGCCGACAAACACAGGAAGAAGACCCGTCGCAAACGGATCGAGCGTTCCAAGGTGTCCGACTTTTCTGGTGCCGAGAAGACCGCCGACGAAACGGTCGGTCTTAAATGAAGTCCATCCTTCAGGCTTATCTACAAGGATGAATCCGTCCTGAATCATAAAGCGTCCTGAACCTTGCTCACGATTTCTTCGGCAAGCTTGTAAATATCGATATTCTTTGCAGTAAAACCTGCAGCTCTTAAATGACCGCCTCCGCCGTAGATCTCGGCAAATTTGGAACAGTCAAAATAATCCTGTGATCTGATGTTGCCTCTGATCTCGCCGCTTTCAAGTTCTCTCAAGACTATGGCAAGTTCAACGCCGTCAATGTCACGCATTGCGGATACAACATCATCAACACCATCTGGTCCGGCATTGTATTCAACGAACTGTGAATAAGGAACCACAGTCATTGCGAATTTATCATCATAATAGAATTGAACTTCCAATCTTGCCTTTGCGGACAAACGGAATTTCTGCTTTGTCTTTCTGTCGAAAAGGTTATAGCAGACTTCTGAGATATCTCCGCCGAGTTCAATGAGAAGTCCTGCGGTTTCAAGCGTCTCGGGACGCGTATTCTTAAATGTGAATCTTCCGGTATCCGTAACGATTCCGGCAAGTACTGCCTTGGCGGCATTGGAAGTAATGATGTCCTTCATTTCCTTTCCGGTAATGGCAGAGATCTGCTCTGCTACATAGAAGACCATCTCACTTGCAGATGAAGCATCGGGATCGATCCAGAGATTATCGGATCTTAAAGTTACCGAAGCATGGTGGTCGATGACGATCTTAGGTTCAACTGAATCAAATATCTCACTGCATATTCCCATTCTTGACGATTCGGAAATATCAGTCGCGATTACAGCACCGATCTTCTTGCCTGCAAGAGTTCCTGATGTTGTGAATTCTTCTGCAAGATGCGTATTACCGTCGGGACGGAAAAACAGATCTTCGATCCCTAAGAACTTCATGTTCTCAGGCAAAGCTTCAGGAATGGCAACATAAGCAGAAACTCCAAAGCTTCTGATCATGGAGCAGATTCCCGATGCCGATCCGACACAGTCTCCGTCAACGCTCCTGTGAAGAAAGACCAGTATTACCTCGTCATTCTGTTTGGCTTTTTCAATAACGCTTAAGATGTTTTTCGCGCTTCTTGCGCTGCCTTCTTTATAGCGTTCTCTCATTACGAATCTCCATTCTAATCTACCGGGTAAAAAGGAGTGGCAAAGAAGCAGTTACGCTTCTTCGCCACCTTCTTCCTTAGTTCCGTTTTTCTCTTCTCTTGCAAGACGTCTTGCTTCGTCTTCCTTGATCGTCTTATCGATCAAAGCCTCCATCCTGAGGGCATTGTTAAGAGTGTTATCAAGTTTGAAGCTGAGCTCGGGAGCGACTCTTAAGTTTATCTCCTGTACGGTCTCGTAGCGGATAAAACCTTTAGCATGCTCTATGGCTTCCATAGCTTCTTTTTGTGTCTTCTCATCGCCGTATACGGAGATGAACACTGTCGCATGAGATAAGTCGCGGCTCATCTTGACAGACGTAACAGACGTCAGCAAAGGAACTCTGGGATCCTTTAACTTTGTCGAGATTATTGTCGAGATGATCTTCTGGATCTCATCTCCGACTATCTCAGGTCTTCTGTTTTTCATATCAGTCCCTCTTAACTTCGACGTTGCCGAATGCCTCGATAACGTCGCCGATCTTAATGTCGTTATACTTCTCGACTGTAAGACCGCACTCGTGTCCGGATACTACTTCTTTTACAGAATCTTTCTCGTGCTGCAATGAACCGAGAACACCTGTATATACAACAACGTCATCTCTGATGACTCTGACGTTGGAAGATCTAAGTATCTTACCGTCCGTAACATAGCATCCGCCGATAGTACCGATGCCGCTGACCTTGAAGAGCTGTCTGACTTCTGCATGACCCCAGACAACTTCCTCGATCTTAGGTGCGAGCATACCCTTCATAGCGTTCTCGACATCTTCGATAGCATTATAGATAACGCTGTAGAGTCTGATGTCTACGCCTGTTTCCTTAGCCTTGTCAATGATCATCTGTGAAGGTCTTACGTTGAAGCCGATGATGATAGCGTTGGATACGTCAGCAAGAACGATATCGGACTCGTTGATCGCACCGACCGCGCCGTGGATAACATTGATCTTAACTTCATCGTTTGTGAGCTTCTCCAAAGACTGCTGTACGGCTTCGACAGAACCCTGGACATCAGCCTTGATGATGATGTTGAGGTCCTTAACGTCGCCTGCTGCCATCTGGGCTGCGAGTGTGTCAAGGCTCATCTTGGATGATCTGTGGAGCTGCTCTTCTCTCTGCTTGATCTTACGCTTTTCAACGAGCTGTCTTGCTGTCTTATCATCGTCTACGGCAAAGAGGATCTCACCTGCCTGAGGAACCTCAGGAAGACCTAAGATCTCAACAGGGATAGAAGGACCAGCCTTCTTGATAGGAGTACCCTTATCATCGTACATGGCTCTTACGTTACCGAGGATAGGTCCGCATACAACTGTATCGCCCTGTCTCAAAGTACCGCGCTGGATGAGAACTGATGCAACAGCACCTCTGTTCTTATCGAGCTTAGCCTCGATAACGGCACCCTTAGCCTGACCCTTGGGATCTGCCTTGAGTTCCATGACGTCTGCTGTGAGGAGAACGTTCTCGAGAAGTTCATCAATACCTGTACCCTGCTTAGCGGAAATAGGCACCATGATCGTCTGGCCGCCCCACTCTTCACAGATGAGACCATACTGTGTAAGTTCCTGCTTAACTCTGTCAGGATTTGCGCCCGGCTTATCGATCTTGTTGATCGCAACGATGATCTCTGTATTAGCAGCCTTGGCGTGGTTGATAGCTTCGATCGTCTGAGGCATTACACCGTCGTCTGCAGCTACAACGAGGATAGCAATATCGGTGAACTGTGCACCTCTTGCTCTCATCGTGGTGAACGCTTCGTGACCCGGGGTATCAAGGAATGTAATCTGACGTCCCTTGAGTCTTACGGTGTAAGCACCAATCTTCTGTGTGATACCGCCGGCTTCGCCTTCGGTTACGTTGGAAGATCTGATCTTATCGAGGAGTGATGTCTTACCATGGTCAACGTGACCCATAACAACGACGACCGGAGGTCTTGTCTCGAGGTTCTCCGGATTATCCTCATCGTTGAAAAGGATATCTTCCTCTGTCTTCTCCTCAAGAAGCTCTGCATTGATTCCGAAGCTGTCTGCAACGAGGCATGCCGTATCGAAATCGAGTTCCTGGTTGATAGTAGCCATAACGCCGAGCTTCATCAAAGCCATGATGATGTCGGAACTCTTCTTGCCTATACCTTCGGCAAATTCCTTAACCGTGATGAAAGCAGGAATCTTGATCTCGGTGATTACCGGCTCAACGACAGCCTGCTGTGTTTCCTGCTTCTTTTTCTTCTTTCTGAATGAGAAATCATCGTAATCACCGTCACTGTTAACTCGTCCTGTGAACTGTGATGTACGGGACTGCTTTCTCTTATCGATGTTAGCGTTCTTCTCGCCGTCTCTTCTGTCGGCATTGTTATGCTTCTTGTCGAAAGCACTCTTCTCAGCATAAGAAGATCTGCTCTTCTTCGCATCTTCGATGGGAGCTTCTGCTCTCGGCTTGGGTGCTCTCTTAAACTGCGGACGTGAACCGTCTTCGTCCTTATCCTTATCAAAGCCTGCACCGCCCTGCTTCTGGAATCCGCCGCCTCTGTTGTTCTGGTATCCGCCGGAACCGCCGCTTCTCATCGGGCTCTTCTTATCTCTTCCTGAATATGTGATTACAGTTGAACTTCTGATCGTCTCGCCTCTTGCGGGAACGTCAGGAAGTGAGATAACCGCAGAAGAAAGTCTGGGCTTTGCAGGCTCAGGCTTAACTTCAGGCTTCTTTTCTTCCTTTACAGGTTCAGCCTTAACTTCAGGCTTCTTCTCTTCTTTAACTTCTTCCTTGACTTCAGCCTTTGCTTCAGGCTTTTCTTCGGGCTTTACTTCAGGTTCCTTCTTTTCAGGTTCCTCAGCCTTCTTTTCAGCCTTGGGAGCAGCCTTTGTTGTCTTCTTGGCAGACTTTTCTTCTGCCTTATCTTCAGAAGCAGCCTTTTTGGTCGTCTTCTTTGCAGTTTTTTCTTCAGCCGTATCTTCAGAAGATGCTGCCTTCTTTGCTGAAGTTTTCTTAGCAGGCTTTTCTTCTGCTTTATCTTCGGAAGCAGTCTTTTTGGTTGTCTTCTTTGCAGGCTTTTCTTCAACCGCCTCTTCAGAAGCAGCTGCCTTCTTTGCTGCAGTCTTCTTTGCAGGCTTCTCTTCTGCTGTCTCTACGGGAGCAGGTGCAGGTGCCGCAACTTCAACCTTTACTTCTTCTGCAGGAGCTTCAGGTGCATCTTCAGTCTTTTTCTTATGTACACGGCCAAGTCTCATCTTCTTGGTGCCGGATACGCCTCCGGCAGTCAGGCCGCTCTTCTTGTTCTCATTATCTTCACTCATCAAGTATCTTCCTCCTCGTTGATATTCTCGAGTATGGCGGAAATCCCTTCCGCAAAGCTTTTGTCCGTAATAGCCGCAACTGTTCTGTTTGGCTTGCCTAATGCATCTCCTAATTCATCTGATGTCGCAAAACTGAAGCAGGCAATCTCTTTATCACTTGTCATGTTCTTCAGTATCTTATCGAGAGAGTTCCTTGAAATGTCGCGGGTTATTATCAGCAGCTCGACATTGCCCGAACGGATCGCGCCTTTTACCGCATCGCTTCCCGATACGACTTTTCCGGCGCGGGCTGCAAGCCCTATCATTCCAAATGCTCTTTCCTTTTCAGTCATCAGTTCTCTTCGATTCTTTCCAAAAGTGATTTTGCAAGGGCCTTTATCTCTTCATCTGTCAAAGGCTTCTTAAGTCCCTTGGAAAGCTTTGCTGCCTTCTTAAGCTCAGCAGTTATGCATTCTTCCCTGGGACAGAGATATGCTCCTCTTCCGGAAAGCTTTCCGGTGGGATCGAACATAACCTCTCCTTCGGGAGTCATGACAATACGCAGGAGATCACTTTTATCTCTTACGGTTCTGCATGATACACAACTTCTTTGCGGCTTTTTCTTCATAACATTAACGCTCTGCAGGATTATTCCTCTTTGCCGGCTTCATCATCAACAACAGTGAAGTCATCGATAAGTGCCTTGGATGCTTCTACGCTCTCGTCAGACTCTTTCTTGATATCGATCTTGAAACCTGTAAGTCTTGCAGCGAGACGTACATTCTGGCCGCTCTTACCGATTGCAAGAGAGAACTGCTGGTCAGGAACGATAACCTTGGCGTATCTCTCGACTTCTCCGTTCTCGTTTGTTGTGATCTCTGTATCAACTCTTGAAACCTTTGCAGGCTGGAGAGCTTCGCTGATGAAGAGAGCAGGATCTTCCTTCCAGTCAACGATGTCGATCTTCTCCTCAGCAAGCTCGTTCATGATCTGCTGGACTCTCTGGCCTCTCTGGCCAACGCAGGAACCCTTTGCATCGATATCGGGATCTTTTGAGTAAACAGCGATCTTTGTTCTTGAACCTGCTTCTCTTGCAACTGATCTGATAACAACATCGCCTGCCTTGATCTCAGGTACTTCAAGCTCGAAAAGCTTTGTTACGAGTCTTGCATCGGTTCTTGAAAGAACAACGGAAGGTCTGCCGTTTGCTTCCTCAACGCCCATTACGAGGAACTTCATGATCTTGTCCTGATCGTAATGCTCGTTTCTGTTGTTTCTGATCTGACCGTCGTGCTTAACGATAGCTTCAGCACGGCCGATATTTACATATACGTTTCTTGCGTCCTTACGAACGATGGTGCCGGAAGTGATCTCGCCGATCTTGCCGGAGAATTCCTTCTCGATCTTCATGCTCTCAGCATCTCTGAGCTTCTGGTTGATAGCATTCTTAGCGGCGCTTGCAGCAAGGCGTCCCAAGTCTTCAACATCGATACCGATCTCGATCTCGTCTCCGACTTCAACATCCTCATATCCAAGCTCCTTAGCAGCTTCGATGGAAATCTCGTTTGCCTCATCTACGACATCGTCAACTACTTCAGCGAGCTTATATACATAAATCTCACCTGACTCTCTGTCGATCTCGGCGCTTACGGACTTGATATCCTGCTTGTTGCCACCGAACTCACGTCTGTATGCAGCTACAAGACCGCTCTCGATCGCCTGGAATACTTCTTCCTCGTCGATGTCTCTTTCCTCTGCGAGGAGCTTAACGAGACTGACTATTGTATCCTTAGGTTCCTCTTCATTCTTCTTTCTGGGCATTTTATATTTCCTCCTGCTTAAAATTCTATGTGACGTACGGCCTTAGCGATCTCCTCTAATGCGAGGGTCAGCTCTTCTCCGTTATCAAACACAAATGTTGCCTTATCACCTTCTGCGCCTTTGATGACCGCAGTAAAGTTCTTCTTGCCTTCCAAAGGCTTATAGAGAGTAACGTCTGCTTTCTCTCCGCTGTATCTGTTGTAGTCCTTTTCAGTCTCCAAAGGTCTTGTAAGGCCGGGAGAGGATACTTCAAAGAAATCAGGATCGATGGAAGCTGAAGCATCGATGACGGGATCTACCGCACGGCTTACAGTCTCGCAGTCATCGATTCCGATGCCGCCCTTTTTGTCGATGTAGAGCGTCAGGACCATTCCCCTGGCTTCTTTAACATAAGAACAGTCAACAAGGTCAAAACCGAGTCCGGCTACGACAGGTTCAGCGAGTTCAAACGCTTCCTGTGCCACCTTAGATCTTTTAGCCAATTTATTTCTCCTTTTACAACAAAAAACGGACACGCAAAACGCTGTCCGTTCGATAAAAACTCTTTTATGAACTCGGTAATTTTACCATATTAGAAAAAATAACGCAAACCGAAAAATGTTCCTGATTTTTTACATTTTAATATTCATTTCAGGTGCCAATTATACTAAAATAAATATATCCAAATATCCAATGGAAATATGATCCCCAAAGGAGACATTTTATGATTAAACTTATTGCAGGACCTAAGGGCACGGGCAAGACAGCAAAGCTCGTCGATGACATTAACGCAGTTGCGGCTACAGACAGTAACGTAGTATGCCTCGAACGCGGTAACAGATTAGACCAGCTTCTCAAGCCCACAGTTCGTCTTGTAAATATGAAGGAATACCCCATCGAAGGTTTTGACCAGGTTCTCGCTTTTATCTGCGGCATCTGCTCCAAAGATTACGACTTAACACATATCTATGTTGACGCGATCTGCAAAGTTGCCAACAACTACGATCCCGAAGGCCTTGGCGCATTCCTTTTGAAGCTTGACGCATTCTTGAAGGACACGCCTGTTACAGCTACTATCCTTTACAGTGGCGAGATCGACAGCCTTCCCGAAGAAGCAAGAAAGTTTGCCTGATCTACAATTTAATACCGTAAAACTTCCCGGGTCTGTTATGCAGTCCGGGGTTTTTAATAACAATCCATCAGGAGGGAAAATATTATGGGTTTAATTTCAGAATTCAAGGAATTCGCACTCAAGGGCAATGTAGTTGATATGGCTATCGGTGTTATCGTCGGTGCTGCTTTCAAGGATATCGTAACTTCCTTTACAGACAGTTTCATTAATCCTTTGATTGCTTCTGTCGGCGGAGCTGAGATTGCAGGATCTATCAGACTTCCCTGGGTTGACTACACAGGACTTACAATGGAAGAGATCCAGAGCCTTTCACTTAACTACGGTGCTTTCTTAACAGCCATCATCAATTTCCTTATCATGGCTATCATCCTTTTCATTATGCTTAAGGCTATCAATACACTTAAGAGTGGCATTGGCAAGAAGCTTAAGAAGGGCAAGAAGGAAGAACCCGCACCTGCACCTGAGCCGTCCGAAGAAGTTAAGCTCCTCACTGAGATCAGAGACTCCCTCAAGGCACAGACAGCTAAGAAATAACATCAGGTTACTTTACTTAAAGATTAAAGGGCATCTCATCCGAGGTGCCCTTTTTGATGCTCAGTTATTCAGTTTTTACTCCAGCAAACCGATTGCTTCGTAAAAGTCTGCCGCCCTGTCAGTCCGAATGAGGATAAGCACCCTTTCCATGTAATACTTCGTCCTGAATCTTGACGGAACAAGATTCTGATATTCGCTGACGCCTTTTTTCTTGATGGTGAGCTTTCTCATACTCTCTGAAGTATGTGTCTCAAGATCTCTTTGTCTTTTACGGATCATGTATTCCTCTTCACCAAGCTGTTCGTTAAGCCTGTCTCTTTTGCGGCTGGCATGAATACCGCCAAAGATCAGAATACCGACAGCAACAGCTATAGCAATAAAAAATGAGGCGAGAAATCCGTCCAGATCATCATTTCCGGCACTGATAATGATGCCTATAATATAAACAACGTTAAGAGCAAGGTATGCCAAAATGAAAAAAGGCCAGAAAAATCTGAACATGGAATAACGTCTGCCTGATAAGACAACAGGTTTCTTAAGCGCTGTCTGGTTATCGTTAATCTCCCTCTGAAGTCTCTCGATAGCCGAATACTCATCCCTGAGTTTTTCAGCAAGTGCAATGCTCTCTTCTTTGCTCATCTGTGGACGTGCCTGTTCAGATACCACAGTTTCTTTGCCGGTTTCAGCTACAGCAAATGCTTCCGTATTTGCATGCCTGTCGATCAGTTGTCCGCACAAGAAACAAAACACATCATCTTCTTTGAGCAGTGCCCCGCATTTTCTGCAATATGCCATATAAATCTACCCCCCTGTAATCTATTTCGGAATGAATCCCACAACATTCACGTTTAAAATAAATTATACCAACAAAAACGGTCGGGATTTGTAAATCCGATCCCGGCCGTTTATGGATTTATTTAAGATTGCGGATCAATCTTTCTTCTTCTTTTTGCCCTTGTCCTTTTTCTTCTTTTTCTTGCTCTTCTTCAGCTCTTTGTCAGTGTTATCAGAAGAGTCTTTTGCCTTCTCTGTCTTTTTCGAGCCTGACTTAAGAGATTCAATACCTGAAAGGACAAGATCGATTGTGTCTTTGTTTACGGAGTAGTAAGCAAATCTTCCTCTTCTTTCTACATTCACAAGACCTGCTTCCTTAAGGCATGACATGTGATGTGACAAAGTAGGCTGTGTGAAATCGAATTCGGAAAGAATGTCCTTTGCCGTAAGTTCGCCTTTCGAAGATATCAGGGATAGGATCTTAAACCTGACACTTTCTGACAGTACACTTAATACTTCGATAAGCTGCTTGTCGATCTCAACCATAAGATTTATCAGGCAATGAGCTGATCCTTGAGAGCTTCTTCGAACTCACCGAGATTTGCACAAGCGATGATCTCAGTATTGTCTTCTAAAAGGATCTCGTCTTCGCCTCTTACGAGAACGGTCATCGGAACGCCCATCTTGCGGAGTAAAATGAGCTGGTATTCCTTTGATGTCTCAGAGGAGAGATACTTGCAAAGAAGTCTTAATACCTGCTTTGCATCTTCGAGATAGATTCCGGAAAGCTTCATAAGATGATCGATTACATACATCGCGAAAACATCGTTGAAGTCAAGAAGATCCTTCATCGGGAAAACAGAAGTGAATGCTGTAAGTGACATTCTGCCAACGATCTCGAGATCCTTGAAATCCTGCATAGGGATCTTGAAGCTCTCTACGTTAGCAGAGAAAAGCTCCTGCATCTGGTCAACGGAAAGTTCGCTTTTGAGATCCTTGATGCGCGCGATCCTTGCGGTGATCTTCTCTTCGGGGAAGAAGGTAGCCTGTCCGATCTCCGTTGCCTTATGAATAAACCAACTCTCAGGAATCAGGCCCTGACGCTTCCAGCGGTAGAGCGTACCATAAGAGATTCCTTCCTTAGTAAGCAGATCTTTCTTTGAAATAAGTCTGTCGTCCATATAACCATTTCCCCTCTTTTCTTATCTTGATATCCCGATTGTAGAATAACAATGTTACAACCATGAGACATCAGGATAAAAAGAAGGCAACAAATAAGGGCTGCCCCGCATTCAAATGCAGGACAGCCCTAGGGTTTACCAATGTTACGATCTGAAAGATCAGACTATGTTTACTGAACCGGCGATCTCTCTTAAACTGTTCAGAACGTTACTTCTGATCTCTGCAGGAAGAGCAACTCCGATAACGATAAGTGCAATAAGTGCGATGACTATTGCGATGATGTAATAAGCAAGGATCGCCTTCTCGAAGTTCTTAACATTCCTGTTGCGTCCTGCAATAGAAAGGAAGATAGTAGCGATAAATCCGACAAACGGAATAGCGCTCAAGAATGCGAGCCAGAAATACTTGGATGTTGATACAGGTCTGTACTGCGGAGGGCATGCATCGATAAGTGCCTGCTGTGCAGCTCTCTTCTGTCTCTTCTTCTCAAGTCTGGCATCTGCCTTCTCTTTGGCAGCCTTTGCCTTCTCTGCTTCCTTATCTGCTGCGGCCTGCTTCTTGGCAGCCTCTTTTGCTGCCTGTTCCTCGGCCTTCTTGGCAGCCTTTGCAGCTGCGTCTGCTTCTTTTACTGCTTCCTTTGCTGCTTCTTTGCCTGCTGCGGAAGCTGTCACTGCAGCCGCTGCAGCTGCTTCGCCTGCATCTATAGCCTTTTCTTCAGCTGCTTCTACAACAGCAGCTTCTTCCTTAGCAACCTCTTCTACTGCTTCTGCAGCCTCAGAGATCTCAGGTTCCATCTTATCGTTCAAATCGTCTGCCATATGAGAGCTCCCTTCTTGTCATAATAAATTGAGTATATCACAAAACAAACCGCTTGTTTACTTTGCATACCAGCGGTGTCTTCTCCTGTAAGACCTTATTACGCGTACGAGTCCGTCACAGATCGCAACCGATCCTACGATCATCATGTAAACCTTAAGTGTGCTTTCAGGAGCAAACAGGATGTAGATTCCGCTGACAGCCCAAACAGCGCTTAAGATTATCATAATGACAGCATATTTCCTGTTATGTGTCTTTTTCGCTTTGGCCATTCCGTTATATGACGCCGCGAAAAGCAAAGCTGCAAAGATTCCGCTCGCCATGACAAAGAGAGCGCCTTCCTTTACAAACGTTATTACCGTGGTTGCTACAAGCGCAAAGGAAACAATTGCATCTACAAGATGAGGCTGGAAATTCCAGTTGTCTTTTTTCATTTTCTTTATGGTGAGCGAAATAGAAATAACCGTAGCAGTAACAAGAAGAATGCTTACAAAAAAGAAAAGGAATTCTTCAGGTATAAGAAAGCCGATGAGTCCGGCAATCATCATGGCAAGACCTTTTGCCAGTTCTGATCTTCTGAACTGCCTTACAACGCCTGATCTGTTTAGTTTTTTGCCTTCTCCGTCAAAGAACATCTGATCCGGCAATGCAGCAGCCGCGATTCTTAAGCCTCTATCGTCACCTAATACGACATTAAGAATTCTTTCCCATCCTTTGGTACCCTGGGCAGTGAATTCTTCAATAGTCTGTGTTCCGTCTTCACTCATGGAATCAAAGAAGGCATTGATGAATCTTCTTCTCTCGTTAATGTCAACGGAATAGATCCACTTATCGATACCCATGTTGATCCTTTCAGCCAAAGGATCCAGACCTTCAGATGATAAAAGAAGATCACCATGGTCGATCCCCCAGGAGCAGAGTTCATGCTGCTCGGCCATCTGCTTGTCACTTTTGACGATGTAACTGTCATCTATCTCCGGTGCGAACAGACTTCCGACAACTGAGAACTCGGGAATGATCCTCGTAGTCTTGGGATTTGCTCTCTTGATGAGATCTTCTTTTAAGACTTCCGGACAGAATCCGGGACCGTCATTGGAATAAATATGTTCAACTCTGCCGAAAAGATCATCAGGCAGAACAGCTGCAGCATAAACCGCGAGATTACCGCCTTTTGAATGACCTCCGACAAATACGGTATCAAACGATCTAAGAGCATTGCGGAGATAATCTTCTGCCATGGTCTGCGAAGAAGTCAGCATAAAGCTTGTCATGAAATCTTCCTTCCAACCGGCGATCGTGCTGTCCGTGCCTCTGTAAGCTACAAAGGCCCAGCCGCCTTTCTTCTCGGGCGAGAAGGTCATTGCGGAAAACTGTATGGAGTCTTCTTCGTTGAGAATATCCGTGAAGGAGGAGATATAAAGGTCACCGAATCTTTTCGAGTTTGCGGCAGCCTTAACGAGCGCCGTAAAACGCTCGCTGTCATCGGGTGCCATTTTCCTGATCGAAAAACCGAGATTGGTAAGCGACATGACTGCTTCCCTGAGCGTCATTACACCGCCTTCTTCGTTGATCTCGGGAATGTCTTTAAGGTCGAGATAAGATAACTGACAGAGCACGATGTTATCGACTCTTGAAAAGGGCCTGCCTTCAAAGCCGGTACCGCCTACCCAGCGGACATAATCAGTTATGTTATCCATACCTTAAGATTATCTGTTTTCTATTGAATAGTAAACAACTCCGTCTTCAAGTCCGCCCTGCTTAAGGATTCCCATCTCTTCTACGGTAACGCACTGGAAACCTGCATCAACAAGCGCGGGAACGATTCTAGCTGTTGCATTGGCTGTAGATTCATAGAGGTCATGCATAAGAACTATGTCACCGTCTTTTACCTTGCCGACTATTGCATTATATACCTTATCCGCATTTCTGCTCTCCCAGTCACGTGAATCGACGCTCCACAAGATGATCGGGCATCCGCATACTTCCTTAAGCGTATCATCCCATCTGCCTTCAGGAGGTCTTAAACATGTGGAGGGCTTACCTGTAATCCTGATAAGCTCGTCATCTGTTCCCTTAAGAACATCTATCTGGCCTTCTCCGTCAAGATCGGTAAGTCTGTTATGGCTGTATGTGTGGTTGCCCTGCTCACAGCCAAGCTCATACTCGCGGATTGCAGCTTCCTCATTCCAGGAGATCCTGTCTCCTACTATGAAGAATGTACACTTCTGTCCGTATTCCTCGTAAACATCGAGGATTGCATCCGTATAGATCGAAGGACCGTCATCGTAAGTTAAAGCGACCATCGGCTGGTTGCCGTCAACCTCACGTGTGATGTTGCCTTCATCATCGAAATAGTAAAGGTGATTATCTCCAACAGCTCTCTCATTTCTGATCATCTTGCCTGCGATAAAACCATGTCTTGAACCTTCAACTTCAATGATGCCGTCGATTCCTTCACCGGTTATCTCATCAAAATAATATCTGTCTTCTTTGATATCGACCCAGCCCTTAGTCATGAGGCCGGTCTCTTCATCAAAGTAATACTGCTTGTCCTCAATTATCTGGAGGCCCTTTGATACCTTTCCGGTGTCGGGATCGGCATAATACTTTCCATCCTCATTGCCGAACAGGCCCTTTGTAACAGTGAATGATTCAGGTGAGAAATAATAAAGGCTGCCGTCGATCTCAGTCCAGTCTGAAGCGGCATTACCCGTGTTGAGATCAAAATAGAATGTACCCTCATCAGACTTATACCAGCCTGTCTTCATGATGCCTGTCTCAACACTGTAGTATCTGAGAGCACCGTTTACGGTCTGGAAACCTGTCATCATTACACCGTCAGCATCAAACAGATACTTGTTGCCGTCGATAATGGTCTCGCCCTTAGCCATGATGTGGGTTTCTTCATCAAAATATCGTCTGGTTCCGTCTTCAGGCATAACGTGCATACCTGAATACTCTTCGCCATGCTCATCGTAATAGAAAGCAGCATCACCGGAATAGACCCAGCCTCTGTTCGCGCCGGACCTTACTTCACAACCCCATGCAACAGTACTGAGAACAGCTGTAATAGCCGCCATGACAAATACTGCAAAAATATTCTTAACCATATCAATCTCCTTGTGATACTCCTAAATTCCCCTCGCTAGTTTATCACGGTGTCACAAGCAGTTGTGGTACATTTATGTTACAGAATAACGGACCTTTTTGCCGTTTATTTATGCACGCTGATTAAGTTCCACGCACCTCTTTAAGAAGGCTCTTAAGCAGAAGATACCTTTCGTATTTCTCCTGCTTTGCAAAATGAACCTCACGGCTCTGAGGATTGGTATTATCAAAAACAAGGCTTGCGGCCTCATCACCGAACTGCTCGATGGTAAGGTCATACTGCTTCCCGTCTATTACGTTATAGCAATGGTAGTTTCCGCCCGGTCTTAAGATCCCGTATACTTCTCCTCCAAAGATATCCTGAACAAGAAAAGCAGTGATGGAGCACTGTCCCAAAGTAATGTTGTCTTCACTCCAGTCAACACGGAGCCTCGGCGCACATGTCTCTATCCTCCAGATGCCATCCGACAGCACATCGAAAAGATCCAGAAGCGAATCGAGCCTGTATTCACTGTTATCAACCGGCTTTACTGTATCTGCGGTCCCGTGCCCGAGAAACTTATAATCCATCTTTTATCTCCCTTTGGGTTTTGAAAATATAATACACGCGTGGGGTCGTGGTTGCAAAAGTGCGGGGGTACCTACTAAATCGCGAAAATGAAAAATAGTAGGTATGTTTTCGAGATGTTAGCGTGCGTGAAACCGAAGAACATACCTACTAAAATTCGAAAACGCAAATTAGTAGGTATAGTTTTCGAGAATATAGAGTGATTTTGAGGCTCGCGATACCTACTAAATTTCAAATTTGCATTTTAGTAGGTACATTTGCCAGAAAGTCGAAGTCCTGAATCCTCTTTTTATACCTACTAAATCGCGAAAACCGTTTTTAGTAGGTACTTACCCACTAAACTCCGATTTTTATAAAGTTAGTGGGTAATTTTCCAAAGCCGAAACTTAATTCACAAGATCATTTACCCACTAAACATCGAATATCTGCGAGTTAGTGGGTAAATTTTCGAAGTTATAACGCGATTTAAATGATTCCTTACCCACTAACCTGTTACTTTTTGAAGTTTAGTGGGTATTCTCATCGAAAACATAAACGGAAAAGAAACTAAAATACCCACTAAATCGGGATTTTCCGTCGTTTAGTGGGTAAAAAAGAGGCTGCCATAAAGGCAGCCCCCGGATATATTTTTAACTTGATCAGATATCAGTATTCAGGTTCGAGTAATCCGTAACCTCCGTCATATCTCTTGTAAACAACACATACTGAATTTGTATCACTGTCGAGATATACGAAGAAATCGTGTCCGAGCATCTCAAGCTGAAGGATAGCATCTTCGGATGTCATGGGTCTTAAAGCGAACTGCTTGCGCTTTGTGATCTTATCATCCTTCTCGTCAACGAAGTCGAAATCTGCTCCGCCGTCATCCTCGAGATAATTAACAATTCCCGGGAAGTCCTTCTTTCTCTTAAGGAACTTGGTCTTCTGTCTTCTGATCTGAGATTCAAGCTTATCGACTGTTCTGTCAACTGCTGTAAGGATATCCTCATCGCTTGCCTCAGCCCTTAAGATCTTGCCGTCGAATTTCATTGTGATCTCAACGATCATCTCGGGACCTTCAGGTCTGATACGGACATTGAGTGAACCTTCATCGCCGAAGTACTTGTCGAACTTAGACATCTTGGCGGCGATCTTCTCTTCAAGTCTTGTACCGATGCGAATTCCGTTGCCCTGTGTAGTGATCTTCATAAAATCACTCCCTTCCGTTTTGAAGTTTCAAAAGGCTTTGACCTTTGATTAAATTATAAACGATTGAGGGAGCGAATTAAGTTAAATTTGTATTAATTCATCAGTCTTCGTGCTCAGACCAGATGTTTGCGCCGCCGCGGTCAAGAGCAACAAGGCCGGTACGGCACATCTCGATGATGTCGAACTTCTTCATATACTCGATGAATGCATCGATCTTCTGGCTGTCACCTGTGGCTTCGATGCTGATCGCTTCATCTGTGAAGTCGATGATCTTCGTGCGGAAAATATTTGTCGCTTCAACGATGTCAGCATGCTGCTGTTCGGTGTTCCTGACCTTTATGAGAAGAAGTTCTCTCTTGATACATTCTTCTGCAGAAAGAACGATGACTTTTTTAACGTTGTAGAGTTTACGGAGCTGGGACACAACCTGATCCTTCTCGTTCTTCTCTGCACTTAAAGTGATAGTGATACGGGAATACTCAGGAGATTCCGTCTCACCTACCGTGAGGGAATCGATGTTATATCCGCGTCTTGTGAACATGGCGGTAACACGTGAGAGGACACCATACTGGTTATCAACGTAGATCGCAATGATTATCTTATTTTTCTGCATCGCTGATATCCTCCCTCCTCAAGATGAGATTGTT
The DNA here is from genome assembly GCA_015069205.1 of Oscillospiraceae bacterium. GTDB lineage: Bacteria > Bacillota > Clostridia > Saccharofermentanales > Saccharofermentanaceae > Saccharofermentans. The sequence goes on from SVIZ01000001.1 coordinate 326,927, forward strand.
GAATGTTCCGCCCGGTTTTAACATCGGAAGAACAACGCTGTCGGTCTTTATCGTAAGATCGATCACAGCAGGTCCTTTTACCTTATACGCTTTCTTAAAAGCTTCTTCAAAAGACTCTTTGTCGGTTGCTTTAAAACCCTTGGCACCAAAAGCCTGTGCGAGCTTAACGAAGTCTGTCTTACGGTCAAGCGTGGTATTTGAATATCTTCCGTCGAAGAATATCTTCTGCCACTGTCTTACCATTCCCAGTGCATGGTTGTTAAAGATAACTATCGTTACGGGAACATTGTATGTAACCGCAGTTGCAAGTTCATTAAGACACATGCCGAAGCTTCCGTCACCTGTGATAAGAACGCTTCTCTTACCTGTTCCCATATAGCTTCCGATGGCAGCGCCAAGACCGAATCCCATGGTTCCCAGACCGCCCGATGTGATCCATGTGCGCTTGTTTCTGAACTTGAAGAACTGTGCTGTCCAGCACTGATGCTGACCTACGTCAGTAACGATCCTTGTGTCGGGTTTTACGATATCGGAAATGATGTTGATCGTATCACGCGGCAGGAAAGGAAGTCCTTCGTATGCATCTGCCTCTCTCTGCTTGAGCTGCTCAACTTTCTTGATCCATTCCGTATTCTTGCGCTGGGGAACTGCATGTGTAAGATGCTTTACAAAATCTTTTATGTCACAGCAGACACCGAGATCAACAGGAATATTCTTGCCGATTTCGGCACGGTCACAGTCAACGTGGATCTTTGTAGCGGAGAGAGAAAACTTCTCCGTTTTTCCCGTTGCCCTGTCCGAAAATCTAACGCCCAGAGCGAGTATCAAATCTGCTTTTGCAAGCGCAACAGAGGATGCATAACGTCCGTGCATTCCCTGCATTCCCAAAAATCTCGGAGAGTCGGAAGGTATCTCAGAAAGTCCCATCATGGAACATCCGATTACGGCATCGAGTTTGTCGGCAAGTTTGATTATGTCTTCGCCGAGTTCTGTTCTTACGGCACCGCCGCCGAAATAGATATAAGGTCTTTTGGATTCCTTGATAAGCTGTACTGCTTTATCAATATCTTCTGTGTTACATCCGGGAAGGACTTCAGGTTTCTCGACAGGCTTTTTCTTGTAATCGAAAACAGCCTCCTGGACATCTTTAGGAATATCGATCAGGACCGGACCTGGTCTTCCGGACTGTGCTATCTCAAAAGCTTTTCTCACAACATCTGCGAGCTTGGAAATCTTGTGTACGAAGAAGTTGTGTTTTGTGATGGGAAGAGTAATGCCGGTGATATCGATCTCCTGGAACGAGTCTCTTCCGATCATGGAATTGCTTACGTTGCCCGTAATGGCAACAAGCGGGATCGAATCAAGATAGGCCGTGGCGATTCCTGTGACAAGGTTGGTTGCACCGGGACCGGAAGTCGCAATAACGACTCCGGTCTTTCCGGTGGATCTTGCATAACCATCTGCTGCGTGAACAGCACCTTCTTCGTGAGCGGTCAGGATGTGCTTGATCTTATCCTGCTTGTCGTAGAGTTTGTCATAGATATCAACGACCATTCCGCCCGGAAAACCGAACACCGTATCAACACCTTGTTCTAACAAGGTCTCGACAAGTATCTGTGCCCCGGTCATCTTCATTCTTTAAATCCTCTTATTCAATCAATCTCATTCAACCTGGCAGACAGAAATAATAGTTCTGTTGTTTGCGCCCTTTAAGTTAACGGTGATAATGTAATATCCCGGCTGTACGCCGCCTGTATAGTCGAAGTGATATGCGTATCCTTCACCTTCTTCGACACATGTAGCAACACCGCTATATACATCTGCCTGAAGCTCCCTGTCAGAGAACATGGTGTCAGGGCTGTAGTAGAACTCAAATTCGAATTCTTCATCAGAGTATTCTGAAGTGTACGCTACAAGTGAGATCGTTGAAGTACCGGAAGGATAGATGCAGTCATCGGAGAATGTTCCGTCTTCAAATACCCATTCAATGTCGTCTGCTGCACCAACGGCGTTGCTTGAATCGTAAGTGACGACGAAACCGAGCATTGTTGTTGCATCAAGTGTACCCTCATCGTAGTTGCCGCCGTTTGAATAGCCGTTATCGCCTCTTTCAACGTTGATCTCGTAAGCAGGCTTACCGGGTCTTAACGGGAGATAATAATCATTGTTGTATACATCGTAAAGATCGAATGCGATGTAGCACTCAACGTCATCGTAATTAACTGTTGAATAGTTGTAAAGCTCGAGAGCCTTCTCGTATGAAACAGCATCACCGAGTTCAGAGTATTCCATAGTCTGGGTATTGCCGTCATAGTATTCCTTGACGAATATGATCTGATCATTTTCGGTGAACTGGCTACCCTGATTTACATCATAAGTATCGTTAATGATATCAGCATTATAATAGCCGATGATCGTACCATCCTTATCATCAGAGCTGAAAGCGATTACGACATATGATGTCTGACCGTTTACAAGGGCCTCGGCACCGATGTACTTGTACCACTTACCGTCATCAGCAACCTCGTACTTAAGGCACTCGCAGGTTACGAATCCGAAATTCTTGAAGTAAACCCAGTTGATAGGGTTTTCGAGAATGATGTATCCGTTGCTGTCAACAGTGTACTGGTCATCTGTACCGAAATAGTAGATTTTGTCCTGTTCATCAGGATCAATGATAGCAAGTGTTACCTTGACTTCACGGATGATCTTCCAGTCTTCTTCTGTAAGCGTGATAGCTTCATATTCACCCATGTCAACAACAAGGCTGGAGATATCATATACGTTACCGGATTCGATGGAGTTAGCATCTGCAGGCTGGACATACCAGTCACCTGCATAGTTTGTAGCCTGAAGGATATAGAGTTCCTTACTTACGAACTTGTCATAGAACTGGATCGTTGTGTCACTGTAACCCAATGTAACGAATGTAAGTCTTGCTTCATCGTAGTACTGGGGATAGAGGTAAGGTGAATATGTTGTCATACCGTGAGCATATGTGTAAGAGTTGTTGCTCTCGGTGAAAACACAGTTACCTACTTCGTTTACGAGCTTGCTTGCAGCTCTCTCAATGTTAGCATCACCACAGTTGATGTACTTGTTCGCAAGTGTTGTAAGGTCTACAGAGTCTGTTGATTCGAATGAACCGCAGTCATCTCTGAGCTGTACGAACTCAATGTAACCCTCTGTTGTGAATACTCTGGTGTCAAGGGCAGCAATGAAAGCTTCATATGCTTCAAATACTTCATTGATATTGTCAGTATCAATAGCAGACATGCATGTATCGATACCGAAGTATCCTGTGGTCTGCTGTGTTGTTTCTACGGTATCCATGTAGTCTCTTACGATGAACTCACCATAGTCCTTGGCTGTACCGTTGAAGTCAGGTCCGATGTAGTTAAGAAAGTTTGTATAGTTGATACCGATATCATAGTAAGCACTTCCCCATGTAGGGCTCTCTGCTGCAATGATGTACTCAGTATAAGGATCAAGCGCCTTGGCAACTTCGAGAGATCCCATGAGACATGCATTGAAGATGATCGACTCAAACTCGATATCGCAGTTACCGATAGCCTGAGCCATCTCGATCTCAGTAAGTGTACCGTCGTGAATTTCATCGTAACCGAATCCCAACGGAACTCCGCCGCCGTGATCCCACAATACGAGGATGTATTTCTCAGCCGGATAGTTCTCCTTTGAGAACTTAACGAAGTCTTCAAGAGTTTCAGGCTCAACCATGCTTACGTCACCTAGATCTGAAAGTTTCTCGATGTTACCGTTTGCGATGGAGAAACGCTGCGTAATGCCGTCTGTCATATAATTGTTTCTGAAGTCAGTACAGCCGCCAACCTGAAGTACGAGGTTGAGATCGGAATTAGGTGTAGCTGCCATCATTTCCTTAACATCAGCAGAGAGGCAGGAAGCAGTAGACTCAAGGTCTGTTCCGATCGCATATACCATGATGGTTCTTTCGGCGAGTTCGGAAACAGGCTCTGTAACAGTAGTCTCTGTTTCATCTTCTGTTGTTCTCTTTGTACGCTCAGTTTCTTCCGTCTTATTGTTAATGAAAACTGCAACTGCGATTATCGCGCCGACGATAATTACAAGACCTGCTGCAGTAAGACCGATGATGAGACCCAGAACACCCTTCTTCTTTTTCTTGGGTGCTTCAGTCGTAGCTGCAGGCTGTGCTGCGGGAGCAATCGGAGCTGCATCTCCAAAAGCAGACTGTACGGGAGCTGCACCAACAGGAGCTGGTGCAGGAGCCGGGGCAGGTGCTGCTGCAGGAACTGCTGCTTCAACAGGTGCCGGAGCAGGTGCCGGAGCGGGTGCTGCAGGAACTGCTGCTTCTACAGGAGCTGCCTCTACAACGGGTTCAACAACCGGTGCAGGTTCCGGGATGGGTTCCGGAATCGGTGCAGGTGCGGGTTCAACTGGAGCTGCAACGACTGGTTCGGACGTTACTTCTGCAACAGGAGTTACGGGAGTTACAGGAACTACCGGAGCCACAGGAGCAGATGCTGGTTCAACAATGGGTGCGGGAATTCCCGGAGCAGAGCCGGCTGCAGGAGCTGACGTATACACCAGGTGTGTCAGATCATTTCCGCATCCGCCACAAAACTTTTCGGAGCCGTTAAGTTCTTTTCCACAATTCGGACAATGCATTTGTTCACCTCTTTTTGTATTTACTTATTCCTAATATCGTTATCAATGGCTTCGGCAAGCGCTTCGATGCCATGCCTCGTTGCATCATTGCCGGATGACTTGATTGTAACCGTTTCCCCGGTAATTTTGCAATTTTTGAGTCCTTCGAGTAGCGGAAGGATATTTTTCGCTGCGCTTGGAGCCCATGTACCATTCTCTATGACAGAGAACGACCTTGCGGTCAATCCGTGAGCAGCAAGCTCTCTTACCGCATGCTCGACCGGAGAATACACATTATTGTTATATGTAGGCGTTGCGATGACAATGTGACTGTATGTGAAAGCAGCGGCAATGATGTCAGAAATATCCGTAGCCGATGCGTCCAGGATAACAGAATCGATCCCCCTCTTATCAAGCTCTGTCATGAGGACTTCTGCTGCATTTGCAGTATGTCCGTAGATAGAACCAGTTAGAATAAATACGCCTTCAACTTCAGGAGTATAAGAACCCCATGTCTTGTAGCAGTTGATGATCTTATCGATGTCCTTGCGCCATACATAAGAATGTAGAGGACAGATCATCTTGATATCAAGCTGTGAAGCCTTATTTATCGCCGCAACAGTCTGCATGCCGTACTTGCCGACGATGTTTGTGTAATAGCGGCGCGCTTCGCCAAGAAGATCTTTTTCAAAGTCCTTACCGTCTGCAAATATGGAACCGTTTATAGCGCCGTAACTTCCGAATGCATCAGCACTGAAAAGTATACCTTCTGTCTCATCGAAACTCAGCATGACCTCAGGCCAGTGGACCATAGGTGCGAATACGAATCTAAGCTTGTGATCGCCCAATGTCAGTTCATCACCGTCTTTTACGACAACGGCTCTTGCAGAGTAATCCTTCCCGGGGAAGAACTGCGAAATGAACTGAAGTGTCTTTGCGTTAACGATCACCTTAGCATCTGCATTCGCATCAAGAACTTCAGCAAGAGTTGCAGAGTGATCGGGTTCCATATGATGAACGACAACATAATCAAGAGTACGTCCCGCAAGACAATACTCCAGATTCTCGAAAAAGATATCAGCCGTCTCACTGCCGACCGTGTCAAATAAAACGGTAGCGCCGCAGTCGAGGAAATATGAATTGTAATTCATTCCGGAATTCAGCTTATATACATTTTCGAACTTCTGAATTTTGCGGTCGATCCCTCCGATCCACGTCAGATCATCAGTAAGTTTCCTGATGTTATACATAGATTCTCCTCCTTATCTGTCCTCTCGGTAGTAATTGCGTCCGATCGCCTCCGGTTCTCCGCTTTGCTTTTTCTTTGAAAGTGAAGATGTAATAAGTACGAGGAGCGTTATGATGAACGGCAATGCCGAGAAGAAGTGTGATGGTATTTTGGTAAGCCAGCCAAGTGCATCCGGGAAGGTATATGCAAGCGCTGCGTTCTGGACTCTCAACGTGTTGAAGAAACCGAAAATGAGAGTTCCGAGAATTGCCTTTGCAGGGCTCCAGTTAGCGAAGATAACGAGTGCTATAGAGATCCAGCCGTAACCGTTGATCCAGCAGTTAGAACCTTCGAAAGTACCGCCCATGTTAAGTCCCATGTAAAGACCGCCCAAGCCCATGATGCCTGAACCGATTATGATGTGAATATACTTGTACATAGCAACATTGACACCTAAAGAGTCTGCAGCTGCAGGGTTCTCACCGATTGCGCGGAGCTTTAATCCGGGTACAGTTTTCTTAAAGTAGAGCCACATTAAGATCGCGATGGCGATGCCGAGATAAACAAGGATTCCGTGAGAGAAAATTGCTTTTCCGAGGAACGGAATATCAGAAAGACCGGGAATGTGTATCGGCTGCGAATGAGCATCCAATCTTGTGCCTGAAAGCTGCGGCCAACCGCCTGCACTGTTGGACAATGCGTTTCCGATGAAATAATAGAAAGCAACACCGAATGTAGTGATCGTAAGACCCGTTACGTTCTGGTTTGCCTGAAGAGTAACAGTTAAGAACGAGAATAAGAGTCCGACAAGTCCTGATGCGATGAAGCTTACAAGACATGCGACAAAAAGACTGTCGCATTTAGCGCCTGCAAGATAACCTGCTACTGCGCCTATTGCCATCGTGCCTTCGACACCGAGATTCAGTGAGCCTGATTTCTCGATCATGATCTCACCTGTCGTACCGTAAAGAAGCGGTATGTTATAAACGATTATGTTAAAGAGGAACAACGTAAATACTTCAAGCATTCTTAGCGTCCTCCTTTCTTACGAGTCTGAAGTTAGCGATGAAGTCTGCAACCAAAACAGAGAACAGGATTATTCCCTGCAAAAGATCTGCGAAATTAACGTCGATGGCAGGATACTGCGTTGCTGCAGCCTGGCATCCGTATTGCAGGATCGATATGAGGATTGACGTTACAAAAACCGCAGGAACGCTGAGTTTACTGAGCCATGCAACGATGATTCCCGTCCAGCCCACGTCATTTGTGATGGTGTCGGAAATCGTGCCTGCAGAAGATACGGTAAGCGCTGCTGCAAGACCGATAAGAGCAGAAGAAATAAACATAGTTCTTAGAACGATCTTGCCTACTCCCATGCCGGCATATTTTGCAGTTGCACTGCTGTCGCCGACGACTGAGATCTCATAACCCTGCTTTGTGTATTTAAGGTAAATGTAGATTACTGCAGTAAGTAAGATCGCTATGATCACAGCCCACAAAAGCTTGAACCTTCCGAGAGGGATTCCGCCCATTATCGCAGACTCGGGAAATGAGCCGAAAATAGGTCTTTCGGAATCTTCTCTTAAGAAAAAATTCCAGTCTGCTTTTGTATCGCCGATATACCTTATGACATAGAGCATTATGTAGTTGAGCATCAATGTCATGAGTGTCTCATTCGTGTTGAACTTAACCTTGAGGGCAGCGATCACAACACCGATTATTCCGCTTGAGATCATTGCCGCAAGGCACATCAGAACTACTGTTATGAAATTGGGAACTCCGGAACAGTTGAATGCCACGATCGATGCACAGATCGCACCTATCAGGAACTCACCTTCACCTCCGATATTCCAGAATCGCATCTTGAACGAAAGGCTCAATGCAAGTGATGTGATAAGGAGCGGAACGAAGATCTTAAGAAGACCTTCGATGCTCTTATAACCATATTTGTTTCCGACAAGTCCGATCGTAAACATCTTGCCGTAATATTCAAACGGATTGATACCGAGAATCGCAAGAATGACCGCACCTATAGCAAGTGATACAAGAAGTCCGATAGCATAGTAGATGAGTGTTCGTGAGAGCTTTGAATCCGCTCTTCTTACCAGATGATATCTTCTCATTAGGCTTTGCCCTCCTCATCAGTAATAGCGGAATCTTTGGCAATACCGTCTGTCTTGCCTTCTTTGTTGACGATGTTAAGAGTGCCCGTCATCATGAGACCGATATCTTCTTTAGTGGTGTGATCGCTGTTAACGACACCCTGAAGTTTGCCGTGACAGATGACCATGATCTTGTCGCAGAGTGAGAGCATTACGTCAAGGTCCTCACCAACGAAAAGAATGCCGACTCCCTTCTTCTTTTCATCATTCAAAATGTTATAGATCGTGTAAGAAGAGTTGATATCAAGACCTCTTACGGGATATGCGGTAATGAGTACGTTAGGGCCTGATTTTATCTCTCTGCCGAGCAGTACTTTCTGTACGTTACCGCCGGAAAGACGCCTTACCGGAGTCTCAGTCGAAGGTGTGATTATCTCAAGCTTGTCGATTACTTTCTGTGCTTCCTCACGTGCGGATTTACGGTCAACAAAAATACCCTTTGCCTCATTGTAATTCTTGAGGATCATGTTATCCGTGATCGAGAGCGAAGGCGCAAGTCCCATACCCAGACGGTCTTCAGGAATGAAGCTCATCGAGATGCCGTGATCCAGTATCTTTTTAGGAGACATTCCGACGATGCTCTCGCCTTCATGTATCATCTGTCCGTCTTCGATCTTACGAAGTCCTGCAATGGCTTCGCAGAGTTCTTTCTGTCCTGAACCTGCAATGCCCGCAACGCCTAAGATCTCTCCGCCTCTGATGTAGAAATTGATGTGATCGACGGCAATGGCACCCTCGTCATTTTTAACCGTAAGATCTCTTATCTCAAGAAGCGGATGAGTCTTCTCGATGATGGGTCTGTCAATGTTAAGCGTGATCTTTCTTCCTACCATGAGTTCGGTAAGAGTCTTCTCATCAGTCACTTTGGTTACGACCGTTCCGATATAATCGCCGTGTCTTAAGACTGCGACTCTGTCAGAGATTGCCATAACTTCATTGAGCTTATGTGTGATTATGATGATCGAATGTCCCTCTTCCTTCATCTTGCGGAGCACGGCGAAAAGTTTATCTATCTCCTGAACGGTAAGTACCGCAGTAGGTTCGTCGAGGATGATTATTTTCGCGCCGTAACAAAGGACCTTCAGGATTTCCAATGTCTGTTTCTCGGAAACTGCCATATTGGCAACTACCTTGTCCAGATCTATATCAAAGCCGAATTTAGCGGCTGTATCTTCTATTTTTTTGCGGACGTCTGCACCATGGAAGATGCGTCCTTCTCCCCTCATTCCGATACGGATATTCTCGAGAGCCGTAAATCTCTCGACCAGCTTAAAGTGCTGGTGAACCATTCCTATTCCAAGTTTGCCGGAGTCTTCAGGTGAGTTGATCTCTACCTTTTTTCCGTCGATAAAAATAGAACCGCTGTCGGGCATGTAGATGCCCGACAGCATGTTCATGAGTGTCGTTTTTCCTGATCCGTTCTCGCCAAGGAGAGCCAATATCTCACCTTTGGCAAGAGAAAGATTGATGTTTTTATTGGCCGCCACAGGGCCGAAGCTTTTAGATATTCCCTTTAGCTCTATGGCATATTCCATAAAACACCCCTCGAATCAAATTACTTGTTATCAGTTAACCTGAGTAACGCCTTCTACATAGTAGTTCATTGAACCCTGGATAACGCCGTCGTCAACAGAAGGGCCGCCTGCTACTACGATCTCTGTACCGTCATTTGCAATGAGAGCAGCATTTGTCTTCTCTACTGCAACAGATCCTGTATCGCCGCTGAAAGAAAGCTTAACGCCTGAGAATACATCCCACTCACCGGAGATCATCATCTTCTTGGCAAGCTCGATTGCTTCCTTTGTCTGAGGCTCGCAGTTGGCTGAGAGCTCTGAAACGTCAACGAGACCTGCGTTGAGACCTTCATAGTAGTTGCCTACTGTTGTCATGAATGTAGCAGGATTCTCCATAGCAGCCTTCATAGCTGTTGCATAGTAAGCATCCCAGTTCCATACAGGTGCTGCGAGGTGAGCATTGGGAGCTTCCTTTGTCATGTCTGAGTTGTAGCCGCATCCGAAAACGCCCTTCTCGTTAGCAACGATCTGAGGCTGAGCGGAGTCACAGTGCTGAGCGATAACGCCGCATCCGTATGTGTCGATGAGAGTCTCAGCTGCCTGTCTCTCGAGTTCCTGATCGCCCCATGTAGAGATCTCGTAAACGAAAACCTGTGCATCAGGGTTAACTGCCAAAGCGCCCATAGCGAAAGCATTGATGCCTGAGCATGTCTCAGCGTACTCTGTACCCCAGGCAGAAACATAACCCAAATTGTTGTTGCCTGTAGCAAGAGACTTGTAACCTGCAGCGATACCTGCAAGGTAACGTGCCTGGTAGATTCTTCCGAAATAGTTATTGAAGTTTGTATCGTTTGAAAGATAACCTGTTGCGTGAGAGAAAATGATGTCAGGATATTCTTTAGCCTTCTCATCGAAAGCATTGAGGTAACCAAAGCTGATACCGAAGATGATGTTGCATCCGTTACCGGCGAGCTGGTCGATAGCCTGCTTAACCTTCTCGTCATCCTCAGGTACGTTGTCTACGATGTAGAGATCCTTTGTAGGATCAAGACCTACCTGCTTCATAGCTTCGGTGATACCGTGATGATGAGCATAGGTATAACCTGATGTGTCATTCTGGCTGTTGATGTAGATCGCACCAACCTTAAAGTCAGAAGCCGCACCCTTGTCCCCCTCTGTTTCTTTAGCCGCATTACAGCCTGCAAGAGCAAATACGGAAGTAACCGCAAGAGCTGCCGTGACTATCAAAGAAATCAACTTCTTCATAAATTGCCTCCAGTTCAAAAATTTATATGCAGAGCAAATGCATATTCTGAAATTAAGACTCAGGCCTGCTGCCTGAACTCGAGTGAGTCGTCGGTCATCTTGTCAATAATTGCCAGTGACTCTACCCTGATACCCTCGGCACGGAGTTTGTCTCCTCCGCCCTGGAACCCCTTCTCGATGGCAATAGCGCAGCCGGCAAGTTTTGCACCTGCCTCGTTTACTATCTCGATGAGTCCTGTAAGGGCATTTCCTTTTGCAAGGAAGTCATCGACAATGAGCACGGTGTCTTCTGAAGTGATGTAATCACTCGACACTGCGATGTCATAAGTCTGCTGATGGGTGTAGGAATAAACCTTGGATGTGAGGATATTTCCGGTGAGATTTAACGTGGAATGCTTCTTTGCAAAGACCACCGGAAGGCCCATGGAAAGGCCAGCCGCAAAAGCAATGGCAATGCCCGAAGATTCGATGGTTAACACCTTTGTAACATTGTTACATGCGAAAAGCCGTGCGATTTCATCCCCCATATCCTTAAGGAGCTTTGTATCGATCTGCTGGTTTAGAAAACTACCCACCTTCAGCACTTCGCCGGGCAGGATCTGACCTTCTTCAAGGATCCTTTGTTCTAACTCGCGGATACTGATCACCTCCCCAAGGAATTATCCACGTTAATAATATTATAATTATTACAAAATAGTGTCAAACTTAATTGGCACTACTTTTAGCACTAATTCGGCTCAAATAATTGTCAGTTTTGCGGTATGTAATCAGACACGGCAAGTGATATTGCGTCAGGAAGGGCCTCAGCCAGATCCATGCCGCCTGCCTTTACCGTTTCAACAGGGATAAGATTTTCGGTATAACCTGCTCCGAGACAGTAATACAGGGACGATCCGAGACCCCTTTTGAATCTTCTGTAGGATAAGATCTCGCCCAGAACTTCAGAAGCTTCATCGCCGATTGCAAGAACCGGAACCCCATTCTTTGAAATGGCATCGAGAAGTGCGGCTTTTCCGTCATCTGAAATTACCGGGTTCCCTGTAATGACGATCATCATGTGTGCGGAATATTCCCTGGGGATCTCTTCATTTACGAGAACTCCGTCAGGATTGTATTCCTCGAAATGAAAAGAAGGAGCTCTTACCGGAATGGTTTCCTTTGTAATATTTCCGGGTGCTATGACATTTACAACAGGAGACAGATGCTCTAACTCCTGCGGAAGTTCACCTATCCAATATATGGTAATGTCAGATTCAGCTATGGCATCCAGATTAGCTTCAACTTCGGCTTTTCTGTCAATGACCGCCTGTCTTTGCGTACTTGAACCAAACAGCATGGCAAGGAAAAAGAAAAAACCTGCTGTAAGAAAAACAAGTACTATGAGTCCGGCCTTGCTCTTATTCATTATCAGTCTTTCCTGCTTACGAATGGTTTAACGTTTTGGATTACCTGCTTTGCAAAATCCTCGTTGCTTGATACGACCATCGCATCCATGTTATCGAGATAAGGAAGACAGTATTTTCTAAGGTTATCGAGCGTGTATTTCAAGGGTTCACCCTCGCCTTCAGCGTTTGCGACCACAAGCCAGATAAGCCTGTCGGTACCGTTTTCGCGCATAAGCCTTACCCAGATATCTGATACCGTGGGTTCGATGAGGAGATATCCTTCCAAAGCTTTCTTAAGTTCCGGCGGATAGCGGTCAGGCTCTCCGACCTTTGCCGTACCGTCGCCTCCGATTCCCATCTGGGCAGCAATCATCTTGAGCATGTCCTTACCGAAGAGAACTTCTTCTGAACCGGGATTGATGACAAAACCGGAAAGGTCCATCTTAGGTGACATAACTACATCAATGAGATCTGCAAAACCTGCGATTACACCGTTCTGCGGTTCCTTCTTATTCTCGAAAGCGACTTCGAAGCTGTCGGAATCACAGTAGACAACCATGTATTTTTTGCCCTTGGAATCGCTTACGGCATGAAAACTGTAATTGCCGTCCGTACCGTCAACGGGAACAAGGAATTTTGCAACTGCCGCTTCTTTTAAGACAGCGATCATGTTCTCTTCGGAATTATCATTGCGGATGGAACCTAAGAGTTCTACCAGTTTCTCATTTTCTATTCTCTCGATCTTGTTTGAATCTTCACTCATTTCCTTATCCTCTTATCTTCAGAATACTGCTTTAACCGCCCATGCCCAGAACATTATCGTAACGAGCATGAATACCATTGATAACGATACCGTGCGCGCGGAAAAATGCGGAGCCACTTCGTAGTTCTCGGCAAATATAACATTCATCGAGCCGCACGGCAAAGCACACATCAGAACAACCACACTCTTTGTCTCCGGTGCTATTGTAACCCAGTTTGAGATAAGCAGCACGGCGCCCATGACAAGAGCCGGCAGAACAATGAGTCTTAATGCCGATACGACGTATGCCTTCTTGTCAGTAAGAAGCTTCTTGATGTTAACGCTTGCAAGCATCGATCCCATTACAATCATTGACATCGGGACAGTCATGTCACCGATGAGCTTAAACGTATCTGAAATAAATCCGGGCATTCTCCACGGAATGATGAACATGACGATCGCAACGATCGATGCAACCGACACCGAACTCTTGAACATGTCGAGCAGTGCAAATCTCGGCTTTTTCGAGAACAGATATACAGCATATGTGTAAAAGAAAAGGTTATAGCAAAGATTAAATACTGCAGCGAGCAAAAGTCCGTAGCTTCCGTAAAGCGCTTCCATCAGAGGGAAACCTACAAAGCCGGTATTCGCAAAGACAGTGCAGGTGATCATTATCCTCTTCTCATCTTCAAGAATGTTGACTTTTTTCAAAGATAATCTCAGCGCGATAAGTGATACCGCATAGTATCCGATCGCAATAGCAGCACATGCGATCATTCCGTTTACGGCATCCGTGGAATACGTATGCTGGCTTGAATTGATGATCATGAAAGGCAGAACAGCCTTAAGCAGGATATCCGATAACGCACGCTCACCTGTGCTGCCTATCACCTTGGATTTGTTTAACGCAAAACCTAAGAGCAGAAAAACGAATATCTTGAAAAATACGATGTAAACCTGAACCATTAGATCAGTCGTTGCCGGAAAGAAGTGTTGCTCTTACGGCAGAACGATATCCCTCCATCTTCTCGGATACTTCAAATGCTGACATATCAGGTTCGTAAGAAGCACCTGCCTTATAGAACTCACCCGTCTTTTCAACAGACTCGAAAATCCCGGCCTGAATTCCTGCTGCCAGTCCCGCACCCATGGCGGTCATCTCGTCACTTAACGCTCTCGTGATCGTGACTCCCAGAAGATCAGACTGAAGTTGCATGAGGAAGCTGCTCGCGCACACTCCGCCGTCCACCTTCATTTGTCCGGCCTTAATGCCCGTATCATCAGTCATGAGGTTAACCAGTTCAGTAACCTGATATGCTATTGATTCAACACCGGCCCTGATGATCTGTGCTCTGCCCGTACCTCTGGTGAGGCCCGTTAAAACACCTCTTGCGTCAGGCTTCCAGTATGGTGCGCCCAAACCCGTAAATGCCGGAACTAAATATACACCGCCGGTGTCTTCAATGGAATTGCAAAATTCATCACAATCTTTAGGATTTTCGATAAATCCGAGCTCATCTTTCAGCCAGCTTATGACTGAACCTGCCTGGAAGATACTTCCTTCCAACGCATAGTTTGTTACTCCGTTAATGGACCACGCACATGAAGTAAGAAGTCCGTTTTTGGAGAATACAGGCTCGGTACCGAGATTCATCAGTGTGAAGCTTCCGGTTCCGTATGTGGTCTTGGAATCGCCTTTGTTTATTGCATTCTGGCCGAGCAATGCTGCCGGCTGGTCGCCAAGAACGCCTGTGATATGAACACCGTTTACCGACATAAGATCCTTGACCTCATCATCAGTAAAACCGTTGCTACTAAGATACTCTTCATCGAGTTCGATCATGCCGTAATCGGCGCAGGATTCGAGAGGTTTTGCAAGCGAGTTTACAGGTATTCCGAACAATTCCAAAAACTCTTTATCATATGCTTTTTTGGATATGTCGAAAAGCATCGTTCTTGAACAGTTGGAATAATCCGAAGCATAAGATCTTCCGTTTGTAAGTCTGTATACAAGGAACCCGTCGATCGTTGAAAGACAGGCTTCTCCGCTTAAGCAGCGCTCTCTTAAACCCTTGATGTTTTCGAGCAGCCAGAGCATCTTCGTGGCAGAGAAATACGGGTCGATCTTAAGACCTGTTATCTCTGTGATCCTTCTGCCCTGCTCCCTGATCTCAGGGCGTCTGCAAATGTCGGAAGTTCTTCTGCACTGCCATACGATCGCCTGAGTAAAAGGCTTTCCGGAAGGAGAGAATGCGACAGTCGTCTCACGCTGGTTTGTGATGCCCATGCTGATGATACTGCCCTTTGCTTCCGGGTGCTCTTTCAACAGCATCGCAATAGCTTTAAGGACGGATACATATATCTCCTCTGCATCGTGGCTTACCCAGCCCGGCTGCGGATAATACTGCTTGAAAGGCACATGCGTACCCTGTGACAGATTACCTTCTTCATCAAGAAGAAATGCCTTGGTCGAAGTAGTTCCCTGATCGATGCAAAGAATATATCTCATGAGGCTCCTCCTTATCTGAAATAGATCCTGTTGAGATTTCTGTACCAGTCGTTATCTATAGAATCAAAGTCTTCCTTTGTAAACCTTACGACCCAGTTGCCTGTAGGCGTTCCGGGAATGTTCATTCTCGTATCTCCGCCGTATCCGAGCATGTCCTGGATCGGAATGATCGTAACATCAGCATGGCTCATCCAGAGTGTCCTGATGATCGCTCTGCAGGAACCGCTGTGCGTACCGCCGTCACCCCAGTTATCGCCTATAAAACCGCAGTATTCAAGGCATGTCTTTCTGACTTCCTCAGGACTGTCCCAAAGCCATCCGAGCAATGTGTTATTGTCGTGCGTTCCTGTATAAGCAACGCAGTTATTGATAAAGTTGTGAGGAAGGAATGAGCTGTTATCACCGGGATAGAATGCAAATTCCATAACTCTCATGCCGGGGATTCCGACCTTGCCCATAAACTCCATGAGGTCAGGTGTAACCTCACCAAGGTCCTCTGCTATAAGGCGCGATCTGTCCTTGAACTTTTTGTCGTATGCATCGAAGAAATCAAGGCCGGGTCCCGGAATCCACTTACCGTCTCTGGCATTCTCTGCATTCGCATCGATCTCACAGTAAGATGAGAATGCGCGGAAGTGATCGATCCTCAAGTAATCGAAGAGCTTGAAGTTATCTTCAAGTCTGCTCATCCACCACGCATAGTGGTCATCTTTCATCTTCTTCCAGTCGTAGATGGGGTTGCCCCAAAGCTGACCGTCTTCGCAGAAATAATCCGGCGGAACGCCTGCAACGCTCTCGAAAACAAGAGCCTCCGGCTTGGGTTTTCTGGGTTCCTTTAAAGGTTCACCGTCTTTACCGGTCTCACCCTTCTCGAGTGCCTTTTTATAATTGTCCAGAGCTTTCTCATAATCTTTCAGGACCTTATTCACTTTGGTAGCCGAAGCCATTTTGAACAGATCCCTGCTTGCCCAGACATCAGCCGAATCACCAGAAACATAGAACGGGATATCACCGATAAGAGAGATTCCGAGATCGTTGATCTCCTTCTTGATCTGTGCCCATTCATCGAAGAACAGATACTGTACAAAACCGTGATATCTGTAATTGGGATCATTCTTAAGTTCTGCAACAGCAGACTTGTCGTAGTTGCGGAGTCTTGAATCAGACCATTCCCACCACGGCTTTCCGAAGTCTGCATCCTTTACCGTCTGGTAAGCTGCAACATCCTGGACCCACTTGTTGTCCTTGATGAACTTATCTGCTTTTGCGAGAAGATCCTTGTCTGCACGCTCAAAAGCTTTTCTTAAAAGCTCATCCCTGTTGGTCCTTAAGAAATCGTAATCTATTCTCCACTTATTCTGTGTGTACTCTGCCTGCTGTACCTCTGCAGGTGAGAGAAGTCCTCTGTCTAAAAGTCTTCTCGGGTCGATAAACAGCCAGTTGCCTGCAAATGCCGAGAAACTCTGGTAAGGGGAATTACCCATTCCGGGATATGAGAACGGCAGGACCTGCCAGTATTTCATTCCCTGAGATGCCAATTGCTTTGCGAAGTCAATTGCCTCCTGTCCCATCACGCCCGTACCAAACGGTCCCGGGAGTGAGCTGATATGCATCAGAACGCCTCCGCCACGTATCATTATTTGTAATTCCCTTCTTTCTTATATATAATTACTTGTCTTTGAAACAAGAATCTTTAATTAGAATATTATACATTTATTGAGGGTAAAATGAATTCAGTTGATGAAATTAAAAGGCGCCGCACATTTGCGATCATATCGCACCCGGACGCAGGTAAGACTACTATCACAGAGAAACTTCTCCTTTACGGAGGAGCCATCCATCAGGCTGGCTCGGTAAAAGCCCGTAAGGCTGCGCGCCATGCCACATCCGACTGGATGGAGATTGAGAAGAAGCGTGGTATCTCGGTAACCTCATCAGTAATGCAGTTCGAATACGACGGCTGCCACATCAATATCCTTGATACCCCCGGTCACCAGGACTTCTCGGAAGACACATACAGAACGCTGTGTGCAGCTGATGCTGCAGTAATGGTACTTGACGGTGCGAAGGGTGTCGAGACACAGACGATCAAGCTTTTCCAGGTATGTAGAAGACGCGGTATCCCGATCTTCACATTCATCAACAAGATGGACCGTGCCGCAAAGAATCCTTTTGACCTCATGGACGAACTCGAAAAGGTATTGGGCATCAGATCAGTCCCCATCAACTGGCCTATTGGTACCGACGGTGACTTCGAAGGCGTTTACGAGAGAGAATCACGCAACGTTCTTCTCTTCGACCGAGAAAATAACGACCACGGTGCATCAATGGTTACTCAGAGCGTATCAGGCATCGAAGATCCGAAGCTTGACGAGATGCTCATGCCGGGCCACCTCGAGACACTCAGAAACGACATCGAACTTCTCGACATGGCAGGCGACGAACTTGATATGGATAAGGTTCTCAAAGGAGAGTTGACACCCGTATTCTTCGGTTCGGCAATCACCAACTTCGGTGTTGAGCCGTTCCTTAAGCACTTCCTTAAGATGAGTCCCGGCCCTGCCGTTCATAACACGACAGACGGCATTATCGAACCTGAAGATCCAATGTTCTCTGGCTTCGTATTCAAGATCCAGGCAAACATGGATCCTTCACACAGAGACCGTATGGCATTCATCCGTATCTGTTCCGGCCAGTATGAGAAGAACATGACTGTTAACCTCATGCGTACAGGCAAGAAGATCACTCTCGCACAGCCCCAGCAGTTCATGGCACAGGACAGAGCCATCACGGAAGAGGCTTACGCAGGCGACATCATCGGTATCTTCGATCCCGGTAACTTCAGGATCGGCGATACGATCATATCTACAAACCGCAAATTTGAGTTCGATCCTATCCCGGTATTCGCACCTGAAAACTTCGCACGTGTAGAGCCTAAGGATTCCATGAAGCGCAAGCAGTTCCTTAAGGGTATCGAGCAGCTTTCTCAGGAAGGTGCAGTCCAGCTCTACAAGCAGCCGAACATCGGTACCGAGACATACGTAATGGGCGTCGTCGGTATTCTCCAGTTCGACGTTCTTGAATACAGACTCAAGTCAGAATACAACGTTGATATCGTAAGAACACCTCTGCCCTACCGTCTCGCACGCTGGGCAAAATCAGAAGTCGAAGGATTCGATGCAAAGGAGCTCACTCTCACTTCAACATCACTTCTCGTCTTGGACAGAGACGATGAACCGGTAGTTCTTTTCGAGTCCGAATGGGCAGTCGACTGGGCCATCGATCACAACGAGAAGTTCAAGCTTACTTTCGAGAATATCAATTCAAAGTAAGAGCATTTGAAAACGATGTAATTACAAGTGAACCCCGGAAGTCAGATAAAAACTTCCGGGGTTTATTTCTTGCTTAGAAACTTTGATCTTTAAATTTTTCTCAGCCCGTTAATGCGTATATCATCAAGTTCTTCCGCATTCAGGCAGCCGCATTGATAAAGCCGCAGATATTCCTTGGAAACATCAGAATCAAAGATCAGCACATCATCAGAGCCGATAGTTACATCAACACCGTTCCTGTAAAGCTTTGCGATCGGATGAGCTTTCAACTCCGCTACTCTGCCAAGAAGATAATTACTGGAAGGAGTAATGTTCAGCCTGATGTGATTATCCGCAAGGAATTTGATCACAGAAGGATCTTCTGCAGCTGCTATGCCATGCTGAACCTCATCAAGTTCCAGGCATTCTACGGCAAAGCGTACATCCTCTGCAGTTCCCCACTCACCGACATGCGCCTTCAGCCTGAACCCTTCTGCTTTTGCACGCCTGTAGATGGACTTGAAGTTTTCTATCGGCTGCGCAAGTTCATCTCCATACAGATCAATTGAATAAAAAGCCTTGCATCCCCAGAAATGAGACAGGCATTCTTCCAGATAAGCAATGCCACAGTGCCTTGACATTCCTATCTGTAATCTAAGCTCTATCTCCGGTGCAATCTCGCTGTGTGCCTCCTCGAAAGCACCCACAAGTTCTTCTATGTCGCCGCAAAAAAACTCACCAAGTCCCCAGACATCCTCACCGATCTCCAGGATACTTACTCCGTCTTCCCTGGCCTGAGCAAAAGCCGCCTTAATAAGCATTCTGCGGCCTTCAGCCGAGTTAAAATAGTCACCTATGTTCGCGGCATTCCATTCATGCATTTCATCCATCGAATGGAGCGGCGTCTTGACCGGCTGAATATCCCTTCCGGCATGCTCTTTCAAATAGCTCCTGCTCCCACCGAGAACAAAGTGATTATGCAGGTCAGCCTTTTTACATTTACGAATATCCGTAAGACTGCCTTGTTTAACCGCATCTATGAATTCCATATGTTATCCCTATGCTTTTTGTAATTACACTAAACTATTGTCTTGACTAAAGAACAATGTACTGCATTCCTTTAATATGATAGCAGAAATAAAAAAGGTATCCCGGAAAAACCTGAGATACCCTGTTTTATTAGTTTGTTGATCTGATCAGTCTGTCGGACCGGGTTCGATGGAATCATCGTTATCAGCCTGATTTTCAGAAACTGACTCGGAAGGTCCGGGTGCAGGTGCAGGAGCCGGTGCAACATATGTTGTCTCTTCCGTCTTCTCAACATCTACAGAAGAAGTTGTGTCGATTCCTGAATAATCCTGAGGATAAACAGCGCTCAAGTCACCGTTTGCCTCGTAGATCTTCTCAAAGTCAGGACCATCAACTGTGAGCTTGTCGATAAGTCTTGTAGCAAGACCTTCGACGATATTCTTCTTCTCGATGAGTATTCTCTTAGTATCTTCATAGCATGTATCGATGATCTGCTTGATCTCTTCGTCAATTGCAGCTGCTGTCTGGTCAGAATAGCTCTGGACCTGACCCATCGAGTAACCAAGGAAGACTTCCTCATTCTCATCACCGAATACAAGGTTGCGGAACTTCTTTGAAAGACCATAACGCTTGATCATATCTTTAGCGATGTTGTTGCACTGCTGCAGGTCAGATGATGCGCCTGTTGATACTTCACCAAGGAAGACCTCTTCTGCGGCACGGCCGCCCAAAGACATCTTGATGGTATCAAGGAGCATCTTCTCTGTGTAGAAATCAGTATCTTCGATCGGCTTATAAGCTGTGAAACCTCCTGCTCTTCCGACAGGAACGATGGTTACACGGTCAACCTTTTCGAACTCTGATGTAGCACGAAGAACTACTGCGTGACCTGCTTCATGGTAAGCAGTAAGTTTCTTAACCTTGTCGCTGAGCTTCTTGGAATTCTTCTGGGGACCCATCTGAACTCTGAATGTAGCATCAGTGATCTCCTGCATCGTAATTTCTTTCTTGTTATGACGTGCAGTCATGAGAGCGGCTTCATTGAGAAGGTTCTCAAGATCGGCACCTGTAAATCCGACTGTGGACAAAGCAACTTCGTGAAGGCTTACGTCCTTTGCAAGAGGCTTCTTGCGTGCGTGGATCTTAAGGATCGCCTCACGCTCATCTGCGTCAGGCATGTTGACCATGATACGTCTGTCGAAACGGCCCGGACGGAGAAGTGCGGGGTCGAGAACGTCAACACGGTTTGTAGCAGCCATAACGATAACGTTGGAGTTAACATCGAAGCCGTCCATCTCAACTAGGATCTGGTTCAATGTCTGCTCACGCTCATCCTGACCGCCGCCGAGACCTGCGCCTCTCTTACGGCCGACTGCATCGATCTCATCGATGAATACAACAGAAGGAGCTTCCTTCTTAGCATCTGAGAAAAGTGATCTAACACGTGAAGCACCAACACCGACGAGCATTTCAACGAAGTCGGAACCTGAAATATAGAAGAACTTAACGCCTGCCTCACCTGCTACGGCTCTTGCAAGCAATGTCTTACCTGTACCCGGGGCACCATAGAGAAGAACACCCTTAGGGATCTTAGCTCCAAGCTGCTGGTATTTCTTAGGATTTTTAAGGAAATCTACGATCTCCTGAAGTTCTTCCTTCTCTTCGACTGAACCTGCAACGTCAGAGAACTTAACCTTATCCTTATTAGGATCGGATACTCTCGCGCGGTTGCTTCCGAAGCTGAATACGCTGTTGCCGTCCCTGCTCTGTCTCGTGATGCTGAGGAACAGGACAACCACGATAACCAGTGAGATGCCGAACATAACAACATTAACTACGATCGACCAGTCGAAAGGTTCAGTATAGTTGTAGCCGTCGATCTTACCCAGAGCCTTTGCTTTGTCGAGCTTCAAAACGAGATCGTCGACAAACTCATAAGGGATATCCTGAGTAACTTCAACATCAAGACCCTGTTCGTTCTTGTAGTTAACGACAACTGTCGTTCCCTTGATCTCAACTAGACTGACTTCATTCTCATCATCATCAATGATGGCCATGACGTCAGACATTGTAGCCTTTTCCTTCTGACCGTAGTTGCCACCGAAAACGATAGTCGAGAATGCGATCAAAATGACTATCATCAGGACGTAGAAGAATAATCCTCCGCCTATCGGTCTAAAACTCTTTTCACTCTTATCCTTATCAGACACTTTCTCTTATTCCTTTCTTACGATTCTGACATCGTCGAAATCTCTATATTTGCCGTCAAGGTCAAGACCATATCCGACAATGAATTCATCCGGGATCGTGATCCCGTTGTAATCCGGTTTAAGGTCGTTCACTCTTCTGCTCGGCTTATCGAAAGCTGTACAGATCTTAAGTGACTTGGGTCCTCTTTCAAGGAGCTTTTCCTTAAGCAGGGCCAGTGTTCTTCCGGTATCAATGATATCTTCAACGATAAGAACGTTCATATCCTTGATATCGTATGACATATCTTTCTTTATCTTGAGTTCTCCTGTAGAGAACTCGCCTACATAAGATGAAACCTGCATGAAATCAACAATGACAGGCATCTCAAGGCGTCTTACAAGATCGGCAGTAAAAATGAAAGCTCCTGTAAGGATTCCGACAACAACAAGAGGCTCGCCCTTGTAATCACGGTTAAGCTCGGTGCTTACCCGATCCAACATCTGCTCTATCTCGTCATGAGATATCAATACCTTGTCAGTATTAATAGACATTGTCTTCACTGCCTTTCTACCGCAAACATTATCATTTCTCCGGACGTTGTGCCTTCAGGCATGCTTGCGATGTATCTTTCACGGCTTATGGCATTCGTGAAACCAATACCGTGTCCGTATCCCGGCAACCACAATATTTCTCCGTCTCTTTCGATAAAGATGATCTGCTTTCTGGCAGATTCGGGGATCTTAAGATCAGTCATCAGACGGTTTAGATCTTTGCCGCCGGAAGAACCGGCTCTTCTGAATCTTAGAGTTCCCTTGATTCCGTTGCAGTTGCCAATCGTGATCCTGCCGTCCTCAAATGCGCTTCGGGGACAAAACCACAACAAGTTATTATACTCTAACTCATTCTCATTCTCAATTATTCTTACTTTTAATATTAAGGCAGAATTAGGGATTTTAACTACCAGATCACTGTCCTTTTTGTAATTCTCCAGGTCAATATCGACATTTAACGGCTCTTCTGAAGTCAAAAAGCCCATTTTTTGAGCAATTCCTGCGGAAAGCCCGCTTATCTTATCTTCAGTCACAAACGCGAAAATGTCCCCATGTCTGAAGGCTTTACGGCCAAAAGGCATATCAAGGAGCATCTGCCCGGACGGTTCCTGTCCGATAAGCGAAAAACAGTCTTTTAAGTGAATCTCCTCAAAATCGACAAGATCTCCAAACGTCTCAAGCCACAGGGCTCTGATCACACGTGATCTTATGGCAGGATGCATCTCTTTGAGTTTGGATGCGGAAATAACGGGATACCCTGACAGCTTATCTCTCGATGAAGCATAAGCTTTTCCTGCTTCCGCTGAAATATAATCCAGATCATCGCTTAAGAGCTTATAGGCTCTTGTAAGGGGCATTGCGGGATCTTCATTGTAGTATTCGCCGATCTTAGGAAGGAAATCATTTCTCCAGGTATTACGTGTTCCGTCTGTAGAAAGATTTGTCTGATCGATAGCGTATCTGACCCCGAGAGTATCAAGATAATCTACCAGTTCGCTCTTCTTAAGACATAATAGAGGCCTGATTATCCTTCCGGCAACTGGCTTGGGATTAACAAGCCCTTCGAGACCTGAACCCCTGAAAAGATTCATCATCATTGTCTCTGCAATATCGTCTTTGTGGTGGGCGATTGCGATGCGGACTGTTTTCCCGCTCTTCTTTTCCAAAGCCTGCGCAAATTGCTCAAAAGCCTCATAGCGCAGGATCCTTCCGGCTGTCTCTTCCGAGATATGGTTAAAATCTGCAAAACCCTTGCAGTCAAAATCCAGCACCTTCAATTCAACATAATTGTCATTGCAAAGCTCTTTAACAAGTTCCACTTCTTCATCACAGACCCCGGGTCTTAAGTGATGATTGCAGTGAAACGCATAGATATCACAATCAATATCAAAACAATTTCTAAGGCCCTTAAGGATATGAAGCAGCGCAACGGAATCAGGGCCTCCTGACAGGCCGACTACAATAATTCCGCAATCAAAAAGTCCTTTGCTTACACCGAAGTCAAGGACCCTGTCTAAGATTTCAACTGTCTCTTCTTTTT
The DNA here is from genome assembly GCA_015069205.1 of Oscillospiraceae bacterium. GTDB lineage: Bacteria > Bacillota > Clostridia > Saccharofermentanales > Saccharofermentanaceae > Saccharofermentans. The sequence continues at coordinate 351,001 of SVIZ01000001.1, forward strand.
TCAAAACTTAGAATCCGTCCGGGAAACTGTCATTTGCCTGTGCAAAGAAATCATCACCTTCAGGCGGAATATCCGCATTATCAGGCATGGGAGGTTCCGGAATAGGACCATCATCCGTGGTCACGCTGTCAAAGTTATAGTTCTGGGAAGCGGCATCACCGTCAACCGTTCTTGTATATGAACTTCCGCCCTCTTCAGGATCTTTCTCATTATGTTCGATAAACAGCGTCTTTCTGGGAACCCACCAAACTGAATCTCTGCCTGTCTTACCATGACGGTTCTTGGACAGATAGATGAATGCAGGCTTTGCATCGTTGTTATCTTTGAAATTGACCTGTTCAGGAGCGTCTTCTGAGCCGCCTTCCTCGTCTTTTTTCTTATAGTAATCAGGTCTGTCGATAAACATTACTGTATCGGCATCCTGCTCGATCGCACCTGAGTCTCTCAAGTCGGAAAGCTGCGGCGTGTGATCATCTCTTTGTGCAGCGCCTCTGGACAGCTGTGAAAGCGCAATAAACGGAATATTGAATTCCTTGGCAAGGAGCTTTAGGCTTCTGGAAATATCGGTAACCTCTTCGTTACGTGATCTTCCGCTCTTGCCGGGCATCGTCATAAGCTGGAGATAGTCGATGATTACGAGTCTCGGCTTATTGGGACCTGCAAACAGCTGCTGAAGCTTGGACTTCATCGTGATAGGGTTGGTATCCGAATTATCATCGATAAAGATGGGATATTCAGCAAGTTTCTCAAGTGCATGGTCGATCTGTTTTTTATCACTGTCGGTCATCTTGTGAGAGTAGATGATCTCACTGACCGGTTTATTCATGAATGTGGACATAAGTCTCGAAGCGATCTCCTGCTTACTCATTTCGAGTGAGAAAATAGCAACGGGATTCTGATAGCTTGCTACATTAGCAGCCATGTTTATGGCAAGAGCTGACTTACCCATACTGGGTCGTGCAGCAAGAATGTTAAGCGAGCCGGGTCTTAATCCGCCCAGCATCGAGTCGAGTCTGGGATAGCCGAGCTTGACCTTACCGCCGGAACTGTCATCTTTAAGTTCAGACGTGATCTCGTTCATCGTGAGCTTAAGGATATCAGGCATGCCTTCAAAACCCTTTGTCTCGCCGACACCGCGAAGACGTGAGATCTCACCGATCGCATAATCGACTGCTTCATTTGAACGGAGTCCGCCGCTCAATGTCTTTTTCCTGATATCTTCTACAGCATTAAGAAGCTTGGTCCTGCTGCTGCGTTCCTTGATAGCATCGATATATCCATTAAATGCAGAAGATACGGCAGTCTGGTCGCCTACACGGTAAACATATCTCTGGCCGCCTGCCTTATCGGAGAGGCCTCTGCGGTCAATCTCGGCATAAACCGTAATACGGTCGATCTTTTTGTTCTCGAGGAACATATCGGAGATGACATTGAAAATGATGCGGTTGCGCACATCGGTAAAATCGCCTTCTTCGATCCTGTTCTCTACTGTGCCGAGGATAGCCGTATCCTTGCGCATGCAAAGAGCGAGCAGGGCCATCTCGGCTTCGACTTCATTATTGTCGAAAGAGCCCTGGTCGATGAGATTGTTCATGTAGTCCTGATTATCAGCCATATCTCGATAAGATTCTTATCATGCGCCTGTTACGACTTCAACGTTGATATCGGCAGATACCTGGGGGTGAAGCTTAACTCTTGTCTTGAACATTCCTGTGTTCTTGATGGGGTTAGAGATAACGACTTTCTTCTTGTCGATATCAAAACCTTCCTTCTTAAGGCTGTCGGAAATATCCTGTGCAGTAACCGCACCATAGAGTCTTCCGTCAGCACCGCCTCTGGCAACTACCTTGAAAACCTTGCCGTCAAGGATCTTCTTGTTCTCCTGAGCTGCGAGAAGTGCTCTTCTCTCATGCTCAGCCTTGGCGCCGGTCTGAAGCTTTACTTCGTTAAGATTTGCGGAAGTTACTTCCTTGGCAAGTCCTTTCTTAAACAGAAAATTTCTGGCATATCCGTCGCTTACGTTAACGACCTCATTTGTCTTGCCTACATTCTTTACATCTGAAAGAAGAATAACCTTCATAAACAATAAACCTCCGCTTTTGCCCTATTATCTTTTACAAAACAATCGGGCTATCTCCTAAGAACATATTATATGCCCTGGAGGTGCCCGATTGTTATTAATTTTTTAAATTATATCTTAGCTAACGTGTTTTGTGTTAATCACGGGTGCTATTGTCCCAAAAACGGATTACTGAACCGTGTAGGGCAAGATAGCAACCTGACGTGCACGCTTGATAGCTGTTGTAAGCTCACGCTGGTGGATTGCGCATGTGCCTGTCATTCTCTTGGGAAGGATCTTTCCGTTCTCGGAAATGTACTTCTTGAGAGTAACTTCATCCATAAAGTCGATAGCCTCAACCTTATTTGCGCAGAAGTTGCAAACCTTCCTGCGTGTTCTTCTCTGTCTCATTCCGCCGGCAAAATCTCTACCACCGGCTCTGGGTGCTCTGTTCTCTGCCATTTTGAGTGATCTCCTTTAATTAAATCTCAAATGGAAGCTCACCGGACTGACCTTCATCAAAACCGCCCATCGTAGGTGCATCGATCTGCATATTGGGAGCAGTAGGCGCACTTGCTGCAACTGATTCAGCTGCGGGGGGATTGAAAGACTGCGTAGGAGCAGCAGGCTCCTGACGATATGCGTCTCCGGATGTCGCACCGGAAGATTCTACGAATTCTGCCTCGTCAACAACGACTTCGGTAATGAACCTTTTCTGTCCACTCTGATCATCGTAGCTTCTTGTCTGAATGCTGCCTACCAAACCGATGCGGTTGCCTTTATGGAAATACTTCTGGATAAAGACTGCCGTCTGGCGCCATGCGACACAGTTGATGAAATCAGCCTGTCTCTGGCCGTTCTGATCCTTAAAGCGTCTGTCAACTGCGATTGTGAAGTTGCAGAACTGGGTCTGGTTTGAAGTAAGCTTTACTTCCGGGTCCTTGGTAAGTCTTCCGACTAATTCTACCTTGTTCATTTACTGTTACCTTCCTGTCTTAAGTGATTACTCACCGACACGAACAATGAGATAACGGATAACGCCATCAGTGATCTTGAGAACACGCTCAAGTTCCTTAGGGAAATCGCTCTCGGCAGTAAATACTGTCTGAACATAGTAGCCGTTCTTCTGACCGTCAATCTCGTAAGCGAGCTCACGTGTTCCGATTGTGTCGAATGCATCAATCGTAGCACCTGATTCGATCTTAGCCTTAATTGTGTCAGTAAGAGAAGCAATGCCCTCCTCACCTACAGCGGTGCTGAGAACTGTGATCAAACGATACTGGTTTGCCATTGTTATTCACCTCCTTCTGGACTTTACGGCCCGGCCTGTACCGGGCAAGGATGCCGTCCATATATAAACGGCAACGAGAAGAATAACACAGCAACAGAACCAAAGTCAAGCATTTACTATATAAATAGAGCTGTTATCGCCGTTCATGTCCTGCCTAATTCTTACAGGGAGATTCTAACAACCCGAAAATCAAAATTCTACCCTTTCAGAGCAGATTGAGACTTTGGAGCATAAATTGAGACTAGTCTCAATTTTTTCTGTCCCCAAAAACGAATTAAACTCGTGATGCGCCGAGGTCTTTCAGGATATACGGGAACAGTATCTCAAGCCATGCATTCAGGGCTTTTGCGGTGTGAAGATATGTCTCGTAATTCTCTCCTGAAGGGTCAGGAACGGATATAGACATGACTCTTCCGGAAGAGTCTTTCATGACAAGTCCGTTTGCAGCTGCAAACGTCGACAGGGAGAAAACCTTGTCCTTTATCTCAGGGAATGCCTTAGTGATCGCAAACGCCTGCTCATCCCTTACTGTCAGGATAAGGTCATTGCAGTCATAGATTGCAGGATTTGCCCTTCTTGATTCGATGGAACTGAGACCCAGGCCGGTAAGCTCTCTTACTGCCTTATCCATCTGCTGATCCGGATCCAGGCCGTCCATTGCGGTAAGTCCTGCAGACTCGCAGTAGATCTCAAAGCCTGTGTCGGCCGCGGAGTTCGATATGTATGGCTCGTTCTTTTCGAGCATGCGTCTCATAAGAGCTTCGCAGCATGCAGACAAAGAAATGTTGTTGTCGTCTACAAAGAGCACGGAACCCGTAAATGTATCCTTGAAAGCATCGATCGGGAGCGGAGTTCTTGCAGGCCTTGCAGGTGCGGGCATCCCGGGAGTGAGTTCTTCTTTCTTGCCTGATGCCTTGCCGAGTCTGTTCATGTAAGCAACAGACAAACCTTCGCCGTTAAATCCCTGCGCAAGAATAACGTCGACTTCCTGAACATCCAGAAATCTCAGGCCTTCGAAAAGCCCGTGGGATGCGCATGATACGTCAACAGTCTTTCCGTAAACACAAAACTCGGTATGTGCGGAAAGGATCTTGTCGTTAAGCTTGTCGTAAACGGCCTTGATCTCGCTTCCGCAATAAAGACCGATCCTTGTAAAAGGATTCTTCGAAAGGAGTTCTCTTGATCTCAGGATGAATGGAGATGCAATATTGACCAGTTCCTTTGCTTCGTCATCAGAAAGCTTCTTAAGGTCTTCAACAGTGAATCTGACATCCGCGATCTTTCCGTCGGTTCCTATGGCATCGTCGCCTGTGATCTTTGTGCCTTCAGGCATTTCCATGATCTCAACCTGGGCATAAGGCGCATAGTGGCGGTACTTCATTCCGGGTGATCTGGGAGCTTCCTTGCCTGATAACGAACCTGCCATAACGGCCTCCTTGTCTTTCAATACAGAATCGATGTCTGCTTTGGTAACCGCGCCCGGCCTTAATATGACCGGCTCTGTTCCGGTACAGTCAACAACTGTCGATTCAAGACCAAACTCAGAATCGCCGCCGTCAATGACCGCATAGATATATCCGTCCATATCTTCAAGCACGGATCTTGCACCCGTGGGGGAAGGTCTTCCGGAAAGATTTGCCGAAGGTGCCGCAACGGGCACGCCGCAGTATTTAAGGAACTTATTTGCAACGGGATGTGAAGGCATTCTTACGCCGACCGTATCAAGACCTGCCGTAGTCTCGTCTGAGATCGAATCTGCCTTCTTCATCACTATCGTGATCGGGCCCGGCATGAAAGCATCGATTAACGTCTGCGCAAGAGGAGTGATCTCGGAAACGATGTCTTTTATCTGCTCTTTATCACCGATATGGCAGATGAGCGGATTATCCGCAGGACGTCCCTTGGCTTCGAAAACTCTCTTTACCGCTTCGCCGTTACCTGCGTCACAGCCGAGGCCGTAAACAGTCTCAGTAGGAAAGCCTATTACTTCACCGTTTCTCAGGTGCTCTGCGGCATCCTTTAAGGCTTTATCGTCGTCAGATTCTATAAGTAATGTCTTCTTATATTTCTTTTCGCGGTCCATATATATCACCTTATATTATTCTTCATTACTGCTCGCATTATCTGCCGCCTGTGCCAGAGTCAGCGCATCGACTATCTCATCAAGATCGCCTGCAAGGATACTGTCCAGCTTATAAAGTGTCAATCCGATCCGGTGGTCGGTTACTCTTCCCTGATGGTAATTATATGTGCGGATCCTCTCGGATCTGTCACCTGTTCCGACCTGTGATTTTCTTTCGTCGCTTATCCTGTCCACATCGGCCTGATGAGCTATTGCCCACAAACGTGACTGAAGGACTTCCATCGCCTTTTCCTTGTTCTGGATCTGGGATCTCTCGTCCTGACAGGTAACGACCATTCCGGTCGGAAGATGCGTGATCCTTATTGCGGATGATGTCTTGTTGATGTGCTGTCCGCCGGCGCCTGATGACCTGAACCTGTCGATCTTAAGGTCATTGGGATTTATCTCAAAGTCAGTCGGTTCAGCCTTAGGGAGAACTGCAACCGTAGCCGTTGAAGTGTGGACCCTTCCGCCGGATTCGGTTACCGGAACTCTCTGCACCCTGTGCACTCCGCTCTCGAACTTCATGCGTGAATAAGCTCTAGGACCGTCGATCTCTGCAATTATCTCTTTATATCCGCCAAGTTCCGTCGGGCTCATGTCAACGACACTCACGTCAAATCCTTTAAGCGCGGCATAGCCCTTATACATCTTGAAAAGATCAGACGCAAAGAGCGCGGATTCTTCACCGCCGGCACCTGCCCTGATCTCAAGAATTACGGATCTTGAATCTCTGGGGTCACCCGGAGTCAGATATATCATGAGTTCTTTTTCGAGTGCGGCAAGTCTGTCTTTTGCATCGGCAAGTTCGCTGTTTGCAAGACTCCTCATCTCGTCGTCACTTCCGAGATCACCGCTCTCGAGAAGAGCAAGTATTCCTTCGATTTCCTTCTCGCAGGCTTCGTAACTCTTAATGGCTTCGACCTGCGGATTAAGTGCGGCAAGTTCTTTTGAATACTTCGTGTATTCTTCAGGACGCGAAGCAACAGCCGGATCACTCAATGTTCCGGTAAGCTCCTCGTATTTTGCTTTAATCAGGTCTGTCTTGCTCTTATCTATAGCCATTGCTATTCAAAAGTATCACATAAGGATAATTATTTCCAATAAAGAAGCTGCCCCGAAAAGAAGCAGCTTCCGCAATTTGTTTTTGTTAACGGCTTTATGCCTGAGGTGCCGGAGGTACCTGACCCGGCTGGGGCGCAGCAGGAGCGGCAGGAGCGGCAGGAGCGGCAGGTGCCACAGGTGCAGCGGGAGCAACGGGTGCTATCGGAGCAACGGGAGCCTGAGGTGCCACGGGTGTCCTGTTCTGAACAGGAACATTGGTCAATACCTCATACTCGAGCTTATGTCTCAAAGGCTTCTGGCAGCGCGGACAATAAACGAATCCGTGCGGATACCACGCTCTGTGACCAAGATCATATGTATGGTAATCGAATTCATAGTAGCAGTACTCACATCTGCAGTGGAATGTCGGATTGTACTCCATGTATCCTGCAACGGGATAAGGATTTACAACACCGCTGTTCTGAACCCAGGGTCTTGCAGGTCTCAATTGCTGCTGGACCTGAACAGGCGGAACAGTTGCAACAGGTGCTGCGGGAGCAACGGGTGCTGCGGGAGCAGGAGCAGCTCCTGCCTGAGCTCTGAAATTAAATCCGCATTTCATGCAGAAATTGGCCTCATCATTGACCTGAGTTCCGCACTGATTACAGAACTTGCTCATTGATTCTTCCTCCTCTTATTCCATATTTACACTATCGATAATTATACGGCTTACAATACACTATGGTCAAATCAGCAGTCGCTGCTGTCGTCTATTATGTTGCCATTTCTGACGTTCTTTTCGATGAGATTCTCTTTCTCATATTCCCATATCTTTTCTGATCCCAAATGCACTCTTTCGTTACGTTTTAATACCTGACTGCGTTTAACGTCATGTTCTTTCCATGCACGTCCATCCGTCGCATCATTTAATATGAGCGGCTGGAAGCAGTCCATCGTTCTTGCAAATCTTGCTTCAGGTGTTTTCTGTTCTTCAAACTCATACCAGAGATTCTTCAGATATTCGCCCTGGTCTTCAGGCAAAAGTCCGTATAGTTTATCTGCTGCTTTTGCTTCGCGTTCTGCCTGTGTCTTTTTTCCTTCCTCATCGTATGCATATGTATCGCCTGCATATACTTCAACGAGATCGTGTATAAGGAGCATCGAAACCGTCTTTAAAACATCTATTTCTTCATTAGCATATTCTTTAAGAAGAAGTGTCATTATAGCCATGTGCCATGCGTGCTGCGCATCGTCTTCGCGCGTCTCACAATCGGTAATATAATTCTGGCGCTTGATCATCTTCTCTTTATCAATTTCTCTGATGAAGGCCAGCTGTTTTTCAAGTCTTTCTTTGTCATCCATAGTTTTCTCCACCCCAAAATCAAAGTGTACTCAGATTAAGTTTTCCATATTTCTTATATACTCTTACATAATCGTTTACTGCACACAGATGGCGGTCAATGATGTTATTCCATCCGATCTCGTTCAGATTGTCATAATCATCACAAAAGAAATTCTTCAGATCATTCATCACTTTTACCATGCGTGCTTCAAGATCAGTATATAAACAGATGAGATGCACTCCGCCCTTATCCTCTTTGCTGTTGCGACCGCTCATTGTCTCAATGATTATTATCTTGTTTCTCTTATCGAGTTCAGTCATCTTTTCCATCTCATCCAGAAGATGTGATACCCAGTAATTCAGATCAACATGTCTTCTGTTAAGGACCTTGATAATTGAATTGTGTTTGTTCCAAACAATATCTTCATCTTCCCAGAGTTTCTCGAAAAGACCTTCCAGGATCTCCTCATCCCATTTACGAAGCAGATCTTCACCGGGATTCATAGCCCTATATCTTTCATAAGCGGCGCTGTCTTCCCTGGCCATATGAAATGTTGAGCCCTGAAATCTTATATAACTCTCTTTAACCGGATCAATCATATTTATATATCCCTTCACTTCTTATATAAATTAATTTATACCATTTTCAACTAGCGAAATAAAAGAAAAAGACGACCGGAACAGCTTCCGATCGTCTTTGGTATGGTGGATGATACAGGGCTCGAACCTGTGACCCCATGCACGTCAAGCATGTACTCTAGCCAGCTGAGCTAATCATCCTTAAATGAACTTTGAAAGTATACATTGTTTTATTCTCTTTGACAATCTGTTCTTTTAATTCATTTTCGAACTCAATTATTAACAAATTGTAAACGCATTTGTTAACATTTCCATTTATCAAATTTGTCTCATTTCTCGTTTTTTTATTGAATATTTTATTTGATGATGTAAATTTACCACCCGCAAACCGCTTGCAATCAATGAATTTTTGACCGTTTTACACCACTATGCACAAAAACAGGTGTGCTCGATTGGTTATCCGCACAAATTAGGGAGAAATTATGAAAAATATGAACACATTGTGAACAGTCTGTGATATATTTGTTTCATACAAAGCAAAACTTGTTAAAGGGGAGGCAGCTTATGAGAAGGATTGGAAAAACACGTAAGGGTTTCACACTCGTAGAAATGGTTCTTGTAATAGCTATCATTGTTATTCTTGCAGGCACACTCATTGTAGCTATCGGAAGATATCTCAATGGTGCAAATTCTGCTGTTACCTCAGTTTCACAGCATAACAGCCAGATAGATTATGTTTACGATGTTTGTGAAGAGGCAATAAATAAATAGATAATTGACCGTCTCAAGGGTGAAAAAGACATCAAAACCTCTTATCCATAAAAGTGAAGCACGCAAAAAACCTCCCGAATCTTTGGGAGGTTTTTTGTTGGTTTATTCACTATTAATACCAGATCTTATTCCAACGTGATATTCAGCACCTGGGGATTGTGGTCGCTGCTTTCAAATCCGAGATCCACGATCTCATAAGAATCGATTCTGATATTAGAAGAGACAATAAATCCGTCGATAATGTAATACTGAAGCGAATTCGGATCGTTACCTTCCAGAGGCGCATAAAGTGATCTGCATGATGCAATGTCAGAACTCATAAGGAACTGCCAGTCTGATTCATAAGGACTTACATCCATATCTGCAGGCTGCCACTGTTCAGGATATACAGGGAAATTGTCCGCAATATTCGAGAAAGTCTGGTTGAAATCGCCGCCTGCAATTACATAATTACCCTTCGCAGTTTCCTCATTAAGGATACCCATCAGCATCTCTGCCTGAGCAGCCTTACCTTCACCGTCATCATAAGCTTCAAGATGAAGATTTACGATTACGAGTTCCTTACCGCCTTCAACGGGAATTCTTGTTATAAGAAGACATCTCTTAAGATTGAATGTTCTGATTGGCCATGTAAAAGGACAAGGCAGCTGTACTCTTGTTGCAGAAGTTGTCGGATAACTTGAATATGTGGCAATACCTGAATCAATATGTCCGTATGGCGGAACCGGGATCGGGAAAAACTCAACTCTGAAGTTGTTTGCAAATGCCATGTTGTTAAAACCCAAACCGTCAAAATATAAGGTCTCATTAACGTGACGGCTTCTGCTGCTGTCAAGGTCGATCTCCTGAAGCAGAAGGATATCAGGATCCTGTGCCTTGATCTCACTGACAATATTGTCCATGTTTGCCCTTACGCGGGCTTCATCACCGGTATATACCATCTTACCGCCATCCATAAAGAAGTCGGCATTGTCACCTAACGCGCCATAACCGATATTCCAGGCAACAAACTTTACCGAGTCACCTGCTGCAAGGGACTTAGCCTGCCCTCCGACAGTTTGAACCGGTACAACTTCAGTATCCTCCGGTTTGTATTCAACGATGGTAAGCCATGTCAGCAATCCGCCGACAAGTATAAGCAGGACAATTACTAAAATAAGCAATGCCTTTAAGATCTTTTTTAAGGTCTTCATTTTCGCTCCTCCGGACTAACAGCCCATACAAAATACAGTGCCTATTATAAACTAATGTCCCGGAAAACAATCATTCAGTAATCGCGGTTTCTGTATAAATAATCCATGCCGTAATCGATCATATTCCTTACCTGCTCGTTGGTCCTTCTGCCGCCCTTTTTACGGTTGCAGCGCCAGCACAGGCATTGAAGGTTATCTATATCTTTTCCTGTTCCGCCCTGGGATACGGAACGGATGTGATCTGCTTCAAGAAGGAGATAATCACCCAGACCTTCACACAGACTGTCTAGATAATCTTTTGAGATACCGCATATCTGACAGGTGTAATTATCACGCTCAAAAACTTCATTCTTATCAGACACCCTGATCCTTCTTCTGCGTGCAACTTCCCTGTCGATCTCTTCCTGCCTTAAAATATCACGCTGCTGCCGTCTGCATCTGAACGTCACGACAATAAATGCAAGCAAGACGATTGCAAGAAGGATTATCAATGCATATACGATCACGGGTGATCTTGAAAAATCATCAAACCAAGTCATAAGCCTATCTCCATATTATTTTCAATCAGATTATATAAGATCCGGTCTTATCAATCTTTCTAATAATAGGACTAAACAGCAGTTTCAACTGAGGTTTTATCGGTATGTGTTTTCTAAAACAATGTGTATTAACAATAGATCCGTTTCTGGATATCAGCAGAGAAAACTGTAGTTCTCCTGGAAATAACCATAATCGACAAAATTGAATGTGATCGAAGTTATCTTGGCATTATCATCCCTGTTTACCGAATAGAAAACGATTACGGCATCAGACGGAGCTGTCTCCATCGTTCCCCATAAGAATGCGGAAAAATAATGAGACGGATCTTCTTCATTGATCGTAAGAGCTCCGTTATCGATCAGGAACCTTATCTCTTCCGATTCATCATAACCTTTACGCCAAATCTTAAGAGGCTTGGCAATCTGGAGATACCAGTCAGCTTCCAGGTGCTCGTGATTTTTCCGGAACCAGTCTCTCTCGCAAGGTGACGGGAATCCTTCTTCATCAACTTTGAAATAGTCGCCTGTATGTGCCATCTGGCCTTTGCCTTCGGTAGCTTCCTTTGAGAAGACCTCATAAAGACCGTTTGGATGTTTTATGATCCTTTCCGAACTGAGCATCCTCATTTCCATGTCGGAACCGGCACCAAACTCCCACGCCTGGCGCTTAGTATTCTTTTTTATCGCATAAGGTTGTTTAGCATTTTCAGGTGCCATATCTGCTACTTCCGTTAAAACACAAATTTCTCTTACAGATTATAACACGATATTATATAATCAAAATATGTTGAGAAACAAATCTGACATTATACTTTCGATCATCATTCCGGCTTACAACTGTGAGCCCTATATAAACGAGTGTTTAAATTCCATACTTGATTACAATCACAAAGGCGTTGAGATCATTGTCGTAGACGACGGTTCAACTGACGGAACCAAAAGCATTCTCTCAGGTTACGAGAACGTCTACGATAATCTGAAGATCCTATACTGCTCACACAAAGGTTCATCAGCAGCACGCAATATCGGCCTTGATAACTGTAGCGGCGAGTTCGTTGCTTTTCTGGATTGCGATGACACAATAAGAGCAGGATTTATCAACGAAGGACTCGGACAGATATCAAGAAATGCCGACCTTTATATTTTCGGAATTGAGAGATTATATCTTTCAGGCGAAAAGGAACTCTGGAATGTATCCGACCATGAATACTCCAATGTCTCTGATTTTGCCGATGAATATATCCGCGTCAGAAAACTTCTTATCTACTCCAACTGCAATAAGTTCTACAGAAGAAAGGTCATCGAAGAAAACCATCTGCGCTTCGATGAAACTCTGCTTTACGGCGCAGACAGATTATTCAATTACAATTATCTTCCTTTTGCAGGCAGTGTGATCACTTCGTCTCTCATCATGCTAAGTTACAGACAGAGAAGCGGAAATTCGCAATCCCCTGCCCACGTACCTGAATTTTTCAAGAACGTAGTTGATCTTCACAGAGCTAAGATCAACTGTTTCTGCAATCTGTCCAACGGAACTACCACAGACGAACAGATCGATTTTATTGCTTACGATCTGTCCAGAGAAGTTGAACGTGCAATAGACCGTTTCGATGCTCATCCTGAAGAAAAGGAAGAGAATCTTCCTTACATAAACAGACTTGTTTTCGGAAGCATTCCGGATCTAAAAAAGCCCATCGATATCTTGCTGGTCCTTGGCAGCAACAACTGCGAATACAGAGTTCAGAGTGCCCTTGAAATCGGCAATCTCTATCCCGGAATACGTTATATCGTCAGCGGCGGGAATCCGCACATCAGCGGCATCGGAACCGAAGCAGAATTCATGGCAGATTACCTGAAGAAAAACGGCGTTCCCGTAACCGATTACATTCTCGAAAACAGAGCCAGGAACTCATTCGAAAACCTGTCATTCTCTTCAAGTATCGTCGATTCGATAGAGCATGAAAGGCCTGAAGGATCTCCCAAACTCCGCATCGGAATAATAACCGGAGGATTCCACATTCCGAGAACGAGAATGGCTTTGGAATCTGTAAACGGATTTCCTAATTCAGAGGTTGTTTTCATACCCGCCTATGGTCCCAATACTGCACCAGACAACTGGTTCGCAAATCCTATAGGACGCGCGGTAGTTCTGTCGGAAATCAGAAAGCTGGCAACACTTAAAAAGTTTAAGGACTATAAATTAGGACCATTCAGATAACAGTTAATGTTCAAATAAAAAGCACCTTAATCACATGACCAAGGTGCTTAATTATTTACTGTATTTATCTGCTATTCCCGATGCTGCATAACTGTCAGGCTTTATAAGGCAGACGTATCCCTGGCTTGTAACCCAGCTGACGACTTCCTTGATCAGAACGTTTGTCTTACCGGATCTTCCAATGTCGCAGTGAATCTGGAAAGAAACATCAAGATCATCAAGCAGCATATCTCTTTCCATGAAAAGCTCTTCAAGTTCATCGAGAAGATCATGTGCGATAAAAAGACTGCGGCTCGTCTCTTCGTTGATCTTCTGCTTGAGGTTGGTGATCAGATGAATGAACTCGATGTTGTAAAAGTACGTTCCGCCCATGCCCTTCTTATGTATGGCGATTACTTCAACCATCTTTGTCCTGTCAAAATTCTGGCTGTCCGTTCCAACTGTTATCTCGTAACTGTTGGTCTTATCGGACATGATGATCTCAAAGATCTTTCTCGCTATGTCAGGAACGCTTGTAGTCTGTCCCTGAGCTGTCTTGAACATGATTACTTCTCCTTTCTCTTTGAATTTCCTGGCGGTCACAGAAGCATTTGGTTGGAAAGGAGAGACTCGAACTCTCGACCACCGCTTTATAAGAACGGCACTCTAACCGGCTGAGTTACTTTCCAGTATCTGGTCGTAGCTGATAGAATCGAACTATCGTTACCCGCATATCAGACGGGTTTCCTGCCTTTGAAAGAAGCTACGATTTGGTGCCGCCTGAGGGTATCGAACCCACTCGAAGTACTTGAACTGACGGATTTACAGTCCGTCCCGCCTCCTTAACGGATTACGACGGCAAATTGGAGTCCCATACGGGATTTGAACCCGTACCGACAGTTTGGAAGACTGTGGTGCTGCCATTACACCAATGAGACATATGGGTGGAACACCGGGGATCAAACCCGAACCTACAGTGCCACAAACTGCCGTGCTGCCATTACACCATGGACCACATATAAACGTTGGTGTCCGAGGCGGGACTCGAACCCGCAAAACCTGCGTCCTTAGCGCAGTACCTATGCCAATTCGGTTACACGGACATTTGGTCGGAGTAGAAGGAGTCGAACCTTCGCCACGTGGTCCCAGGCCACGGATACTTCCGTTATACGACACCCCGATGATGAAACAGGCCGTATTCCTATTATCAGGAGGACTCTACAAAACAACCTGTTTCAATTGCGGATCTTAAGACTGAATGCAATCAGTCATTGGCGACCTCAAGGGGAGTTGAACCCCTGTCTCCGGCGTGACAAGCCGACATAATTGCCGCTATACCATGAGGCCATATTGGTGGACCCGAAGAGACTTGAACTCCCATCACCCGGATTAAAGGTCCGGTGTGTTACCATTACACTACAGATCCATGGTGGACGGTGTTGGTTTCGATCCAACCTCCCTTGGGCTTCAACCAAGTGCTTTCACCAGATTAGCTAACCATCCGTTTTTGGGATAACAAGAAAGACGCCACGTCTTTAATGCCATCCCCAGACATCTCGAAAGAGTGCCTGTTTCTTTCGAAGAGTCTGTATTGGCACCCATGGAAGGACTTGAACCTTCAACCTCCCGGTTAACGGCCGGATGCTCTACCGATTGAGCTACAAGGGTGTATAAAAGATTAAGTTTTCAAGGTTCGTGGGCGAAAAAAAGATCGCCCGGTTTTTGTTTTTCCGGACGATCCTGATCTCATTCTTACAATTGTTTGTGCCTAAACAAAGTCAGATTAACATCGTAACCGTACGGAAAGTTTGCCAATGCTATAGCCAAAAAGATGCTCATTATCCGGAAGGGATATCGGTGCATAAGGACGAACTGAACCAAACGCTGTGTTGCCGTGCGTTTTGAGATTTTTAAATATATTCTGTCTCATAGATGCAGTTTGCATTGTTCTTTTCCTTTCGATATTTTCTGAAATAAAAAAAGAAGTGCTGAACGATCCGGACCTGCAATTATCAGGTCGGATGTCGGACAGGCACTTCCTTCATCGTCGATAAGATAACACAACAAAAACTGATGTGCAACCCCTATTTTCGAATTTTCTGAAATCAAAAGAGCCCCATAACCGTACGGGTTTCGGGCTCCATATTATTAATACTTTTAAGATGTTTTTTAGCGTCGGAAACTGCTCGAAATTTTTTTATTTTCCGCTTACAACTTCTTAAGTTCTTCGTAAAAACTTGTGACATCACATGATGCGTCACCCTGAAGTCTTCTTCCGATCCTGTTGTAAACGAACGCATTAGTTCCGTTGATATTTACACCATAACCGATATTGGAACTGATGAATCCTCCGCCGATATTTCTCCATATGACAACGCTCAAAAATCCGGACGCCTTTTTCATGATGTCGCCGCCTGCTTCAGGGGGGATCTTCTTTGTAAGGATAGCCTGGCTGAGAGCTGCGATTATCTGATCCAGCTTAGGGATCGATGTCTCTTCAAAATCGAGATCCATGTTGAATACTCTCTTTACAAGATCAAGAAAATCAAGTGCATATCCGAGCTGCATGAACTCTCCGTTAGCAAGTTCCGGCTGTCCTCCTGCGATCTTCTTCGCAAGGTCATCGTAATAAGCGGTAAGCTCTTCTATGGACTTGCCGTAATCGATCTTACAAGCCTCAACGGGACCTACCTTCACTTCAAAATCAGCCATCTTTTTGCTCCTTCCTGATAAAAGAAATCAGCATAAGTATATAGCATACCGTCTTGGGAAGCATCAGCATCCCCAGTATAGGAAGCAACGGTGCAAATATCGCAACCGGAATATAAAACAGGAAAGACAATGTCGTATAGAGCCATAATCTGCCGAGATACTTGTCTTCTTTCCGCACTTTGAAATAAAGATAAACAACTATGCCGCCGATAACGATGAATGGCAGATTGCGGATAACTCCCCACAGCATTGATCCTTCACCCGTAAACCAGTTGTTCCCCGGCGCAAGACAAAGAGCAATTCTCAACGCAGCAAGAATAAAGATAGTAATGCCTACTGTTTTCGTACTCTTGTCATCCTTGTTGTAGACGCTTTTATAGAGCAGGAAAACAAGGATGTAAAAGATGGTCATTGTAATGGAAGTTACAAGCTTACCGAATCCCAGATACCACGTGAAATCTTTATCGATGAAATAATTCAATACTCTCGGAACAAGATGGAACGAATCACCGAGTCCTAATACCAATGCCGCCGTCCCCATGAGGACATCGTTTTTATTGCGATGCTTTATCAGTATCACGATGCCTGAAAGTATCGCAAAGATCAGATACAAGACATCAAATGTTGATTCGCCGTATTTCATGTTCTGTTCAGGCTCCTGATAAGATTTCTCCGACAGATGTATTTTACCATCTCATCAAGGTTTATACCTTAACCATATAAAGCGCATGGAAATATTTCTTCATTGCCATCAACTCATCGAAAGTTCCCTGCTCTTCTATCCTTCCGTCCCTCATGACGAGGATCTTATCGTATCTGCGCATTAACCTTTCTTCAAGCGAATGAGTGACAACGATCCTCGTTATGCCTGTAAGATCCAGAATATCCGATGAAACTTTATATGCAGTCTGTGAATCAAGCGCGGCTGTGATCTCATCGGCAACAAGGACAGAAGATTTTTTAAGAAGACTTCTTGCAATGGATATTCTCTGCTTCTCTCCGCCTGATAATGCATTTCCGCTTTCACCGCAAAGATAATCACTTCCGCGTTCTTCTATCAGTTCGTTAAGATTGGATCTTCTGATGGCATCTTTTATCTCATCCTCAGGGAAATCACGGAACATCGTGATGTTGTCCCTGATCGAAGAATTAAATACAAACACATTCTGATCGATCAACGACACCTGATCGAAAAATGAATCCGAAGACGAGTCCTTAAGATTCGTGTCATCCCATCTGATCTTGCCGCTGTATCCGGCGCCGCAAGCACCGGACATAATGAGATTTAAAAGAGTTGATTTACCGCTTCCAGAAGCGCCTACGATCGCATAAGATTTGCCTGCTTCAAAATCGAATGACACATCGTGAAGGACTTCTTTTCCTTCTTCATATGAGAAAGATACATCTTTAACCGATATTCCTTTTTCAAGAGCAGAAAGCTCTGTGCTTCCGCCTGTGCAAACGCTCTCGCCAAGAGATTTTGCGATCTTTTCTATTAGTGCTCTTGATGCTTTCCTGGCTGCTAAAAGACCGGGAAGCTCAGCTACGGGAGCAACAACAAAGTTCATCAGATTTACGAAGATCATGACCGTTCCTGCTGTAATCCCCTTACCCGTGAGAGCCATATATGCTCCTGCGAAAAATACTGTGACCTGTGCAACTACGCCGGCAAACTGACCCAGTGTACTGATCAGGATCTGAAGACTCGTTCTGGTAAATTTTGAGTTTTCAAGTTTTGTATTCTCTAACGAGAAAAGACCCGTGACAGGCTCTTCGGCACGGAATGCTTTCACTACTGAAAAACCATTAAGACAGTCAGTTATTGTTGCCGTAAAACTCTTATTCATATCAGAAACATTAACTTCAGCTTTGCTCAGTTTCTTACCCGATGCAAGTGATACAACAAGCGGCAGCAAAGTCACGGCTATCGCAATCAGTGTCAGCAAAGGCGAGTAGTAGATCATCATGCCAAGCGATGTAAAAAACAACGTAAGCCTGTATATAAACCAGAACTCTTTATCCAGATAATTTGTCTCGATCGAGATGCTGTCATTGGTCAGTGCTGACAGATAAGTTGACTTGTTCTCAGAACGGAAAGACATGATGTTTTTCTTCGTGAGTTCGGCAAACAGAGTCTCCTTATAATTCCGCATTGCTTTTCTGATATATCTCGGCTTTGCATAGTAAGTCAGATATGAAGAAAACAGGAAAAACACAGCAATCAGAATGCATATTATCAGGAGCTCACTAATGCTCCATCTGCCGTTCCCGGAGGTCGTATCTATCAGTTCTCCCATAAACCAGGAGATAGCGATTCCCATCAGTCCCGACAGGAGTGCACCGATAACTGAAAGGATAAAAAAGACATGGTTGTCCCTATGGAACTGAGATTTCAGTTCCACATATAAGTTTTTGTTTTTCATGTGAATACCTACCTGTTGATCTTATTCCACAACGCGTTGAATTTCTTGTCATTGATCAGACCGAGTGTATAATCGATCGATTCTTTTGCAGTCTCACCTAGCAGGCTGAATGTACTAACAGCGTTGTGGCTTTCAAACAGCTTGATGATGTCTGTCGTCTTCTCTTCTGAAGTGTCGAAAACGTCTGCCAGATCTCTTGCTTCTATAAGAAGCTCTTCCGCTTTTTCTTTATCACCGCTCTTGAAATACGCATAACTTTCCGAGGTTAAATACGAACACTTCGTCTTATCGAAGAAACACATTTCGTCCGTTTTTCTGATAGTTTCAGTAAACTCGATGCACCATCTTGAGAGCATCTTGATCCTGTTTAGATCACCTTTGTTTTTATAGTAGAAGAGCAGTCCCGAAGTAGTGTTGATCATCTCGAAAGTGAGTTCGGTAAAACTTAAGATCAGCTTTCTGTAGCAATCATCTCCGCTGTCGCCGCTCAAAGATGTAAGCAATCCGATCTTCGAATTGAAGACACCGGCTTCATTGTTTTTGAGCATCATGGAAATAGCTCTGTCACTGTCGCCTGTCAGGAAATACAGAAGCGCAATGCTGCCTATCAGCGAGAGCCTTCCAAAACGCGGATTGATATCATATGGAACGATCACTAATGCTTTTTCGAAAAGCGAAATCGCTCTCTTCATCATATCGTTATTCTTCTCTTCGATACCGAATGCGGAAAACACATTTCCGGCAGCAACGATCACACCGAAATCATTAGGATATTTAACAAGTGCTTTCTCCGCTTCTTCGAATACCGAACGGTCTTTTTTACCCAACAGTTCATAGATATGATCTGTGATCGTTCCCTTTCTCTTATCCGCCATCTCATAACCCAAAAGGTTATCAACAGATGTATCAAAAAGATCGGCGATCCTGACGAGCATACCGATCTCAGGAGACGTAAGGTTTGCCTCCCACTTATAAACTGCACCCACCGTAACTCCCAAAGCATTTGCCAATGCTTCCTGTGTAAGCGAACGTTCTTTTCTCATTCTCTTGATGTTTTCAGCCAGTTTGAGTTCCATGTCCGTCACTCCTTTGAAACTTCATTTGCTCTAATGATAACGGAAATCAACTCCGGTTTGAACTGACTGCCAATACTATTTGGATATTTATTTTTATACCAACAGGGAGGGTAATTTCACAAAAAGTAGACAGCAATCTATTTTATTCTCTATAATTTCAGACAAAGAAAACATATTAATCAGGAGGCAGAGCCATGAAAGGAATGAAGAGAATCACGACACTCTTATTAGCAGGTTCCATGGCTCTTACTTTCAGCGCATGTGTACGAAATGACCGCATTGATACTGACGGAAGTGATATAGAAGAGTCTTCAGAAGAAATAACCGGGACGTCAGAAGAAGTTCTCAAATGGTGTGAAAGCGATCGCTTTTATCTTTACGGTCATGAGATCGTATTTGGCGAGACCACAGTTCAGGAACTGTATGACATCACCGACTGTTGCGTATTTTATGACTTTGACGAAACCTATACACAAAAGATCTACTTCACCATTGATGACCTGGTCGATATTCCGTGCTGCCGGATCTTTCCCACTGAAAAAGCCAAAGAGTCTGAAGTTGCATCCGCCTTCATATACATACAAAGACCTGAGGGTTACTTTCACCAGGATTACCCCTTAAAAGAAGGCATAATCTACGGAATATCTTTCAAGCCAAACACTGCTTCGCTCTGGGGAGATAACATAAGCTTTGATGTTCCTCTCACCATGACCCCCGAAGAACTGATTGAAAATTCAGGAGAGCCCGTCCGTTGTGAATACGGCATGTACGGTTACCATGCCGGCGGCAAAAAATATGAAGATCACATGTTTGAGTTTGATGAGAAAGGCCGTCTTGTAGAATTCACTATACAAAAGATCACGTGGGGTTAGCCGACTGCGTCTCCCGGTATAACATGTTAAATGGTTTAAGTGTCTACTCCCGATTCGAGTATTGATATTCCCGGAACATTACAATCTATCTCCATCAATGCTCCTACAGGCAGTACGGTCATAGGTGTTCTGTGAATGTAATCTACATTTTCCAATATAACCATATCCGGTCTGTTTACTTCCTTACATATAACCTTCAGTATCGTTTCCCTGCTGTCATCATCCATCGGACCTGTAATCACGGCTTTGGCTTTATCAAACACTCCGGCCGCAGCAAATGCACGAAGCTCATGTAATCCGGCCAGTTTACTGTCATAGATGTTACAGTGTTCCAGCGCAATAATGGAATCTTCCCATACATCAGGACCCGGGAAAAACTTCGTTCCCATTATCTGCCAGAGAGGTCCTCCACAAACAGGGATAACATGACCTCTGACTTTTCCAGTCCCCTGCAATACCTTGTAGCCGGATCCTTTTGTCCAGGGAATCGGATCTCTTAAATCTTCGATCTCATCATTATCAGGAAAGCGTTCATGCTGAACCCCATCGATCGTATAAGTGGTATTCCAGTCGATCGGGGTGGTCTTTTCCGCCGCTTTGATCTCGCCTATTACCTCAGTCGAAAACAATGTCCTTCTGATCGCATCTTCCGTATACTCATCGAGTTTCCCCGGCTGTGCGATCGGGGTCAGAACATTGGGACCGTAATAAGCCCGGACACCCGCATATGTAAAAACAGCCATCCAGGTTGCAATATCAGAATATCCCATAAATACTTTTGGATGATCATGAATGACCTGCGTATCGATATAAGGAAGAACACGGTATGAATCATCTCCGCCCTGATTGCAGATTATTCCTTTGATGGAATCATCCTTCAAAGCCCACATCAGATCCTCTGCTCTTTTCTCGGGATGTTCATAAAGATAGCTGCTCCCCTTAAGCGCATGAGGTGTCTCAACCACTTTTACGTTAAAGATCCTTTCGAATCTTCTTTTACCCAACAGGTATCTTGGAAGCATATCTTCATCACCGGCACGGCCGCCTGAAATTGAAATAAATGCTACCTTATCGCCTTCATTCAATTTCGGTGGAATGATCAGTTTTTTCATTTCGCTTCCTCCGTTAATTCCAATCTGACTTAGTCGATTTTCCTGCTGATTGCCCTACTAAGATTTGCTCCTGATAAGACACTTAAAATATGCATCAATGATCTCACCGGGACTTTGTGTAAGGCCGTTTCCGATCCACCATTTGACTGTGTTAATGAAACTTCCAATGACAAACTGTTTCTTGAACTCATCAGACACATCTATATCAATATGAGAGATCATGTCACCAAACGCATCTTCAAGATACCCGGAAAAATAGCGTGTAAAAAGTTTTTCCGACTCTCCGTACATGATCGAACTGATGTTGTCTTCGTGGTCCTTGATGTGCCAGAGAATATGCTCAAGCAATGCCTTCAGTTCCTCATGATTGGCCGAGAAATCATGACTCTTCTCAGGCATGAGCGATTCGGAAAATACATGTGAAAACATCTCGTCACACATCTGTTCAAGGAGCTGGTCTTTAGTCTCAAAATGAGAATAGAAAGTGCTTCTCCCGATATTTGCCTCATCGATGATCTCCTGCACCGTTATATCTTCAAAGCGCCGCTTTCTCAATAACTTTGTCAGTGCATCGTATATCGCTGTTCTGGTCTTTTGCTGCCGTCTGTCCATATTCTTTTTCCCGTACATTTTTCAAATAATGTTCAATAACTGACAAATCGAAAAGTCTGATTATTGTTTGCTCTTATCACGGATTATAACATTTTACCGAACACAATGTTCAGGAAGTGACAGGATATGAATAAAAACAAAACAATCAGATACGCTATATATGCAGCACTGCTATATGCGGTAAGCACACCGTTCTCAAAGATTCTTATGGAAAAGATTCCCCCTGCTTTTATGGCCGGACTTCTTTATCTCGGAGCAGCTGCAGGAATGGTAATCACAACTCTCTTTTCCCGTAAAAAGAGCAAAGAAGAAGCTGCTTTTACCCATAAAGATATTCCATATCTAATATTGATGGTAATTCTTGATATAGCCGCACCAATACTTCTGATGACCGCATTAAAGTACTCTTCAGCTGAATCAGTATCTCTGCTTAATAATTTCGAGATAGTTGCGACATCCCTGATCGCACTTCTGATCTTCAAAGAAAAATTATCGCCACGTCTTTGGATCGCGATAACGCTTATAACAGCCGCCAGCATTATGCTCTCATTAAGCGAAAACGGATCGCTCACCATATCCGTATACTCGCTTCTGGCTTTGCTAGCCTGTTGTTGCTGGGGACTTGAGAATAACTGCACACGCAAGCTTTCCAACCGCGATCCTGCAAAGATAGTGATAATAAAAGGCTTCGGCTCGGGAACAGGTTCAGTGATCGTAGCATTGATATGCGGCGAGAGACTCAATATTACCCCATATATCTTGCTTGCACTGCTCTTGGGCTTCATTGCTTACGGTCTGAGCATTTATACATATGTCTATGCCCAGCGTTATATAGGTGCAGCAAAGACATCAGCGTTTTATGCTTTGGCTCCATTCATTGGAGCGCTTATCTCACTTGTGCTCTTCCCGAAGATACCATCTTGGCTGTTCATCATTTCATTTGTCATCATGGCACTGGGAGCATTCCTGGCAATAGAAAAAGAAAGGACTTAATTATGGAAAAGAAAGATTTCAAATTCGACAAGAGGGCAAACAAATACGACGATCATTTTGAAGGCAGGTTGTCACGCAGGTTTTACGAACTCCTGTACAGATATACTGACCTCAGGAAAGGCGACAAGATCCTTGATGTCGGCTGCGGAACAGGTACTATCTTAAAAACATTCAATGAGTTCGAGAACATAGAAGGACACGGAATTGATGTCGAGCCACAGATGCTTTCTGTCGCGCGCCGCAAATGTCCTGACATGGATATCAGGGAATGCTCCTGCGAAGACACCCCTTATAATGATTCTTATTTCGATACATTAACCGCATGCATGGCATATCATCATTTCCCTGATAAAGAAGCTTTCGGGAAGGAAGCTTTGCGGATCCTGAAGCCGAACGGCAGATTATATATCGCAGATCCCGCCTTCCCCCACCCGGTCAGAAAAGCACTTAATCTTATGTGCCGTAACATCAACGGGGAATTCCTTTCATCCGAAGAGATGAGATCAAGATTTGAAAGCCAGGGCTTCCGGTATATCGGAGTGCAAAAAGACAGATATGCCCAACTTGTTATTCTCGAGAAGCCTTAATGAACGATATCACCACGGTTTGTTATAATATATAAAGTCGGTATAGGGATATTTATTAAGGGATCAAGACAGGTGGATCACATATGTCGCGAAAAGAATTCGAGACCGTTGTTGAGGCATACAGACTCTCATTGAAGACAAATCCACACGATTTTTATGCTCTTAGAGGATTGATGCTTGCAGCAGCCTTCCTGAAAGATATGGACGGACTTGTCCATGCAGATGAAGCAAAACGCTTTTCGTACAATCCCATAATAGTTAATGAAGTGATCGACTGTGCTTCTGAAGAAGACAAGGAATACTTTAAGAAATTTGCCAAGCTCTATGCTGACAAAAAACGGCAGATCGATTGTAGCAGGGAGATAGAATCACTGCGCCAGGATTGCAAAAGGATCGAGACTGCCATGCAGTTAACCGAAGATACCCGTCGCGATTACTATATCAAAGCCGGCAAGTACGGAAAATGGCATCCTAAAGCATACTTCATTCTCGGATGGTGTGATACGGCCTTTTTTTAAATCTTAGAATTTATCATCGCCGCAGTTTTGGATTCAAGCGGCACTGGAGGAGCGGTAACTTTTATGGCTGTTTTTGGCGGCCTCACGCTTCTTATCGGCGCAGGTGTTAATTTCGGCTATGTCTTCCCCAGATTCAAGATAATGAAAGAAATAGACACTTATATGGAAGAATTCAAAACCGAATTATCCATCACCGAAGCGAAAATAAGGAAATTAGAAGCTGAAAACGAAGAACTCTCTGAAGACATCAGAAAAAGCATCAATGATTTTGTATTGGAAGACGAATATAGAACGGTCAGCAAAACACAACAGTAATGAAGTTTTGCATGTTGCTCATTCTTTACCCGCCAGCAATCTTATTTGGTTTTCTTCAGATAATAGCTATTAAATTAATACAAGCAAAGTCAATTAGCAGATAGATATTCTTCCTTCAGTATCTCCATCTCCACTACATTCCAAGGATCTTTTTTTACGATTTCCGTATCATGGAATCCGACTCTCTTATAGCATGCATGTGCACGACTATTATTCTCAAAAACACCGATCGTGATCTTTTCTACTCCAAGGATCTCAAAGGCATATTTCATTCCCAGACGGAGCATCTCAGTACCATAGCCTTTTCCGCGTATATTTCCGTCAACGATGACCCAGCCGAACCTAAGCGTCTTATTATCACCGTTAAGATATCTCATGATAAAGTGTCCGACGGCACCGCTTTCATCAAAGGCGATCCAGGGATAGAAATTATCCTTTTCCATGCAAAGGCCATTCTTGTTCTTATATACATCTGCTATGATATCTCCATTAATCGGAAACTCACCGAAGAGTTCTCCGCCCCATTTCATAAAGGTATCTTTGTCCTGTATCCACTGTGCGATCGTCTCGGCATCAGCTTCCTTATACTGTCTGAGTCTTAACATAGATTCCTCCGACTACCGATTTATCTAACAAATTGTATCATATGACCGATGGCTGGTCTGAAGTGAACCCCGGAAGTTGGACGGAATAAATAAGCAGAAAAATCTCAGACGTTAACCAAACGTTAACCAAAAACCTGAGCATGGTTACCAAATAGTTACCATTTCGGTCCTTTTATTGCTTATCTAGCGATTCCCCGGGCAAAAGAAAAACCCTTGAAACGCAATGTTTTCAAGGGTTTTGGTCTTGGAGCCATTTGTGGGACTCGAACCCACGACCTGCTGATTACAAATGGATTCCCCCACAATTTATAACTTTTCAAAAACTAACGCAAAGCCTTGATTTTATTGGGTTTGCGGGGCGTTATCAGAACATATGTTCACGCACTTTTTTGTATCTTTTTGGAAAAACGTTAACCAAACGTTAACCAAATTCACCTCTTTTTTCTTCGTTTAATTAAGCCACTCAAACTGTCGACCGCTCTCGCCTTTGCTTCGTCTTGAGGGTTGGCATATACATTCATAACAAGAGCCGGAGAACTGTGTCCTAAAAGTGCCGCTGTCGTTCTTGCATCCGTACCATTTGCAATCAATAAGCTGGCAAAAGTATGTCGCAATCCATGAACTGTAACTCTTGGCAGATCACACCATTTCAAAAACTTTGTCAGCCATTTTCTTAAAGTACTATCGAAAATTGGTTTCCCGTTCCACGATGTAAACAACCGAGCTTCCTCACCGGGATTACCCTCATACACGGATCCCAGGTCTTTTATCACTTTCCTCTGCCAGATCTTATATTTGACCAGCTCATTAACCATATCTTGAGATATCGGTATATCTCGAACTGATGTTTTACTTTTAGGAGTGCTTTCAACCATTCCACGACCGGGAATATACTGTGATGTTCTTCTTATCGATATTACACCATCATCGAAATCTATATCTCGCCATTCCAACCCAGCTGCTTCAGCTTCTCTCATACCTGTATTCAAGATCAGCATAATGAAAGTTCTGGCTCTAATGTCATCATATTCCGGGAGCTTATCACATATAGTCTGTACTTCAGAAAGCTGTAGTGCTTCTACATCAGGTTGAGTATTAGTAGGCGATTTTACTCGTTTACACGGATTTTCATCTATTATCTCCCACTCATAAGCTTTTCCTAAAATAGCGGATAAGGTCCTAAACCAACTTCCGGTACTATTGCGGGAAAGATCTTTATCTTTCCCGTCTTTTCTCTCTAAACTTGCCATCCACCCACGAACATCTAAAGGTGTAATGTTCTTAATTCTCATATTACCGAAATACGGAATAAGACGAGATTCAATAACGGCTCGATAACC
The DNA here is from genome assembly GCA_015069205.1 of Oscillospiraceae bacterium. Lineage (GTDB taxonomy): Bacteria > Bacillota > Clostridia > Saccharofermentanales > Saccharofermentanaceae > Saccharofermentans. Next base: position 377,303 of record SVIZ01000001.1, read on the forward strand.
ATTTGCTGTCTTAGGCTTTAAAGTCTCAAGATGGTTTTTATAATAGTAATCTAGACAAAATGACTTGAAAGTCATCTTGCTATAATTTGCAGAAGCACCACCCTTGATCTTGCGCTCATATTTATCAGCAAACTCATAGAGAGCCTTTTTCTCTTGCTTCTCAGTTAGTCCCTTAGGCGGAGCAAAAGTAGTTGTGCATAGTATTTGCTTTCCTGATTCATCTCGACCACAACTAACAGTAATTCTATATGTTCCTTGTCTTTTCTGTATATGCATTACTATCCCTCCAATCCACCTTTAATTCAATAGTTTGCTTAAGTATAACTCGATCACTGTACCAATAATGTCCCTTATCTCTCAATTGCTAACATTTGTTTGTCGGTTTGCTGATTATTATTCATTTCCCCTCGCCAGCCGCGATCTTGAGGGGTTACGCCCCCTCAAGTCGTGGGTGGCTATCTAAGCGGTAGCGCGGAATGAATAGAAACGCGCAGTAATGTAGAGTTGTGAATCGGTGAGTGTTCTAAACTCTTTGGAGTTTTGAATGCTCACTGTTCTCAACTCGGAATGGCCGTTCTTTGCTCTTGTCTTTGTTTTTCTATGCTAAAAAGATGTAATTGTGACGACTGTGATGATGTGACGACAATTTTGTGTTAGGTTTTCTTTTTGGAACAAATCAACTGCTTAGCTAACGATGCAGCTGCTTTCTCTGCCGTTTCGGAGCTCTCTTTGATTTTGCTGAACTCAATCACAATATATTTTGGAGCGTTGTTCTTCATGATTACTGCTACACCATTTTCGTCAACAAGTCTAGCTACCTTCGAGAAATTCTGATTCGCCTCTGATATAGAAATAATAGTATCTGTATTGATCAACATATCAACTGCCTCCTTACCTTAGATATTATAGTAAGAATTTAGCTAATATTCAACCTAAATTTCCGTGTCAATACTATTCTATTCTTATAAATCTTGTAAGTTAGATTATTTCTATACAATAAGATATTTAAAAGGACCTGATTTCTCAGGTCCTTCTATGATGGAATGCTTATTAATTGAATGGGGATATTCCGTCTATTGTTAAAGAATCAAGATCAATATCCTCAAGTGTAATAGGGATCTTCCAATTATTGTCTTTCATCGTCTGAATAAACTCATCGGAAAGCTTCAGCTTATAAGTCTTTACATAGTACGATAGATCTCCCGGCCAAACCCATGTTCCGTCTGTAAGTGCAGTTGGTGTACCAATAACACCCCTATCTGGATTGATAATGTCATCAACAACTCCGGGGGTCGTTGCTAGCGGCACACCTGATTCAAGATATGAGCATATATTGTCAATTAAGCTCTTATCTTCTTTGCCGATAAAATCCATAATAGACGGATTAGTCGGCTCACCATGGGGCATTTCTTTATAGTAACCTTGACTAATAATGTTCATATTATTTTTCTCCTCTCTTTTTCGGTTTGAATACTCTCCAAGTGCCTGTATTCTTGTACTGATTTGGACCTATAGTAAGTTTCCCGTTTGGCCATACCCAAAGAGTATCCGTTGGAGCTTTTACTGGTACACCAAGCTTATTCGCAAGATTTTGTGCAAAACCAGAATCCAACTTGCCTGTACTACATGATAGTAGACGAATACCACCAGATTTGTAACCAGGATCTTTCTTTAAAGCTAACGCAAGGGTACGTTGATCTAGCTTAACCCACTTACCATTATGATAGTATTCAGCGGAATTAGCATTGCCGTGAATAACGACATCTGTAAATCCCGGTTCCTCTTTAACATTTTTGGCATAAACCTTTAGTTCTTCACCCTTGCCCTTTCCAACAAAAGCAGATGAGGCACTAATTGCTTTGTTCGCCTTGGCTCCGGACGTTGATCCGAAGCCGCCATGATATCCTGCCCCCATTATACCACCCCCTTCAAGGCCTTCATGCGCATACAATAATCACTCTCGAAATTGATGATTAATATGCCGCTGTCCCTGTAAACCGAGAAAATGTCATCTGGTGCAGATCCATAAACGATAATCACACTTGGAGATAATCTCTTAATAACACTTGCTAAACCTTCCGTAAAAATGCGCTTATCTTCTTTGTTCTTAATGGTGCCATGTGTTCCTACGGCAATTACGCCACCAGAGCCTATGCCGTCACAACAGATTCTGAATGTCCTTTTATCTCCGTATCGGATATTCGGAATTACTGTAACACCATTATTTTGAAGCCAGCAGCCTATTGCTCTGCTACGATAAATATTCCATAGCTGCATTACGAAGGGCATATCCCGGTATAAACTGAAGTCTGGAAGTATGACACCATTGAAACGACTCAGCTTCTCGAGGTACTTCTGAGGATTGTTCCAAAGGCGTTCAAAGAGATAGTCGTCCTCATAAAAATGGACCCATTGATCGTAGTCCGTTGAGGATAACGCTTTAGAAAACGGAATAAGCTTGTTTGGAACTCTTTGAGTCGTTTTTATAACGGGAAACTCAAAGAGACCAGCATACTCAGTGAACTTTACCAGAAATGACTTAAATACATCGCGACAATTTCGTCGCATAGAATTAGTAAGTGACATTGTTGCCACCTCCTTTGTAAATATTTATTTTGAGGTCTTCTCAAAACTCAAAGGATGTGGCACAATATATTTGCAAATTTGGGGTGTGTAACATCCTATGAGAACACTGATTGAAGCTCCTCAGCTGATTTCAGTGTTTTTATTTTTGACAATCACTTTGATCACCCCCTTTAACAAACTTGAGCTGATACTTAGCCGCATCGGGAGATACTCCGCAAAGGCTTGTCAATTGATCCGCAGAGGGCTTTCTGCGTCTCTTCTTCAATTTGTAATAGGGTATCAATAGCTCTCCTGCAAGGCATTTGGCTTGCCATTCCGGATCATTATAAGGTTCGATCTTTTTATCCCTACAGCTATATAGGTTAACTCCGACAACACAGATCAATATATAATGAGCTATCTCATGGGCTATAGTCATTCTATCTCGACCTTTACCGTCACAAGCTCTAATAAAAATACTTTCTTTTATTTTTATGGTATGTGCGTTTATATCAGTGACCGCATGAGCAGACGGATCGTCCCATTCTTCATCGGGAACAATTTCATATGAAAAATCTTCAAATATTTCACACATTTGGTCAAGAAGGCGATCTACAGGGATCATCCAAACATCTAAGTAACCAAAATGCTTTCTGATAAAATATGCAAGCTGTCTCATTTCTTGTCTTGAGACAGCTTGCGCGTAATAATTACTCATGGGGAGAGTCCTCCTTAAACCTTTTCTCTAATAGTTCAAGAAGCTCCTCGCTTGTTTTTTCATCAATATCATCAAAGCGACGAGCAAATCTAATAGCAAGCTTCTTATTGTTTTCTGAAGCTTTTGCTATATTCAACTCAACCGTATCAAAGGACTCGTATGCAATGTCCTTGAATTCATTGACCTCACTATCAGAAAGGCCATATGTATCGGGGACTAGTGCAAACCATGAATCAGGCATCTTCTTTTTCCCGTTCTCAACGGCAGAAAGAAATGCAGGTGAAATGCCAAGATCATTAGCCATTTTTCTTAATGATATATTAGCTTTCATCCTTATGCTCCTTAAAAAATCTCCTAGTCTGGTCCGCATGCTTTTACCTCCTGTATACCCTTTGGGTTAACATGATTTTATAACAACGAAAAAAGCGTGTCAACTCACAAGGTTAACACGCGCTGTTTAACATAAAGAACCCCGTATTATCACGAGGCTCTTTGTAAATTATATTCCTTATTATCTTAACATCATACACTTCAGATTTAATACTAAGTCAAATATCTTGAATCCTGAA
>SVIZ01000025.1 GCA_015069205.1 Oscillospiraceae bacterium
TAAACAGGGACCATCTCATCCATTCTGAGACAGTCCCCGTTGTTATATGAAGAAGTGAAGCACTTATACTTCTTCAACCCTTACGTTGGTGATATGGATCGTTGCGGTGTCGCCGTGCTTGCCCATATTGAACTCGAGTCGTCCGTTGTTATCGTCCTTCTCGGTCATGTCGAAAGTGAATTCGAATGTCTGCCACTCTTCCGTCAGGTCGATCGACGTGTCAGGGAAATAACGTATCCATCCGGCATTCGGTGCCGATACGCAAACGATACACTTTCTTGCTTCATCTGCTCTTATGTCAAAGGTTATCCTGTAGGTATGGCCTTTTCGCATCGGCAGATCCGGGTGGACAAGCTGGACGGAATATTCTTCCGTACCGCAGTTGGTCGACGTGATGATCATCTCACCATCCTTGATCTCTGCATGGCCTTCTCCCTCATAGAAAAGGAGGAACTTCCAGTCGGTGTCATCTGTGAGGTCTTCTGCGACAGAGAAGTCTCCGTTGCGGATGAAGTTGCCGTCAGGGAGAGCTTCGCGGAAAACCTTCTCAGGCTTCTGGACATTGGTGTCGTATTCCGGCTTCTGGTAAACGCGGACATAATCGATCTCGAATTCTGCATTGTCGAAATTGGTAGTCGCGTCAGGATTGCCGGGCCAGTCACCGCCGACAGCGAGGTTCATCTGAACGAAGAAAGGCTGGTTGAAAGGTGCCGGATAAGGCTTGTCGTCCTGACCCTCTTCAGCCGTGAACCAGTCGTTTACTGTGAGCACGAGAACGTCGTCAGTATAGAAGCGCATCTCGCCGGGTTCCCACTCAACGGAGTATTCGTGGAATCTTGCAGAGAAGCTGTCAGCGCCTGTCATGGTGACGGTGCCCTGCTGCTCGGCGTGGGGTTCGCCGTAGTGAATCGTAGAATAAGAAATTGTAGTGTCTTTACCGAGAGACTCCATGATGTCGATCTCGCCGCACTTGGGCCACTGGCCGTAGTAGGACTCGTCCTGGGGCATCATCCAGATGGCGGGCCACAGACCCTGTCCCTCAGGAACCTTCGCGGAGACAACTACTTTGCCGTACATGAAGTCTGTCTTGTTCTGACCTGTGACCTTGCCGGAAGTGTAGTAATCCTGGCCGTCTTTTGTGGTCTTGAGAGCCTTTAAGACAAGCTTGCCGTCTCTTACGAAAACATTGTCAGTGGAAGTCGTGTATTCCTGTAACTCGTTGTTTGTCCAGCCGGGTTCATGCGGCTCGTAATTCCACTTTGTCTCATCCATCGTCTGGCCGTCGAACTCATCGCTCCAGAGAAGATCATATCCTTCGAGCTGCGGTGTTTCTGTTGCAGGCGCTGCCGTCGGCTCTGCCTCTGTCTCAGTCGGCTTTGGCTGGGTACAAGCTGCCATGGGAAGAATCATCGCGAGTGTCAGGATAGAACTGATGATCTTTTTGCTCTTCATAACTGCCTCCTTGTTCTGTATGTCCTTGAACTGACCTCAAAATAACAAATTCACCTTGCGGCATTATTGCTTTTTGTTAACTGATATTTGCTTTTTCTTGCTATAATAATTCGTGAAGACCTTGTTTATCACGCATATTTGATTTATCAGTTACGGAGGCTTTCGAAAATGCCCGCGCCGCGCAAAAAGATTTCCTACCAGGAGTTCCTGCACAGAGAATACGAATTCTTCCACGCGCCTCTTGCGCCCGAGATGGATTTCTATGGGACGATCCGTTCCGGAAATCTCCGTAAGGTAAGGGCGCTTTTATCCGAACCGTTTCACAAGAAGACAGGTCTCGGCGTGCTTTCTGATAATCCTCTTCAGAATCTCAAATATCACATGACGATAACGACAGCATTGGTCGCGAGGTTTTGCATCTCAGGCGGTCTGTCGCAGTCGGAGGCCTATTCACTTAGCGACTACTACATCCGTCTTGCAGATGAAGCTTCAACGCCTGAAGAGATATCGGAGATACATAATGAGATGTGTCTTCACTACGCAAAGCAGATGCTTGCCTTGCAAAAAAGTGCCATCACTTCAAAAGCCGTCACTGCTGCGATCAATTACATCTACGAGCATCTTCATACACGCATTACGCTTGAGACTCTCGCGGCGGAGAATAATCTCTCGGCGCCGTATTTTTCGAGATTATTTAAGAAGGAAACAGGGTATGCTGTGAGCGAATACATACTCAATAAAAAACTTGAGACGGCAAAGTCGATGCTTGCTTCATCAGATTATTCGATCGCGGAGATATCGGCATCGCTCGCGTTTCCGAGCCAGAGTTATTTTACGAATGTCCTGAAGAAAGACTGTGGCATGACGCCTAAGGAATACCGCATAAAAAACCGCAACAGGGATTATAATCTGCAAAGAGCACTGCTCAGCTGATAAGGGATGACACAGTTATACCTGAAAATCAAAACCCGTTCAGCGTATAATCCGGCATAAGGATTTTAGGAGAATAAATATGAAGAATTACAAAAAGATCATTTTAGCCATATTATGTGCGGCAATGGTAATGGGCATTGCTTCATGCGGCTCAACTGACGAGACAAGAAAGCACAGGGATGACTCCCGTGAGACCGAAGCATATAAGCATGAAGGCGAAGAGACTGTCTCTGAGATTACGGATATAGAGGACTCAGAAACAGAACCCGCGGAGACATCAGAGCGTCCTGTGGCATCAACTCCGGTCACGACTTTTGAGACAGACGGAAACTTTGATCCTGACTTTACTTTCAGCACGACAGACAGAGTCGGCAATGAATGGAACGAGAGCGTTTTTGCGAATGCGGAAATCACCATGATCAATTTCTGGGAGCCGTGGTGCAGTCCGTGCGTAAGCGAGATGCCCGACCTAGAAAAGCTTTACGAGAACTATAAGGATCAGGGCTTCCAGATAATTGGTGTTTATTCCGAAACCGGCATGGAATACCAGGTAGACGAGATCTTAAAGGACTGCCATACGACTTATCCGGTACTTTTGTACACGGCGGAGTTCGACCAGTTCCAGACTGGATACGTTCCCACGACGATATTCGTCGACAGCAAGGGACACGTACTTGATATTCCGGGCGGTGACAGCGCGGTCATTGGATCACAGTCCTACCAGGATTGGGAAGCCATTGTAAAGAAACTTCTCGGTTAAGAGGTAAAGGAAGCAATCTCTTTTTCCAATAGACGGAAAACGTTTGCAACGAGGTATCCGTCTGCAACCGCATGATTGAGACGTACTGTAAGAGGCATCATGAGACGTCCGTTCTCTTCTCTGTATTTACCCCAGTTTATTATCGGCAGCAGGTAGATATAGCCGTCAGGAAGTTCGATGTTCATTGAATCGTAGGAAAGCCACGATATGTAAGATGCGTCAAACCAGTTAGGGTGGTTAGCGGAATCGAGCATATATTCGCGTGTTTTCTTTGCGTTCTCAACATCGCTTAATGCATTCTTATAAAACTCTTCGTAGTTCTCGTAATAGGTCGTGTACACCGGTGTGCAAGTTTCTGTATCCTCGTGGAAAACATACTGGATAGGATTTACAACGTCGTAGCAGATCAGCTCGTCCGTCTGCCAGAGATACTGCATCCTATAGTCATCTCTGGAATTTATGACCTTGGTGAGCAGGTATAAAAAGTTGATGTAAAACTTGGTGCCTGTTGCCTTTGAATACTTCACGAGTTCTGTCACGTCTATGCGCGCGGTCATGGAAGTTGAACATTTGCAGTCTTCGGTGAAGTGGCGGTACACGCCCTTGCGGTAATATGTTTCTTTATCGATTACTTTGTAGTTCATAGCTTTAATCCTTTTCGTAAAATACGATGTCCATACGTTCGTTTATGTGCTCGATCTGTCCTGTGCGGTGGTAACCCATCTTCTCGTAAAGATGAAGATTGCCTTTTTCCTGCAGGATCGTGTCGAGGCACCAGTAGTCAGCACCATAGATCTTCTCGACTTCAAGGATGGCTGCTTGCGCATATCCGAGTCCTCTTTTATCCGGCATCACGAAAATAGGAGAGATGCGCTTTCTCGAGCCGTCCTTTTTATCCACCACACGCACGGCTCCAACATTCACGCCGTCAGCAACGATGAAGAAGTATGTTGTCCACGGCTGCTCGAATCTGGTCATGACTTTTTCTGGGCCCTCTGCAGCAGGGCTTAAGTCGTAATCCTGATAGGTTTCCAAAAGGCCCTTAAATGCTTCGACCTGCATCTGCCAGATCGTTTGCATATCATCTCTTTTGGCCTGTCTTAATTCGATACTCATACGACAGATTATAACGCTGAAACATGCAATTTATCACCGCCCGTAATAGTTGGTATAATAAAATATAATGGCCCTTACGGAATAAGAGGACGAATAAATGCAGCAGGACTACAACAACTTTCAGAACAATCAGAATTACCAGGGTAATCCGTATTATGCAAACTATAATTACGATCCCAACAATCCGTACTATCAGTACGATCCGAATTATCCTGTCTATCAGAATGTTCAGGTGATCAATACTGCAGAAAAGAAGCCGAGATCAGTTAAAGCTCTGAACATCATATCGACGATCCTGACCATTCTCAGTGTTATTACGGCTCCGTTCCTTTTCTTTATGATATTACTGGTCGGATTCGGCGCGATGGCGCCGGCGGTATTTCAGGTCATCGGTGTCTGCATTGCACTTGCATTAGGTGTATTTGTCAGCCTTGCTTTGTCGATCGTTGCAAAGATAATAAATCACAGAAGTGTTTGGGCACTGGTAAACATTATTGTTGACTGTGCGGTCATTGTCTTCCCGATAATATCTGCTGCATATCTGATAAACAATCCTGTTCCTGTCGAAGATCATTCCTTAGCCAAAGTCGAGATCAACAGCGATGAGAGTCCTTATTACGAAGATATGATGGAAAGTCTTGAAAATCATGATTTCGATGAGGTCTATACACAGATCACAACCAAAAACCAGCAAGTATACTATTACAGAATCGATATTTATATTTCAAGTGAAGCTACTGATGAAGAGATCGAAGAAATAGAAGAATATCTGAAAGAACTCAGGGATATCTTCAAACAGGCAAACAAGGATAATGCATATCCAAGCGGAATGAAGGCCGATGTGGCGATCCATTATTTTATCCCTGATGAAGAAAATGGATTTTATTATCTCGGAAATCACACATTGACTTCGTATACTAGCGATTCCAATATCGACATTGATCCTATGATAGACAAAGCTCTAAAAAACGATGAACCGCATAAATACACATTGCCGACAGGCATAACCGGTTATTACGATGTTACGATCATAGTGCATTAATCCGAGACTGCAACAATTCTCTGTCGATCCGTCAAACCGTTTCTTAGTCATCACGGAGTGTATGGATTACGACGTTATCAACGCATTCTTCAACTGCTGATAACAAGCCCCCGAAAACTTATTTTGCAAGTACCATGCACTCGGTTGAATTCTTAAATCCGAGGCTCTCATAAAGAGGTCTTCCCATGACAGTCGCATCAAGGCTGATCTCTGTTGCGCCTCTTTTCCAGGTCTCATCGATCAGCATCTCCACCATTTTGCGTGCGATGCCCTGACGGCGGTATTCGTTTCTGGTGTAAACGTTCATGAGGTGCGCGCGTCTGCCTGTAGGATGCGAAAATGTCGGCATTATCCACATGAAGCTCATCGACGCGCAGCCTATGACTTCGCCGCCGTCGATCGCGAGAACGGTTAAGTGGTCGCCGTTAAGAAAATAATCGCGGCTTTCACGAACGATCTCATCTGAATAAACATAATCTTCAGACAGTCCGTTTACTACGCGGAGCATCTCCAGACGGCTGCTCATAAGCAATTCAATATCATCATTGGTTGCAATTTTGTATTCGATCATATCTTTTGATCCTTATAGTGATTTAATGAAGTTATCTGCCATTTCAGGCCATACCAGAACTTCGGAATAATCCGGGCGTTCCGGGCCTGCCGGGGGCGGCGTAAGGAAACCCAGAAGCGTATCGCAGATGTTGTCCGGATCATCAAGCTTTCCTTCTTTGATCGCTTTTACGAGCGCGAAGCTCTGCTCTGCGGTGTAGGGCTCGCCGTGGTTGCCCGTTGCCCAGTCGTCATTTGGGATGGACAGGCCGTGGAAGCCTCTTGGGAAAGTTTTGTGTACGTACTTTACGCCTTTTTCTTTCAAAGCTTCAGCGTAGAGATAACTGTTTTGTACCGGAACGAGATCATCGGTCTCTGTCTGCCAGATGAAGCAGGGAGGATTGTTTTCCTTAACGTTCTTCTCGAGTGAATATTTATTGAGAAGTGCTTTTGCTTCATCATCTGTTCTGTCGTAGATGTCTTTGCCCAAAAGGAAGCGGAATGAATCCTGATGCGCATATTCTCCTGATGTGATTACAGGGTAGGAGAGGATCGCTGCATCAGGTCTGCAGGAGATATCCTTGTAGTCGGGATTTGAATCTTCTATTTCTTCCCAGTAATTGCAAATGCATCCGCAAATATGGCCTGCCGCGGAGAAACCGCAGATATAGAGTTTGTTTTTATCGATCTTGTATTCATCAGCGTTCTTTCTTACTAGGCGGATAGCTCTTGCGAGATCTCTCATCGCCTGTTCCATGACGGGCGCTCTCATCGTCTGGTTGGTCGTGTATGTCATTACAAAGCAGTTGTAACCAAGCTCATTAAATCTCTTGGCAACGAGTTCTCCTTCGGGAGGTACGACTATGGCATAACCGCCGCCCGGGAGGATGATCATGCAGGGACGCGTCTTACTGTCATCAATAAGATAAGCTCTCAGATTAGGTCTGAAATCAAAAGCAAGGGGATAGTTATATTCACCCTCGTTCCAAATGTCTATCCGTTCCATTTTGCGTCCTCTTTTCGAAATAATATCGATATTTTACCCCATATCGTGCCTGTCTGCTTTGACACTTTAATTCCATTTTATTATCATCAGGGCAAGATGTTTTTCTATGGGGGGTTTTAGGATATGAATTTGGATTTTGGAGAAGTGCTTAACGCCAATTCAAAAGATTTCCGCAAGGCGATCGAGTATTACGTTGATAAGAACAACAAGTACAGCAAGGATGAACTGTATGATGTTTTTGTCTATGTCACAAAGCGTTATCTTGATGAACTGATAAGCGCAAGACAGCTCGAGAAACTCTTCGTAAAGAATTACGGTGAGGATGCCACGAATGAGTTTTATGAAGCTGTTGCAAACAGCAGTGAGACTTTAAGTGAGGGTGACATAAACACCGCTTCACAAAAAGATCTCAGGACGCTCATAAGCGCACAGTTCGACCTTATCGAAGAGCTGAACAAAAAGGGCTGATCAATTCCTGAATAATTATCAGTGGAGTTTATCCGTGACCGCGCGGATCTTTTCTTCTGCATTTATGAATGCTTCAACAACATCAGGATCGAAGTGTTCGCCTGAGCCTTCCTTGATGATGGATACGGCTTTCTCAAACGGCATTGCCGGCTTATAAACACGTACTGCAACCAGGGCATCGAAAACATCTGCTACAGCCATGATCCTTGCAGAGAGCGGGATCTCCTCGCCCTTAAGGCCGCAGGGATAACCCTGGCCGTTCCACTTCTCGTGATGGTAGTGGGCCATGTTCTCTGCTTCGCCGAGATAGTTCTCTTTGAGTTCTTCGTTCTCGACGGTCTTCTTAACGGTATGGATGATCTTAGCGCCTTCTTCGGCATGAGTCTTCATGATCTCATATTCCCAAGGCTCAAACTTGCCGGGCTTGTTTAAGATCGTGTCGGATACCTTTATCTTACCGATGTCATGCATAGGAGCAGATGAGACGATATTATTCTTAAAATCCTCGTCGAGGATATCAGAGAACTTTCCTTCTTTGATGAGTTCGTCGCAGATTATCTCGACATAGGAGGATGTGTTCTTGATGTGTTCGCCTGTTGACTGGTCACGGCTCTCAACGAGGTCTGCCATGACGTTGATCATGCCGGACTGGAATGTGGAGATCGCTTCATTCTTACGCTGCGACTGGTTGATGTAATCGACAGTATCACGCGTTGTTTTTGCCATCGCGTTATATAGATGTTCGATCTCATCGCCTGTCTTGATCTCGAGTTCCTTTATGCTGTCCAGGGTCTCCTTACGCGCCTCGTCGTCTGTGTAGGCGAAGTCGCCTGCAAGCTTGGCAAGGTTGTTGACCGGAGTAACGATGAAACGCTTTGCAAGATATACGCTCAAAGTAAGGATCGTGATGAAGAATCCCAGAAGGAGCGTCGTGATCCTGAAAGTAAACGTTCTCTCGACTTCAGTGATGTTCGGCATTGCAACGTCGACGCACACATAGCACTTGCATCTGTTATTGCTGTCGTATACCGGAACATAAGAAGAGAGGAGCCAGCCGTAAGTATCGTCCGTGATGATGGGGTCGATCTCGCGTCCTGCGAGGAGGTCGTCAATGTAAGGAGCAAAGCTCTCGTCGAACGGGATTACTTCACCCGTTTCCGATGCGGGAGTATCAGGCGTGTCGATGTCGAAGACCACGTGGCAGCCGTCTTCCTGTATCTGATAAACATAGAGATACTGGATCCTGTCAGAACTGTTCAGGATCAGGCCGTAGTATCTCTTGATACGGAAATAACCTTCTGCGCTGTCTTTGCGTTCCAGGTATTCATCTACCATGTCGCCGTCGAGCATTGAAGCTGCAAACTTCGCTGTATCCGTAGCATACTGTGCTTCGGAATTAACGAGCGTATCCCTGAACTGTCTGAAACTAACGTAAGTTACAACTGCTGCTGCAATACCGAAGATCATGGTTACGCAGATTATGATCTTTTCGCTTAGTGAGACTCCTCTCTTTGAAAATGATTCGAGAAGGATAATATCTTTCTGCGGCTTGAGCTTCTTCGGATAAACCTTGTAGATAATGAATGCGATGAATGTGCTGATGATCTTGTCCGGAAGGTCCATGATGAGTCCGGCATACATCTGCGCCCAGAATGCATCCTGTACGACGTTTGTGTAGATCTTGCCGGCAAGTGATGAAGCAAGCTCATCACCCATGGTGTTTCCGTAAAGCCCCCATGTGATGACGGAACCGATACCGCCGCCTATCAATACGAAGGCGATGATGGGAATGATGATCTTCCAGGTGATCTTCTTGAAATAAAGCTTCTGTGAGAAAAATGCCGCAACAAGCGCTATGAGGACATTAAGAACTCCGTAATAGAGATTCGTGTAATCCGTAATGCCGCTCAGGATATTGGTGAAGAATCCGACCAGTACGCCGGGCATGAATCCGCCCGTGATAGCAGCCGCAATGGTGCCTATGCAGTCAAAATAGAAGGGGAGATTCAGCAGGCCGACGATCTTGCTGCAAACAAGGTTGAGCACAATTCCGAACACTACAAGTCCGAATGACTTGAGGTCTTCGTGTTTTTTAGTGATGTTATTCATATAGGCTCCTTGTGTCTAAAGCGTCAGACGCCGAGCTTGTATGGTGGTCGAAAAGTTAGATATATGCTAACAAACAGAATTGTTAACTTCTATTATCATAATGTAAAAACTTATTTACAGGTAGACTTAAAAATCAGGAATATTTTACGCTGTGATGCCGGCAGCCCTGCAGATAAGACTTGCGATGATGTCCAGAACAAAGAGGCCTGCAGGTATAAAGCAGAGCGCAAGCCATGGTTTCTTAGGCATTTTCTGCTCTAGCTTCTCGAAAAGAGGCACTACCACAAACTGAAGGAAAATGCCTGAAATACCGAAGAAAAGCACTGATCTGACGCATACAAAACCTCCGATGTTGCCGAAGTTTAAGATCTCTTCGTTATAGTCCCAGAGCCTTATGCCCCAGACGGTCAGCACGACCCAGCCTGTAACAAGCTCAAGAATGCCGGATGCGATGGTGGCAAAAAGGAATACGACAAGAGGCTTTTTACGGAATTTGAAGGTGAGACCCAATATGATCAGCGCTCCGAAGCCGTAGATCGGGATCCACGGACCGAATGTGGTGCCGCGCTTTACCCATTCACCCAGGTCGAAGCGGTAGAAGATCTCTTCGTATATGAAGCCGAAGACGCCGCCGAATGCGAATATCAGCATCAGAAGCGGGAATCTTTTCTTAAGATAAGCTATGTCCATCCGAAGGTCTCCTCGTTTTAGTAAGTGGGCATTATTTTAGACTAAGACTGAGTATTATGTCGAGTACAAATAGCGAGAACAGCGATGTTGAGACGATCTTAAATGCCTTGGGGTGCTTATCCTGGAACTTTTCGACGGGCGGCAATATCGCATAGATAAGGATCAGCGCAAATAATCCCCAGGTTATGACGGATCTTACGCAGATGTAGCCGTTCAGGTTGCCCCAGTTTAAGATGACGAGCGAATAATCCCAAAGTCTTGTGTGGAAAAACTTGTCGAGTACGAATCCCGTGGCGAGTTCCAATATGCCGCAGGAGAGGGCGCTTATCAGGAATACAAGCCATGGTTTTTTGCGGAATCTGACCGTCAGGAAATAGATCAGAAGGCAGCCGAAGCCGTAGATCGGGATCCACGGGCCGAACGTCGTGCCGCGCTTATAAAATTCACCGTCGTTGATATAAACGCAGATCGTCTCGTAAATAAAGCCGATTATGCCTGCAATGACATATATCAGCATCAGCTTGAAAACGAGTTTTTTAAGGGTTTCTTTATTCAAACATGGCTCCTTTTAGGGGGTCTTATGTGGCGTTTTCTTCCTTCGGTCTGTATACGTAATGTATTTTCTCATAACTTGAGTTCTTTGCTCTGTTTTCCATGGCGGCCAATGCCTGGTCGCGCAAAGCCTCCTTGCGCTTGTCCATCGGAAGATCCATGTCGGGGATGAAAGGTCCGTCTACGTAAACGATGGTCCTTGAACCGGGAAGGAGCTTTCTTTTATGCCATGTTGTCGTGAACGTGAAGACCGGCTTGCCCGTCTCGGCAGGGTAATGGAAAGCGGGCGACTTAAACGGGCGGATACCCGTGTAGTAGAGCCAGATATGTGCCTCAGGATACAGTGTAACAATGTGACAAAGCTCTGAATGACGGCGCATCGCCTGCGAAAAGTTCTTGAAGCCCTTTGCGCTTCCCGGGAGCGGGATTCCGCCCAGATCTTCGACTATCCTCCTCGTTCCGGTTATCGAAAAGCAGTCCATGCTGGCAACTATGTAAGCCTTTTTTGGCCAGGCAAGAAGCCCTGGACAGTATGCGTCGCCCATCGCCCTGGTGTGGTTGCCGTAAAGGAAGAATCCTTCCTTGCGGTAGGGCTTGAGTTTTTCTCTTCCAATGACCTTCTCGCCGTAAACGATCTTCTGCAAAAGCCATACGAGAGGTCCTGCCGCATGGTAAAATGCGCACGCAAAGCCGCGCCTTACCGGATTCTTCGAAAAATACTGATAATCAGCAGGGAGTTCCTTGGTATTGATGTTCGTGCCTGCAAAATCGTCATTTAACAGGTCCGAATAGTAAACAGTACGCTCTTTCATGGCGTCAGGCCTCTTTTTGACGGGTCTCTGCTGCTTCTTCGAGCATCTGCTCCATCTTGTTCATGCACTCGCCAAGTCTTGATACGTTTGCCTGGGTCTTATATTTTTTTCTGCAGGCTTCAAGTTCTTTGGGGTTCTCCATGAAGTATTCGATCTTATTCTTGAGGTCTTCGGAATTCCACTTCTGGTAAAGGCATCTGTCGTCACGGGCAAAGAATCTTGCAGCGCTTCTTTTGGAGTTGCAGATGATGGGCACGAGGCCTGTAACTATCGCTTCAAGACATGCTATCGACTCGAGCTCGACATAAGCCGTATGAACATAAAGATCTGCCGCGTTGAGCACTTCCTTGAGTTCATCGTGGCTGAAAAATCTCATCTCGCAGTCAACGCCGTTCTTCTTAACGAGCTTCTTATAGTGTCTTCTCTTAGGACCTTCGCCTGCAAGAATCAAGTGGATCTTATCCTTGTATTTTGATTTGGCTACCGCCTTGATGAGCACCTGCTGGGCTTTCTCGGAGGAGTATCTTCCCACTACGACGATGGTGAACTTATCCTTGTTTTTTGCCCTCTGCTTCTCGACGGCTTCGGCCGGTGCAGGTTCAAAGAAAGACTCGGAAACACCGTTGGATATTACTTTTGAAGGTACGTGCCTTTTGATGTTGCCCTCAAAATCCTGCTTGATGAATTCGGTGGGATAGTGCGTATATGTGCAGTGGCTGTATACCTTCCTGTAGAAGTATTTGTAGACTTCCTTGGTGGCAAAAGCTGACTTCATCATGCCGATATGGCAGGTGAAATTTTCGGCCTGGACATGGAAACTCGATGTCATTGGAATACCGTATTTCTCGCATATCTTGACTGCCTTCCAGGAAAGGGGAAACGGCATAAGGAGATGAACAACGTCAGCACCCTTTATCGCATCTTCCAGAATGGTGGAATCGGCTTTTGCAGGTACGACTTCATTTCTGGCAAGCGCAGCATTGACGATAGGACCGAGATTCATGGTGGGCACGATCTTATAACCGCTCTCACCTTTTTTGTCGGCATCACAACAAACGACAGTGACATTGTGCCCCTGCGTTTTCAGATGGTTTATCAGATTGTAAGCAGCGACGGATGTTCCGTTATTAGGCACACCGAGAACGTCGCAGATTATCGTCACATTCATTAATCTAAAACACCCTTAATACTTTGCATATCTAAGAGATTATACAACAAATTACAAAAAACGCTTGCCCGGTGTGACTTTAACTGTGATTCTCTAAATACGATAAGACCTTACTGCTGCGGCTTTTCGAAAACCTGTTGGCAAACCTCTGATCCCGCCTTGATCCATACCAAATAAACCTGCT